>NZ_NEHB01000013.1:37973-335997 GCF_002127655.1 Janthinobacterium sp. GW456P
TGCTGGGCGTGCACCGCAACACCACCTTTCGCTGGCGCCACCGGTTTTTATCGTTGGCAAAAACGGACCGGCCGCATTGCCTGCATGGCATCGCCGAAGCGGACGAACTGTATGTGCTCGAATCGGAAAAGGGCGCGCGGCATCTGACACGTCCGGCGCGCCGCCGGGGCGGCCATGCCCGCCAGCGCGGCATTTCCGATGAGCAGGTCTGCATCCTGGTGGCGCGCGACCGCACGGGGCAGACCCTCGATTTCGTCACGGGAAAAGGAGCGCTGACGACAGCGCAGCTGCATGCCTGCCTGCCACGCTTCATCGACAAGGACATTTTGCTGGTCACCGACGGCCATGCCGCCTATCGCGCCTTTGCCAAGGAAGCGGGGATCAGCCACCAGGCCGTCAATTTGCGCGCAGGCATCCGCGTGCAGGGNCAGCGCAGCTGCATGCCTGCCTGCCACGCTTCATCGACAAGGACATTTTGCTGGTCACCGACGGCCATGCCGCCTATCGCGCCTTTGCCAAGGAAGCGGGGATCAGCCACCAGGCCGTCAATTTGCGCGCAGGCATCCGCGTGCAGGGCGCCGCGCATGTACAGAACGTCAATGCATATCACAGCCGCCTGCGGGCATGGCTACGCCCCTTTCACGGCGTGGCGACGCGCTACCTGCCGAATTACCTGGGCTGGCGCTGGATACTCGACGCCAGGCGTATCCGTTCGCCGGAAACATTATTGAAGGAAACGCTGGGAGTGTTCCCACATCTGACGGTGACATAGCCATAAAAAAACCCGCTGCCGGGTGAGCGGCAGCGGGTTTTCAGAAGGCGGGCAAGACGCTTACGCTTTCAGCGCAGCGAGCTTTTGCCAGGTGTCGATCACCGAGTCGGGATTCAGGGACATTGATTCGATGCCCTGCTCCATCAGCCAGACGGCGAAGTCCGGATGGTCGGAAGGACCCTGGCCGCAGATGCCGATGTACTTGCCGCGTGCCAGGCAAGCCTTGATGGCCAGGGCCAGCAAGGCTTTCACGGCCGGATCGCGCTCGTCGAAATCGGCGGCCAGCAATTCCATGCCGGAATCGCGGTCCAGGCCCAGGGTCAGCTGGGTCAGGTCGTTCGAACCGATCGAGAAGCCGTCGAAATGGTCGAGGAACTGGTCGGCCAGGATGGCGTTTGACGGCACTTCACACATCATGATGACGCGCAAGTCGTTCTCGCCGCGCTTCAAGCCATTCTTTGCCAGCAAGTCGATGACTTTCTCGGCCTGGCCCAGGGTGCGCACGAATGGCACCATGATTTCCACGTTCGTCAGGCCCATGTCATTGCGCACGCGCTTCATCGCTTCGCATTCCATGTTGAACGCTTCGGAGAAGTCGGCCGACAGGTAGCGCGCCGCACCGCGGAAGCCCAGCATCGGGTTTTCCTCGTCCGGCTCGTAGCGCGAACCGCCGATCAGCTTCTTGTACTCGTTCGACTTGAAGTCGGACAGGCGCACGATGACTTTCTTCGGCCAGAACGCGGCGGCGATGGTGGCGATGCCTTCGGCCAGCTTGTCGATATAGAACGCTTTCGGCGAAGCGTGGCCGCGCGCCACCGATTCCACGGCCTTTTTCAGGTCGGCATCGATGTTCGGGTATTCGAGGATCGCGCGCGGATGCACACCGATATTGTTATTGATGATGAATTCCAGGCGCGCCAGGCCCACGCCCGCATTCGGCACGGACTGGAAGTCGAACGCCAGCTGCGGATTGCCCACGTTGAGCATGATCTTGGTATCGAGCTTCGGCAATTCGCCGCGCGACACTTCCGACACTTCCGTTTCCAGCAAGCCGTCGTAGATCTTGCCTTCGTCGCCTTCGGAGCAGACGACGGTGACGAACGTGCCGTCTTTCAGTACGTCGGTCGCGTCGCCGCAGCCGACGACGGCCGGCACGCCCAGTTCACGGGCGATAATTGCTGCGTGGCAAGTGCGGCCGCCACGGTTGGTGACGATGGCCGACGCGCGCTTCATGACCGGTTCCCAGTTCGGGTCCGTCATGTCGGCAACGAGCACGTCGCCTGGCTGCACGCGCTCCATGTCGGCCGGATCGTGGATCACGCGCACGGGGCCGGCGCCGATCTTCTGGCCGATGGCGCGGCCGGACGTCAGCACGGTGCCCGTGCTTTTCAGCTTGAAGCGTTCCTGCACGTCGGTCGCCTTTTGCTGCGACTTGACGGTCTCGGGACGCGCCTGCAGGATGTACAGCTTGCCGTCGCGGCCATCCTTGCCCCACTCGATGTCCATCGGACGGCCGTAGTGGCTCTCGATGATGACGGCGTACTTGGCCAGCTCGACCACTTCGCTGTCGTTCAGCGAGTAGCGGTTGCGCATTTCGACCGGCACGTCGACGGTTTTCACGGAACGGCCGGCTTTCGCTTCGTTCGTGAATTCCATCTTCAGCAGCTTCGAGCCGATATTGCGGCGGATCACGGGCGACTTGCCCTTTTCCAGCATCGGCTTGTGCACATAGAATTCATCGGGATTGACGGCGCCCTGCACCACGGTTTCGCCCAGGCCATAGCTGGAAGTGACGAAGACCACGTCCTTGAAGCCCGATTCCGTATCGATGGTGAACATCACGCCGGCCGCGCCCAGGTCGGAACGCACCATGCGCTGCACGCCGGCCGACAAGGCCACTTCAGCGTGCGTAAAGCCCTTGTGCACGCGGTACGAGATGGCGCGGTCGTTGTACAGCGACGCGAACACCTGTTTCATGGCGTCGAGCACGTTGTCGATGCCGACCACGTTCAGGAAGGTTTCTTGCTGACCGGCAAAAGACGCGTCCGGCAAGTCTTCCGCCGTGGCCGAGGAACGCACGGCAAACGACATTTCGGTGTCGGAATCGGCCACCAGCTTGGCGTAGAACTGATCGATTTCAGCGGCCAGGCGTGGCTGGAACGGCGTTTCGACGATCCATTGACGGATCTCGGCACCGGCTTGCGCCAGTGCGCGCACGTCATCGATGTTCAGCCCTTCGAGGCGCTGGGCGATGCGGTCGGCCAGCGGCAAGCCGCCGTTGGCGCTATACGACAGGAAGTCGCGGAAGGCCTGCGCCGTGGTGGCAAAGCCGCCTGGCACGCGCACGCCGGCTTCCGCCAGCTGGCTGATCATTTCGCCCAGGGAGGCGTTCTTGCCGCCGACGGATTCAACATCCGTCATGCGCAAATGCTCGAACGAGGCAACATACACCGCGTCCTTGTCTTCCTGCTGTTGCGATACTGCGTTGGTCATAATGACACCCTTACTGATGATAGAAATCTTTACGCGCGGCGCACAGACAGTCTTCTTGTTATTCTTGGCGTCGTGCAGCACAATCATACCGTTGCAGCCATTTTACCTTGTGCGGCGCAAATTGACGACGCACAATCTTGATCCGAAAACCCATGACACAAGAACCACGCCCTCCTCTGCCCTCCGCGGCCCGCACCGTTTTCTTCGTTTCCGACGGTACCGGCATCACCGCCGAGACGTTCGGCCACTCGGTGCTGACGCAGTTCGATCTGCGCTTCCGCCAGATCCGCCTGCCCTTCATCGACACCATGGACAAGGCCTACGATGCGGCGCGCAAGATCAACGAAGCCTTCGCCGCCGATGGCCAGCGCCCGATCATTTTCTCCACCCTGGTGAAGAACGACTTGTCGGCCGTGATCCGCAAGTCCAGCGGCATGCACATGGACCTGATCCAGACCTTTGTCGCCCCGCTGGAGCAGGAACTGGGCGTGATGTCGACCCACACCATCGGGCGCTCGCACAACATCGTCGACAGCGAGGAATACAAGAACCGCATCGAGGCGATCAACTATTCACTGGCGCACGACGATGGGCAGTCGCACAAGAACCTGTCCTCGGCCGATGTCATTCTGGTGGGTGTTTCGCGCTCTGGCAAGACCCCGACCAGCCTGTATCTGGCCATGCAATACGGTATCAAGGCGGCCAATTATCCGCTGATTCCCGACGATTTCGAGCGCGACAAGCTGCCATCGGCCCTGCTGGAATTTAAGAATAAAATTTTCGGATTAAGCATTACGCCCGAACGTTTGTCGGAAATACGCAACGAAAGACGCGCTGGAAGCAAGTATGCGGCCATCGAAAACTGCCGTTACGAGGTCAACGAGGCGGAAAAAATGATGAAACGCGAGGGTATCCGCTGGCTGTCGTCGACCACCAAGTCGATCGAGGAGATCTCCACGACGATCCTGCAAGAGATTAAGCCGAACCGCCGCGAATACTGAGAACACCTGACCAAACCTGCTGCGCGTACGCTCGCTGCGGTTTTGTCAGGCGTTCGCCTCGCGGGATAGCGCCGTCAGCGCGGCGACCAGCCGGTCCAGTTCACCGGTGGTGGTCGTGACCGCCACCGTGGCGCGCACGACATCGGTATCGCCGATATTGCGCTGCACGGTAAAGACGCCGAAGCGCTGCAGCAAGGCTTGCTGCAGATCGCGCGCGCTCATGCCGTCGACGGCAAAGGCCACCAGCGCCGTGCCGCGTTTGGCATCGAGCGGCGACAAGATTCGCACGCCGGGCAACCGCGCCACCCGCTCGACCCAGTAATTGCGCAGCCAGGCCAGGCGTTCCATCTTGGCCGGCGTGCCGCCCAGGCGCGCATGGAAGTCCAAGGCGGCCGGTGCGGCCAGGATGGCGCCGATCGGCGGCATGCCCATGTGCAGGCGGCTGCGGATATCGTCCAGCGGATAGTCATCGTCGCCACAGTGCGGCTCGATCTTGTGCAGCTGCGAGGCGCGGATATACACGACACCGAGTCCCGCCGGCGCCCCCAGCCATTTATGCAGATTGAAACCGGCGAAATCGATGCCCATGGCCTGCACGTCGACGTCGACCTGTCCCAGCGCATGGGCGCTGTCGAGCAGCACGTCGATGCCGTGTTCGCGCGCCAGCGCCATGATTTCCCGCACCGGCATTTGCTGGCCGTTGGCCGGCGTCACCTGCGACAGCAGCAGCAATTTCGGCTTGACGGCCTCGCGCATGGCTTGCGCGTAACGGGCGATGATCTCGTCATCACCGATGGGCAAGCACAAGGTGACTGGCGTGCTGGTGACGCCACGGCGCTGTGCCAGCCAGCGCATGGCCGTGCGCATGGCCGGATAGTCGAGATTACTCCACAGCACGGTATCGCCGGGCGCCAGGCCGTGGTATTGCGTGATCAGCACCTGCATCGACTCGGTGCCGCTGCGGGTCAGCAGGATCTCGTGCGGTTCGGCATGGATCAATTCAGCGACACGCTGGCGCAGAATATCCACATGCGTGCGCGTAAAGTCGCCACGCACGAAGGGACTCAGCTGTTCATTGGTGTAGCGCACGGCCTGCTCGAAGGCCGCTTGCACGGGCGCGGCCATGGCACCGAAATAGCCGTGTTCCAGATTGACGATGACGTCCGGCGGCGCGGGATAAAACGCGGCGACCTGGCGCCACCAGGCCTCGTCACGCGTGGCTCCGTCAGCAAGCAAGGGCAGAACTGGATGGTCAAGCATGGCGGGCCTTGGTTTGAATTATCAGGACTGGCCCTGGCGCAACTGCTCGAAGAAGCACACGGCGGCGCACGCCGCCACGTTCAGCGACTCGATCTGGCCCAGGTGGGGAATCACCACCTGGCGCGTGGTGATCGACAGCAGGTCGTCAGCCACGCCCTGCCCTTCATGACCGAACACCCACGCCACCGGCACGCTCAGGTCGAGGTCGTACAGGCGTTCGCTGGCGTAGCCGCTGGTGGCCACCGTCATCACCTTCGAGGCCGACACCAATGCGGCCAGGTCGACGTTTTCAAAAATGTCGAGCACGAAGTGCGCGCCCATCGCCGCACGCAGCACCTTGGGAGACCAGCAGAAGGCCGTGCCGGCGCTGCAGTACACCTGCGTGATGCCGGCGGCGGCCGCGCTGCGCAGGATGGACCCCACGTTGCCCGGGTCTTGCAGGTTATCGAGCAGCACGGCCGACACGCTCAGGGGCTGCGTGACGGCCCGTTCCGGCGTCTCGACGAGGAACATCACGCCCACGCCGTGCTCGACCTGGCTGACCGCGTTATACAGTGCATCGGGCAAGCCCAGTACATGCGCGCGCCGGCTTTCCAGCTGGCCGACGATGTCCGCCACTTCCGGGTTCTGCAAGGCGCTTTCGCTGACGATGCACTGTTCCGGCAAGCCGCGCAATGCCAGGAAAGACTGGCACAGGTGCACGCCATCGAGCAGGGTGCGGCCCGACTTGCGGCGCGCCTGCGAACTGCCGGCCAGTTTCAGCAGCTCCTTGTATTGCGCGTTGTCGCGCGAGGTGATCGTCTTCATGCCGCCACCTCCTGCCCGCCAAACAGGGCGATCACGTTGCGCACGGGCGCGAACGAGCGGCGGTGCACGGGCGAGGCGCCGTGCAGGTGCAGGCGCTCCAGGTGCAATTTGGTGCCATAGCCCTTGTGCTGGTCGAAGCAGTACTCGGGATAGGCCGCATGCAGGTGCACGAGGGCCGCATCGCGCGCCGTCTTGGCCAGGATCGAGGCGGCGGAAATGGCATCGACCTTGTCGTCGCCGCCGATGATGGCCATGCCACGTATCGGCATCACGGGGCAGCGGTTGCCGTCGATCAGCGCCAGGGTCGGTACGGTCGCCAGGGCCTCGACGGCGCGGCGCATGGCCAGCATCGACGCCTGCAGGATGTTCAGACGGTCGATTTCCTCTTCCGACGCTTCGGCGATGGCCCAGGCAAGAGCCTTGGCCTTGATTTGCGGCGCCAGCAGGTCGCGCTTCGCTTCACTGAGTTTTTTCGAGTCGCGCAAGCCGTCGATCGGCTGGTTCGGGTCGAGGATCACGGCGGCGGCAAAGACGGGGCCGGCCAGCGGACCGCGGCCTGCCTCGTCGACGCCGCAGATGATTTCATCGAGCGAGAATGGCAAGTCGTCAAACAGGCCGGGATAGATATTTTTCACGTTGAATCTTTGGTTGGTACTGCGGTTGAAGCGGTGATCGGGGCTTACTTGCGGTTGGCGGCGATGACCTGCATGACGGCGTTGGCGCTTTCGCGCGCGCTGTCGCGCAGCAGGCTGTGGTGCATGTCCGTGAAGCGCTGCACCAGGCGCAAACGGCCCGGCACGTCGCTCAGCTGCTGCCACATGGCGTCCGCCAGCGCTTGCGGACTGGCCGCGTTTTGCAACAGCTCGGGCACCAGATAATCGCGTGCCAGGATGTTCGGCAAACCAATCCACGGCTGGTAACCCATATGACGCATGATTTCCCACGAAGCGCGCATCATCTTGTAGGCAATGACCATCGGCTTCTTGTACAGCGCCACTTCCAGCGACGCCGTGCCGGATGCCACCAGCACCGCATCTGCGGCGCAGATGGCCGTGTGCGAGCCGCCATCGGTGAGCAATATCTCGATGTCCTGCAAGCCCGCCTCACGGATCAGTTGCAAAAAGTACTGGCGCTGCTTTTCGCCGGCCATGGGCGCGACGAAACGCAAGGAGCGGTCGCGCGCCAGCAGCAGCTTGCAGGCGCCGACAAACGCCGCGGTATTGTATTTGAGTTCGCCCATGCGGCTGCCCGGCATCAGGGTCACGACATTCGCGTCCTCGGGCAAGCCCAGGGTGCGGCGCGCGGCCGCTTCGTCGGGCTGCAAAGGGGTCATCTCGGCCAGCGGATGGCCGACATAGGTGACGGGCACGCCCGCCTTGCGGTAAATCTCTTCCTCGAAGGGGAAGATCACCAGCATGTGCGAGACGGCCTTGATGATTTTCTTGATGCGTCCGCCGCGCCAGGCCCAGATCTGCGGCCCGATGTAGTGCACGGTGGGGATGCCGCCTTCCTTCAGCTGCTGCTCAAGCCCCAGGTTAAAACCCGGGTAGTCGGCGCCGATGAAGACGTCGGGACGCTCGGCCAGCAGCTGGTCGCGCAGCGCGTTCTGGATGCCCTTGATTTCGCGGTAGCGGGGAATGATCTCGAACAGGCCGCGCACGGTCAGTTTGTCGAGCGGCCAGTCGGAAACAAAACCCTGTTTGGCCATGTGCTCGCCGCCGATGCCGTGGAAGCGCGCGCCGGGCAGCTGCGGCACGAGGCCGGACAGCAGCCGGCTGGCCAGCAGGTCGCCCGACACCTCGCCGGCAACGATGGCGACCGACAGGCCGCGCTCCTGGTCAGCGGACGATGCCACGCGACGCGACGCCAAGGAATTCGCGCATGGCGCGAATGTGTTGCGCCACCTCGGGCGAGGAAGCCTGCTCTTCTTCGAACAGGGCCGCCTTGGATTCTTCCAGGGTCAGTCCGGCGCGGTAGATGAGCTTATACGCGGCGCGGATGCCGTTGATCTGCTCGCGCGTAAAGCCGCGGCGTTTCAAGCCTTCGATGTTGACGCCATGCGCCTGCGCCGGATTGCCGTTCAATAGGACGAACGGCGGCACGTCCTGCGTCAGGCTGGTACTCATGCCGACAAAAGCGTGCGCGCCGATCTTGCAGAACTGGTGCACATTGGCGAAGCCGCTCATGATGACCCAGTCGCCGATCTCCACATGGCCCGCCAGCTGGGCATTGTTCGAGAAAATCGTGTTATTGCCCACCAGGCAGTCGTGCGCCAGGTGCACATACGCCGAGATCCAGTTGTCATTGCCCAGGCGCGTCACGCCGCCGCCCTGCACGGTGCCCGTGTTGAAGGTGCAGAACTCGCGGATGGTGTTGCGGTCGCCGATTTCCAGGCGCGTCGCCTCGCCCGCCCATTTTTTATCCTGCGGCTGCGCGCCGATGGAAGAAAACTGGAACAGGTGGTTGTCGCTGCCGATCGTCGTGTGGCCGTCGATCACCACGTGCGGGCCGACCCGGGTGCCGGCGCCGATGCGCACATGCGGACCGATGATGGTGTACGGGCCCACCTCGACCGAGCTGTCGAGCTCAGCCTTCGGATCGATGACAGCCGTGGAGTGGATGGCCGCCATTACTGCCCCGCTGGCTGACTCATAGACTGGCTTGCATCCTGCGCGCTGCGGATGGTGCACATCAGTTCCGCTTCCACCGCCAGCTTGCCGTCGACCGTACCGACGGCCTTGTATTTCCAGATGCCGCGCGAGACGCGCAGGATTTCCACATCCATCTTCAGCTGGTCGCCCGGCTCGACTGGACGCTTGAAGCGCGCATTATCGATGCCGACAAAGTACACCACCGAATTCTCGTCCGGTTTCACGCCCATCGTCAGGAACGACAGCAAGGCCGCCGTCTGCGCCAGCGCTTCGATCATCAGCACGCCGGGCATGACCGGCTTGTGCGGGAAATGGCCCTGGAAGAATTCTTCGTTGACCGTCACGTTCTTGATGGCGGTGATGGTTTTGTTCGCTTCCCAGTCCAGCACGCGGTCCACCAGCAGCAGCGGATAGCGGTGCGGCAGCAGCGATTTGATGGCGAGGATGTCGAGGGTCTTGTTTTCAGTAGTCATTTTTCGTCTTGCATGGTCAGTGTTTTAATTGTTTTTTCAAGCGCGCGTATCTTCTCGCGCATGCTTGACAGGTTGCGCACGATGGCGGCGCTCTTTTCCCAGTCGGCGTTCTTGGCCAGCGGATAGAAGCCAGTGTACTGGCCCGCTTCCAGGATCGAGCGCGAGACCATGCTGCCCGAGCCCACGTGGACGCGGTCGGCGATCGTCAGGTGGCCCAGCACCATGGCGGCGCCGCCAAAGGTGCAGTACTTGCCAATGATGGCGCTGCCGGCCACGCCGACGCAGCCGGCCATGGCCGTGTGCGCGCCGATATGGCAGTTGTGGCCGATCTGGATCTGGTTATCGAGCTTGACGCCATCTTCGATGATGGTGTCGGCCAGTGCGCCGCGGTCAATGGTGGTGTTGGCGCCGATATCGACATCGTCACCGATCACCACCCTGCCCGTCTGCGGTATCTTGATGTACACGCCGCCTTCGTTGGCGAAGCCGAATCCGTCGGTGCCGATCACGGCGCCCGAATGGATGATGCCGCGCTGGCCGATCACGCAGCGCGCGTGGAAGGTCACGTTGGCGAACAGCTGGGTACCGGCGCCGATGACGGCGTCGCGCCCCACGACGCAACCGGGTCCGATGACGCAGCCGGCGCCGATGACGGCGCCCGCTTCGATCACCGCATGCACGCCGACGGAGGCGCTGGCGTCAACCTGCGCGCTGGCGTCGACAAAGGCGCCCGGATGGATGCCGATTGGCGCCTTGATCTCGTGCAGGGCGGCGAAATACTGCGCCGCGCGCGCGAAATACACATAGGGATTCGGGGTGACGATGCGCGCGCCGGCGTACTCGCCTTTGATCAGCGCATCGTCGGCCGGCGTGAGGATCAGCGCGGCGGCGCCGCTCTGGGCCGCCTGTGCGCGGAATTTGCTATTGCTGAGAAAGCTGATGTGCGAAGCGCCGGCGTCGGCCAGCGGCGCGATCCCTGACACTTCCAGGTTCGGATCGCCCGCCAATTGTCCGCCGAAGCGTTCGACCAAGTCTCCTAGTCGAGTGCCCATCTAATTACCTCTATTCTAATATCACTTGTCCAGCGCCTTCAGCACCTTGTCGGTGATGTCGATGCGCGGGCTGGCCCACAGGGCTTCCTGCAGCACGATGTCATATCCTTCGATATGCGCCATCTGCTGGATGATGGTGTTGGCCTTTTCCGCGATGGCGCTGCGCTCTTCATTCGTGCGCTGGCTCAGGTCTTCGCGGAACTCGCGCTGGCGGCGCTGCAGCTCCTTGTCCAGCTCGAAAAACTCGCGCTGGCGCTTGGCGCGCTCCGCCTCGCTCAGGGTCGGCATGTCCTTTTCCAGGGCTTCGTTGGCCACCTTGAAGCGGGCAGCCAGTTCCTGCACGGCTTTTTCGCGCGAGCGGAACTCTTCGGCCAGCTTGGCGCTGGCCAGTTTGGCCAGCCTCGATTCGTTATAAATACGTTCGCTGCTGATCCAGGCGATCTTCGACTCCTGAGCCTGCGCCTGCACCGGCAACAGCGAACTCCAGCACAATGCGATCACGGCAAGGGTCTTGGGCAGGGTAGCGGATGCGGTGTTCATGATACTCCATGGTCAAAAAGTTAAAGCTGTCGCCCCCGTTCAGATGGCCGGTTAGAAACCGGTGCCCATCTGGAACTGGAAGCGCTCCAGGCGGTCCGTCGGCTTGGCGTTCAGCGGCTTGGCGTAGCTCAGCTTGAGCGGACCCACCGGTGAAATCCAGCTGATGCCCAAGCCAGCAGAATAGCGCAATTGCGAGATCCGCATTTTTTCGCCTTCCTGGTAGACCTGGCCGCCGTCAAGGAAACCGAACCAGCGCAAGCTGCGGTCATTGCCCGAACCCGGGAACGGCATCTGCAGTTCCGCGTTACCGATCAGGCGCGAAGCGCCGCCCAAGGCATCGTTGGTGCTCGGTTCGACCGCGCCCAGCGAGGAACTCAGGTAGCCGCGCACCGAACCGATGCCGCCGCCGTAGAAGTTCTTGAAGACCGGATACACGTGCTTGCCGATACCGTGGCCGTAATCGATCTCGCCCTTCAGCGCCAGGGTGACCTTGCTGAACAAGGGACGGAAATACTGGTGCTCATAAATGGCGCGGAAGTATTTCTGGTCGCCGATCAGATCGGCCTCGAGGTTGACGCGCTGGTAGCGGCCGATCGATGGCGTCAGGGCGCTGTCGCGGCTGTCGCGCTGCCATGCCGCCGTCAGCGGGATGGAATTCGTGGTGGCCGAACCGATACCGTCGGACGGGCCGCCATTGTCGATCACGTACTGCTTGAAGCGGATCGGGCTGGTGATATCGGTTTCGATGCGCGAGCGCTCGGCGCCGATGCCGAAGAAGACGGTGTCGACTTCCGAGAACGGCACGCCGAAACTGACGCGGCCACCGGTCTGCTTGATCTTGTAGCTGCCGATGTTCAGCGCCGGCGGTTCCGTCGTGCGCAGGTAGACTTCGAAGCTGCGCGAAATACCGTCGTCCGTGAAGTACGGATTGGTTTGCGAAAACGCGATCGTGCGGCTGTAATGGCTGGTATTGAGTTCAATGCCGACCGTGTTGCCGCTACCGGCGAAGTTGGCTTGCGAAATCGATGCCGACAGGGTGAATTTTTCCGATTGCGAGAAGGCGCCGCCGATCAGGAAGTTACCGGTAGGTTTTTCCACCACAGTCACGTTGACGTCGACCTGGTCGGTCGTGCCCTGCGCTTCCGGCGTGTCGATGGTCACGTCCTTGAAGTAGCCGAGGCGGTCGACACGGTCGCGCGACAGCTTGATCTTGTTGCTGTCGTACCAGGACGATTCGAACTGGCGGAATTCGCGGCGGATGACTTCATCGCGCGTGGTGGTGTTGCCGGCGATATTCATGTGGCGCACGTAGACGCGCTTGCCCGGATCGATGAAGAAGGTGAAACCGACTTCGTGCTTTTCGCGGTTGATTTCGGGATTGGCGTTGACGTTGGCAAAGGCATAGCCGAACGTGGCCAGGCGGTCCTGGATGCGCTTGTTCGTCGCCGTCAGGCGCGCGCCCGAATAGATGTCGCCTTCGCGCATCAGGTTCAGCGCTTTGAGCTCTTCTTCGCGGCCGAACATCTCGCCTTCGAACTTGGTGCCGGCGATCTTGTACTTTTCACCTTCGGTGATGTTGATCGTCAGGTAGATGTCTTTTTTATCGGGCGTGATCGACACTTGCGTCGAATCGACCTGCATCTCGATATAGCCGCGGTCCAGGTAGTAGGACTTCAGCGCTTCGATGTCGCCCGTCAGCTTGGTCTTCGAATACTGGTCGGCCTTGGTGTACCAGCTGAACCAGCCGCCCGTGTTCAGGGCCAGCTGCTCGCGCAGTTCCTTGTCCGTGAAGGCCTTGTTGCCGACGATGTTGATCTGCTTGATGCGGGCCACCTCGCCCTCGTCGACGGCGAACACCACGTTAACGCGGTTGCGCTCGATCGGCGTGACGGTGGTGGTGATCTTCACGCCGTACAGGCCATGCGACAGGTACTGGCGCTTGAGTTCCTGTTCCGCGCGGTCGACGGAGGCCTTGTCGAAAATCTTCGCTTCACCGACGCCGATTTCCTTGAGCGCCTTGACCAGCACGTCCTTTTCAAATTCCTTGGTACCGGTAAATGCCACGCTGGCGATGGCCGGACGTTCCTCGACCAGCACCACCAGCACGTCGCCATCGGCTTCCAGGCGCACATCCTTGAACATGCCCGTCGCATACAGGGCCTTGATGGCGGCAACGCTCTTCTCGTCGGAGAACGTTTCGCCGACCCGCACCGGCAGGTAGGCAAACACGGTGCCCGCTTCAGTACGCTGGATCCCTTCGACCCGGATGTCCTTGACAGTAAATGGCTGGACGGCCAGCGCGTGGCCGGAACAGATGGCCATGACGGCGGCGCCGATCAGGCTGCGGCGAAAGGAAGGCAAGGCAAAACGAGCAGAATGTAATTTCATTGGGGTTATTCAATGGGTAAATCAATGGACAACATACACAAAAGATTGCTTGTGCGACTCACGCAATGGCATCAACCAGCGTCCTAATTCAGCAATCGCAACACGTCATTAAAGACGGCAAGCACCATCAAGGTCAGCAACAAACCTATCCCCAGGCGCTGAGCAATCTCGCCTACGCGCTCCGGCAAGGGGCGTCCGGTCAAAACTTCCAGCGAATAATACAGCAAATGCCCGCCATCCAGAACAGGAATGGGTAGCAAATTCATCACGCCCAGACTGATACTGATGAAGGCGATGAAGCTCAGGTAGCTTACCAAGCCGATGCGCGCCGTCTGGCCCGCGTAATCGGCGATGGTAATCGGTCCCGTCACATTCTTCAGAGAAACCTGGCCGGTGATCATTTTGCCCAGCATTTTCAGGCTCATGACACTGGTATCCCAGACCTTGGCGGACGCCTTGGCCACGGCAGAGAACGGTCCGGAGGCCACGATGATCATATCCGGCACCTGTCCCAGCTTTGCTTGTATCTTACCAACTGTTACAGCTCCCTCTGCCCCGGCGCCCGGCACGGCGTCCGGCGTAATGGGCAAGGTCAGGTCCTGGCCCTGGCGCAAGAGCCGCAATTGCAAGGTGCGGCCCGGCGCCTGGCTCAGGGTGGCGATGACGGCCGCCACGTCGTGCACGGGCTGTTCGTCGATGGCCAGGATCTGGTCGTTTTTCTGCAGGCCGGCGCGCGCGGCGGCGCCATCGGGCATGATTTCCATCAGCGTGGGCGCCGAACGGGCCAGGGTCAAACCCAGCTTGCCCAGCACGTCGCCTTCCAGGTCCGTCTCCGTCAGACTGGCCGTCGGCAAGGTCGCTTCCTGCTGGCCACGGTCGGGACGGCGCACTTCGATGCGCGCCGGCAGCTTGTCGAGGGTGGCCTGGATCAGTTCCCAGCGCAGCTCGGACCAGCTGGCCACGGGCTTGCCATTGACGGCTTCAACGGTATCGCCGCCGCGCAAGCCGGCCGCATAGGCGGCGGTCTGTTCGGCCACGGGACCGAGCTTGCTCGACGGCTCTTCGATGCCATGCATGAACAGGCCCGCGTACAGCACGATGGCGACGAGGAAATTGGCCAGCGGGCCGGCGGCCACGATGGCGATGCGGCGCCACACGCTCTGGCGCGTGAATTCGCGGCGCAATTCGCTTTCCGGCAAGTCGCTGAGGTCTTGCGCGCGGCTGTCGAGCATGCTGACATAGCCGCCCAGCGGCAGCGCGGAAATCGCCCATTCCGTCTGGTCCTTGCCAAACTTGCGCGAATACACCACTTTTCCCATGCCAATCGAGAAACGCAGCACTTTCACGCCGCACCAGCGCGCCACCAGGTAGTGGCCCAGCTCGTGCAAGGTAATCAGTGAACCGAGCGCGACGATAAAAGCCAGCAACGTGGTGATGAGCGTCATGCAGCCAGCCTTTGCGCGATATACGCTTGCGCGGCCGCTCTGGCGAGGCGGTCCTGCTCCATCACGGCGTCGATGCTCGAAGCGGCGCCATGCGGCACCGTCTCGATCACGTGCGCGATGACCCTGTCGATCTGGCGGAAGCCGATCTGCTCATCAAGAAACGCTTGCACGGCCACTTCATTGGCCGCATTGAGCAAAGCCGGCGCCGTGCCGCCCGCGCGCAAGGCGTCGAAGGCCAGCGCGAGGCAGGGGAAACGGCGGAAATCGGGACGTTCGAACTGCAAGGTAGCCACTTGGGCCAGGTCCAGCTGCGCCACGCCGGAAGCGATGCGCTGCGGATACGCCAGCGCATGGGCGATCGGCGTGCGCATGTCCGGATTGCCCAGCTGGGCCAGCACGGAGCCGTCGATGTACGAGACCATCGAATGGATCACGCTTTGCGGGTGGATCAGCACCTCGATCTGGTCGGCCGGCGCACCGAACAGCCAGTGCGCCTCGATCACTTCCAGGCCCTTGTTCATCATGGTGGCCGAATCGACGGAAATCTTGCGTCCCATGGCCCAGGTCGGATGCTTGCATGCCTGGTCCGGCGTGACTGTGTCGAGCGTCTCGACGTCGCGCGTCAGGAAAGGGCCGCCGGAAGCCGTCAGCACGATTTTCGCCACGCCCGCCGCGCCTGGCGCGCGGCCATGGGCGTGCGGCATGCACTGGAAGATGGCGTTGTGTTCGCTGTCGATGGGCAACAGCACGGCGCCGTTGTCATGCACGGCATCGATGAACAGTTGGCCGGACATGACCAGCGCTTCTTTATTGGCCAGCAATACTTTCTTGCCGGCACGCGCTGCCGCCAGGGTGGGCGCCAGGCCGGCCGCGCCGACGATGGCCGCCATCACGCCCGTCACTTGCGGCGCGCTGGCGATGGCGCACAGGGCGTCCACCCCGTACTCGACTTGCGTATCGACGCCCTGCCCGCGCAGCAAGCGCGTCAGTTCAAGGGCGGCGTCGGCCGTGGCGACGACGGCGCGCTGCGGACGGAACCGCAGGCACTGGGCGGCCAGTTCGGCCACGCGGCTGTGGGCGCTCAGCGCATACACGCTGTATTGCTCGGGATGACGCGCGAGCACGTCCAGGGTGGACACGCCGATCGAGCCGGTCGCGCCAAGAATGGTGATGTATTGCATGAGTTTCCTTAAAGCCAGCTGGCCACGAGGGCGGCAAATGGCAGGACCGGGATCAGCGCATCGATACGGTCGAGTACACCGCCATGGCCGGGCAGCAGCTTGCTGCTGTCCTTGATGCCGGCACGGCGCTTCAGCTGGGATTCGAACAGGTCGCCGACGATGCTGGCCGCGACGATCAGCAGCAGCACCAGCAAGGCCACCAGCCAGCCGCGGCGCAATTGCAGCTGCACGGCGAAGGTGTCTTGCAAGACCGGCAGCGATGGCGCGGCCACGATGGTGATGGCGGCGATCACCAGCACGGCGATGCCGCCGCCGATGGCGCCTTCCCAGGACTTACCTGGGGAAATACTTGGCGCCAGCTTGCGCTTGCCGAACGCCTTGCCCGAGAAATAGGCGCCGATATCGGCGATCCACACGAGGGCCATCACGGACAGCAGGTACAAAGGGCTATGCAGGAACAGGGCGATGATGGCGACGAAGCAACCGACGATGGTCACCGGGTACACGAAGCTGAGCAAGGTATTGCCCAGGCCTTCGGTGGGCGGCAAGCCTGTTGCCAGCGAAGGCACGAAGCGGATCAGCCAGATGGCTACGCACAGGGCGAACCAGAAATTGAGCTGCGCCATGCCGTTGCCGACAAAAAACGTATACGCGAAGGCGGCAGTCCAGACGGCGGCGATCAGCAGCGCCTGGCGATTTTTGAAGATGCGGAAGCTTTCCCAGACGGCGGCGCCGAAGAACGCCGTGACGATCACGGCGAAGGCGGGGAAATAATTCAGATACAGAACCGGCAGCAAGACCGCCAAGAGGACCAGGGCGGTGATTATCCGTGTTTTCAGCATCAGTTTGTCTTTTCAGTTAATTGCGCGCTGGTGCGGCCAAAGCGCCGTTCGCGCTGCTGGTAAGACGCGATTGCCGCGTCGAGGCACTCGCCATTGAAGTCGGGCCAGAAAGTTTCGGTGAAAAACAACTCAGTGTACGCCAGTTGCCACAGGAGGAAATTGGAAATACGCTGCTCGCCGCCCGTGCGGATGAACAGGTCGGGCTCGGGTGCGTAAGCCATGGCCAGGTGCGGCGCCAGTTGCTCTTCCGTATAAGCGTGTCCGGCAGGCTGGCCATCGGCGAGCGCCTCGGCCGTCATTTTATTGACTGCCTGCATGATGTCCCAGCGGCCGCCGTAGTTGGCGCAGATGGACACCGTCAGGCGCGTGTTGTTCGCCGTCTTGCGCTCCGCATTGGCGATCAGGGTTTGCAGCTCGTCGTTGAAGCGCGACAAGTCACCCACCACCTTCAGGCGGATGTCGTTCGCATGCATCTTGACCACTTCGCGTTCCAGCATCGTGACGAACAGGCGCATCAGCATCGACACCTCTTCTTCCGGGCGGCGCCAGTTTTCCGAGCTGAAAGCAAACAGGGTCAGGTATTCGACGCCGCGCTCGATACAAGCCTCGACGATGCCGCGCACGGCGTCCGCGCCCTTGACGTGGCCAGCCACACGCGGCAGGAAGCGCTTGGTTGCCCAGCGACCATTGCCATCCATAATGATTGCCACATGGCGCGGCACCGTGCCCACTTCAGGTACTGCCGTTGTCGAACTCGAATAGATCATGAAAACACGAATACCAAAAAATAAAAGATAACTATTATGCTCCAAATAGCACTGCCCGGAAAAGCCGTGCTTTCCCGGGCAGCGCCAAAAGGACTGAAAACTAGACGGTCAGCACTTCTTTTTCTTTGTCGACAACCATCTTGTCGATGTCGGCAATAAACTTGTCCGTCAGCTTCTGCACTTCTTCCGACGAGCGGCGCTCATCGTCCTCGGAGCAGGCTTTTTCCTTGACCAGTTTTTTCAGTGACTCGTTCGCATCGCGGCGAATATTACGCACGGCGATCTTCGCGTCTTCGGCTTCGCTCTTGACCAGCTTGACCATTTCCTTGCGGCGCTCTTCCGTCAGCGGCGGCGTCGGAACGCGGATCAGGTCGCCCTGTGCCGATGGGTTCAGACCCAGGTCGGCGTCGCGGATGGCTTTTTCGATGGTGTTGGCCATCTTCTTCTCGTACGGCTGCACGCCGATGGTGCGCGCGTCGATCAGGGTCACGTTGGCGACCTGGGTCAGTGCCGTCGGCGAACCGTAGTACTCGACCATCACGTGGTCCAGGATACCCGTATGGGCGCGGCCGGTACGCACTTTGGCCAGATCGGCCCGCAGTGTTTCCAGCGATTTCGTCATGCGTTCCTGGGCATTCTTTTTAACGTCAGCTAAGGACATGCTGCTCTCCTGTGGTGACGCCTGTTAAAACCTGCTGCGCATCGGCATTTGCGGCCTGCGATGCTCACCGTACCTTCGTACGGTTGCGCTTCTCGGCCACAACTTCCTTCCGCTCGCCACGGTTTTATCAGGCGTTATTAATGATAACTACTATTAAAATTGTGTCTGTTACACGTGAACCAACGTACCTTCGTCTTCACCGAGAATCACGCGCATCAGTGCGCCCGGCTTGGTGATCGAAAACACCTTGATCGGCAGTTTCTGGTCGCGGCACAGGGCGAATGCGGTGGCATCCATCACTTGCAGGTGCTTGGCGATGGCGTCGTCGAACGTGATCGTGTTAAACAGGGTCGCGTTCGGATCCTTCTTCGGATCGGCCGTGTAGACGCCGTCGACCTTGGTGGCCTTCAGGACGATCTCGGCGCTGATCTCGGAACCGCGCAGGGCCGCTGCCGTGTCGGTGGTGAAGAAGGGATTGCCGGTACCGGCGGCGAAGACGACCACTTTGCCTTCTTCCAGGTATTGCAGGGCTTTCGGGCGGACATACGGCTCGACCACTTGTTCGATGCCGATGGCCGACATGACGCGCGCGGTGATGCCGACATGGCGCATGGCATCGGCCAGGGCCAGGGCGTTCATCACGGTGGCGAGCATGCCCATGTAATCGGCGGTGGCACGGTCCATGCCTTGCGCGCCAGGCGCGACGCCGCGGAAGATATTGCCGCCGCCAATCACGATTGCCAGTTCCACACCCAACTTCGCCACCTCGGCCACATCGGCCACCATGCGCTCGATCGTGGCGCGGTTGATGCCGTAGGGATCATCGCCCATCAGGGCTTCGCCGGACAACTTGAGGAGGACGCGCTTGTAGGCTGGTTTTGACATGAGCTGGGGCTCCATAAATGAGGTTATTCGAGTATGACATGGCGCAGCGCCTTGCAGCGCCGGATAGGCGCGCGGGCTGCCCATGCCGCCGCCCGGCACGACAAGTGCGGGCGGGCCAAAAAAACGGGCCTCTCGGCCCGCTTTACTTACGCTCCCTGGGAGGCAGCCATCTGTGCTGCGACTTCTGCTGCGAAGTCGTCTTGCTTCTTCTCGATGCCCTCGCCCACTACATACATGGCGAAACCTTTGACGCTGGTGTTAGCCGCCTTCAGCATTTGCTCAACCGACAGCTTGTCGTTTTTCACGAAAGCTTGGTTCAGCAGGGAAACTTCTTTCAGGAACTTCTGTACGGAACCTTCCAGGCGCTTGGCCAGGATTTCCGGCGATTGCGCTGGCTTGCCTTCGGCGGCCGCTTTGGCTGCGTCTTCTTCGGCTTTCAGTTGTGCAACCGAACGCTCTTTTTCGATCAGTTCCGCTGGCACTTCGTTCGACGACAGCGACACTGGCTTCATGGCGGCGATGTGCATGGCCACGTCCTTGCCGACTTGCTCATCGGCGCCGTCGAATTCGACGATCACGCCAATGCGCGAACCGTGCAGGTAGGAAGCCAGCTTGGCGCTGGTTTCGAAACGCTGGAAGCGGCGGATGGTCATGTTTTCGCCGATTTTGCCGATCAGGGCAGCGCGCACTTCGTCCAGGGTCTTGCCGTCGAGCGGCAGGGCCAGCAGGGCAGCTACGTCAGCCGGGTTGTGTTCCGCTACCAGACGGGCAGCGTTGTTGGCCAGTGCCAGGAAATCGTCGTTTTTCGCAACGAAGTCGGTTTCCGAGTTCACTTCGACCAGGGCGCCTACGCCATTGGCGATGTAGGTTGCCACGACGCCTTCAGCGGTGATGCGCGCCGATGCTTTCGATGCCTTGCCGCCCAGTTTGACGCGCAGGATCTCTTCCGCACGCGCCATGTCGCCTTCGGCTTCGGTCAGTGCTTTTTTGCATTCCATCATTGGTGCGTCGGTTTTGCCGCGCAATTCGCCTACCATCGCTGCTGTAATCGCTGCCATGTGTTTCTCCTGATTCGGTGAGTCGATAGTCGCGGCCGGGCATGCATGCCTCGCCAGCGGTCACTATCGTTTTTTTGTTAAAAAAAAGGGGGAGCTGCTGCCACCCCTTTTCCCTTACTGCTGTGCATACAAACGGCTATCTTGCGACAGCCTGGCCATTAAGCCTGTTCGTTTACTTCGACGAATTCGTCGCCAGCGGCTGCTTTAACCATTTCAACAACTTCGTTACCGGCAGCTGCACGGCCTTCGATGATTGCGTCAGCAACACCGCGAGCGTACAACATGATGGCTTTCGAGGAGTCATCGTTACCTGGGATCACGAAGTTCACGCCTTCTGGGGAGTGGTTGGTATCGACAACGCCGATGACCGGGATACCCAGTTTAGCTGCTTCGGTGATCGCACCTTTGTGGTAGCCGACGTCGACGACGAAGATTGCGTCAGGAACGCCGCCCATGTCCTTGATGCCGCCGATCGATTTTTGCAGCTTGATCATTTCGCGGGAGAACATCAGCGCTTCTTTTTTCGACAGCTTCTCGATCGAACCGTCTTCGATCATCACTTCCATGTCCTTCAGACGCTTGATCGAGGTTTTGATCGTTTTGAAGTTGGTCAGCATGCCGCCCAACCAACGTTGATCAACGAAAGGCACGCCAGCGCGTTGTGCTTCAGCAGCGATGATTTCGCGAGCTTGACGCTTGGTGCCAACCATCAGGATGGTGCCACGGTTTGCAGCCAGTTGACGCACGTGCTTCATTGCGTCCTGGTACATCGCCATGGTTTTTTCCAGGTTGATGATGTGGATCTTGTTGCGATGGCCGAAGATGAACGGTGCCATTTTTGGGTTCCAAAAACGGGTTTGGTGACCAAAGTGGACACCGGCTTCCAGCATTTCGCGCATTGTTACGGACATTATTAACTCCAGGGTTGGGTCTGGAATCCGATCAGTCACCATACAGGCACCCTTGTCGACCGGATTCGCGTGTTTATATAAATTAAAGACACTGTTTTACTGCATTGCTTAAAAGAGAATTCAAGCAACCCGGGATTCTACACTGAAATGCCTGCCGCATCAAGTCCGCACCGCAAATCGCGCGCCCTGCGGAAACAGCCGGCGCACCACGATGGTGCAAGGCGTGGCCGCCCCGCCTTTTCATCCGCTGCCTCCCCACAAATCCCCTCCCGGCCATAGGAAGGAGGCGGCGGATTCAGGGCGCCTCGTTTATAATTTCGGCATATTTGCAGACTTTTCCCCATACAGCAGGAATCGTCTGTGCTTTTCACCTGAATTCTTGCAGATTGCGAATCACACCATGTCCACCATCCGTATCAATACCGCCGCCGACATCGAAGGCATGCGCATCGCCGGCAAGCTCGGCGCCGAAGTACTCGACTACATCACCCCCTTCGTCAAGGTCGGCGTCACGACGGGCGAACTCGATCGCCTGTGCCACGAATACATGGTCAACGTGCAAGGCACCATCCCTGCCCCGCTGAACTACTGCCCGCCCGGCTACACGCCCTATCCGAAAGCCATCTGCACCTCCGTCAACGACGTCATCTGCCACGGCATTCCCGGCGACAAGGTGCTGAAAAGCGGCGACTCCGTCAACCTCGACATCACCGTCATCAAGGATGGCTACCACGGCGACAACAGCCGCATGTTCCTCGTCGGCACGCCGACCATCCTGGCCAAGCGCCTGTCGGAAATCACCTATGAGTGCATGTGGCTGGGCATCGATCAGATCAAGCCGGGCGCCCACCTGGGCGATATCGGCCACGCCATCCAGCAGCACGCGGAAAAGGCCGGCTACAGCGTGGTGCGCGAATTCTGCGGCCACGGCATCGGCAAGGTCTTCCATGAAGAGCCGCAAGTCTTGCACTACGGCAAGCCAGGCACCCTCGAGCGCCTGGAAGCGGGCATGATTTTCACGGTGGAGCCGATGATCAACTCGGGCCGCCGCGAAATCCGCGAAATGAACGATGGCTGGACCATCAAAACCAAGGACCGCAGCCTGTCGGCGCAATGGGAGCACACGGTGCTGGTGACGGAAACGGGCTATGAAGTGCTGACCGTCTCGCCGGGCATGCCGCCGCCGCCCGCCTTTATCGGCAAGAAAGCCTGATAAGCGCCATTATAAAAGCGCCATTAATCAAGCCTGCCCCCACCCGACCCACCGCCACCCAGGGCCCAGATGAAAAAGCAAGTTCGGGAACAGCTGAAACAGCAACTGAAAGCCGACCGCCAGGTCGTCATTGCCGCCTTCCAGGCCGACGGCAAGCCTGAAAAATTGCTGCGCAGCCTGCGCCACAGCGTCGATGGCGTGCTGGCGCGGGCCTGGCAGGAGGCAGGTTTGCCGCCAGGCACGGCCCTGGTGGGCGTGGGCGGCTATGGCCGGGGCGAGCTATTTCCGTATTCCGACGTCGACCTGCTGATCCTGCTGCAACAATCGCCGGACGCCGCCACGCAGGAAAAGCTCGAGGAACTGGTGCAACTGCTGTGGGACCTGGGCCTGGAAATCGGCCACAGCATCCGCACCGTCGATGAATGCATGGTCGAATCGAAGGCCGACATTACCGTGCAAACGAGCTTGCTCGAAGCGCGCCTCGTGTGCGGCAACGCGGACCTGTTCGCGCAATTGCAGCAGCGCTATGACGCGGCCATGGACCCGCAGGCCTTCTTCCAGGCAAAAACGGCGGAAATGCGACAGCGCCATGCCAAGTACGAAGACACGGCCTTCAGCCTGGAACCGAATTGCAAGGAAAGCCCGGGCGGCCTGCGCGACCTGCAGGTGATCCTGTGGGTCGCCAAGGCGGCCGGACTGGCGAACTCGTGGCGCACGCTGGCGACCGGCGGCCTGATCACCTTGACGGAAGCGCGCCAGCTGATGGAAAAGGAACGCGCCTTCAAGGATATCCGCGTGCGCCTGCACCTGCACGCGGGACGGCGCGAGGACCGCCTGGTGTTCGACGTGCAGACGGCGATCGCCGAATCGCTGGGCCTGCAAGCGACGGGCAGCGGGCCGCACATGCGCCGCGCCAGCGAATTCCTCATGCAACGCTATTACTGGGCCGCCAAGACGGTGACCCAGCTCAACACGATTTTGCTGCAAAACATCGAGGCGCGGCTGTTCCCGCAAGACGACGTGGCCGTGCCCATCAACGAGCGCTTCAATGAAGTCAACAGCCTGATCGACATCAGCGCCGACGACACGTTCGAGCAATATCCTTCGGCCATGCTGGAAATCTTCGTCCTGATGACGGAGCGCCCGGCCCTGAAGGGCATGACCTCGCGCGCCACGCGGGCCCTGTGGCACGCGCGCTTCAAGATCGACGCCGCCTTCCGCCAGGATCCCGTCAACCGCGCCCTCTTCCTGCGCATCATGCAGGCGCCCGTCGGCATCATCCACGCGCTGCGGCGCATGAACGAGATGAGCATCCTGGGGCGCTACCTGCCGAATTTCCGCCGTATCGTGGGCCAGATGCAGCACGATCTGTTCCACGTGTACACGGTCGACCAGCACATTTTGATGGTGGTGCGCAACATGCGCCGCTTCACGATGAGCGAACACGCGCACGAATATCCGTTCTGCAGCCAGCTGATGGCCGATTTCTCGCAATCGTGGCTGCTGTACGTGGCGGCCCTGTTCCACGACATCGCCAAGGGCCGCGGCGGCGACCACTCGAAACTCGGCGTGGCCGACGCCACCCAGTTCTGCCAGGACCACGGCCTGTCGTTTGATGACACGGAACTGGTGGCTTTCTTGGTGGAAAATCACCTGACCATGTCGCAAGTGGCGCAAAAGCAGGACTTGTCCGATCCCGACGTCATCGCCGCCTTTGCGAAAGTGGTCAAGGACGAACGCCACCTGACGGGCCTGTATCTGCTGACGGTGGCCGACATCCGCGGCACCAGCCCGAAAGTATGGAATGCCTGGAAGGGCAAGCTGCTGGAAGACCTGTACAAGATCACCCTGCGCGTGCTGGGTGGCGAGCCGCACACGGCCGACCGCGAGCTCAAGAACCGCCAGCAGGAAGCGCTGGCCACCCTGCGCCTGTACGGCTTGCCGCCGGATGCGCATTTAAAACTGTGGCAACAGCTGGACGTGGCGTATTTCCTGCGCCACGACGCGTCCGACATCGCCTGGCAGACGCGCTCGCTGTATGACAAGCTCGACAGCAAGTTGCCGGTGGTAAAATGCCGGCTGGCGCCCATCGGCGAAGGCTTGCAGGTGGCCGTGTACATTCCCGACCAGCCCGACCTGTTCGCGCGCATCTGCAGCTATTTCGACCGCAAGAATTTCAGCATCCTCGACGCGAAGATCCACACGACGAAAAATGGCTATGCGCTCGACACCTTCCTCGTCACCGAGCAAAACTTCGCCAAGAGCTACCGCGACATCATCAGCCTGATCGAGCATGAGCTGGGCGAATTGCTGCAGTCGCAAACGCCGCTGCCGCCGCCGGGCAAGGGACGGCTGTCGCGCCTGTCGCGCACCTTCCCCTTCCAGCCGACGGTAGACTTGCGGCCCGATGAAAAGGGCCAGTACTACCTGCTGTCGGTGGCGGCCAACGACCGCACGGGCCTGCTGTATGCGATCGCCAACGTGCTGACCAAGTACCGCATCAACTTGCACACGGCCAAGATCATGACCCTGGGCGAGCGGGTCGAAGACGTCTTCCTCGTCGACGGCCCCGCGCTCAACAATGCCCGCAACCAGATATTGCTGGAAACCGATTTACTCGATGCGCTGAAAGTGTAAGCTTTCCGCGCAGCGCCTACCCTTACTGAAACTGAAACAACATGACCGAAGAATTATTACGCTTGTCCAAACGCATGTCCGAACTGGGCCTGTGCTCGCGCCGCGAAGCCGATGAATGGATCGCCCGCGGCTGGGTCCGCGTAGATGGCAAGGTGGTGTCCGAGCTGGGCAGCAAGGTCTACCCGAGCCAGCGCGTCACCGTGGAACGCCAGGCGGCGGCCGAGCAATCGAAGCGCGTTACCGTGCTGATCAACAAACCGGTCGGCTACGTCAGCGGCCAGGCCGAAGACGGCTACACGCCGGCCGTGGCCCTGATCAAGGCGGAAAACCGCTGGGCGGAAGACCGCAGCCCGGAACAGTTCCATCCAACCCAGCTGCGCAGCCTGGTGGCAGCCGGCCGCCTCGACATCGATTCCGTCGGCTTGCTGGTCCTGACGCAGGACGGCCGCGTGGCCAAGCAGCTGATCGGCCACGATACCGACATCGACAAGGAATACCTGGTGCGCGTGAGCTACACCAAGGGCGGCACCCTGCCCGACAGCGAGCTGAAAAAGCTCAACCACGGCCTGTGGCTCGACGGCAAGCCGCTGTTGCCGGCCAAGGTGCGCTGGCAGAACGAGGACCAGCTGAGCTTTACCTTGCGCGAAGGCAAGAAACGCCAGATCCGCCGCATGTGCGAAGCCGTGGGCCTGAAGGTGCTGGGTTTGAAACGTGTGCGCATCGGCAAGGTCAAACTGGGCGACTTGCCGACCGGCCAATGGCGTTATTTGAGCGCAGACGAACAGTTTTAAGCGGCGACGTCAAGGCGGCATGCCAAGCCAGCATGCATAAGCAACAGGAATATAGTGATATAAAATCAATTATTGTGATTTACTTAGTAAATATTGCCTTAAACCTATACACTATTCCCCATTAGAACAAAAGAGATACGCTGTCGTGAACGATCCCATCCCCAATCCCCTGCGCAAGGGCGCGCCCAGTCTGGCTGACGTGGCCGAGCCGATGGCCCCCGGCACCAAGCCGCATCATATGAGCGATCCGTGGGATATCGGCGAAACCTTGTGCAGCCTGGCTGACAACGGCGACGCCATCTCCATCTACCCGGCTGGCGGCGAAGACCTCATCCTGGGGCGCGTCCTGTCCGTCGACGATGACTTGCCGCAATTCGTGCTGGAACTGAATGAAGGTGCGACCCTGCCGCCTGGCGGCGCCACGTTTGTGTCGTGGGTACAAAACGCCAAACTGCAGTTCACCATCAATGGCGAATGGCAAGCGTATCCCGAGCGGCCGAACGTCTACCTGACGAACTTCCCCAGCCATTGCCTGGTCCTGGAACGGCGCGAATCGGCGCGCCTGGAAACACCGTTGGGCGTGTACTACCTGGCCGCCTTCGTGCTCGAGGGCCGTCCGTATGAATTGCAGCTGTATGATTTCTCGGCCGGCGGCATCGGCATGCGCGCCCATCCGCGCGACACGGTAGGCCTGTACGTGGGCCGCAAGCTGTCGCGCGTGCGCCTGGAACTGGGGCCGGACAAGGTCATGATCGCCGACCTGGAAATCCGCCTGTCGCGCACCTTCCGCTCCTTCCTGCTGGGTGAGCAGGTGCAGATCGGCTGCCGCTTCCTGAACCTGACGGATGCCATGCAGGATGAATTGAAAGCCTTGCTCGACAACCTGGGCAGCAGCCGCAAGGTGCGCTAGCGTCGCTTGCCGCATAAAAAATGGCCGCCCAGCTGATGCTCGCGGCCATTTTTTGTACTCATTCACTGCTACTGCCAGCAACATTTGGGGTCTGACCCGCCGGGCCTGACCCCAGGTTAAACGGCAATTAATCGTCGTCGTTTGGATCCAAATCAGGGAACATCACTTCCGTATAGCCGAACTGCGTGAAGTCGACGATACGCATCGGATACAGGATGCCGTGCAGGTGGTCCACTTCATGCTGCACCACGCGGGCATGAAAGCCGTCGCAGTCGCGGCTGATGGGCTGGCCGAACTGGTCCACGCCTTCGTAGTGCAGCTCGCTCCAACGCGGCACGCTGCCGCGCAGGCCGGGCACGGACAGGCAGCCTTCAAAACCCTCTTCCTTGCGTTCCGACAAAGGCGTCAGCACCGGGTTGATCAGCACGGTTTCCGGCACTTGCGGCGCGTCCGGATAACGCAGGTTCTGCTTGAAACCGTAGATCACCACCTGCAGGTTGACGCCGATCTGCGGCGCCGCCAGGCCCGCGCCATTGGCCGCGTGCATGGTGTCGAACATGTCGGCGATCAAGGCATGCAGTTCGGGCGTATCGAATTCACGCACGGGCTCGGCCATCCGCAGCAGGCGCGGATCGCCCATCTTCAGGATTTCACGTACCGTCATTTTGCGTCCAGTGTCGATTGCAGTTGTTGCAGGTAAGTGCGGAAGGCCGCGCCCGTTTCCGGGTGTTTCATGCCCATCGCCGTCGTTGCCTTCAGATAGCCAAGCTTGGAGCCGCAGTCATAACGCTGCCCCTTATAACGGTAAGCCAGCACGCGCTCTTCACGCATCAGGGCTGCGATGCCGTCCGTCAACTGGATTTCACCGCCGGCGCCTGCACCGATTTTTTCCAGGTGCTCGAAGATGCGGCTGGTCAGCACATAACGGCCGACCACGGCGAGGGTCGACGGTGCCTCTTCCGGCAAGGGTTTTTCCACGATTCCCGACACCAGCTCCAGGTCAGGCTGATAATGCTGGGCGCTGACGATACCGTACTGCCTGGTTTCCGCGCGCGGCACGTCCTGCACCGCCAGCAAGGAACAGTTTTCATACTGGAACACATCGGCCATCTGCGCCAGCACGGGGCGCACGCCCTCTTCCACATCCATGAAATCGTCGGCCAGCAAGACGGCAAACGGCTCGTCGCCGATCACGGGACGCGCGCACAGCACGGCATGCCCGAGGCCCAGCGGCGCCGACTGGCGTATGTAAATGCAATTGATGTGCTTGGGAATGACGTTTTGCACCATTTCCAGCAACTGGCGCTTGCCGGCCGCTTCCAATTCCGACTCGAGCTCATAGGCCTTATCGAAATGGTCTTCGATGGCGCGCTTGTTGCGGCCCGTGATAAAGATCATTTCCGTGATACCCGCGGCCACGGCTTCCTCGACCGCATACTGTATCAATGGCTTGTCAACGATGGGCAACATTTCCTTCGGTTGCGCCTTGGTCGCAGGCAAGAAACGGCTGCCCAGGCCGGCGACGGGAAAGACTGCTTTTCTGATTTTTTTCATGGGTCTTCTGTAATGAATGATTAGTCTTGCGCCAACAGGGTCAGCAAACCAGCCTCGTCGAGTATGGCCACGCCCAGCTCCTGCGCCTTGACCAGCTTGCTGCCGGCGTCCGAGCCGGCAACGACGTAACCGGTTTTCTTCGACACGGAACCGCTGACCTTGCCACCGGCCGCCTCGATCAACTCCGCAGCCTCGTCGCGGCTCATGTTGGGCAAAGTGCCAGTCAACACAAAGGTCTTGCCGTCCAGTTTGCCGCCAGCGGCTGGCATTTCAGGCAATTGTGACAGTAATTCATTTCGCAGGGCGTCCAATTGACCTAGCAGCTTGACATTGCCTTCATCGGCCAGCCATTGCGCCAGCGCTTCGGCCACGGCGGCGGGCAAGCCCGCGTGGAAGCTGGCGCCCTGCGCCGCCAGGCTGGCCAGGGTCGCGCCCCGCTCCACCAGCTGCCTGCTGCGCGGCTCCGTCAGCTTAGGGATGCCGATGGCGGCCAGCAAAGTGGTTTCCTCGAGCTGCGTGCGCAGCTTGGCGCTGGGCGCGTGTTCGCCCTGCGGCGTGATGCCCGCGTCCAGCAAGGCCTGCAGCGCCTGCTGGTTCTTTTCTTCGGCAAAGAAATCGGCAATCGACTCGGCCACGGTGCCGCCGATGTCGGGCAGCACGCGCAGCAAGGCCGCTGGCGCGCGACGCACATAATCCAGGCTGCCCAGCCACTCGGCCAGGGTCTTCGCCGTCGATTCGCCCACGTGGCGGATGCCCAGCGCAAACAGGAAACGCTCAAGCGGCGGGCGCTTGCTGGCCTCGATGCCTGCCAGCAGATTTTCCGCCCACTTGGTGGGAATCTTGCCTTGTTGCACTGTTTCCGGCGTAGAACCATCGCGCTCGTCGGCGCGCAACTTCATTTCCAGCAATTTATCCAGGGTCAGGCTGTACAGGTCAGCCAGGCCATGCACATACTCGAGTTCGACCAGGGTATCGATATAACGTTCCCCCAGGCCTTCGATATCCATCATGCGGCGGCCCGCGAAATGGCGGAACGCTTCCTTGCGCTGCGCCGAGCAGAACAGGCCGCCCGAGCAGCGGGCGATGGCTTCGCCGTCTTCGCGCACCACGTGGGAGCCGCACACGGGGCACGCTTCGAGCATCTTGAACGGCGACGGCGCAGGTTCCGGGCGTTTTTCCAACACCACGGACAGCACTTCCGGGATCACGTCGCCGGCGCGGCGCACGATGACGGTATCGCCCACGCGCACATCCTTGCGCAGCACCTCGTCTTCATTGTGCAAGGTGGCGTTGGTCACCGTCACGCCGCCCACGGACACGGGCGCCAGGCGCGCCACGGGCGTCATCGCGCCCGTGCGGCCCACCTGGATATCGATGCCCAGCACCACGGTCAGCGCTTCCTCGGCGGGAAACTTGTGCGCCAGCGCAAAACGCGGCGCGCGCGACACAAAGCCCAGCTCCTGCTGGTCTTCCGTGGCGTTCACCTTGTAGACGACGCCGTCGATTTCATACGGCAAGGCTGGGCGGCGCGTGCCGATATCGGCGTAGTAGGCAAGCAAGCCCTGCGCGCCCTGCACCACCTTGCGCTCTTTGGACACGGGGATGCCCAGGGTTTCATACCAGTCCAGCAAGGCCGAATGCGACACCGGCATGGCGGCGCCTTCCAGCGCACCGATGCCGTAGGCATAGAAACGCAGCTTGCGCTGCGCCGTGATGCGCGAATCGAGCTGGCGCAAGCTGCCGGCCGCCGCATTGCGGGGGTTGGCGAATTCCTTCTGTCCCGCTTCGCGCTGGCGTTCGTTCAGACGGGCAAAATCGCCCTTGAACATCATCACTTCGCCGCGCACGTCGAGCACGGCTGGAATCTTGTCGCCATGCAAGCGCAAAGGGATGCCGGAAATGGTGCGGATATTCGCCGTCACGTCCTCGCCCGTAGCGCCATCGCCGCGCGTGGCCGCCTGCACGAACAAGCCGTGCTCGTAGCGCAGATTGATGGCCAGGCCGTCGAATTTCACTTCAGCAGCATAGTCGACGTCCCTACCATCTAGGTCCAGGCCTTCGCGCACGCGGCGGTCGAAATTGACGATATCGTCATCAGTGAAACCATTATTCAACGACAACATCGGCACCGTGTGCGTGACTTGCTCGAATTGCGGCAAGGGCGCCGCGCCCACGCGCAAGGTGGGCGAATCGGGCATACGCAAGTCGGGATGCGCCGTTTCCAGCGTTTGCAGTTCGACAAACAGCTTGTCGTACTCGGCGTCAGGGATGGTGGGATTGTCAAGCACGTGGTAGGCGTGCAGATGCCGATTGAGTTCGGCCGTGAGTGCCAGGACGCGAGCGGCGGCGTCCTGGTTGATCGGATCAGTCATTGTTGCGGGATTCTTCAGCTAAATAAACGCAGGGCGCGGGTGGAACCGGCCGGAATGTCGGCCGCGTCCATTTCCTGGTAAAACTCTTGTACCTGGCCGGCGATCTCGGCCAGCGCCGCATCGGACAAGGCCTGGTTGTAATCGTCGACGATGGTGGCGTCGAGGCGGCCCACCAGCGCCTTGGCGCAGGCGACCATGGCGCCGAAGCCGTCGCGCGCGGGCGCCACGCATGGCACGTCGAGCAGCAGTGTCAAACGGGGCGTCGTTTCCTCGGCCAGGGTGACATTCGTCGACAGCGAGAACAGATGGCTGCCTTCGCCGTCGGGCATGACGAAACGACCGTCCGGACGCACGTCAAAGCCCTGTTTTTCCAGCGCGAACAGCAAGGTGGAAATGGCCCAAGGCGCGCCATTCGTGTGCAAGTTCACGCCCAGCTGGGCGTCGTGTCCGGCGACGAAGCGGTGCAGATTGCGCGCTTCGGCCATCACTTCCATCATGTCGGGCACTTCCGGCTCGGCGCCGATTTCGTCGGCAACGCCGCGCAGGCGCGTGACCAGTTCCGAGTATTCGAGCTCATTCAGGGCCGTGCTGCGGCTGGCCAGCTGCACGCCGCCCTGCATCTTGGTATAGACACCGCCATGGGTGATCGGTTCCCAGTCGCCATTCACGTGCAGGCCGATGAAGTGGACGGGCTTGTTGCCCACCAGGCGCAGGGTTTGCAGCACGGGCAGGATCTTGTCGCCACGCACGGGCGCTTCCAGCGACAAAGGCAGCAGACAATCGATGAGCGGGTCGACCAGGCTGGTCGCCTGTTCGCTGGCGGCGCTGACTTCCTGCTGCGGCGGCGCGGCCACGGCAGCAGGCGCTTCCGGAGCGGCATCGCCGAGCGACGGTTCCGCATGCACGGGCGCGTCGGGCACGGGGGCCGGCGGCGGCGCGCCGAACGACGGTTCGGCCTTGGCGGCGGGCGCGGCCTCAAAGCGCGGCTCCTGGCGCAAGACGGGTTCCTGGGCCTCCACTGCGGGGACGTCGCCGTCGCGCATCAGCACATCGTCGTGGTCGGTGGAAAAGGCCCGTTCCACGCTTTTCTTGGCTTTGTATTCCTGCCATTTGTTGTACGAGAAAACACCGACGATAAAGACGCCGCCGGCGCCGAACAAGGTAATTTGAAGGTCTGTCATGCTGCTTGTGCCTCGGTTGCAAAATTTGCGGCGGACTCCATGTCCACCGCCACGATGCGCGATACGCCCTGCTCCTGCATCGTCACACCGATCAATTGATGGGCCATTTCCATCGCAATCTTGTTATGCGAAATGAAAAGGAATTGGGTCTGGTCGGACATGCGCTTGACCATGCGGCAGAAGCGTTCCGTGTTCGAATCGTCCAGCGGCGCATCGACTTCGTCGAGCAGGCAGAACGGCGCCGGGTTCAGGCGGAACATGGAAAACACCAATGCGGTCGCGGTCAGCGCCTTCTCTCCACCGGACAACAGGTGGATGGTGGCATTTTTCTTGCCGGGAGGCTGCGCCATGACTTGTACACCGGAATCGAGAATCTCGTCGCCCGTCATGGTCAGCCTGGCCTGGCCGCCGCCAAACAGGATGGGGAACAGCTCGGAAAAGTGGTGGTTGACCTTGTCGAACGTGTCTTGCAGCAAGTCGCGCGTTTCCTTGTCGATCTTGTGGATCGCGTCTTCCAGCGTATTGATCGCCTCCGTCAGGTCGGCATTCTGGGCGTCGAGGAAATTCTTGCGCTCCGACGCCTGCGCCAGTTCGTCCAGCGCGGCCAGGTTGACGGCGCCCAGTGCCGTGATGGCGTTGGTCAGGCGCGTGACTTCGCCCTGCAGATACGATGGGCGCATGTCCGGATGCAGTTTTTCCGTCAAGGCCGCCTCGTCGGCGCCCGATTCCAGCAGTTGCTGAGCGAATTGCTCCTGGTTCAGGCGCGCGGCCTGTTCCTTGAGCTGCATTTCCATGATCTTGTCGCGCTGCGGCTGCAAGCTGCGTTCCGATTGCGTGCGCGCATCTTCGGACAGGCGCAGCTGCTGCGTAATTTGATCGAGTTCGTGACGCGCGTCGGCCAGCGCCTTCTCCTGCGTGGTGCGGCGCTCGAGCAAGTCCTGCAAGCCGTCGGCGGCCGCGCCGCTTTCCAGGTTGGCCAGCTCCAGTTCGCCCGCCTGCAGGCTGGCCGTCACTTGCTGGGCTTGCGTACTGGCCGTGGCGATATTGCGGCGCAATTCCTCGATCTTCGCGCGGTGGGCTTTTTCCGCGTATTCCGTATCCTTGGCGGCACGCTCCAGGTCGCGCAAGGCTTCGCGCGCTTCGGCCAGCCGCTGTTCCTTCTGCAAAAAGTCGGTATGGCCGTCTTCGTGCGCTTCCTGCAAATTGCCCAGCTCCATGTCCAGCTGTTCGAATTTCTCTTCCGATTCGGCCTTGATCTGCTGCTGCTCCGCTTCCTGCGCGGCGATTTCCGCCAGGTCGGCGCCGATCTGCGTGCTGCGCTGGTTGAAGCGCGCTTCCACTTCCGACAGTTTGACCACGTCCAGCTGCAAGGTATGCACGGAGGACGTGAGCTGCTGTATGCGCAGGCGCAAGTCGGACAGGTTGCGCGTCAGGGTGGCGACGGCCGCGTCGGCCCGCACGGAACGGGCGCGCGCCTCTTCGGCCAGCAATTGCTGGGCGCGCAACTGCTTGCCGATATTATCGATTTCCTGCTGGCGGCCCAGCATACCTTCCTGCTCCGAATCGGCCGCATAGAAGCGCACGCTGGTGGCCGTGACCACGTGGCCCGCGCGCGTGACGAAATAGCCGCCCGGCGGCAATTTGCCGCGCTCAGCCAGCGCCTCGGCCGCGTCTTCCACGGCGTAGGCGTTGTACAGCCAATCCTGCAGCAAGCCGCGCAAGCCGGGATCGTTGAGTTTCAACAAGTTCAAAAACGGCCTCAGGCCTGGCACGTCCGGCAGCGGCAGCGGCGCCACGGTGGATGGCGCAAACAGGGCCAGCTTGGCCGGCGGCGCGTCGGCAAAAAAGGCCTTGGCCCAGTCGATGTTCGACAGTTGCAGGGCCGACGTGCGCTCGCGCAGGATCGATTCCATGGCCGCTTCCCAGCCCGCCTCGATCTGCAGCTTTTGCCACAGGCGCGGCAAGGTGTCGAGTTCGTGCTTTTTCAGCCACGGCTGGACCTTGCCCTGCGTCTGCACCCGCTCCTGCAATTGTTTCAAGGCGGAAAGACGCGCTTCCAGCTGGGCGTTGGCGGCCGTTTCGGCATTGACCTGCGCCTGCGCCTCGGCACGCTCCTGCTCCAGCTTCGGCTGCTGCTCCAGCGCTTCTTCCAGGTAGAAGCCTTGTTCTTCCAAGGTTTGCTGCTTTTCTTCCAGCTGCAGCTTCAGGTTTTCCAGGTGGCTGCTGTCGGGCAAACTGAGGCTGTTCTTTTCCTGCTGCAGGCGCTCGCGGCGGCTCAACAGGCTGGCGAGGATGTTGGAAGCATTGCGCTGGTGCGCCGATTCCAGTTCCAGCTGCTGCTGGGCCTGCATAATCCGCGCGCGCGATTCCGTGCTCTTGTTTTGCGCGGCGCGCCAGGCCGCGTCCAGCTCGGGCAATTGCTCGCCCTTCTGCTCGGCCATCATTTGCGACTGTTCCACCTTGGCGGCCAGTTCCTCGAGATGGAATTCCGCCTCTTCGATCTGTTCCTGGTATTCGCCGCCCTGCTGCGTCCACTGGTCGCGCTGGGCCGTCAAGGTCGCCAGCTGGGCCTGCAGGCGGGCGCGCGATTCGATGACGAACTTGATCTGCGCTTCCAGGCTGCCGATTTCCGCATTCGTCTGGTACAGATGGCCTTGCGCCGTATGCAGCCGATCGCCCACGGCAAAGTGCGCCTGGCGCATCTGCTCAAGGGTCAGCTCGACATTGCGCAGCTTGGCCGTCTGCTCTTCCAGGTCCGTCTGCGCCTGTTCCACTTCGCGGAAATAGCGCGTCTGCTCGTTTTGCGCCTCGTTCTTGCGCAGCAGCCACAACAATTTCTGTTTTTCTTCCTGGTCCGCCTGCAAGGCGTGGAAGCGCGTGGCCACGGCCGCCTGCGCTTCCAGCTTTTCCAGGTTGGCATTGAGTTCGCGCAAGATGTCTTCCACGCGCAGCAGATTTTCGCGCGTGTCCTGCAAGCGGTTTTCCGTCTCGCGGCGGCGTTCCTTGTATTTGGAGACGCCTGCCGCCTCTTCGAGGAAGACGCGCAATTCTTCGGGGCGCGATTCGATGATGCGCGAAATCATGCCCTGGCCGATGATGGCGTAGGCGCGCGGCCCCAGGCCCGTGCCAAGGAAGATATCCTGGATGTCGCGCCGGCGCACGGGCTGGCCATTGATGTAATAGGTCGAGGTGCCGTCGCGCGTCAAGGTGCGCTTGACGGCGATCTCGGCGTACTGGCCCCACTGGCCGGACGCCTTGCCGTCGTTATTGTCGAACACCAGTTCCACGGAAGCGCGGCCGGCCGGCTTGCGGTGGGTGGAGCCATTGAAAATGACGTCCTGCATCGACTCGCCGCGCAGTTCCGACGCTTTCGATTCGCCCAGCACCCAGCGCACGGCGTCGATGATGTTCGACTTGCCGCAGCCATTCGGCCCGACCACGCCCACGAGCTGGCCTGGCACCTGAAAATTGGTGGGATCGACGAAAGACTTAAATCCCGACAACTTGATGGAAGAGAGACGCACGTGTTTTAGAGTTCCTGGCCTATACTGGCGTTTATATTATGGGTGAACCCGGTTCATGTTCAGTTCAGATGCCGCATCGCGACGGCAGCCTGGCTGCTCGCCGCAAAAAAAGTGGTTCATCATACCATTTCCTGATGCTTTTCTGGCCAAAAAACCGTCGCGCCAGGTGCCTGCTGGCAGCCGATCAGGGGGCAGGACGGTCATCCTGCGCCAGTTTCCAATCCGCGCGGGAAAAAACGCGCTCATGGCCGGACAGCACCAGGGCCAGTTTTTGCAGCCATTGTTCGGTCGGCATGGGCTCCGCCTTGAAGCTGAGCAACACCATCAGCGCCAGGCTGGCCAGGGCCAGCGCATGGCTGACGGTAAAATTGACGGCGCCACGGGCATTCCACATGAATCCCAGCGCCAGCGCCAGGCCCAGCACGCAGCCGCTGACGGCTTCGGACACGCTGTGCGCATGCACGACCACGCGGGAAATGGCCACCAGCACGGCAAAGGCCACGCCGACAAGCACACCGGCATGGCGCCAGCGCGGTTCGGCCCGCTGCAGCAGCACATACATCAGCACGGGAAACACGGCACCGGCGCGCATGGCGTGACCGCTGAAACCGGTAAAATCGAGCGTGCTGCTGCCCACGCCCCAACTCATGAAGGCCAGCTTCGACAGCACCACGAGGGCCAGGCCGCCGCCATACCACAAGCTCCAGCTGAGTACCAGCCGCCACTGGCGCGACGCGAGCAGCCACAGAGCAATCGCCACGCCAGCCGGCCCCATGACGGACATATCGGCCGCAAAAGAAATCCCATTCCACCAAGTCATCGTGCCTACGCTTATTTCATGATCAGCGTGCACTATGCCACGACTGGCCCCGCTTGCGCCCGGGTTTTCATCAACTACGGACAAGAATTACATTCCATTACAATTTCCACCTCAGAAATTGCCATATGAAAATATCTCGCGGATGCCGCTCCGGCGGCGCGTCAGATATTCGTCAGGCGCTTGCCCTTGGGCGGCGCAAAGTCGCGGATCGATTCGACCATGCCCACTTCCAGCGCCTGGTCGGCCGTCAGGTGCAGGTCCGAATATGCGTGCACCTGCCACTGCTCGTCCGTCAGCTTGACGTGGCCGCGCAGGATGCGCTCGGTGCGCATGTCGTCGGCGCGCAAGCCCTCGACGATGATGCTGAGCGCATCGGGGCGCGAACCGGGCGAGGCGGTCGCATGCGACTTGTGCACCATGAAACGGGCCGTGTCGCTGGCATGGCGGTGCCGCCCCGCCAGGAACAGGGTCACGGCGATGGACGCCACGGCGCCCGCGTTGTACGTGATGATGTCGAGCGGCAACTTGCTGAGAAAGTTGTACAGACAGATGCCATCGCTGACATAGCCGCCGTTGGACTGGATCAGGATGTGCGCGGTGGTGAGCTTGTCTTCCGTGATGTCGGCGGCGGCATTAAAGACGCGCCGCACCATGTCGCTGTTGACGTCGCCCGAGAGGGTAAAATAACCGTGCTGCTCGGTGTTGTTTTGCGTCTCGCTTTGTGTAGTGTTCATGGCAGGCACCCGCAAGAAAGCCAAGATTTCATCATAGCGCATTCCTGCGCGGCCGGGCGCCCTTTTGCAGCGGAACATCCCCCCTTGCCAGCCCCGCAAACCGGGGCTTTTGCTGCAATTTGGCAACGTCTTTTCAGATTGACAGAAACACCCTGCTGGCATATATTCCTCCCACTTGATCGGGAGAGGGCAACCCAGCGTTGCCGCCGAAGGGGCACTACCCAAAAACTCTCAGGCAAAAGGACCGATCAGGCGGACTGAAGTTGTTGCTTTGGCGACACTACAGCTCAACTCTGGAGAGCGGCCGCGGCACATGCCGGCGGCCCACCGAAGGGGCGCACGGGGCAAGCCCCCGTAATCTCTCAGGTACAAAGGACAGGGGGGTCAGTGATCACGCCGGAAAGCCGTGTTGGCTCTGTGTGTTCTGTTAACTTCCCCTTTACCTTCGTCCCGAGGAATCCATGACGCTCAAAGCGACCCCACTCAACAACGCCCACCGTGCCCTCGGCGCCCGCATGGTCGATTTCGGCGGCTGGGACATGCCCGTCAACTACGGCTCGCAAATCGAAGAGCACAACGCCGTGCGCGGCGACGCCGGCATGTTCGACGTGTCCCATATGTGCGTGGTCGATATCGAAGGCCCGAACGTGCGCGCCTTTTTGCGCGGCTTGCTGGCCAATAACGTCGACAAGCTGCAAGTATCGGGCAAGGCGCTGTATTCGTGCATGTTGAATGCCGAAGGTACCGTCATCGATGACCTGATCGTCTACTTCTTCAACGAAAACTGGTTCCGCCTTGTCGTCAACGCGGGCACGGCTGAAAAAGACGTGGCCTGGATGCAGCAGCAAAATACAGCCACCAACAGCGGCCTGACGATTACCGAACGCCGCAATGCGAACGACCCGATGGCCCTGGTAGCCGTGCAGGGCCCGAACGCGCGCGCCAAGGTGTGGCAAGTGCTGCCGGAAACGCAAGCCGCGTCCGAAGCCATCAAGCCCTTCAACGTCGTCATCGTCAAGGACACGGCCTTCGGCGAAGTCATGCTGGCGCGCACCGGCTACACGGGCGAAGACGGTTTTGAAATCGGCGTGGCCGCGCCCCAGGTGGAAGCGCTGTGGAACGCCTTGATCGCCGCCGGCGTCAAGCCGGCCGGCCTCGGTGCGCGCGACACCCTGCGCCTGGAAGCGGGCATGAATCTGTACGGTCAGGACATGGATGAAACCGTCAACCCGCTCGACGCGGGCCTGGCGTGGACCATCGACCTGGTCAGCGAGCGCGACTTCATCGGCAAGGCCGCCCTGCTGGCGAAAGGCCAGAACGCGCAATTCGTCGGCCTGATCCTGCGCGAAAAAGGCGGCGTGCTGCGCGCGCACCAGAAAGTCATCATCGCCGGCAGCGACGCTGCGGGCGAAATCACCAGCGGCACCTTCAGCCCGACGATGCAGGAAGCCATTGCTCTCGCGCGCGTGCCGAACGGCGTGGCGGCAGGCGACACCGTGCACGTGGAAATCCGCGGCAAGCAGCTGGCCGCTTCCGTCGTCAAGCTGCCTTTCGTGCGTAACGGTAAAATCCTGGCTGCGTAAGCGTATTTATAGAGCCGCCCGCAAGACCGTACAACCATAATCAATAACGAACACCTACCATCTGGAGCCACACATGAACATTCCTGCAGACCTGAAGTACACCGCTTCCCACGAATGGGTACGCCTTGAAGGCGACGGCACCATCACCGTCGGCATCACCGAGTACGCGCAGGACGCGCTGGGCGATATCGTCTTCGTCGAACTGCCTACCGTGGGCAACAGCTACGGCGCCGGCGACGACGCCGCCGTGGTGGAATCGGTCAAGGCAGCGAGCGACATCTACGCGCCGATCGCCGGCGAAGTCGTGGCCGTCAACGACGACGTGGTCAACTCGCCTGAATCGATCAACGCCGACGCCTACGCCAACTGGCTGTTCAAGATCAAGCCAGCCGACGTGTCGGCCCTGGACGGCTTGCTCGACGCCGCCGCCTATGGCGCCAGCACCAGCGCGTAATCGCGTTTGATTCACGGGCCGCGTTTGCGGCCCGTTTGCATTTGATTTTGTAGCGATACCCCGCCGCCGCGCCCGCGCGCCGCATCCCGGTTTTTCAGTCTTTTTTGGCCTCTATATCATGACCCGCACCAGCCTGACCCAACTCGAAGCACGCGATGCCTTCATCGCCCGCCACATCGGCCCTTCCGCCACCGAACAGCAAGCCATGCTGGCGACCCTCGGCTATCCATCGCGCGCCGCGCTGATCGACGCCCTGGTGCCCGCCAACATCCGCAACAAGGGCGCCCTGCCCCTGGGCGCCTACTCGCAGCCGATGCCGGAACAGGAAGCCCTGTCGCGCCTGAAAGCCATCGCCGGCAAGAACCAGGTCCTGAAATCCCTGATCGGCCAAGGCTATTACAACACGTTTACGCCAGGCGTCGTGCTGCGCAACATCTTTGAAAACCCGGCCTGGTACACGGCGTACACGCCTTACCAGCCCGAGATTTCGCAAGGCCGCCTGGAAGCGATTTTGAATTTCCAGCAAGTGATCACGGACCTGACCGGCATGGGCATCTCCAACGCCTCGATGCTGGACGAAGGCACGGCCGCCGCCGAAGCGATGACCCTGATCCAGCGCGTAGGCAAGTCGAAATCGAACGTGCTGTATGTCGCCAATGACGTGCTGCCGCAAACGCTGGAAGTGGTGCAGACGCGCGCCCAGCCGATCGGCATCGAAGTGCGCACCTTCGACCCGGCCGAAATCGAGTCGCTCGACGCCTGCTTCGGCGTACTGCTGCAATACCCTGGCGTCAATGGCGTCGTGCGCGACTACCGCGCCGGCGTGGAAAAACTGCACGCGAATGGCGCCATGGTCATCGTCGCGGCCGACCTGCTGGCCCTGACCATGCTCACGCCTCCTGGCGAATGGGGTGCCGACGTCGTCGTCGGCAACAGCCAGCGCTTCGGCGTGCCGCTCGGTTTCGGCGGCCCGCACGCGGGCTACCTGTCCACGCGCGATGAATTCAAGCGCAATATGTCGGGCCGCCTGGTGGGCGTGACCGTCGATGCGCAAGGCAACAAGGCCTACCGTTTGGCCCTGCAAACGCGCGAACAGCACATCCGCCGCGAAAAAGCCACGTCGAATATCTGCACGGCGCAAGTGCTGCTGGCCGTGATGGCCTCGATGTACGCCGTCTACCACGGCCCTGCCGGCCTGCTGCAGATCGCCCAGCGCGTGCACCGCTTTACGGGCGTGCTGGCCGCCAACCTCAAAACTCTCGGCTACGGCGTCGTCAACGCGACCTACTTCGACACGCTGACCATCAATGTCGCCGATGCGGCGCAACTGCACGCGACGGCCATGCACCACGGCGTCAACCTGCGCAAGATCGACGCCACCCACGTCGGCGTGTCGCTCGATGAAACCACCACGCGCGACGATATCGCGCTGCTGTGGAAGGTCTTCGCGCACGGCCTGGCCAACGCGCCTGCCGCGCCTGACCTGGACGCCGTCGAAGCGGCGGTGACCAGCGCCCTGCCGGCGCAGCTGGCGCGCGAGAGCGCCTACCTGACCCACCCTGTCTTCAACAGCTACCACTCGGAACACGAAATGCTGCGCTACCTGCGCAGCCTGGCCGACAAGGACCTGGCGCTGGACCGCACCATGATCCCGCTCGGCTCGTGCACCATGAAGCTGAACGCGACGAGCGAAATGATTCCCGTCACCTGGCCCGAGTTCTCGAACATCCACCCGTTCGCGCCCGATGCGCAAACGGTCGGCTACCGCGAAATGATCGCGCAGCTGGAAGAGATGCTGTGCGCCTTGACCGGCTACGCGGCAGTCTCGCTGCAGCCGAACGCCGGCTCGCAGGGCGAATACGCGGGTCTGCTGGTGATCAAGGCGTATCACGAATCGCGCGGCGAAGGCCACCGCAACATCTGCCTGATTCCGTCGTCGGCGCACGGCACCAACCCCGCATCGGCCAACATGGTCGGCATGCAGGTGGTCGTCACCAGCTGCGATGCCAACGGCAACGTGGACCTGGCCGACCTGAAAGCGAAAGCGGAAAAGCACAGCGCCAACCTGGCTTGCGTGATGGTCACCTACCCGTCCACCCACGGCGTGTTTGAAGAAGGCATCCAGGAACTGTGCGAGATCATCCACTCGCACGGCGGCCAGGTCTACATCGACGGCGCCAACATGAACGCGCTGGTCGGCGTGGCCGCTCCCGGCTCGTTCGGCGGCGACGTGTCGCACCTGAACCTGCATAAGACCTTCTGCATCCCGCACGGCGGTGGCGGACCGGGCGTAGGCCCGATCGGCGTGGGTGCCCACCTGGCGAAATTCCTGCCGAACCAGCGTTCGTCCGGCTACCAGCGCGACGCGGCGGGCATCGGCGCCGTCAGCGCCGCGCCATTCGGCTCGGCCAGCATCCTGCCGATTTCGTGGATGTACATCGCGATGATGGGCGCGGAAGGCTTGACGGCAGCGACCGAGACGGCCATCCTGGCGGCGAACTACATCGCGCGCCGCCTGGCGCCGCACTACCCCGTGCTGTACTCGGGCCACGACGGCCTGGTCGCGCACGAGTGCATCCTGGACCTGCGCCCGATCACGGATGCCACCGGCATCAGCAACGAAGACGTGGCCAAGCGTTTGATGGACTTCGGCTTCCACGCGCCGACCATGAGCTTCCCGGTGCCCGGCACCCTGATGATCGAGCCGACGGAAAGCGAATCGAAAGCGGAGATCGACCGCTTCATCGACGCCATGATCGCCATCCGCGGCGAAATCGCCAAGGTCGCCAGCGGCGAATTCGATCACGACGACAACCCGTTGAAAAACGCGCCGCACACGGCACAGGTATTGATGTCGGACAACTGGGAACGCAAGTACAGCCGTGAAATCGCGGCCTACCCTGTCGCCTCGCTGCGCCAGCGCAAGTACTGGCCGCCGGTCGGCCGCGCTGACAACGTGTACGGCGACCGCAACCTGTTCTGCGGTTGCGCGCCTATCAGCTCGTACGAAGAGGAATAACGCCAGACCAAACCTACTGCGCGTCGCGCTTTGCGGCCGGCGATGCTCACCGTACTAAAGTACGGTTGCGCTTCTCGGCCACAAATCACTGACGCTCGCTACGGTTTTGTCAGGCGTCGAAACTCTGCATTCAGGAAGTCACAGAACGGCAGGCCGCAAGGTTTGCCGTTTTTTTATGCGCCGCGTTATAAGACCAGCAAGACGGCACCGGGCAGCCCCAGCACGGTGCCAAGTATCGTCAGGCACACGACATCGCGCCGCTCGCAGCGGGCGCGGTGCGAACTCCAGGCGGCAAACAGCAGCGCCGCGGCCACGCCGCTGAACGAAATGCCCACTTCCGTCATGTCAGCTCTCCCATCATCGTTGCTTCTTTCATCGCTCCCATCCTTTTCATTGATTGAACAAGCTACCTACCGGTAGGCAGTCAGTGTACAATAAAAAAGACGGCGATGTCCATGCCGTGTTTTTGAACGATGAAGGAAGCGCAATGCAGCAGCAAACCACTCTCCCCGCCGCCAGTCTCGGGCTGGCGGCTTCCCTGGCCCTGGTGGCCGTGCTCGGTCCGGCCGGCATCGACATGTACCTGGCCTCGATGCCCGCCATGGCGCGCGAGCTGCACACCTCCTATGCGAATGTGCAGCTGAGCCTGACCGTTTTCCTGCTGGCCCTGGGCGGCGGACAGTTGCTGTGCGGGCCGCTCACCGACTTGCTGGGCCGGCGCCGCCCGCTGCTGGCCGGCATCGCCGTCTACATTGTGGCCGCCATATGGGCGTCGCAGGCGGAGCAATTGCACACGCTGCTGCTGGCGCGCACGGTGCAGGGCGTGGGCGCGGCGCTGACGCTGGTCGTGGTGATGAGCATGGTGCGCGACGTTGCCGATGGGGTCAAAGCGGCGCAGCTGTTCGCACTCCTGATGACCATCGTGGGCCTGGCGCCCGTGCTGGCGCCCGCCGTGGGCGGCTTGCTCGACGCGCACTACGGCTGGCGCGTCGTGATGCTGGCCCTGGCCGCGCTGGGCGCCCTGACCCTGCTCAATAGCGCGCTGTTCCTACCGGAAACCTTGCCGCTGAAGCAGCGTGTATCGCCGAAGGGCATGCACCGCACGTATGCGCGCATCGCGCTCGACCGCGCCTTCCTGCTGCCCGCGCTGGCCCTGTCCGCCGCGTTCTTTTTCCTGTTCGCCTACATCGGCGGCGCCTCGCTCGTGTACCAGCGCGATTTCGGCCTGTCCGCCGGCAGCTTCGGCCTCGTGTTTGGCGCCACGGGCGTGGCCGTGCTGCTCGGTGCCATGGCCAGCGGCCGCCTGGTGGAAAAACACGGCGTGGCGCGCCTCTGCGTGGCAGGCAGCGTGGCCATGCTGGGCGGCGCGGCACTGGCCCTGCTCGGCGCCTGGGCGGGCGCCGGCATCGCCGCCGTCGTGCCGGGCATGTTCGTGGCCCTGTTCGGCCTGGGCATGGCGGAAGCGGCGCTGATGGCCATGGCCATGGGCTCGCAACAGCACGCGCTCGGCTCCACCGCCGCGCTGCTGGGCGCCATCCAGATGAGCTTGTCGTCCCTGGCCACGCCGCTGGCGGCCAGCCTGTCCGAACGGGGACCGCTGCCATGGCTGCTGTTCTTGACCGTGGCCGGCCTGCTGGTATCATGGCTGACCCTGGCCACTGCGCGCATCCATCCGGTTCATGCCTGCAGCCCGGGAGCGCACTGACGCCTCACTCACTCTCACCCCAATGATGAAAAAACGCTCGGCCTCGGCCGATAACATCTGCGCCGTCGCCGTCGTGCACTTTTCGGAGCACGGCTACGACGCTTCCTCCCTCAGCAACATCGCCGCACAGGCGGGCATGCGCAAGGCCTCGCTGTACTCGCACTTCGCCGGCAAGGACGCCCTCTTCCTCGACGTGTTTGCCGACGCGCTGGCCGAAGAGCAAGCCTTCATGGACGCCTGCTTCGCCGACGAGGCGGCGCTGGCGGCACCGGAAGGCCAGCGGGCCGGTTCCCTGTACTGCGACCGCATGTCGCAGCGCTATGCCGATTCGGCCCACTTGCGCTTTTTGCTGCGCACGGCGTATCTGCCGCCCGCGCCCCTGCGCGTGGAAGTGGGCACGGGCTACGAAGCCTTGCTGGCGCAATTGCAGCTGCACTACGTAAGCAGCCTGGGCCGCATGGCGCCCGCCCTGCCGCCGCAGCGCATCGACCTGTATGCGCAAGCCTACCTGGGCATCGTCGACAGCCTGCACGTGGAGCTGATCTATGCGGGCGGCGCGGCCCTGCAGCAGCGCCATGCGGCCCTGTGGCACATCCTGGCAGATTCACTTTCCTTAACCACCGGTAAGCCCTCATGAAATGAGCCCGCTTGCCCTTCTGCTTCCCGTTTCGCGGTGCCGATCTGGTCGCTCTGGGTACTGACTGTGCCCTCGACTACAGCGTGATACCCGCGGTGAAAGTTGAACTCGCACTGCCCGCAAGCCGCGACCTGAACGCACGCCATGAATACCCGGCGCTGTCAGCCTCGACCAAGATGGTTCCTGCCTCTGGCGCGCCATGCAAGTGCTTCAACAATTCCGCCTCAGAATAATTTTCCGCGCCCGCCATCACGTGTCGTACCGTGTCGTGTCGAGGCTATACACGACGGAATTCATGGTGGTGTGCACAATCTGAAACAACCTGCCGTCCCAGCGGGACTTGCTGAAGTGGGAGGTACGGTCCAGGTAGCCTGGCGTGCCGGTGATGCCGTCGACAGCCAATGGTTTTCCGGATTTGTCGACGAGGTGAGCTTGCCACACCTCGCCGATGGCCGGGCCAAGGCATCGGTAAACTTCGACGCGATATTGTTTATCCGGCGAGGAACGCCATAATTTGCGCACCGGGATGTGGAGTGCAAACGCGCAGTCGCGCACACGGCATGCTGCCTGAGTGACGGCGTCGGGATCGCTTGCGAGCCGGACCAGCACCGCCGTCAGTTCGAGCAGCATGCGCTCCTGTTGTGCGGACGGGGAACAGGCCATGTAGGCGCCGATATCGAAGTCTTCCACATAATAGCTGGTGCAGCCCAGCACCTGGCTGCACTGCGCCTCGTCGGCCGGCTTTTCGCCAAAGATCACGGACAGCAACGAAGAACCATCAAGGACGAAATCGGACGGCAAAAAATGCATCAGTAACTGCCGCACATGATGCGCGTTCGGATGAAAAGACCAGGCGCGCTGGTTGGAATAGCTGATTGGTGTTTCAACTACCCTGATCTCTTTGAGTCTTGCCATATGACCGATGCCTTTCATGGGCCTGTTTTGCCTGCCTTTTCGTCCAAGTTGACGGCTCTTTCGAGTATAACAATCGCGGTCAGGACGAACCTTGGCTGAAAAGCGCTGGCCAAGACCCTATCAACATTACGCTTCGGTAATGTAGACGATCTTTGCTTGACCTTGCCTGCATGCACTTTTATCATCCGTGCATTATTCATTTTACGGAGTCCCACGTGGGTACTTGTTCTAGTGACAGTAGCCGATCTTGTATCGGTGATTGCCTCGGCAGCTAAGCAGCAAGCAACGCGGAATTCCGTTTCCTCCGTGCCTTGCTGAGCAAGGTGCGGTGTCTCGCGCGGCCAGTCCGGCTGTGCGCCTCTCCCCCCTCTTTCCGATCGCGACCGGCTACTGACCCGGATTGCCCGCCAGCACCATGATTCGTCATGTTGCGTTGGCGGCACGCAAGTCTTGCCTGCGGCTGCGCCGCCCGTCAACACCTCGTCGTGAAAGGAAGAGCAATGAATCTCTTCACCCGCTTATTCGAATCGTTCCTGCGCAAGCGCCATACGGCCGGCAACTTCCGCCGCCGCGCCATGCCGCTGGAAAACAGCACGGCCCGGCCCGTGCCCGACCACCTGGCGCGCCAGCTGCTGGCCGCCGCCCATGAAGACCTGGACAGCGCCCTGAACCGCCTGCACACGCGCCTGGAAGGCTTGCGCGATGCCGAGGCGCAAGTCATCGGCGCGCAAACGGGGCCGAACGAGGTCGAGCATGAAAAACCGCTGGCCTGGTACCAGCACCTGTGGCTGTGCTACAAGAATCCGTTCAACCTGCTGCTGACCGTGCTGGCCATCGTTTCCTACCTGACGGAAGACCCGAAGGCAACCATCGTCATCGGCACCATGGTGATTTTGTCGACCCTGCTGCGCTTCGTGCAGGAAGGCCGTTCGAACCGGGCCGCCGAACGCCTGAAAGCCATGGTCAGCAATACCGCCACCGTGCTGCGCAATGGCCAGCAGACCGAGCTACCCATCCGCCAACTGGTGCAGGGCGACCTCATCGTGCTATCGGCCGGCGACATGATTCCCGCCGACTGCCGCTTGCTGTCCGCCAAAGACCTGTTCGTCAGCCAGGCCGCCATGACGGGTGAATCCCTGCCCGTGGAAAAGATGGCCGAACTGGCCGACGCCCAGGGCAAAGACCCGATGGAGCTGGCCAATCTGCTGTTCATGGGCACGAATGTGATCTCGGGCGCCGCCACGGCGCTGGTCTTGGCCACCGGCAACCGCACGTATTTCGGCACCATCGCCACGCGCGTGACGGCCACGGAGCGCACGCCGACGGCGTTCGAGGCGGGCGTCAACAGCGTCAGCTGGCTCTTGATCCGCTTCGCCCTCGTGATGGCACCGCTGGTGTTCCTGATCAATGGCTGGACCAAGGGCGACTGGATGGAAGCGTTTCTGTTCGCCCTGTCCGTGGCCGTCGGCCTGACGCCGGAAATGCTGCCCATGATCGTCACCAGCACCTTGGCCAAGGGCGCCGTGAAACTGTCGAAAAAGAAAGTCGTCGTCAAGCGCCTGGATGCGATCCAGAACTTCGGCGCCATGGACGTGTTGTGCACCGATAAAACGGGCACCTTGACACAGGACAAGATCGTGCTCGAGCGCCATACCGACGTGTTCGGCCAGCCATCCGATGAAGTGCTGCAGTTCGCCTATTTGAACAGCCATTACCAGACGGGCCTGAAAAACCTGCTCGACCGCGCCGTGCTCGACCACGTGGAACTGCAGACGGAAATGCAGCTGGCGCGCGATTATGTGAAAGTCGATGAAATCCCGTTTGATTTCGTGCGCCGCCGCATGTCCGTCGTCGTGTCCGAAAAAAATGACCACCATGAACTGATCTGCAAGGGCGCCGTCGAGGAAATCCTCGCCGCCTGCAGCCATTTGCGCCTGAACGGCGTCAATGTGCCGCTCGATGCCGCCCTGCTGGCGAAAGTGCTGGAAACCACGCATGGCCTGAACGCGGAAGGTTTGCGCGTAGTGGCCGTGGCCGTCAAGGAAGTGCCGCCGCATAAAACCGTGTATGGCGTGGCCGATGAAACGGCGCTGACCCTGATCGGCTATGTCGCCTTCCTCGATCCACCGAAGGAATCGACGGCGCCCGCCCTGCGCGCGCTGGCCGAGCATGGCGTGACCGTGAAAGTCTTGACGGGCGACAACCACCTGGTGACGGCGAAGATTTGCCGCGAAGTGGGCCTGGCCGTGCATGGCGTGCTGCAAGGCCCGCAACTGGATGACATGGATGACGCCACCCTGGCCCGGGCAGCGGAAGAGAATACCGTGTTTGCCAAGCTCAGCCCGCTGCACAAGGAGCGCCTGGTGCGCGCCCTGCGCGGCAATGGACACATCGTCGGCTTCATGGGCGACGGCATCAACGACGCGCCCGCCCTGCGCGCGGCCGACATCGGCATTTCCGTCGATTCGGCCGTCGATATCGCCAAGGAAGCGGCCGACATCATCCTGCTGGAAAAAAGCCTGATGGTGCTGGAAGAAGGCGTGCTGGAAGGCCGGCGCACCTTCAGCAACATGCTCAAATACATCCGCATGACGGCCAGCTCGAACTTCGGCAATGTGTTTTCCGTACTGGTGGCCAGCGCCTTTCTGCCGTTCCTGCCCATGCTGCCGCTGCACTTGCTGGTGCAAAACCTGCTGTATGACGTGTCGCAGATCGCCATCCCGTTCGACAATGTCGACGCCGAACTGATCCAGCAACCGCTCAGCTGGAACCCGCGCGACATCGGCCGCTTCATGGTGTTCTTCGGTCCCATCAGCTCGATCTTCGACATCAGCACGTTTATCCTGATGTGGCATGTGTTCGGCGCGAATACCCCGGAACAGCAGACCCTGTTCCAGTCCGGCTGGTTCGTCGTGGGCTTGCTGACGCAGACGCTGATCGTGCACCTGATCCGCACGCCCAAGCTGCCCTTCATCGACAGCATCGCGTCCGTGCCCCTGCTGGTGGCCACCACCGCCATCATGGCCGTGGGCGTGTTCCTGCCGATGGGGCCGCTGGCGACCTACTTCAAGCTGCAAGCCTTGCCGTTGGGCTATTTCCCCTGGCTGCTGGGCATCCTCGTCTGCTACACCGTGCTGACGACGTTCATGAAACGCGTGTATCTGCGCAAATTCGGCTGGCAATAGTATGATGAGCCGCTCTTTCCCCTACCAAAGGCACGCATGAGCGGCTCCTCCCTTTCCAAACGTCATCTCTCCCTGCTGCTGTCGGCCCTCGTCTTTCCCGGCAGCGGGCATTTTGTCTTGCAACGCAAAGCCCGTGGCTGCCTCTTCCTCGTGCCCGCCCTGGTCGCGCTGGCGATCGTATTGCGCCAGATCATGGCACGCTTAGACCAGGTTATGGCACAGATCGACAGCGGCGCCCTGCCCCTGGACGTGCAGCTGATCATGGAAAAAGTGGAGGCCCTGTCGGCCAACGACGGCCCCGCCATGACGCTGGCCGTTTGCGTGCTGGTCGCGTGCTGGATAGCCAGCCTGATCGACACCTGGCGGCTCAAGCCATGACGGCCGAAGCGGTCGCGCGCAAAGCACGCAAGGAAGCCAGGATGCAGGCGCGCCGCGCCCAGCTGGCGCTCAAGCGCCAGGATCATGGCGGCCCGCTTTCCTGGCGCGGCTGGTTCGACGGCTCCGCCCACCCGAACCCGGGCAGGCTGGGCATAGGCGCACTGCTGCTGGGGCCGAACGGCGAGCGCATCGAAGTGAGCGAGGCCGCCGGTTATGGCAGCAGCAGCGACGCGGAGTATGCGGCCCTGACGGCCTTGCTGCGGGCTGCACTCGGCATACGCCCGCCGCCCGTGCAATTGCTGCTGTACGGCGACAGCCAGGTGGTGATCAATGACGTGCTGGGAACGACGCCGCAAGGCGCCAAGGGACTGGAAACGCAGCGGGCCACCGTCGTGGCCCTGCTGGAACAATTCAATGAAGTAACACTGCGCTGGCTGCCGCGCCACAGGAATGGCGAGGCGGACCGGCTATCGCAACTGGCGATCGCCAGCTGGGAGGAAAATCCTCCAATGCGGGACAATTAAGCGGCGCGGCCGATCCGCAGCGCTTCCTGCGGTGCCTTGGCTGCCGGGCGCTTGCTGCCATTGCCGCCCTTCAAGCCAGTGACACTGGCCTGCTGGCCATTCAGTTTAAACACGCTGACGACCTGCGCCAGGTTATGCGCCTGATGCTGCATCGATTCGGCGGCGGCCGCCGACTCTTCCACCAGCGCCGCATTCTGTTGCGTCACGGCATCCATCTGGCCGATGGCGCGGTTGATCTCGTCGATGCCCACGCTTTGCTCGCTGCTCGCCGCCGTGATTTCCGTGATGATGTCGCTCACGCGCTGCACGCTGGCAACGATGTCGGTCATGGTCGAACCGGCTTGCGCCACCAGCATGCTGCCCGCATTGACTTGCTCCACGGACGCGCCGATCAGGGTCTTGATCTCTTTCGCGGCGCTGGCCGAGCGCTGGGCCAGGTTGCGCACTTCGGACGCCACGACGGCAAAGCCGCGGCCCTGTTCGCCGGCCCTGGCCGCTTCCACGGCCGCGTTCAGGGCCAGGATATTCGTCTGGAAGGCGATGCCGTCGATCACGGAAATGATGTCGACGATCTTGTTCGACGAGGCGTTGATCGATTCCATCGTGCCCACCACTTGCGCCACGACTTCGCCGCCCTTGACGGCCNCGTTGATCGATTCCATCGTGCCCACCACTTGCGCCACGACTTCGCCGCCCTTGACGGCCACTTGCGCCGCCGACGCCGCCAGCTGGTTCGCCTGGCGCGCATTGTCCGCATTCTGTTTCACGGTGGAAGTCAGCTCTTCCATCGACGAGGCTGTTTCTTCCAGGGAACCGGCCTGCTCTTCCGTGCGGGAAGACAGGTCCTGGTTGCCGGCGGCAATTTCCGTCGACGAGGTCGCGATGCTGTCCGTGCCCGTACGCACTTCGCTGACGATGTTGAGCAAGCTCGTGTTCATATCTTTCAGAGCCTGCAACAGTTGCCCGGTTTCATCTTTGGCGCTGGCGTCGATCTGCGCCGTCAAGTCGCCATCGGCCACCTTGCGGGCAATGTCCACGGCCGTGCGCAGAGGACGCACGATGCCGGTCGTCAGCAACCAGGCGCACACGACGCCAAAGCCCAGCGCCAGCACGGCCAGGGTCAACAGCAAATTGCGGCTCGTCTTGGCGACATCGTCGATCTCGCGCGCCGTCGTGTCGATGCTGGCGCGCTGGTGCTGCAGCATGTCGTTGACCACTTTCAGGTATTTCGTCGAACCGGGCACGAAGATACCCTGGAAAGCCTTTTCCGCTTCCGCTTCCTGTCCATCGGCCTTCAGCTTCGACACTTGCGCGCGCGAATCGAGGTAAACCTTGCGCTGTTCGCTCACCAGGCGGAACAGTTCCTTTTCTTCCGGGCTGGAAATCAAGGCTTCGATTTTCTTTTGCAGTTCGCCCGAGACGACCGACGATTGCTTGGCTTCTTCCGCAAAATACGCGCCCAAGGTCGTGTCGCTGCTGCGCGCGATGGCCGTGGTGCGGCGCACGCCGCTGTCGATCTTCGCGTACCAGTCGGAAATATAGCGTTCCTTCGCCAGCGGCAGTTCCATCATGGTGCGCGTGGCTGTGGCCACGTCGTGCAAACGCCACACGCTGATGCCCGTGATGAGCATGGAAAACAGCAAAATCACGGCAAAACCCAGACCGAGGCGCACACCAATACTGACGTTTCTTAACAAATTCATGTGAATATCCTAAAAAAGCGGAACCAGACTATATAAAAGGGAGTTGCGGCTGCACGGGGCAGCCGCGGCGCTATCAGCGCGTGCCGATGCGCAAGGCGGTTTGCGCTGCGGCCGGACGTTTCAGCGCGTGTGTTACACCGTTCGCACCGCTCGCCTGCTGGCCGTTGAGCTTGAAGACGCTGACGACCTGCGCCAGGTTATGCGCCTGATGCTGCATCGATTCGGCGGCCGCCGCCGACTCTTCCACCAGCGCCGCATTCTGTTGCGTCACGGCATCCATCTGGCCGATGGCGCGGTTGATCTCGTCGATGCCCACGCTTTGCTCGCTGCTCGCCGCCGTGATTTCCGTGATGATGTCGCTCACGCGCTGCACGCTGTCGACGATGTCGGTCATGGTCGAACCGGCTTGCGCCACCAGCATGCTGCCCGCGTTGACTTGCTCCACCGACGCGCCGATCAGGGTCTTGATCTCTTTTGCGGCGCTGGCCGAACGCTGGGCCAGGTTGCGCACTTCGGACGCCACGACGGCAAAGCCGCGGCCCTGTTCGCCGGCCCTGGCCGCTTCCACGGCCGCGTTCAGGGCCAGGATATTCGTCTGGAAGGCGATGCCGTCGATCACGGAAATGATGTCGACGATCTNCCGCCGGCCCTGGCCGCTTCCACGGCCGCGTTCAGGGCCAGGATATTCGTCTGGAAGGCGATGCCGTCGATCACGGAAATGATGTCGACGATCTTGTTCGACGAGGCGTTGATCGATTCCATCGTGCCCACCACTTGCGCCACGACTTCGCCGCCCTTGACGGCCACTTGCGCCGCCGACGCCGCCAGCTGGTTCGCCTGGCGCGCATTGTCCGCATTCTGTTTCACGGTGGAAGTCAGCTCTTCCATCGACGACGCTGTTTCCTCCAGCGAACCGGCCTGCTCTTCCGTGCGGGAAGACAGATCCTGGTTGCCGGCGGCGATCTGCGTCGAGGACGTGGCGATGCTGTCCGTGCCGCTGCGCACTTCGCCGACGATGTTGAGCAAGCTCGTGTTCATGTCCTTCAACGCTTGCAGCAATTGCCCGGTTTCATCCTTGGCGCTGGCGTCGATCTGCGCCGTCAAGTCGCCATCGGCCACCTTGCGGGCAACGTCCACGGCCGTGCGCAAGGGACGCACGATGCCGGTCGTCAAGACCCAGGCGCAGACAACGCCAAAAGCCAGCGCCAGCGCGGCCAGCACCAGCATCAGGTTCCGGCTGCTGTTGGCCACGGCGTCGATCTCGCGCGCCGTCGTGTCGATGCTGGCGCGCTGGTGTTCCAGCAAGTCCTGCACCATCTTCTGGTATTTCGCGGCGGCCGGCACGAAAGTCTTTTCAAACACTTCATTGGCGGCATCGACCTGCGCTTCGCCCTTGAGCTTGTAGACCTGGTCGCGCGAACCGATATACACCTTGCGCTGTTCCAGCAAGCCCGCGAACATGGCTTTTTCCTCCGGCTTGTCGATCAGCGCCTCGATTTTCTTTTGCAGCTCGGCCGAGCTGGCCGACGAGACTTTCGATTCTTCGGCGAAATAGCCGCTGAGCGAGGTATCGCTGCTGCGGGCAATGGCGATGGTGCGGCGCACGGCGCTGTCGATACGGCCATACCAGTCGGAAATATAGCGTTCCTTCGCCAGCGGCTGCTCCATCATGACGCGCGTGGCGCTGGCCACGTCGTGCAGGCGCCAGACGCTGATGCCCGTAATGAGCATGGAAAACAGCAAAATCACGGCAAAACCGAGTCCAAGGCGAACACCGATACTGACGTTGCGTAATACATTCATGTGACTATCCTAAAAAGCCCTGATGCCAGCATGCCGCACGGCTGATGGCATCCCTTTGGCGCGCTGGCTGGCTGCGGTGTCAAGGCGGGTGTAAAAGTGAAACTGAAGTGAAACTGGCGCACGGTTCGGCTGAACCGTGCGCCAGGAAATGCGCTAGCGTGCGCCTTGCAGAAAAACCAAGCAATGTCGAGAGTCAATTGTTTTTAAGAAACCCTCTCGGCATCAGGGTATCGGGAAATGTTCAGGGGCAATGCAACGCCGTCCCGGACTTTTCCTGGCGGCCTAGGCTGCGAGTTTTTCGATCAGGCCCATGTCGGCGCTGGACATCAGTTGATCGATATCGACCAGGATCAGCATGCGCTCGTCGATGGTACCCAGGCCGATCACGTATTCCGTGTCGATCGAACGGCCCATGTCCGGCGCCGGCTTGATCTGTTCCGGCATCAGGGTGGTGACGTCGGAGACGCGGTCGACGACCATGCCGACGACGCGGTTGCCGATATTGAGGATGATGACGACGGTAAACTGGTCATAGCTGGGCGTGCCCAGGTTGAACTTGATGCGCATGTCGACGATCGGCACAATGATGCCGCGCAGGTTGACCACGCCCTTGACGAACTCGGGGGCGTTGGCGATGCGGGTCGGCGTTTCATAGCTGCGGATTTCGCTGACTTTCTGGATGTCGATGCCATACTCTTCCTGGCCCAGGGTAAAGGCCAGGTACTCGGCAGCCTTGGCAACGGTTGCGCCAGTGTCGCTGGAATTGGTGTTCATGATAATCCTTTCGTTAACTCGCCTGGGGCGCAGGCCAAGGCACGCTGCGCGCCACCTTGGTCGTGACGCGCCATGCACGATGGAATGGCCGCCACTGTTATGTTTTTTGCAAATACTTTCTCGCAATTAGCTTATGCTTCTAATTTCCGTGCGGCAATGTTACCCCATGTAAATTTCACATGCACTAAAAAAGAGCGGCCGTCTGATTTAGGCTTTTCAAAAATACAATTTGTGTGGCGAATACGGCACGTCGCGGCATCGCGCTCCCCACCGCACGGGGCCGCGTTTTATGCCACACTGGCGGCCCCTGCTTTTGACGACTTTGAACCATGCCTTCTTTACTTTCCCAATGGCAACCTCGCCTGCTGGCGCTGGCCACGGCCGGCCTGGGCGATGACAGTGCCCACGACATCAACCACCTGCACCGCGTCTGGCGCAACGCCAAGGTTCTGCTGCAGGAATATACGCAGGCCGACGCCCTCACCGTGATGGCCGCCTGCTATCTGCACGACTTGGTCAATTTGCCGAAAAACCATCCCGAACGCCACCTGGCCTCGCGCCAGGCAGCCGTGCTGGCGTGCCGGCAGTTGGCCGAACTGGATTTCCCAGCAGAAAAATTGGCGGGCGTGGCGCACGCCATCGAGACGCACAGTTTTTCCGCCAACTTGCCGCCGCACAGCATCGAAGCGCAAATCGTGCAGGATGCCGACCGCATCGACGCGCTGGGCGCCGTGGGGCTGGCGCGCCTGTTTTATACGGCGGCGCGCATGGAGAGCGCGCTGGCCCATGGCAGCGATCCGCTGGCCCGGCAGCGTCCGCTCGACGACAAGGCGTATGCGCTCGACCATATCGTCACCAAGCTCGACAAGCTGCCCGGCAAGATGCAGACGGCGGCCGGCCGCGCGCTGGCCGAACAACGGCTGGCCGTGCTGACGGATTTCCGCGCCGCCTTCGCTGACGAATGGGGAATGCACGCATAAGCCTGGCGGCGATAGCCAGCAACGCGCATGCTGTCTATAATGCAAGCCTCAGCTATCGCGCCGCGCGTCAGCAGCATCCTGTAACGCGCCGGCGCGATGCCCACGCGCCGAAAGCATGCATGTCCGATAAAACCAGCCTCGACAACCATTCCCCGGCCGCGCCCGCGCGCGCCGGCAATCTCAATTTCATCCTCGTCTGCGTCTTCATCGACATGCTGGGCATCGGCCTGGTGGTGCCCGTGTTGCCCATCCTGATCGGCGACTTTGTCGACGGCAAGGATGCGCAGGCATTCTGGTACGGCATCATGGCGGCCGTCTTCGGCTTGCTGCAGTTCATCTGCATGCCCATGCTGGGCGCCATCAGCGACCGCGTGGGACGCCGTCCCGTGCTGCTGTACTCGATGGCCGGCATGGGCATCAATTTTCTTGCCACCGGCTGGGCGCCGAACCTGGCCTGCCTGTTCATCGGCCGCGTCATCGGCGGCGTCTCGTCGGCCAGCATGTCCGTGGCCTCGGCCTATGCGTCCGACATTTCAACGCCGGACAACCGCGCCAAGAGCTTCGGCAAGGTCGGCGCCGCGTTCGGCCTGGGCTTCATTTGCGGGCCCATGCTGGGCGGCTTGCTGGGCGAGATCAATCTGCACCTGCCGTTTTACGTGGCGGCGGGCCTGTCGGCGGCCAATTTCATCTACGGCTATTTCTGCGTGCCCGAGTCGCTGCAGCCGGGCCCGCGCGCGCCCTTTACCTGGGCACGCATCAACCCGTTTGCCGCCCTGCTGAAACTGGTGCGCCGCGTGGAGATCCGCGGCCTGGTGCTGGCCTTCGGCCTGATGACGTTCGCGCAAATGATGCTCAACACCACCTGGGTGCTGTACACGCATTTCCGCTTCGACTGGACGCCGCGCCAGAACGGCATCGCCTTGTTCTGCGTCGGCCTGTGCGCGGCCGTGGTGCAGGCGGGCTTGCTGGGCATGCTCATCAAGCGTTTCGGCGAAGTGCGTTTGTCCTTGCTGGGCATGGCCTCGGGCGCCCTCACCTACCTGCTGTACGGCCTGGCGACGCAGGGCTGGATGATGTACGCCTTGATTTTGTGCAATCTGCTGGCCTTCGCCGCCGGCCCCGCCCTGCAAGGCATCATCTCGAAATCATCTGCTGCCGGCGAACAGGGCGAATTGATGGGCTCGCTACAATCGATCAGCAGCCTGGGCATCATCTTCATGCCTTTGCTCGGCAGCATGATCCTCGGCGAAGTGAGCCACTTACCAGCACAGGACTGGCGCATCGGCAGCACCTTCTATCTGTGCGCCATCATGCAAACCCTGGGCATCGTGGTGGCCTGGCGCTACTTCCAGGCGCAGCGCCTGGCAAGACTTATGGTTTCCACCACAAAGTAGTCGGCGGGATAATATTGTATTTGGGAAATAAATAGGCGAGAATGTGATACTCAGCGGGGCATTACCGATGCCCGGCATTCGTAGGCAAGCAAGGATGGGTATGACTGACTTTTATTCCAGCGCCTGGCGCCGGACCGTGGCCATGCTGGCGCTGGCACTGCCGTCGCTGGCCGGCGCGCAATGCTCGCGCGACATCCAGGTGCCGGTCTCGGCCATCGGTGCCAGCGTGGTGGTCAATGGCGCCACGATCGGCGGCATCTATCCCGACTTGCTGCGCAGCATGGGCGCGCGCCTGGGCTGCAATTTCATCTTCACGGCCGTGCCCCGGGCACGCCTGGAGGCGATGTTCGAGGCGGGCAAGGCCGATATGCTGATTCCCGCCAGCAGCACGCCGCGGCGCGACCAGCACGGCCTGTTCATCCCCTTGATGGGCAACCGGCCCCTGCTGATCTCGCTGCAAGGCGCGCGCGCACCCATCAACACCATGCAGGAACTGATCGAGCGGCGCGACTTGCGCGTGGCGCTCGTGCGCGGCTACGACTATGGCGTCTCCTACCAGGCGCTGGCCAAGGAACTGAGCAGCCAGGGCCGCCTGTTCTACGAAGTCGACGCGCTGTCCGTGGCGCGCCTGATGCAAAGCGGCTTCATCGACGCCACCATCATGAGCCCCACCATTCTCGCCGGCGTGGCGCAAAACGATGCCCGCGTGTATGGCCTGGCCGACCGCCTGCGCCTGGAAGCCTTGCCGGAATTGCCGTGGGGAATGAGCGGCGTCTACTTGTCGCGCAAGTCGCTGACGGCGGATGACCAGGCGGCCCTGCGCGAACTGCTGGAAAAAGCCGGCCGCTCGGGCACCCTGATGGAAGGCTTCCAGCGCCATCACCGCCAGGAATTGTTGTCGCAGAGCATACGCCCGCGCTAAGGCCCGCATGTCCGGTCTCGTCGTCGCCGTCGTCCTGTTTGCCGCCCTGCTGCACGCCAGCTGGAATGCCATCGTCAAGTCGGGCAAGGATACTTTCCTCACGACCGTGCTCGTCTCCGTGGGCGCGGCCCTGATCTCGCTGGCAGTCTTGCCCTTCGTCGATGCCCCCGCCCCCGCCAGCTGGCCCTATCTGGCCGCCTCGGCCGTGGCACAGCTGGCCTACTATTCGCTGCTGGCGGCCGCCTACAAGGCGGGCGACATGAGCCACGCCTACCCGCTGATGCGCGGCAGCGCCCCGCTGCTCGTGGCGCTGGCCAGCTGGCCGCTGATCGGCGAACGCCTGTCTTCCATGCAGATGGGCGCCGTCGCCTGCATCTGCGCGGGCATCCTCGGCCTGTATGTTGCCGCGCGCCGGCCCGCCACGCCTGCTACCAGGATGAGCACGGGGCGCGCCACCGCCTTTGCGCTGGGCAACGCCTGCGTCATCGCCAGCTATACCCTGATCGACGGCCTCGGCGTGCGCCTGTCCGGCGCGCCGGCCGCCTACACGATGTGGATTTTTGTCTTGAACGGCAGCGGGCTGCTGCTGTGGACGATGCTGCGCCGCCGCGCCGGCCTGCTGGCCTATGCGCAAACGCAATGGCATCTGGCCGCCTTCGGCGGTTTCGGCACCCTCGCTTCGTATGGCCTGGCCCTGTGGGCGATGACGCAGGCCAGCGTGGCCGCCGTCGCGGCCCTGCGCGAAACGTCGATCCTGTTCGCCATCGCCATTGCGGCCCTGTTCCTGCACGAAAAAATCAGCCCCCGCCGCTACCTGGCTATCGCCCTGATCGCGGCGGGCGCCATCCTCATGCGAATGGGCTAGCGGGCGTCGAGCGGCGCGATCGGCAACTCGATCGCGCTGGCCGCCCCTGCCGCGTGGTACACGCGCTGCGTCGCCTTTCTATAATGGCCGGGGTCGGCCAGGAAGATGTTCGGCACGTAGTTTTGCGGGTTGCGGTCGTACAGGGGGAACCAGCTCGACTGCACTTGCACGGCGATACGGTGGCCGGGCAGGAAGACGTGATTCGCGTTCGGCAAGGCGAAGCGGTAGCGCTCCACTTTGCTCGGAGGTATCGGCGTCGGGTGCTCGAAGCTGTCGCGGTAGCGGCCGCGGAAGATATCCATCGCCACGCCCAATTGATACCCGCCCATGGCCGGCTGCGACGGCACTTCGTCCGGATACACGTCGATCAGTTTGACCACCCAGTCGGCATCCGTGCCGCTGGTGGCGGCAAACAGGTTGACCATGGGCGCGCCGGCGATGCGCACGGCAGTTTTCAATGGCTCGGAAACGTAGCTGAGCACATCCGTGCGGTCCGCATAGCCGCGCTGGTCGCTGACCAGCCACGGTTTCCACACGTCGGCATCGCCGAGGCGCACGGGACGGGGCACGAAAGGCACGGGCTTGGCGGGATCGGACACGTATTCATCGAAGGCGCCTTCCGCCGCATCCGCAGCGCCCGATGGCGCCGCAAAACCCAGCGTGTTGCCATCCTGCAGGTAGATCGGCGTCAGCTTGGTGTCGCACGTTTCGCAGGCCAGCGGCCACTGCTGCAGGCGCTGCCACTGGTTGGTGCCGCTCTGGTAGGACACGACGGGTGCCGTGTTCGCTTCCGGCGCACCATCCTTCAGGTATTGATTGAGGAATGGCTGCATGACTTTTTCGCGGAACTGGCGCGCCGTATCGCCGTCAAACTTCAGCGCGCCCAGGCTGGAACCTTCATAGTTGACGCCGCTGTGGCGCCACGGGCCGATGGCCAGGTAATTGAGGTTGTTGTGCTTGTCGCGCCCTTCCATCGCCGCGTAGGTGGCGTAGGGGCCATAGATGTCTTCCTGGTCCCACTGCCCCACCACGTGCATGGTGGGCACGATCAAGGGGCGTTTTGCGAGGATTTTATCGAGCGCCTGTTCCTGCCAGTAACTGTCATAGGCCGGATGCTCGAACAGCTTTTTCGTGTAAGTCAGCTTGTCGATGCCAAATTTCTTTGCAAAAGCGCCCGCCGAGCCGATGCGCAGATACGCGTCGTAATCGTCGTAGACGCCCGTCACGGGCGTATCGCCGCTGCCGCGCACGCTCGTCTGCCACGCCAAATAAGACAAGCTGGGCATGCGGAAGGCGCCGTTATGGAACCAGTCGTCGCCGCGCCAGCCGTCGACCATGGCGCTCATGGGAATGGCCACCTTCAGCGCCGGATGCGGATCGACCAGGGCCATCAGCACCGTATGTCCCTCGTACGAGGAACCGAGCATGCCCACCTTGCCATTGCTTTCCGGAATATTTTTCGACAACCACTCGATGGTGTCCCACGCATCGGTCACATTGTCGACCTTGGTATTGTTCAGTGGGCCGCGCACGGGGCGCGTCATCACGTAGTCGCCTTCCGAGCCATGCTTGCCGCGCACGTCCTGGAAGACGCGGATGTAGCCGTTCTCCACCAGCGTATCGTCGCCCTGCGGCAAGGTGGCCAGCATGCTCGCGCTGGTGGCGCGCTGGGCGCGGCGCGCCGCGTTGTACGGCGTGCGCGTGAGCATGATGGGTGCCCGCTTGGCGTCTTTCGGCACGACGATCACCGTGTACAGCTTGACGCCGTCGCGCATGGGGATCATCACCACGCGCTTGACGTAATCATTCATATCGGGCATCACCAGCTTGGCGCCGATATCGGGCGTCATGGGCGGCGTTAGCGGCTGCCACGACGCGGCAAGAAGGGGACTGCACAGTGAACTGATAATGAGGGCCAGACCGGTGTGCCGGACGGAAGGGACAACGCGCATACGATTCTCCAATGATTCATGCCACGCAAAAGTGGCCGAATGGCAATAGTACCCGGAAAGCAAGTTCCGCAATAGGCTGGCCTCTGACGCAGCGCAGCAGATAAATCCGGCCGCAACTTGACAGAACGCGCCCGAACTGCAACCATAACGCCATGAAATTTACCCCGTCACAACACGCCTGCCTGAATTGGTGGTCCCGCTCACTTTCGCGCGGCCACTCTTTAGTGATGTGAATTTGATCCACGCCGCCTCGATCGGTGGCGTAACAGGCTCAGCCTGGATCATCCCCGATGCAGGCGGCTCAAAAGGAAACTTGATGAGCTTGCCTAACACCCCAGATACCCAAGACCAGAACGACGCACCGTCAGCACCGCTGTCGCCCGCCGCCATCGCGTCGCAATCCGTGATCCTGACGGGCGACCGCCCGACCGGCCCCCTGCACCTGGGCCACTACGTGGGCAGCCTGCGCGACCGCGTCCGCTATCAGAACAGCTACAAGCAATTCATCATGCTGGCCGACGCGCAAGCGCTGACGGACAATATGGACGACATCGACAAGGTGCACCGCAACGTCGTCGAAGTGGCGCTCGACTACCTGGCCGTCGGCATCGACCCGAGCAAGACGACGGTGTTCATCCAGTCGCAGATTCCGGAACTGGCCGAACTGACCTTCTACTACCTGAACATCGTCACCGTGGCGCGCCTCGAGCGCAACCCCACCGTCAAGGAAGAAATCCGCTTGCGCGGCTTCGAGCGCGACATCCCGGCCGGTTTCCTGACCTACCCGGCCAGCCAGGCGGCCGACATCACGGCCTTCAAGGCCGGCGTGGTGCCCGTGGGCGAAGACCAGATCCCGATGATCGAGCAGACGAATGAAATCGTGCGCCGCTTCAACCGCATGTACAACCGCGAAGTGCTGATGGAATGCAAGGCGCTGGTGCCGGACATCGGCCGCCTGCCCGGCATCGACGGCAAGGCGAAGATGAGCAAGTCGCTGGGCAACACCATCAACCTGGGCGCGACCCCGGCCGAAATCACGGCCGCCGTGAAAAAAGTCTATACGGACCCGCTGCACCTGCGCGTGGAAGACCCGGGCCACCTGGAAGGCAACATCGCGTTTACCTACCTGGACGCCTTCGACCCGGAAAAAGCGGCGCTGGCCGAAATGAAGGCCCATTACGTGCGCGGCGGCCTGGGCGACAGCATCGTCAAGAAGCGCCTGGACGTGGTATTGCAGGAAATGCTGGCGCCGATCCGCGCCCGCCGCGAAGAGTTCGCCAAGGACAAGGGACAAGTCATCCAGATGCTGAAGGAAGGCACCTTCAAGGCGCGCGAAGTGGCGGCCCGCACGGCCGATGAAGTCAAGTCGGCGCTGGGCCTCAACTACTTCTGATCGCCAGCAGAAATAGCAAACTGATATAGCAAACTGATGCGCTCAGGCGGAGTCGGGTAAAATCCCGCTTCCGCCTGGGCGCAATTCGTTTGTCACCGTGGCACCAGCAATCCGTAGAAAAGACAACGCGCCATGACCGACACCCCTATCGAACAGCTGCTGCAGCAGCATTTTTCCATCGATGCGCTGCAGCAGGCACCCGCGCCACTGCTGCAGGCCCTGCGCATGCTGGGCGGCTGGCTGGCCGCCGAACGCGCCGAACCGTATCCGCACACGCCGTATGCGCAACTGCTGACGCAGCTGTCCGACACCTGCCTGCCCGCGCACGGCATGGATGTGGCCGATTTCCTGCGAGAACTCGATTCCACCGTGCTGGCCAATACGGCCCAGCTGAACCATCCGCAATACATCGGCCACATGACCCAGGCCCTGCCGTGGATCAGCGTGCTGGCCGAAGCGTTCACGGCCACCCTGAACCAGAACCAGGTCAAGATCGAGACAGCGTACGTATCGACCCTGATCGAAAAGCAGATCCTGGGCTGGCTGCACCGCCAGGTGTACCAGCAGGCCGACAGCGTCTACACGCAGGCGATGGCCGCCACCAGCGGCGCGCTGGGCAATGTCGTCAATGGCGGCACCATGGGCAACCTGACGGCGCTGGCCGTGGCGCTGGAAAAACAATTACCCGGCACGCGCAAGCGCGGTTTGTTTGCCGCCATGCAGGATTCTAGCCATGCGGGACTGGCCGTGATCGGTTCGGCCCGCAGTCATTATTCCGTGAAAAAGGCGCTGGCGACCCTGGGCCTCGGCGAAAACGCCCTGCACCTGGTGGCCGTCGACCGCGACAACCGCATCGACATCGCCGCGCTGGAAGCCACCATTGCCGATTTGAAGTCGCGCAAGATCAAGGTCGTCGCCATGATCGGCATCGCCGGCACGACGGAAACGGGCGCCATCGACCCGCTGGCCGCCATGGCGGCCATTGCCGCGCGCGAGTCCATCTGGTTCCACGTCGATGCGGCCTGGGGCGGCGCGCTCTTGATCGCGGAACAGTACCGGACCCTGTACGACGGCATCGCCCTGGCCGACTCTGTCGTCATCGACGGGCACAAGCTGCTGTGGGTGCCGATGGCGCAAAGCATGGTGCTGTTCAAGGACAGCGCCAGCCTGAACCTGTTAAAGCACAACGCCAACTACATCTTGCGCGACAACTCGGGCGACCTGGGCCAGACATCGCTGGAAGGCTCGCGCCGCTTCGATGCCTTGAAACTGTGGACCTCGTTCAAGGTGCTGGGCGTGTCCGGCTACACGACCCTGCTGCAACAGGCGGCCACCTTGTCGGGCCAGTTGCAGGACTTGCTGGCGGACCAGCAGGATTTCGAACTCGTCACGCGCTCCGACACCTTCATTCTGACCTACCGCTACGTGCCCGCCCCCTTGCGCCAGCGCATGGACGCCTTGCTGGCCGGCGGCCAGGTGGACGCGGCGACCGAACTGAACAAGCAACTGAACACCTTGAACGCCAAGCTGCAAAACCGGCAAAAAGCGCACGGCCACAGCTTCGTGTCGCGCACGGTACTCGAATCAACGCGCTACCCTGGCCCGACCAACGTGCTGCGCGTGGTCATGACGAATGTCAAGACGCGCCCCCACCACCTGCGCGCCATTCTGGCGGAACAGCGGGCCATCGGACAGGCGCTGGTAACCGAACTGGGGATGTAAGGATTTCTACCCAACAACTTTGACTGGATGCCGATGCACCGCCTGAGCGCCCTCGCCGATCTGTTACAGCATCTGTTGAAATGGCTGCTGCTGGCCAGCATTGTTGCAGTCTTGGCCGGCACGGCCTCGGCCGGCTTCCTGTACGCCCTCGACTGGGCCACGCGCACGCGCCTGGCGCACGCCTGGATGATCTGGCTGCTGCCCGTGGCGGGCTTTGCCGTCGGCTGGCTGTATCTGCGCTACGGCAGCAGTGTCGAGGGCGGTGCGAACCTGCTCATCGATGAAATCCACGATCCGAAAAAATTCATTCCGCTGCGCATGGCGCCGCTGGTGCTGGGCGGCACCGTCATCTCGCACCTGTTCGGCGCCTCCGTCGGACGCGAAGGCACGGCCGTGCAGATGGGCGGCGCGCTGGCCGACCAACTCACGCGCATGTTTCGCCTGAACAATGAAGACCGCCGCATCATCCTGATGGCCGGCATCAGCGCCGGCTTTGCCTCCGTCTTCGGCACGCCGCTGGCGGGCGCCATCTTCGGCCTGGAAGTGCTGGCCATCGGCCGCTTGCGCTACGAAGCCATGCTGCCCTGCCTGGCCGCCGCCGTCATCGCCGACCAGGTAGTCCTGCTGTGGGGGCCGCTTTTGCACATTGGGCATACGCAGTACGCCGCGCCGCTGATCCCCACCCTCTCCGCCTGGACTTTATCCGCCATGGTCATCGCGGGCGTGCTGTTCGGCGTGACCGGTAAACTGTTTGCGCAAGCCACGCACGGTTTGAGCGCACTGATGAAGCGCTGGATCGGCTACGCCCCGCTGCGCCCGCTCGCGGGCGGCGTCGCCGTCGCGCTCGCCGTGTGGTTGCTGGGCACCGACAAATATATCGGCCTGGGTATCCCCACCATCGTCGACGCCCTAAAGGAACCGCTGCCCGCCTGGGATTTCCTCGGCAAGATGGCGTTTACCATTGTTTCATTGGGCACCGGCTTCAAGGGCGGAGAAGTGACGCCCCTGTTCTTCATCGGCGCGACCCTGGGCAATGCGCTGGGGCCTGTACTGCACCAGCCCGTCACCCTGCTGGCGGCCATCGGCTTCGTCGCCGTATTCGCGGGCGCCGCCAACACGCCGATCGCCTCGACCCTGATGGCGATGGAACTGTTCGGCGCCGAGATCGGCGTGTACGCGGCCATCGCCTGCGTCGTGGCCTACCTGTTTTCCGGCCACGCAGGCATATACCGGGCGCAGCGGGGCGGCCACGCCAAGCGCAGCGCCCGCCAGGATATTGAACCATGACACAAAACATCTACGACAACGACGCCTTTTTCACGGCCTACAGCCAGCTGCCCCGCTCCATCGGAGGCCTCGACAGCGCCCCCGAATGGCCGGCCCTGCGCGCCATGCTGCCAGACGTGCAAGGCAAGCAAGTACTCGACCTGGGTTGCGGCTATGGCTGGTTCTGCCGCTGGGCGGCAGAACAGGGCGCGGCGCGGGTATTGGGCGTGGACGTGTCGGAAAAGATGCTGGCGCAGGCAGGCGGCATGGGAGAATATGCGGCTGTCAGCTATGCCCGGCTTGATCTGGAACAACTGGCCTTGCCGCCCGCCAGCTACGACCTGATCTACAGTTCGCTGGCCTTTCACTACATCGCGGATTTCGCCACCTTGCTGGCCGCCATCCGCCACGGCTTGAAGCCGGGCGGCAAGCTGGTGTTTTCCATCGAGCACCCGATCTTCATGGCGCCGCGCCAGCCGGGCTGGCTGACGGATGGACAGGGCCGCAAGCGCTGGCCCGTCGACAGCTACCAGCAGCAAGGTCCGCGCATGTCGGACTGGCTGGCGCCCGGCGTGATCAAGCAGCACCGCACCCTGGGCACGACCATCAATGCGCTGCTGCAAGCGGGTTTCCAGCTGGAGCATGTGGAAGAATGGGGGCCGAGCGACGAACAGGTGGCGCAGCAGCCGGCCCTGGCGGAAGAGCGCGAACGGCCGATGCTGCTGCTGGTGGGGTGCAGCCTGCGCTAGTCCCGCGCCCGCTCGAACAATTTGCCCGCCAGTTCTTCGATATCGGCGCGCATGGCCAGCGCATCCAGCCACAGCGGCGGAATCGCCTGCGCGCCATAATACGCGCCGGCAAGCTGACCGACGATGGCGCCGGTCGTATCGGCATCTTCACCCAGATTGACGGCACGCAACACGGCCGCTTCCAGTGAGTCGGTATGGAAGAAGCACCAGAGCGCCGCTTCCAGCGATTCCACACAATAACCGCTGCCGCGTATCTGCTGCTCCGTTTTAGCGAGGAAACTGCCGCTGGCCAGTTCCACCAGCTTCGGTTGCGCAGGCCGGAACGCGATACTGCCCAGCAACGCGTCTTTCGCCGTGCCCGCCAGCGCGCTGCACATCAAGGCGGCGAGCAACTGGCAGCTTTCGACGGCTTCCGGCGCCGCGTGGGTGGTGCGCGAACTGTCGGCGGCGCAGGCCACGGCCGCTGCGGCATCGGGATAGGCGAACAGCACGACGGGCGCCAGGCGCATGAGCGAACCATTGCCCGCCGTGTCATTCGCGGTGGAGCCGCTGTACGGATCACCCGTTGCCTGGAAACTGGCCAGCGCGCTCCTTACCGTGCCGCCGATATCGAAGCAGGTGCCGGTGGAACTCAGGTAGCCCCATTGCCACCAGTTCAAGTACCGCACCATCTGGTCCGCCGCATCGAACGCCCCTTTCTGGACCAGGCTTTCGGCCAGGCACAGCGCCATCGACGTATCGTCCGTCCATTGTCCCGGCTGCAAGCCGAATGGACCGCCGCCAGTCATGCCTGTCACAGGTGCAAAGCTGCCGCGCGGAGAAAATTCCACGCTGGTGCCGACGGCATCGCCGCAGGCAAGTCCCAGCAAGGCGCCCAGATAGCGCTTGTGTAAAGTTGGCTTGTACAAAGTTGACTCCATCATGATTTTCCCTTGATTTCTAGCTGGCCACATTGCGTGTAAAGCGCAAGGTGGATGCGCCCGCATTGACGTAGGCATACGCTTGCGCGCTGCTGAAGACGAAAAAATCGCCGGTGGCCAGTTGCCTGGTTTCCGCCGCCAGCACCAGCTGTAGCTCCCCCTCCAGCACATAGAGCATTTCGCTGAAGCCGGCCGGATCGGCTCGCGCCTCGTAGCGTTCGCCCGGCGCCAGGGTCCATGACCACAGTTCCACCTGGCGGCTGGCGGGCGCCGCGCCCAGCAGCACGGCCTGGCTTGCCTGGGAGGCACTTTGCCACATCAACACGCGCAGGCTGTCGTGCGGCTGCTGCGGCGGCTGGACCAGGTCGACAAAGGCCACGTTCAAGGCGGCAGCCACGTGGTCGAGGTTGGCCAGACTGATGTTGGTGTTGCCCGCCTCGACGCCATTGACCATGCGCCGGCTCAGGCCGGACTGGCGCGCCAGTTCCTCCTGGCTGAGGCCGGCGGCAAGGCGCAGGCGCCGCAGATTTGTGGCCAGGTGTGCCAGCACGCCACCGGCCTCGGCTTGACTGCGCAATATATTGCTCCTATGATGATGGGAAATATTTTGCTCACAGCATAGCCTCCCATGAAAACACACGCAAGTCCCCCGCCCGCCTTCGGCCTGCCCGAACTGGCCCTGATCGCCATTACGTTCATTTGGGGCGGCACGTTTCTCATCGTGCAGCATGCCGTGACGGTCAGCGGCCCACTGGCGTTTGTCGCCGCCCGCTTTGCCGTGGCCGCCGGCATCGGCGCCCTGATGTGCCGCGGCCAGCTGCGCCATCTGACGAGGACCGAATTGCTGACGGGCATGGGCATTGGCGTGAGCATCTTTGGCGGCTATGCGCTGCAAACCTATGGCCTGATGCATATTTCCAGCAGCAAATCGGCCTTCATCACGGCCTTTTATGTGCCCATCGTGCCGCTGGTGCAATGGCTGGTCTTCAAGCAGCGGCCCCACCCTGCCGTGTGGGCGGCCGTCGTGCTGGCGTTCGTCGGTTTGCTGCTGCTCACCGGCACGGATGGTTTGAGCATGGCCTTCGGCACGGGCGAGCTGATCACGGCCGTGGGCGCCATCGCCATTGCCCTGGAAATCATCCTCATCAGCCGCGTCTCGGTGCAGCTGAACATCTTGCGCGTGACCATCGTGCAACTGGCCACGGCCTCATTGATCGCCCTGCTGCTGATGCCCGTCATGGGCGAAACACCACCCGTGCTCAGCAAGACGTTCATCCTCAGCATGCTGGCCCTCGGCTGCGCCAGCGCACTGATCCAATATGTGATGAACTGGGCGCAAAAGCGCATTTCCGCCACCAAGGCCACCTTGATCTATGCAGGCGAACCCGTGTGGGCTGGCGTCATCGGCCGTATCGCCGGCGAACGCCTGCCGGCCCTGGCCATAGTGGGCGCGATCCTGATTATCGCTGCGGGCATCCTCAGCGAGTGGCGCCCCAAGCGCCGCGTGCCCGATACAGCCAAGGCGGTGCAACCTTAAGCCGGCATGGATGGTCGGCATTGAGGAACATCAAGCAGCCAGCATCGACCAGGCGTGCCGGACTTTCAGCGCACACCCATCTCGTCCAGCCAGCCAGGCACGCCCAGCGCATGGGCGGCCCGCACCAGGCTCGCTTGTTCTTCCGCACTGGCATGTCGCAATTCGGCCGCGACCGATTCCAGTGCGGCAATATCGGCATCAGGATCGCCTTCGTCCTGGCCTTCGATGTAAGTGGTGGCAAGTATCAGTGCGCGGGCCAGGGTATCGATATGCTGCTCCAGTAGTGGTTTAACAATGAGGGGTCAATCGGTGGCCCGCCGCAGCGCCTTCCCGCCATGCAGGGCCAGCGGCATGGCCCTGGCCCAGCGGTTCGAGGACAGCGAAAACGTCAGCGCGCGCACCTGGTGGTACCAGCCGGCGGGCACGTACAGCATGTCGCCCGGCTCGACGATGCATTCGATCATGCTGGCCTGGCGCGCCAAGGGAAACTTGTCGAAGTCGGGCGCTTCCGGGTCGAACGGCGAACCGAACAGGATGGCATTCGCTACGGTCGGGTAGAGAAAATCGTCATGGTGCGGCGGCGATAAAATGATGCGCTTGCGACCCCACACCTGGGCGAAGATATTGTCGTCGTAATCGCAATGCAGGGGCGTCACCGTGCCGGCCGGCCCCACCCAGAAGCGCGGCGGGCCCATCTTGTCGAAATACGTGGGCCAGTGGCACAGGCGGTTCAGCTCGCGCAATTCCAGGTTGCCCAGGTACGGCGGCAACGCATGCGTCCCTGCTTCCACCAGATCCAGATATTGCCCCATCGACATATCCTGCATGGCGCGGTCGGCCGCGAACGCCGTGCTGATATAGTCGCCCACCCGCGCGCGCACGGGCACGTGGCTGAACTGTTCGCGCAAGACCGCGGGTTCCAGCTGCGACAAGGGCCAGCGCCGCACCAGCCCGCGCATCAGGAAAGGCAGGCCCAGCGCGGCGCGCGCGCGGAACGCGGCGGCACCCAGCATGGCCAGGCGCGGCACCTCGGCGATGGCAGGCAAGCCGCGCGCCGCCAGCTTGATGGCCTCGCGCATGGCATCGATGGAAGTGACGCCGCGCACCTGCGCATCCTTGTCTTCGCGCGCCTGCTTATGCGCCAGGGCTGCTTCGGGCGAACTGTATTCGGCTGGCGGCCGGGGCGGCAAGGCGCGCGGCGATATGGGGGTGGCCGCGAGCGGGAGCGGCACTTCTTTTTCTACAGACATAAACCTTCTTTGCGATCGAGGCGTCGCACGGTTTAGCGCGACAGTGCGCCATTTTAAGCCAGCAAAGCCCCTTCAGCACGCATGACAGACTCCCCAGGACGCATCGACACCTGACAAAACCGTCGCGAGCGGCAGTGATTTGTGGCTAAGAAGCGCAACCGCACTGAAGTGCGGTGAGCATCGCAGGCCGCAAAGCGCGACGCGCAGCAGGTTTGGTCAGGTGTTCCTACACAGGGGTTTTGAAGATGGGATCGACGATAAACTGCTGCGCCTTGATGCGCAAGGTGCGCTCTTCATCGAGCTCGGCGCGCGTTTCGCCCAGCTCTTCGCGTTCCGCTTCCAGTTCCAGGCGCGCGGCCGCCAGTTCCGTTTCGACGCGCGTCAGGCTTTCCAGCTTCAGCTGGGCCTGGATCAGTTCGGCGCGCGCCGCCTCTGCCGCTTCTTCCAGGCGCGGGATGCCTTCGAGCTTGAATTGCGCCTTGGCCAGGTCCATGCGCGCCTGCTCGGCCGCCTCTTCCAGGCGCGGCAAGCCTTCCAGGCGCAGCTGCGCCTTGGCCAGGTCCGTTCTAGCCTGGTTCGCCACCTGCCGCTCGCGTTCGAGTTCCTCGCGCAAGGTTTCCAGCTCGCCCGCCTGCAGGTCGAGCAACTCTTGCTGGCGCTCGTTCTCGCTGGCCAGGTCCATCAATTCCTGTTGATTGTCGTTCATCTCGGCTTCATGCGCGCTGTTGCTGGCGCTTAATTCCTGTCCTACATAATCGAGGATAGCTTGCTGCAGCACGGGCGACAGTTCGGCGGCGGCGGCGATCTGGCGCTGCGCACCCGCCTTGCGGCGCTGCAAAAGCTTGCTGATGGTGCCCAGGCAGGCGCCGTTGCCCAACCGTTCGCGCAAGGCGCGCACCGTGATGGCCTGGCCTTCGCCGGCCATCGCTTCCATTGCCGCATTGATCTGTTCCGCGCTTACTTTTGCCATGTCGTCTGCTCTTGAATGTTGCCCAGGGCAATCTTGCCCAGGGGCATTATCTTATGCCAGCGGCGGCAAAGCGTAAAGTATTTCTCAATAGAAATTGCAATTGCACAACGGAAGCGCGAGAAAACATGCGGGCTGGCGTGTTTTACTCCTCCAGCAAGCCATTCTCCGTCAGCATATCCTGCACCAGTTCCAGGCGCAGCACGGGATTGTCCTGGCTCAGGAGCAATTGCTTTTGCATGGCGCTCAGGGACAGCAGCTCGCACCAGCGGTTCGCCACCCAGCCGCACTCATCGAGGCGGAAAGGCGGCTGCAAGGGCATCTGCTCGGGCGGAATCTTTTGCTCCTGCAAGGTGCGGATCAGGGCGCCGAGCGCGTCGGCCACGTTCTGCTGCTCTTGCGGAATGGGAATCGTTTTATCGGGCGGCAAGGTTTCGACCTGCGCCATCCACAAGCCGTGCTTCAACTGTTCGCTGGAGACGATGTGAAAGCGCTGCATGCCCATGCATTTGATTTGCAGCAAGCCCGACAAGGGCGCGGCCCAGTCGACGATGCGCGCCAGGGTGCCCACGGGCGCCAGGGTTTCCTGCTGGCCCGGCTTGCGCACTTCCGCGCCGTCCAGCAGCTGCACCACGCCGAACGGCTGCTCACCCATGATGCACTGACGTATCATGTCCAGATAGCGTACCTCGAAGATCTGCAGGGGCAGATAGCCATCGGGATACAGCACCGTATTGAGCGGGAACAAAGGTATCGAGGTCATGGCGCATGATGGCACGAATGCGATATCCGTGCTGCGCGCCTTGCCCTGCCTGGCCAACTGCGCCGATTATTTGTAGAAGCGCCTTTTCTTGGCCCGCTCCGCCGCCTTCGGCGCCAGCACTTTCACGATTTTTTTCTGAATCGTGCCGCCGGCGGACGTGCCCGGCACGCGGTGCTCCGCCTCGTAACCGGGCTCTTCATTGCGTTTGAGGGTTTGCCGCGTCAGCGCTTCCACGGCGGACAGCAATTCGACTTCATCGGCACAGACGAGGGAAATCGCCTCGCCCGAGGCGCCCGCCCGGCCCGTGCGGCCGATGCGGTGGATATAGTCTTCCGCCACCGTCGGCAAATCGAAATTGACGACGACGGGCAATTGATCGATGTCCAGGCCACGGGCGGCCACGTCGGTGGCCACCAGCACCTGCACTTCCGCCGACTTGAAACGGGCCAGCGCGCGCAAGCGGTTCGGCTGGGTCTTGTCGCCGTGGATGGCATCGGCGCGCACGCCCTGCTTCAGCAAGGTGTTCACCAGCAGTTCGACCCCCTTGCGCGTCTTGACGAAGACCAATACCTGGCCCCAGCGCTTTTTCTTCAACAAGTGCAAGAACAGTTCCGGCTTGCGTTTCTTGTCGCACACGATGACCGACTGTTTCACGGCTTTCACCGTGCTGTTGCGCGCGCTCACTTCCACCGAAACCGGGTCTTTCAGCATGGTTTTCGCCATGGCGCGGATGGCGTCCGAGAAGGTGGCCGAGAACAGCAGGGTCTGGCGCTGCTTGGGCATGGTCATCAGCAATATATCGAGCTCGCGCTCGAAGCCCAGGTCCAGCATGCGGTCCGCTTCGTCCAGCACCAGCGTCTGTACCTGCTCGAACTTGACGGCGCCCTGCGTCTGCAAGTCCAGCAAACGGCCCGGCGTGGCCACCAGCACGTCGAGGCCCTTGCGCAGCTTGCTGATCTGCGGCTCGATGGGCACGCCGCCATAGGCGACGAAGCTGCGCAGCGGCAAGTTGCCGCCATAGCTGCGGAAGCTCGCATAGACTTGCTCGGCCAGTTCGCGCGTGGGCACCAGCACCAGCACGCGCACGCACTGGGGCGACACCACACCTTCCAGTGTCAGGCGCTGCAGCAGCGGCACGGCAAAGCCGGCCGTCTTGCCCGTGCCCGTCTGGGCGGCGGCCATCAGGTCGCGCCCGGCCAGCACGGCGGGAATCGCTTGCGCCTGCACGGGCGTGGGCTTGGCATAGCCGAGCTCGTCAAGTTTGCGGACCAGGGGATCGATCAGGCCGAGGGAGGAAAACGTCATGGGAAAAGCAATCTTGGCAAAGGAAAAGGCGGCGCGCACGGGCTGGCCGTGCGCGCGATTGCCGAGATTATAGGCCAGCGCGGATGCCGGCCGGGGTTTCACCGTTAAAACAAACACGTCAGAACTTCATTTCCAGCGTTGCGCGCGCCTGCGGCGAACTCGGTGAAATGCTGTTGCGCACGATGGTGCCGCTGGCGTCCGTATATGTGGTGTCGCTTTCGAAGTCCTGCGCCAGCAGGTTCGACACGGCCAGGCGCAGCTGGTTCTTCGCATCGAATTTCCACAGGGCATAAATGTCGAGGTCGCGCCGCGGCGACGTGTAGGCGCTCTGGCGCTCGGTGATGCGCACGGGGCCGCCATTGCGGAAGTTAAAACTGCCGCCCGTGGTCAGCACGCCGTCCGGCGTCTTGTAGTCGAGGCCGAAATTGCCGCTGACGGGGGTTTGCTGGTCGAGCCGGTTGTTCGGCCCCGGCACCTGCTCCACTTGCGACCAGTTGCGGCTGACGCTGGCGCGCAGGTCGATGGCCGGTACGGGCGCGGCCAGCACGGCGCGCAGCGGGAACTTCGCTTCCAGTTCCAGTGTCTGCGTATTCGCGCGGCCGTCGTTGACGGGCGTGGAGACCCAACGGTCATCGAGGAACAGCAAACCCTGGCGCGTATAGCCGTCGATACGGCGGGCCGAGGCGCGCGCGCTGAGCAAGGCGCCTTCGGCCCAGTAGTGCTCGTACGAAGCGTCGATACCCAGCGCCAGCTCCGGTTTCAGATACGGATTGCCTTCGCGGTCGGGGTCGGTCTGGCTGTTATTCGTCGAGGTATTGCGGCGCGGAATCAGGCTCGCCGTGGGCTGCGCCTTGTAGGTGCGCGTCAGGGCCAGGCGCACCTGGTCACCCTTGGTATCGGGCAACTTCCACAGGGTTTGCAGCAGCGGGCTCCACACGCTGGTGCGCTGGTTCACTTCGTCGTAGGTGTCGCCCGCGCTGCGCGTATCGATGCCTTCCCAGCGCACGCCCGCATACATGGACCAGCGCGGCGTGATTTCCCATTCATCCTGCACATACAGGGCCAGGCGCTTGATGGTGGCGTCGAAACCCTCGTCGCTGTTGACGGGCGGACGCACGCCCAGCGCCGCTTCGCGCTGCCGGCGCGTTTCCTCGCGCTCGGTATACGCGCCGTCCCAGCCCATCGAGAGGGCATGGCCGGGCAGCAGGGGCGAGGAATACTTGCCGGTGGAACTGACGCCGTTTTCCGTCGCCTTCACGCCCACCTTGCGTTCGAGCGCCAGGCCGCCGCCGTCGATAAAGCCTTGCTGCAGGCTGTCGGACGTGTTGCGGGCGGCCGAGGCGCCGATCTTCAGTTCCAGTTTGGCGCCGCCGGCCAGCTTGTGCATCCACGTCAGGTCGCTGCGGCCGAAGGCATTGTGGTTGCTGGAGCTGCCCGTGTTCGTGTCGTAGTCGGGGCGCACGCCCTGCTCCGTTTCCGCGCGGCTGAAATTGCGGTGATTCGAGCGCCCACCGTTGAAGAACAATTGCGCCGTCACGTTGTCGCCGTTGGCCAGCACCCAGTTCAGGCGCGGCGACAGATTGATGCCTTCCGGGCGGCCATCGCCCGTGCCGTTCGTGCGGCGCAGCAGGTTTTGCCGGCCGTCGGGCGCGTAGCCCAGTTCCAGGCCTGGATTGTCGTAATGGTAGTCGTAGCGGTACAGCGAAGCGGCCAGCGAGTATGAAAAATTGCCATCGCGGTCGGACAGTTGCAGATTCACGCTGGGCGAAAAGCTCACGTCGCTGCCCTGCACGCCCAGCTTGAGTTCGCGCTGCGCCGTCTTCACAGCTTTCTTGAGAACCACATTGATGGTGCCGGCGATCGATTGCGTGCTGTACTCGGCGCTGGCCGCGTGCAGGATCTCGATGCGCTCGATCACGTCCGGCGACAGGGTGTCGAGTGAAAAACCGGCCGGCGCCCGTTCGCCGTTGAGCAGGATCTGCGTGTAGCCGCTGCCCAGCCCGCGCATGCGGATTTCGCCGCCCGAGCGCCCGGCCGCGCCGGACACGGTAATGCCGGGCAAGCGCTTGAGCACGTCGGTGACGTTCGTGTCGCCATACTTGAGGATTTCCTCGCTGCCCACGATCATCTTGCTGGCCGTATCGTCGCGGCGCGGATCATAGCCGCTGCCCTTGACTTCCACGGTTTGCATGGGATTTTCAGCCTTTTCGGCCTTCAACGGCACGGCGGCGGTATCAACGGCCGGCGTTTCGGATTGCTGGGCATGGGTATTCCATGCAAGTAAAACGGCGGAACAAAGGACGGTGAGGCGGAGGCAACGGCGTGGCATCATGACCTGACTGAAAAAAGTTGGCTGAATAAAAATGGCTGAAAGCTAAAAAACAGGCCGCCGTATTGTGCTGTAATTTTTTCTGACTGACACAGTTTCCTGAAAATACTTCCTATAGCGAATTAAATTCGGCGGCAGGCGGCGATACGCCCCCTTGCATACGGCGCATATCATTGCGCGCCACATCGCCGCTATAATGCGTTTTCACCATTGCTCCCATCACCCCGTCAAAGGCTTCCCATCGTGTCTGACCGTCTTGCCGTCCTGCCTCAATATCTGCTTCCAAAAGGAGCGTTGACCAACTTTGCCGGCCGGGTCGCCGGCGCCAAGGGCGGCGCCATGACGACGCGGTTGATCCGCTGGTTCGTCGGCCGTTACAACGTCAACATGGATGAGGCGCTGGACCCGGACATCACGCATTACACGAGCTTCAACGACTTTTTCACGCGCGCGCTGCGCCCCGATGCCCGTCCGCTGGCCAAGGCCGACTACATCTGTCCCGTCGATGGCCGCATCAGCCAGTTCGGCACGATCGACAAGGATCAGATCTTCCAGGCCAAGGGCCACAACTTCAGCACCACGGCCCTGGTGGGCGGCGACGCGGCCCTGGCGGCGCAGTTCGAACATGGCAGCTTCGCCAATCTGTACCTGAGCCCGCGCGACTACCACCGCATCCACATGCCCTGCGACGGCCGTTTGACGCGCATGATTTATGTACCCGGCGAACTGTTTTCCGTCAACCCGACGACGGCGCGCGGCATTCCCGGCCTGTTCGCCCGCAACGAGCGCGTCGTCTGCGTGTTCGACACGGCCAACGGCCCCTTCGTCATGACCCTGGTCGGCGCGACCATCGTCGGCAGCATGGCCACCGTCTGGCACGGCGTCGTCAACCCGCCCCGCACGGGTGAGATCCGCGACTGGAGCTATGCCAACGACAATGTGGTGCTGAAACAGGGCGAAGAGCTGGGCCGCTTCCTGCTGGGTTCGACCGTCGTGATGCTGTTCCCGAAAGACACCGTGCAATTCAATGCCAACTGGCAACCGGCCGGCCCCGTGCAGCTGGGCGAAGTCATGGGCAACTTGCCCAGGTAAGCCAACAGGATGCGCGCCTACACGGGCGCATCCGTGCGATACATCTCCTCCATCAAATCCAGAAATGCGCGCGTCTTGGCCGGCATCAAACGCCGGCCGGGAAACACGGCCCAGCCCGTGACCAGCGGGAAACTCCACTCCGGCAGCACGCGCACCAGTTCCCCCGTTGCCACATAGGCCTTGGCAAAGCGGTCCGTGCTGGCCGCGATGCCCACGCCCGTGCAGGCCATGCGCACCAGCAATTCCGGCGAGTTCGCCAGCAGGCGCACGGGCAAGTCGCGCTCCCACGTCGTCTTGCCGCGTATCAAAGTCCAATGCACGAGGCCGTGTACGGCGCGGGGCAAGCTGAGCAGATCATGGCCATATAAATCGTCGGGATGCTCGGGCAAGCCGTGCACGCTCGTGTATTGCGGCGAAGCATACAAGGCCAGGGTGCTGAAGGCCACGCGGCGCGCGGACAGGCTGGCATCGTCGGGCAGGTTGCCCATGCGGATGGCCAGGTCGAAGTTCTCTTCCAGCAAATCCACGCGGCGCGCCGATAAATCCAGTTCCAGCGAAATGGCCGGGTAGCGGCGCACGAACTCGGCCAATACCTGGCGCATCAGCGCGTCGCCAAAGTCGGCCGGCATGGAAATGCGCAGCAAGCCGCTGGGGCCGGCTTGCCGGTGCTGCGCCAGCGCGCCGGCCGCCTCCGTTTCCTCCACCACCTTGCGCGCATGTTCGAGCAGGCTGGCACCAAACTCCGTCAGCGCCAGCTTGCGCGTGGTGCGCAACAACAGCCGTTCGCCCAACTTCGCTTCCAGCAGCGAGATGCGGCGCGACAGGGTCGACTTGGGCAAGTCCACGCGCACGGCGGCGCGCGAGAAACTGCCGCATTCGACGACGCGGGCGAACAGCAGCAAATCTCCGGGATCGATATCCATACAGACCTCATTGTTCCATTGGTGGATTAATGTTATCCATTTTAACGGCTTCCGGATCATTTTTGGAATTGCTATAGTTCATCCATCGCAAGACACCTCACCACGGAGAAAACAAGATGAACATCCTGCAAATCAATTCCAGCGCCCGCAGCACCGGTTCCGCCTCGACCCGCCTGGCTGACGCCATCGTTGCCCGCGTGCAAGCCGCCAATCCTGGCGCCACCCTGGCGCGCCGCGACCTGGCCGCTCAACCGCATCCCGTGCTCGACGAGCCGACCCTGCAAGCGCTGTTCACGCCAGCCGACAAGCGCACGCCGGAGCAAGCGGCCCGCATCGCCCTCGATGACGCGCTGATTGCGCAAGTGCAAGCGGCCGACGTCATCGTCATCGGCGCGCCGATGTACAACTTCGGCATCACCGTGCAACTGAAAAGCTGGTTCGACGCGATTGCCCGCGCCAACGTCACCTTCAAGTACACGGAAAACGGTCCCGTGGGCCTGTTGAGCGGCAAGAAAGTCTACGTGGGCCTGTCCCGCGGCGGCTTGCACCGCGACAGCGCCAACGATAGCCAGGTGCCGTACCTGAACACCATGTTCGGCTTCCTGGGCATGACCGACGTGCAATATGTGTATTCGGAAGGCATGGGCATGGGCCCGGAAGCCGTGGCCAAGGCGCAAGCCCAGGCGGACGCCGAGATCAACGCGATCCTGGTGTAATCCCCAGCAGTGAATGGGGCGGCGCACTGGCGCCGTCCCGGCCTAGAGGAGAAAGCAATGAGCGACATCACCACCGTCACGAACCCGCGCGCCGTCGAGCGCGTGATCGCCGGCCAGGCCGTCATGGATGGCGCCGGCGTGAAGATCAACCGCGTACTGACGCAGCAGCTGCAGCGCCGTCTCGACCCGTTTTTGATGCTCGACAACTTTGCCAGCGACCAGCCGAACGACTATATCGCCGGCTTCCCCGAGCATCCGCACCGGGGTTTCGAGACGGTGTCGTACATGATCACGGGGCGCATGCGCCACAAGGACAGCGCGGGCCACGAAGGCTTGCTGACCTCGGGCGGCGTGCAATGGATGACGGCCGGCAGCGGCGTGATCCACTCGGAAATGCCGGAACAGGAAGAAGGCGTGATGGAAGGTTTTCAGCTGTGGCTGAACCTGCCAGCGCGCGACAAGATGCGCACGCCGTGGTACCGCGATTTCACGAGCAGCGAAATCCCCCGCTACACGACGGATGCGGGAGTGGCGGTGCAGGTGATCGCCGGCGAGAGCCATGGCGTGACGGGCGCCGTGCAACGCGAGCTGACGGAACCGCTTTACCTCGACATCGACTTGCCGGCCGGCGCCAGCTTCGAGCAGCCCTTGCCACCAGGCCATAACGCCTTCCTGTACACGTTCCGTGGCGAAGTGCGGGTCGATGGCAAGGCCGTTCCCGCCCTGCGCATGGCGATCTTCGCCAATACGCCCGGCAGCGACGGCGTGCGCATCGAAGCGCCCGCAGGCGGCCGTGTGATCCTCGTCGCCGGCCAGCCCTTGAACGAACCCATCGCGCAGTACGGTCCGTTTGTCATGAATACCCAGGCGGAAGTATTCCAGGCCGTACAGGATTTCCGTGAAGGCAAGTTTGGCGAGACGGCGGCACAGTAACATTGCTTGATCCAGATAAAACCTGCAGCGCCTCCGGGCCTGCAGGTTTTTTTGCGCCGACTATTTTGTTGCTTTTCAATTACACTGACGGCAACCTCATTCAACAAAGCATTCCATGCAACCGACGCACACCGACCACGACGCCACCCATTTGCACGCCCACCTGAAGGGCGACGCCAAGCACACCCACTCGTTCGAGGGACGCAGCCAGAGCATACTCGCGTGGGCGCTGGGCCTGACCCTGTCATTTGCCGGCATCGAGGTGGCGGCCGGCTTCCTGTCCAATTCGCTTGCCCTGATTTCCGACGCGGGCCACATGGTCACGGACGCGGCCGCGCTGGGCCTGGCCCTGCTGGCGCAACTGATCGCGCGCCGCCCCCCGTCGCCGCGCCACTCGTTCGGCTTTGGCCGCGCCGAAGCGCTGGCCGCTTTCGTCAACGGCCTGGCCATGCTGTGCGTGGTGGGCTGGATCTGCTATGAAGCCGTGCTGCGCTTTTCCGCCCCGCAACCCGTCAAGGGCGGCATGGTCTTCATCGTCGCCTTCATCGGCCTGGCGATCAACGTGGTGGTGGCGTGGGTACTGTCGAAAGACAAGCAAAGCGTGAACACGCGCGCGGCCCTCGTGCACGTGATGGGCGACTTGCTCGGCTCGGTCACCGCCATCATCGCCGGCGCCGTGATTTACTTTACGGGCTGGATGCAGATCGACCCGCTGCTGTCCGTGCTGGTATCGCTGCTGATCCTGAAATCGACTTTCGGGGTATTGAAAGAGTCATACCACTTCCTGATGGAAGGCGTGCCGCACCACATCGACTACATCGAAGTGGGCACGGATGTGGAACAGGTGGACGGCGTGATTGCCGTGCACGATCTGCATGTGTGGGACATGTCGCCGGGCCAGCCGGCGCTGATCGGCCACGTGGAAATCGAACACCTCGACCATTGGCCGAAGGTCTTGCGGGCGATCAAGAAGATGTTGCTGGCCAAGCATGGCATCGACCACATCACCCTGCAGCCGGAGACGGCGACGATGGCGGGCTTGCACGAAAACACCTGATCAAACCTACTGCGCGTCGCGCTTTGCGGCCGGCGATGCTCACCGTACTGGCGTACGATTGCGCTTCTCGGCCAAAAATCACTGCCGCTCGCTACGGTTTTATCAGGTGTTGTAACGCCGCATAAGTCCCAAAGCGCTAACTGCGGCGGGCTTCCAACACCCCGCTCACGTCCTTGATCACATTCAGCGCTTTTAATAGCTGCGCCGTCGAGCTGATCTCGGCCGTAAACGTCATGCGGGCCTGGCCCTTGGCGCTTTGGGTGTTGACGCCGATGACGTTGATCTTTTCGCGCGAGAAAATTTCGGAGATGTCGCGCAGCAAGCCTTGGCGGTCGCCAGCCAAAATAAAAATGTCGACCGGATACACGGTGTCGTGCCCGCCCGTGCTGCCCCACTCCGTGAAGATCACGCGTTCGGGCGCCTTGGCGCGCATTTCCTCGAAGTTCTTGCAGGTGGCGCGGTGAATGGAGACGCCCTTGCCGCGCGTCACAAAGCCGACGATGCTGTCCGGCGGCGCCGGCTTGCAGCACTTGGCCAGCACTGTCATGAGGCCTTCCGTGCCCACCACCAGCACGCCGGACTTGGCGCCCTGCTCCACGCTGGAAGCGCGGCTCTTGCCGACCAGCACGGCGTCTTCCGGCACTACCACTTCGCCATTGTCGTGCAGCGCCTGCTCCACGTGGCGCAGGCTGAATTCATCCTTGCCGACGGACAGGAACAGTTCGTCGACCTTGGCAAAGCCCAGCTTTTGCGCCAGCGCCTCGAGGTTGACAGCCGTCTTGCCTTCGCGCTGCAAGGATTTCTCCACCAGCGCGCGGCCGTGGGCCAGGGTTTCCTGCATGTCGATGGCGTGGAACCAGGCGCGTATCTTCGAGCGCGTACGCGTGCTGACGGCGTAGCCGGCACTGAGCCAGTCACGCGACGGCCCGGCCGTGCCTGGCGCACCCTTGGCCGTGATGATTTCGCAGGTCTGGCCATTTTTTAATTGCGTATTCAACGGCACCATGATGCCGTCGACCTTGGCGCCGCGGCAGCGGTGGCCCACGTCCGTGTGCAGGTGATACGCAAAATCGACGGGCGTGGCGCCGACAGGCAATTCCAGCACGCGCGCCTGCGGCGTCATGACGAAGATGCGGTCGTCCAGGGTGGCCGATTTCAACTTTTCCACCCATTCGCGCTGGATTTCTTCCTGCCCCACGACGGCGTCGGCCACTTCCGTTTTCCAGGCCAGCAGCTGGCGCAGCCAGGCGATCTTTTCGTCGTACTTCTGGCCGGCAAAGTTCGAGCCGCCCTCTTCCTTGTAGCGCCAGTGCGCGGCCACGCCGTATTCGGCAAAGCTGTGCATTTCATTGGTGCGGATTTGCACTTCCAGCGGGCGGCCGTCCTCGGCCGTCACCACGGTGTGCAGCGACTGGTAACCGTTGGGTTTCGGCCGCGAAATGTAATCATCGAATTCCTTCGGGATGGGGGTCCAGATATTGTGGACCACGCCCAGCACCGTGTAGCAAGTTTTTACGTCGGCGACGATGACGCGGAAGGCGCGCACATCGTACAGGGCCGTGAAATCGAGTTCCTTGCCGCGCATCTTGTTCCAGATGCTGTAAATATGTTTCGGGCGGCCAAATACTTCCGCCTGGATACCGGCCGAAGCCAGTTCCGTCTGCAGGCGCAGAATCGCCGAGGAGACAAAGCCCTCGCGCATCATGCGCTTTTCTTCCAGCATCTTGGCGATGCGTTTATATGCTTCCGGTTCGATGAAACGGAACGACAAATCTTCCAGTTCCCACTTCAGCTGCCAGATGCCGAGACGGTTGGCCAGCGGCGCGTACAAATCCAGCGTTTCCTTGCCGTATTCGTAGGTCATTTCGTTGAACAGCTTTAAATCGGCAAAGTAACGCAAGGTCGTCACGCAGGCGGCCAGGCGCACCAGCACGACACGCATGTCGGACGCCATCGCCAGCAACATCTTGCGCAAGGTTTCCACCTGGGCCACGGCTTGCTGCGCAGCATTCTTGCCGCGACCGGCAGCGCCGCCGTGCTGCGCCTGGGTCAGCGCGCGCAAACGGATCAGCTGGCGCACGCCTGTCGCCAGGTCGCACACCTGCTTGCCGAAGCGCGGCTCGATGTCGGCCGCCGTATCGGGTTCCAGCAAGGTCAGCTCGAACATCAGGCCGGCGATGCGTGTTTCCGCATCGCTGCGCAGGAACGCCAGGGTGGTGGCCACGCCGATGGCGAAGTCCAGCGCGGAGCGGCCGGCAAAGGTCTGCTTGTCGCCATACGCTGCGGTGGCATACGCGAGCGCGTCCAGCACGCGCGCGCAGTCCGGCGCACTCAAGCCCTCTACCAGTTGTTCCGAGGTGGCGCTATTCGGGGCCGAGATGGAAACCATGTGATACCTTATAAACTTAACAACTCAATAACTGAATAACTTAGCGCTCTGCAGCGATGATGACGATTTCCACCAAGCAAGCCGGATTGGCCAGTTTCGCTTCCACCGTGGCGCGCGGCGGCGTGTGGCCGGAAGCGACCCAGTCATCCCACACTTCATTCATGCCGTCGAAATCCTTCATGTCGGCGATGTAGATCTGGCACGACAGGATGCACGTCTTGTCGCTGCCCGCTTCCATCAGCAAACGGTCGACGTGACCGAGCACTTCGCGCGTCTGGCCGACGATGCCTTGCGTGGTGTCTTCCGCGATCTGGCCCGCCAGGTAGATGGTGTTGTTGTGTATCGCTACTTCGGAGAGGCGTTTGCCTACGTGCAGTCGTGTAATTTCCATGCTTCTTCTTTCGGTTGTTTCAAAATCTGTACAGCGGTATTACTTGTTGCCTTCTTACTCGCCCAGCAAAAACTTGCGCGCAATGGCGATCTGGTCGTCGTGGACGAAAGTGGGCGCATGGCCCACGCCGGCGATTTCCACCAGTTCCGCCTTTGGACCGCGGCCCAGCATGATCTGCGCCGTCTCGTGCGACAGCAGATCGGATTCCGAGCCGCGCACCAGCAAGGTGGGGCAGCGCACGGCATCATACGCGGCCCACAGCATGGCTTCGTCGCTGGCCGCCGATTCCGGCGTGGCCGAACGGAACGGCATGGCCAGTCCCATATCATAGTGACGGCGCCAATGGCCATCCTTGTCTTGCCGCAGCACATCGACTGCCAGTTTATGCCATTCCGCATCCGTGTGCGGGCCGAAGCTGGCGGACACGTCGCGCACAAATTTGGCGCCCTGCTCGAAGGTTTCGAAACGCAAGTCCTGGCCGATGTAGTCGCCGATGCGCTGCAAGGCTTCGGGCGCCAGGGTCGGGCCGATATCGTTCAGCACCAGCTTGCTGATCGGGCTGTGCGGCAACGAGGCCAGGCCCAGGCCGATCAAGCCGCCCATCGAGGTGCCGAACCAGTCCACCGTCTGGCGCTCGCCATTGGCCAGCACGCGTGCCAGCAGGGTCACCATGTCGCTCACATACTGGGGCACGCGGTAAAACTGGGGATTGGCCAGCCAGCCCGAGCGCCCGCGCCCCACCACGTCGGGGCAGATCACGCGGTAATCGCTGGCCATGGCGCGCGCCAGGTTGTCAAAGTCGTCCGCCACGCGCGTCACGCCGTGGGCGCAGACGAGCACGTTCGGATTGTCGGGTGCGCCCCACTCCTTGTACGACATGGTATGCAGGCCTGCGGGGGAGATGCATTGCACTGATTTGATGCTCGCTTCAATCATGCCATTCCTTATAACACCGGAGAAAACCTACTGCGCGGCGGTGGTTGCGGCCTGCGATGCTCACCGTACTTCAGTACGGTTGCGCTTCTCGGCCACAACTCCCTTCCGCTCGCTACGGTTTTGTCCGGTGTCGTTATTTGGTAGTAAAAAACAAAGAAACCGGCGATTTGCCGGCTGCCTCGCGCGCGACGCTACGGCAGTGTAGCGCAGCGCGGGCAATGCTCCAAGCGCGCGCCTGAATTGCTGCGCCGCAGCACAGCATTGGCACGCCCGCCATGGCGCAATACCCGATATAGCGAAACTGCATATCTGCGGTTATCCACAATTGAGCACGCCTGCCAATGGGCGGATGATTCGCAGCATCAACCCGCAAGAGGAGACCACTCGTGAAAAAACCATTCTATAAAATCCTGTACGTACAGGTGCTGTTCGCCATCGTGGCTGGCGTGCTGCTGGGGGTGTTCTATCCTTCGAACGCCGTCGACATGAAACCGCTGGGCGACGGCTTTATCAAACTGATCAAGATGATCATCGCCCCCGTGATCTTCTGTACGGTGGTCTCCGGCATCGCCGGCATGCAGGACGTGAAGAAAATCGGCCGCGTGGGCGGCAAGGCGCTGCTGTACTTCGAAGTGGTCTCCACCTTCGCGCTGGCCATCGGTTTGCTGGTTGCTAACATCCTCAAACCGGGCGCCGGCTTCAACGCCGATCCGGCTCACCTCGATGCCAAGTCGATCGCGCAATACACGCACGCCGAAGGCATGTCGACGGTGGACTTCCTGATGAATATCATCCCGAAGACCTTCGTCGATGCCTTCGCCAAGGGCGACATCCTGCAAGTGCTGCTGATCGCCATCCTGTTCGGCTTTTCGCTGTCCCTGCTGGGCGAACGCGGCCGTCCTGTCACCAAGCTGATCGACGAGCTGTCGCATGCCATCTTCGGCATGGTCAACATCATCATGAAAGTCGCACCGATCGGCGCGTTCGGCGCGATGGCCTTTACCATCGGTAAATACGGCCTGGCGTCGCTGATCCCGCTGGCAAAACTGATGGGTTCGTTCTACCTGACCTGCTTCCTGTTCGTCTTCGTCGTGCTGGGCGTGATCGCCAAATACACGGGCTTCTCCATCGGCCGCTTCCTGCTGTACATCAAGGAAGAACTGCTGATCGTACTCGGTACCAGCTCGTCGGAATCGGCCTTGCCGGCCCTGATGAAGAAACTCGAGCGCCTGGGCTGCTCCAAGCCAGTCGTCGGCCTGGTCGTGCCGACCGGCTACTCGTTCAACCTGGACGGCACCAATATCTACATGACCATGGCCGCCCTGTTCGTGGCACAGGCAACCAACACGGAACTGACGATCTGGCAAGAGCTCACCATCCTGGGCGTGGCGATGCTGACGTCGAAAGGCGCGTCCGGCATCACGGGCGCCGGCTTCATCACCCTGGCCGCCACCCTGGCCGTGGTGCCGACGATTCCCGTGGCCGGCATGGCGCTGATCCTGGGCATCGACCGCTTCATGAGCGAATGCCGCGCGCTGACCAACTTCGTCGGTAACGGCGTGGCCACCATCGTCGTGTCGAAATGGGAAAAGGAACTGGACATGGACAAGCTGCACAGCGAACTGGCCCACCCTACCCACCCTGCCGACGACGCCTACGTGGCACCGGCCGTGAATATCGTCAAGTAAACGGTACTCAACATTGAAAAGCCCCGCGGAGCGATCCGCGGGGCTTTTTGCATGCGCGAGGGGTTTTTTACCGCATCATCAACATATGGTAAATCATGCATCAATATTTCATCGGATGATCAATGAATGAAAAACTATTACAGTACTGTCTCTTGTTCGCCGCCCGGCTCCCGCATAATGACATTGCGTTAATGCAAGCCAGACACCGAACCATCCACCTTTGAATGGAGTACGCCATGTCCCTCTCGCCCGCCTTCTACGCCACCTGGTCCCCACGCTTGCTGGGCCTGCTGCGCATCATCCTTGGCTTCCTTTTCCTGCAACATGGCACGGCAAAACTGTTCGGTGCGCCGCACGTAGCCATGTTCGACGGCTTGCAACTACTCTCGCTGATGGGTGCGGCCGGCGTCATCGAGCTGGTGGGCGGTAGCTTGCTGCTGGTCGGCCTGTTCACGCGCCCCGTCGCCTTCATCCTGTCGGGCCAGATGGCAGCCGCCTATTTCATCGCGCATGCGCCTGCCGGCTTTTTACCGATCCTGAACGGCGGCGAAATGGCCGTGATGTACTGCTTCACCTTCCTGTACTTCGCAGTTGCAGGCGCTGGTGCCTACAGCCTGGACGGCTTGCGCGGCAAGGCCGGCGCCGCATAAACGACCGGGCTAGCGCGAGCACTCCAAAGGATAGGGCCGCTGCTCGATCACACCCTGCATGCGCAACGGCGCGCTGCCAGCAACGGTCCTCACTTGCAGGGCCGGGGCCTGCATGGCGCCGTCGGGCAATACCCTGTCCTCGCAATGGCTGAACAAATTGGCCGGCCGGTCGCCGATCGACCAATGCGCCAGGCCCAGCGGATCGCCAGCCAGCTGCAACGGCGGAAGCGCATAGTCTTGCGCCAGGCCCGTCAGCATCCACGCCAGCGACAGGTCGGACAACGCCCGTGAATCGGCGTAACCACCACCGATATCGGCATGCGATCCGGGAAACCAGAGTTCGCTGACACTCGTGTAGTCCGCATTAATGGGCGGACACAGCAAGATGGGATGGAAGCGGCTGCGCTTTTCATCACGCGACACGGCGTGCAGGATGCGGCGGATCGGCGGATAGGAATCGGACTTGTAGCGGTCGCCGTCCCTGCCATCGCTCATTTCCTTGCACACGCCGAAGTCCTTGAACAGGGAACCGGGCACGGTATCCCACAGCCCGAGAAATTGGATTTCCACCGGCACCACGGCTACCTTGAAACGTTCGCGCAGTTCTTTAGCGGCGATCGGCTCCTGTCCCGGCCGCCACGCCTTCCACGTATCCACATAGGCGTCATCATTCTTGCGCTTGACCACTTCGAGGATGGCGTTATCGCGCCCAAGCCGTTGTTCGATATCGTCTTCCGACCTGGCCGGCACGCCCGCGTAGGCGATCAGGCCAGCCAGTGCGCGGGCTTGGTGGGCGCCACGGCTGAAGCCCAAAATGTAGAGCTTGTCGCCGGGGCGAAACGCCTGCGCGATAAAGTCATAGCCGCGCAGGATACGCGGCTCCATGCCAAGGCCGAGGCTGGCGCCCAGCACGGGACTTTCGACGCTGCCCACGCCTTCGATATAGATGGCGCTGGTCTGCGCCTCGTCGGCATTGAGCACCGCATCAAAGACCCGGCGCACATTGGTCCCGGAGGCGCTGTCATTGCGCGTCCCATCCAGAAAAACAAAGATGTTTTTTGCCAGGGCGGGATCGCCCGTAAACACTTTCTCCGTCACCACCGGGTTGACGTGCTCGCCGCCGGCGGCGGCACAGGCGGACAGCAACGCCGCCAAGCCCGCTGCCAACACACTCCCTGCCATGCGCCTCAGTAACGGCGATGCGTACCAGTTTGCCTTCATGACTGCTCCTTGTCGTGACTTCGTCTGCCCTGCACCGTTCCAGCATAGGCACACTCCAGGGACAGCCTTAGACATGGCGCAGACGTAGTGCGTGCCCGGCAAAAAAAAAGCGGACATCGCTGTCCGCTTTTTTTATGCATGCAACGATCCGTTTATACGGCGGAAACGTCCAGTTCCGCGCCCGTGGCCGCCTGCACCTGCTCCTTGGTCACGCCCGGCGCCAGTTCCACCAGCTTCAGGCCGTTTTCCGTCACGTCGATCACGCCCAGGTCGCTGATGATAACGTCGACCACGCCCACGCCCGTCAGCGGCAGGTCGCACTGCTTGAGCAGCTTGTGCGACGTCGTGCCATCCTTGGCCGTGGCCACGTGTTCCATCAGCACGACGACACGCTTGACGCCGGCAACCAGGTCCATGGCGCCGCCCATGCCCTTGACCATCTTGCCTGGAATCATCCAGTTCGCCAGGTCACCCTTTTCCGACACTTGCATGGCGCCCAGGATGGCCAGGTTGATCTTGCCGCCACGAATCATGCCGAACGAATCGGCCGAGCTGAAGTAGGCAGCACCGGGCAAGGCCGTCACCGTCTGCTTGCCCGCGTTGATCAGATCGGCATCGACTTCCTCGTCGGTCGGGAACGGGCCGATGCCCAATAAACCGTTTTCCGACTGCAGGAATACCTCGATGTTGTCCGGCACATAGTTGGCCACCAGGGTCGGCAAGCCGATGCCCAGGTTCACATAAAAGCCATCCTGCAATTCTTTCGCCGCGCGCGCGGCCATTTCGTCACGTGTCCAAGCCATAATAATCTCCGTATTCTTTTATGCTTCAGTGCGCACGGTGCGCTGCTCGATGCGTTTTTCCGGGTTCGCGTTGACCACGATGCGGTGCACGAAGATGCTCGGCGTATGCACCTGGTCCGGGTCGATCTCGCCCACTTCGACCAGCTTTTCCACTTCGACGATGGTGATCTTGCCGGCCATGGCCACGTTCGGGTTGAAATTGCGCGCCGTCTTGCGGTAGACCAAATTGCCCGCGCGGTCGGCCATGTAGGCTTTGACCAGGGCCACATCGGCCACGAGGCTGCGTTCCATCACGTATTGTTCGCCGTCGAATTCGCGCAGCTCCTTGCCGTCGGCAACGATGGTGCCCACGCCCGTCTTGGTGAAGAAGGCGGGAATGCCGGCGCCGCCGGCACGCAGTTTCTCGGCCAGCGTGCCTTGCGGCGTGAATTCCAGTTCCAGCTCGCCGGCCAGGTACTGGCGCGCGAATTCCTTGTTTTCGCCCACATAGGAGGCGATCATTTTCTTGATCTGGCGCGTGGTGAGCAGCTGGCCCAGGCCGAAACCGTCCACGCCGGCGTTGTTGGAAATGGCCGTCAGGCCCGTCACGCCCGAATCGCGCAAGGCGCCGATCAGGGCTTCGGGAATGCCGCACAGGCCGAAGCCGCCGACGGCGATGGTCTGGCCATCTTGGACGATACCGGCCAGCGCCGAGGCGGCGTCAGGATAAACTTTATTCATGGGTGTCCCTCTATCTTTTGTTAAGCTTTGGTCTTGAGTCCATGACTCAGGCAGCGTCTCAGCATAAAATACGCGAGTGGAAAGTACAATACCGTAGAACTACCGGCGCCGTGCCGGCCATCCCCCTGTGAGAGTGATACGTATCAGATGAACGCCGCGTCAGCCATCGATTATGAAAGCATCTTCCTGCACGCGCCCGTGGGCATGTGCATGTCGGAAAACCGCATCATGCGCAGCTGCAACGAAGCGCTGGCGGCCATGTTCGGCTATGCGCGCGCCCAGCTCGACGACCAGTCCTTCGAAGTACTTTACCCCACGCACGACGAATTCCTGCGCACCGGTGACCGCATCATTCCCATCATGAACGCCAGGGGCCGCTATTCGGACGAGCGCATCATGCGCCGCAGCAATGGAGAATTGTTCTGGTGCCACGTCACGGGACACGCCATGCTGCCGAACAAACCGCTGGGAGCGGGCATCTGGACGTTCGAAGATGTCAGCGAGAAACGTCCCGTGACGGCGGAGCTGACCCCGCGCGAGCGCGAAATCGCCGCCCTGCTGGTGGAAGGCAAGACCAGCAAGGTCATCGCCCGCCAGATCGACCTCAGCCCCCGCACGGTGGAAATGCATCGCGCCAAGCTGATGCGCAAGTTCGCCGCCTCGACATCGTCGGAGCTGGTGCACAAGCTGGTGGGCTTGCAGCTGCAGCGCTAGGGCTGCAGCCAGGTGACTATAGGGTAAAGTCAAGTAAAACCGCCGCGAGCGGCAGCGAGGCTCGGCGCTCCCTTGTGGTCGAGAAGCGCAACCGTACTTAAGTACAGCAAGCATCGCAGGCCGCAAAGCGCGACGCGCAGCAGGTTTTATGGCGTTAAAACGTGCTCATGCCACCATCGGCGGAGATAATCGCGCCATTGATGAAGTGCGAGTCCTCGCCCGCCAGCAACAGCAGCAGGCCGTCGAGGTCCTCCGGCTTGCCCGGCCGTTTATTCGGCAGCATTTCGATCAGCTTCTTGCCCTGCTCGGTAGCGAAATAATCTTCATTGATCTCGGTGGAAATGTAGCCGGGGCAGATGGCGTTGGTGTTGATGCCATATTTACCCCATTCCACGGCCATGGCGCGCGTCATGTGCACCATGCCCGCCTTGCTCATGCAGTACACGCCGATCTGCGGCAGCACCTGCAAGCCGGCCATCGAGGCAATATTGATGATGCGGTGCTGCTTCTTCGGATCGCCCTTGGCGCGCGCGATCATGCGCTTGGCCGTTTGCTGGGCCACGAAGAACGATCCGCGCAGATTGGTGTCCATCACGAACGAGTAGTCTTCTGGCGTGACGTCGACCAGACGTTGCGTGGTGGACACACCTGAGTTATTCACGAGGATATCGATGGGACCCGCTTCCGTTTCCGCGTGCGCGATGGCCGACTTGATGCTGGCGAAGTCGGTCACGTCGAGCGAGACCACGTGCGCGGCGCCGCCGTCCGCTTCGATCTCGGCGCGCAATTCCTTCAGGCGTTCGGTGCGGCGCGACGCCAGCACGACCTGCGCGCCGGCCTGGGCCAGCACTTTCGCAAAGCGCGCGCCGAGGCCGCTCGATGCGCCGGTAATCAGGGCAATCTTGCCCTCGAAATTGACTTCTATGCCCACGAGCTACTCCTGTTTTGTTTTAAACAACACTTTACGCCATGCCCATGGCAATCGGGCAAATTCCCCCGCAGCGCACTCGAGCAAAACTAAACGCCATCATTACACAAAATGGCCGGATTTAGATTGCGGCGAGGGGCAATGTCACGCAAAATGGCGCCAAAGTTGCAATCCTCGTCAAAAACAAGCACACTCGTGCTTAAATTTCCCCGATGATGCTTTATTCCCTATCCTTGCTACCTAATTGAGTGACTATAAATCGAGACCATGACACAGCCTAATAACTTAGTTGAACAGTACGGACCGCGCGAGACCATGGAGTATGACGTGGTGATCGTCGGCGGTGGCCCCGCAGGCTTGGCCGCGGCGATCCGCCTGAAGCAGCTGGCCTTAGATAAGAGCCAGGAGGTGTCCGTCTGCGTGCTGGAAAAAGGCGGCGAACTGGGCGCGCATATCCTGTCGGGCGCCATCATGGACCCGAAAGCGCTGACGGAACTGATTCCGAACTGGAAAGAACTGGGCGCGCCCCTGAACACCGAAGTGACGGAAGACCGCATCCTGTTCCTGACCGAAACGAAAGCGTATAAGACGCCAGGCTTCGCCGTGCCGGCCTGCTTTGAAAACCATGGCAACTACATCGTCTCCTTGGGCAATGTGGTGCGCTGGATGGGCCAGCAGGCGGAAAACCTGGGCGTGGAAATCTTCCCCGGCTTCCCGGCCGCGGAAATCCTCTACAACGACGACGGCTCCGTGAAAGGCGTGGCCACCGGCAACATGGGCGTCAAGCGCGACGGCCAGCCCGGCCCCGATTTCCAGCTGGGCATGGAATTGCACGCCAAGTACACGCTGTTCGCCGAAGGCGCGCGCGGCCACCTGGGCAAGCAATTAATGGCCAAGTATGACTTGAACGCCGGCAAGGATCCGCAATCGTACGGCATCGGCATCAAGGAATTGTGGGAAATCGACCCGGCCCAGCACAAGCCGGGCCTGGTGATCCACTCGAGCGGCTGGCCGCTGGACACGAAAACCTATGGCGGTTCCTTCCTGTACCACCTGGAAAACAACCAGGTGATGGTCGGCTACGTGGTGGGCCTGAACTACGAAAACCCCTACCTGTCGCCGTACGAGGAATTCCAGCGCTATAAAACGCATCCGGAAATCCGCAAGTTCTTCGAAGGCGGCAAGCGCATCTCGTACGGCGCGCGCGCGATCGCGGCCGGCGGCCTGCAATCGTTGCCGAAACTGGTGTTTGCCGGCGGCGCGCTGATCGGCTGCGATGCGGGCTTTTTGAACATGAGCCGCATCAAGGGCAGCCACGCGGCCATCAAGAGCGGCATGCTGGCGGCGGACGCGGCCTTCGGCGCGCTGGGCGAACAGCGCCAGCACGACGAACTGACGAGCTACCCTGTCGCCTTTGAACAATCGTGGCTGCATGAAGAGCTGCACGTGGCGCGCAACGTCAAGCCATGGCTGTCGAAAGGCCTGTACCTGGGCAGCCTGATGACGGGCATCGACCAGCTGATCTTCCGCGGCAAGGCGCCGTGGACCCTGCACCACTCGCATGGCGACCACGAATGCCTGAAACCGGCGGCCCAGTCGAAAAAGATCGTGTATCCGAAACCCGACGGCAAGCTGACCTTCGACAAGATGTCGTCCGTCTTCATCTCGAACACGAACCACGCGGAAGACCAGCCGATCCACCTGACGTTGAAGAACGCCAGCGTGCCCGTCGATGTCAACCTGGCCACGTACGCGGGTCCGGAAGCGCGTTACTGTCCCGCTGGCGTGTACGAATTCGTGAAGAACGACGACGGCGCCGAACGCCTGCAGATCAATGCGCAAAACTGCGTGCACTGCAAGACCTGCGACATCAAGGACCCGACGCAGAACATCGTGTGGGTGACACCGGAAGGCGGCGGCGGACCGAACTATCCGAATATGTAATCGCAAGGCTCCGCAGCAACGGCTAACAATTGGCCAGAACAGCGCACTCCCGTCCGGCAGTGCGCTGTTTTTTTGTGGGAAGGATCAGAATTGCCCGCACTTTGGACCAACTGCAACAGCAAATGCGCATTCTCACGGCGTGCATCAACAAATTCCTCTCAGAAAGTTTCTCACGGGCACTGTCACCAGTTACAATTCCCGTTACTAAACATTTCTGCCAGCCTCAGCCCATGCACCCGCCTCCCCCTCCCACAGTCTCTCCCGACATCGAATTACAGCAAGCCATCGCTGAACACCAAGCGGGGCGTTTTGCCGAGGCGGAAGAGACTTACCTGTCGATCCTGCAGGCCGATCCCTACCATGCCATCGCCAACCACAACCTGGGCTTGCTGGCCGGGCAGATAGGCCAGCACGTGGCCAGCCTGCCGTATTTGCGCAAGGCGCTGTCCGTTGCCCCGGACGAAGGCCAGTTCTGGCTGTCTTATGCGCAGGGATTGCTGCAGGCGGGACAGCCCGACGAAGCGCTCGACATCGTCGACACCGCCATCGGCCGCGGACTGGACAATGATGCTTCGCAAGCGCTGCACCGGCAGGCAAAGGAGGCCGTCGCGCTGGCGGCCCTGTCGCCGTCGCAGCCGGAAATGGACCACATCGTACAGCTGTACCAGGCAGGCCAGCATGTGCAGATGGAGGCAGCCTGCCGGCAATTGCTGGCAACTTATCCCGACTCGCCATTCGGCTGGAGCGTGCTGGGCACGGCCCTGCAAGTGCAAGGCAAGGATGCCCTCGCCACGCTGCAGCGGACGGTGGAACTGACGCCGCACGATGCGCAGGCGCATGGCCACTTAGGCAATGCATGGCAAACGGCAGGAAAACTCGATGCAGCCCGCGACTGCTACCTGCGGGCGCTGGAAATCGAGCCGGCGTTCGCCGAGGTGCACTGCAACCTGGGCAACCTGCTCCAGGCGGAAAACAGGCTGGACGAGGCCGTGGCGAGCTACCGCCGCGCCCTTGCCTTGAAGCCGGACTACGCGCTGGCGGCATTTAACCTGGGCAATGCGCTGCTGGGCCAGAAACAGTTTGGCGCCGCTGCCGACAGCTTCCGCGCCGCCACCCTTGCCTTGCCCGACGACGCCGAAGCGCATAACCGGCTCGGCCTGGCGCTGCACGAAAACAAAAATGTGCAGGACGCCGTGCGCAGCTTCCAGCGCGCGCTGCAGATCAAACCCGATTACCGAGCGGCACGGAACAATCTGATCGCCGCCTACCTGGCGCTGAAACAGTATCAGGATGTATTGACGTGCATCAACACGGCCATGGAATCCGAACCAGATGATGAAGAATTGCATTTTCATTTAGGTAATGTCATGCGCACCATGGGCAAAAGCAAGGAAGCGCTGGCCGCGTTCCAGCGCGCCCTGGAAATCCGGCCCGACTACGCAGCGGCGGAAATCAACCTGTGCTCGCTACTCCATGCAGAAGGCCACCTGGAGGAAGCCATCGCCAGCGGCTATCGCGCACGGACGGCGGCGCCGCATATTCCGGAAAGCCACAGCGGTCTGCTGTTTTGCCTCAGCCATAGCATCGATATCGACGCCCAAAGCCTGTTTGACGAGCATTGCCGCTTCGGCGACGCCTTCGACCGCCCGTCCTCGACCGGTACAGCGGAAGGCCACGGTTTCGACAACGACAACGAGCCCACGCGGCGCATCAGGGTCGGCTTTGTCTCGGGCGACTTCAATTCACACGTGGTGTCCAATTTCGTCGTGCCCGTGATAGCGCACCTGAGCGCCAGTCCCGGCTTGAGTCTGTATGCCTATTACAACAATACGCTGGAAGACGCCGTCACGCAGCGCCTGCGCGGCTATTTCCCGCATTGGCGAAACATAATCGAGGTGAGCGACAGCAACTTGCAGGAAAAGATCCGCGAAGACGGCATCGATATTCTGGTCGACTTGTCCAGCCATACGGCCTTCAACCGCCTGACGGCCTTTGGCCGCAAACTGGCGCCGATTCAGGTCAGCTGGATCGCCTATCCTGGCACAACAGGCCTGAAAACCATGGATTATTATCTGACGGACCCGCAATTCGACGTGGATGAAAAGTACTTCACGGAAAAAGTCGTGTTGCTGCCCGCCAGCGTGCCCTTCCTGCCATCGTCGGATTCCCCGGAGCTGGTCCGCGCGCCAGCGCTGGGCAACGGCTACCTGACCTTCGGCAGCTTCAATCGGCTCAGCAAACTCAATCCAGGCGTCATCGCCCGCTGGGCAAAGCTGCTGCGTGCCCTACCCGAAGCGAAAATGCATCTGGCTGCCATGCAAAAGGACAGCGACATCGCCACCTTGCAAGCCTGGTTCGCCCAGGAAGGCATCGCCGCCGACCGCCTGACCTTCCACAGCCGCACTCACCTGGGCGGCTATCTGGCCCTGCATCAGAAAATCGACCTTTGCCTCGACACCTTCCCATACACGGGCGGCACCACCACGCTGCACGCGTTGTGGATGGGCGTGCCTACGCTGACACTTAAGGGCACAAGCGTACCGAGCCACGCCGGCGCCTGCATCTTGCAGCATGTGGGTCTCGACGCCTTCATCGCGGCCGACGACGACGATTTCGTCCGGAAAGGAATATTCTTGTCTAACAACATCATGCAACTGGCCGTCCTGCGCGCGGACTTGCGCAACCGCATGCAAGTGTCAGCACTGGCCGACTCCCGGGCCATTGCCCAAAATATGGAACACGCTTTCCGCACCATGTGGCAGCGCTGGTGCGGCGGCTTGCCGCCGGTATCGTTCGCCATTACGCCCGACGACGCCAACAAGCAGGCAGTGCCGTCATGAGCGACAAGAAGCCCATTTACGTCACGCAGCCGCTCATGCCGGATTTGCAAGACTTCCTGCCGTATCTGGAAGAGATCTGGGAAAATAAAATCCTCACCAACGGCGGCCCGTTTCACCAGCAACTGGAACAGGCGCTGTGCGACTATCTGGGCGTCAAGCACATCTGCCTGTTTACCAATGGCACGCTGGCGCTGATCACGGCCCTGCAGGCGCTGCGCATCACCGGCGAAGTGATCACCACGCCCTATTCCTTCGTCGCCACCGCCCATTCGCTCCTGTGGAATGGCATCAAACCCATTTTTGTCGATATCGACCCGCTGAGCCTGAATATGGATCCCGCCAGGATCGAGGCAGCCATCACGCCGCACACCACCGCCATCATGCCGGTGCACTGCTATGGCCGCCCGTGCGACGTGGAACGCATCGAAAAGATCGCCGACAACTATGGCTTGAAAGTCATCTACGACGCGGCGCATGCGTTCGGCGTGCGGCACAAGGGCAGCAGCGTGCTCAATTGCGGCGACCTGTCCGTGCTGAGTTTTCACGCCACCAAGATTTTCAATACCTTTGAAGGGGGCGCGATCGTCTGCCCCGACGCCAAGACCAAGCAACGCATCGACCATTTGAAAAATTTCGGCTTCGTCGACGAAGTGACGGTGGTGGCGCCCGGCATCAACGGCAAGATGAGCGAGATCAACGCCGCATTCGGCCTCTTGCAATTGAAGGGCATTGACGCGGCTCGCCTGCGGCGGCGCGCCATCGATGCCCGCTACCGGGAACGCCTGGCGGCCATCGCCGGCATCGACTGCCTGCCCGCTGGAGAGGAAGAATCGGCCAACCATTCCTACTTCCCCATTCTCGTCAAGGAAGCCTACGGCAGCAGCCGCGACGCACTGTTCCAGCTGCTGCGGGACCAGGATATCTATGCGCGCCGCTATTTCTATCCGCTCATCAGCGACTTCCCCATGTACCGCAGCATGCCGACCGCTGCCCACAGCAATCTGCCGAACGCACTGCAGGCATCGCGGCAAATCATCTGCCTGCCTATCTATCCAGGCCTGGGCCTCGATCAGGTCGATGCCATCTGCGCCATCGTCGAGCGGCATGCACAGGTGTGCCTGACCCCATGAATATTTCCACAGACAGCGACTTTTTTGGCACCATTGACGACCATCGCTGGGCGGCACAATTTACCGTGCTGTCCTATAAAAGTGGTGGACAGACCCTGATACCGCATGGGTTTTTCCGTAACTGGCTGGGCAATGAGCCAGACTTCGGGCAATTTACCATCGGCCGCTGTTCCGGCATCGGCATCGGTTCGCAAGCCAAATACGATTCGACCGCGCAGCACCTGCAAATCGGGCGCTACGTTTCAGGCGGCGCAAATCTGCGCTTCATCCTCAACGGCCAGCACGACATGCGCACCATTTCGACGTATCTTCTGGCATTGGGCGGCATGGGCCTGGAAAACAGCCCGATTCCCCAATATGCCGATACGGTTATCAAGAACGATGTGTGGATCGGCGACGAGGCGATGATATTGGGCGGCGCGGTCATCGAGAATGGCTGCGTCATCGGTGCGCGCACGCTGGTGCCGCCCAATTTCCGTAGCGAACCATACGGCATTTACGCCGGGACGCCCGCGCGACTGCTGCGCTTCCGCTTCAGCAAGGAAGTACGCGCAGCCCTGCAGGCGCTGGCCTGGTGGGAACTGCCACTGAGCTGGATACGCGAGAATAATGCGCATTTCCTGCAAGATATGACGGCCGACGACGGCGAGGCGCTGCGCGTCATTGCCGAACTGGCAGAAAGCAAGCGCCGCCACCTGGAAGCCGGCGCCACGCACCCGCACAAGGATGACCATGTCTGAACTTTTCAATCCCGGCTATTACACAGAAGAAGACTTGCACGGCGCGGGGTTTCGCAGCCTCGGCCACAACGTGCGCATCGCCAGGAACTGCGTCATCATCGGCATTGAAAATATTGCGATCGGCAACAACGTGCGCATCGATGGCTACAGCACGCTGGTAGCGGCGGGCGGCCATATCCGCATCGGCAGCTACGTTCACATTGGCGGCGGCGGCTTTCTCTCCGGCGGCGCCGGCATCACGCTGGAAGACTACGCCGGCTTGTCGCAAGGCGTGCGCCTGTACAGCAAGACCGATGACTACAGCGGAGCCAGCATGACTAACCCCACCGTGCCGGCGGAATTTACAAACTGCAAAAGCGGCGCCGTCCACCTGGGCAGGCACGTCATCATCGGCTCGGGCAGCGTAGTGCTGCCCGGTGCGCAACTTGGCGAAGGCGTCGCCGTGGGCGCGCTTAGCCTGGTCACCAAGTCCCTGCCGGCGTGGGGTATCTATGCGGGCACACCGGCGAAGCGTATCAAAAACCGCGACCAAGGGCTGTTAATTGCTGAAGAGCAATTGCGCGCGCGGAATACCGTGCAAAATAGTTAAAAGTACATTTTTAGACATAATTTCCATAAAAATAAAAATCATCGCACGCTAGCGGCACGATAAAAAAATATTTCCATGTAGCATTTAATTCTTAAGCAGAAATAGCCGCCTTGTGCTTGTGAGAGCAGAAAAATAGCGCGTCTCGCTGAATATATCCTACAGGAGCAATACAATGCTGAGCCTTCACACCAATAACGCATCGCTGTCCGCACAAAACTCGATCGCCAARACCCAATCGCAACTGTCGACCTCGATGACCCGCCTGTCGACCGGCTACCGCATCAACTCGGCAATGGACGACGCTGCCGGCCTGCAGATCGCTACCCGCCTGAAAGCACAGACCAGCGGCATGACGGTCGCCATGAGCAACACGCAAAACAATGGACGACGCTGCCGGCCTGCAGATCGCTACCCGCCTGAAAGCACAGACCAGCGGCATGACGGTCGCCATGAGCAACACGCAAAACAGCACCTCGATGCTGCAAACGGCTGAAGGCGCGTTCGGCGAAGTCACCAACATGCTGGTACGCATGAAAGATCTGGCAACGCAAGCTGCCGATGCTTCGTCGAACACGGCCGACAAGGACGCCATGCAAGCCGAGTACGACGCACTGGGCCTGGAATTGTCCAACGTGATGAACAACACCACGTTCGGCGGCCAAGCTCTGCTGACCGGCGGCACCATCGCCGGCGCCATGACGTTCCAGATTGGCGCCGCGAAGTCGGAAACGATGACCATCAACCTGACCACCTCGATGGGCAGCGTCGCCACCGCACTGGGTTCGGCCACCGCCAACTTCGCCGGCACCGCCGGCGGCACCGAACTGAAAACCCTGGCCAACACGGCCATCGGCAGCCTGATCTCGGCCATCGACAGCATCGGCGTGGTACGTTCGGCACTGGGCGCCGCCGCCAACCGCCTCGACCACGTCAACAGCAACCTGTCGAACATCTCGACCAACACCAAGGCCGCTACCGGCCGCATCATGGACGTTGACTTCGCCACCGAAANCATGACGGTCGCCATGAGCAACACGCAAAACAGCACCTCGATGCTGCAAACGGCTGAAGGCGCGTTCGGCGAAGTCACCAACATGCTGGTGCGCATGAAAGATCTGGCAACGCAAGCTGCCGATGCTTCGTCGAACACGGCCGACAAGGACGCCATGCAAGCCGAGTACGACGCACTGGGCCTGGAATTGTCCAACGTGATGAAAAACACCACGTTCGGCGGCCAAACTCTGCTGACCGGCGGCACCATCGCCAACGCCATGACGTTCCAGATCGGCGCCGCGAAATCGGAAACGATGAGTATCAACCTGTCCACTTCGATGGGCAGCATCACCGCTGCACTGGGTTCGGCCAGCGCCAACTTCGGCACCGCCGGCCTGGGCACCGAACTGACCGCCAGCGCCAACGCCGCCATCGGCAGCCTGGTTTCGGCCATCGACAGCATCGGCGTGGTACGTTCGGCACTGGGCGCCGCCGCCAACCGCCTCGACCACGTCAACAGCAACCTGTCGAACATCTCGACCAACACCAAGGCCGCTACCGGCCGCATCATGGACGTTGACTTCGCCACCGAAANTCGGCCATCGACAGCATCGGCGTGGTACGTTCGGCACTGGGCGCCGCCGCCAACCGCCTCGACCACGTCAACAGCAACCTGTCGAACATCTCGACCAACACCAAGGCCGCTACCGGCCGCATCATGGACGTTGACTTCGCCACCGAAAGCTCGAACATGACCTCGTCGCAAATGCTGCTGCAAGCCGGCACCGCGATGCTGAAACAAAGCAACAGCATGTCCTCGATGGTCATGTCCCTGCTGCAATAATCACYGGCGCCTCGCGCTGCAYGAAAGCCCCGGCAAGCGATTGCCSGGGCTTTTTTTCATGGCAGCGCGCCAGATAAAAAATTTCCGTGTGGAATTTAATGAAAGGTGTTCTCCTGTCGCCTTGTAGGGGTGAGGGCAAGAAATTACCTGCCGCTCGACGAATTCACTTACCAGGAGCAATACAATGCTGAGCCTTCACACCAACAACGCATCGCTGTCCGCACAGAACTCGATCGCCAAAACCCAATCGCAACTGTCGACCTCGATGACCCGCCTGTCGACCGGCTACCGCATCAACTCGGCAATGGACGACGCTGCCGGCCTGCAGATCGCTACCCGCCTGAAAGCACAGACCAGCGGCATGACGGTCGCCATGAGCAACACGCAAANACGACGCTGCCGGCCTGCAGATCGCTACCCGCCTGAAAGCACAGACCAGCGGCATGACGGTCGCCATGAGCAACACGCAAAACAGCACCTCGATGCTGCAAACGGCTGAAGGCGCGTTCGGCGAAGTCACCAACATGCTGGTGCGCATGAAAGATCTGGCAACGCAAGCTGCCGATGCTTCGTCGAACACGGCCGACAAGACCGCCATGCAAGCCGAATACGACGCGCTGGGCCTGGAACTGTATAACGTGATGACCAATACCACGTTCGGCGGCCAGAATCTGCTGGGCGACGGCACGACCGGCAAGGGCACCCTGTCGGAAGCCAAGATGACATTCCAGATCGGCGCCGCCAAGTCGGAAACCATGGACTTCACCGTGCAAGCAGGCATGGTCACGCTGGACGGCGCACTGAAAGGCCTGTCCGCCAACAACTTCAAGGCAGCCAGCGCCGGCGTCGGCACGGAACTGACCGGCACGGCAAACGCCACGATCGACCTGCTGAAAAATGCCATCGACAATGTCGGTACGATCCGCTCCTCCCTGGGCGCCGCCGCCAACCGCCTCGACCACGTCAACAGCAACCTGTCGAACATCGCCACCAACACCAAGGCCGCGACCGGCCGCATCATGGACGTCGACTTCGCCACCGAAAGCTCGAACATGACCTCGTCGCAAATGCTGCTGCAAGCCGGCACCGCGATGCTGAAACAAAGCAACAGCATGTCCTCGATGGTCATGTCCTTGCTGCAATAATTTTGGCCCGGCCGCTTGCGGCCAGCAAACAAAGCCAGACTGCGGTCTGGCTTTTTTTATGCGAAAAACGTATCTATTTGACTATATTGCCTTTCGATTTAACAATGCTGGCGGCGCAGTCGCCTATACAAGATAGACCCGACTCACCCTCACCGCCCACCGGAGCAGCCACGTGCTGAGCATTCACACCAATATCGCCGCAATGTACGCCCAAAGCGCCGCCGCCAGTGCGCAAAGCCGGCTGGCAACATCGATGCAGCGTCTCGCCACCGGCTTTCGCATCAACTCGGCCATGGACGACGCCGCTGGCTTGCAGATCGCCACGCGCCTCAGTGCCCAGGTGAGCGGCATGACGGTGGCCATGCGCAACACGCAGAACAGCACCTCGATGCTGCAGACGGCCGAAGGCGCGTTTGGCGAAGTGACAAGCATGCTGGTACGCATGAAAGACCTGGCCACGCAGGCGGCCGACGCTTCGTCCAACCAGACCGACCGCGACGCCATGCAGTCCGAATACGATGCGCTGGGACTCGAGCTGTACAACGTCATGACCAACACCACCTACGGCGGCAACCTGCTGCTGGGCAACGGTGGCACCGGCAAGGGCACCTTGTCGGAGGCGATGACCTTCCAGATCGGCGCCAGCAGCAGCGAAACCATGCAGTTCGACGTGTCAGGCAAGATGGGCAGCCTGGATACCTTACTGAAAGCCATTTCCGCCAACTTTGCCGCCGCCGGCACGGCAGGCAGCGAAATTGGCACGAATGGCGGCGCCAACAGCATGATCGACCAGCTGGCGGCGGCGCTCGACCAAGTCGGCGGCGTGCGCTCGGCCCTGGGCGCGGCGGCCAACCGCCTCGACCACGTGCACAACAACCTGGCCAACATGGTCACCAATACCAAGGCCGCCATCGGCCGCATCATGGATGTCGATTACGCGGCGGAAAGCGCCAACATGGTGTCGGCGCAAATGCTGCTGCAGGCCAGCACGGCGATGCTCAAGCAAAGCCAGAGCATGCAGAAAATGATACTGTCGCTGTTGCAGCCATGATGGCTGATGCTGGCTGATGCACCGGCTTTTATAGACTTTCTTCTGGACATAGTGGCATGGCGATAGACCGCATTTCATCGGGCAACCCGGTTCCCCTGATTACCCAGCGCTTCGACGTCAGCCCCGCCACGCCGATGGTACCGGGCGTGGTGCAGCCGCTGGTGCCGATCGGCCCCTACATGGCGCCCGCGCCCGACGCCGGCACCCTGCCCGCCCAGCTGCAGCAGCAGGGCCAGGACAGCCTGGCGTCCCTCATCAAGCCCAACGCCGACGGCACGGGTGGCGCCTTGCCGCGCGACAGCAGCGCCATGCAGGTCAATCAGCTGTTCTTCACGCGCCAGCTGGTCTGGCAGCCGCCCGACGCGGCGCAGCTGGCCGCCTCGTGGCGCGTAATGATCAGGACCTATGGCGAACAATATGCGGCCCTGCAGGAACAAGCGCGCGGCCAGCACGTGCCGGGCAACCTCTTCATGGCCGAGCAGCAACCGGCGCTGCTGCGCGAAGGCGCCCGTCCGCCGCTGACGGTCGACAGCGAAGCGTGGCGCTTTGCCGTGTATGGCTGGGGCGGCCAACGCCTGCTGCTGCGCGTGCTGGCCAGCGACGAAGACGAAGAGACAACGCCGAGGCGGCGCGGCAAGGTGGCGCTGCGCGTCGAGCTGATCATCATCGGCATCGGCCGGGTCGTGATCCAGATGGAGCCGTCCGGCGACGGCGTGCTGCTGGAACTGGCCGCCGACGAGGAAGCCGCGCTGCGCCATCTGCGCCTGGCCCTGCCCGAGATCGCCGACGCCGTGCGGCGCGCGGGCCTGCGCCTGGTGCGCTGCCGCCTGAACCGCCAGCTGCATGCACAGCGCATGCACGGCAATTACCCGATGCAGGCGGGCGCCGCTGCGCTGTCCCTGCCCCTGTTCCGCGCCATGGCCGAAGTGGCCCTGCTGCTGACGCAGCCGGAAGCGGAGGCGGCGGCCGATCCCGATGCACCCGCGGCTGCCGCGGCCGAAGCCGAAGAGGAGGCCATCTTTATCTCGAAGGAAGTGGCGGCGCCGCTCGGTTACGACTATGGCGACGAGGAAGACGCGGCCCAGGGCGGCACCGTGCTGCTGCTGGCCGACGGCCAGGAGCACGAGCTGCTGCCGCCCATCGACGAGCAGGATTGATGTAACAGGATTAATACAACATAAAAAAACGGCGCCTGAAGCGCCGTTTTTTTTATCGTTCCTGCATTTTATCCCACCGTGCCGATGATGCTCACTTCGCGGTTTTCCGGAATTTCGTTGTATGACAGCACGTGCAGGCCCGGCGCGAACAGGCGCGCGTAGCGGGCCAGCAGCGGACGGATCTGCGGCAGCACCAGCAGCAGCGGCGGCGTCGCCTGCTGCTTCATCTGCTCGCGTGCCACCGGCATGTTCACTTGCAGCTGCGACAGCAGATGCGGGTCGATCGGATAGTTATCCAAGGTCACCTTGCCCGCCTGGCGCGCCTGGTTCAAGGAACCGAGCAGCATGTTTTCCAGTTCGCCACCCAGGTTGAATGCCTGCATTTCCATCTTCTGGCCGAACAGGCCGCTAACGATCTGGCGCCGCAACGCGCAGCGCACCTCGGCCGCCAGCAGGATCGGATCCTTGGTGGTTTCCGAACTGTCGAGCAAGGTGGTGGCGATGGGCACGATATCCTTCAGTGACACATTTTCCGCCAACAAGACGCGGAACACGCGCAGCATCTGCGTGTGCGTCAGCGCCTTGTCCAGCGCGCCGGCCAGCTTCGGCGACAGGGCCGTCAGGCGCTCCATCAGGTTCGACACGTCTTCGTGGCGGAACAGTTCCGGCAGGTATTCGCGCACCATTTTCGACAAGTGCGTGGCGATCACGCTGGGCGCCTCGATGACCTGGTAACCGAGGCCCAGCGCATGCGCCTTTTCACTCGGCTCGATCCACGTGACGGGCATGCCGTAGGCCGGTTCGATGCCGGGAATGCCGTCGAGCTGGCCGTACACGTTCGGCGACGGGATCGCCATCAGGCGGTCGGCCTGCACTTCCGCCTGCGCCACCACGGTGCCCGACAGCACGATCGCGTACTGCGACGGTTTCAGGGCCAGATCGTCGCGCACGCCGATATTCGGCAGCAGCAAACCCATCGCTTCGGACAGGCTCTGGCGCACGCCCTTGACGCGCTTGGTCAAAGGTTCGCCCTGGGTTTTATCCACCATGCCGACCAGCTTGTAGCCGAGCATCACCATCAAGGGCTGCACGGCGGGCAGTTGCTGCCATTCCAGTTCGGCAGGCTTGTCGTCGCGCAAGGCCGCCTCGATGGCTGCCATGCCGGCCGCGTCGGGCCCCTTCACGCGCTTGCTCAGGCGCCAGGCAACAAAGGCCAGCACGGCGGCAAAGGTCATGAACATGAACCACGGCATGCCCGGAATCAGGGCCAGTGCCACCATCATGCCGGCCGCACTGAAGATCACCGTCGGCGACGTCAATACCTGGCCGGCCACTTGCTGCTCGAAATCGCCCGAATCGCTGATGCGGGTCACCAGGATGGCGGCGGCGGCTGACAGCAGCAGCGCCGGAATCTGCGCCACCAGGCCATCGCCGATGGTCAGCAGTGCGTACTGACGGAAGGCGTCGCCGAACGACAGGTCGTGCATCAGCGAGCCGATGGCCACGCCGCCGACCATGTTGATGATCAAAATCAGGATACTGGCGACGGCGTCGCCGCGCACGAACTTCGACGCGCCGTCCATGGCGCCATAGAAATCGGCTTCGGCGGCCACGTCCTTGCGGCGGATCTGGGCTTTTTCCTGGTTGATCAGGCCGGCATTCAGGTCGGCGTCGATCGCCATCTGCTTGCCCGGCAAGGCATCGAGGGTAAAACGCGCGGACACTTCGGAAATACGCTCGGCGCCCTTGGTGACGACGGCGAAGTTGATGATCATCAAGATCACGAAGACCACGATACCGACGACGAAGTTGCCGCCGATGACCACGTTACCAAACGCCTCGATCACCTTACCGGCAGCATCGGCGCCTGTATGGCCGTGCAGCAGTACCACGCGCGTGGACGCCACATTGAGGGTCAGCCTGAGCATGGTGGTCGCCAGGATCACCGTCGGGAAGACGGAGAAATCGAGCGGCCGCTTGGCAGACACGCTGACGAGGATGACGATCAGTGCCAGCACGATATTGAAAGTGAACAAGATATCGAGCAGCACGGGCGGCAGCGGCAGGATGATCATCGCCAGGATCACCAGCAGGAACAGCGGCGTGGCGAACTTGTGGCGGCGCATTTCGGCAACCAACCGGTTCAGGAAATTCATGAAGGTACTACCTCGCTCAAATGAGATGGCACGACCACCTCGGTGGGAAATGGGGGCTGGGCGGCGCGCTGCCCAGTACGGAATGCTTTCAGCTGCAGGATGTAGTTGAGCACCTGCGACACGGCCTGGTACAGCTGCACGGGAATCTGCTGCTGCACCTGGCTGGTGTTGTAGATGGCGCGCGCCAGCGGCGGCAACTCCAGCGTTTCGATGTTGTGTTCCTTCGCTACCTGCCGGATATACAGCGCCATCTCGTCGACGCCCTTGGCAACGACAAACGGCGCCTCGGCGCGGTCCTGGTCATACTTGAGCGCGACGGCGTAATGCTCGGGGTTGACGATCACCACGTCGGCGTCGGGCACGGTCTTGCGCACGCTGCGCCGGCCGATCTGCTGCTGCAGCTGGCGGATGCGCTGGCGCACTTCGGGCCGCCCTTCGCTGCTTTTATGTTCTTCCTTGACGTCCTGCTTGCTCATGCGCTGGTTGCGGGCAAAGAAAAACGCCTGCGCCGGCACGTCGATGATGGCAAACAGGACGAAAACGGAAATGAGGGCCATCAGGCCGTCGAGCATCAGCGCCGAGCCGTCGAGCATGGCTTGCTGCAGGGGCCGGTGCTGCAGATCCACGTACTGTGTCAGGCTGGAGCGGCTCACATGCACGAGCACCATGCCCAGCACGGCGGCCTTGGCGATCGACAAGCCGAATTCAAAGCCATGCTTGGGCGACACCAGGCGGCCCAGGTTCTTGGCCGGACTCAGGCGCTCCATCTTCGGCATCCAGTTCTTCGTGCTGATGACCCAGCCGCCAGGGACCAATGAGCCGAGCACAACGAACAAGGGCACGCAGAACAGCGGCACGATCATCTTGATCAGCAAGCCCACGGACGTGGTAAACGCCATCGACATGGCATTGTCCAGCGCACCCTTGCTGTCGAGCGGCATGAAGGCCATGGCGAACAGCTCGCGAAAGCTCACCAGATAGCCGGGCAGCAGGTAAATGAAGACCTTCATGCTGATCAGAATGCCCAGCGCCGTCGACAGGTCGCGCGAACGCACCACCTGCCCTTCCTGGCGCGATTTCTTCAGCTTCTGCGCTGACGCCTTTTCTGTCTTGTCGCCCGTGCTGCTATCCGCCATGGGCCGCACCTTTCCGCACGTGCCCCACAAGCGTAGCGAGCAAGTTCAATGCCGGGTTGAGTAGCGCAGCTGTACGGAGGTACAGCGAGCAACGGATGCCCGGAAGTGGACTGCGCAGTAGCTTGTTGGTACGTGCGCTATCCATGGGCCACCCGCATCTGTTCGGCGATCATGTCGAGCACGCGGTTCGTCATGGCGATGTAGTGCTCCGGGATAAAGCGCACGATCTGTCCCAGCATCAGCAGGCCGAACATGGTGATCATGGAAAAGCCCAGCGAAAACAGGTTCAGCGACGGCGCCACGCGGTTCAGGAAGCCAAAGCCCAGCTGCACCACCATGGTGGAAAAAACGATGGGCAAGGCCAGCAGCATGGCGGCGGCGAAGATCCACGCCACGTTATACGCCACCGTCTGCAGCAGCAGCGGCCCGTAGCCCTGCCCCACGGGCCAGGCCTTGAAACTGGCGCCGATCACGCCCGTCAGCACAAGGTGGCCGTCGATGGCGAAAAACACGATCATGCACATGATGGTGAGCATCCCCGTGATCACGTCCGACGAGGTGCCGTTGAGCGGATCGTTCATGACGGCCATGGAAAAGCCCACCTGGCTCGACACGAGGTAACCGAGCACCGACATGACGGACATGGCGAAGTGGAAAGCCAGGCCCAGGACGAAGCCGATGACGGCCTGCTCGAGGGTGGCGACAAGGGCGTGCAGGGAAAACGGATCGATCTTCAACAAGTCCTGCGACACGCCCGAGGCCTGCATGACGGGCAGCATCAGGATCGCCAGCACCAGCGACAGCAGCACCCGCACGGGGACGGGCACCATGGCGTCGCCGATCACGGGCGAAGCGCTGAGCATGGCCAGGATGCGGCAGAACGGCCACCACACGGCCAGCAGAAACGGCAGCACCTGATTGAAAATCTGATCCATGGCGCGCGGCGCTATCCGACCAGGGTGGCCGCGCGCTGAAAAATGGACACGCAATAATCCATCAGGTAACCGGCCATCCAGCGTCCGGCCAGGATCAGGGCCAGCAGGGTGACCAGCAGGCGCGGCAGGAAACTCATGGTCTGTTCATTGATCGAGGTGGCCGCCTGCACCAGCGCGACCAGCAAGCCCATGAGCAAACCTGGCACGACCAGGATCACCACCAGCAGCATGACGACATGCAGCGCTTCGATGATCAGGTCGACGGCGACTTCAGGGGTAAACATCGGTCAATAGCCCTGTATGCTGGTAACTAAGGTGTTGACGGTCAGCGTCCAGCCGTCGACCAGCACGAACAGCAGCAGCTTGAACGGCAGCGAGATGACGAGCGGCGAGAGCATCATCATGCCCATGGCCATCAGCACGGACGCCACCACCAGGTCGATGATGAGGAAGGGGATGAACAGCATGCAGCCGATCTGGAACGCTGTCTTGAGTTCGGACAACACGAACGCGGCCAGCTTGACCGTGAAACTGTGGTCTTGCGGACGCATGCTCGACGGTTCGCCGGCCAGGTGCGCGATCTGCGCCAGCGCGGCCTTGCTCGTCTGCGCCAGCATGAAGCGCGAAATCGGCACTTCGGCGATCTTCAGCGCTTCCTGCATGCCGATCTGGTCGCGGTCATAGGGCACGAACGCGTCTTTCCACACCTGGTCGCCGATGGGACGCATGACCAGCAAGGTGAGAATCAGGGCGATGCCGGTGACGATACGGTTGGGCAAGCCCTGCTGCAGGCCCAGGGCCTGGCGCAGCAGGGACAGCACGATGACGAAGCGGGTAAAGCTGGTCATCATCATGACCATCACGGGCAGCAGCCCGAGCAGGGTCATGACGACGAGGATCTGCATCTTCACCGACAGGTCGGTTTTCGCGCCCGGCACCACGCCGGCGAGCAGGTCCTGCGCGCCGGCGGCGCCGCAGCACAGCATCAGAACAGGGACAGCCAGCGCGGCAGCCAGCGCGCCGCGGCGCCGGCTCAAGCCGGGTACCGCCAGCTTCATGCTGTCATCAGGTCGAGATTGAGGCCGTCGAGGTCGATGACTTTCAGGCCATAGTTCTCGCCGGCCACCACCACTTCGGCACGGCCGATCGGCGTGCCATTGACCTTGATCACCAGCGGTTCGCCGGCCAGCATGTCGAGTTCAATCACGCTTTCCGGGCCGATGGCCATCAACTCTTCCAGTGAAATGCGGGCCGAGCCCACTTCCAGGGTCAGGGTGACGGGAATCTTGCGCATCATTTGCGGAATGTCGCGGCGCGCGCGGGTGCTGGCCACGTCGGCGACGTCGCCCTGGTCGATGATCATGTCATCGCCCAGGTCTTCCAGCAGGGTTTCGCTCTGGTTGGTATCGGTCATATTCATATTATTCGACATCTTCAAATGAGGTTAAACAGAGCTTGCCCTTGTGTTCGGAAACAGCCGCTGTAAATAAACGGGAATCGTCTAGCATGACGTCAGTACGGCTCAGACTGACGGGAATCACGTCGCCCACGCGCAGGTCGAACAAGGCGCCCAGCTGCATCTGCTTGCTGACGAGCCGGCCTTCCAGGGTCACTTGCAGGCGCGAAGCGAGCGGGCGCACGCTGCCACGCAAGGCTTTCTTCGCTTGCGCGCGTTCGGGCAGCAGGCCGCGCAGCACATCGGCCATCAGGCGCTTGTCCAGCGAGAACCAGAACTGGCCGCTCTGCCCCGCCTCGACGTCGCTGAGCGACACCGTGACGATCCAGCTGCCGCGCGCCGGGTGCACGCCGGACTGCACGGCCACCTCGGCACTGGTGTCGATGTCGCTGCTCTTGCCCAGAGTTTGCAAATTCTTGTGGATGCGCGTGAACAAACTGTTCACCAACTGTTGTCCCAGCACCACAGCGAGGCGCTCTTCCGTGGCCGTCACGCGCACTTGCGCCGGATCGGGCCGCGCGCCCTTGGCGCCGGCACTACCGTAGCGATAGTTCAGCACGCTCAAGAGGATCTGCCGTTCGAGCGCAAAGCCCGGCTGACCAGCCGGCGTGGAAAAACTCAGCCAGCGATTCGCGCTGTCCTCGCTCTCCACGCGCGACAAGGTCACGGCATCGATCTGGAAATTGCCCCAGTAGCGCCGGCTCATCGGCTGGCGCAGGGCCACGGCCAGGTCGTCGCGCAGCTGGGCGCCGAATACATGCAGCAAATGGACAGGACGTCCAAGCAGACAGGAATCGAGGACTTGATGGCGCACAGTTTGATCTGTCTTGGTAATGATTGTCATGTAGTGGTCATGTCGGTATTGCGGTGGCAGAACAAATTATACGGATCGCCCGAAATTAAATACAGCATCATCTTGGCCTTGCCAACCGGCCGGCGAGCAAACGATTGCGCATCGTATCGCATGCTGGATGACTACGGTGCTGAACAATACATGAAAAAGCAAAATATTGCCATGTATCAATATTCCTTGAGGCAATCCTCTCTTTACTTTATAGTTGCCCCGAGGTAAGCTTATAGCGAGAAAAAAGTGATTTGCAGTGCGCCATTCCGCTTACCTGATTCCGGTTTTTATGGCAGTTTCCAGCCCCTCTTATTGCCACCAGAAGAAACTTTTATCAGATAATTATTAGTTGTCATGGCCATGTAAATCATTCGGCGCGGTTCTGCCGGGTTTGTTTGAATCTGCTTGAGCGGATGGTGTGGCAACTGATAAAACTGATGGGCTCTGTCAATTGGGCCGGGCAAGATGGCATTGGATGTAATGCCTGCCGGAATGGCAACACCAGTAATTTCTGATTGATACGTCACCGCATATTGAAAGTAGAGGGCAAGATGAGCAACGAACTCGCAGGTCTGATCAAGGCCGATCTGGCAGCACTGAGCAATGACGCGCGCGCCCTGGGCGCCAGCATCGCGCCGGCCGCCCAGTTCGGCGCACCGGAACAATCCGGCTTCTCGTTTGCGCAAAGCATGAAAGACGCCATCGGCAAGGTCAACGGCGATGACCGCATGGCTGCACAAAAAATGAGCGACGTCGACAGCGGCAAGAGCGACGACATGGTCGGCGCCATGCTGGCCAGCCAGGAAGCGAGCCTGTCCTTTTCCATGTTGATGCAAGTGCGCAACAAGGTCATGGGCGCGGTCGACGAACTCATCAAACTGCCTCTGTAATCTTCACGTCCTGATCCACGCCCAGCCTCCCAGCGAAAGTTACCCCAAGTGATTACCACCATGAAGTCCGCATTTGCGCGCTGGCGCCCTGGCGCCCAGCCCGCCATCCCGCCCGCCCTGCTGAAAAACCTGGTTCCCATCGTCGTGCTGGCCATCGGCATCACCGCCATGGTGACCATGTATGCCTGGCGCGACCAGGCCAACTACAAGCCGGTGTTTGGCGCGCGCGAAAAAGTGGCCGTGACGGACATGATGGCCACGCTGGACGCCGAGCACATCCCCTACCGCTTGCATCCGGACAGCGGCCAGGTGCTGGTGCCCGACGCCATGCTGGGCAAGGTACGCATGCTGCTCGCCTCGAAGGGCGTGACGGCGCAGCTGCCGGCCGGCCTGGAACTGATGGACAAGAATGACCCGCTGGGCGTGTCGCAATTCGTGCAGGACGTGCGCTTCCGCCGCGGCCTGGAAGGCGAACTGGCGCAAAGCATCATGACGATGGACGCGATCGCTTCGGCGCGCGTCCATCTGTCGATTGCCAAGTCGACGTCGTTTGTCGCCAGCGACGGCGACAAATCGTCAGCCTCCATCGTCGTGGCGCTGAAACCGGGCCGCACCCTGGCGCCGGAACAGATCGCCGCCGTCATCAACATGGTGGCCGGCAGCGTCGCCAGCCTGGCGCCCACGCGCGTGAGCCTGGTCGACCAGGGCGGCAACCTGCTCTCCTCGCACGTCGACCTGACGGACGGCTTCGACGCCTCGGCCGCCGGCAATGAGGGTGCAAAACGCTTCCAGGATGAAATCCGCCGCAACGTCACGGGCTTGCTCGGTCCCGTCATCGGCGAAGACAACTTCAAGCTCAGCGTGACGGCCGCCGTGAACAACGACCGCGTGAACGAAACGCTGGAAAAATACGGCGAAGCCCCGAAAGTGACGAGCGAAGCGATGCGCGAAGAGCAGGAACGCAACCGCACCGTGGCCGGCATTCCCGGCAGCCTGTCGAACCGTCCGCCAGCGGCCGCCGTGCCGGCACCGGCCGATGCCGCCGGCGCCGCACCCGCCGATGGCGCGCCGAAGCCGTCCGACGATGGCACGGCCCGCAAGAACGCCACCACGCGCCAGTACGCATATGACCGCAGCATCACGCAGATCAAGCGCAGCCGTGGCCGCCTGGAAAAACTCAGCGTCGCCGTCGTCCTCAACAGCGCCGCCGCACCGAACCCGAAAACGGGCTGGACACCAGCCGAACTGGGCAATATCGAAAAAATGCTGAACAGCGGCCTGGGCATCAACACCCAGCGCGGCGACAGCCTGAGCCTGACGGCGCTGGCCTTCCCTGCCAAACCGCCCGTGGCGCAATGGTGGGAAGAGCGCGACACCGTCGTCGATTTCAGCAGCTGGCTGCTGTACGCCCTGGGCGCCGTGCTCGGCTACTTCCTGATCCTGCGCCCGCTGCTGCGCCTGCTGACCACGCGCCTGGCGCCGCCAGCACTGAAACAGCTCGATCCGGCCCTGGCGCTGGGCGGCAGCAACGCCGCCGCCAATGGCGTGGCCGCCGCCAGCGCGCCGGCCTTGGGCGTGAATGGCAGCCCGCTGGCGCTCGAGGGCGAAGCCGCCGCCGGCAACGCCATGCCGGTCGTGCCGCTGCTGGAAAATTATGACTTGCCGCCACCAGGCTCGGCGGTCGACGTGATGGTCGACCACCTGAAAGTGCTGGCGGAAAAAGAACCCGAGCGTGTCGCCGAAGTCGTCAAACAATGGATGCAGAAAAATGGCCGAACTCAACAACAGTAATCTCCCCGACGGCGCCGAATACGAAAGCGCCAGCCTGAATCCCGTGGAACAGGCCGCCATCGTGCTGCTGAGCATCGGCGAAGAACAGGCCGCCAATGTGTTGCGCTGCCTATCGCGCGAAGAATTGCTGGAAGTCACGCAAGTGATGTCGCGCATGAGCGGCATCAAGGTCGAATCCGTGAAAACGGCCATGCAGACCTTCTTCGACGACTACCGCCAGCAAAGTGGCGTGCATGGCGCCTCGCGCAGCTACCTGAAACGCTCGCTGGACATGGCGCTGGGCAGCGATATCGCCAACAGCGTCCTGAACAATATTTACGGCGACGCCATCCGTCCCAAAATGGCGCGCCTGCAATGGGCCTCGCCAAAATGGCTGGCCGAATACATCGTCAACGAGCACGTGCAGATGCAAGCCGTGTTCCTGGCCTTCCTGCCGCCCGCGCTGGCCGGCCAGATCCTCGACGCCCTGCCCGTCGAAGGCCGCGACCTGGTCTTGCTGAACCTGGCGCGCCTGGACGAGATCGACCGCGACCTGCTGGTCGAGCTCGACGAACTGGTGGGCCGCTGCCTGGGCGCGCTCGACACGCAAAGCACCAGCGTGGAAGGCATCCGCCAGGCGGCCGAGATTCTCAACCGCATGCCGGGCAACCGCGCCGCGCTGGTCGAACTGCTGCGCGCGCACGACCCGGACGTCGTGTCGGAAATCGAACTGAGCATGTACGACTTCCTGATCCTGGCCACGCAGAGCGATGTCACGCTCACGCGCATCCTGGAAGACGTGCCGATGGAACAGTGGGCGATCGCACTGAAGGGTGCGGAACCGTCGATCCGCGACGCCGTGCTGAAAACCATGCCGCGCCGCCAGGCGCAGAGCTTCGAAGACATGATGCGCCGCTCCGGCCCCGTGCCCCTGTCGCGCATCGAACAGACGCGCCAGGAAATCATGGCCACCGTCAAGGGCCTCGCCGACGCGGGCGAGATCGAAGTGCAGTTGTTTGCCGAAGCGGTGATCGAATGAAACACTTCCGCTCGTATCGTTTCCCGCCGCTGTCGCAATTCATCGCCGCCGGCCAGCGTGCCTCCAACGAGGACACGGATGGCCAGTGGCAGGCGTCCGTCTCGGAAGGTTTCGAGCAGGGCCAGCGCGACGGCTATGAAGTGGGCCTGGTGCAAGGCCAGCAGGACGGCTACGACGCCGGCCGCAGCGACGGCATGGCGCAGGGCCGCGAAGAAGGCCGCAATGAAACGCTGGTGGCGCTGGACCGCCTGGCGCGCCCCGTCGACGCCATCTTGCGCGACCTGAAAAAAGTACGCGCCGATTACCGCGAAGCGCAGCGCAAGGAAGTGGTCGACCTGGTGGCCAAGGTGGCGCGCCAGGTGATCCGCGCGGAACTGGCGCTGCAGCCGGTGCAATTGCTGGCCCTGGTCGACGAAACCCTGGCCTCGATGCCGCCCACGCGCGAGGAAATCGACGTCTTCCTCAATCCGGAAGAACTCAAACGCATCAGCGAACTCGATCCGAAGCGCGCCAAGCGCTGGAACCTGATCGCCGACGCGCGCCTCGACGCGGGCGAATGCCGCATCAAGGCCGGCGACAATGAAGTCGACGCCGGCTGCCATCAGCGCCTGTCGGCCTGCATGGAGCAGGTCAGCAGCCACCTGGCGCTGGCCGCCGAACACGCGGACCAGGGCGCGCCTGCATGATCGCCGACACGCTGCGCAGCTTCGAGATCGGCGATATCCCGGTCGCGACGCCGACCGGCCGCCTGGTCGGCGCCTCCGGCCTGCTGCTGGAAAGCGCCGGCTGCCGCCTGCACACGGGCCAGCGTTGTCAAATTGAAACAGTCAATGGCGAATGGCTTGATGCGCAAGTCGTCGGTTTCCGCGAAAAACTCTCCTATCTGATGCCGTTCAAGAAGGCCACGGGCCTGACCACGGGCGCGCGGGTGCTACCCCTGCCCGACAAGGCCAGCCTGCAGATCGGCCCGTCGTGGCTGGGCCGCATGGTCAATGGCCTGGGCGAACCGATCGACGACCTGGGCCGCCTCGGCGGCGAACACGTCCTGGAAGTCACGCCGCCGAAGATCAACCCGCTGAAGAAACAACCGGTGGTCGAACCGCTGGACGTGGGCGTGCGGGCGATTAACAGCATGCTGACCCTGGGCAAGGGCCAGCGCGTGGGCCTGATGGCCGGCTCCGGCGTGGGCAAGAGCGTGCTGCTGGGCCTGATCACGCGCCAGACCGTGGCCGATGTGGTCGTCGTCGGCCTGATCGGCGAACGGGGCCGCGAAGTGCGCGAATTCGTGGAAAAATCGCTGGGCGCCGAAGGCTTGAAAAAAGCCGTGCTGGTGATCGCGCCGGCCGACGAATCGCCCTTGATGCGCATCATGGCCACCGAACTGTGCCATTCGATCGCCGCCCATTACCGCGACCAGGGCAAGCACGTGCTGCTGCTGGTCGACTCGCTCACGCGCTATGCGATGGCCTTGCGCGAAGTGGCGCTGGCCCTGGGCGAACCGCCGGCCACGCGCGGCTACCCGCCGTCCGTCTTCTCGAACTTGCCGCAACTGGTGGAAAGCGCCGGCAACGGCACCCACCCTGACGGCAGCATGAGCGCCATCTACACGGTGCTGGCCGAAGGCGACGACCAGCAAGACCCCGTGGTCGACACGGCGCGCGCGATTCTCGACGGCCACATCGTGCTCACGCGCGAACTGGCCGAGCGGGGCCACTACCCCGCCATCGATATCGCCGCCTCGATCAGCCGCTGCATGGCGCAGGTGATCACGCCCCCCCACATGCAGGCGGCGCGCGCGCTGAAAGCATCGATGGCGCGCCATGCGCGCGTGCGCGACCTGATCCCGCTGGGCGCCTACGTGCCCGGCGCCGACCCGATCACCGACCGCGCCGTGCAGTTGCACGCGCCCATCGAAGCCTTCCTGTGCCAGGGCACGAAGGAAGAGGCGCCGATGGGGCCGTGCATCGAACAACTTGAACAGATCATGGCTTAGGAGCATACGTGAGCGACGCGCATACCATCCGCAACCTGACCACCCTGGTCGGCCTGCGCAGCACCGAAGTGGAACGCCTGCAAGGCGAAATGGCGGCGCAGACGGCCGTGCGCGAGCGCTACCAGAAAAACCTGGAGCGCCTGACGGGCCTGTACACGGATAGCGGCCCCAGCGGCGCCCTGCCCCTGGCCCTGTCCGTCAACTGCGGCAACTTCAAGCAAGCCGTCATGCAGATGGCCGACCAGCACCGTACCGACCTGCATTTGCACGAAGCCAACATGGCCGTTTCGCAACGCGCGCTCAATACGGCCTGGGCCAAGCGCGAAGTGCTGGACCAGGTGCTGACGCAAAAACAAAAATATGTTGCAAATGAGCAACAACGTGTCGATGCCAAGCGGCAAGACGAGCTGGCGACGCAATTCTGGTTCCGCGGGCAGGTAAAATGAGCTTGGTGTAAGTTTCTTTCAGGAAAACTTCACAAAACGGGAATAGGGGTCGCCTTGTACCGGTATATCCCTTTATTCAGGAGTCAGGCATGGCAAGCGTAATTACTGCACCGCAATACGATCCGATCCCAACGGCCGAAAAACTGGCGACCAAGGCTGTCGCTGCGCAGAAGGCAGCCCTGCAAGCGCAGAACACGCTGGCCAGTAATACCAGCACGGCGCTGGGCAACCTGAAGTCGGCCATCTCGGCCTTCCAGAGCGCCATGTCGAGCATGACCAGCAGCAAATCGGTGCTGAGCCAGTCCGCCACCTTCCCGGCCGCAGGCTACGGCTCTGCCACGGCCGGCATCAATGCGACGCCAGGCACCTATTCCTTTTTTGTTGAAAAACTGGCCACGGCCAGCCAGATGTCGTATGGTGGCCTGAGCAGCGTCAATACCGCCGATGGCACGGGTACGCTGAAAGTGAAAATTGGTGACGGTGTGGGCGACAACACGCTCGACATTGATCTGGCCGCCGCCGACAAGGATGGCAACGGCACGCTGACACCACAGGAAATCGCTGCCGCCATCAATGGCAACAGCAAGAACAATTCGCGCGTAACTGCGTCCATCGTGACCATCGACAACCAGGCGCAACTGGTACTGACGTCGAATGCGACGGGCATCGCCAACGCCGCCACGCTCGATGCCAATGGTGTCGCGAATGTCGCGCTGAAAGGCGCGCTGATCGCTCCGGCCAACATCAAGGAAGTCGTCAAGGCAGACGACGCCATCGTCTGGCTGGGCGGCAAACCCGGCGGCACGGCCATCACGCAGGCATCGAATACCTTCACCAACGTGCAAGATGTGAAAGTGACGTTCACCCGCGCCATGAGCGCCGCCGAAGCGCCCGTGACCTTGACTGTCGCCACAGATAGTGCCGGCACCGCCGCCAACGTGCAGGCATTCGTCGATGCCTACAACAAACTGAAAAGCCTGATGGATGGACTGTCCAGTCCCGGCAACCCGGAAAAGGGTATTGCTGCGGGCATCTTCGCCCATGATTCAGGCCTGAACGCCCTACGCAGCAGCATGGGCGACGCCCTGCGCCTGAACGTGAACGGCGTATCGCTGGTGTCCTACGGCATTACGGCCCAGCGCGACGGCACAATCAGCCTCAACGCCGCCAAACTTACGGCCAAGTTGGCCGACAACCCGACAGGCCTAGACAAGCTTTTTGGCAACAACAGCCTGTCCGCCCCTGCAGGCGTGCTCGGCAGCTTGGACAAGGTACTCGGCCAGTGGAGCAATATCACCAAAGGCCAGATCACCCAACGCCAGGCCGCCACGGAAAAGTTGCAGAAAAGTCTGGTGAAGAGCGGCGAACGCCTCACGGCCCAATATGACACCGCATACAAACGTTTCCTCGATCAATTTACGCGCCTGCAAGTACTGCAGGAGCAAATGAGCAAGACGTCCGATATGTTCGATGCCATGTTTAGCAACAATAAATCCTAAGGCGGATGCGCCCGTTGCGCCGCCACAGTTAACATAGCGAGAAGACAACAATGTTGAACAATGAAGCTTACGGCAACTACCATGCCGTCAACCTGGATGCCCAGACGGCCCGCGCCACACCGGTCGAGCTGGTACTGGTGCTGACGGACGGCCTGCTGGAAGAACTGGCGCGCGCGCGCGGGCATATCGTAGGCAAGCGCTACGAGCAAAAGGCCATCAGCCTGGATAAATGCACGCAAATCATCAACGGTTTGTCGAGCTCGCTCGATTTCGACAATGGCGGCGAAGTGGTCGTCAACCTGGCCCGCCTGTACGACTATTGCGTGGCGCGCCTGTACACGGCCGGCATCAAGCTCGACCCGACCCTGATCGACGAAGTGACGACCCTGATGACCACCATCAAGCGCGGCTGGGTGGGCGTCCAGGCCAACAATGCCTAGGCGCGGCGCCCTGCAACAGCTGAACCGGCAATTGAGCGCCGCCATCGCGCAAGCGGATTGGGAAGCAATGGGAAAACTGTCCGCCAGCCTGGCGAAAAACATCCCCCTGCTGGCCGAACGGGGCGCATGGAATGCGCTGGAACAAACAGAATTGTTGCAATTGCGCAAAAATCACGCGCAAGCGGTTAAAATTTGCTCTGAGGAAAAAGAGCGCCTGGGTCAACACCTGGGTGCATTACAGGCAAATAAGGAAGGTTGGGTCGCCTACGCCGCGCTCGGCGAATACGACTCGGACGGGAATCAAGCATGATCATGAACTTCAACACGGCGCCGGCCGCTCCGGCACCAGCGACCCCTGCGGCATCTGCACCAGCACCGGCGGCGGCACCGTCACAGGCCGCCGCCTTGCCCGGCACACCAGGCTATGCCGCTACTGGCGCCGTGCCCTCCGCCCTGCCCCTGTTTGCGCAGGTGCTTGACGTGACCGGCGTGGAAACGGCCGACGCCGACACGCCCGCTCCCGCGAAGGAGAGCGACAGCGACAGCCAGGCCGACAGCAGCCTGCCGGCCATGGCCGTCCCCGTTATCGGCTTGCCGGTGACCATGCTGCCGCCAACGGACGCGGCCGAGGCGCGTGCCGCCGCCCAGGCGCAAGTACAGACACAAGCGCAGACACAGGTGCAGGCGAATGCGGTGCAAGCCAATCCGGCACTCAACATCAGCCTGCATCCGTCGGCGGTCACCCTGAACGCGGCGGCAACGGCGCCAGCGCCAGGCCGCGACACGCGCGAGCCGCTGGCCGCCGCCAACCCGGCGACGGCCGCCAAGGGCGGCGTGCCGGCACAGCCGTTCGAATCGCTGCTGCAGCAAAGCGCTTCGGCAAGCGCCGTCGCCGCGCCTGCCGTTGCCGCGCGCGAAGGCGAACGTGGCGCCGCGACGCCGGCACCGGCCACGCCCAACCTGGGTCTGGCGGGCGCGGTCGGCAATACGGCCACAGCGGCCCCGGCCGGCGACACCATCAAGCTCAACGGCCCAGCCCAGCAATGGCAGGAACCGCTGCGCGAAGCGCTGGGCGAACGCCTGCAGACGCAGATCGGCCGCAACAGCGAACACGCGACGATCCGCCTCGAGCCGCCCATGCTGGGTCGCATTGAAATTTCCATCCGCCATACGGCCGGCGCGCTGCAGGTGAACGTCACGGCGTCGAATTCGGAAGTGTTGCGCCAGTTGCAAGGCATCGGCGAGAACATGCGCAGCGACCTGGCGCAGCGCCAGTACACCGACGTGGCCGTCAATATCAGCGCCACCCCGCGCAGCCCCGCTGCCCAGGCGTTCGCCGAAGGCGATGCGCGCGGCCAGCGTCAGCCGGGCCGCCAGCAGGACGACGCCGAACCGGGACGCGCCCTGTCCGACGGCAGCACCGCCGCCACCACATACGCCAGCCACGAGCGAGAGACCGCCTGATGAATATGAAAATGAAACTGATAGCCGGCTTTGTCGGCGTGGCCGTGCTGGCCGCTGGCGCCGCTGGCGGCGCCATCTGGTATTTGGCCAAGCCGGTCGCCGGCCATGCCGAAGTCGCCGAAGCGAAAGCCCCGCCACCGCCCGCCACGGGCAAGAAAGCGCGCAAGTTCCTCACGCTGGACAAAGTCATCGTGATGTTGCGCCGCGGCCCCGGCGAAGGCGAGACGCATTACCTGTCGGCCGACCTGGTGATCGCCACCACCGAGGAAAAGGAAAAGCTGACCAAGGATCACTTGCCGCTGATGCGCTCGATCGCCGTCAGCACCCTGTCGAGTTTTCCGCTCGACAAGGCGCAGACCATGACCGTGGAACAATATGCCGAGCAGATCAACAAAGCCTTCAATGTCAGCTACGAGCGTGAACAGATGGAAAAACCGTTCACCGAAGTCATGGTCGGCAAGCTGATCATTGAATAAGCCAACACGCCAGCCGACCTAGTGGGAGATCCCTTGGCCTATGTAGAGCAATACCAGGAAGCGTATGGCGCCGGCGAATATGCCGCCGCCAGCGCTTGCGCGGCCGTGCTCAGCATTGCCGAAGAGCAACAACATCTGGTGGCGTACTCCCCTTTGGTGAAACGCATCGTGCGCCAGCTCAATTCGCAGGTGTCGGGCGCCATCGACCGCGACGACATGGAACAGATCGGCCTGATGGGCCTGCTCGAAGCCTTGCGCCGCTACGGCGTGCCGGACCAGTCTTTCGGCAGCTATGCCAGCCTGCGCATCCGTGGCGCCATCCTCGATGAACTGCGACGCCAGGACTGGCGCCCGCGCGCCGTGCGCCAGGAAAGCCACCGTCTGCGCGACAGCGTGCGCGCCCTGACCCGCCGCCTCGGACGCGAGCCGCTGGACGCGGAAATCATGGCCGCGCTGAAGCTGACCCCCGAAGCTTTCCAGGAATACCAGTTGGCGGAAAACGCCGAGCTGATCGCCAGTTTCGATGAAGTGCTGCAGGAAAGCCTGGGACAGGCCGACAGCGCACCGAGTCCGGAAGAGCAATTGATGGTGCGGCGCAGCCTGGAGCAGGCGCTGCGCGCGCTCGACGAACGCGAGCAGCGCGTGATCCAGATGTATTACGAATTCGAACTGAGCTACAAAGAAATAGCCGCCGTACTGGACCTGAGCGACGCCCGCGTCTGCCAGCTCAACAAGACGGCGCTGGGCAAGATGAAAGCCATGCTGCAAGACGCATAAGTTTCAGCACTATCCATCAAATTGACGCAGCACAATGACGCAGAAAGGCAGTTGACATGGTAATTATCGGTATCTTAATCGTGATGGGGTGTGTATTCGGAGGCTTCGCCCTGATGGGCGGCACCGTCCACGCGATCTGGCAACCGGTCGAGTTGATCATCATCATCGGCGCCGCCGTCGGCGCCCTGGTGCTGGGCAACCCGAAGCATGTACTCGGTGAAATGCTGCACCAGATGCGCAAGATCGTCACGCACAAGAAGCAAGGCTCGGAATTCCAGCGCCAGTTGCTGCTGCTGATGTATGAACTGCTGCAAACGGCCGCCGGCGGCCTGAAGGCGCTGGACGCCCACGTCGAGGCGCCGCGCGAAAGCGCCCTGTTCCAGCGCTATCCGCTGGTGCTGGAAGAGCCGAAGCTGCTGGCCTTCATCGTCGACAACTTCCGTTTGATGGCGATGGGCAAGATCAACGCGCATGAACTCGAAGGCGTGCTGGAGCAGGAACTCGAAGCCATCCACGACGAATTGCTGCAGCCGTCGAAGTCGCTGCACAAGATCGCCGAGGCCATGCCCGGCTTCGGTATTCTGGCCGCCGTGCTCGGCATCGTGATGGCCATGAATTCCGTGGCCGACGGCGCCGACGCGGCGGAGATTTCGGAAAAAGTGGGCGCCGCCATGGTCGGTACCTTCATCGGCATCTTCTTCTGCTACGGCGTGCTCGATCCGATGTGCAACATGATGAAACAGCTGGTGGGCGAGGAAGGCTCGACCATGGAATGCGTGAAAGTCGTGCTGGTCACGCACGTGGCGGGCAAACCGCCGCTGCTGGCCATCGATGCGGGCCGCCGCCTGGTGCAGCTGAACATCAAGCCGAGCTTCGCCCAGCTGGAAAGCTGGATCAATGCGCTGGAAGATGGCGGCGCGGAACAAGAGCAAGGCCAAGGCCGGGGAGGCCGCCGTGCTAAAGCCGCATGAGAAACATGAACAGGCCATCATCAAGCGTGCCGGACGCAAGCATGACGACGATGGCCATGGCGGCGCCTGGAAAGTAGCGTTCGCCGACTTTTGCCTGGCCCTGCTGTCGCTGTTCCTGGTGCTGTGGCTGATGGCCGCGCGCGAGCAGCAGGCGATGAAAGAAATCATGATGGACGCATCGGCAGGCAGCCGCCAGGGCGAAGGCCAGGGCGTCATGCCGGAACAGAAAGGCGGCCCGCGCGGCAGCCTGATCGAGCGCTTCCCCATGCCCCGCAAGGGCACCGGCGACACGCGCACGGAAGGCAAGCAGACGCAGGACGGCAAGGCTGGCGCGGCGCCGCAAAACCAGACCAAGGTCAGCTACCAGTCGCCGGAAGACTTGCTGTCCCTGTCGCGCGCGCTCGACAAGCTCAGCGACGAAGCAGGACTGAAGAGCAATCTGCAATCGGTGATCACGCCATACGGCTTGCGCGTCATGCTGCACGATACGGACAAGCAAGGCATGTTCGTGCGCGGCAGTGCCGTGCCGACCGACCGCTTCCGCAAGCTGCTGCGCCAGATGGGCCCCGTGTTTGCGCAAATGGACAACCAGATGCTGATCGTCGGCCATACGGACTCGATGCAATACGCCAATACCGGCTATGAAGGCTTTTCCAACTGGACCCTGTCGGCCAACCGCGCCATGTCGGCGCGCGCGCAATTGCTGATCGGCAGCATGAGTCCGGACAGCGTGCTGCAAGTGGTCGGCATGGCCGACCGCGCGCCGCTGGACGTGAAAAATGCCAGCGCCGGCATCAACCGCCGCATCGAACTGTTAATATTGACGCGTGGCCAGGCCGACAGCATCGCCGCCATGTTCGGCATGGCCGGACAAAAGCCGCAAGGCGACGAGCTGCAGGTGGGTGAACCGGACTCCGGCACCCTGCAACGCCTGCGCGAAAAACTGGGCCTGCCCGCAAAGAAAGATCGGGAAGAGCATGCAAATTAAGGGCAAGGGACAACGTATGAAAATCTCCTCCGGCAACACCGGTGCTGCCACGCGCAGCAGCGCCGTCGCGCCGGCCGAGGCGATCGCCGAGAACGCGGGCGCCGCAGGCGCCATGGGCGGCTCGTCGGCCGGGGCGGAACTGCAATCGGCCGTGCTGCAGCCGGCCATGGCCGCCCTGCGCGCCATGCCCGAGATCGACCATGAACGCGTGGCCATGCTGCGCGATGCGCTGGCCAAGGGCGAGTTGCCGTTCGATCCATCGAAACTGGCGGGCCTGATCCAGCGTTTCCACGGCGGCGAATCGTGACCGCGCCGCGCAAGGGCATCACGCGCCAGGAAGCCGTGCGCCGCGTGCTGCAGGGCATGACGGACGACCGCGCCGGCTATGCCGCGCTGCAAACCTTACTGGAAGAGCAATTTCAGGCCACCTTGCACCACCAGAGCACCCGGCTGACGGCGCTGGCCGACCAGGTCGTCGCCGCCGTCGAGCCACTCGACGCACGCCGCCGCCAGCGTGTCAGTCTCGTCACCGCCCTGCTGGGCCCGCAAGGCGACATGCCCCAATTTTTTGCGCTGTTGCAAGAAGACGCGCGTGCGACCGCCCAGCGCGACTGGGCCGCGCTGGAGCAGATGGTACTCGAATGCAAGCGCCTGAATGCCCGCAACAGCGATTTATTAACAGAGCAGTACAGCATCATGCAGCGCGTGCTGCATGGCGAGGAAGATACGTATGCGCCAGGCTGATTTCCTGACCACCCGCGCCACGGCGGCGACGCCATCGACGGCGGCGACCCATGCCGTGCAGAGCAATATGCGCGCCACCGAATCCACGGCCTCCAGCGGCAGCTTTGCCAGCGTGTTCCGGCAAGTACAGGGCGAAGTGGCCCGCTTCATCGAACAGGGCGGCGGCAACGCCACCAACCTGAGCCCGCAAGGACGCGCCTACCTGGAGCAAAGTCAGCCCGTCAATGTGCTGGGCGCCATCAGCCAGGGCGGCGAGATTGGCGAAACGCAGCAGCAATTCCTCGCCTCGATCAAGCCATGGACGGAAGAAACGGGCGCGCGCCTGGGGGTGGCACCGGAAATCGTCGCCGCCCACGCGGCGCTGGAATCGGGCTGGGGCCAGCGTCCGCTGCGCCAGGGCACGGGCGCGGACACCAATAATCTGTTCGGCATCAAGGCCGGCGGCAAATGGCAGGGCGACGTGGCCAGCAACCTGACGACCGAATACGAGGCCGGCAGCGGCACGGCGCTGAAGAAAACCGAGCGCTTCCGCAGCTACCCGGACCAGGCCAGCGCGTTCCGCGACTATGCGCAAGTACTGCTCGACAATCCACGCTACCGCGCCGCCCTGAACACGGGTGCCGACGCGGGCGCCTTCGCGCAAGGCCTGGCGCGCGGCGGCTATGCCACCGACCCCAACTATGCTGCCAAGCTGACGCAGCTGGCGACACGTCTGCAGCGCACGGCGGCCGCGGACTGACTTGCCTTAACGGCCCGTCATATCGGCCGGTTCCACCACGCCCGCATCGACCACCCTGGCACGTATCACCGTGCCGCTGGTGGCGTTGCGCACGCGGATCAGCTCGCCAAGCGCGCCCGGATCCATCGCCTCGCCGGCCATGCTCACTTCCACCTGCTCCTTGCGCGCCACGATGCTGACCGCACTGCCCCGCTTGATCAGCACAGGCGAGGCCAGCTGCCCCTGGCGCAGCACTTCGCCGGCACGCAAGCTGCGCCGGCTCGACAGGCCAATCGCGCCAGGCAAGGCAGAAATACTGTCCGGCACCATCGTCACGTCGCGCCGCGCCAGCACCACGTCACCCGATTGCAACGGCGTATTGGCCGTGACGGGGGCGCTGGTGACGGCCACTTGCGCCGTGATGCTGCCGCGCGCCAGCATTTCGTAACGCCATCCGTTGCTTCCAGGACACACTGCGACAAAGCGCATGCGCTGCGCCGAGCGGCTGTCCGCCGTTTCCAGCGCAACGGGCGCGGCGCACGCCGGCATGGGGCGCGTGCTTTTCACGACGGTCACCTGAAACTGGGGTTCCAGCAGTCCCGCCGTGGCCGCCTGCTGTGTCAATTGCTCGCGAGCTAACTGTTCCACGCGTGAAAATATATTGTCGGCTGGCAATTCTGCGCGACCTGCACTACTATATAGGCTGGTCAGTAAAAATAGGCTTGGCAGCAGTATGCGACGACATTGCGCCTTGTTCCACATCACGGAATAGTTCTCAAAATAAATCATTGCTAACCTTAATCAAAGATACTGAAGCGGCATGACCTTACCATGCGTCAACATGACTTGGCTGGGATTTTACCTCTGCACCACTTATTTTCTGGACCAAACCGCAAAAAGCACGATCGAATTCAACACAAAGGATGACCATGGGGATTAATTTCAAGGATGCGCTGGGCGTGCATGCCGATGCACTCGCACTGCGTGCCGACCGTACACGCGTGCTGGCGGCCAACATCGCCAATGAAAACACGCCCGGCTTCCAGGCCATGGACATGGATTTCGGCAGCGCCCTGCAACAATTGCAGGATAACGAGGCCGGCCTGCTGTCGACCGATGACGATGCCAGTGCCCTGTACCGCGTACCCTACCACCCCAGCCGCGACGGCAATACCGTCGAAATCGGCGTCGAGCAGGCGGCGTTCTCGCAGAATGCCACCGACTTCCAGACCAGCCTCACTTTCGTCAACATGAAACTGAAGGGTCTGTCCAAGGCCATTTCCGGACAATAAGGATCAGCATGAGCTTCCAGGATATTTCCAAGATCGCCGGTTCGGCGATGGCGGCGCAGACCGTGCGCCTCAATACCATCGCCAGCAACCTGGCCAATGCCGATTCCGTGGCCGGTTCCGAAGGCGAAACCTACCGCGCGCGCAAGCCCGTGTTTGCGGCCGTGATGGATGGCCCGGGTGCCAGCGGCGCCGGCGGACGAGTACAGGTGCTCGACGTGGTGCAAAGCGATGAGCCGCTGCGCAAGGTGTATGAACCGGGCCACCCGATGGCCAATGCCGACGGCATGGTGTTCTACCCCAACGTCAACCAGGTAGCCGAGATGACCGACATGATGTCGGCCTCGCGCGCGTTTGAAACCAATGTCGAAGTTCTGGGCCGCATCAAGTCGATGCAGCAATCGCTCCTCAAATTAGGTGAAGCATAATCCATGGAAACCAATCTCTTTACAAACAACACCAGCGGCAGCGGCGGCAACAACAATGCCGTCAAATCGCAAAACAATGCCACCCAGGATATGTTCACCAAGTTGCTGGTCGCGCAGATCAAGAACCAGGATCCCCTGGCGCCGACCGATCCGAGCCAGTTCGTCAATCAATTGACGCAGCAGGCGCAGACGGAAGCGATGCAAAACCTGTCGACGCTGACCAGCGCCAATGCCAGCGTGCTGCAATCGATGCAGGTGCTGGCCCTGGGCGCGCAGGTAGGCTCCGAAGTCATGGTCAACAGCGAAACGGTGCAGCTCGACAAGAGCAAGGTCAACGGCAGCATCGCGCTGGCGGCCGGCACCACCAAGACCACCGTGACCCTGAAAGGCATTGACGACAAGGAATACAAGATCGAACTGGGCGCCAAGTCGGCCGGCACGGTGCCGTTCACCATCGATCCCGTCGCCTTGGGCTTGCCTGCAGGCACTTACACCATGGCGGTCACCACCAATGGCACCGAAAAACCATCGGTCGACATCGCGGGCAAGCTCAACAGCGTGCGCCTGTCGTCCGGCGGCAGCATGATTTTGAGCGTGTCGAACCTGGGCGAAGTCAACCCTGGCGCGATCACCGGCTTCAACGGCAAGACGGCCTGATCCGCTCGCCCCTTCGTTTCCTGAACACTAATCTCGTCCTTCACTAAAGGAAGTCAACATGAGTTTCGACATCGCGCTGTCCGGTATCCAGTCCATCAACCAACAGTTGAACAGCACCAGTAACAATATCGCCAATGCCGGCACCTACGGCTTCAAGAGCAGCCGCGCCAACTTTTCGGCCATGTATGCCGGTTCGCGCGCCACGGGTACGGAAATCGGCTCGATCACGCAAAGCATGTCGCTCACTGGCGGCGTGCTGAACACGGGCCGCGCGCTCGACGCGGCCATCGACGGCCGCGGCTTTTTCGTCGCGCGCGATGCGCAAAACACCATGAGCTACAGCCGGGTCGGCATCTTTTCGGCCAGCAGTGATGGCAAGCTGATCGACTCGAACGGCCGCCTGGTGCAGGGCTATGCCGCCGTCAAAGGCAGCACGACCCTGGGCACCATGGGCGACATGAACATTCCGACGGGCCAGATTCCCGCCGTGGCATCGACCAAGCTGGCCTATGCCGCCAACATGTCGTCCGAATGGACCATCAAGGCTGTGCCTTTCAACAAGACCAACGAACTGAGCTACAACAGCGCCAAGTCCTCGATCGTCTACGATTCGCTGGGCGCCAAGCACTCGCTGGGCCAGTACTTCGTCAAGACGGCGACGGGCGTGGACGTGCACTACACCTTTGACAACGCCGATGTGACGCCGGTGACGAGCATGACCTTCGACACGAACGGCAAGCTGGTGACCGGAACCACCGCCACGCCGGTGTTCCCGACGCCGCCTGGCGCCGCAGCGCTGTCGATCGCCATCGACTACACGGGCACGACCCAGTTCGCCGGCGAAGCGACCACCTCGACCGACCGCGCCGACGGCTATGCCTCGGGCACGTACACGGGCGTGGAATTGGCCGACGACGGCTCCGTCGTGGCGAAATACACGAACGGCCAGAAGCAAAGCATCGGCGTGATCGCCCTGGCCACCTTCCCCGACGAAGGCGGCCTGACGGCCGTCAACGATACCAGCTGGGTCGCCTCGACCACCTCCGGCACCGCCATCTATGACCGTCCGGGCGTCGGCATGGCCGGCAAACTGGTGACGAGCTCGCTGGAACAGTCGAACGTCGACATCACCTCCGAACTGGTGGGCCTGATGACGTCGCAGCGCAACTACCAGGCGAACTCGAAGGTCATCTCGACCGAGAACGCCATGCTGCAATCGCTGATGCAAGCGCTGTAATCGACGATACGCAAAGGTAAAAAGCAATGGATGCGCTGATTTATACCGCCATGAGCGGGGCCGACCGTGCCCTGCGGGCACAGCAGGTACACGCCAACAACCTGGCCAATATCGAGACGGGCGGCTTTCGCGCGAACATGGAAGTGTCCACCGCCCAGCCGCTGCAAAACGGCTATGGCTACGACGACCGCCACATGACGCAGACGCAGTCAAGCGCCGTCGGCACGCGCACGGGTACGATCAAGGAAACGGGACGCGAACTCGACGTGGCCGTCACGGGCCCCGGCTTTCTCGCTGTGCAATGGCAAAACGGTGAAGCCTACACGCGCGCCGGCGCCATGGACCTCGATGAAACGGGCGCGCTGACCATCAACGGCCGGCCCGTGCTGGGCGAAGGCGGCCCGATCACGATTCCCGAGCACACCAGTCTGTCGATCGGCGCCGATGGCACGATTTCCATTCAGGTGCCAGGAACGGCGCAAATGCAGACCGTCGACAAGCTCAAGCTGGTCAATGCGGAATCGGGCGAGTTGACGAAGAACGAGGCGGGTCTGATCGTGGCACGCAGCGGCGAAGACTTGCAGGCCGATCCGGCGGTGCGTCTGCGCGACCGCCACCTGGAAGGCAGCAACGTCTCGGCCGTCGAGGAAATGGTCGCCACCATGAGTCTGAACCGCAGTTTCGAAATGCAAATGAAAGTTTTCAAGGCCAGCGATTCCATGACGGAATCAGGCAACCGCCTGCTGGGCGCGTAAGCCCAACGCCAACCAATTACCAGGAGTAAATCATGAATCCAGCAATGTGGATCAGCAAGACCGGCGTGCAGGCACAAGATGCCAAACTGCAAGCCATCGCAAATAACCTGGCCAACGTCAATACCGTCGGCTTCAAGCGCGACCGCGTCGTCTTCGAAGACCTGTTTTACCAGGTCGAGCAGCAGCCGGGCACGCAGCGTGCCGACAATACCCTGTCGCCATCGGGCGTGCAGCTGGGTAACGGTACGCACATGGTCGGCACGCAAAAGGTGTTTACCACCGGCAGCCTGCAAACGACGAGCCGCGAATTCGACGTCGCCATCACCGGCAACGGCTTTTTGCAGGTGCTGCGCCCGAACGGCGAAGCGGCCTACACGCGCGCCGGCCAGCTCGGCATCAATGAAAACGGCGTGATGGTCAACGCCCAGGGCTTGCCGCTGGTGCCGCAGATCACCGTGCCGAACAATGCGACGGCGATCACCATCGGCGAAAACGGCATGGTCACGGCCACCGTGCCGGGCAATGTCAACGGCACCCAGCTGGGCCAGCTGAACCTGACCAGCTTCGTCAACCCGACGGGCTTGCTGGCACTTGGCGAAAACCTGTTCCAGGAAACGGCATCGAGCGGCACGCCGACCGAAGGCCGTCCCGGCGAAGGCGCACTGGGCAAACTGAAACAGTTCGCGCTGGAAGGCTCGAACGTGCAGGTGGTCGAAGAGATGGTCGACATGATCGCTGCCCAGCGCACCTATGAAATGAACACCAAGGTGCTGTCGGCCGCCGACAATATGCTGCAATACCTGGCGCAAGCGGCACGCTGATGACAGCCGCCATGAAAGCCACGGCAGCCATGCTGCTGGTGTTGATGGCCGGTTGCGCCAGCCGGCCGGCCGCGCCGGTGGTGCCCAGCTTTTCCGATACGCCGCTGCCCGTGGCGCCGCGCAGCGCTGCGCGCGGCGGCGTGGGCGGCGGCGTGTTCAATCACGACGCCGGCCTGGACCTGATCTCGGACAGCCGCGCCTTCCGCGTCGGCGATGTCGTCACGGTGGCCCTGCAGGAAACCACGCAAGCGAGCAAGAAAGCCGGCACCTCGTTCAACAAGGGTTCGTCCGTCGGCGTGAATGCCGCCAACATCCTCGGCAAGACCTTCCCGAAGACGGGCATCGACCTGTCGGCCGACCGCAACTTCGCCGGCGACTCGACCAGCACGCAGCAAAATGCGCTGTCCGGCGCCATCACCGTGATCGTGCAGGAAGTGCTGCCGAACGGCTTGCTGCGCGTGCAGGGCGAGAAAACGCTGACCCTGAACCAGGGCGAGGAATTCGTGCGCCTGCGCGGCTACCTGCGCGCGGCCGACATCGATTCGAACAACCAGGTCTCGTCCCTGCGCATCGCCAATGCACAGATCGCCTATTCCGGCCAGGGCACCCTGGCCGAAGCCAATACACCAGGCTGGCTGACGCGCTTCTTCGTCGGCCCATGGATGCCGTTTTAAGGTGAGCTCATGAAATTTCGTTCCGCCCTGCCCCTGGCAGCCATGCTGGCCGCGCTCTCCGGCTTTGCCCTGCCCGCCAGCGCCGCGCAAGTGCTGCGCAACCTGGTCAGTATCGAGGGCGTGCGCGACAACCCGCTGGTCGGCTACGGCCTCGTCGTGGGCCTGAACGGCAGCGGCGACACCACCCAGGTGAAGTTTTCCAGCCAGTCCGTGGTCAACATGCTCAAGCAATTCGGCGTGAAGATGCCTGACGGCGCCGAAGCAAAAAGCAAGAACGTCGCCACCGTCATGGTCAGCGCCGTGTTTCCTCCAGGATACCGCCGTGGCCAGGCCATCGATGTCACCGTCTCGTCCCTGGGCGATGCGAAGAGCTTGCGCGGCGGCACCTTGTTGCTGACGCAATTGCGCGCGGCCGACAATGAAACGTATGCGCTGGCACAAGGCAACGTCGTCGTCGGCGGCTTGAACGCCACCGGCAAGAGCGGCTCGTCCGTCACCGTCAACACGCCAACCTCGGGCCGCATTCCCAACGGCGCCAACATCGAACGCGAAATCCTCAGCGATTTCTCGACCAAGCCGACCGTCACCCTGAACTTGCGCCACCCGCATTTCGAAACGGCCATCAATATCGTCGAAGCCGTCAACCGCCGCTTTGGCGCCGTCGCCACCACGCGCGACGCCACCAGCGTGGAAGTGCTGGCGCCGGAAAACCCGACCCAGCGCGTGGCCTTCATGGCCAAGCTCGAAGCGCTGTCCGTCGATGTCGGCGTCGATACGCCGAAAGTGGTCTTCAATTCGCGCACCGGCACCGTGGTCATCGCCGAAGGCTTGCGCGTCAAGGCGGCCGCCGTCACGCACGGCTCGCTCAAGGTTGTCATTTCCGAAAGTTCGGCCGTCAGCCAGCCGGCGCCGTTCGGCCGCGGCCAGACCACCGTCACGCCGCAGTCGAAAGTGTCCGTCGACCAGGGTAATGGCAATATGTTCAAATGGCCGGCCGGTGCCAAGTTGCAGTCGATTATCGACGTGGTCAACAGCCTGGGCGCCTCGCCCGATGACATCATGGCAATTCTGCAAGCCCTGGATCAAGCCGGGGCCATCGAAGGTGAACTGGTGGTCATATGATGAATATCAACGACAGCAGCGGCGCCCTGCCCTCGGCGCTCGACGACAAGACGCCCGCCGCGGCCACGCCGGCCGATCCCCGCTATGCGGCCAAGGCCACCGAGGCGGCCGTCAAGTTCGAAGCCTTCTTCATCTCGCACATGCTGCGCCAGATGCGTTCGGGCACGCGCGAGATGGCGGGCGAAGACAGCGTCTTCAAGGACCCGATCAACAGCGACATGCTGGAAATGGCTGATAACCTGGTGGCCGACAAGATGGCCGGCCAGCGCGCCTTCGGCATCGCCGACGCCATCCTGCGCCAGCTGCTGCCGCCTGCCGGCGCCCCGGTGACAGCCCGTGGCGCTGTCAAAACCGACAATATTGCGGCGCCGCTTAATAAATCCGTCTGAAGCGTCGCCTGTACAAGGTAACAACGATTCAATGCCTGCCCACCCGCATGCGCCACACTCTTCACGAAAGAAACTTGCCCAATGAGCATCATCAGCAATGCATTGTCAGGCAGCATCGCCGCCCAGGCCGCACTCAATGCGGCCAGCCAGAACATCGCCAACCTGCAAACGGCGGGCTATACGCGCCAGGGTGTGCTGCTGGCATCGCTTGGCGCCACCGCCGGCGTGCGTTCGGCCGGCAATGGCGTGGAAGTGTCCGCCTTGCTGCGTTTTGCCGATGCGTATAAGAGCCAGCAAATGTGGCGTGCCGCGTCCGACCAGGGCGCCCGCTCGCAGACCCAGCCTTACCTGACCCAGCTCGAGCGCGTGATGGGCGACGATGCGTCGAGCATCAGCAATGGCATCGACGGTTTCTTCAAGGCCCTGAACGCGGCCGCCGTCGACCCAACGTCGACGCCGCTGCGCCAGCAGATCGTCACTTCCGCCGACGCCATGGCGCAGCGCTTCAACAGCATCAGCACCGTCATGGGCAACCAGTTGCTGTCGGTCCAGCAACAACGGGCAGCGATTGTGCCGCAAGCCAATACCACCCTGGCCAATATCGCCGCGTTGAACCAGCGTATCAGCACCTCCACGGCGTCGGGCACGAACGTGTCGTCGCTGATGGATGCGCGCGACCAGCTGATCGATGGCCTGGCCTCGCAAATGGGCATCGAGGTGCTCGACCAGCCGGACGGCTCGCGCAATGTCTCGCTGAAGTCGGGCCAGCCTCTGGTCATCGGCAGCCTGGCCGGCACCCTGAGCAGCACCATGACGAACACGGGCGACCAGACGCTGAGCCTCGATTTCGCCAAGTCCTCGTACACGCTCGATCTGGTCGCCATCGGCGGCCAGATGGGCGGTCTGGGCGAATTCGAAAAAAATACCCTGAAACCGCTGCAGCAGTCGCTGCAAGACATGGCCACCCAGTTGACCAGCAAGGTCAACGCGCAACTGGCGCTGGGAACAACCATGGCCGGCACGGCCGGAGGTCCCCTGCTGGCCTATGCGAATGGCAAGCTGAGCATTACCCCTGGCTTCAACGCCAAGGACCTGGCCCTGTCACTGACGGGCCAGGCCGGCGACAGCGGCAACTTGCAGAAACTGATCGACATCAAGAATCAACCGATCAGCGTCAGCTGGGTGGGTTCCGTCCTGATGAGCGATGCGGACACGCAGCTGGTCGGCAAGCTGGCGATCTACAGCCAGCAGAATCAAGCCTTGCTGAAGACGGCCAGCACGGTGCGCGCGCAAGCGATCGACGACTGGAAATCCACAAGCGGCGTGAACAAGGACGAAGAAGCGATGAACCTGGTCGAATTCCAGAATATGTACCAGGCAAACATGAAAGTCATTTCCGTGGCGAATACCTTGTTTGACGCCACTTTGCAAATGATGGGTTAAGGAGAAGATCATGCGTGTTGCCAGTAGCCAGTACCAATCGCTGATTAATATTTCTCTTCAGCAAAATCAAGAACGCATCAATTACCTGACGCAGCAGATGGCTTCGGGCTTGCGCATCCAGCTGCCGTCGGATGACCCGATCGGCAACGTGCGCATTTCGCGCCTGACGCGCGAGCAAGCCATGGTCACGCAGTACCAGGACAATATCGCCACAGTCAAAGTGCGCCTGCTGAAAAACGAAAACTACCTGTCGAGCATGGTTACCGACATGGGCCAGGCGCGCGACCTGCTCGTATGGGCGGCCGACGGCAGCAACGCCCCCGCCGACCTGAATGCCATGACGCAATCGCTGGTCGCCTTGCGCGACAGCGTGCTGTACACGGCCAACCTGAAGGACCAGGAAGGCCGCTACATGTTTTCCGGCACCGCCACCGACCAGCCGGCGATCAAGTACGACGCGACAGCGGCTGCCGGTTCGCGCTACAGCTACATCGGCAATACCGACACGCAGACCGTGGTAGTGGGCAATGGCGTGACGCAGGCGGCCAACGTCGACGTGAAGAATCTGGAAGTATGGCTCAACAAGATCGACCAGGTCATCACCACCCTCGGCACGCCGGGCGTCAGCCCGAATGACCCGGCCGTGCGGGCCGTGGTGGGCGCAGGCCTGAATGGCACGGACGACGGCATGGATCTGCTCTCGGGCAAGATCGCCATCTTCGGCGGCGCGCAGAACATCCTGTCCACCTTGTCCGGCAACCTGTCCAATGTCTCGCTGTCGAACGATTCGGCCCTGCTGGACCTGAAAAAGACCGACATGGGTGCGGCGGCCATCGAACTGACCGGCTACCAGACAGCCCTGCAGGCAACCTACAAGGCATACGCCAAGGTTGGCACCATTTCCCTGTTTGATCTTCTCTGACCATCATGCAAATCGTTCAGACCTCCTCCTCTTCCGGCGTCAATGCCAAAGGCGCCGGCACAGCCCGCGTCGTTGATGACGCGTCCGCCGCCATCAACGGCAGCGCCAGCGCGCGCAGCGATGCGCCGGCAGCGAAGAGATCGACGGCGAGCCTGCAACGCGGCCTGAGCAACTGGGATCACCAGCTGCAGGGGGAGATTTCCAACGCGCAACAAACGCTCGACTACCTGGAACGCAGCAGCAGCCAGTTGCAAGCGCTGAAAAGCGAGCTGGCGGCCAAGCTGGCCGCACGCCAGGGCCGCGAAGGGCAAGTCGAAGCAAGGGTACGCCAGTTCAGCAATACCTGGCGCCAGCGCGCCAGCGCCTCGGGCGGCACGCTCGACGCACAGCTCAGCTATACCAGCCCGCGCGCGGCACAGCAAAACTTCAGCATCCGCGGCCTGACCATGGCCAGCCTGCAGGAAGGCCCGCAGGAAGTGCTGGCGTTTTCCGTCGGCGGCGCGAACCAGGCTTTGCGCTCGGTCAATATCGAACCTGGCCTGAGCGCGAACGAAATCGTCTCGCGCTTCGACCGCGCCTTGATGCCATCGGGTATCGGCGTCAAACTGGGCGAGAATGGCGAACTGGTGTTCAGCACGTCGGAAGCGGCCTGGGCCAACGTGCGCGACAGCCTGTCCGTGCGCGGCAGCGGCATCCGCTATCCGACCGGCCAGATGAGCCGCGTGCGCACGGATGCGGAACCGGCCGCCATCGCACCGGAAGAATGGCATACCGGCGACGTGGAAGCCCTGCGCGCCACCTTGCAGCAAGTGGTGCAAGCGCTGGCGCAGTTGCAGGCGGCGCGCAGCGCCGTCGGCCTGGCCCTGGCGCAAGCCACTGGACGAGTTGCCCGAGCGCAACCAGTGCAAGTGCACGTCAGCATGGATACCTTGGCGGAAAACTTCACGCAAAAGGCCAGCGAGCCCGGCTATGAATCGCTGCTGGCGATCAGCTCGGCATTGGTCGGCATCAGCCGCGAGCGAGTCGTCGCCCTGCTGGGCCTCGAATAATCGCTGCCCGCGCGTGCGCCGCCTTGGCGCACGCGGCAATAATGGGACACGCCCCCTAGCTCAGGACGGTGGAAATCCGTAAGATGCTGCTGTCGCCATCTACTTCCGGAGTTTCCTTGATAAAAACCGCCGCCCGGCTGATCAGTTATGCCCTGCTGGGCAAATCCGGCAAGCAGCCCCTCGATATCGCCAAGGTGCGCAAGGTACTGATTTTGCGCAACGACAAGATCGGTGACATGATCGTCACCTCGGCCCTGCTGCGCGAGCTGAAGAAAAACTATCCGCACTGGCAGATCGACGTGGCCGCCAGCAGCGCCAACCGCGATGTCATCGCCGAGAACCCGCATGTGAACGAGATCCTGATCTGGGACAAGCAGCCGCTGCTGCGCGACTTGCGCACCACCATCGCCGCGCTGCGCCGGCGCCGCTACGACGTCATCTTCAATCCCTACAACCGCTTTTCGATTCCCTTGCTGCTGCGTATCAAATGGCTGGGTGCGCGCTATCTGACGGGCTTTGCCATTCCCAAGTACGGCACCTCGACGGCGAAGCTGGGCATGTTCGACCATACGGTGCCGTGCGACCGCAGCCGCCATATCCTGCACAGCTTTTTCGCCACCTTCGAACAATTTGGCTTGCGCGACATCGATATGCGCTATGAACTGTTCGGCGTGGACGCGCACGCGGCCCAGGTCGACGCCGCCTGCGACACCTTGCTGCGCACGCATGAAGGCTTGTTCTGCCTCAATTTCCAGGGCAGCAATGCGCAGCGCACGGTCAGCGTGGCCGACGCCCAGCGCTGCTGCGCGGCCCTGGCGGCACGCTATCCGCGCCATGCGCTGCTGGTGATCGCCGCGCCGGGCACCGAGGCGCGCGCCGCCGAAATCGTGCGCGGCGCCGGCCATGCCAACGTGATGAGCGCGCCACCCACGGGCCACATCCTGGAGCTGGCGGCCCTGATCCGCCGCTGCGAACTGGTGCTGTCGCCCGACACGTCGGTGATCCACATCGCCTCGGCATACGACAAGAACATCGTCGGCTACTACATCCGCACCGACAACTACCGCTGGTTCTATCCTGCCAGCCGCCATTACCGCGTGATTCTGGCGCCGGGCCTGACGCTGGCCTCGGTCAGCGCCGCCGAGACGCTGGCCGCCGTGGAAGAGCTGATGGAAGGCGGCGGACAGGCGCAGGAGACGCTTCAGGCCGCCGGCTGAGACGCCAGCAGGCGGTCCATCTGCCCCGCCGGCAACGCGCGCGAAAAAAAGTACCCTTGCGCATAGTCGCAGCCGGCGGCGCGCAGCAGGTCGCGCTGCGACGCCGTCTCCACGCCTTCGGCCACGACTTTCAGCCCCAGCCGCTGCGCCAGCGCGATGATCGCCTCGCACAGGCCCTGCCCGTCGCCATCGCGCCCCAGCTCGCCGACCAGGGCACGGCCGATCTTGAGAAAATCGATGTCGGCCTTCTTGATGCACGCGAGCGACACCTGGCCGCTGCCGAAATCATCGAGCGCCAGGGCCAGGCCCATGGCGCGGAACTGGCGCAGGCGGTCGACCACCTGGCGCCCCTCGTCGAGCAGCACCGCTTCCCTCGTCTCGATGACGATGGCGCCCGGCGCCAGCCCCTGGCGCGCCAGATGCCCGCCCCAGTCCTGGTACAGCGCGGCGTCGCAGCGAAATTCCATGGCCGACTTGTTGATGCTGATCTGAAACGGGGCGCCATGCTCGTCCTGCCACTTCCGCGCCTGGCGCACGACCTGGCGAAAGACCCACTCGCCGATATCGATGATCAGGCCGTTCGCCTCGGCAAAGGCGATGAAATCGGCGGGCACCAGCAAGCCGCGCAGCGGATGGCGCCAGCGCAACAGCGCCTCGGCCCGCTCGATGGCGCCATCGCGCAGGCGGATGATGGGCTGGTAATGCACTTCGAACTGGTCCTGCGCCAGCGCCAGGCGCATCTCGCGCACCGTGCTGCGGCGCAATTCGGCCGCCTGCTGCAAGGCCGGCGTGAAATAGCTGTAGCCGTTGCGCCCCGCACTCTTGGCCGCGTACATGGCCTGGTCGGCATGCCGCAGCAAGGCGTCCGGCGCCTCGGCGTCGGCCGGATACAGGGCCACGCCGATGCTGGCCGACACTTGCGCCGTGTCGCCGTCGAGCAGGAACGGCAGCGCCAGCGCGGCCGTCAGTTCCTGCAGCACGCGCTCGATGCCGCCCAGCTGCCCCACGCCGGCCAGGATGACGGTGAATTCGTCGCCGCCCAGGCGCGCCACCGTATCGGTGGTGCGCACGCGCTCGCTGATGCGGCGCGCCGCCTGGCGCAGCAGCATGTCGCCCTTCTCGTGACCGAGGCGGTCATTCACCTGCTTGAAATGGTCGAGGTCGATGAACAGCAGGGCAAGGCAAGCGCCTTCGCGTTTGGCATGGGCCGCCTCGTGCTGCAAGCGGTCGAGAAACATGTGGCGGTTCGGCAAGCCTGTCAGCTGGTCGAAATTGGCTTGCCGCCAGATGCGCTCGGACGCCGCGCGCTGCGCCGTGATGTCGCTGACCAGCGCCAGCGCGCCCAGGTAGGTGCCGCTGGCATCGAAGATGGGATTCGTGGCCAGGGTGGCCCACAGGGTGCTGCCGTCACGCCGCAGGAACTTGAATTCGTGGCGCTCGACGATGCCGTCCTGGCGCCGCGCAATGTTGCGCTCCAGGATGGCGCGCCCCTCCTCATCCATGAAGGCCGCCAGCGGCTGGCCCAGCATATCCTCGATCTGGCAATCGAGCATCTGCGCCATCTTCGGATTGACAAAGCTCGTCAGCGCCTGCGCATCGATTTCCCAGATGCCCTCCTCGGCGCTGTGCACGATGCGCCGGAAACGCTCTTCGCTGCGTTCGAGCGCGGCCAGCTTGCCTTCGGCCTGCTCCAGCACCAGGCGCAGCGCCTGGCCGTTCGGATCGGCGCTGCCCAGCAGGCTGACGGGCAAGCCGGCCTCGCGCGCGCCGGGACGCGGCGGCGGCAGCTGTACCTGCAGCTGGATGCGCTCGGGTTCACTGCTGTTGAGCACGCGCTGCACGAACTGGTCGTAATCGTGGCGGAACGCCGCGTGGACAAAGGAACGGAACAGCACGTGGCCGGGATGCCCGCGCGCCAGGCCGAACAGTTCCGCCGCCACCAGGTTGACCTGCAGGATCACGCCATCGAGACCGAGCACGAAATAGGCGACGGGCGCGAGCAGGTATAAATCGTTGAAATAAGCTTGTTCGCGTTCGGCCTTCATCCGTTCCGGACTGAAGACGCCATCGTCAAGCAGGGGCGCGACATGCCGCGGCACGCCGTCGTGGCCGAGCGGGGAGGAATCCAGAGCAGGTACCGCTTGCGGTGCTGTATCCATGGCTGTCCTTTGCACGGCCGGCCTGGCAAACAGGTGGGTGCAGTAGCGAGACTAGCACGCGTCACGCGCAGTGTCGAGCCATGCCCGCCACAGATAACGATTCTGCAACAAGGCCGATTCAGCGGCCCATCCGGTGACGGCGCAAGCCGAAATCGTGGCCCACCACCAGCAAGGTGCTGGCCACCAGGCTCGATAGCCCCACGATCAGCTGGATCAGCTTATCGTCAGGCAATATCCACAAGGACGAAGCGGGTGTCTCGCAGCCCGTGGCGGCGCTGATCAGGGGAGACACCCATGCCGCGTCCGGCGTCACGTCGAGCACGACGGCGCCGTCGGCGCTCGTCTGCATATAGATGTCGCCGCCTTCGGCCAGGGTAAAGCAGATGCCCACGCCCGTTTCCGTGGCGCGGATATTGTCCTGCATGCTGCGATTATGTTCCTCGATCCACACTTCCACGTCGTACGGCGTTTCCAGGTGCTCCCACGGACGGGGACGGAAACGGGGACGCTCTTCCGCGCTGGCGGGGGAATCCGGGATATCGGGAATGTTGCTGTCTGCTGCGCCTTGCATGCTCGTTGACCTTTTCTGCGGTGATGTTCTGCGGTGATGCGCGGGAGCGTTTGCCCGCCAGGCGCCATTATCCCTCGTTCGCGGCAAGCATGGTAATTCCACGCCATATTCATCAGAAAAACTGACAGCTATCGACTTTTAACATCAGCATGACTGACTTAAGATACGCGCCATCTCTTCTTTACAGGTTTTACATGCAAGGCATCAAACGCAAAATCGTCTACGTCACCGCCTTTGAAATCATCGGCATGGCCATTTCCACGGCCTGGCTGACCCTGCTGTCGGGCGAGTCGCCCACCAGCACGGGCCCGCTGGCCATCATGATCACCACCATCGCCGTGATCTGGAACCTGCTCTACAACACGGCCTTCGAATACTGGGAAATCCGGCAAGTGTCGCGCACGCGCACCGTCTGGCGCCGCATCCTGCACGCGATCGGCTTCCAGATCACGCTGGTCATCTACCTGATCCCGCTGATTGCCTGGTGGCTCGACATCAGCCTTTGGCAGGCCTTCGTGCTGGACTTCGCGCTGATGCTGATCATCCCCTGCTACAGCTTCATCTTCAATTACTTCTTCGACGGCCTGTTCGGCGTGCCCCTGTCGGCGCAGCAGCCGAAGGAAGAGCCCAATGATGCTCAGGCCGCTTCGCTGAGCAACTGAAGAAAGGACCGTGCCGCCATGCCCAGCGGCCGGTCCTTCATCCACACGAGGTGGATGGGAACGACCAGGCCATTGCCCGTATTCTTGAACGCCACGCAGCGCACCCGCCCCGCCGCCAGCGAGTGCTGGATGGCCGAGGCGGCAAAGTTGCCCCAGCCCAGTCCCGCCTCCACCATCGCCAGCGCCATCGGCAAACTGTCCGTGCGCCAGTAGGACAGCCCCACCACGGGGCGCGCATCGGCCAGATCGAGTTCGCGGCTGGCCACGATGATCTGGCGCAAATTCACCAATTCCTCGATATACAGGGGCCGGCCCGCCGCGTCGGGCGGATGCTGGGTGGAAATAATCGCCAGCAAGGCATCGCTGCCCACCAGCTGGAACTGTTCCTCATGATTGATGCGCCCGCCGGCGAAAGCCATGCAGGCGCTGATGCGGCCCCGGTGCAGCATGTCGAGCACGTCATCCTGCGGCGCCGTCAGCACCTCGATGTCGAGCAGCGGATGGCGCTGCGACAGCGCGCGCACGGCGGCAAGGAAAGGTGCATGGTCGAGTTCGGCCGCGATACCGAGCGAAATACGGCTTTCCAGCCCCTGCGACAATTCCCGCACATGCAGGTGCAACTGCTTCAGCTGCTCGGCGATCAGGCGCGCGTGGGGCAGCAGCGCCATCGCGGCCGGCGTGGGCACGGCTTCGCGCGCGCCCCGGTCGAACAGGGCGATGCCCAGTTCCGCCTCGATATTGGCGATCGCCATGCTGACGGCCGATGGCGCCCGGCGCAAGGTGCGCGCGGCAGCCGAAAACGAGCCGCCATCGACGACGGCCAGGAACAGTTCGATGTTATGGCTGGAAAGTTTCATGGGGAAGTGAAAAGTGCGGCACTTTCTGGTGCGTGGGCGGTCAAACGGTCCATCACAGGAGGACGCCCATGCGCCATCGACTAGCGTACCGCCGCAGCGGTTACGTCTCGGAATTTACCCGCTTCATCGACGACTACCTGCAAACGCATCCCCAGGCGCGCGAAAACCAGCGCCGCGGCTGGCGCATCTGGTGGGAGCGCCCGGCCAAGCTGCGCGAACTGGAACTGATCCAAGCCGATAGCGTGCCGGAGCCGCCCTACCACTACGATTGAAAAGCCTTAGCCTTTCCAGGTGCGCTGCAAGCCCGTATCCGCATGGATCCAGCCGCCGCGGGGGCCCGAGCGGTAATAAAAGCCCACGCCGCCTTGCTTGAAGCTGCGCACGAGCGAACCGAGCACTTCCGCGTTCAGATTCGCCACGCGGATATCGGCGGCGCGGCCCGAGATGTGCAGCGACTGGCGCGCGGCCGGCACGCCCGCTTCGCGCAGCTTGCCGTTCGACTCGGCCGTGCGGTAGCCCGACAGGATCTCCAGCGGCTGCTCGATGCCGTAACGGGCCACGAACGCTTGCGTGCCCCACAGGGTTTCCAGCAGTTTCGGGTCGATGGGCGCCGTCTTCTTGCCGTTCACGTCGCGCAGCAAGTGGCACAGTTCCTGGTAGGCGGAATCGATGACTTCGCCATCTTTCCAGTACAGCAGTTTCGCTTTTTCATTGCTGGCCGGGCGCACCACTTCCAGGGTGCGCGGCTTGAGCCAGAATTCCAGGTCCAGCGCCTGCGCGTCGAAGATGTCCGGTGGCGGTTCCAGTTCCGTGATGGCCTGGCGCGACTGCGAGGTGATCGAGCGGTCGACGCTGGCCAGTTGCGTCGGCTGGGGCGGCACGCCCGTGCGCGGTGCGCGCGGCTTGGCGCTGGCCGAAGCCGAGGCGGGAGCGGCCGTGCGCGAGGCGCAGCCGATGAGTGGGGTGGCTACCAGGCCCAGCGCGGCCAGGCCCATACCGTGATGTAGAAAATTTCTGCGCGATGCCATAGTCAGTCCAATGTAACGATGGGAATACTATAGCGTATTGTGCTGCGAAGAAAAACCCTCAATACCTATCGTGCCGCCCTCATTTCGACATCTGCCCCCCTAGGCGGTGGCGGCAACGTCCCGATTTGCCTGCGCCAGCGCCGTCAGTGGCTTGTCCAATAAATATCCCTGGGCGACGATGGGCAAGCGCGTGATGGCGGCCACGCGCTGCAGCGCGGCCAGCGCGGCCGGCGTGTCGAGGCGCTTGAAAATGACGCGTATCTTCGCCGCATGGCATACGGTGATGAAGCTGGCGACGGCTTGCTCGTCGCTGAGGTTGCCCGCGTCCAGCTTGAACGCATGCGGGTGCAAACGCTCCAGCATGCCCGTTGCCTCCTGCACGCTGGCCACGTTGATGGCCAGGCGGAAACCGTTGCGCCGGTAATTGTCGGCCACGTAGTTGAGCAGCCAGCCCTGGTTCGGCGTCACCGCCGGCAATTGCAGCACGATGCGCGCTATGGGCAAGCCCAGCGCATCGAGGATGCGCTGGAAGGCGTGGCCGTGATTGCTGCTGACGGCGCTGAGCAAGCGGTCATGCACGTTCAGGTACAGGTCGGACTGCTCCGCTTCGCCCTGGCGGAAGAAATTAATGGCGTGCAGCATGCGGCACAGCCGGTCCAGCTCCACGGATTCGTCGTCGCTGGCCGCGTGGTCCAGCAGGCGCCACAGCGACAAGCCTTCATCGGCCTGCGACACGCTGCGCGCCAGCCCCTCGAACGCCACCAGCTTGCCGCTGTCCAGTTCGCGCAGCGGCTGGAAGGCGCTCGTCATGGTGCAATTGAAAAAGCGCCCCAGCGCCCTGCCTTCGCCGTCGAGCCAGACGCTGGTGCCGGCCTGGGTCTGGTGCGACAGGCGGGCCAGATAGTTTTTCAGGACGGGAAATGGCATACGTGCTCCTTCATCGGGCTGCGCCGGCATCCCGCATGGGGACGACGGCGCCAAAGTGTGCAGAGTAAGGCTGCGCCAATCAAAGGAGAACGAATGGTTTCGCCATTTGATATGCGCGCAGCAAATATGGACGACACAACGGACGGCGCATATCGATAGTCGGAAACATTCGTTCCCGCGCCCCGCCCCGGCCTTTACTGTGGGCGTGTACCGATACCACCAGGAAGGGCCGCCATGTGCCAGTTACTCGCAATGAACAGCAGCAAGCCGGCCGCGCTGGGATTTTCCTTTGCCGGCTTTGCCGAACGGGGCGGTCGCACGGACGAGCACCGCGACGGCTGGGGCATCGCCTATCATTCCGGTAGCGGCTGCACCTTGCTGACCGATCACCTGGCCGCCATCGATTCGCCGCTCGCGGCCCAGGTGCAGCAACATCCCGTGAAGGCGAAAAACATCGTTGCGCACATCCGCAAGGCCACGCAGGGCCGCATCGCCCCCGAAAATACCCACCCGTTCGCCCGCGAACTGTGGGGCAAGACCTGGTCCTTCGCGCACAATGGCGACCTGAAAACCTGGCGCGCGCCCGCCAATGCCGACTACCACGCCAGCGGCGACACGGACAGCGAACAGGCGTTCTGCCACCTGCTGGCCCGCTTGCGCACACAGTTTCCCGCAGGTGAGCCCGCGCGCGCCGCCCTGCGCGCCGCCATCGCCGAGGTCGCCAAAGACATCGCCGCGCACGGCACCTTCAATTTCATCCTGTCGGACGGTGAGCTGCTGTTTGCCCACTGCTCCACGCATCTGCACTATGTGATCCGCGAATACCCGTTTTCCGTGGCGCAACTGATCGACTGCGAGCGCAGCATCGATTTTCGCCAGCACAACCATCTGGACGACCGCATCGCCGTCATCGCCACGCATCCGCTGACGCAAAACGAGGACTGGCTGGCGTTCGCACCCGGCGAACTGAAACTGTTTGCCGGCGGCACCTTGCTGCCAGCAAACGATGCGGTGCCGCACGGCGTGTATATCCAGATCAGTTACTGAAGGGAAATATTCAAAGGAAGGGAAAGGCCCGCCGCCGGATGGGCGGGCTGAAAGGCTGGCGGGCCGTCAAGCCGAATTGCAGTTGCAGAAGCGCTTGCGCTTGGGGTCGCCGCTGGCGATGCCTGCGGGGTCAATCTGTTTCCAGCAAAAAATCGTTTCCACACCATATGGCGAACGCACATTGCCCGCCTCGATGTAGCCCTGCTTGACGAAAAAGGCCTGGCTGCTGGCCGTGCTGTGCAGTTGCAAGGCCTTGATGCCCCACTCGCGCGCCTGCGCTTCCAGCTGAGCCACCAGCGCCTTGCCAGCGCCGCGGCCTTGCGCCTCGGGCAGCAGATAGCACAGGGCCAGCTTGCCGGCGCGCGTCAGCAAGCCGACGCCGACGACGGCGCCCTGCTCGACTGCGACCAGCGAAAAATTGGTGGGTGACGCAAACCAGCACGCCACCATCTGCGGTGTTTTATTGCCCAGCCAGGCTTCCAGGATGGCCGGATCGTCCCGATGATCGAGGCTGCAGCATTCGACGATGGAGCGTCGTAATACGTTGCACGCCTCGAAAGCGTCGGTCGATGTTGCAATACGAATTTCAAGACTCATGTACGCTCACAAAATATTCCAGTTGCCGATGCAGACGGTTTTACCCCTGTATCGCGCGATTCGACTATACACCAAGCGGCGCAATCGGGTTTTTTGCCGCACGCCACGCGCTGGTTTTGCCTATGGCGCCATGCTTGCAGACTAAGCGCTGGTGCGCGCCTTGCCCACGAATGTTTCCAAAAATCGATATCTGTTTTTTAGCGCAAACGGGAATCGTATCTAAGCATATTACGAAAAATTCGTTTCTTTTCCGGCCGGAATTTTAGACTATGTCTGTCTATTCTCACAACAAGAGTTCAACATGACCCATTCCAACGCCGTACCGACCACCGCAGCGACGCTCGCCCAACGCTCGCGCCGCTGGTTCCTGGCCAGCGCCCTGGCCGCTTCCGCCGCCGCCATGAGCCTGCCGATGGCAGCCAGCGCCGCCGAACCCGTGGTCTTGCTGAACGCCTCGTACGACGTGATGCGCGAACTGTTCAAGGATGTGAATCCCGCATTTATTGCTGACTGGAAAGCCAAAACGGGCGAAACCATCACCATCAAGCAGTCGCACGGCGGTTCGAGCAAGCAGGCGCGCTCCGTGGCCGATGGCCTGGAAGCGTCCGTCGTGACCATGAACCAGGCCAATGACATCGATATCCTCGTCGACCGCGGCCTCGTGGTGGCCGACTGGGCCAAGAAATTCCCGAACAATGCGGCGCCGTTCTATTCCACGATGGTATATCTGGTGCGCAAAGGCAACCCCAAACACATCAAGGATTGGGACGATCTGGCCAAGCCCGGCATCAAGGTCATCGTGCCGAACCCGAAAACGTCGGGCAACGGCCGCTACACCTACCTGGCAGCCTGGGGCTATGCCGTGAAAAAAGGCGGCAGCGAAGCGCAGGCGCGCGAACTGGTGGCCAAGCTGTTCAAGAACGTGCCCGTGCTGGACGGCGGCGGCCGCGGCGCCACCACCACGTTTACGCAGCGCGAAATCGGCGACGTGCTGGTGACGTTTGAAAACGAAGTGCAACTGGTGCGCGCCGAATTCGGCGACAACTTTGAGGTGGTGTATCCAAGTATCTCGATCCTGGCCGAGTCGCCGGTGGCCGTCGTCGACAAGGTGGTCGACCGCCGCGGCATCCGCAAGGAAGCCACGGCCTACCTGCAATACCTGTACTCGGAACCGGGCCAGGAACTGGTCGCCAAGCACTACCTGCGCCCCCGTTCGGCCACGGTCGCGAAAAAATACGCGGCCAGCTTCAAGCCGATCAGCCTGTTCACCATCGATGAGGTGTTTGGCGGCTGGAAACAAGCACAAAAGAAACACTTTGACGATGGCGGTGAATTCGACAAGATTTATCAGAAGTAATCTGATCTGCATCAACAAAAAACCGGGACTTGTCCCGGTTTTTTTATGGCTGCGCGCCAGCGTCCCACTCCAGCGCGCTGAACAGGCTGGCGATCTCGCTGCAGCGGCGCGTGCCCGTCTTGCCCAGGATGGCCTGGATCTGGCTGCGCACGGTGCTGATACGCACGCCCTTGCGCTGCGCGTATTCGGCTGGCTCCATGCCGTCGGCCAGGGCCAGCGCCAGCGACCACTCCGCGCCCGTCAGGCCGCACGGCCGCTCGGTCGTGCCGGGCCAGTGCCGCCGCCCGTTCCTGAACAGTGGCCGCAAGGACAGCATGGCCAGGCTGGCCCCCTCTCCGCCTGTCTGGCCCAGCCGCAAGGGCAGCGGCAGGATGCCGATTTCCAGTGCCGGCCGGCCGTCTGCGTCACTCGCATACAAGGGAGCGGGACGGTGGCACGCCAGTCCGGCACAGGTCTGCCGCACGCGCTGCGCCAGTTGCTGCTGCAACTGACTCATGCGCACAAGCACCTTCCCGCCATGCAAGGTGAGCACGGCAGCGAGCGGCGACGTGGCGGCCAGCAGCCGCTGCGCCGCCATGTTCATGAAGATCAGGCGCAGGCAAGCGTGTACCAGCAGGAGGGCGCGCGGCGAGGCATCGAGCGCCTCCCAGGCCAGCGCGCCCTGGGCCTGGGCTTGCTGCGCCGTATCTCGCAGGCGAAACACATTCGGCAGATGATCGAGCACGCGCTGCAGCTGGCTGTGCGTGCTCTGGTCATACGGCCCCTGGCCGGCGGCGCGGTGCGCGGACAGGATGGTCAGCGCGCCATTGTCGCGCACGATACCGCTGCATGAATAACGCACACCCGCGCGCAAATAGAAATCCTGGAAATATTCACTGCGCGCCACGACCTGCTCGCTGAAATAATCCTGCATCAGATGCATGCGCCCGGGCGGCGCGCGCGCGAGGACAGCATAGCCAGGATCGAGCGCGTGGTAGTAGCGCCGGTAACCGTCCTCCCACGCCCCCTGGTCCAGCCCGGTCACATAGCCGCGCGACGGCACCGCGCCCGTTTCCGCTTTCAGGAAACAGCACGCGACATCGCCGCCCGCCAGCCGGGCGAACGCGCGCATCGCCACGCTCCACTGCAGCGGTTCCAATGCTGCCCGGTAAAAGGCGGCGATGACCGGGTCGGCGCCTTCTTGATCCATCCCTCCTCCTAACAGCGCCGCATCCTTCATCCGAAGGATGCGCGGCGATGGCGCGGCAAGCACGATGTTGTCAATGACGGCTGCATGCGGCGCTGTCGCCAGCCGATCAGTATCCCCATTTAACGTACAAGGAGCCACATCATGCCTGCCACATACAACACCGTTTCAGACAGTTCCGTGTCGTCCCATATTTCTTCTTCCTGTTGGCGCCTGCTCTTCGGCAGCGCCGTGCTGCTGTCGCTCTCGGCTTGCGCCAACCTGCACACCATCAACCGGACGACGGAACTGCCGGGTGATGGGAAGGCCATCCATCTGGATGCTCCGCAGCGCCTCGTATATGCCGACGCCCTGGGGCACACCTGTGCGGAGCCGACACCCGATGCCCTGCAAGCGTACATCTCGTCCGCCGGCGCCGGGGTTAACAGTGGCCAGAACGCCGCCTCCATTTCAACTGCCCTGAGCGCCAATGCCGCCAGCGTCGGCTTGCATTCGCAGTCGATCACCCTGATGCGTGAACATCTGTTCCGTATCTGCGAATTCGCGCAAAACAAGTCGATCAACCCTGCCGACACCATGCTACTGATGGAACGCTCGCAAGACCTGACAATGGGCGTGCTCGCCATCGAACAACTGACGGGCGCGGTCGTGGCGCGCCAGGCAGCATTGACGGGACAAGGCCAGTCCGCCGCATCGGCTGGCGTGCTGGCAACCCAGGCACAGCTTGACAAGGCGGAGAAACGCCTCGCCGAACGCGAAGGCGACCTTGACGATGTCCGCAATGCGCACATTGCCCAAGCCAGCGCAAGCGATCACGCACAACAGGCGCTGCAGGATGCCACCAAGGCCGATCCCAAAAAAACCACGGCCGAAATTAAGACCTTGCAGGAGGCAGCGAGTTCCGCCCAATTGAAGCTGGCTCAACTCGACGCGCGTCTGGCCGCTACCCAGGTGGCCGTAGACAAGGCCGAGAAAGAAAGGGACGCTCTGGAGAAAAAACTTGATGTGGCACTTGCCGACAGCAATGCATCGGCCACGGGAACGGCGCAGTCATGGGGTGGACGTAGCCACAGCAATGTCTCGCCTGCCACGGCGCGCTACCTGGCAAGGGCCAGCGTCGAGATCGTGAAAGCAGTGCTGGAGAAAGGCCACATGACCGATAACTGCATCAATTTCATGAGTGCCATACGAGAACACAAGCCGGAGCGCAGCGACGCGCCGATTCAGGCCATGACGACGCTGTGTACAAAGGTATTCGAGGCAGCCATCAAGAAAAACCTGGAGAACCCGGATGGAAAAACAATGAGGAAGATGACAGAATGAAAACAGCGTGCATCGGAACACTTTCGCATATTGATATGCGCATCGATTCGTGGTCAAAACTGCGCGCGCGCCGTACTCTGGCCCTGTCGCGCCGCATGGCGTATTACGGGCACAAAGGAAACATCATGGCTATCTCGGAAGTGAATGTACGCAATCAGTTTCGCGGCAAGATCAAGGAAATCATCTTCGGCCCCGTGGTCTCGGAAGTGGACGTGGAAACGCCGCACGGCATCGTCACCTCGGTGATCACGTCGCGCTCGATCAAGGACCTGGACTTGAAGGTCGGCAGCGAAGTCATCGCCTTGGTCAAGTCGACGGAAGTATCGATCGCCAAGATCCAGTAAGCACTGCCTCGTTGCCCACGCGCCCCGCCATGCGCGGCGCGCGTGCCTGCACAGCGCTAGTCGCGGAACAGATAGGTAAACGTCCGGCTGACGGGCAGCTTTTCCGTGCTGCCGCGCACCAGCACCTGCATGCGCTCGGCGTCGACGCGTTCGGCCGCTTCGATGGCTTTCACGTTGACCATGGTACCGCGGTGGATTTGCCAGAACTGGTCCGGATCGAGGCCGCCCAATAAATCCTTCAGCGGCGTGCGCACCAGCGCTTCGGAACCGGCCAGCACCACGCGCGTGTACTTGGTGTCGGCCTGAAAGAACAGCACGTCGTCGATGTCGATCAGGCGAATCTGCTTGCCCACGCTGGCCCTGATCCATTTCAACTTGTCGCGCGGTGCGGCCGGCAAGGCGGCGCGCAGCGACTGCAATAAGTTGGCCATGTCGGCCGGCTGCGCGTCCAGCTTGTCGCGCAGGCGGGCCAGCGCCCGCTGCAAGCGCTCGGCCTGCACGGGTTTCAACAGGTAGTCGACGGCGCCCGCGTCGAAGGCGTCGACCGCGTACTGGTCGTAGGCCGTGACGAACACCACGTGGGCGCGCTTGCCGATGCGCTCGGCCACTTCCAGGCCCGACATGCCCGGCATGCGGATGTCGAGGAAGACCACGTCCGGCTCATGCTCGAGGAAACCGTCCCAGGCATCGTTGCCGTTTTCCGCCACCAGCACGACTTGCGCCTCGGGCCAGGCTTGCGCCAGCAGCATTTGCAGGCGCTCGCGCATCAGCGGTTCATCTTCGGCGATCAGGATGGTGGGGTTCATGCGGCGGGTACTTTCAGGCTGGATACAATTTGGATGGGTAACATTATTTCAGCGATCACGCCACCCTCTTCGGCATCGCGCAGGGTCAGGCTGGCGGATGGATCGCACAGCAACAGCCGGCTGCGCACGTTTTCCAGGCCCAGGCCGCCTCCCTGTACGCTGTCCGCGCCGCCGGCCGGCAGGCCCATGCCCGTGTCCTGCACGCGCAAGAGCAGCATGCCGTCCACCCGCAACGCCGACAGGCGGATCTCGCCGCCGCGCAACGATGGTTCGATACCATGCTTGATGGCATTTTCCGCCAGGGTCAGCAAGATCATGCTCGGTATCGTCGCCTGCGCCAGCTCGGCCGGCAAGTCCAGGCTGAAGCCCAGGCGCGGGCCCATGCGCGCCTGCATCACGCGCAGATACGCGGCCACCATGTCGAACTCGCTTTGCAAGGGCACTTGCTCGCTGCGCATCTCGGCCAGGCTGGCGCGCAGGAAGGCGATCAGGTCGGCCGTCAGCGCCGCAGCCCTGGGCGCGCCCTGCTCGGCCAGTTGCTGCACCGCGCCCAGGGTATTGAACAGGAAATGCGGCTCGATCTGGGCGCGCAGCAGGCGCAGCTGCGATTCGCTCAGTTCGCGCGCCAGGCGCTCTCGCTCGGCATCCTGCTGCAGCTGCACCGTCAGCGCTTCGTACTGCCGGTTGCGCCAGGTGGTCACGACCGCCAGCGGCACCATGTAGAACAGGCCGGCCACGAGCAAGGCGATGCCGCCCACGCGCAGCAGTCGTTCGAAGGCCATGGTCATGGAGCCGGTATCGCTCAAGCCGGCCAGCAGCACGCCGGCCGCGACCCCGGCCGCGCAGGTCGACATGATCAGCAAGAGTTTCCTGAACTTGTAGCGCACGGAACTGCGGTAATTGAACCAGACGCCCACCAGGCCCCACGCCAGCGCAAACCCCAGGCCGTTGCTGAAGACCAGGGCCTTGAGCAATTCGAAGCGGGCCGGCAGCAGCTGGTGCAGGACGACGCCGATGGCGCTGAACAGCAGCATCAGCTTGAACGCGGCGATGTAAAAACCGGCGCCGCGGTACTTGAGCAGAAAATCGTGCAGTTGCTGGCGTTCGATCGGCGTCAGCTTCACCAGCTTCATGGCGACGTAGCGGCGCACCCGTCCCTGGACCTGCTCCGCTATCTCCGGGTGTTTCAGCACCCGCAGCGATTCCTCATCGATACTGCGGTACCAGTCCGTATATTTTTTTAACACGATGCGTTCTCCGTGGTCTGTGATTCAGGCATGAACGCAGTCTACGGCGCCCCTGTTGCGGGGCATAGCGCGGGGCGACGAAGCACGAAGCGGCAGGCATCAACGACGAAGCGCGCGGCGCCTGCCGGAACTTCGCTGCCAATATTGCTGAAATCATACGAAGTTTCCAAGATGAAATCAATAAGTGCGTAACAATTTTCACTACGGCAAGAATAGTCCCATTTATTTGTCAAATTGCCCGCAACGCCGCCTGTGGCGCGCTTGTACCGTAGACATCGCTTGATCTTTAATGGTATTGTTTAAGCTTGGCAAATATTGCCTCCGAGATACACGCTGCGTTCCCACGCGGCCCGTTCCGGATTTGCGCGCAGCGCCCACGATGGCGCCCCAAAACTGCTTTCCCACATACAATCCCATGCTCAAAAAAATATTCGCCGCGGTGCTGATGACGCTTTCAACAGCGGCCATCGCCGTGCCCTTCGGTTCCCAGTCGATACTGGTGGTCGAAGACGGCACAGGCAAAGTCTTGCTTGAAAAAAATTCCAACGTGGTGGTGCCCATCGCCTCGCTGACCAAACTCATGACGGCCATGGTCGTGCTTGACTCCAAGGCGAATATGCAGGAAGAGATCAGCATCGACCGCGAGGATGTCGATACCCTCAAGCACAGCACCTCGCGCGTGCCCGTGGGCGCCACCCTGAGCCGCCACGACGTGCTGCAGCTGGCGCTGATGTCGTCCGATAACCGCGCCGCCGCCTCGCTGGCGCGCACCTTTCCCGGCGGCCCGACGGCGTTCGCCGTGGCCGTCAACGCCAAGATCAAGGCCCTGGGCATGCGCCAGACCGTGATCGAGGAGCCGACGGGCTTGTCGCCGAACAACCAGTCGACGGCGGCCGACCTCGTCAAGATGGCCGTGGCCGCCTCGCGCTATCCGGAAATCAGCCGCATCACCACCGATTCGAAGGACATCATCCAGATCAAGGGCCGCGACGTGGAATACCACAACACGAACCGCCTGGTGGGCGCCAAGGGCTGGGACATCGGCCTGTCGAAGACGGGCTACACGAATGAAGCGGGCCGCTGCCTGATCATGCGCATCAAGTCGGCCGGCAAGTTCGCCACCATGATCCTGCTCAACGCGCGCGCCAATTCCGTGCGCGCCATGGACGCCGTCAACATCCGCCGCATGCTGGCGGCCGAGAACGGCATCGAAGAGCCGAAAGTGATGCGCGCTTCCGTCAGCCGGCACAAGAAGGCGCCAGCCAAGCCTGGTAAACGCCGCCGCGCGAAATAAGCACGGCTGAGAAAACGCCCATTCACTGCCGGGGTCAGACCCGACGGGTCTGCCCCCAAAATTATTTCGCTTGCCGGTTGGTCATCACCACGCCGGCTATCGTCACCGCGCCACCCACCAGCATCGAGGCGAGCACCGGCTCGCCCAAGAGTCCCGCCGCCAGCACGATGCCGAACACGGGCACGAGGTTGTTGAAGACGGCCGTGCGCGACGGGCCCAGCGCCTTGACGCCCTCGTAATACCAGACGAAGCCGATCACCGTGCCGAACACGCCCAGGTAGCCGATGGCGGCCCAGACTTGCCAGCCAAAGCTGTGCCACGGCACCGTCGGGAATTCCACGGCCGCCCCCACCAGCAGGAAAGCCAGGCCCCACATGGCCGCATACGTGGTGGCGGCGATCGGCGACAAGCCCTTCAGCGCGACCCGGCCGATCAGGGTGTAGGCGGCCCAGCTGGAAATGCCGCAAAACATGAACACCTCGCCCATGCCGATGCCGCCGCCCGTGCCGTGCAGCACGCCGGCCAGGTCGCCGCGCGTGATGACGATGGCCGTGCCGCAAAACGCCAGCATGATGCCCAGCCACTTGAACGATCCGAGCCGTTCGCGGAACAGCATGGCCGAGGCCAGCGCCGTGACGATGGGATTCAGGGCCACGAACAGCGCCGTGCGTCCGGCCGGCATGCGCGACAAGGCCGCCAGGAAGCACAGGTTATATAAAAAGATGCCCGTCAGGCCCAGCGCGGCCGTCGTCGCCAGCTGCTTGCGGTCCAGGCGCGGCAAGCCCCCTTCCAGCTTCCACGCCAGCACCACGAGCAGCAGCACGGCCACGCCGAAGCGCCCGCTGGCGGCCGTCATGGGCGGCATCTGCTGCGCCAGCACGCGGCCCGCGATAAAGGTCCCGCCCCAGAACAGGGCGACGCAGATCAGTTTCAGATAGACGAGCGGCGATTGCGCGGCAGGCAAGGCGGCTGAAGGTACGGCGGAAGAAGACATGGGAGTTCCTGTAAAGCCGCTTGCGCGGCGGGTGGCGTACGTGCTGTACACTTATATATTAATACTAATATCAACTCATGAAATAATGAGCAAATACTCATACACAAAAGAAGCCACACGATGACCTTCACGCAACTGGAAATCTTTACCCTGGTGGCCGAACTGCACGGTTTTTCCGCCGCCGCCGCGCAGCTGGGCATCAGCCAGTCGGCCGTCTCGCATGCGTTAAAAGCGCTGGAAAAGGAGATGGGCGTGGACCTCATCGTGCGCCACCAGGCGTCGGCCGAACTGACGGACGTGGGCCGCCAGCTGCTGGTGCGCGCGCGCGAAATCCTCGGTTTGTCGGAAGCGATGCGCCAGGAAGCGGCCGACGTGCTGGGCCAGCGCCAGGGCAGCCTGCGCATCGGTTCCTTCGGCCCGACGTCGTCGCTGAACCTGCTGCCCGCCATCACGGCGCAATTCCGCCTGCGCTATCCGGGCATCGCCCTGCGCATCGACGAAGGCGCCGACCATGAAGTGGTGCAGTGGATACGCGAACGCCGCGTGGATGTGGGTTTCGTCGTGCTGCCCGACGAGCGTTTCGACACGGCGCCGCTGGTGGAAGACCAGATGATGGCGTTGGTGCCGCGCAGCCACCCGCTGGCCGGCGAAACGGCCATCACCCTGGCGCAGCTGTGCGAAGGGCCGTTCATCATGTCCGAGGCAGGCTGCGCCTGCCTGATCGAGCCGCTGTTCGCCAACGCGGGGCTGCAGCCGCATGTCCCCTACCGCATCAGCCAGGTCATCACCATCCTCGACATGGTCAGCCGTGGCGACGGCCTGTCCATCGTCGCCGAACTGGCCCTGCCGCAGCGCCTGCGCGAGCAGTATCCGGAACTGGTCGCCCTGCCCTTGAACCCGCCCGTCAGCCGCAAGGTGGGTCTGGCCGTGCGCGACCGGCGCCAGAACACGCCGGCCACCAACGCTTTTTTCGAGGTGGCGAAGCAGATGGCGCCGACCCTGGCGCCGCGGCGCGCCTGAGCGCTGCTTAGAACGTTTCCCACTCCTCGCTGCGCTCGGGCTTGGCGGCGGCCTTCGCTACCGGGCGGCTGGCGATGCGCGGCGCGGCGGCCGCGCGCGCCACGGGCCTGGCCGGCGGCTGCACGGCGACCGGAGCGTCATCGAGCTTGAACACGCCCACCACTTGCGCCAGGGTGCTGGCCTGGTCCTGCAGGCTTTCGGCCGCGGCGGCCGCCTCCTCCACCAGCGCTGCATTCTGCTGCGTCACCTGGTCCATTTGCGCGATCGCCTGGTTCACCTGCTCGATGCCCGAGCTTTGCTCGGCGCTGGCGGCCGTGATCTCGCCCATGATGTCGGTGACGCGGCGCACGCTGTCGACGATTTCCTGCATCGTCGCCCCCGCCTCGTCCACCAGGCGCGCGCCCGAGTCGACCTTGCCCACCGAATCGTCGATCAGCAGCTTGATTTCCTTCGCTGCGCCAGCGGAGCGCTGGGCCAGACTGCGCACTTCCGTCGCCACGACGGCAAAACCGCGTCCTTGTTCACCCGCGCGCGCCGCTTCCACGGCCGCATTCAAGGCCAGGATATTCGTCTGGAAGGCGATGCCGTCGATGACGGAAATAATGTCGACGATCTTCTTCGACGAATCGTTGATCGAGGCCATGGTGTCGACCACCTGCGCCACCACTTGACCGCCCTTGCTGGCCACGCCGGACGCCGATTGCGCCATCTGGTTGGCCTGGCGCGCATTGTCCGCGTTCTGCTTGACGGTGGACGTCAGCTCCTCCATCGAGGCGGCCGTTTCTTCCAGCGAGCTCGCTTGCTGTTCCGTGCGCGACGACAGGTCCTGGTTGCCGGCGGCGATTTCCGACGACGATACTTTGACCGATTCGCTGGCCGTGCGGATCTTCACCAGCACGGCGGCGATCTTGTCGATGAAGCGGTTGAAGGCGCCCGCGATCTGCGCCAGTTCATCCACGCCGGAAGCGTCGAGGCGGCGCGTCAGGTCGCCTTCGCCCGAGGCAATGTCGTCGAGCGCGTCGCGCACCAGTTCCAGGCGCTTGAGCATTTTGAACACCAGCAGCGACAGCAGCAGCGCCGCCAGCCCCGTCAGCAGCGCGGCCGTGACGGTGGCCGTCGTCAGCATCGTCTGCAAGGCTTGCATGGCTTCCTGCTGGTCGAGCACCACGGCCAGCAGCCAGTCGGTGCCCGCCACGCGCGTGACATACAGCTTGCCGTCGCGCTCATTGAGGCGCACGGCCTCGCTCGCGCGCGCGCTTTCCAGGCGGTTGACCTGCGCCGCCGACAGCGCGGCATCGAGTTTCGCCACCGGCTGCAGACTCAGTTCCTTGTCCGCATGCGCGATGATGGTGCCGCTCTGGTCGACCAGGAAGGCAAAGCTGTGCGGCGTCGGCTTGATTGCCACCACGTTGGCAATCACCGTATCGAGCAGCACGTCCGCGCCCGCCACACCCCGCAGCGCCTCTTTCGGGCCGACGGGCGCCGTGAACGACACCACCAGCTTGTGGCTGGCCGCGTCCACGTACGGCGGCGTGAGCATCGGCACGCCCGCCTTGACGGTGTCCGTGTACCAGGCGCGCGCCGTCGGATCGAAATCGGCCGGGCGGCCCGGATGGGTAAACACGGAACGCTTGTCCGCGTAGCCGATGAACACTTCCGCAAAATCGCCGGCCTTTTCCGCGATCTGGAAGGCGCGCAGCGGATCAGGCGTCTCGGCCGACATGACGACGGAGGCCATGACTTTCTTCTTGCCATCGACCCATTGCGCCAGCACGGCGGACTGGCTTTGCAGCAGCTGCTGCATCTGCTGGTCCGACGACGACAGCATGCTGCTGCGCGTGGTGACGTAATTGGCGACCGACAAGGCCAGCATGGACAGGACGACGATGGCCACGCAAATGAGCACCAGGCGCGTGCGAAGGGAAGACAACATGATGGACTCCTCGTTTCGATTGTATTGGCGTGAACAGTGCTTTTGCACTACTTCACCTATGCAAGCATTTTTACACAAAAAACGGAACAATTATCGTCAATATTCGGAATACAACACATATATTTCCACGCGGAAATGCACCTCCCCCCTCAAGTCATCAACCGATCAACCTTCTCAGCCCGCTGGCGCGCTGCGTGCGGCGCAAAATCGCGTCGAACAGCACGGCCTGCGTGGGCGAGACAAGGGTAAAGAAGTCGCGCGCGCGCGTGATGCCCGTGTAGACCAGCTCGCGCGCCAGCATGGCGCCGCCTTCCTGCGGCAGCACCAGCACCGTGTGGCGAAATTCCGAGCCCTGCGACTTGTGTACCGTCATCGCGAACGCCGTTTCCACGTGGCGCAAACGCGTGGCCAGCACGCTGCGCACGTTCTCGCCTTCCAGGAAGTATACGCGCAGGGAGCCGGGCCGCGCCGGGTCGCGCAGGGTCAGGCCGATGTCGCCATTGAACACGCCCGTGCCGTAGTCGTTGCGCGTGACCATCACGGGACGGCCCACATACCATTCGCTGCGGCGTATCAGCCCGTCCTTTTCCAGCCGCAGCTCGATGGCCGTGTTCAAGCCCGCCACGCCCCATTCTCCCTCGCGCACGGCGCACAGGATGCGGAACGCTTCAAAAGCGTGCAGCACGGCGCGCACCCAGTCGTCATGCCGCGCGTACGCCGCTTCGCCGGCATGCACCAGCGCCAGGTAAGGCTGGTAGCCGCCCGGCGCGTCGAGGCGCCCGCGCAAGGCCAGGCGCAGCACGTCTTCCTGCTGCGCCGGCACGCTCCACGCCAGTTGGCCGCCGCTGTCTCCGGCGAAGCACGCCTTGGCCAGATCGGGCCTGCCGGCATTCACGGCCAAGGCCAGTTCGCCGATCGGGCCGCTGAAGCGGTGGCTGTGGCGCAGCATCACCGTCTGCTGCGCCAGCGCGCCGGCGGTGCCGGCAAACTGCGCGGGAATGGCCACGCCGCTGGCCGCCTGCGCATACGCGATGGTGTCCCCCGTGTAGCCGCCCGCCTGCGCGTCATGGCACAAGTCGCCCAGCACGGCGCCCGCTTCCACGGACGCCAGCTGGTCCTTGTCGCCCAGCAGAATCAGTATGGCCGTGGGCGGCAAGGCGTCGAGCACGGACGCCATCATCTCCAGGTGCACCATCGACGCTTCATCGACGATCAACACGTCGACGTCGAGCGGATTGCCCGCATGGTGGGCAAAGGCGCGCGTATCGGGCCGCGCGCCCAGCAGGCTATGCAGGGTGCGCGCCGCGCCCATGCGCCGCGCCAGTTCCAGCAGGGGCAAGGCTTCCCCGACCTTTTCCGCCAGGCCGCTCAAGGCCTTGTCGATCGACTGTTTTAATCGCGCGGCCGCCTTGCCCGTCGGCGCGGCCAGCGCGATGCGCAGCTGCTCCGGCTGCGGCGAGACGGCGAACAGCAAGGTCAGCAAACTGGCCACCGTGTACGTCTTGCCCGTGCCCGGGCCGCCCGTGATGATGGCCACCTTGCCGCGCAAGGCGACGGCGCACGCCACCTTTTGCCAGTCCGGGCCACCGTCCTGCGTGGGCTGGTCGAACAGGATGTCGAGCCATTGCCGCACCTGCGCCAGCGGCGGATTAGTCAAATCCTGCGCGCGCGCGGCGATCTTTTCACCGACCAGAGTTTCGTCGCGCCAGTAGCGGCGCAGGTACAGGCGGTCGCCATCGAGCACCAGCGGCTGGCGCACGTCGGCTGTCCCCACCTGCCACACCTGCGGCGCGCCGGCCAGCAGCGCGCGCCAGCCGGCGACGCGGTCCGGCAGCGGGCCGGAAACGGCCAGCACGGCATGCCACAATTCCTCGCTCCAGCCCAGCAGCTGCGACGGTTCGCCCGCCAGGTCAGCCAGCATCAAACAGCTGTGGCCCCGCCCTTCCAGCTCGGACAGCACCACGCACGCCACTGCCACGGCGGGCGCATGCGGCGCCTCCTCGTCCAGGCTGGCGATGAAGCGGGCAAAGGCGGCGCTCAGGCGGCGCAGATGGCCATCCCCGGCGACGCCGTCGACGTGGCTGAACAAGGCATTCATTTGCTCACTATGCTGCATGATGTTCCGCTTCTTCTGACAATAATTGATCGAGGCCGTCCAGCAGCGCCGCTTGCGGCGCCAGCCAGTAGCAGCCATGCGTGTCCGCATTCGCGATACCGCGCAGGAACAGGAAGATGGCGCCGCCCAGGTGTTCGGCCGGGTCGTAGGCGTCGCCCAGCCGGCTTTTCAACAGCCGGTGCAGGGCCAGCATATAGATGGCGCCCTGGATATCGTAGCGGTGCTGCGCCATGCCGGCCGCCAGCGCGGCCGTGTGGTAGGCGGCATCGTTGGCACCCAGCGCATTCGACTTGTAGTCGAGCACCCAGTAGCGCCCATCCTGTTCGATGACCAGGTCGGCAAAGCCTTTCAGCATGCCATGCAGCTGGCGCCGCGGCAGCGCGGGACGCGGCGCGCCATCGAGCAGCAAGCGCGTGCACAGTTTATCCAGCGCTTCGGTGGACAAATGCTCGCTGGGGAACCAGAACTCCATCTCGGACAGGGTGCTGTCCAGCTGCGACAGCGATGCATCGAGCCGCGGCAGCGGCGTGACGGCGATTTCCCTGAGCCAGGCGATGGCGTCCTCCTGGCGGTGGCCCCAGCCCGCCCTTTCGCAGCGCGCGGCCAGGCGCGTGTCGAAATTGTCGTCGTGGACGCTGTCAAAGCCTTCGCCGCCCATCCACTCGAGCTGCTCGTGCAGAAAATTGCCAGGCACGGAACCGCGCGGGAAGCGGTGCCACGGCGCGTCGCCCATGGGCGTCGGCGCGGCCACGGCCACAGCCGTGCCATCTTCCAGCAAGGTCTCTTCCAGCGCCCGCTGCGGCACGTGCGCGGCCGCCACGGCGCCGATCTGGCGCGTCAGCGACGTAAAACTGCCCACCGACCAGTCGCGCTCGAACTCGCCCGCGAACACGGGCGCGGGACGCAGCTCGGGGCGGCGCTCGATGCGGTCGAGCACCGTGCAGGCGTCGGGCTGCGCCAGGGAACGCACATCAATGGCGTCGCAGCTGCCCGCCACCTGCTGCCAGCGCTGCAGCAGCTGCTCCGCCGGCAGCTTGTCGCCGCCCGTCAGCAGGTAGCCGAGCGCCGATTCGTGCAAGGTGTTCTCGCCCGCCTTGCGCGCCGCCTGGGCGGCCACGCCCAGCCACAGGAAGTGGCGCGCGCGCGTCAGGGCGACGTACAGCAGGCGCAAGTCTTCCTCGATGCGCGCCTCTTCGACCGCCGCCATCGCCTCGTCGGACAAGGACAGGTCGAGGCGGCGCTCGCCTTTTTCATCCGCATAGTCGAAGAAGCTGCGGTTGCGTTTATCGACCTTGCGCGCCGTGACGGCGAACGGCAGATACACGAGCGGATATTCGAGGCCCTTGGACTTGTGCACGGTGATGACCTTGACCAGTTCCGCATCGCTTTCCAGGCGCAGCACGCGCTCGTCGCCGCCCTCGCCTTCGCCGGCGATCTGCTCGGCCAGCCAGCGTATCAGCGCCTGCTCGCCATCGAGCTGGCGGCTGGCCGATTGCAGCAGTTCGGCCAGGTGCAACAGATTCGTCAGGCGCCGCTCGCCGCCCGTCTGCTGCAGCAGCATGGCGGGCAATTGCAGCTCGTGGATGAAGCGGCGCAGCATGGCCAGCACGCCCTGGCGCTGCCAGATCAGGTGCAGGGCCTTCAATTGCTCGACCCGGCGTTCCCATTCCAGCTCATCGCTCGACAGGCGCGCCAGCTCGCCCAGCGACAGGCCGATGGTGCGCGTGGCAAACGCGGCGCGCGCCAGTCCCCCGTCGAGCGGGTTGGCCAGCGCCGCCAGCCAGCGCAGCACGTCTTGCGCCTCCTCGCTGTCGATGACGGAATCCTTGTCGGACAGGTAGACGCTGGCGACCCGGCGGCGCGCCAGCGCGCGGCGGATGGCCGCCGCCTCCTTGCGGTCGCGCACGAGCACCGCGATATCGGCCGGCCGCAGGCGCACAAATCCGTCGGAACCGTCGAAACCCGCTTGCGCATCGCCCAGCATGGCGACGATGTGCTCGGCGCAGTGCTGGGCAAAGTATTCGCGGTAGCTGTCGCCGCGCAGCCCTTCGTCGCTGGCGCAGGCGGCCAGCAGGGCCGGCAGCGGGCCGCCGGCGTTCACCAGGTACTCGTCGCGCCCCTTGGCGTCGACGGCCTCGAACGGCAGCGGGTTTTCGCCGTTTTTGCGGTAGCGGAAGGCCCCAAGCGGCACCTCGGCGCGCTCGGCATGCAGGAAGAGCTGGTTGACGGCCGCCACCAGCGGCGCCGTCGAACGGTAGTTGGTGCCCAGCTGGTAGTGACGCCCCGTGGTGGCGCGCCGCGCCGCCAGATAGCTCTGGATGTCGGCGCCGCGAAAGCCGTAGATCGACTGTTTCGGGTCGCCGATCAGGAACAGGCCCAGCGCCGGATCGTTGTCGGCAATGCGGTACAGAGAATTGAATATCTGGTACTGGCTTGGGGCCGTATCCTGGAATTCATCGACCATCGCCAGCGGGTACTGGTCGATGATGCGCTGGCGCAGGGCCGGGCCATTCTCGCCGGCCAGCGCGTCGTGCAGGCGCTGCAGCATGTCGGCAAAGCCGAACTGGCGCGACTGGCGTTTTAATTGATCCATGCGCCGCGCGATGGCCGCCGCCGCATGCAGGTGCAGCTTGTGCGCCAGCGGCGTGATGGCCGCCAGGGCGCGGCCCAGCGCCTCGGTATGTTCGAAGCACTCGGGCACCTGCGCCGTGAAACTCTTGGCGAACGCATCCTCGATGCCGAACGTCGTCAATCGTTCCCACGCCTTGGCCGTGATGGCGGGGAGCAGCAGGAGCGGGTCCTGCGCCCAGCGGCGCAAGCCGTCGAACCACTTCGCCAGGTTCTCCGGCTTCATCTTGACGCCGTTAAAACACTTGGGATTGGCGGCGCGGTGGTCGTTGATCCAGGCGGCCATCAGGTCCACGCGCTCGACCCAGCCCGCCTTCAGGGTGGCCAGCTGCGCGGCCAGCGCCCGCTGTTCGCGTGCGATCAGGGTGGACAACGGTTCCTCGTCCGCCATGCCCATGATGTCGGTGCGGCGCGCCAGCTCGCGCGCGCCCTTCTTCAGCGCGCCGACGTCAGGCCAGCATGCCAGCAGCACGTCGAGCGCCTGCGGCGGCAAGGGATAGACTTGCTGGCGCCAGTAATCGTGGGCCGCATCCTCGAACAGCGCCTGCTCGTCGCTGACCAGTTCTTCGTCGAACAGGCTGCCGCTGTCGAACGCGTGCTCGCGCAGCATGCGCTGGCACCAGGCATCGATGGTGAAGATGGCCGCTTCATCCATCGTCTCGGCGGCCAGCATCAGCCGGTGCGCAGCCTTTTGCCGCTCGCTCTCGTCAGGGTAGGATTCGAGCAAGGCGTCGAGAAACGGGTCGCCGCCGCCGGATTCAATGCCAAATTCGTGACGAAAATACGCGGCCGCCTCGATCAGGCGCTCGCGCACGCGGTTCGACAATTCGCGCGTGGCGGCGCGCGTAAACGTCATCACCAAAATGTCGGCCGGCAGCAGGGGACGCGTGAATCGGCTGTCATCGTCGCCGTGTCCCAGCACGAGCCGCACATACAGCGCGGCGATGGTCCAGGTCTTGCCCGTGCCGGCGGACGCCTCGATCAGGCGCGAGCCGTGCAGCGGAAACGCCAGGGGGTTGAGCAGATGGCTCGTCATGGTTCTTCTCCCGCGCCGTCATCGGGCGCGCTGATCGGGTCGATCGTGATGTGTTGTTGCAGCCAGTCGGCCAGCGGGCCATACAGCTCGCGCGTGCAGTCTTCCCAGGCCTCTTCGTCGGCCAGGGCGGAAAACTCGGGCCACAGGCGCGCCAGGCACAGTTCATCGCGCTCGCCCGAGATATCAAAGCCGCCGTCATACACGGCGCGCGGGTCGCCCTGCTGCACCAGCGCCAGCCCCGTCTTGCAGGCTGTGGGCAGCGGATGGTTCATGCCTTCGCGCCACAGCGCCAGCAGGGTGGCCAGCGCGTCGCGCGAACTGGCCGGATCGAGCGGCGCCATGCTGACGATGGCGTCGTGCGCCACCAGATAGCCGGTGACGGGAAAGCCGAGGGCGGCGGCGGCCAGCTGGCGCAGCCACATCAGCATCAGCTTGTCGCCGCGCGCCTGGCCGGCCTTGTCCGTCACCTTCGAGGAAATCTGCATCAGCCAGGCCGTCTCTTGCCCGTTGCTGCACAGTCTGTCGAGCCAGTCGTCGATCTGCACCTCGCCGAACGGCAAGTTGATGGCGCGCTTGTCGGCCGCCAGCGGGAACGAGGCGCGCAAGGACAGCCACGCGCTGCGCACAGGCACCAGCGCCTCGACCAGCTGCGCCTGCACCTGCCGGCCAATCAGGCCGATGGGCAGCACGCCCTCGCGCGCCAGTTTTTCTGCGCGCGCTTCCAGGCTGGCGCGCACGTCGTCGATCTCTTCCACGGCGCCGCCGTCGTCCAGCATGGTGTCTTCCAGCAGGTAGCGCTCGAGCGCATTCAGACCGAACGGTTCTTCATCCTCGCCCAGCATGGCCGCATCGGCGAAATACACGCTCAAGCGGCGGCGGAAGAAGTACTTGACGGGCTGGCGCAGGAAGCTGGCCAGCTCGCCCAGCTTCAGGCGCGTGCCGGGATCGAGCTCGTACGGCCCCAGCGCCAGCGCGTCGTCCGCCTGCGGCGCGTCGGCGTGGGCCACGCGCCATTCGCGCGCGTAGGTCAGCAAGCCATCGGCTTCGAAATAGCGGCGGCTGAACGGCTGCAGCGCGTGCTCGGTGGTGAGCGACGCCAGGTGCCGGTCCAGCGACCAGCCGGCGGCCAGGTAGTCGCGCAGCTGCGACACCAGCACGGACGGCGGCTGCTCGGAATTGTCGCGCACATTGCGCCCCACCCAGCTCACGTACAGCTTGTCGCGCGCGGCCAGCAAGGCTTCGAGCATCAGGTAGCGGTCGTCGTCGCGGCGCGAACGGTCGCCCGGGCGCGCCATGCCGGGCAGCGCCAGCAGGTCGAAATCGGCCTTCTGCGCGCGGCGCGGGAAATCGCCGTCGTTCATGCCCAGCAGGCAGACGACGCGGAACGGCACGGCGCGCATCGGCATCAGGGTGCAGAAGGTGACGCCGCCGGAGACGAATTGGTGGTTCAGGGTCGGTTCGTCCAGCGCGCCCAGCCACGCCACGCGCAGCACGGACAGCGGCACCGGCTCGACAAAGCCCGCATGCCCGCAGGTTTCCAGCCAGCCCTGCAAGGCGCCCTCGAGCTGCGCCAGGGTCAGGCGGTCGCCCTCGTCGTCGGCGTCGAAAAAAGCGGCCAGCAGCGCGCGCGCCTGCGCGCCCCACTCGGCCGGCGTGCGCGCGCCGGCCAGCACGGTGCGCCAGTGCAGCAGCGCCTCGACCAGCTGCGCCAAAGACCCTGCCAGCGCCGCATCGAGACCGCCCACTTCCGCATACGGCTCGATGCCGCCGAAGCTGGCGCCACTGCCGCTGGCATAGCCGAGCAGCATGCGCCGCACGCCGAAGATCCACGCATTCTGTTCCCCGGCCGCGCCCAGCCCCAGGCCGGCGCGGTGTTCCTGGTCCAGGCCCCAGCGCACGCCCGCCCCTTCGATCCAGGCGCCCAGGGTGGCCAGGTCGTCCGGCTGCAGGCCAAAGCGGGTGGCCAGCGCCGGCACGTCGAGCAGGTCGCGCACTTCGCTCTGGCGGCAGCGCTGCTGCGGCAGCTGCAGCAGCCACTCGAGCGCGACGAGCAGCGGGTTGACGCTGCGGTCCTTCACGTCGCCGATCTCGAACGGAATGAAACGCTCGTCGTTGCGCCGGTACTGGTCGAAGACGGCGTGGATGGCGGCCGTAAACGTGTCGATGTCGGGCACCATCACCACCACATCGCGCGGACGCAAGAGCGTCTCGGCGCTGTGCGCGAACATGGCCAGCAACTGGTCGTGCAGCACTTCCACTTCGCGCTGTACGCTGTGCGCCACGTGAAATTCGATCGAGCGGTCGCCTGCCTCGGGCGGCGTTTGCGCATGCTCGGCCAGCGGGCGCAGTTCGCGGATGGCCACCTGCACCTGCTGCAGCAGGGTTTCGCCCGTTTCCTCGCCGAACAGGTCGATGCGCAGGCTGTCGTCGCGTCCTTCGGCTTGCGCGTGTTCGTCGAATTCGTCGAGCATGCGGATGAAATCGCGCCCTTGCCTGCCCCAGCTGGCCAGCAGCGGATGGCTGTGCGCATGCAATTCCTCCAGCGGAATTTGCGCCAGGTCGGTGCCGTTGCGCTGCCGCTGGCGCTTGTTTTCCGCGCGCAGCAGGTCGCGCCCGTCGATGATGTCGCCCCAGTAGAACTGGCAGGGATTGGGCACGGCCAGCACCACCTGCGTGTGGCGCGCCAGCGCGGCCAGCGCCTGCAAGGTCTGGTAGGGCAAGGCCGACACGCCGAACAGCACCACCCTGCGCGGCAGCTTGCCGGCGGGCGCGTCGCCGGCGGCGATCGCCGCCAGGAAGGCGTCATGGATGTCGGCGCGGCCCGTGTCGCGCTCCAAGGCCTCGACGTCCTGGCCCACGGCGCGCCACAACTGCGCCTGCCAGCGCTGGTCTTCCTTCAAGACGATGGCTTCCCCGCGCGCCGTGCGCAACTGGTTGCGCCCGGCCGCCCAGTCGGCCAGCCAGTCGGCGCGGTAGACCTGATACTGGTCGAACAAGTCGGCCAGGCGCTCGGCCAGCTGCAGCCGGCGTTCGCAATCGCCATCGGCCAGGAAGTAGCGCAGCGGCGCAAACACCGGATCGGCCAGCAGCGACGGCAACAGCCGCATCAAACGCCAGGTCAGCGGGGATTTATCGAACGGCGACACGCGCGGGACGCGCTCGCGGCCCAGCATGCCCCGGTAGCTTTCCCACAGCAGGCGCGCCGGCAGCGCAATGCGCGTGGCGGCGCACACTTTCATCTCCTCGGCGAGGGCGATCTTCAGCCATTCGGCCACGCCGTTCGACTGCACCAGGAAGATGTCCGTTTCCAGCGGCGCCAGCGGATGCTGGCGCAGCCACTGGAAGACGGCGGCGCGCAGCTGTTCCAGCTGGTTGCCATGCAGGATGAGGAGGCCGGGCGTGACGGGTGTATGCATGCTGATCCGATGGGTTGCCGCGTCTCCGACCGGGTGACCGGAGACGTCAAACGCATATTATCGCCGCTGCCTGCCTCAAGGGGCGTCGCTGGCGGCAAATTCCATGGAAATTTGTTCCGCCACCTGCGCCAGCGCCGGCCCGAGCGCCGTCAGCAAGGCGCGCGCCTGCTGCATGTCGCCGCCCAGGCGCAAGCCTTCGATCGATAGGCACAGGGCGGCGAAAGCATGCGCGCCCACGGCCAGCGCCGACGATTTGCTGCGGTGGCCCAGGTCGGCCAGGCGGCCCAGGTCTTCCAGCGCCAGGGCCTGCTCCATTTCGGCGATGCCGTCGCGCGCCGTGTCGAGAAACAGCTGGGTGTATTTGCGCATCTTCACGGCGTCATTGCTGAACGTGAGCGCCAGGGTGGCCAGATCGAGGATGGCCGTGTCGCGCGATTCCAGCGCGGCGTCCGATGGCGGCGCTGGCGGCGGTGTCGGTGCCGCCGACAGCCTGTCGCGGCCGATGCCGCCAATGCCGCCACGCAGGCGAAACCATTTCGCCAGCAGGTGAAACAGCAGATTCGGGGCGATCGGCTTGGTCACGAATTCATCCATGCCCGCCTCCAGGCAGCGGGCACGGTCTTCGCTGCCCGCATTGGCCGTCATGGCGATCACCAGCAGGCCGGCAAGTTTCGAGTCGGCGCGGATGCGGCGCGTCGCCTCGAAGCCGTCCATCTCCGGCATCTGCACGTCCATCAGCACGCAGTCGTAGCGCTGGCGGGCCAGCAATTCCAGCGCCTCGCGGCCATTGCTGGCGACGCAGACGGTGGCGCCGGCGTCTTCCAGCAGCTCGCAGCCCACCTGCTGGCTGAAGATGTTGTCTTCCACCAGCAGGATGGAGGCGCCGCGTATCACGCCCAGTACTTCCGGCTCCACTTCGGCGATGCGTTCGTCGGCCCCCTGCGCGCTTTTTTCCAGGCGCGCCGTGAACCAGAAGGTGCTGCCCAGGCCCGGCTGGCTGTACACGCCCACCTTGCCGCCCATGAGTTCCACCAGCTGCTTGCTGATCACCAGCCCCAGGCCGCTGCCGCCATACTTGCGCGTGGTCGACGGGTCGGCCTGGTGGAAGGAGCGGAACAGCTGCGCCACCTCTTCCTGGTTCATGCCGATGCCCCGGTCCTGCACCTCGAAGCGCAGCATGGCATGGCTGGCGCGCTCCTCGGACTGGCGCACGCGCAAGAAGACACTGCCATTGTCGGAGAACTTGATGGCATTGCTGGTCAGGTTCAGCAAGACCTGCTCCAGGCGCAGCGGGTCGCCGCGCCAGCGCTGCGGCAGCTCGGACGCGATATCGAACTGCAGCGCCAGGCCCTTGACGGCGGCCGCGTCGCCCAGCTGGCTGGCGATGTTCGCCAGCAGGGTATCGAGACGGAAGTCCAGCACTTCCAGCTCCAGCTTGCCCGCCTCGATCTTGGAAAAATCGAGGATGTCGTTGATCAGGCCCAGCAAGTGCTGACCCGAATGGAAGATTTTCTGCAGATAGTCGCGCTGGCGCGCGTCGGCCACCGATTTCAGCGCCAGGTGCGCCATGCCGATGATGCTGTTCATCGGCGTGCGGATTTCATGGCTCATGTTCGACAGGAAGTCGCTCTTGGCCTGGCTGGCCGCGTCGGCCTGCTCTTTCAGGCGGTGCAGTTCCGTCACGTCGGTGGACAGGCCGATCAGGCCCGTGACGGGACCGGGCAAGCCCAGCGGCACCTTCACGCTCCACAGGTGATGCACCTGGCCCTGCGCATCGATGAAGCGCTCCTCGCCGACGAACTTGGCGCCGCTGTCGAAGACCTGGCGCTCCGTCAGCTGCGCGGCGGCGGCCGCATCGCCGAGCATCAACTCGCCATCCTGGCGGCCGATCAGCTGCTCCGCGGGACGGCCGAGAATGGTTGCCGTGCGCGCATTCACGTAGCGGTAGCGCAGGTCGGCATCCTTCATGTAGACGTAGGCGTCGACGCTGTCGAGCACCGTATCGAGCAGGGTGCGCTGCGCCACCGCGTTGCGGCGCGACCGGTACAGGGTAAAGATATAGCCGTAAATGAGCAGGGTGCCGGCCACGCCGACGCCCAGCGCCAGCCATGGAAAATAGCGGTCGAAGGGGCTGTACAGCTCCGCCTTGCGCACGCGGAAATGGGCTTTCCACAGGCCGCCCTGGTAAGCGACGGGCAGCACCTGGTCGAAATAGTCGGCATCGCTGCCTGGCTGCGGCGGCGCCGCCGCCAGGTCGCCGTCATCGTTGAACAGCAGTCGGTCCTGCGGCGCGATGCGCAGCACGCCCTGGGCCGGCAACGGGTCGGCGGTGCTGTACAGGGTCAGGTGCAGCGGTTCCAGGGCGCTGCGTTCGAGCGCGCTGTGCACCAGCTGCGCCACGCCAAAGCCGATGCCGACGGAACCCTGATAGGCGGCGCGGCGCTCGGCCACGCTGCCCTGCGGCATGCCATTGCGGTACACGGGCAGGCGCATGCCCAGGCCCACATGCGCGGGCGGCCCCTTGATCATGATCACCTGCCCCGAGGCGCTCACCTGGCCGCTGTCGCGCGCCTGCGCCAGCGACTGCGCCACCAGCGGGTTGGCGCCGATATCGACGCCCATGCGTTCGGCCAGCAGGGAATCGGGCTCCAGGTAGGTGAGCACCGTGTATTCAAGCCGCTCGCCCGCAGGCCGGATGGTGAAAGCGGGATAGCCGCGCGGCGCCAGGCTGGTGTCACGGCGCACGGCCTCAATGAAGGCGGCGCGCTGTGCTGACGGGACTGCCGCCGCGTAGTTGACCGATTCGATGGCAGGGAACTGGCGCGCGATATCGAGGCCGGCCACGTAATCGTGGAACTGGCGGCGCGTCAGGTGCTCGCTGGTGCGGAACAGGGCCTCAAGGCCGCGCAGCAGGTCGGAATAGCTTTTTACGCGCGTGATCAGGCTATGCTGGGCGCCATGAGTGAGATTGTCGAAACGCTGTTCGGCGTCGTCAGTGACCGTGCGCGCCGCGCCCGCATACAGGGCACCGCCCACCGCCAGGGCCAGCAGCAGGCCACCCGCCCATATCCTGAAGCCCGATACCGCCCCGCCCTTGCTCAAAGTGTGCATTGTCGATCGCTTATTCCGGTTTCCTCGAATGTGCGGCGCTCTGGCCGCCCAGCAAGTACGAGGATACTATCAAAGCTCATGCCCGACGCGCTTGTGGAAGAAAAAAAGCGTGCCATCGCTACCCTCGATGGTTGCCCTGGAAAACACCGGGTGCCTGGGCCGGCTGCAGCGCCTCGGCCAGGAAGTCGCAAAAGGCGCGCACCTTTTCCTGCACGTGGCGTCCATCGGGCGTCAAGGCATACACGCCACGCCTGGCCATGCCGTGCGACGGCAGTACGCGCACCAGGGCGCCGCTGGCCAGCAGCGGCGCGGCGACGAACGACGGCAGCGCCCCCACGCCGATGCCCGCCACCAGCATATCGGCCAGCAGCAGGCTGCTGTCGGCGGAAAAGCGCACGGGCAGCACGATGCTGCTCGCCCCTTCCGGGCCGGCCAGCTGCCAGACGCCGGGACTGTCGGCCAGGCGGTAGGCGAGGCAATCGTGGCCGTGCAAGTCCAGTGCCCGCACCGGCGTGCCGCGCCGCGCCAGGTAGGCCGGCGATGCGCAAATCATCTGCTCGACGTCGCCCAGGCGCCGCGCCACCAGCGACGAATCGGCCAGCACGGCGCGGATGCGCAGCGACACGTCATAGCCCTCGCCCACCACGTCGCGCAGGCGGTCGTCCAAGGTCAGCTCCAGCTTCACTTCCGGGTAGCGGGCCATGAAGGCGGGCAGCAGGGGCGACAGCACTTTCAGGCCGAAGGACAACGGCGCATTCACGCGCAACCGCCCCGCCACCTTGCCGGCGCAGCCGCGCGTGGCCAGTTCCAGCGCATCGACCTCGTCGAGCAGGCGGCAGCATTCAAGATAGTAGGCACGCCCGCCGTCCGACAAGCTCATGCGCCGCGTCGTGCGCACCAGCAGCACGGTGCCGAGCCGCTCTTCCAGCTGGCGCACCTGCTTGCTGACGGCCGCCGCCGACTGGTTCAGTTCCAGCGCCGCCTTGCTGAAACTGTCGCGCTCGACCACCGCGCGAAATACGCGCATGTGCGCCAGGACATCCATCATTCTTTCCTTCTGGTTGAATATCTTATTATTTTATCGCTGATTATCATTGAAATGGAAAACAATATGATGGCAACTTCTTTCTTTACCTGCCATGAGGAGTGCTCCATGTTCAAACCAACCACCACCCTGACCGCCCTGTTGCTGGCCCTGCTGGGAGGGCCAGTGCAGGCCGCCCTGCCCGACGTGGGCATCAGCCCCTGGGGTCCGAAAGACGAGATCGGCCGCCTGAACCTGATGACGCCGGCCTCGCGCGCCGCCATCCTCGCGCGCATCGACGGCGGCAAGAGCTACGACCTGGCCGTCGATTTCTATGTCGGCATGCCCAGCTGGCAGGCGGCCGGCGACCCGCCCTACCAGATGTGGATGACGCATACGCCGAAGGGCAACGTGGTGGCCGATTCCATGCACGTGGGCGAGGCCATGAACCGCCACGTCAGTTACACGGGCTCGGCCGTCTCCATGTATGCGCACATGGGCACGCATATCGACGCGCTCAACCACTTCGGCCTGAACGGCAAGATCTGGAACGGTTTTACGGAAGAGCAGTACCTGGGCGACCGGGGCTGGACCGTGACGGGCGCGGAAAAACTGCCGCCCATCGTCGCGCGCGGCGTGCTGATCGATGTGGCGGTGGCCAAGGGCTTATCGCAGCTGCCCGACAATTACCGGGTCACGCGGCAAGACTTGCGCGCGGCGCTGGCGCAGCAGAAGATCACGCTGGAAAAAGGCGACGTGGTGCTGATACGCACGGGTCGCATGCAGCACTATGAGCAGGCGCCAGCCTACATGGCCAATCCCCCTGGCCTGTCGCTCGATGCGGCGAAATTCCTCGTGGAAGACGGCGGCGCCATGGTAGTGGGTGCGGACAACCTCAGTTTCGAGGCGTTTCCGTCCGAAGTGGCGCACAATTACCTGCCCGTGCACACCTATCTGCTGGCGCAGCAGGGCGCGCCCATCCTGGAACTGGTCGACCTGGAAGCGCTGTCGCGCGACAAGGTGTACCAGTTCGCCTTCATCGGCGCCTCGCTGAAATTCCGTGGCGGCGACGCGGCGCCCATCCGTCCCGTGGCCCTGCCGATCCGCTAGACGCGGGCAGGCTCAGACGGTGGCGGCCAGCCAGGCACCATGGTCATCCCAGGCATCGGCGCAACGCACCACCTCGCCCACGACGATGATGCTGGGGCTGCCCAGGCCGCTTGCCAGCAAGTCGGCGGGCAGCTCCTGCAAAGTACTCAGCAACTGGCGCTGGCCCGGCAGGCTGGCCGATTGCACCACGGCCACGGGCGTGCCGGGCGCCATGCCGCCGGCCAGCAAGCCGGCCTGGATGGCCGCCACCCTGGCCACGCCCATGTAGATGACGAGGGTGAGCTTGCTTTGCGCCAAGGCCGCCCAGTTCGGCTCCGAGGCGCTATCCTTGCCGTGGCCCGTGACGAAGATGGCGCCCTGGCTCCAGGCGCGGTGCGTCAGCGGCACGCCGATGCCGGACGGCGCGGCCAGGCCGCTGCTGATGCCGGGTATCACCTCGACGGCCACGCCGTGGCTGCGCAAATACGCGCGCTCTTCGCCGCCGCGTCCGAACAGATACGGGTCGCCCCCTTTCAGGCGCACCACGTGCAAGCCGGCGCGCGCCTCGGCCAGCATCAGGCGCTCGATGAACGCTTGCGGCGTGGAGGCGCAGCCACCCCGCTTGCCCACCTCGACCACGCGCACGCCCTGTGCCGCATGGGCAAGGACGGCCGGATTGACGAGGTCGTCGATCAGCACTACGTCGGCGCTGGCGATGGCCTTCACGGCTTTTACTGTCAACAGGTCCGGATCGCCGGGACCGGCACCGACCAAAGTCACGCTTCCACATTGCGCCATGATGCAGTCTCCAGTCAGAAAAAATGGCCGATGGCAAACGCCGCCGCGTACGCTTCCGGCGCGCTGCCGTCCCAGACGACCCCGTCGCACAGGGTCGAGCTGCGCATGGGGGATTTTGGTACGGGCGTGGCCGTCAGCTCCGCCGCCTGTCGGTACAGGTCGATGCGGTTGACTTGCCTTGCCACCGCCAGGTAATCGGGTTCGTCGCGCAGCAAGCCCCAGCGACGGTGCTGGGTCATGAACCACATGCCGTCGGACAGATACGGGAAATTGACGGCGCCATCACCATAAAATTGCAAGCCATGCGCCTCGTCCCAGGTCTTGCCCAGGCCATCCTGATAATGGCCGAGGATGCGCGGCGCCAGCGTTTCCTGCGGCGTGTTCAGGTAAGCGGGCTCGGCCAAGGTGGCCGCCATGGCCAGCCGGTTGGCGTCACTGGCGTCGATCCAGCGTCCCGCCTCGAGCACGGCGGCGATCAGGGCGCGGCAGCTGTTCGGATGCTGCTGCGCAAACGCGGCGCTGGTGCCCAGCACCTTGCCCGGATGGCCGGGCCAGATCTGTCCGCTGGTGATGGCCGTCACGCCCACGCCCTCGACGATGGCCTTGTAGCCCCACGGCTCGCCGGCGCAAAAACCATCCATCTGGCCCGCGCGCAAGGCGGCCACCATCTGCGACGGCGGCACCGTCATCACGCGCGCGTCGCGCAGCGGATCGATGCCCTGCGCGGCCAGCCAGTATTGCAGCAGCATCGCATGGTTGCCTGTCGGGAAAGTATGCGCAAACGCAAACGGCCGCGCCGTGGCGCGCATATGCCGCGCCAGGGTGGGACCATCGTGGGCGCCCTCGCGCGCCAGCGCCGCCGACAAGGTGACAGCCTGGCCGCTGTGATTGAGATTCATCAACACGGCCATGTCGCGCTGCTGCCCGCCGATGCCCATCTGCACGCCATACACGAGGCCGTACAACACATGGGCCGCGTCGAGTTCGCCGTTATGCAATTTGTCGCGCACGCCGGCCCACGACATCTCCCGGCTCAGTTCGATCTTGATGCCGTATTTCTCATCGAGACCCAGCTTCGACGCCATCACCAGCGAGGCGCAATCGGTCAGCGGCAGGTAGCCGATGCGTATCGTCTGTTTTTCCGGCTGCAGGGTGCGCATCACCTGGGCACTGTCCGCCATTTTCTCTGTCATACCATTCCTTGCCGATAAGTACTATTTTGCCATGCCACCGTGGGCAAGGATCTCACCTTCACGCAGCAAGGAGCGTGCCTGTACCTGCCCGGTTCATGGCGGCTGGAAACGCACCGCAATGGTGCACTGCACCAGCATGTGTCAGAAAATGGACGATTCATCCCAGCAAGTCCTCCACGTCGAGGATACGCTGGGCGATTTCCGCCAGCTTAAGTTTCTTGTTCATGGCCATGCTGCGCAAGCGCTGGTAGGCCTGCTCTTCCGTCAAGCCGTGATGCGTCATCAACAAGCCCTTGGCCCGTTCGATCACCTTGCGCTCAAGCAGCTTGTGCCGGGTGTCGTGCAATTCGGCGCGCAATTTTTCTTCCTGGCGAAAGCGTGCGAGGGCCACGTTCAGCACGGGCAAGATGCGCTCGGCATGCAAGCCGGCCACGATGTAGGCGGAGACGCCGGCCGCCATGGCCGCGTCGATGCTGGCCGTGGCGCCGTCTTCGGTAAATAATACGATGGGGCGGCGCTCGTCGCGCGTGGCGATGACGATGTGCTCGAGCACGTCGCGCGCATCCGATTCGGCGTCGATGATGATGAGGTCAGGCTGCAGCTGCGCGATGCGCTCGGGAAGGTAGAGGTCGGCTGGCAGGGAGGCGACGATATCATAGCCCGATTCCAGCAAGCCGATGCGCAAGGCATTGCCACGCTGCACTTGGGCAGCCAAGGCCGCATCCGCGTGCACACCGTGCTCGACGATGGTATTGACGACGACGATGCGCAAAGGCTGGGTACGGCTGGACGTCATGGGAGCGATCTGCAATGGCTAAACACAGCCATTGCAGCAAGCAAGAAGCGAACCAGCTTTTTTTATGGAAAGCAGTTACTTAAGGGTCGGCATGGCAAACTCGGCCCCGGCCGCCGTCGAAGCGGGCCAGCGCTGGGTGACGGCCTTTTGTTTCGTATAAAAGCGCACCGCTTCCGGGCCGTGCGCATGGTGGTCGCCGAACAGGCTGCGCTTCCAGCCGCCGAAACTGTGGAAGGCCATCGGCACGGGAATCGGCACGTTGACGCCCACCATGCCGACCTGCACCCGGTGCGTGTATTCGCGCGCCGTATTGCCGTCGCGCGTGTAGATGGCCGTGCCGTTGCCGTATTCATGCGCGTTGACCAGGTCCAGCGCCGTGGCGAAATCGGGCACGCGCACGATACACAAGACGGGACCGAAAATTTCTTCCTTGTAGATGGTCATCTCGGGCGTGACATGGTCGAACAGGCTGCCGCCGAGGAAAAAGCCGCGCTCGTGACCTGGCAGCACGAAGCCGCGCCCGTCGCAGATGAGCTTGGCGCCTTCCTGCACGCCCGTGGCGATATAGCCGGCGATCTTGTCCTTGTGCACCTGCGTCACCACGGGGCCCATTTCGGCGGACAAATCCATGCCCTGCGTGATCTTTAACGCCGCGATGCGCGGCACCAAGGCGTCCACCAATTGATCCGCCACATTGCCGACCGCCACGACGACGGAAATGGCCATGCAGCGCTCGCCGGCCGAACCAAACGCGGCGCCCATCAGGGCGTCGACCGTCTGGGGAATGTCCGCGTCGGGCATGACGACCATGTGGTTTTTCGCGCCACCCAAAGCTTGCACGCGCTTGCCCTGGGCGCAGCCCGTCGCATAAATATACTCGGCGATCGGCGTGGAGCCGACGAAGCTGACGGCGCGCACGTCCGGGTGGTGCAGCAAGCCGTCGACCGCTTCCTTGTCGCCCTGCACCACGTTGAAGACGCCGTCCGGCAAGCCCGCGTCCGTCAGCAATTGGGCCAGCAGCAGGCTGGCCGACGGGTCGCGCTCCGACGGTTTCAGCACGAAGGTATTGCCGCAGGCAATCGCCATCGGAAACATCCACATCGGCACCATCACGGGAAAGTTGAACGGCGTGATGCCGACGCACACCCCGAGCGCCTGGCGGATCGACCAGGCATCGATGCCGCCGGCCACCTGTTCCGAATACTCGCCCTTCATCATCTGCGGGATGCCGCAGGCAAACTCCACCACTTCGATGCCGCGCGTCACTTCCCCTTTCGCATCCGTAAACACTTTGCCGTGTTCACGCGTGATCAGCTCGGCCAGCCTGTCGGCGTTTTGCTCCAGCAACTCCTTGAATTTGAACATGACGCGGGNATGCCGCAGGCAAACTCCACCACTTCGATGCCGCGCGTCACTTCCCCTTTCGCATCCGTAAACACTTTGCCGTGTTCACGCGTGATCAGCTCGGCCAGCCTGTCGGCGTTTTGCTCCAGCAACTCCTTGAATTTGAACATGACGCGGGCGCGGCGCAGCGGCGAGGTTTGCGACCAGGCGGGAAAAGCCGCATGGGCGGCGGCCACGGCCGCGTTCAGCTCGCTTGGCGTGGCCAGCGCCACCTTGGCCGTCACGGCGCCCGTGGCGGGATTGAACACCTCGCTCGTGCGCTCCGAGCGCGAGGCCATGGGGTTGCCACCAATAAAGTGGCCGATCATCGGGGTCGTCATTGTCTTGTCCTTGGTTATTTCGTCATCAGCCAGTCATGGGCCGGATCGTTTTTAAAATGCCAGACCCGTTTGGGACCGGCCATCACGTTCAGGTAATAGCCGTCGTAGCCATACGGCACGGTAACGGGGTGATAGCCCCTGGGCACCATCACCACGTCGTGGTTTTCCACGGCCATGGCTTCGTCGATGGAGCGGTCATCCGTATAGACGCGCTGGTAGGCAAAGCCCTGTTCGGGATGAAGGCGGTGGTAATACGTTTCTTCCAGCGAGCTTTCCAGCGGCACATTGTCGCTGTCGTGCTTGTGCGGCGGATAGCTGGAGGAATGGCCGGACGGCGTCACAACCTCGACCACCAGCAAGCCGTCCGCCTCTTCCGTCTGCGGCAGGATGTCGCACACATAGCGGGTATTCGCGCCCTGGCCGCGCACGGAACGCGTCATGCTGGCCGGCTCGATGAGGCGCGCCGGGCGCTTGGTCGTGGCCGGCGCGCTGCACAGGGCCACTTCAGCCTTGCTCTCCGCAGTGATGCTGACCGCTGTTTCCAATGGCACATACACGGCATAGGGCGAGACGTCCTCGAAGACGCTTTGACGCTTGCCGATCGCGCGCCATTCGTGTTCGCCGGCCCGGACAGTAACCGTGCCCGTCAGCACGACGAGGCACAGTTCGCGGCGGCCCGTCTCCAGGCTGATGTGTTCGCCGGCCTGCAACCTGTGCGCGGCAAAGCCCACGTGCGTCCAGCCGGCCGATGCCGGCGTGACTTCGACGATGGTGGAACCGGACTTTGCCTTGACCAGCAGCGGGCTCATGCCGCCTCCCGACCCAGGCGGGGAATCGCGTCGACCAGTCGCGCCAGGTAATCGTGGCCCATCTTCGCATATTGATAGCTGGGGGCCACGGCCGGATCTTGCTCCGCTTCCACCACCAGCCAGCCTGCGTAGCCGTGCAGATACAGCCGCGTCAAAATCGCGGGGAAGTCGATGCAGCCGTCGCCGGGTACGCTAAAGGCGCCATTGATGACGGCCTGCAAGAAACTCCAGTGGCCATTGCGGGCCAGTTTCACCACGTTGGGCCGCACGTCCTTGCAATGCACGTGGCAAATCCGATCGATATGCTTGTTCAGCACCGCCAAGGCGTCGCCGCCGGCAAAGGTGATGTGGCCCGTGTCGAACAGCAAGCCGACCTCGGCTCCCGTCAAGGCCATCAATTGGTCCACGTCGGCCGGCGTTTCCACGTAGGCGCCCATGTGGTGGTGGTAGGCCAGGCGCACGCCGTGCGCCAGCAAGTGGGCGGCAAACGCCGTCAATTTATCCGCGTAGTCCTGCCATTGCTGCTGCGTCTGGAAACGCGGGCGTTTATACAAGGGGCGCGCTTCGCCCTGGATGGCGTCGGCCACTTCGCCGTAGACCATGACGGTGGCGCCGCTGTCGGCAAGTAAACGTAAATGCGGGCCAACAGAAGCGATCTCTTCTTCCACCGAGCGCTGCGCCAGGCGGCCCGAATACCAGCCGGAGACGCAGGCGAGATGGTATTTGCCCAGCACGGCGTTCAGGGCCGGGGCATCTTTCGGAAACTTGTTGCCCAGTTCAAAGCCCACATAGCCGATCTCGGCGCCCTCTTTCAACGCCGTTTCCAGCGGGGTCTCGCCGCCCAGGCTGGGCAAATCGTCGTTCATCCACGAGATCGGGTTGATGCCGATGCGTACATTCCAGGTAGTCATTTCAATTCCTTTGTTTCAGGCGATCATTTTCATAACGGGCACGCGCAGCTTGCACGCCGGGCTGAGTCGACACTTCGGGCACGGCCACTTCCCACCAGCAACCGCCCTCTTGCGTCGTGCGCGTGTCGTCCGTGTCGAACGGGCACGCGCAGCTTGCACGCCGGGCTGAGTCGACACTTCGGGCACGGCCACTTCCCACCAGCAACCGCCCTCTTGCGTCGTGCGCGTGTCGTCCGTGTCGATGCAGATCAAATAGGTGCGCGCAGCGGCGCGGGCGCGCAGCATCGCCTGTTCCAGCTCGGCGATACTGGCAACGTGTTCGGACAGCGCGCCCAGCGACCGCGCATGCAGGGCGAAGTCGATGCGCGGTGCGCTGTCGGGCAACATATTGTTGAACGAGGCATTGCCGCACGCCTGCTGCAGGCGGTTGATGCAGCCATAGCCGCGGTTGTCGAGCACGACAATAATCAGTTTTTTGTCGAGCATGACGGAGGTGGCGATTTCCGAATTCATCATCAGATAGCTGCCGTCGCCCACCATGACGATGACCTCGGCATCCGGCTTGGCCATCTTGACGCCCAGGCCGCCGGCGATTTCATAACCCATGCACGAGTAGCCGTATTCCATATGGTAGCCGCCCGGTGTCGATGTTCTCCACAGCTTGTGCAGCTCGGCCGGCAAGGTACCGGCCGCGCAGACGACAATGTCGCGGGNCGCCATCTTGACGCCCAGGCCGCCGGCGATTTCATAACCCATGCACGAGTAGCCGTATTCCATATGGTAGCCGCCCGGTGTCGATGTTCTCCACAGCTTGTGCAGCTCGGCCGGCAAGGTACCGGCCGCGCAGACGACAATGTCGCGGGTGGTGGAATCCTTGGAGGAACGCTGCACGGCGCCGATGACTTCGCCGTCGTATGGCAAGCCGGCCACTTCCCGTTTGCCGGTAATGGCCAGCACGGTGGCGCGCCACGCATGCGCCTCCTGCTGCGCCCGCTCCAGCCACTGGCCCGCGCTGTGCCAGCCACCCAGCAGCCGCGACAAGCCCTGCAAACCAAGCGTCGCGTCCGCCTGGACACCCAGGCCGCGCCGTTTCAGCGCATCGAAACTGTTGACGTTCAGGCTGACCAGTTGCGCCTGCGCAAACAGGGAGTTGGAACCGGTCGTGAAATCCTGCAGGCGCGTGCCGACGGCCAGCACCACGTCCGCGTCCGCCGCCAGCGCGTTCGCGGCGGGCGAACCGGTGACGCCGATGGCGCCCAGCTGCAAGGGGTGGTCCCACGGCAAGGAACTTTTGCCGGCCTGGGTTTCCGCCACGGGAATGCCGTGCCGTTCGGCAAACGCCTGCAGGGCGGCGCCGGCCTGGCCGTACAGCACGCCGCCACCGGCGACGATCAAGGGCTGTTTCGCATTTTTCAACAGCAACGCCGCCTCTTCCAATTCCTGCTCGACGGGCGGCACGGCGCGCACACGCACGGTCCTCGGTTCGAAGAAATCGGCCGGATAATCGTAGGCCATCGTTTGCACGTCTTGCGGCAGGGACAAGGTCACGGGACCGCAGGCGGCCGGGTCCGTCAAGGCGGCAATCGCGCGCGGCAAGGCTGTCAGCAACTGCTCCGGATACACGATGCGGTCGAAGTAACGCGACAAAGGTTTAAAAGCATCGTTGACGGAGACGCTGCCATCCGTGCCATCTTCCAGCTGCTGCAAGACGGGGTCCGGTGCGCGCGAGACAAACACGTCACCGGGCAGCAAGAGCACGGGCAGGCGGTTGACGTGGGCCAAGGCAGCCGCCGTTAGCAAATTGGTGGCACCGGGACCGATGGAAGTGGTCACCGCCATCATGCGCCGGCGCATGTGGGCTTTCGCGTAGGCGATGGCCGAGTGCGCCATCGCCTGCTCGTTGTGGGCGCGGTAGGTGGGAAATTGGTCACGGTACTGGTACAGCGCCTCGCCCATGCCGGCGACGTTACCGTGGCCAAAGATGGCGAAGGCGCCGCCGAACACAGGTTCGCCCTCTTCCGTGCGCAATACCGACAAGTAGCGCACCAGCGCCTGCGCCATGGTTAAACGAATCGTGGCGCTCATGCCGCACGCTCCAGGCGGTTGCGCGTACGCTGCCACAGCGAAATAAGCTGCTCGAAATTGGCGCGCACGGCGGCGATCAGGCCAGTATCGTCGAGTTCGCCGGCCAGCCAGCGGCGGCTCGGTTCCTGGAAGATGGGGCGNCCGCCGAACACAGGTTCGCCCTCTTCCGTGCGCAATACCGACAAGTAGCGCACCAGCGCCTGCGCCATGGTTAAACGAATCGTGGCGCTCATGCCGCACGCTCCAGGCGGTTGCGCGTACGCTGCCACAGCGAAATAAGCTGCTCGAAGTTGGCGCGCACGGCGGCGATCAGGCCCGCATCGTCGAGTTCGCCGGCCAGCCAGCGGCGGCTCGGTTCCTGGAAGATGGTGCGCCCCACCATGAAGCCGCGGCAGGTGCTGCTGGCACTGGCCTGTTCAAAACTGTCGGCCAGGGCGGCGATCGGTGCGTTCAAGCCAAGTAATACGACGCCACGGCAATACGGATCGCGCTCGTGCACGAGGGCATCGATGGCTTGCCATTGCTGGGCTGACATGCTTTCCAGCTTCCACCATTCCGGGTAGATGCCCAGGTTGTACAAGCGCTTGACGGCGCGCAAGACCGTGTCTTCACTGTGCGGCAAGGCTTCCGACGGTATGACTTCGAGCAACAGTTCGTGACCGCTCACTTGCGCCGCGTCGTACAGGGCCTTGATTTGCGCTTCCTGCTCCAGGCGGTTTTCCACGGCATCGTCCGGGTGTAGTTGCACCAGGCATTTGATCACGTGTTCCTTCGGCCAGCTGAGCAGGTGCGAACCGATGGAGCGGCCCCAGTCGAATTGCAGCGGATTCGAGCCCGGCAATTCCACAGGGCGGCCTATCCACCAGCCCCGCCCCGTCGCATCGTTGAGCGCATCGACGCCATAACGGCCATCGATCAGCACACCCGTCTTGCCAGCCAGTTGCAAGGCCGTTTCCGTCTGCGCCACGGCTTGCACCATCAATTGCTTCAAGGCCGCAATGGCCGCTTCGGGCGCGCCCGTCTGTTGCGCCAGTTCAAAGAATTGCGTGCGGTGATCGAAGGCAAACACGCACAGCTCGTTCCACTGCTTGCGCGCTACCGTCGTGCGGTGCAAGCGCGACAAGGTGGCGTCCTGGTCCGGCTGCCGCAGCTTTGCCGCATGGGCCAGGAAATAGTCGAGCTCGACGGGCGACGGCATGGCCGGCGCGCAGCCGTGGCGCGACACGACGAGGGCGCCGCAGCCGTTCGCGTAGCGGCAGCAGGCCTCGTAATCCTCGCCGCGCAGCCAGCCTTTCAGGAATCCCGACAGGAAAGCGTCGCCCGCGCCCAGCACGTTCAGCACTTCCACGCGCACGCCACGGTAGTTATACGCGTCATCCAGACTGGCCGGCACCACGTTGTCGATAACGGCGCTGCCCAGCGGGCCGCGCTTGACGACAAGGGTGGCCAGGGTGGCGGCCCGCACGGCGCGCAGGGACGCCATGATGTCGGCGCCGCCGCCGGCGATCATGAATTCCTCTTCCGTGCCGACGATCAAATCAAAATGAGGCAGGATGGCCTGCAAGTGACGCGTCACGCCTTCGTTCGAGACGAAACGCGTTTCGCCATCCGCTTTGCCGGACAAGCCCCACAGCACGGGCCGGTAATCGATGTCGAGCACGGTGCGTACATTATTGGCGCGCGCCAGTTTCAATGCCTGCGTGCTGACGCCATGCATGGCGCTCGTCGAAAAATGCGTGCCGGTGATCAACAGCGCCTTGCTGGATGCGATAAAGGCGGCGTCGACGCTGGACGCTTCGATGGCCATATCGGCGCAATTTTCCCTGTAGAAAATCAGCGGGAACGTGTTCTTGTCCTTGATGCCCAGCATGACGAGGGCGGTGAGCCGCTCGCGGTCGATGCCGACGTGACTGACGTCGCAGCCTTCTTTGGCCAAGGTATCCGTCAAGAAACGGCCCATGTGGTCGTCGCCCACTTTCGACAGCATGGCCGACTTCAAGCCCAGCCTGGCCGTGCCGAAGGCGATGTTGGCCGACGAGCCGCCCAGGTATTTGGCGAAACTGGTGGCGTCTTCCAGGGAGCTGCCGATCTGCTGCGCGTACAGGTCCACCGCCAGGCGGCCCAGACAGATCACGTCCAGCGCGCGGCCCTGGGCAAATTGTGTGGAATTATTCATGGCTATCCTTAAATCGTGACACCGTCGAGTTCACTCATCAGCGTTTGCATTTCCGCACCGCCCGCCATCATGTCCAGCAAGGCATCCTTGCTCACCGTATCCTTGGTGAAGGTGCCCAGCGACTTGCCCCGGTTCAGCAACGTGAACGAGTCGCCGACCGGATATGCATGGTGCACATTATGCGTAATAAAGATCACGGAAATGCCGCGCTCGCGCGCCTTGTAGATCAGTTTCAGTACATTGAACGATTGTTTCACGCCCAGGGCGGCCGTCGGTTCATCAAGGATCAGCACGCGGGCGCCGAAGTGGATGGCGCGGGCAATGGCCAGGCACTGCTTTTCGCCGCCCGACATGGTGCCGATGGCCTGGTGCGGGTCGCGCACCATGATGCCCATCTCGGCCAGCTTGTCGCGCGCCGTGTCGGCCGCATAGTCGATATCCATCACGGGCACCAGACCCAGCAGCTTTTTCATCGGCTCGCGGCCCATGAAGAAATTGCGCGCCACGGACAGCAGCGGCACCAGCGCCAGATCCTGGTAAACGGTGGCCACGCCCATGTCCAGCGCTTCGCTGGGCGAATTGAAGACGACGGGCTTGCCATCGACCAGGTATTGGCCATCGGTGGGCTTGTGCACGCCGGCCAGGGTCTTGATCAGGGTGGACTTGCCGGCGCCGTTGTCGCCCAGCAAACAATGAACCTCCCCCTCGCGCAAGCGCATGGTGATGTTTTGCAAGGCCAGCACGGAGCCGAAGCGCTTGCTGACATTTTCCAGGGCAAGAATATGCTCGCTCATGATTTATCTCGCTTCCGTGACGCGTGAGCGTACAAAGTTATTGAACAGCACCGCGATCAGCAGCATCACGCCGAGGAATACGCGGAACCAGTCCGAATTGATGTTGGTATAAGTGATGCCGATCTGCACCACGCCGAAGATCAGCGCGCCAAAGCAGGCGCCGACGACGGAACCGTAGCCGCCCGTTAACAGGGCGCCGCCGATGACGGCCGCGATGATGGCTTCGAATTCCTTTTGCATGCCCCGGTCGGCGGCGGCCGAACCCACGTCGCATACTTGCAAGGTGGCAAACAGGCAGGCGCAGAAGGCCGTGAAGACAAACAGGGAAATCTTTACCTTGCGCACCGGCACACCCACATTCTTGGCCGCATTGGCGTCGCCGCCGACGGCAAACATCCAGTTGCCGAAACGGGTACGCGACAATACGAATGCGGCGCCGGCGGCCAGCACCAGCCACCAGGCGATGACTTTCGGCACGCCTTTCACCAGCGGCGAGCCGTCGTCGAGCACGGCGATCCAGCCATGCGCGCCCATCCACTGGAACAGGCCGGTGGCGACGTTGCCGTGGAACAGCAGACTGGCCAGCCAGTCCTGCGCCGCCAGGTCGCCCACGCCGCTGACGATGGTGCGGTTGGCGAACATGATCGACAGGGCCAGGGTCAAGCCGCGCAGGATGAACAGGAATGCCAGGGTCACGATGAACGATGGCAAGCGTGTCTTGATAACGATATAGCCGTTGAGCCAGCCCAGCGCCATGGAACCGGCAAAGGCGAACACGATGGCGGCCCACAATGGCCAGTGGAAATAAATCGTCGGGATGGCGATCATCATGCCGGCAAAGCCGATCATGGAACCGATCGACAGGTCGAATTCACCGGCGATCATCAACAGGCAGGCGCCGATGGCGATGATGCCCAGGTAAGACGCCACTTGCATCCAGTTGACGACGCCATCGAGGTTGAACATGCCGGAATCGCCGGCCGTGATGACAAAGAAGGCAAACACGAGCACCGCGCCGGAAATCGAGGCAAACTCGGGGCGGCCGAAAAACCGTTTGACCCAGCTGGTCGTGCCCACGCGCTCGTCGGCGGCGGCAACTGGCTTGCTGGAGGCGCCGGGAGGCGGAGGAGGATTCATGCCGGGGCTAGCCAGGCTGGATTTGAGCGCAGTCATACGAAGTCCTTTCAGTGATACTTGTTACCAATTCCGATTACTTTCCTGCCAGCATCGCTGGCGCCAGGCGTGTTCCTCCCATGCGCCGCCCGCGGGAGGCGGTGCGGCGCTGGGCAACTCCTGGTGGCGACTGTGTGGATTAGCGGTATTGACCGGCGTATTTTTCGACCTTGGCGATGTTTTCCTTGGTCACGAAACCGGGGCCGGAGCTGATGTGGCGCGGGCCGTAGATGGGCGTCAGACCGTATTCGGCCAGGCGCGCCTGGTATTTCGGATTGGCGATCAGGATTTCCTTGACCTTGGCCAGGTCAGTAATTTTTTGCTGTTTCATGATGGCCATCACGGCGACGGGAATGTAGCCTTGCAGGTAGGGCTGCTGGTCGATGGCGAACTGGATGCTGCCATCCTTGATACCCTTGGCGATTTCTTCCGACAAGTCGAAGCTGGCAAAGTACATCTTGCCTTTCAGGCCCAGCTTTTCGACGGCACGCATGGCGGCCGGCGCCGAATCCGGTCCCAGCGCCAGCACGGCCTGGGTCTTCGGATTGCTGCGCAGATAGGCGCTGACCTTGCTTTCGATCACGCCAGGATCGACGCCATTGGTGTCGAGCGTGGACGATTTGAAATCGACGCCGAGCGCATCGGCAAAACCGCGGCAGCGTTCGAACGACGACGCATTCATCGCATAGTGATTCACGCACACGAATGATTTGATGCCCGCTTCCTTGGCGCGCTTGCCGGCGCCCAGGCCCGCGTCATACTCGGGCTGGCCCACGTGCATGATGGCTTTCAACTGTTCGCTTTGCGCGATGGTCCCCGAATTGATGGTCACGAGCATGATTTTCTTCGCCACGACCGTACCCAGCGGTTTTTGCAGCACGCTGAAGTCGGCGATGTCGGCGATCAAGCCATCATAGTTGCGCGCGGCGGACTGCTCGATCAGGCGCGCCATGTCGGCCAGGTCGCCATTTGGCGGATTGCGGTAGTCGACGGACACGTTGAAATCTTCACCGGCTTGCTTGATGGCGTTCTTGATGGTATTCCACCAGGAATCGGAGTCCGGCGCATGGCTGACCATGACGAATTTCTCGCCGGCAGCATGACTGGCGCCCGTGCTCAAACCCAGGCTCAGGCCCAGGCTGGCGATGGCCAGGCACTTCATCAAACCCTTGCTTTTATTGCTATGCATGAATGTCTCCTAGACGGATTAATTTTTATAGTTGCGAGCTTTTATGAAGGGTGTCACCGGCCCGGCCTTGCGGCACGCGAACCGATGCACTGCGCACAGCTTAGGCCACAAAAAAGACAAATGCAATAAAATTTTCAAAATATATTTAAATAGAAAATCGTTTCTATTTCCAAGATTCCCTCCTATAATTCTCGCCAGAACCAGCCGCACCAATGACGCGGCCCAGCAAGCACACCGAGGAAAAAATCATGGCAGCCACCGCCCCCATCGAACAGCTGATGCAGCACATTGCCGCCGAGTACGACAACCTGTCGCGCCAGTTGAAAGTCATCGCGCAATACATTGAAAAGCACCGGGCCAGCCTGATGCTCGAGCGTATCAGCGACATCGCCGCCGCCTGCGACGTGCAGCCGTCGGCCATCGTGCGTTTCGCGCAGCGCTTCGGCTACACGGGCTTTTCCGAAATGCAGGACGTGTTCCGCCAGGCGTACACGGACCAGGCCGGCGCCACGCCCGACTATCAGCAGCGCATCCGCAAGCTCATTTCCACGCGCGACGCCGCGCTCAGCGCGGGCGACCTGACGCGCGAATTCGTCGGCGCCAGCCGCGCCGGTCTCGACGACCTGGCCGCGGGACTCGACGATGCCCAGCTGGAAGCGGCCGTCAACCTGCTGCTGAAAGCGGAAAACATCTATGTGATCGGCGTGCGCCGGTCGTTCCCGATCGCCTCCTACATCGCCTACGCGCTCGAGCACACGGACAAGCGCGTGCACCTGATTAGCGGACTGGGCGGCATGCACCGCGAACAGATGCGCAGCGTGCGCGAACGCGATGTGGCGATCGCCATCAGTTTCTCGCCTTACGGCAAGGAAACCCAGCAGTGCATCAAGGCGGCGCAAGACAAGGGCGCCAAGGTCCTGGTGATTACCGACAGCAAACTGGCCCCGCTCGCGCGGGCCGCCGACGCGCTGCTCACCGTCACCGAGGGCAGCGCCTTCGCCTTCCGCTCGCTGACCAGCACCATCTGCCTGTGCCAGGCGCTGTTCATCGCGCTGGCCTACAAATTAGAGCTCGACATCGAAGAAATCCACACCCCAGGAGAACATGATGATTGAAGTAGCGTTGTTCGGCGCCGGACGCATCGGCAAAATCCACGCGGCCAACCTGGCCGCCCAGCCCGGCGTGCAGTTCAAGTACGTCGTCGACGTCAACCAGGAAGCGGCGGCCGCGCTGGCCGGCCTGCATGGCGGCAGCAGCGCGACTGTCGAAGCGGCATTGGCCGACCCGGCAGTCAAGGCCGTCGTCATCGCCTCCAGCACGGACACGCACGCGGACCTGATCCTGCGCTCGGCCGCCGCCGGCAAGGCCATCTTTTGCGAAAAGCCCGTCGATTTGACGCTGGACCGGGCACGCGCCTGCGCCGCCACCGTCAAGGAAGCCGAGGTGCTGTGCATGCTGGGCTTCCAGCGCCGCTACGACCCCACCTTCAATGCCGTCAAGACACGCATCGCAGCGGGCGAGATCGGCACGCCGGAAGTACTCATCGTCACCAGCCGCGACCCCGGTCCGCCGCCCGTCAGCTACATCAAGGTCTCGGGCGGCATCTTCAAGGATATGCTGATCCACGATTTCGACATCTTCCGCTGGATACTCGACGACGAAGCCGTCAGCGTGCACGCCACGGGCAGTTGCCTCGTCGATCCGGCCATCGGCGAGGCGGGCGACCTCGATACGGCCGTCGTCACCATCCGCACGGCCAAGGGCCGCTTGTGCCAGATCAATGCCTCGCGCCGCGCCGCCTACGGCTATGACCAGCGCTTCGAAGTGCTGGGCAGCGCCGGCATGCTGCAGGCGGGCAATCACAAGCCGACGGAAGTGACGGCCTATGGCTCGGTGAACGTCAGCGTGGACAAGCCCGAGGATTTCTTCCTGGAACGCTACCGCGTGGCTTACGCGCAGGAAATGGCGCACTTCTTTGACGCCCTCACCCACGGCACGCCGCTGCGCACCACCGTCCACGATGGCTTGAAGGCACTGGAACTGGCCGAGGCGGCCACCGTGTCGTGGCGCGAACAGCGCATGGTCACTTTGTAAACTAATAATAAAAATACCTGGAGACACCATGTCATCCCCAACATTAAAAATCGGCATCGTCGGCCTGGGCCGGCTGGGCCAGCGCCACGCCATCAATCTGGCGCAGCGCGTGCCGAACGCCGAAGTCGTGGCCGCCTGCAGCCCCGTGCAACCCGAACTGGACTGGGCTGCCAGCCAGCTGGGCATCACCACCGGCTATGCCGATTACGACGCGTTGCTGGCCCACCCGGGTCTGGACGCCGTCTTCCTCGTCACGCCCACCTCGCTGCATGCGGAGCAGATCATCGCCGCCTTGCGCGCCGGCAAGCACGTCTTTTGCGAAAAACCGCTATCGCTGGACCTGGCCGACTGCCTGAAGGTGGAAGCGGAGGCGGCGCGCCACCCGCAACTGACCGTCATGATCGGCTTCGTGCGGCGTTTCGACGCCAGCTACCACGACGCGCAGCAAAAGATCGTCCAGGGCCTGATAGGCAAGCCGTATCTCGTGCGTTCGCAAACGTGCGACCAGAACGACCCCAGCGGCGCCTTCATGCGCTTCGCCCCCACCAGCGGCGGCATCTTTCTCGATTGCAGCGTACACGATATCGACCTGGCGCGCTGGCTGCTGGGCAATCCCGTGCCCAAACGCGTGTATGCGAGCGGCACCAACGCCATCCACACGGGCTTGCAAGCGTTCGGCGACGTCGACAACGGTCTGGCCACCGTCGAATTTGGCGACGGCAGCATGGCCAGCTTCATGGCCTCGCGCACCATGGCGCACGGCCATGAAACCCTGACGGAAGTGTTCGGCACGGGCGGCCGCCTGGCCGTCGGCAGCAATCCGCGCCTGAACAGGGTGGAAATTTCTGATGCGCACGGCGTGCGCAACGAATGCACGCCGGACTTCTATGCCCGCTTCGCCGATGCCTTCCTGATCGAGGCGCAGGAGTTCACCGATGCGGCGCTGGGCCGGCGCACCTTGTCATTGACCTTGCACGACGCGACGGAAGCGACGCGCATCGGCCTGGCCATGACGCAGGCGATGCGCGAGGCGCGCCCTGTCGAGTTTTAAGCGACAACCATGGACTCAGGCGGCCGGCGCGGGAAACGAGCGTTCCGGCTGCCTGGGTTCCACGGCCAGGCGCAAGCCCATGGCATCGAGGATGGCCGTCAGGGTGCTCAGCGATGGATTGCCCTCGGGCGACAGGGTGCGGTACAGCTGGGTAGGATTGAGCTTGGCCGCCTGCGCCACGGCGGGCACGCCGCCAAAGGCGCGCGTCAGCTGGCGCAGCACGGCCAGCAGTTCGCCGTGGTCGCCATCGGCGAGGATATTGTTGATCAATTCAAGGGCCAGATCGGGATCGTCGCGGTACAGCTCGGCCATCGCCTCGTCATGCGAGCGGTCTCTCGGTGGTTTGCTCATGTCCTCTCTCCTTCCAGTCGTGCCAGCAGGCACAGGCGTATTCGATATCTTTCGATTGGGTACGCTTGTCGCCTCGCGCTTGCGCCGCCGCACAGCAATAAAATGATCTGCCCGTCGGCAATCGCATAATAGATGCGGTAGCCGGCACCTACATCGATGCGCAACTCCCACACGCCATCATGACAAAACTTGTGGTCGCCAAAGTTGCCGGGAATCATACGCAGCACGCGACGCACGATGGCCACCTTGGCCGTATTGTCGCGCTGGCGTTTCAGCCATTCCGTATATAAATCCCTGCCCGATGACGTCAGATAGTGCCGGATCTCGTACAGTATATTCGTCCATAAACGAAGAAAGATCAAGAAGAAAATCACGCAGCCACAAAAAAAAAGAAGACCACGCCATCTTGCTACCAAAGCCCATCGCACAGGCCGGGAATGCCGCTTTCACTGAGCTATATCAAGGTGCATTTTTCTAATTGTTATAGGGAAATGATGGCGTCACTGCACGGCGCTCGCCAGCGCCAATGCGCTATACAATAGATGCCTGCCAACCGCGAGAAACCCTGCCGCCATGACGCATGAAGATAGCAATACTCCCCTCCTCACCGACGTGGCCGAACGCTACGTCAAGCTGGTCCTGGCCATGGGGCAGCACGATAGTTCGTATGTGGACGCCTATTACGGCCCGCCCACATGGCAACAGGAAGCGGTAGAACAGCAATTGAGTTTGAGCGACATCAAAGCTGCGACAGACAAGGCGCTGGCCCTGCTGGCCGACGCACCTGGCCTGCGCGCCCTCAACCTGCGCAAGCAGTTGCAAGCCGTGCTGGCCAAGGCGGACATGCTGCAGGGAGCGCGCCTCGATTTCGATACGGAAAGCGCGCGCCTGTACGACGCCGTCTCCCCCCATCACAGCCGCGCCTGGTACGAAGCGCTGGTGGCGCAGATCGACGCCCTGCTGCCCGGTCCCGGCACGGTCAGCGCGCGTGTCAACGCCTTGCGCGCGCAACTCGTCATTCCCGCCGACAGGCTGCGCGCCGTCATGGACGCGGCTATCCGCATGGGCCGCGAGCGCACCTTGCAGTACATCACCCTGCCCGACGGCGAAGATTTTGTGCTGGAATTTGTCACCGACAAACCGTGGAGCGGCTACAACTGGTACAAGGGCAACTACCAGAGCGTGATCCAGATCAATACGGACTTGCCCGTGTATATAGACCGCGCGGTCGACCTCGGCTGCCATGAAGCGTATCCGGGCCACCACGTCTACAACGTGCTGCTCGAGCGCGACCTGGTGCGCGGCAAGGGCTGGGTCGAATACTGCATCTATCCGCTGTATTCGCCGCAATCCTTGATCGCCGAAGGCACGGCCAATTACGGCATCGAACTGAGTTTCACGGACGCGGAGCGGCTGGACTTCGAACAGCAGGTGCTGTACCCGCTGGCCGGCCTCGAGCCAAAGCTGGCGCCCCGCTACGCGCAGCTCAATGCGCTGCTGGCCAAACTGGGCTACGCCGACAACGACATCGCGCGCCAGTACCTCGAAGGCAGCCTGTCCCGCGAAGAGGCGCTGGAATGGCTGATCAACGTGCGCCTGTACCCGGCCGAAAAATCCGCGCAGCGCCTGCAGTTCTACGATGCCATGGGCGCGTACGTCATCAATTACAACCTGGGCCAGGACATGGCGAAAGCCTGGGTCGAACGCCAGGGCGCGACGCGTGCCGCGCATTGGGCCGCCTTCCGCGACCTGATGTCCTCGCCGCGCGTGCCCAGCGCGCTGCTGGAATGAGGCGCCAACGATAAAGGAGAGTCGCATGCACGTCACGCACACTGCCAGCGCCCTGCTGCTGGCCCTGTCCCTCACCGGCATGGCCAGCGCCAGGGATGCCGCCGTCGCCACTGCACCGGCGCTCAGCGCGCGCCAGCAGGCGCTGATGTCCACCGTGGTGGGCAGCGCCGCCCATCCGCGCATCCTGCAGGTGCGCCTCGATGAACTGCATCCGACCCAGCCGGCCATCGGCTATGACCAGGTGTACTACAAGCTGGGACGCTATGCGGCCGAAGAAAAACATATCGCCGACATCGCCAAGCCCAGGAAATTCGCCGACCTGTGCGAAGCCAATGGCCAGGGCGACGTCATGCCCAACACGGCCAACGTGGCCGGCGCCACCCTGGCCGCGCCCCCGGCCGGCTACCGCTGCAAGGCGGCCGTGGGCAGCCGTCCCGACGACATGAAGACCGTCGTCATCGGCCCGCGCGGCATCGTGTACCTGACCGATGGCCACCATACGTTTTCCAGCTTCCGGGAAGCCGATGGCGGGCGCAATCGTCAATTGAAGGTCTGGGTCAAGGTCAGCGACAATTTCAGCGCGCTGGACGACGCGGCATTCTGGGCCCGCATGCGCGCGGAAAACAAGGTCTGGCTGAAAAACGGCCGCAACCAGGCCATCACGCCGCAGCAGCTGCCGTCCGCCATCGGCCTTGCATCGCTGGGCGACGACCCATACCGCTCGCTCGTCTACTTTACGCGCGGGATCGGCTACGAGCCGCCGGAGCACGCCACGGAATTTCTCGAGTTTTACTGGGCCGACTGGCTGCGCGGCATGCCGGCGCTGGACCTGGCGCGTGTCGACCTGCGCGATCCCGCCGCGTATGCCAATGCGATCCTGCTGGCCGCGCAGGCAATGGCGGCGCTGCGGCCCGGTGATATCGTCAGCGGCGGCAAGAGCGCGCGCGAGCTGGGCGCCCTGCGCGAGGTCAACCGGGAAGCGTTCGATGAGCTGATCGACGACAAGGGCAAGCTGCGCCACGCCATCGCCTATAAAAAATCACTGGCGCAATAAGCGCGGCGGCGTAAACGACAACGGCCCGCCTGTCATGCGACAAGCGGGCCGTTTTCTATTGCTGCTGCCGCTTACGCGATACGCTCGCCGTTGGCCGGATCGAACAGGGCCGCCTTCGACAGGTTGAACGACAGCTGCATGGTCTGCCCCGGCAGCACGGCTTCGCGCGGGTGCGTGCGGCAGGTGACGGCGGCGCCGTTCAAACGCGTCGTCAGCAGGGTGTCGGGGCCGGTCGGTTCGACCAGGTCGATCAAGCAGCCCAGTTCCTGGCCCACGTCGCCGTGCGCGCTGCTCATGTCCGTGATCTGCTCCGGGCGCACGCCCAGGATCACGTCGCGGCCCGCATGGCTGCGCAGCTTGTCGGCGGCGAATGGCAGCGCCAGGCGCATGCTCTTGCCCGCGTTGTCGATGGCGACAAACACTTCGTTGCCCTCGATGACAGGCTTGACGGTGATGAAGTTCATCGACGGCGAGCCGATGAAACCGGCCACGAACAGATTCGCCGGATTGTCGTAGATTTCCTGCGGCGTGCCCAGTTGCTGCACCACCCCATCCTTCATGACGGCGATCAAATCGCCCATCGTCATCGCCTCGATCTGGTCATGCGTGACGTAGACGATGGTGGCCTTCAGGCGCTGGTGCAGCAGCTTGATCTCGGCGCGCATTTCCACGCGCAGCTTGGCATCCAGGTTCGACAGCGGTTCGTCGAACAGGAACAGCGACGGCTTGCGCGAGATGGCGCGGCCCATGGCCACGCGCTGGCGCTGGCCACCCGACAGCTGCGCCGGACGGCGGTCCAGCAAATGCGTGATCTGCAGCGTTTCGGCCACGCGCGAGACGATTTCTTCCTGCTCCGCCTTCGGCACCTTTTTCACGTTCAGGCCGAAGGCGATGTTTTCGCGCACCGTCATCGACGGGTACAGCGCATACGACTGGAACACCATGGCGATGTCGCGGTCCTTCGGCGGCAGGTCGTTGACCACCTTGCCGTCGATGAGGATTTCGCCCGAGGTGACGCTTTCCAGGCCGGCCACCATGTTGAGCAGGGTCGACTTGCCGGAGCCGGAGCCGCCGACGAGGATCAGGAACTGGCCATCCTTGATCTCGATGTCGATGCCCTTGAGGACTTCGACGCCATTCGTGTACACCTTGCGGATGCTGCGTATCGATAAACTGGACATATTCTTTCCTTAACCTTTGACTGCGCCTGCGGTCAGACCGCGCACAAAATAACGGCCTGCGACCAGATAGACCAGCAGGGTCGGCAGCGCGGCAATCACCGCGGCGGCCATGTTGACGTTGTATTCCTTCACGCCCGTGGACGTGTTGACCAGGTTGTTCAAGCCCACCGTGATCGGCTGCGAATCGCCGCTGGCGAAGACGATGCCGAACAGGAAGTCGTTCCAGATCTGCGTGAATTGCCAGATGATGCAGACGACGAAGATCGGACCCGAAATCGGCAGCACGATCTTGCGGAAGATCAGGAAGAAACCCGCGCCGTCGATGCGGGCCGCCTTGATCAGTTCTTCCGGCACGCCGATATAGTAATTGCGGAAGAACAGGGTCGTGAAGGCCGTGCCGTACACCACGTGCACGAAAACCAGGCCGGTCGTCGTGTTGGCCAGGCCGAATTCACCGAGCAAACGCGCCATCGGCAGGATCACCACCTGGAACGGAATGAAGCAGCCCACCAGCAAGGCGGCGAACAGGATTTCCGAACCGCGGAAGCGCCAGTGCGCGAACACATAGCCGTTGAAGGCACCCAGGAAGGTCGAGATCAGCACGGCGGGGATCACCATCTTGATCGAGTTCCAGAAGAACGGCTGCATGCCGTCGCAGGTGACGCCCGTACAGGCCGAGGACCAGGCCTTGGACCAGGAATCGAACTGCCACACGTGCGGCAGTGCCAGCAGGTTGCCGCTGCGGATCTCGTCGAGCGACTTGAACGACGTCGACAGGGTCACGTACAGGGGCACGATGTAGTACACCGCGAACAGGATCAGCAGCAGGTATACCACCACCCGTCCGAGGGTGAGGCGATTGTTACGTGTAGGTGTCATCTCATCGCCTTTGCGCTGCGCGTTTCCAGGTACATCAGCGGCACGAGCACGGCCACGATGGTGGCCAGCATCATCATTGCCGATGCCGAGCCCAGGCCCAGCTGGCCGCGGGTGAAGGAAAACTGGTACATGAAGATGGCCGGCACGGACGAGGAATTGCCAGGTCCGCCAGCCGTCAATGCGATGACCAGGTCGAAGCTCTTGATGGCGATATGCGCGAGGATCAGCAGCACGCTGAAGAACACGGGACGCATGGCGGGAATCACGATGCGCCAGTAGATCGTCGGCAGCGATGCGCCATCGACTTGCGCCGCCTTGATGATTTCGTCATCGATGCCGCGCAGGCCGGCCAGGAACAGGGCCATGACAAAGCCCGACGACTGCCATACGCCGGCGATTACCACCGTGTAGATGGCCATGTCGGAGTTCACCAGCCAGTCGAAGGTGAACGAGGTCCAGCCCCAGTCATGCATGACCTTTTCCAGGCCCAGGCTGGGGTTGAGCATCCATTTCCAGGCCGTGCCGGTGACGATGAAGGACAGCGCCATCGGATACAGGTAGATGGCGCGCAGCGCGCCTTCGGCGCGGATTTTCTGGTCCAGCAGAATGGCCAGGAACAAGCCGATGGCGATGCTGCAACCGATGAACAGGACACCGAAGATGCCGAGGTTCTTGAGCGAGGTCCACCAGCGTTCGTTGTCGAACAGCTCGATGTATTGCACCAGGCCGGCGAACTCGTAGTTCGGCATCAGCCGCGATTCGGTCAGCGACAGCCAACCGGTCAAAAAGATAAAACCATAGACGAATACCAGGCTGGCGATGAGCGTGGGGCCCAGCACCATCTGCGGTATCCATCGGTCGAATTGCTTGCGTATGGACATAGGACAGCCGTAGAAGTAAAAACTGCGTGTGGCGCCGGCCTGGACGAACGCCAGGGCGGCGCCTGCGATGCATGCGATGCAGCGGGCGCCGGCGAGAGTGCCGGCGCCGTCGTGATTACTTCACTTTTGCCGCTTTGGCCAGGGCTGCAACCGCGTCCTTCGAGCTCATGTTGGTGTTCATGAACTTGGCGATGACGTCGGTCACGGCGCCTTGCGTGGCCGATGGCAACGCCATGCCGTGGGCGAACGATGGCACCAGGCCGCCGTTCTTGTTGGTGGCGTCCATGTCTTCCATCGATTTCAGGGCGCAAGCGTCAAACTTGTCCTTCGATACGCCGGAACGCACGGGGATGGAACCCTTGTTCAAGTTGAAAATCGACTGGAACTTCGGATTCATGATGGCGTTGGCCAGGGCGATCTGCCCTTTCTTCGCATTCGCATCCTTTTGCGTGAACATGGCGAACGAATCGATGTTGAAGGTGTAGGCCTTGTCCGTGCCAGGCGCAGCCACGCACAGGTAGTCCTTGCCCGGCACCTTGCCGGCGGCCGTGAATTCGCCCTTGGCCCAGTCGCCCATGAACTGGAAGCCGGCCTTGTTGTTGATGACCATGGCGGTGGCCAGGTTCCAGTCGCGGCCGGCCGCATCCTTGTCGATGTAGGTCTTCACCTTGCCCAGGGTGTCGAACACCTTGAGCATGGTCGGACCGGTCAATTCCTTCTGGTCCAGCTTGAGGATGGCTTTCTTGTAGAACTCCGTGCCGCCCACGCCCAGCGCGACGGATTCGAACACGGTGGCGTCCTGCCAAGGCTGGCCGCCGTGGGCGATGGCGATACCGCCCGATTTCTTGATCTTCTCGGCCGCGTCGAAGAACGCATCCCAGGTGGTCGGGGTGGTCGCCACGCCGGCTTTTTTCAGCACTTCAGGATTGACCCACATCCAGTTGACGCGGTGGACGTTGACGGGAGCGGCAACGTAGTGGCCCTTGTATTTCATGATGTCGGCGACGACTTTCGGCAGCACGGCATCCCATTTGCCTGGAATGGCGGCATCATCGATATTGGCCAGCACGCCTTCAGCGCCCCACTCCTGGATCGATGGGCCCTTGATCTGCGCGGCCGTCGGCGGGTTGCCGGAAATGACGCGGGTCTTCAGCGCGGTCGCGGCGTTTTCGCCAGCGCCGCCGGCCACGGCGAAATCTTTCCAGCCGAAGCCGCTTTCCTTCACGATTTGTTGCAACTGGCCCACGGACTTCGCTTCACCGCCGGAGGTCCAGTAGTGCAACACTTCCACGTCGGTCGCAAACGCGCTGCCGGCGAATGCCAGGGTGGTCAATGCGGCCAGTTGGGTAATCTTGAATTTCAGTTTCATCTCCACATTCCTTTTTTGATCAAGCTTTTAGGGGGCTTCGGCATACGGGGCCGAAAAAGGTGAAATCTGCGCCTGTGCCGGCGCTCTTGTGCTCAGACCCGCTTGCAAACGGGCATCATCTTCAGTGAAAAGACGGCGCCGTGATCCATGACATGACTACATTGCATTTATATCACGGGACGGCGCCAAAAACGCATCCGCGAAGGATGCGCCAGGTTGATCTGCAGTGGCGCACAAATGCTGCGCGGCGCGCCGCGCAGCAGGTTTGGTTCGGTGTTTAGAACCAAGTTTCCACTTGGAAACCATACGAGGTGCCGCTGGTATTGTTGTTGTAGATCGGGCCGCCGTTGTTCGACGCGTTGACCGAGGCGGTGGCCGCATCGTTCCATTTGCCGTAGGTCACGAACGCGCGCAGYTCGGGACGCGACCACAGGCCAGGACCGGCCGAGATCGTCGGGGCGATGGTCAGCTTGGTCAGGCGCTTGGCCGGCAGGCCGCCCGCTTGCGTCACGCGGTCCGTGCCCAGTTCGCCCACCAGCTTGAAGTTGTTGGTGAACGCGTACANTCGGGACGCGACCACAGGCCAGGACCGGCCGAGATCGTCGGGGCGATGGTCAGCTTGGTCAGGCGCTTGGCCGGCAGGCCGCCCGCTTGCGTCACGCGGTCCGTGCCCAGTTCGCCCACCAGCTTGAAGTTGTTGGTGAACGCGTACACAGGGCGCACGCCGACCGAGGTCCAGGTCGACGAACCGTTGGCGTTCGACTCGTCTTTTTGCCACAGGGCGACGAATTCCATGCCGAAGTTGGCCATCGGCTGGATCGCCATGTCATTGAAGATGCGCGTGCGTTTCACATCCGAACCCAGACTGGTGTCGCCCGACGCGCCGAACTGCGCGCCCTTGCCSGTRCCGGGACCGACGCCGTACTGCACGCCGAAGGTATTGCCGCCGCCGAAGACTTTCGCCTGGCGGTGGAAGGCCGACAACTGCCAGCCATTGTGCTTCTGGCCAAACGCGTCGTTGTCCTTGCCTTCGCCGATGATGTAGGTCGCGGCCAGGTCCAGGGTGCCGTTTTCATTGACGGGAATNCTTGCCTTCGCCGATGATGTAGGTCGCGGCCAGGTCCAGGGTGCCGTTTTCATTGACGGGAATCTCGCCGTAGATGAAGTTCTGGCGCACGGCCGACTTCGTGCCGCGGATGGTGCCATCCGCGTTGCGGATGTTGATGTCGTTGTCCTTGAAGAAGGCRTACGAGAATTTACCGGGRCCGGCAGGAATGCGGTCCAGGCCGGCGCCCGTGCCGTTCATRTTGATGTAYTGCAARTCCAGCATGTGGATGTCAGGACGGTAGTAGAAGCGCTTGCCGATCCAGGCCGTGCCGCCGTTCAGGAAATCGAGTCCCTGTGCTTCGACRTAGGCCTTGACGATGCCCAGTTTGTTGTCGCCGAAATCGGAGTTGGGCGCGTAGGCGTTGACCCAGATGGTGGCCAGGTAGTTCACGCCGCCGGACTGGGCGACGGACTTGGTRTAGCCGAATTCCGTGTAGGCGTCGCACTCATTGCCCAGACGATATTTCATGGTATTGCCGCCCAGGCCGAAGCAGCCTTGCGAACCGCCGTCGCCCGAGGTATTGCTGCCGGCGCCGGCGCGCAGGTAGCCATGGAAGCCTTCGGTGTCGGATGGGTACATGGGGTCGGCGGCAGCGGAACCGCTGGCGATGGCCAGGACGATGGCAGCTGGCAGTGTCTTCAACACGGCCTTCAACATGTTGCGATGCAGCATGGTAAGTCTCCTCAGTAATNCGCACTCATTGCCCAGACGATATTTCATGGTATTGCCGCCCAGGCCGAAGCAGCCTTGCGAACCGCCGTCGCCCGAGGTATTGCTGCCGGCGCCGGCGCGCAGGTAGCCATGGAAGCCTTCGGTGTCGGATGGGTACATGGGGTCGGCCATGGCGGAAGCGCTGGCGATGGCCAGGAGCAGGGCAGGTAAAGTTTTCAATGCAGTGCGATTCATGCGGTCTCCAGAAGAATGTTGGTGGTAGCGGTGGCGCCCCGGAAGGCCGGTCACCGCACACGGTCTAATGCCGAAAACCAAGTCTAGCAGCGCTTTTTTAACCACCCTGATACAAATCGAACAAGTACCGATACTTTCTTTCAAAGTGTTGTTTTTACTCAATATCGATACTCTGGTGCATGGAGGGGGTGCAAAAGAGTATCGAATTGCGGTTTTGGAGTATCAGAAAGTATCAAAGTCCGGTGCTACATTGTGGTCGTGGTGCCAAGTATTCAGCAGCATGCAGGCATTGCCAACGACAAAAAACACTGGAGACACACAATGAAACGTTCCGCCATTGCCGCGCTGTGCGCCGGCGCGCTCTGCCTCAGCTCGTCCGCTTTTGCCGCAACCGACCTCGTCATCGCCACCGTCAACAACGGCCACATGATCGAAATGCAAAAGCTCAGCAAGTTTTTCGAGCAAGCCAATCCCGACATCAAGCTCAAGTGGGTGACCCTGGAAGAGGGCGTCTTGCGCCAGCGCATGACCACCGATATCGCCACCAAGGGCGGCCAGTTCGACGTGATGACCATCGGCCTGTATGAGACGCCCATCTGGGGCAAGAAGAACTGGCTGATCCCCATCAAGCCGGACGCCAAATACGATATCGACGATCTGCTGCCCGCCATCCGCGAGGGACTGTCCGGCGACGGCAAGCTGTACGCGTCGCCGTTCTATGGCGAAAGCTCGATGATCATGTACCGCAGCGACCTGGTCAAAAAGGCGGGCGTGACCATCGAGGACCGCCCGTCCTGGAACCAGCTGCGCGACGTGGCGGCCAAGCTGCATGATCCGGCCAACGGCGTGTACGGCATCTGCCTGCGCGGCAAGCCGGGCTGGGGCGACAACATGGCCCTGATCACCACCATGGCCAATTCCTACGGCGGCCAGCTGTTCGACATGCAATGGAAGCCGCAATTTACCAGCAAGCCGTGGAAGGACGCGGTCACCATGTATGTCGACCTGATGAAGAAATACGGCCCGCCGGGCGCGGCCGCCAACAGCTTCAACGAAAACCTCGCGCTGTTCAACCAGGGCAAGTGCGGCATCTGGATCGACGCGACGATCGCCGCCTCTTTTATTACCGATCCGAAACAGAGCAAAGTGGCCGACAAGGTGGCGTTCGCCCAGTCGCCCATCGGCGTGACGGAGCGGGGTGCCAACTGGCTGTGGATCTGGTCGCTGGCCATTCCGTCGAGCTCGAAGCATCCGAACGAGGCGCAGCGCTTCATCAACTGGGCCACCTCGCCCGATTACGTGAAACTGGTGGCCAGGGAAACGAGCTGGGCCAACGTGCCGACGGGCACGCGCAAGTCGACGTATGCGAGCCCCGAATTCCAGAAAGTGGCGAAATTCGCCGCCGCCGAAGGCAAGGCCCTGGCCACCACGCGCGCCGTGCAAAGCACCTTGCCGCCGTCGCCGTACGTGGGCGTGCAGTTCGCGTCGATTCCCGAATTCCAGGTGATCGGCGTGGCGGCAGGCCAGCAGATGGCGGCTGCCTTGCTGGGCAAGGTGACGGTGGAGCAGGCGCTGGAATTGTCGCAGCAGACGGCGGAACGCGAAATGCGCAAGGGCGGCTATTACAAATAAGAGGATAGCCTGACCAAACCTACTGCGCGGCGCGCTTTGCGGCCGGCGATGCTCACCGTACTCGCGTACGGTTGCGCTTCTCGGCCACAAATCGCTGCCGCTCGCTACGGTTTTGTCAGGCATCTTTGCTGTGCCGTCTGGTTTGTCAAACAGGGAATGTGACTGGCCTCGCTATTGCGCGAGTTTAATCACTCACCTCACGCCCCAAGAGAACATTATGAAACGCCTTATCCCCCGGACTTTGCTGACGCCGGCCGTGCTTGCCGTCTCCGTCATTTCCGTAATCCCGCTGCTGATCACCCTGTATTACGCGTTCGTGCGCTATTCCATGCTCGATCCGAGCGGCCATCCTTTCCATGGCCTGGCCAATTTCCACTTTTTCTTTACCGATGCCTCGTTCCTGCCGGCCTTGCAGAACACGTTCACCCTGCTGTTTTCCGTCATGCTGGTCACGGTGGTGCTGGGCACGGCGCTGGGCTTGCTGATCAATGAAGCGTTCCCGGGGCGCGCCGTCGTGCGCGTGCTGCTGATTTCGCCGTTTCTCGTCATGCCGGCCGTCAATGCCCTGATGTGGAAGAACATGCTGCTCAATCCGATCTACGGCCTGTTCGCGCAAATCAGCCTCTTCTTTGGCGCCACGCCCGTCGACTGGCTGTCGGCCCATCCGCTGTTTTCCATCATCATGATGGTCTCGTGGCAATGGCTGCCGTTTGCCTGCCTGATCTTCATGACGGCCCTGCAATCGATGGACCGCGAACAGCTGGAAGCGGCGCGCATGGATGGCGCCACCTATCTGCAGCAACTGCGCTACCTCTACATTCCCCACCTGGGCCGCGCCGTCTCGGTGGTGCTGATGATCGAGATGATCTTTTTGCTGTCGATCTTTGCGGAAATCTTTACCACCACGGGCGGCGGTCCCGGCTTCGACACGACCACCATCACCTTCATGATCTATCAGCAGGCACTGCTGTCGTATGACGTGGGAGCGGCCTCGGCCGGCGCCCTGTTCGCCGTGCTCATCGCCAACATCGCCGCCTTCTTCCTGATGCGCGTCATCGGCAAGAATCTGTCGAAATAAGGAGACCTTGATGCATAGCAAGTTCAATCTGTATGGCCGCACGGCCGCCGCCTGGCTGTGCGCGCTGCTGCTGTTCTTCCCCATCTTCTGGCTGGGCCTGATGGCCTTCAAGACGGAAGGGCAAGCCATCGCCACGCCGCCGCTGCTGTTCTTCACGCCGACCCTGGACAGCTTCCGCGAGGTGCTGGCGCGTGACAATTACTTCGGCTACGCGTGGAACTCGCTGTTTACCAGCGCGGTGTCGACGGCCATCGGCCTCTTGATCGCCATCCCGGCCGCGTATTCGATGGCCTTCTTTCCCACGGGCGGCACCATCGGCTTGCTGAAATTTATGCTCAGCTCGCGCTACATGCCGGGCGTGGGCGCGCTGATGCCCATCTATATCTGCTACCAGTATTTCGGCCTGCTCGATACGCGCATCGGCCTGACCATCATGTTCATGCTGATGAATCTGCCCATCATGATCTGGCTGCTGTACACGAGCATGAAGGAGCTGCCGCGCGAGATCCTGGAAGCGTCGCGCATGGATGGCGCCACCGTGTGGGACGAATTCCGTCACGTCGTGCTGCCCCTGTCCGTGGGCGGCATCGCTTCCACGGCCCTCGTGTGCATGGTGTGGTCGTGGAATGAATCGTTCTGGTCGCTGAACCTGGGCGCCTCCAACGCGGGCACCCTGGCCTGGCTGATCGCCTCGTATTCGAGCCCGGAAGGACTCTTCTGGGCCAAATTGTCGGCCGCTTCCCTGATGGCCATCGCGCCCATCATGGCGCTGGGCTGGTTCTGCCAAAAACAATTGGTCCAGGGGATGACCTTCGGCGCCGTTAAGTAAACACTATTGGATAACATCATGGCTTACCTTCAACTGAGCAATATCGAGAAATTCTTTGGCGAGCACCGCGCCATCAAGGGCATCGACCTGGAGATCCGGCAAGGCGAGTTCGTCGTCTTCGTCGGGCCGTCCGGCTGCGGCAAATCCACCCTGCTGCGCCTGATCGCTGGCCTGGAACCGATCGACGGCGGCACGCTGTCGCTCGACGGGCGCGACATCACGGCCCTGCCATCGTCCAAGCGCGACCTGGCGATGGTGTTCCAGTCGTATGCGCTGTACCCGCACATGACGGTCTTCCAGAACATGTCGTTCGCGCTGAAGCTGGCCGGCGTCGATCCTGCCATCATCCGCGAAAAGGTCGACAAGGCGGCCGCCATCCTCGACCTTGGGCGCTACCTGGAACGCACGCCGAAGGAACTGTCGGGCGGCCAGCGCCAGCGGGTGGCCATCGGCCGCGCCATCGTGCGCGACCCGAAAGTGTTTTTGTTCGACGAACCGCTGTCGAACCTCGATGCGGCCCTGCGCGTGCAGACGCGCATCGAGATCGCCAAGCTGCACCGCGAACTGGGCGCCACCACCATCTATGTCACGCATGACCAGGTGGAAGCGATGACCCTGGCCGACCGGGTGGTGGTGCTGCGCGACGGGCAGATCGAGCAGCACGGCTCGCCCCTGGAATTGTATGACCGTCCCGCCAACCGCTTTGTCGCGCAATTCATCGGCACGCCCAGCATGAACGTGGTGCCGTTTGATGCGGCGCCGCAGCTGCTGGCGCAGGCGGGCAGCGCGGCGCAGGCCGATGGCTTTGTCGGCATCCGCCCCGAACACGTGCACCTGGGCGCGGCGCAGCCGGGCAGCGTGCCCGTCACCGTCGACCTGGTGGAGTCACTGGGCGTGGAAACACTGACCTATGTGCGATTGCCGAACAATGTGCAGGTGGTGTCGCGCGGCGCACAGCGCAGCAGCCTGCAACCGGGCCAGCAGACGCACCTGACGTTCGAGCCGGGCTTCGTTCATTATTTCGACCGTGCCGGCAAGACTTACGCGGCGGCGAAAGGAGCGCTGTAATGGACGCCATCGCATTGAAGCAATCGAACCTGGCCAGGATGGCAGGGAACGTCGCCGTGCCCGCGTATGCGCGCGAGACGCTGATGCCCGGCATCGTGCATATCGGCGTGGGCGGTTTTTTTCGCGCCCACCAGGCGGTCTACCTCGACGATTTGCTGGCCTTGCCCGGCAACGCGGAATGGGGCTATTGCGGCGTGGGCCTGCTCGCGCATGACGCGGCCATGCGCGACGCCATGCGCTCGCAGGACGGTTTATATACGGTGGTCGAGCGCAGCGCGGCGGGCGACTCGGCGCGCATCATCGGCTGCATCGGCGACTACCTGTATGCGCCCGACGAGCCGCAGGCCGTGCTGGAAAAGCTGGCCGACCCCGGCACGCGCATCGTCGCGCTGACCATCACGGAAGGCGGCTATTACGTCAACCAGGGCACGGGCGAGTTCGATGCGGGCCACCCCGACATCGTGCACGAACTGGCGCACCCGGAGGCGCCGCGCTGCTCGTTCGGCTACCTGGCCGCCGCGCTGGCCCTGCGCCGCCAGCGGGGACTGGCGCCCTTTACCATCATGTCCTGCGATAACCTGCAAAACAATGGCGACGTGACGCGCAAGATGCTGCTGGCCTTTGTCGCCTTGCGCGACGCAGAACTGGCGCGCTGGCTGGCCACGCATGGCAGTTTCCCCAACAGCATGGTCGACCGCATCACGCCGGCCACCACCGATGAACACCGGGCGCTCGTGCGCGACTGCTTCGGCATCGTCGACGCCTGGCCCGTCGTATGCGAGCCATTCCGCCAGTGGGTCATCGAAGACGAGTTCCCGCTGGGCCGTCCGGCCTGGGAACTGGTGGGCGCGCAGATGACGCACGATGTGCTGCCGTATGAAAAGATGAAGCTGCGCTTGTTGAATGCCAGTCACCAGGCCCTGTGCTACATCGGCATGCAGCTCGGTTACACGTTTGCGCATGAAGCGATGGGTGACCCTGGCATCCGCGCGCTCGTGCGGCGCATGATGGATGACGAGGTCACGCCTTTGCTCGATAGCGTGGAAGGCATCGATCTGGAACGGTACAAGGCCACCCTGATCGAGCGCTTTTCGAATCCGGCCGTGCGTGACCAGCTGGCGCGCATCGGCACGGAAGGCTCGGCGCGCATCCCGAAATTCGTGCTGCCGTCCGTGCGCGAAGCGCTGGCCCGTGGCGGCGCCATCAAGCTGCTGGCGTTTACCGTGGCGTGCTGGTTCCGTTACCTGGAAGGCCACGACGAAGCGGGGCACGCCATGCCTTTGAGCGACCCGTACGCGGCGCGCCTGCGCGCGCTGGCGCTGCAGGGAAAGGCGGATGCCGCGGCGCTGCTGTCCTTGCGCGAGCTGTTCGGCGACTTGAGCGATACACCCGCGTTCACGCAGGCGGTGGGGCAGGCGCTGGCCAGCCTGTATGGGCTGGGCGCGCGCGCGGCGCTGGACCAGATCGTCGCCTGAGGGGGAAGGCGCGCCATGCCACGCAAGGCCGATGCATCGTTGCCGCAGATGGAGCTGGAACAGCAGCGCGACGCCACGCCCGGCTTCGAGCCGAAAGGCAGTTTCGGCTTCATCCGCTACCTGGAGCACGGCTTTCCGAATGCGCTGGTGCGCTGGCATTACCATGACGAGTACGAACTGCACCTGATCGTCGAGAGCAGTGGCAAGGTCTTTGTCGGCGACTACATCGGCCAGTTCGCGCCCGGCCACCTGGTGCTGACGGGGCCGCGCGTGCCGCACAACTGGGTCTCGCTCGACACGCCGGCAGAGGGCGTGGCCCTGCGCGACATGGTGATCCAGTTTTCGCACGCGCCGCTGGCCTCGATGGCGGCCGCCATTCCCGAATTGAAGGGCATCTTCCCGCTGCTGCAGCGCGCCCTGCACGGCGTGGAATTCTTTGGCGCCAGCGAACAGGCGCTGCGGCGCTTCCGGCGCATCCGCGACACGAGCGGCCTGCCGCGCTTCATCGAATTTCTCACCTTGCTGGGCGAACTGGTGCAGACCAGCGACTACCAGCTGCTGTCGACGGTGCCGATGCAGTCGAGCGACGACGACGCGGCGCTGGCGCGCATCAGTTCGGCCATCAACTTCATCGTGCACAATTACAGCAGCCAGTTCTCGCTGAAGCAGCTGGCCGAGCAGGTGGACATGCCCGAGCGGACCTTTTCGCGCTTCTTTCGCAGCGCCACCGGCAACAGCTTCACGGACTTCGTCAACCGCCTGCGCATCAACAAGGCGTGCCAGCTGCTGATGGAGACGGAGCGCTATGTGAGCAACATCTGCTACGAGGCGGGTTTTAACAATGTGGCCAATTTCAACCGGCGCTTCCTGGAATTGAAGGGCATGACGCCGAAGGAGTTTCGCCAGCAGGCGCTGGGCCGTTTTGGCGAGTGAAGCTTTTTGAGGTACATTCGATGGCACGGGCGGGGACAGCCTGAGAGAGACAAGCATGGAACACCTATGGCACAAGGACAGCGAGCGCAAGGCGCCCGAGCTGGAACGCGAAAGCTACGACGGCATCATCAATTACCTGGAACATGGCTATCCCAGCTCGCGCGTGCGCTGGCACTGCCATGAAGAGTACGAGCTGCACCTGATCGTCGCCACCAGCGGGCGCCTGTTCGTGGGTGACTATATCGGCGAATTTTCGCCCGGCCACCTGGTGCTGACGGGCCCGCGCCTGCCGCACAACTGGATTTCCAACGTGATGCCGGAAGGCGGCGTGGCCCTGCGCGACATGATCGTGCAGTTCGCCCATGCGCCGCTGGCGGGCGCCGCGCGCGTGATTCCCGAATTGCGCGAGCTGCTGCCGCTGCTTGAGCGCTCCAGCTATGGCGTGGAGTTTTTCGGCATGGGCCACGAGGCCGAGCGCCACCTGGCGCGCATCCGCGCCACGCATGGGGCCGAGCGCTTCGCCGAATTCGTGCAATTAATGAGCAAGCTGGCGCGCACGGCTCACTACCGCCTGCTGTCGAGCGCTTCCCTGCGTTCCTACGACGATGACGCCACGCTGGCCAAGGTCAATTCCGTCCTCAACTACATTACGGACAACTACCGCGAGCCGATTTCGGCGGAAATGTTGGCCGAGCAGGTGGGCATGTCGCTGAGTAAATTCTCGCGCTTCTTCCGCAAGGCGACGGGCAACAGCTTCACGGACTTCGTCAGCCGGCTGCGCATCAACAAGGCTTGCCAGCTGTTGATGGACACCGACCAGTACGTGTCGAACGTCTGCTACGATGTGGGTTTCCAGAACGTGGCCAACTTCAACCGCCGCTTCCTGCAGGTCAAGGGTGTCACGCCCAAGGAGTTCCGGCGCCAGGCCGATGGCCGCTTCGGCGGTATCGGCGGGCCTGTTGCGGATACGCCACCACCATGATGCCTGTCATGGGCTTGTCACTTTGAAGCGTTATTCTGCACGGCTAAATCCACCCACCTTAGCCGAGGAATGCATGAACACTGCTGTAACGTCCACCCCGAAACTGACCCTGCTGGCCATCGCCGCCGGCCTGGCCCTGGCCGCCTGCGGCGGCAGCGACAATACGCCGGCGGAGCCTTCCAAGCCCGTGGCGCAGACGGGTGTGTTCCTCGACGGCGCGGTGGAAGGACTCGATTATGTGGCTGGCAGCGCGGCCAAGGCCAGCACCAATGCCAAGGGTGAATTCATTTGCAACCCGGGCGAGACGGTGGCCTTCAGCGTGGGTGGCCTGGCCCTCGGTTCGGCACCATGCGGCGCCGTCGTCACGCCGCTGGCGCTGGCCGCCAGCACGAACGTGGCGGACGACAAGGTCGTCAACCGCCTGCTGGCGCTGCAACTGCTCGACGACGACAGCGATCCGTCGAACGGCATCAAGCTGACGGCCGAAGTGAAGGCCGCGCTGGCCGGCAAGACCCTGGACTTTGCCACCGCCCCGGCCGTCTTCAACACGGCCCTGGCCGCGCATCTGGCGACGGTGGGCGCGAAGTTCGCCGGCCGCACGGTCGATGCCGAGCGCCGTGCCCTCGTGCGCGAGCATTTTGAAGACACCCTGGCCTCGAAAGCGGGTGCGCCGGTCAACGAGGCACTGACGCAAGCCAATCCTGTCGGCGAAGTGAAAGTGACGGTGACGCGCTACCAGATACAGGCGGCCGACAAATTCTACGTGCCGTACGAAGGCGCCAACGCCAAGATCAAGGGCGAATTCCCGAACGGCTTCCTGCCGTCGTACGGCTCGGGCCTAGCCTACAAGGGCAAGAATGCTGCCGGCGAGCTGGAATTCTATGGTTTGACGGACCGCGGCCCGAATGGCGACGGCCCGCTGGTGCCCGATCCATCGGGCAAGGGCACCATCGGCAGCAAGATCTTCCCGTCGCCCAGCTTTACCCCTTCGTTCGGCGTGATCACCGTGGGCAAGAACGGCGCCGTGCTGGGTTCGTCGACGCCGATCAAGGTGTCGGCCACCGTCAACAGCTCGGGCTTGCCCGTGCCCGTGGGCGCGGTCGGCAATTCGGCCGAGATTCCCGTCATGGATGCGATGAAGTTCGACGCGACCGGCAAGGCCGTCTTCAACGCGGGCGGCCTCGATTCGGAAGCCATCGTCGTCGATGCCAAGCGCAATGCGCTGTGGGTGTCGGACGAATACGGCCCCTTCATCGTCAAGATCGATGCGGCCACCGGCATCATCCAGGCCAAGTACGAGCCGGGCAAGGGCTTGCCGGCGCTGTTCGCCAAGCGCCGCGCGAACCGCGGCATGGAAGGCATGACCCTCGACACGAGCAACGACAAGCTGTATGCCTTCCTGCAAAGCCCCCTGTCCGACGGCACGGCACCTTACTCGGTGACGAAGAAGAATGAACAGGTCGAGCGCTTCGCCCGCTTCACGCGCTGGATCGAATTCGACCCGGTGACGGGCACCAGTGGCAAGATGTATGCGTATCCGCTCAATGCGGCCGACTATCAGGATGGCCGCACGGGCAACGCCAAGCTGGGCGACATGGTGGCGTTGGGCGGCGGCAAGTTCCTCGTCATCGAGCAGGGCGCCGCGCCGTCGGGCAAGGTGTTCAATAAACTGATGCTGGTCGAATTGAAGGGCGCCACGGACATCGCGGCCGCCGCTTTCAACGCGACGACGTCCGACCTGGAGAAAAGCAGCATGGGCGGCGCGGCCGTCAATGGCGCCGACTGGACCGCCGTCACGCCGCTGAAGAAAACCCTGCTGCTGGACTTGAACGCCATCGGCTGGGCGGCGGAAAAGGCGGAAGGCCTGACCCTGATCGACGACTCCACCATCGCGCTGGCCAATGACAATGACTTCGGCCTGAAAACCAAGGTCTTCGACGCGAATGGCGTGGAAGTGGCGGACGCCGACGTGACCAAGTGCGCGGTCGACGCGAACGGCACCATCGTCACGAGCAGTGTGGCCGGCTGCAACGCGGCCAACACCATTCGCGTGGCGCGCGGCGACGACCGCGAGCGCCCAAGCCGCTTGTGGATCGTGAAGTTTGCCAAGGCGCTCAATACGTATTGATGTGCTGCGGTGTCGGATTACGCGCCGCTGCGCGGCGCTAATCCGACCTACGTAAACATGAAAAAGCCGCGCGGTGCAAAGATGCACCGCGCGGCTTTTTTAACCACCAGCCTTTGCGCTGGGGGTTATTTCTTTGTGTACGTATTCAACCAGTCCAGTACCGTGTGATGCCACAGCAGCGAATTCGCCGGCTTCAGCACCCAGTGGTTTTCGTCCGGGAAAACCAGCAGCTTGCTCGGGATGCCGCGGCGCTGCAGCGCCGTGAAGGTGCCCAGGCCTTGCGCCGTGGGGATGCGGAAGTCCAGGTCGCCCTGCACCACCAGCATCGGCGTCTTCCAGTTCTTCACGAAGTTGACGGGGTTGAACTGCTCGTACTTGGCTGGCGCGTCGTAATAGGTGCCGCCATTTTCCCATTCGGTGAACCACAGTTCTTCCGTTGCATAGGCCATGCCGCGGTTGTCGAACACGCCGTCGTGGTTGACCAGGCACTTGAAGCCGTCCGGCCAGTTACCGGCGATCCAGTTCATCATGTAGCCGCCGTACGACGCACCCAGCGCGCAGCTGCGCTCGCGGTCCAGCCACGGGAATTTTTTGGTGGCCGCTTCCAGGCCTTTCTGCAGGTCGATCAGCGGCTTGCCGCCCCAGTCGCCGCTGATGGCATCCGTGAACTTCTGGCCATAGCCGGTGGAACCGTGGAAGTCGATGAAGACGGTGGCGTAGCCGGCACCCGCATACACTTGCGGATTCCAGCGGTAGCTCCAGCTGTTGCCGAAGCTGCCTTGCGGGCCGCCGTGCACCAAAAAGGCGATCGGATATTTTTCGCCGGCCTTCGCATTCCATGGCTTCATCACGTGGCCATAGACGGTTTCGCCATCCGCGCCGGCGAACGAGAACTGCTCATACTCGCCGAAGCGCACGTTGGCCAGCGCTTGCGCGTTCTGCTTGGTCAGCTGCACCATCGGTGCAGATTCGGACTTGGCATCGAGTTTGCGCGTGTACAGTTGCGCGCCCGAGGCCAGGTTCGCTTGCGCCAGCACGATGGTATTGCCGCGCACGTCGAACTCGCCCACGGCGCCCTTGCCCGTCAGCGCGTTGACCTTGCCGCTGGCCGCGTCGATGTGGAACAGGCGGTGCTGGCCCACGTCATCGGCGGCGACGAGGAAGGCCTTGCCATCCGGCGTCCAGCGGAAATCGGCGACGGAACGGTCCCAGTCGTCGGCCACGGTGCGTTTTTTGCCCGTGACGACATCCATCAGCACCAGATGAAAACGGTCCGCTTCGAAGCCCGGCCTGGTCATGGCGACCCAGGCGAGGGTGCGGCCATCGGGCGACCAGGTGGCTTTCGCATCCCAGGCCGGATTGTCGGCCGTGAGGTTGCGCGGCGCCTGGCCGCCCGTTGCCGGTATCGTGTAGACGTCGAAGTTGGTCGACCACGATTCCGTGCGGCCGGCCACGCGCACGGAAAAGGCCACCGTTTTGCCGTCCGGGCTGAAGTGGTATTCGCTGTTGTCGCCGAACGGTTTTGAGGGCGCGTCGCCGTCGAGGGTGCCGCTCAGGCTGACGGGTGCGGCGCTGACCTTGCCGGTCGCGTCGATCGGCGCCGAGTACAGCGCGTTGCGGCGGCCATCGGCCCAGGTATCCCAGTGGCGCACGAACATCTGGTCGTAGACCATGCCGCTGGCCTTGTTCTTCGCCTTTTCATCGAGGCGTTTTTTCGTGCAGGCGAGGTCCGCGCAATCGAGGAAGACGCCCATGCTGAAGGCCAGGCGGTCGCCCTGCGGCGAGAGGCGGTAGGTATCGACGTCCAGCGCCAGGTCGGTGACCTTGGACGCTTCGCCGCCGTTCAGGGGCAGCTGCCACACTTGCGAGGAGCCGGAACGGCTTGAGAGGAAGTAGATGGCGTCGCCGTTCGGCGACCATTGCGGGTCGCTGGCGCTGGCGCCAGCTTCACTGCGCGTAAGCTGGCGTGGCGCCGCATTCGGCGCGCGCAGGTCGATCATCCACAGCTGCGTGTTGCCGCGGTTTTTCTCCAGGTTGGTGGTGCGCACCGTGTAGACGACGCGCGTGGCGTCAGGCGACAGCACGGGGCTGCCGACTCTTTCCATGGCCACCATGTCTTCCACGGTGAAACCGCGCGGCGCGGCCGGCGCCGATTCCGCAGCAACGGCGGTGGTGGCCATGGCGGCACTGAATGCTCCCAAGAGCAGCAGACGTAAACTCATTCAAACTCCCGATTCTGATGACGACGTTATCGATATGGTATTGACGTGGCCGGCTGTACCGCCGGCAGCCCGACATCATAGCAATAAAGACGCGTCCGCTGCCGAAGTTGACCGCCGGTTAGCCGGCCGGCACTGCCAGTTGGTCGAGCGCCACGTGGCCCAGGAAACCGCCCCGGCTGGCGGCCGGCAAGCCAGCCTCGATGGTGTGGGCGAAGCGGATGCCGGGGTCCTGTTCCAGCGCCGCCAGCACGCGCGCCACCTGCGGATAGTCGCTGAGCCGCGCCAGCTGCAGCGGCTCGGCCCAGCGCGCCGTGGCGGCCAGGTAGGCGTCGGCAATCGTCGGCGCGGTATCGGAAGCGAGCCAGGCGCGGCCATCGAGCAGGCGCTCCAGATGCGCCAGGCTTTTGTGCACCTTCTCGCTGGCCATTTCGCGCCAGACGGCCACGCGCGCATCGCCTTCTGCCGCGCGCGACGCCTGGAAGGCGGGCATGAAGGCCGCGTGGAACGTCGTATGCAGGAACGACAGCACGCTGTTCAGGCGGTCGTATTGCGGCGTGCCCTGCGCAAAACCCAGGCCGCTGTCCGGTGCGCGCGCGGCCAGGTGCAGCAGGATCGCCATGCTTTCCAGCAGCGGCGTGCCCGCGGGCGTGAGCAGGGCCGGCGTCTGGCCCAGGGGATTGATGGCGAGAAAAGCCGGATGCTGCTTGCTGGCCGGGTCGCGCGCTTCGACGCGGGCCAGGCGATACGGCAAGCCGCTCCATTCGAGGGCGGCGATGGCGGCAAACGAGCAGCCGAACGGCACGCTGTAGATCAGGGTGGTTTCCATGCTGGAGCTCCATTCAGGTGAGGGAAGGGCAGTCTAATCGCGATGGTTACTATTTGGAAGAAGGCAGAATAATGTGGTATAGGTACATTTTTTATACCAGATGGAAATCGCCATGAAAGACAATGTCTCCGGCTGCGCCGTGGAAGAAGCCATGCGCTTGCTGGGCGGGCGCTGGAGGATCGTGCTGCTCAGCTATCTGATGGCCGGGCCGAAGCGCTTCAGCGAAATCCGCCGCGCCGTGCCGAATATCTCGCAGCGCATGCTGACCCTGGACTTGCGCGCGCTGGAAGAGGCGGGCTTGCTGACGCGCACGATTTACGCGGAAGTGCCCGTCAAGGTGGAATACCGGCTGACGGACGAGGGTTTGCGCTTGCGCGAGCTGGTCGAGATGCTGCGCGCCGTCGGCCTGCGTCTGCGCGGGCAGGCCGACGGCGGCGGCGCTTTTCTCGCGCCCGCCGGCGAGGATCATGCTCAATAGAAACAGCTGTCTTTATGCAAAGTGCTAGACTGCCCGCCTTTAAACACTACTTTTCGACACCCATGCGCCTGACTTCCATCGCCCTGACCGCCGCCGCCCTGTTCGCCGCCTTGCCGGCCCAGGCGTCCACCATGCCGACACTCGAACAAATCCGCAGCGCCGTGCAGGCGGGCGTGGCCAAGACCCAGGCGAAGATGCAGTCGAGCATGCCGTTCGCCATCAAGGTGACCAGCTTGCAGGGTTGCCAGCAGTCGCAGGAAGTGCCGGGCGAAGTGGTGTGCCTGGTGGGCATGAGCGCCGGCATGCGCGACGCTTTCAATGTGTTGCCCTTGCGGGATGAAGGCGGTACCTGGGTCGGCGTCGAGCGCAAGGATGCCAAGTTCGCCGGACCGTCGCCGGCCGAGGCGCAAGCGATGATACGCGCCTGGGCCAAGGAAGAAGTGGCGCGCAATCCGGAAGCGGCCAAGGACGTGCAGATGCAGGAAGCGCAGAGCACCATGCAGGTCACGGCCATCAACGAGTGCGAGGTCAAGCGCAAGACCGGTTATCTGGTGTGCGACACGCAATTGAGCGTGCCCAGCCGTCCTGACGGCATCAAGACGGAACTGACCTTCATGCTGGAAAGCGCCGGCTGGCGCTACGTGCCGCGCTAAGCTGCCGGCCCCACGCCGCTGGCCCAGCGGCCTGACATTCCTTTCTCCATAGCGCCGGCCCCACTTCGGGGCGTCTGGCGCTCATGCACTCTTTCCTGCACGTCCAGCCTGCCTGGCGGCCCATGCGGCCGCCGGCAGGCATATCGCATCCCACATCGGCACCAGACATACAGTTCAGCGTAGGCAATATGGCTGAATTGATATATTTGTTGAATCAATATTTTAAAAAAATCAAAATGATAGAATTTGTGATTATTGTCGATTATGTTGTGATTTGGCCATATAAAACAATATATTCGTTTTAATCGTTATTTTTGGCGTATGATATTGATAATGCGCAAGTAAATACCGCGATCTGAATGTCTGGAGAACCGCCGTGCTGAAAAAAATAACGAGTAGCGAACTGATGCTGGGAATGTATGTAGAACGTCTGGGCCGCTCCTGGCTCGACACCCCTTTCTGGACGCGTTCTTTTTTGCTGGAGTCGCCGGCTGACCTCGAGCGTATCCGCTCGGCACGCCTGTGCGAAGTGTGGATCGACACGACGCGCGGGCAGGCGCCGCAAGTCGCGCCGCCCGCCGCGCCGCCTGCTCCCGCAGTACCGCCTGCCGCCGCAGCCACTCCCGCAGCGACTAACGCAGCCGGGCCCGCAAGCAAAACCGGCGTCGCCGCCGATGCGGGCCCGCCCCGCTCGCGCGACGAGGAGCTGGCGCACGCCCGGCGCTTGCTGGAGCGCTCGCGCCAGGCCGTGCAGACGATGTTCGACGAGGTGCGCATGGGCAAGGCCCTGTCTGCGGCGCAAGCCTATGAACTGGTCGACGATATTGCCGCCTCGGTACTGCGCGGCGGCAATGTCCTGCTGGGCCTGGCGCGCCTGAAATCCGCCGACAATTACACGTATATGCACTCGGTGGCCGTATGCGCGCTGATGACGGCGCTGGCCAGGGAACTGGGTCTGGCGCCCGAGCAGGTGCGCTCGGCCGGCCTGGCGGGTTTGCTGCACGATATCGGCAAGATGGCCGTGCCGTCCGCCATCCTCAACAAGCCGGGCAGCCTGAGCGAAGCGGAGTTTTCCTCCGTGCGCGCGCATCCGGCCGCCGGCCACCGCATGCTGCAGGAAGTGGGCGAGATCGACCCGGTGGCGCTCGACGTGTGCCTGCACCACCATGAAAAACTCGATGGCAGCGGCTACCCCAAGGGGCTGCGCGGCGAGGAAATCAGCCTGTTTGCGCGCATGGGCGCCATCTGCGACGTGTACGACGCGATCACCTCGAACCGGCCGTACAAGCAGGGCTGGTGCCCGGCCGATTCGCTGCGCCGCATGGCAGGCTGGCGCGGCGGGCACCTGGACGCGCAACTGTTTGCCGCCTTCGTCAAATGTCTGGGCATCTATCCGCTGGGCACCCTGGTGCGGCTGCAGTCGGAGCGCCTGGCCGTGGTGGTGGGACAGGCGCCGGGCAAGCCGCTGACCCAGCCCACCGTGCGCGTGTTTTTTTCCATCCGCGCCGGCACCTGCATCGTCCCGACTCTGCTCGACCTGGCCGCGCCGGGCTGCCAGGAGCGCATCGTTTCCACGGAAAGCGCAGCCCAGTGGCGCCTGCAGGACATCGACCGTTACTGGGCCGGCGAACCTGCCGTGGCATGACGGCCGGCAGGGCCGTAATAAAGTACATTTTGTTAATAATAAAATATTAAAATAATGGTGCCAGTGCCGTGCCCGCTTTGCTGGCTGGCGACCGTTTCTTGTCCGCAAACCCGTCACCGTACGGGCTACTTTTGAGGATGTGACCATGCGACTCAATCTTCCCGTCAGCGATACCGAGATCACACTGAGCGATAGCGAGACCATTGTCTCGACTACTGACTTGCAAGGCAATATCACGTATGCCAACCCGTATTTCATCGCCGTCAGCGGTTACAGCGCGGAAGAATTGATCGGCGCGCCGCAAAATATTCTCCGGCATCCGGACATGCCGGTCGAAGCGTTCGCCGATTTCTGGGCCACCATCCGCTCGGGACGCTCGTGGAGCGGCATGGTGAAAAACCGCTGCAAGAGCGGCGATTATTACTGGGTGCTGGCGAACGTGACGCCGGTGGTCGAAGACGGCGTGGCCGTCGGCTACATGTCCGTGCGCACCAAGCCGACGCGCCAGCAAGTGGCGCAGGCGTCCGCCCTGTATGCGCGCATCAAGGCGGGGCAGGCCGATGGCATCGTCATCAGCCAGGGCGCGGCCGTGCGCACGGGCTGGCTGGCCAGGCTGGCGCGCTTGCGCGACCTGCCGCTGGGCAAGCGCATCGGCTGGAATCTGGGCTTGCTGAGCCTGGTATTACTGCTGCAACTGGCGTGGAATGCGGGCGTGTTGCCGGATGCGGCCCACGGCTGGCTGACGGGCCTGTCCGTGCTGGCTTTGTGCGCAACCCTGTATTTCTGGCACAGCTTGCACCGCGCCGTGCTGCAACCGTTACAGCGGGCGCGCCAGGCCTGCGACGTGATGGCGGGCGGCGACCTGACGGGCGAGCTCGACACCGCGCGGCGCGACGAGATGGGACAGTTGCTGCGTTCCTTGCGCCAGTTGCGCGTGAACCTGCATTCCATCGTTGGCGACGTGCGCGGCAATTTCCTGCGCATCAGCATGGCCAGCCAGGAAATCGCCGCCGGCAATATGGATTTGTCGGGCCGCACGGAAGCGCAGGCCTCGGCCCTGCAGCAGACGGCGTCGAGCATGGAGCAGCTGGCCGCCACGGTGCAGCAGAATAGCGGCAACGCCGTGCAGGCGAGCGACATGGCGGGCAAGGTGCAGGGCTTGGCCGGGCGTGGCGGCGAAATCGTCGGGCAGGTGGTCAGCATGATGGAGGGCATTAACGTCTCCTCGAAGAAGATCGGCGACATCACGGGCATTATCGAAGGCATCGCTTTCCAGACGAATATCCTGGCCTTGAACGCGGCCGTCGAAGCGGCGCGCGCGGGCGACCAGGGGCGCGGTTTTGCCGTCGTGGCGGGCGAAGTGCGCAGCCTGGCCCATCGCAGCGCGGCGGCCGCCACGGAAATCAAGCAATTGATCACGGCGTCGCTGGAGCAAGTGCAGGCGGGCGCGAAGCTGGCGCAGCAGGCGGGTGCCAGCAGCGCCGAAATGCTGGGCGCCGTGCAGGGCGTGCACGGCATCATGGAAGAGATCGCCTCGGCGTCGCGCGAGCAAAGCCACGGCATCGGCCAGGTCAACATGGCCGTCACCCAGATGGATGAGGTGACGCAGCAGAACGCGGCCCTGGTGGAGGAATCGGCGGCCGCTTCCGCGTCGCTGCAAGACCAGGCCTTGCAGCTGGAACAGGCGATGGCCCTGTTCAAGCTGGAACGCAGGGTGCTACAGCAGGCGCTCTGATAACGCCTTGAAGGCAATCCTGGGCACGAGGAAGGCGAACGGTTTCGATAGGGGCGGCAACTGCCCCAGCAAGCCGCAGTCGGCGCGCAAGGCCGTCAGTGCTTGTACTTGATCCACATCAACGGGCAAGTCGATTTCGCCGAAGACCAGCTTGCCGTTGCGCGGCACGTGGGCGATGGCCGCATCCTGGCAGGCGAGGAAGGCGACGGCGTCGTGCCAGTTGCCGAACAGTTGCTGCCAGTCGGCATCGAGGCCATGCGCCGCCGTGATGGCTGCCTGCACATCGAGCGCCGGAGCGCTGCCGGCGCCGCTGGCAATGCTGCAGCTGGCCTGCGTGGCTGTGACTTCCAGCGCCATGCCGGCGGCCAGGTGCGTCGGCAGGATATCGCTGAACAACCGCGTGCCCAGCGCATGCGGCAAGCTGGCCATGATGTTTTTCAAAAAATATACGCAGGGAACGGCCGGCGCGCCCGGCGGCGTGTGGTCCAGGTACAAGCGCCAGTTGCTTTGCAGGGGAGACGGCAGCAGCTTGCGCAAGGGGCCGAGCAGGGCAGGGCCGAAATGCCCGTGGCGATAGGTGAGTACCGTGAACGGCGTCTTGCCGTCGTGCTGCCACAAGGCCACGCCCGGCGGCAATAATTTCTGCGCCGCAGCGGCATCGACCAGCCAGCTCACGTACACGACGTCGCGCACGTCGCTGTGCAGGGGCAGGAAGGGCAGGCGCGACATGACGGCCTGGCGTAGCTTGGCGAAATGCGTGCAATTGGCGAGCGCGGCAAACAGGCGCCCTGGCCAGCCCGCGCGCGGGTGGCGGTAAGTGTTGTCTTGCAATTGGAAACTTTCGGGAAAGGCGCAGGAAGGTCGATACGCTAACGCTGCAACGTCCGTCCACATCATCGCGAGCGGCGGCGATGTGTGGCCGAGACGCACAGCTGTGCTGGAGCACAGCGAGCATCGCAGGCCGCACAGGGCGCCGCGCAGCCGATGTGGACGGGCGTCACTATTACTGCATGTGCCAGCCGTGGCTGACGACGATCGACTGGCCGCTCAGGGCGTTCGACGGGAAGGCGGCCAGGAAGATGGCCGTTTGCGCCACGTCCTGCGTGGTGGTGAATTCGCCGTCGATGGTGTCTTTCAGCATCACTTTCTTGATCACGTCTTCCTCGCTGATGTTCAGCTGGGCTGCCTGTTCGGGGATTTGCTTGTCGACCAGCGGCGTGCGCACGAAGCCGGGGCAGATGACGTTGGCGCGGATGCCATCCTTCGCGCCTTCCTTGGCCACCACCTTGGCCAGGCCCAGCAGACCGTGCTTGGCCGCCACGTAAGCGCTCTTGAATGGCGAGCCTTCGTGCGAGTGCACGGAACCCATGTAGATGATGGCGCCGCCGCGGCCCGCCTTGATCATTTCGCGCATGCAGGCGCGTGTGGTGAGGAAGGCGCCGTCCATGTGAATGGCCAGCATCTTTTTCCATTGCTCGAACGGGTAGTCGACGACGGGGCTGATGATCTGGATGCCCGCGTTGCTGATCAGAATGTCGATGCCGCCGAAGTGGGCCACGGCATCGGCCACGCCCTGGTCGACTTGCGCTTCGCTGGACACATCCATGGCGACGGCAAACGCCTGGCCGCCCGACTGCTTGATTTCCTCGGCCGTCTTGCTGGCCGCTTCCAGGGCCAGGTCGGCGATGACGACCTTGGCGCCCTGTTTTGCGTATTCGATGGCCATTTCCTTGCCGATGCCGCTGGCGGCGCCGGTAATCAGTGCGACTTTGTCTTTGAGTTGCATATTAATCCTTTGCATTGCGGGTTGGAGTGATCATGGAAAACCTGACTTTGCCAGTATAGCGAGAAAACGCGCCACGCATGCCCCGCGCACGGCTAAACGGCCTGCTGCCTGTCAAGCATCTCCTGCATGCGCCAGGCGCCGGGATTGGTGCCCGACCAGGTGCGAAACGCGTGGTTGAACGCGCTTTGTTCCTGGTAGCCGAGCAGGAAGGCGATGTCGATCAGCGACAAATCCGGCTCGCGCAGGTAGTCGCGCGCCAGGCCATACCTGGCCTGGTCCAGCAGGGCCTGGAAGCTGGTGCCCGCGTCGGCCAGCTTGCGCTGCAGGGTACGCGGCGTGACGGCCAGCGTGGCGGCAACGGTGGCCAGCCGCGCCGAACCCTGGCGCAAGCCTGCCACAATGGCCGCGTGCACCTGCGCGTCGACGGTGCCGCCAGTGTCCGTTTCCGCCTGGCGCTGCGCCAGCAGTTGTTCCGCATGCCGGCACAGCACGGAATACAGGCTGACGTCCGCGTTCGGCACGGGCCAGTCCAGCAATTGCGCATCGAAAGTGGCCGTGTTGGCGCCCGCGCCAAAGGCGGGCAGGCTGCCCAGCACGCGCACGTATTCGTCACGGTGCGCCGCGTGGCGCAGCAGGTCGCCGCCGCCATCGTGGCTGAACGCCAGCCGGGCCGGCGGCAGCGGCATGCCGGCCAGCCAGTCGCCGCTGACACGGATGCCGGCAAAGACGCTGTCAACCAAATGCCGGCTGGCGCCCGGGTAGTTGCTGGCCCAGCGGTAATGCGCGATGGCGCCGTCGCGCTGCAGGGTCGAGCGGCCGAGGTCGTGCGCCAGCCGTTCATAGCGGGCCGTCTGTTCCAGCGCCTGGCCCACGTTGCTGCAACTGAGTAAGATCAAGCCGTAGGCGCTGTAAGTGCCCATGCGCACGCGCTGGCCCACGTGCAGGCCGAAATGCGCGTCGCCCGCCAGCAGCGCACCCGCATCGAGCAGGCGCACGTAGTTGCGCGCGGCCAGGCCCGGGCCAGGCGCGGACGCTTCCAGACCGTGCGGCGCCACGCCGGCCGCCTGCGCCAGGGTGACGCTATCGATGCCGTGGGCGCCGGCCGCTTCGAGCAGCGGCAGCAGATAGGCGCCGGCGACCCGGCCGTCAGTGCTTGTCATGATGGAACAATGCGATTGTCATGAAAAACCAATACCCTTCGTCTGTGGCGGCATATGCTATTGATCTGGCAAGAAATCAGGCAAGAACAGTATAGCAAGCCGCCGTGGCGCGCAACTGACCGAACACAGGGGATATCGATGCAACGCTGGAATGGCTGGGGAGACGAGAGCATCACGTATGCGCTGGGCGAGGACGCGCTGGCATTTCTGGGCGAGCGGCTGGGGCCTGGCAGCCCCATTCCCGATGCCACCTTTGACGACGCCTGCGCGCGGGTAGCAGCTTCGCGCCTGGCGCCGCATCCGCTGATCAACACCCAGCCTGCCACGCGCGTGCGCCATGCGCTCGGCCAAAGTCTGCCCGACTGGTTTAAATTACGCCACGGCCGCATCGGCGCGGTGCCCGACGGCGTGGCCTTTCCCGACAGCGCGCTGCAGGTGCGCCAGCTGCTCGCGTATGCGCGTCAGGCGTGCGTGACCGTCATTCCCCATGGCGGCGGCACCAGCGTGGCCGGGCATTTGACGGTGGCGGCGGGGCCGCGCCCCGTGCTGTCGATCAGTCTCGTGCGCCTGTGCGCGCTGGGCCACCTGGACCGCGAGGCGCAGCTGGCCACGTTCGGCGCGGGTGTGTATGGCCCCGACCTGGAGGCGCAGCTGCGCGCGCATGGCTACACCCTGGGCCATTATCCGCAGTCGTTCGAGTATTCCACGTTGGGCGGCTGGATCGCCACACGCTCGTCGGGCCAGCAATCGCTGCGCTATGGCCGCATCGAGCAGCTGTTCGCGGGCGGCGAGGTGGAAACGCCGTCCGGCACCTTGAGCATCCCCACGTTTCCCGCTTCGGCGGCGGGCATCGACCTGCGCGAAATGGTGCTCGGCTCCGAAGGGCGGCTGGGCATCGTGACGCAGGCCACCGTGCGCGTCTCGCCGCTGCCGCCGTATGAGGCGTTCCACGCCGTGTTTTTTGCCGACTGGGGCCAGGCGCAGGCGGCCGTGCGGACGCTGGCCCAGTCACGCCTGTCCTTGTGCATGCTGCGCCTGTCGAACGCGGTCGAAACGCAAACCATGCTGACCCTGGCCGGCCATAAAAAACTCGTGGGACTGCTGGAACGCTATCTGTCGCTGCGCGGCTGCGGCGAAGGCAAGTGCATGCTGATGCTGGGCGTCAGCGGCGACGAGAAACCGGCGCGCGCGGCCCTGCGCGGGGCGCTGGCGCTGGCGCGGCGGAACGGGGGCGTGCATGTGGGGCGCCACATGGGCGACAAGTGGAAGCAGGGACGCTTTCGCAACGTCTACCTGCGCAACGCCGCGTGGGAACACGGCTACGTCATCGACACGGTGGAAACAGCCGTCGACTGGCCAGGCGTGGCGCCCATGATGGCGGCGCTGGAGCAGGCGGGAGCCCGCGCGCTGGCGCAGCACGGCGAGCAGGTGCACGCCTACACGCATTTGTCGCACGTGTATGCGCAGGGTGCCAGCGTCTATACCACCTATGTGTACCGGCTGGCGCCCACCTTTGAAGAAAACATGGCGCGCTGGCGCAGTTTGAAAGACGCGGCCAGCGCCGCCATCGTCGCCAACGGCGGCACCATCAGCCACCAGCATGGCGTGGGCACGGACCACGCGCCGTGGCTGATGGTCGAAAAGGGAGCGCTGGGCATCGCCGCCATGCGCGCACTGCTGCGCCAGTTCGACCCGCAGGGCATGATGAACCCCGGCAAACTGCTGCCCGACGCCGGCGGCACGTCATGAACAGGGCGGACTTGCCTGGCCTCCTGGCGCGCGAGTGGGATGTGCTGATCGTCGGCGGCGGCATCACAGGTGCCGGCATCCTGCTGGAAGCGGCGCGGCGCGGCTTGACGGCGCTGCTGGTGGAACAGCGCGATTTCGCCTGGGGCACGTCGAGCCGGTCATCAAAGCTGGTGCACGGCGGCTTGCGCTACCTGAAGCAGGGACAGTTCGCCATGACGCGCGAGTCGGTGCACGAGCGGGTAGCCTTGCTGGCGGATGCGGCCGGGCTGGTCGAGCCGCAAGGCTTCGCCTTCGGCGACTACACGGGCAGGAAGCCGGGGCGGCGCCAGTTCATGCTGGGCCTGGCCATCTACGACGTGATGGCGGGCCGGCGCGCGCGCCGCTATGTCGACGCGCTTGACTTTGCCATGCTGGCGCCGCACGTCCGGCGCGACGAGCTGCGCGGCGGCATGCTGTACCAGGACGCCAAGACGGACGACGCGCGCCTGGTGCTGCGCGTGCTGCAGGAGGCACGGCGCCATGGCGGCGTGGCCGTCAATTACCTGGGCGTGGCGTCGCTGCTGCGCGAAGATGGCAAGGTCGCCGGCGCCACCTTGCACGATGCGGCCGGCGGCGCGACATTCACCACGCGCGCGCGCCTGGTGATCAGTGCCACGGGCGCCTGGGCCGACGCCTTGCGCGGGCAAGTCGGCGCGCCGCCGAAACTGCGGCCCCTGCGCGGCAGCCATCTGCTGCTGCCGGCCTGGCGTTTGCCGCTGGCGCAAGCCGTCAGCCTGATGCATCCGCACGATGGCCGCCCCGTGTTTGCGTATCCGTGGGAGGGCGTAACCCTGGTGGGTACCACCGATGTCGACCACGGCGCCAGCCTGGACCTGGAGCCGGCCATCACGCGCGGCGAACTCGATTACCTGCTGGTGGCGCTGCGCTGGCAATTCCCGCAGCTGGCACTGGGCGAAGACGACGTGCTGGCCACGTTTGCCGGCGTGCGTCCGGTGATCGACAGCGGCCGGCTTGACCCGTCGAAGGAAGCGCGCGAACATGCGCTATGGCTGGAAAACGGCTTGCTGACGGTGGCGGGCGGCAAGCTGACGACGTTTCGCGTGATCGCCCTCGATGCATTGCGCCGCGCCGCGCCGCTGCTGCCGGGCTGGCAGGCGGATTTGCGTCCCTTGCCGATTTTCGACGCCACGCCGCCCTTGTCGGGCAAAGCCTTGCTGCTCGACGGCGAGCAGCGCGCGCGCCTGCTGGGCCGTCATGGCGCCGCCGCGCAGGCGCTGTGCGATGCGGCGCGGGACGGTGAACTGGCGCCGATACCCGGCACGCAGACGCTGTGGGCGCAGCTGCGCTGGGGCGCACGCATGGAAGATGTGCGGCACCTGGACGACTTGCTGCTGCGGCGCACGCGCCTCGGTTTGCAGCTGGCCGGCGGCGCGCTTGCTATCATGCCGCGCCTGCGCGCCGTCTGTCAGCATGAACTGGGCTGGGACGATGCGCGCTGGGAGGAAGAACAGCAGCGCTACCTGGCCTTGTGGCGCCGCCATTACAGCGTGCCGCGGGGCGATTGAAAAACCATAAGAAAGTAAGGAGAGCATCATCGACACCATCCTGTTTGGCCAGATCCTGGCACTGGGCGACGCGCGCATCACCTACGACAGCCTGTCGCCGCTGGACTTGCGCCAGCCCGTGGCCGCCCTTGTCGACGAGCTGGGCGAAGACCTGCTGCAAATCACGTGCGCGAATGGCGACATCGTCGACGTGGGCTGGTATCCGGCCTGGAACGAACAGGGGCGCTTGCGCGTGGTGGCGGTGCGCGGCCAGGACTGGGAAGCGCCCGCCTTCAGCGCACAGCCGGACAAGGATCCGCAAGCGCTGCTGCAGGCGCTGCGCGCCGCGCTCGCCAGCCTGGCATAGGCGATGACCAGCGTCTCCGGCCAGGGGCCGTACATTCTTGCCATCGACAATGGCACGCAGAGCGTGCGCGCGCTGCTGTTCGACCGGGACGGGACGCTGGCGGCGAAGGCGCAAGTGTTCCTGGAAGCGTATTACTCGGACCACCCCGGCTGGGCCGAACACGACGCCGACGGTTACTGGCAAGCCGTGTGCGCAGCGTGCCAGCAGCTGTGGCGCGGCACGGCCATCGACAAATCCTTGGTGGCCGGCGTGGCCGTGACGACGCAGCGCGGCACGGTGGTCAACGTGGACGAACACGGCACACCGCTGCGGCCCGCCATCACCTGGCTGGACCAGCGCAGCACGCGCGACGTTCCCCCACTGGCGCCATGGTGGCGCGCGCTTTTTCGCGCCACGCGCCTCGACGGCACGATCGGCTACTTCCGCCGCGAGGCCGAGATCAACTGGATCGCGGCGCACCAGCCCGACATCTGGCGCCGCACGCACAAATTCCTGCTGCTGTCGGGTTTTTTGAACCACCGCCTCTGCGGACGCTACGTCGATTCGACGGGCTCGCAGGTGGCGTATATCCCGTTCGACTACAAGCGCCATGCCTGGGCCGGGCGCTTCGACTGGAAGTGGCAGGCGCTGGCGATCAAGCCTGCCATGCTGCCCGAGCTGGTGGCGCCGGGCACGCGCATGGGCGCCATCACGGCATCGGCCGCCGCGGCGACGGGCATTCTTGAGGGCACGCCGCTGCTGGCGGCGGCCGCCGACAAGGCGTGCGAGGTGCTGGGCGCCGGCTGCGTCGAGCCGCACGTGGCGTGCCTGAGCTACGGCACCACGGCCACCATCAACACGACCAACCGCAAGTACGTGGAAGTGACGCGTTTTATTCCGCCGTATCCGGCCGCCATGCCGGGCGCCTACAGCACGGAAGTGCAGATTTTCCGCGGCTACTGGATGGTCAACTGGTTCAAGGAACAGTTCGGCGACCGGGAACGGGCGGCGGCCGCCGAGGATGGCACGGGCTTGTCGGCCGAAGCGCTGTTCGACCGCCTGGTCGACGCCGTGCCGCCCGGCTCCATGGGCCTGATGCTGCAGCCGTACTGGAGTCCCGGCATCAAGGTGCCGGGGCCGGAAGCGAAGGGCGCCATGATCGGTTTCGGCGACGTGCACACGCGCGCGCACATCTACCGCGCCATCCTCGAAGGCCTCGCGTATGCGCTGCGCGAGGGCAGGGAGCGCATCGAGCGGCGCAGCGGCATCGCCATCACCGAGCTGCGCGTCGCGGGCGGCGGCTCGCAAAGCGATGCGGCCATGCAGCTGACGGCCGACATCTTCGGCTTGCCGGCCGCGCGCGCCCACGTGTATGAAAGCTCGGGCCTGGGCGCGGCCATCGCCGCCAGCGTGGGCCTGGGCTGGCATGCAAACTTTCCCGCCGCCGTGCAAGCGATGACGCGCAAGGGCAAGGTCTTCCAGCCCCATCCCCAGCACCGCAAAATCTACGAGCAGCTGTACCGGCGCGTGTATCGCAAGATGTATGCGCGGCTGCAGCCGCTGTACCGCGAGATTGCCGACATCACCGGCTATCCGGAATAACTAGGCTTTCAATGCTATTGCGAATCATTCTCATCCGGTATATGATGTGTTCCGCATTTCACCAAGGCAACGTATCCCGGTGACTGCAGTGCGCCGCCGGCCATGCGCCGGCGGCGTGTCCGCGCGGGCAGGATTCCGCCGCAACGCTTCCGTCAACGCCGCCGCTTGATCGTGCACCGCCTGTCCTCTGCCCAGCGTTTTTTCATTCCACAAGCATGAAGCAGCAAACCCAGGCAAGGATAGCGATGAAGAGCAGCAAACAAGGATGGACCCCGCTGGCAGCCGCGCTGGCGCTGGCATTGGGCGGCGCGCACGGCCATGCGCGGGCGGCGGCGATGGCCGACAAGTCCGAGAAGGCTGACGCCGTGCAGATGCCCGCCATCAGCGTGTTTGGCGACGCCATCAGCGCCGGCACGGCCGGACGCTCGTATATCAGCAGCGCCGACATCGAACGCCAGCAGGCCGACAATGTCGCGTCCCTGCTCGACACCTTGCCCGGCGTGGACCTGGCCGGCACGGCCCGTCCCAGCGGCCAGAGCCTCAATATCTGGGGCTTCAACAAAGTGCAGGACGTGAAGGTCATCCTTGACGGCGTGCCCAAGGGCTTCGAGAAATACCGGCAAGGTTCCATTTTCATCGAGCCGGAACTGATCAAGCAGATCGAAGTGAACAAGGGCGCGCATACGAGCTTGTACGGCAATGGCGGCTTCGGCGGCGTCATCACGGTCGAGACCAAGGATGCGCAGGACTTGCTCGAAGGCGGCGAGAAAGCGGGCGCCATGCTCAAGTACTCGCGCCACTCGAACAATGGCGAAAACGACGCCACCGTGGCCGTCTACGGCCGCACGGAAGACGGCCGCTTCGATGCGATGGCCTTCACCACGCGGCGCAAGTCGGACGATGTGCGCAAGCCAGACGGCAAGCCATTCCGCTTTTCCGCCATCGACGCGCCATCGAGCCTGGCCAAGCTGAATATCCGGCTGACGCCGGAGCAGCTGCTGACCCTGACGGCGATGAAGAGCGGCAGTTCGGGCTGGGGCCCGTTCGCCGCCATGGGCGAGGACGTGCCCACGCCGACCGAGGCGGAAATCAAGAAGTACGGGCTGGAAGAGGCGTGGCAGCGCAAGGCCGTCTACCGCGACCAGGACGATGATACGTATTCCGTGAAGTGGCAGTACGCGCCGCAAGATAATCCCTGGATCAAGCTGACGGCCAGCGCCGGCTATTCGCACACGGACCAGCATGACAAGCGCCTGCCATCGGCTTCGCTGGGTTCCTACCTGGGGTCCTTGGGCAACGAGAGCTGGGCCTCGTACGTGGACCGCATCGCGGAAGTGCGCAACGAAAGCGCGTTTGCGACGGGCGCCGTGTCGCACGTGCTGCAAATGGGCCTGCAATGGCACAAGAATGTGCGCGACACCCTGATGTACTACCCGTCGTCGACGGCATTGAAGGACCCCAGCTATAACTACGGCTACTTCCAGCCCTACTACATGCCGGCCGGGCGCCAGGAAACCACGGGCCTGTATCTGCAGGATGCGATGACGTATGGCGACCTGACGCTGACGGCGGCCCTGCGCCACGACCGGGTCGTCTCCGAGGGCGTGCCGAACAAGGCGCCGCGCTACAACAGCCCGCTGGCGGCGGCCGGCCACGACTTCAGCGAAAAGGCGCACGCAGACTGGTCGCCCCGTCTGGGCCTGTTCTGGAAGGCGTCCAGTACGCTGGCCTTGTTCGGCGACTTGAGCCGCACCTGGCGCGCGCCCACGATCGACGAGATGTATTCGAACGAATACTATGTGTCGTCCAGGCTCGGTTCATCGACGCCGGGCACCAGCCGCGACCTGGCTGTCGAGCGCGTGACGGCCGTGCGCGCGGGCGCCATGCTGCACCGCCAGAACGTCTTCATGGAGCGCGACGATGCGCAGCTGCGCCTGACGGCGTACCAGAACCGTGTCAGCGACAATATCGGTCCGCGTCTGGGCATTCTGGTCGAAGGCTATGTGCCGGGATCGGGCAAGGTGCCGCCAGCGCTGTCGTCCTACCGCAACCTGGCCGGTTTCCATACGCAGGGCGTGGAAGTGGAGTCCTACTACAACTCGCCGCGCCTGTTTGCCAGCGCCTCGCTGTCGAAGCAGCGCGGCACCCGCAGCGGTTCGCAACGCGACCCGTGGGGCCGGGACGAACCCGTGTCGACCATCGCACCCGATAAATTGATGGCGGGCCTGGGCTGGCGCATGCCCGACCTTGGGGCCAGCATCGGCTGGCAGGGCCGCTTCGTGGCGAAGCAGGACCGTGTCCTGCCAGTGGGCAATGTGTACCGCTTGCCGCCGTCGAAAGGCTATGCGCTGCACACCCTGTTCGCCTCATGGAATGGCAGGCAGGGCGTGTGGCGCGGCACGGAGGTGCGGCTGACGGTCGATAATGTCTTCAACCGCAATTACATGCCCTACCTGAGCGAGGCGGTGACAGGAGTGGGGCGCAATGCGAAATTGAGCGTGTCCAGAAAATTTTGATTCGCTTTGAGAACGGCGGGCCGGAGACGCTTGGCCCGGAGTGCCTTTTTTTGTGACTTGGGCCTACTCCCGATCCGTTGCATGTTCCGTTGAACTTCCAACTTCAAACGTCAACGTAAAACGATCGCCTTGACCGTTTCCCAGGCCGTGCTGCCCGAGTGCGTGGCGCGGACCTGGTTGCGGCCCGCTTCCTTGGCCACGTACAGGGCGCGGTCGGCGGCGACGAACAGCGCTTCGCGGTCGTCCAGCTGGTGCGGGCGGATGGTCGCCACGCCGATGCTGACGGTGATCCACGGCGAGGTGGTGGAGCGCGGGTGCGGCAGCCGCATCGCTTCGATGCTGGCGCGGATGGCCTCGGCCAGGTGCAGGGCACTGGCCGCGTCCGTATCGGCAAACAGCAGGACGAATTCCTCGCCGCCGTAGCGGGCCGCCAGGTCGCCGGAGCGGCTGGCATGCGCATCGATGGCTTGCGCCACCTGCTGCAGGCAGCTGTCGCCGGCCGGGTGGCCCAGGCTGTCGTTGTACAGCTTGAAGTGGTCGACGTCGAGCACCACCAGCGACAGGGCGCCGCCGCCGCGCACGGCGCGCTGCCACTCTTTTTCCAGGAAGCTGTCGAAATGCCGGCGGTTGGCTATTTGGGTCAGCGGATCGAGATAGGCGGCGCGCTGCAGCGCGTCTTCCGACTGCTTGTGGTGCGTGATGTCGTGCAGCAGGCCGATATACAGGGGCTGGCGCAGATACATGGGCGTCAGGGTCAGGTCCATGCTCAGCGCCGCGCCGTTGCGGTGGCGGATCGCCACTTCGCGCGTACCGTGGTTGTGCGCCTTTTCCGGATTGGCCGCGTGCATGGCGAAGTAGTCGAGGTATTCCTGCGTCACGAGGGGGCTGAGCAACTCGCCGATGAAGCGCCCGGCCAATTCGTTTTCGCGGTAGCCCAGGTACTGGTCGCAGGCCGGGTTGGTGTACTGGATGCGCCCGTTCGCCTCGATGATCAGCAAACCCTCGGCCATGTTGTTGACGATGGTGCGCAGGCGCTCGGCCTGTTCCTGCTGGGTTTCATTGTTACTGCGGATTTGCAGCTGGGCGCGCACACGCGCGCGCACTTCGGCCATGCGCAGCGGCTTGCTGATGTAATCGACGGCGCCGCAGTCGAAGCCGGCCACCACGTCTTCCGTTTCCGTCTTGGCGCTCATGAAGATGACGGGGATGCGCTGCGTCAGCGGATGCTGCTTGAGGCGGCGGCACGTCTCGATGCCGTCCATGTCCGGCATCATCACGTCGAGCAGGATCAGGTCGGGCTGGGTGCGTTGGGCGATCGCCAGCGCCCGCTCGCCGGACGTGGCAACATAGGTCTGATAACCCTGTTCGCTCATCAGCTTGCGCAGCAGCTCAAGGTTGGCCGGCGCATCGTCGACAATCAAAATGGCGGCTTCATGCCGCTGGGAATGCTCCACACTGCCTGGACTCATTGCTTCCGGCCTTCTCGATGTACTCTGCGCTGCCAGCGTTTGCTGCATTTTCGGTGATGCTGACCGGGGTCAAATCTGATGCAGCGGTCAAATCATACCGCCTCGCCAATTTTTTGGGTGAAAAAATCGATGCTGCGCAAGGCATGGAAATATTATTTTTATGATATTTTTAAAAATAAATAAACGCAGTTGCTATCGTGAAAGCTATTTTTAAACGGAAAAGATGCGTGCCCGGTGGCGCCGGCGCAGCGGGGGACACGCCCCGCGGTTGCGGGGCGTGGAGAGGGCGATTACATTTTTGCGGCGATCAGTTTGCCCAGGATGGCGATGCCTTCGCGGATGCGTTCCGGCGGCACCGTCACGAACGACAGGCGCAAGGTGTGCGTGTCCGGCGTGTTGGCATAGAACGGCGCGCCCGGCACGAAGGCGACCTTGTTGGCGATGGCTTCATCGAGCAGTTTCATCGCATCGATGTGTTTCGGCAGGGTGACCCAGATGAACATGCCGCCTTCCGGCTTTGTCCAGGTGACGCCGGCCGGGAAGTGCTCTTCCAGCGCCGACAGCATGGCCTGGCACTGGTTGCCGTACAGGCTGCGGATGCTGGGGATATGCCGCTCCAGGAAGCCATCCTTGATCACTTCATGCACGACCATCTGCGTCAGCTGCGAGGTGTGCAGGTCGGCCGCCTGCTTGGCCAGTTCCAGGCGGCGCACCAGCGGCATCGGCGCCACCACGTAGCCGAGGCGGATGCCGGGCGTGAGCACTTTCGAAAACGAGCCCATGTAGATGACGCCGTCCGGATTCATGTTGACCATCTTCGGATACGGCTCGCCGCTGTAGCTCAGGGCGCCGTACGGATCATCCTCGATCAGCGGCAGGCCGTGGCGGGCGCAGGTTTCCACCAGTTCCACGCGGCGCGCCACGGACAGGCTGCGGCCCGTCGGGTTCTGGAAGTTCGGCAGCGCGTACAACAGGCGCGCGCCATCGGCGACGGGATCGATCGACGACGGCACCAGGCCTTCGTCATCGGTATCGACGGACACGAATTCGGGACGGTAGACGGAAAACGCCTGCAGGGCGCCCAGGTAGCTGGGGGTTTCCACCAGCACGCGGCTGCCTTCGTCGATCAGGACCTTGCCCAGCAAGTCCAGCGCCTGCTGCGAGCCGGACGTCATCAGCACTTGCTCGGGCAGGATGGTGCTGCCATTGCCGGAAAGCGAGTCGGCGATCCACTGGCGCAGCGGCAGGTAGCCATCGGTGGGGCCGTATTGCAGGGCCACCTTGCCATTGTTCGACAATACCTTGTCGAAGGCGCTCTTCATTTCTTCCACGGGGAAGGTGGCGGGCGAGGGCAGGCCGCCGGCAAACGAGATGATCTCGGGACGCTGCGTGATCTTCAGGATTTCGCGGATGAACGAGCTTTGCAGCTGTTCCGCGCGTTCGGCAAAGCGCCATTGGATCGGATTCGGATTTTCAATTTTCATACGAGTCTCACAGAAGATGCCGAGCTGCGCCGGCTGGATTTGTTGGCCCGCTTGTGGCGGTGCGTGCGCAAGCGGCGCCGGGTAGGCGCCGCCAAAGTGCTGCTGTATTGTACGGCTTGTACGCCGCCGTGCCCATGCGTACGCGCAACGGCGTTGCAAATGGGCGTCAGGGAACCTTACTTCAGCTTGCGTCCGATGCCCACGACGGCGATCACGGCGCCGGCAAACAGCAGGCTTTCGCCCGTCAATGGCTCGTTCAGCAGCACGGCCGCGCCCACCAGAGAGAGGAAAGGCTGCAGCAGCTGCGTCTGTCCCACGCGCGCCACGCCGCCCAGCGCCATGCCACGGTACCAGAAAAAGAAGCCGATAAACATGGAAAACACGGAGATGTAGGCAAAACCCAGCCAGGCCACGCTGCTGGCCTGCGCCATGAGCGCGCGCTGCGGCCAGGCGTCCCACAGCACCACGGGCAAGACAAAAGGCACGGCCAGCAGCAGCGCCCAGGAAATCACGTGCTGGCCCGGCATCGTTTGCGCCAGGCGTCCGCCTTCGGCGTAGCCGAGGGCAGCCAGCAGCACGGCGGCAAAGATCAGCCAGTCGGCCAGGTGGAAGCTGCCGCCGCCCTGGCGCAATGCGAACGCCACCACCAATAGTGTGCCGAGCAGGGCCATCAGCCAGAACCCCGGGGAAGGGCGCTCCTTGCCGCGCAGCACGGCAAACACGGCGGTGGCCAGCGGCAATATGCCGACCAGCACGGCGCCATGCGAGGCGGGCAGGCTGCGCATGGCGATCGACGTCAGCCAGGGAAAGCCCAGCACGCAGCCCAGCGACACGAGCGCCAGCGGCAGCCATTGTTCACGGCGCGGCAACGGCGCGCGCTGGTGCCACAGCCACAGGCCGGCCAGGCCGGCGGCCACCAGGGCGCGGCCCAGGGCCACAAAGGTGGGGTCGAGTTCGGCTACGGCCAGGCGCGTAAACGGCAGGGTCAGGCTGAAGAGGGCGACGGCGATGAGGCCCAGCAGTAAGCCTTTGCGGTCGGCGCCGAGGCGGGGAGGATGGCTGGCGGGGGCGGTACTGATAGTCGATGGCATGGATTTCCTGATACTGGCGAATGGGTGTGCGGGGTGCGCGGCAGGCGTGGATTAATTTCTGCCGTACTGCTATCCTAGGGCTCAATAGCAATACAGTACAAATACACTTTCACGCATAATTTCACATACTGTCATGGTCATATGAGCAATACACTCCCTTTGCTGTCGCGCGCCTCGGGCGAAACCCTGATCGACCAGATCACGCGCTCGCTGGCGGCGCGCATCGACGACAAGCTGCTGCGCGGCGGCGCGCGCATGCCGTCGATCCGCCAGTGCGCCGCCAGCCTGGATGTGTCGTGCGCCACGGTGGTGGCCAGCTACGACAAGCTGGTGGCGCGCGGCTACCTGGAATCGCGGCGCGGCGCCGGTTTTTTCGTGCGCGAGCGTTCGTCCATGAACACGCCGGCGCCGCCCGCCGGCGCGCAGGACGCGGCGGCGCAGCCGATGGACGTCGTCTGGCTGATCCGTAACATGTTCCGCAAGACGCCGGTCATCCCCGCGCCCGGCACCGGCATGCTGCCCGCCGAGTGGCTCGATGGCGACCTGGTGGCGCGCGCCCTGCGCGACGTCAGCCGTCAGCCGGGCAGCCTGTTGCTCGGTTACGGATCGCCGCAGGGTTTCCTGCCGCTGCGCCAGCAGTTGCAGCTGAAACTGGCGGGCCTGGAAATCGCCTGTCCGCCCGAGCAGATCGTCACCACGGTGGGCGTGATGCAAGCGCTGGACCTGGTGGCGCGCGAGTTTGCCCGTCCCGGCGACACTATTTTCGTCGACGATCCCGCATACTGGCTGATGTTCGGCGCCTTTGCGGCCATGGGCATGCACGTCATCGGCATCCCGCGCCTGGGTGACGGCCCCGATATCGCCGTGCTGGCGGAACTGGCGGCCCTGCACCGTCCCAAGCTGTACGTGATCAACTCGGTGCTGCACAACCCCAGCTCGACGTCGCTGTCGGCGGCCAAGGCGTTCCAGGTGCTGCGCCTGGCCGAACAGCACGATTTCCTCGTCGTCGAAGACGATATCTATTGCGACATGCATCCCGGTGGCGAGGTGCAGCCGGCCACCCGCCTGGCCGCGCTGGACCAGCTGCGCCGCGTGATTTACCTGGGGGGCTTTTCCAAGAGCCTGTCGGCCAACCTGCGCGTGGGCTTCATCGCCACCTCGCCGGAATGGGCGCAGCGCCTGGCCGACCGCAAGATGCTCGCCACCCTGACCACCAGCGACATCGGCGAGCGCGTGGTGTATAAAATCCTCTCGCAAGGCCTGTACCGCAAGCATGCGGAACGGCTGCGCGCGCGGCTCGACAAGGTGCGCGAGGGCACGTACCGCCGCGCCGAGCGTGCCGGTCTGCGTTTCGATCCCGCGCCGGCCGGCATGTTCATCTGGGCCGATGCGGGCTGCGATACGAATGTGTTGGCCGAAAAGGCGCTGGCCGAGGGACTGGTGCTGGGGCCGGGCAGCCTGTTTTCGCCGCGCCAGCTGCCGTCAACCCGCATGCGCCTGAACCTGGCCACGGTGCAGGACGCGCGCGTCTGGGATTTTTTCGGCCGCGCACTGGGCTAAAACTGCACATTTGCCGGGGGCTCTTGAAATTGCCTGTACCATCCCCAACTCCGTCAAATCCGTCCCATCCACAAGACTATGAGGTAAAAATGGCTGTCTCCGAAAAGCAAACCCTGGGTTTTCAGACCGAAGTGAAGCAAATGCTGCACCTGATGATCCACTCCCTGTACTCGAACAAGGAAATCTTCCTGCGCGAATTGATCTCGAACGCGTCCGACGCGGCCGACAAATTGCGCTTTGAAGCGATCGATAACGACGCCCTGTACGGCAACGATCACGAATTGAAGATCAAGGTCAGCTTCGACAAGGATGCGCGCACCATCACCATTTCCGACAACGGCATCGGCATGACCCGCGACGAGGCGATCTCGCACCTGGGCACCATCGCCAAGTCGGGCACCAAGGAATTCTTCGGCAAGCTGTCGGGCGACCAGCAGCAGGACGCGGCCCTGATCGGCCAGTTCGGCGTGGGCTTCTATTCGGGCTTCATCGTCGCCGACAAGATCACCGTCGAAACGCGCCGCGCCGGCGTGGACGCTTCCGAAGGCGTGCGCTGGGAGTCGGCGGGCGAAGGCGATTACAGCATCGAATCGATCGACAAGCCGTCGCGCGGCACGGACATCATCCTGCACCTGCGCGAAGGCGAGGATGAATTGCTGTCGAGCTGGAAGATCAAGTCCATCATCCGCAAATACTCGGACCATATCTCGCTGCCGATCGTGATGCAGAAGGAAGAGTGGGATGACGAGAAAAAAGAAACCGTTCTGAAAGACGAATTCGAAACCGTCAATCAGGCCAGCGCCCTGTGGGCCCGCAACAAGGCCGACATCACGCCGGAACAGTACGACGAATTCTACAAGCACGTGTCGCACGACTTCCAGTCGCCGTTGACGCACACGCACAACCGCGTCGAAGGCCGCAGCGAATACACGCAGCTGCTGTACATTCCGGCCAAGGCGCCGTTCGACATGTGGGACCGCAACAAGCGCGGCGGCATCAAGCTGTACGTCAAGCGCGTCTTCATCATGGACGATGCCGAGCAGCTGATGCCGACCTACCTGCGCTTCGTGCGCGGGGTGATCGACTCGGCCGACCTGCCGCTGAACGTGTCGCGCGAAATCCTGCAGGAGTCGCGCGACGTCAAGGTCATCCGCGAAGGCTCGACCAAGCGCGTGCTGGGCATGCTGGAAGAACTGGCGAACGCGGACGAGCAGGACAAGAAAGACAAATACGCCGTCTTCTGGAAGGAATTCGGCCAGGTGCTGAAAGAAGGCATCGGCGAGGACGCGGCCAACAAGGAACGCCTGGCCAAGCTGCTGCGCTTTGCCTCGACGGCCAACGACAGCGACGAGCAAATCACTTCGTTCGCCGACTACGTGGCGCGCATGAAGGAAGGCCAGGACAAGATCTATTACGTCACGGCCGACAACTACGCCGCCGCCAAGAACAGCCCGCACCTGGAAATCTTCCGCAAGAAGGGCGTCGAAGTGCTGCTGCTGACGGACAGAGTCGATGAATGGATGCTGTCCTTCCTGCAGGACTTCGAAGGCAAGGAACTGGTGTCCGTCGCCAAGGGCGGCCTGGACCTGGGCGCGCTGGAAGACGAAGCGGAAAAGAAAGAGCACGAAGAAACGGAAACCTCGTACGCCGACCTGGTGGGCAAGATGAAGACCGTGCTGGCCGACAAGGCCAAGGACGTGCGCGTGACGTTCCGCCTGACCGATTCGCCAGCCTGCCTGGTGGCCGACGAGAACGAATTGTCGGGCAACCTGCTGCGCATGCTCAAAGCTGCTGGCCAGAGCGCGCCGGAATCGAAGCCGATTTTGGAAATCAACCCGAACCACCCGCTGGTGACGCGTCTGAAATACGAGGACGCGGAAGGCGGCAAGTTCGGCGACTGGGCCAACATCCTGTTCGACCAGGCCATGCTGGCCGAAGGCGGCTCGCTGGCCGACCCGGCCAGTTTCGTCAAACGCCTGAACGAATTGCTGCTCAATTCGGCCAAGTAATTTCACCAGGTGCGCAGGTCGGATTAGCGAGGCCGCAGGCCGCGCATAATCCGACACGACGACCGATGTACTGAAGCCGGCCCTTTCCATGTGAAAGGGTCGGCTTTTTCTTTAAGGGACATCATGAAAATCCGCCTGATGGCCGGCCTGGGCGCGCACGCGCTGGGCTGCCTGCTGTTTATCGTATTGAGCTGGCTGGGTTTTTTCCTGTACACGCAGCTGTTCGGCAGCCTCGGCTCGCGCGGCGTGGCCGGTGGCCTGGCCCTGCTGCTCGTGTTTTATGTGTATGCGGGCACGAATCTGCTGCTGGCGCTGCTGCCAGACGGCCGCTGGAAAGCTGTGCTATGTGGCGTGCTGGCCACGGCCGTGCTCGCCTATCTGCTGCCCCAGCATCCGCTGCGGGCCATCTACTTCAGCGTGCTGGCGGGCGGCTTGAGCTGGCTTGCCGTGCTGGCCAGCGCGCGCTTAAGCGGATACCTGCGCGGCCGACAGGCCGTTTAAAAAAGCGGCGACGGCGACGGCGGCCGCTTCCGGCGCCGCCTGCAGCAGCATGTGCGGCGCGGCGATGTCGACCAGTTGTGCGCCCGCTGCCTGCCGCAGTATCTGCACGGCGTTCGCCGGCGGCACCAGGCGGTCATGGCGGGCACGCAGATACAGCACGGGCAGGCTGCCGCGCGCGAAGCTGCGCGAGGCGTCGGTTTCCAGCACGGCGCGCAGGCGCTGGCGCAGCACGCCGGGAGGCACTTGCGCCAGCGCCGCTGCCAGTTCATTCTGCAGTTGCGGCGTCGAGTGGGGCGCCAGCAGCGCCTGGCGCAGGGCGAAGCCAGGCATGGCGCCAAAGGGCACCATGCCGAGCAGGTGGCGCAGCGGCGCGAGCATCGGGCGCGGATTGCGCACGAACGAACAGCACAGGATCAGGGCGCGCATGCCGGGCGGCGGATCGGCGCGCAACGCCGCCCCCAGCGGTCCGGAAAACGATTCGGCCAGCACGACGAAGGGGTGGCCTTGCGGCAAGCGCTCGCGCACGAACGCTTCCAGCGCCGCATAGTCCAGCGGCGCGGCCGGATAGGCGATGGCCTGGGTGTCAATGGCGCTCTGCGCGCGCAAGGCGGCGTCAAAACGGTGGAAGAGCCGGGCCGTGCCATCCATGCCGGGCAGCAGGACAAGCAGGGGCGGGGCGTGGATTGGTGTCGTCATTGCTGCCATCATAACAGCCGCCCCGGCGCACCTGCCGTCCGCCTGCCGCACGGCATGGGGGCTGGCGCCATGCTAGAATCGCCGGCGCGCCATGCGTGGCCCGTGGCCACTGGCAGCGGCCAAATCCCCCGACAGACAGAATCATGCATATCATTTCTTCGAATTACCGCACCCTGGGCTGCGCCTTGCTGGCGGCGGCCTGCCTCCTTTCCCAGCCTGCCCGTGCCACGGCGGCGCCCTTGGCACCGGCCGGGAAAAGCCTGTCGTCCCTGCTGGCCGGCGGTCCCTTGCCGCGCCTGAGCGACGACCCGCAAGTGCGCGCGGCCCTGTTCGATTTCTTCGGTTACGCGCGCGGCAGCTACACGGAAAACGATGAATTGCTGCTGGCGCAGGCACTCGAAGCGATCAGCGAAAAGCGCGACGCCACGCGCGCCGTGCTGGCCGATGGCCGCCAGTTGCTGGCATCGATGAATGACCGCAAGCAGGGCCGCGAACGCGGCGCCATGTTGCTCGACAAACGCGGCGTCATCATCGCCTTTGGTTTGGTGAACGGGCATTGCCGCCTGGAGGGCCAGCCGCTGGCGAAAGTCTGCAATCCCGATCCGAATGCCGTGCTGACGGTGTTCCACCGCAAGGGCATGCTGGTTGGCGACGCTGCGCCCCTGCTGGCCTGGGCCCGGCAATTGCCGCCCATGCTGGCGCTGATCGCGGGCGACAAGGAAGCGGGCGCCGACGGGCAAAGGATCGCCACTGTCGAATACGTGCTGGCGCAGCCGGCCCTGCCGGGCTGGAACCGCGCCCAGCTGCCGCCCGCGTATCCGCCGGCGCTGCTGCCGCTGCTGCTGGACAAATCCACGGTGCTGACATCGGCCGGCGCCGGCGTGTTTGCCTATCCGCTCACGCTCAAGGGCAAGAAGCAGACCAATGTGCTCGACCATGCGGAAGGCCGCCCGCCGCGCGACCTCGAAGTGGCGCTGCGCAGCTATGCCAGCTTCGACACGGTGGTCGAGCGCTACCGCCAGCTGGCCAAGGGCGCCAGACTGCAGCGCAACGAGCGCACGGCCTACCTCGATGGCGACATGGGGCAGGGCAGCTACCGCGTCTACATCCGCAACACGGGGGCGGACGGCGTGATGATCGACGTGGCGCTGTGGCAGCGCAGGCTGGCGGCCAGCCGCTGACGTCAGTCACCGCGGTCAATAAAAGCGCGCCTTGGCGTAGCCCAGCGCTGCCAATTGCGCCTTGATCTCTTCATCGCGCTTTCTTTTTCCCGTCGCCAGGGTCAGGTGTTTTAGTGCCGCCGGCAAGCCGCCGGCCAGCAGCGCATCGATGTCGAGCTGCGTCAGATACACGGCCAGGTTGTTCAGTGTGGGCAGGGTAGTGATGCCCGCCAGGCGTTCCAGGGTCTTGCAGTTGCGAAGGATCAGCGATGCCAGCGCGGGATTTTCACCCAGCCGCAGTTCCGCCAGCTTGATCTGGTCTTCCACCGACAGGCGCCGCAGCCTGGCAAAGCGGCCAAGGTCGCCCAGGTCTTCCAGCCCCCGTACGCGTACCACTTCCAGTTCTTCCAGCAGCGGTGCCGTGACGTGGGCGATCGACGCGCGTCCGCCCAGGATGAAGCGCAGCTGCGCCAGCGCCGGCATGGCGTTGATGAAATCCACGTCATCCTTGCTCTTGACCTGCGACAGCGACAGCTTGGTCAGCGCCGGCAGGGCCGTGATGGCATCAATATTTTTCACGTGTCCCGTCGTGTGCAGCTGCGCCAGTTGCGGCCAGTGCCGCAGCGGCGCCAGGTCGATGTTCGCCTTGCGCGTCTCGCCCAGGCTCAGATACTCCAGCGTGCGCAGGTTCTCCAGCGCCAGGATGTCGTGTTCCTGCATCTCGTAGACGCCCAGCTGCAAGCGCTGCAGGTGCGGCAGCTCGCCCAGCGTCTGCAGGTTGACGGCGCTGGTATGGCAGTCGAGCGACAGGTTGGCCGCATGCGGCAGGTCGCGCAGGATGGCCGCGTCGAACGGCGTGAAGTGGTAACCATAGAAGCGGATTTCCAGCGCCGCGCCGCAGGCGGCCGCCAGCGCATCGAGGTCCGCCAGCAGCGGTTCCGGCGCGAAGTGTTCGCCAAACTGCACGATCACTTTGCCGTCGGCGGCGATGGCGGCGCGCAGAGCTGCCGCATCGATGCTGGGCGGATTGTGGATGCGTTGTGGTTGTGTGGCGTCCGTCATTGTCACAGTCCGATGGGGTAGGTCACTTGCCTGGGAGGAGGGCAGCCTTCCGGTCCCGGGAACGTCTGCTTGCCCGTGTCGTCGTAGCGCTTGCCGCACTCGACCAGCACGCGCTTGCGGAAGGTGTAGATGCTGGCCACCTTGCCGTTCGGGTGGTAGCAGATATTGTCGCCGTCGCGGTCGGCCGAAGCGTAACTGATCATGGTTTGGCCGTTGACCGTGCGCGTGCTGTGGCCGCTGCGCGGCTCCGTGCATTTGAGCTGGCCGCTTTCGTAATACGCGTTGAAGACGGAGGTGTCGGCCGCGCGGTCGACCAGCAGTTCATTCTTGCGCTTGCCGTTCGGGTAGTTCTCGTATCCCTCCTGGCGCTGGCCGTACTGGAAGGCGTAGTAGTACTGCGGCTTGCCGTCCGGGTAGTACATGTGGTGGTACTCGCACACGTCGTCGCGCGTGCTGCCGTATTCCTTGAAGGTGCAGCGGTGGATGTCGTTGAACAGCTGGCCGTCTTCATAGTATTCGCGCAGGTGCGTGAGCAGGCGTCCCTGGTCGACGACGGCCAGGCGTTCCGGCTTGCCGTTCGGGTAGTAGCGCGCATCGAGGCCCTGCTTCTTGCCGTTGTCCCACAAGGTATCGAGGCGCAGGATCTTGCCGCTGTCGTCGAACGCCTGTTCCCGACCATCGAGCTGGCCGTTGCGGTAGGTGGCCGTGTAGACCACGTATTCCTTGCCGGCCGGACCCATGTAGCGCGTGCGGCTGCCATCAAGCACGCCCGCCTGGTAGTGGTCGCGCACGCGCAGCGCGCCTTGCGCATCCGTGTCGAGGGCCTCTCCCTGCTTTTTGCCCTTCACGAAAGTGACGCTTTGCGTGACACCGTCCTTGAGCCTGAGCTTCCACGGCCCGTCGCGCAGGCCGTCGATAAAGCTGCCGTCGCCGTCTTCCGTGATCCACGCGCCGTGGCGCGCGCCGTTGACGTAGTTGCCGCGCGTGCGCACTTTGCCGCCCATGCGGCGTTCATGCGGGCCGTTCAGCTGGCCGTCCGCGTAGGTGTCGAAGCCCGTCACTTCCTCTTCATCGGCATAGTTGACGACCGTCCAGCGGCCTTCGCGCTTGCCGGCCCGGTACATGCCGCTCTCGCTTTGTTTGGGGTAAGTGAAGTACCACATGCCTTCCTGCAGCCCGTTGACGAAATGGCCTTTTTCGCTGCCTTCGTGCATGCCGTCGCGCACCCACAGGCCCTGGCGCTTGCCCTTCACGTACTGGCCCCGCTCCACCACCGAGCCGTCGTCCCAGGCCAGGCTGTAGATGACGGACGGACCGTCTTCGCTGCCCGTGAACCGCTGCGGCGCCGTCTCCCACGTCACTTGCCACAGGCGGTAATTGGGCAGGATGCCGGCGCCCGCGTCGCTGTACAGGGTGTAGCTGGCGGTGAGAAAACGCTCGCCTTTTTTCAGGAAGGTTTTCTTGTAGGTGATGGCATCCTTGCTGTCGGCCGACACGGGCTTGCCCTCGTCGCTGTAGTAGCCGACGACGGTGCCTTGCGTATGGTCGATGGCGTCGAAGTCCGCATTGCCGCTCTTGCCGCGCGCGACGCTGTAATCCATCGGCGCCAGTTTCGCCAGCGCCGCCTTGACCGTTCCCGCGTTGGGCGCGCTGCCTTGCGCGGCGATGCGGTTCAGGGCCGGCTGCAAGCCGTCGAGGCGCCGGTATTTGCCGGAGCTGCGGTGATAGCGGTAGGCGCGCAGACCGTTCTTGTCACCCTGGCGGAACAGCACCAGCATGGTTTGCACGCTGGTGTCCGATTCCTTGTCCAGCGACGCGTAGAAGACGGAGCGGATGACGGCATTGCCGAACTGGTCAAGCAGGAAGGTTTTCGAAGCGCTGCTCGTGCACTCGCAGTAATAGCCGTTGACGCCTTCTTTTTCCTTGATGAAGGCGATATCCAGCCCGCTGTCCTGCGACGCGGTGATGGCGGGATGGGCGAGGGTCTTGCCTTCATAGAAGGGCGCGCCGTGGGCGAGGGCGGAGCAAAGCAGCAAGGGCAGAAGAAGGGGCAGCAGCGGACGTTTCATCGTGAGGCTGGCGCCGGGGCGCCGCAATGGAAAGGCCACGATTCTGCCTGCGTTCTTACTTGTGGGCAAATACGGGCGCGTCTATCGTGCGCGCGTGCGCACCCAGGTTCAGGGCTGGTGCGCGGCGCAGAAGTCCAGCAGCAGCTGTTCGCCGTCCGGCCAGGGGCCGTAGCCGGCGTCGCCATTGATATGGCCGGCGTCGCCGATCATGGTGAAGTCGCTGCCCCAGGCGGCGGCAAACGCGCGCGCCCGCGCGAAGCTGACGTAGGGATCATCGCCGCTGGCCACCACCAGGCTGGGAAACGGCAAGGCTTGCAGCGGCATGGGAGAGAAACCCGTGGTGCCGGACGGGTAGGACGGCGCCTCCACATCGCTGGGGGCGACGAGGAAGGCGCCGGCGATCCTGTGCGGCGAGCCGCTGGCCGCCCAATGCGCCACCAGCGTGCAGGCCAGGCTGTGCGCCGCCAGCACGGGTGGGCGCTCGCAGGCGGCGATGGCCCGGTCGAGCTCAGCCACCCATTCGTCCTTGTCCGGCGTCTGCCATTCCCGGTGCTGCACGCGCGACCATTGCGGGTGGCGCGCTTCCCATTGGGTTTGCCAGTGCTGCTGCCCGGAATTCCACAGGCCGGCCAGGGTCAGGACGAGAGGCGACATCAAATCTCCTTGTGAAATGCCCGACAAAATCGTAGCGAGCGGCAGTGGATTGCGGTCGAGACGCGCAGCTGTGCGCATGCACAGTGAGCATCGCAGGCCGCAAGGCGCGCCGCGCAGTCAATTTGGTCTGGCATTTTTAAAGTTCGGTGCGTAGGGCGAACAGTTCCGGGAACAATACCACGTCGAGCATCTTGCGCAAATAGCTGACGCCCGCCGTGCCGCCCGTGCCCGTCTTGAAGCCGATGATGCGCTCGACCGTCGTCACGTGGCGGAAGCGCCAGAAGCGGAAGGCCGTTTCCAGGTCGACCAGCTTTTCGGCCAGTTCGTACAGGGCCCAGTGTTTCGACGGGTCGCGGTAGACTTCCAGCCACGCCGCCTTGACCGACGCGTCGGAGGCGGTGGGCAGGGTCCAGTCGGCGTCCAGGCGCTCGGGAGTGATGTGCAAGCCGCTGCGCGCCAGCAGCTTGACGGCTTCGTCGTAGACGGACGGCGTGCGCAGGGCCGTATCGAGCACCTTGTAGGTATCGGGCGCCGTCGTGTGCACGTTGAGCAGGGCGGCGTTCTTGTTCCCCAGGATGAACTCGATTTCGCGGTACTGGAAGGACTGGAAGCCGGACGAGGCGCCCAGGTAGGGCCGGATGGCCGTGTATTCGGGCGGCGTCATGGTGGCCAGCACGTCCCAGGCATGGACCAGCTGGTCCATGATGCGCGCCACGCGGGCCAGCATTTTAAACGCGGGCGCCAGGTCGCCGCTTTGCAGGTTGGCGCGCACGGCGTGCATTTCGTGCAGCATCAGCTTCATCCACAATTCGCTGGTCTGGTGCTGCACGATGAACAGCATTTCGTTGTGGTTCGGCGACAGCGGGTGCTGGGCCGTCAGGATGCGGTCCAGCGCCAGGTAGTCGCCATAGCTCATGGACTCCTTGAAATCCATCTGCGCGCCATGCCATTCGGCGCCTTGCCGGGCGCCCGCATGCATGGGGCAGCCGCTGCTGTTTTCTTCTTTGCTCATGGTGTTCTCTTGGTCCGGGGTCAGGTGACGGCATCGCGCTTGGCGGCGATGTCGTAGGCTTGGGTGTCGAGAATGTCGCGCAGGATTTCCACCGCATCCCACACATCGGCAAAACCCGTGTACAGGGGCGTGAAGCCGAAGCGCATGATGGCCGGCTCGCGGTAGTCGCCGATGACGCCGCGTGCGATCAGCGCCTGCATCACGGCATAGCCGTGCGGGTGCGTGAAGCTGACCTGGCTGCCGCGCCGTGCATGCTCGCGCGGCGTGACGAGGCCCAGCGGATGGCTGGCGCAGCGCTGTTCCACCAGCGCGATGAACATATCCGTCAGGGCCAGCGACTTGCGGCGGATGGCTTCCATGTTCGTTTGCGCAAAGATATCGAGGCCGCATTCGACGAGTGCCAGCGAGACAATCGGCTGCGTGCCGCACAGGGCGCGGGCGATGCCGTCGGCCGGCGTGTAGCCCGGGTCCATGGCGAACGGCGTGGCGTGGCCCCACCAGCCGGACAGGGGCTGGCGGAAGCGCGCCTGGTGTTTTGCCGGCACCCAGATGAAGGCGGGCGAGCCGGGGCCCCCGTTCAGGTATTTATAGGTGCAGCCGACGGCCAGGTCGGCGCCGGCGCCGTTCAGGTCCAGCGGAACGGCGCCGGCCGAATGGGCCAGGTCCCACAGCGCCAGCGCGCCCTGCGCGTGGCAATGGCTGCTGATGGCGGCCATGTCGTGCTGGTAGCCGGTGCGGTAATTGACGTGCGTGAGCATGGCGACAGCGCAATCGGCATCGATGGCTTGCGCCAGTTCTTCGGGACTGTCGACCAGGCGCAGCTGGTAGCCGCGGTCGAGCCAGGCGGCCAGGCCTTGCGCCATGTACAGGTCGGTGGGGAAGTTGCTGCGTTCGCTGACGATGACCCTGCGCGCGGCGCGGGCCGGATCGCTGGCCTGCATCTGCAGGGCGGCGGCCAGGGCCTTGAACAGGTTGACGGAGGTGGTGTCGGTGATCGCCACTTCGCCCGTGCCGGCGCCCAGCAGCGGCGCCAGACGGTCGCCCAGGCGCCTCGGCAGGTCGAACCAGCCCGCCGTATTCCAGCTGCGGATCAGGTCCGTGCCCCATTCGGCCGTGATGACGTGCTGGGCGCGCGCCAGCGCCGCTTTCGGCCGCGCGCCCAGGGAATTGCCGTCGAGGTAAATCACGCCTTGCGGCAAGTCGAATTGCTGGCGCAGGGGCGCCAGGGGATCGTCGAGGTCGCGCGCGCTGCAGTCATGTCGAGAAATCATGGTGGCTTTCATGTTGATACTTGTCTCAATGGCGCAATATTGCTTGAGGCTTAAAGTATTGCGCGGGAGCAGGCAGTGTAGCAAATCCGCGAAGGAAAGCAGAATTTCCACCTTGGCTGCAGCGTGAAAAGAGCCTGCCTGCGGGGCGTCAACGAAAAAAATCACGATTTTTAAAAATATTTTCAAATCGCCCTAAAGTTTCGCCGGACGCCGCCGTCAACGATTACATGAACGGTGTCAAACCGGCCAAAAAAGAATGCGGGTCTTTGAAATATTTTTCGAAAAAGCCCTAAAGTTCCTGCCAAGGCAGCCGTTATCTAGGTAGACAGGCTTGATTCCGATCAAGTTGTTGTAAAAAAGTGATATTTTTTACAGGCCAAAAGTCGGGTAAATCCGTCACAGAGCCAACCTCCCACATCCGCGCCGTTGCTGGCGTGCGACCATGATCGAGCAGTGTTTGTCAGACAAACACCTACGATCCCATCCGCTATTGCCCGACCAAAAATACAGCGCTACGCCTCTGTTGCATTTAATGTTGCTCCTGCAGAATGTATCTCACTGGCAACACACAACGCCAGCTGAATTCAACGGATTGAGGAGATGGAAATGACTGCTAACGACATGATGGCTGAGATTCGCGACGCTAACCTGAGCTACCTGATGCTGGCCCAGCAAATGATTCGTGCGGACAAGGTAACGGCCATCTTCCGTTTGGGCATCGCCGCCGATATCGCCGAACTGATCGAAGGCATGAGCAATGCGCAGATCCTGAAGCTCGCTGGCGGCAACATGATGCTGGCCCGCTTCCGCTTCGACGACAGCGCCATCCTGGGCATGCTGACGAACTATAATAAAGACCGCTCGCTGGCCCAGTCGCACGCTGCCATCCTCATGGCCGGCCAGGGCGTCGAAGAAATCGCCTAAGTATCAGTGAATTAGTATCAGTCCGTAGCGGAGTACACAGCATGGCCAAGAAAAGTGTCGTATCGGAAGCGCAGGAAATCCAGCTGGCCATCGAATTGATACAGCTGGGCGCACGCCTGCAACTGCTGGAGACGGAAGTCTCGCTGTCGCGCGAGCGCCTGCTGAATCTGTACAAGGAATTGAAGGGCGTCTCGCCGCCCAAGGGCATGCTGCCGTTTTCCACCGACTGGTTCCTCACCTGGCAACCGAATATCCATTCCTCGCTGTTCATCAACATCCATAAATTCCTCGTCGACCACGCGGGCGCCACGGGCATCGAAGCCGTGATGAAGGCGTATAAGCTGTATCTGGAACAGATGCCGCCCGAAGCGGGCGAAGAGCCCCTGCTGTCGCTGACGCGGGCCTGGACCCTGGTGCGCTTTTTCAGCAGCAAGATGCTGGACATGGCGCCCTGCGGCAAGTGCGGCGGCAAGTTCGTCGTCAACTGCCTCGACCTGAATGCCGATTATGTGTGCGGCCTGTGCCACATGCCTTCGCGCGCCGGCAAGACCAAGAAGGCGCGCGATGAAGCGGCCGCTGTTGCGCCGGGCGCGGCTGCCTGAGTCACACATAAGACAGAAAATAAGCCGGAGCCGGTCGCCTGACCGCACTCCGGTTTTTTCATGTCGCCATCGCTTACACTGGCGTTTTCCATCTTTGACTACCTCCATGCTGCAACAAATCCTGCGCGCGCCCGCGCTCAAGGCCATCCTGATCCAGGTGCTGGCCTTTCCCTTGATGTTGCTATTGGTATATTGCCTGGCGCGCGCGGGCGCTGCCATGTCGCTGCCGGCCGTGGCGCTGGTGCAGGGTGTCCTGGCGGCGCTGATGACCTGGCGCGCGGGCCTGGCCCGCTGGTGGTGTGCCATCGCGCTGCTGTTTGCGCCCGCCTTGCTGGCGGCCAGCCTGCTCGACTGGCCTCCTGCCGTGTTCCTGGCGGCCTTTGTTTTCCTGCTCAGCCTGTACTGGTCCACGTTCCGCACGCAAGTGCCGTTTTATCCGTCGGGGCCGGCCGTGTGGCAGGCGGTGGCCGAACTGATCGCGGACCGTCCCGGCGTGCGCCTGGTGGATATCGGCAGCGGCCTGGGCGGCCTGGTGCTGGACCTGGAGCGGCGCCGGCCCGACGGGCAGTTTTACGGCATTGAACTGGCGCCGCTGCCCTGGCTGGCAAGCCGCTTGCGCGCGCGGCTGGCGGGCAGTCGCGCGCGCTTCCTGCGCGGCGATTACGAAGCGCTCGACTTTGGCCGCTACGATGCCGTGTTTGCCTACCTGTCGCCGGCGGCGATGGCAGCCCTGTGGAATAAGGCGGAAAAGGAAATGTTGCCCGGTAGCATGCTTCTTAGTTACGAATTCCGGATTGCGGCACGCGCGCCTGATAAGACCATCTCCGCCACAGAGGGTGGTCCTTTGCTTTACATATGGTGCTTTTAAGCAATTGTCTGCGTTATTTGCTTGCCCGTGGGGCAATCTCACGTTATTGTAGTTCCACACGGCATTTTCTCGGATTTGCATTGAAAAGCAGCACATTTCAATTAACTTCCGGTTGCTTTTTTGCCGCGGTCTTTGCCGGCGGCGCAGCCGCCAAAAGACAGGAACAGGTTTGAACATGCCGGGCATACAGCCGCGGCCATTATTGGGAGTCAGGGCACTTGTTAGTCATAATCGGATACATCATCGTCTGCGCCTCGGTCTTTGGCGGCTTCGCAATGGCCGGCGGCCATCTGGCGGCGCTGTTTCAGCCGCTGGAGTTGCTGATGATCGGCGGCGCCGCCCTGGGCGCCTTCCTTGTTGGTAACAATAACAAGGCCATCAAGGCAACGATCGCCGCCTTGCCCAGTCTGTTCAAGGGATCGCGCTATACCAAAGACCTGTACATGGAACTGATGTCGCTGTTGTTTGAAGTGCTCAGCAAGGTGCGCAAGGAAGGCTTGATGTCGATCGAAGGCGATATCGACAAGCCGGAAGAAAGCCCGCTGTTTTCCAAGTATCCGGCGGTGCTGGCCGACCACCACATCGTCGAATTCATGACCGATTACCTGCGCCTGATGGTATCGGGCAATATGGATGCGTTCCAGATTGAAAACCTGATGGACAACGAAATCGAGACGCACCATCACGAAGGCGCCGTGCCGGCCCACGTGATCGCCAAGGTGGGCGACGGCTTGCCCGCGTTCGGTATCGTCGCCGCCGTGATGGGCGTGGTGCATACGATGGAGTCGGTGGGCATACCGCCGGCCGAGCTGGGCATGCTGATCGCGCACGCGCTGGTCGGCACCTTCCTCGGCATCTTGCTGGCCTATGGTTTCGTCGGTCCGCTGGCCAGCCTGCTGGAGCAGAAGCTGGAAGAGTCGAGCAAGATGTTCCAGTGCGTAAAAGTGACGCTGCTGGCCAGCCTGAACGGCTATGCGCCGGCGCTGGCCGTGGAATTCGGCCGCAAGGTGCTGTTCTCGACCGAGCGCCCGACGTTCAATGAGCTGGAAGACCACATCAAGAAATCGAAAACGAAGTAAGCAGTGAAACTACGCCTGGACACCATGAGTCATTTGCAGCACACGGAAGGGGGACGCCATGGCCGATGAAGGCATGCGCCCGATTATCGTCAAACGTATCAAGAAGACGGCTGGCGGGCACCATGGCGGGGCGTGGAAAATCGCCTACGCCGACTTTGTCACGGCCATGATGGCCTTCTTCTTGCTGATGTGGCTGCTCGGCTCCACCTCGAAGGGCGACTTGAACGGCATTTCCGAATTCTTCAAGACGCCGTTGAAAGTGGCCATGGCGGGCGGCTCCGGCAGCGGCGAAAGCAATTCCGTGATCCAGGGCGGCGGCCAGGACCTGTCGCGCCAGGATGGGCAGGTGCGCAAGGCGCAGGAAGAGCAGCAGCGCAAGTCGTTCGACCTCAATTCCGCCAAGGCGGCGCTCGAACGCGAGGAAGGCAAGCGCCTGCAGGCGCTCAAGGCGCGCATCGAAGCGACCATCGACGCCAATCCCCTGCTGAAAAAATACAAGAACCAGTTGCTGCTCGATATTACCAGCGAAGGCTTGCGCATCCAGATCGTTGACGAGCAGAACCGTCCGATGTTTGCGCTCGCCAATGCGAACCTGCAACCGTACACCAAGGAAATCCTGCACGCCATCGGCTCCGTGCTCAATGAAGTGCCGAACCGCATCGGCCTGTCCGGCCATACGGATTCGACGCCCTATATGAGCGATGCAGGCTACAGCAACTGGGAATTGTCGGCCGACCGCGCGAATGCGTCGCGGCGCGAACTGGTGATCGGCGGCATGAAGGAAGAAAAAGTCTTGCGCGTGGTGGGACTGGGTTCGGCCGCCCACCTGGACAAGCTCGATCCCTTCAATCCGATCAACCGGCGCATCAGCATCATCGTCATGAACAAGCGCACGGAGGAAAATGTCCTGCGCGATGGTTCGGCGATCGAGCTGCCGGTGACCGATGCCGCTTCCGCCGCTGTCGCTTCAGGGCTGGCTGCCGGTGCGCCGCCCGCAGCGGTGCCAGTTACTGGTCCGGCAGCGGCGAAAAAATAACACGCAAGGCTGTCGACGCGTGGTGTATTGAAACAATGAGACCTTTATGACAAGAAAGAAAATACTTGGCTCGCATGTAAAACGCCTGCTGTCTGGCGTGTCGGACCATGGCCGCAAGCACTTGACGGAGGTGGAAACCGACCTGGTGCAGACCGGCATCTTGCTGGAAGAGGCGATCGAGAAGCTGTCCTTCAATTTCATGGCGATACACGCAGCCGTCGCTGCGCAGCAAGACACTATCGCGCTGCTGCTCGACGGCGGTATTCCGGCCGAGCAGCAGCGCGAAAAACTGCTGGCGTTGCAGGATGAGGTGGGGGGCTATGTGAATGCCGCCATCACCAGCCTGCAGTTCCAGGACATGACCAGCCAGCTGATCGAGCGCACCTTGAAGCGCGTGACGGGCTTGCGCGAGTTCCTCGGGACCCTGGGCGAGCATGGCGCGGAGATGTTGCCGGAGAGCGACAATGAAGAAATTGTCGCCTTGCTGGGTCGGGTCAGCATGGCGCTGGCGATTCAAAGCCTGGAGTTGCGCAGCGTGCTGCGCAAGGCTGTCAGTCAACAGCATTTGGAAAGCGGCGACATCGAGCTGTTCTAGCATGCCAGTGCGGAGCGCTTGTGGTTGCATGGATTGATTAATCAAATACTCGGGCAGGATGCCCGGAATAAGTGGGAGCAAAGATGGCCAAAACGATACTTGCAGTGGACGATTCCAGCTCATTGCGCCAGATGGTGGCGTTCAGCCTGAAAGCCGCCGGTTACCAGGTGGTGGAGGCCGTGGACGGCCAGGACGGACTGGAAAAAGCCAAGCTGCAAACCGTAGACCTGGTATTGACGGACCAGAACATGCCGCGCATGGATGGCCTGGAACTGATCAAGCTGCTGCGTGAACTGCCGACCTACCAAAAGGTGCCCATCCTGATGCTGACGACGGAGTCGTCGGACGAGATGAAATCGAAAGGCCGTGCCGCCGGCGCCAATGGCTGGCTGGTCAAGCCGTTCGATCCGCAACGCCTGATCGAAGTGGTCAAGAAGGTGATCGGCTGATGCCAGCCGCGCAGCGCAATGATGCAATTGACGGAGTCACCCTATGACCATCGATATTAGCCAGTTTTTTCAGGTCTTTTTCGATGAGGCCGAAGAACTGCTGGCTGAAAAAGAACGGCTGCTGCTGGCCGTTGATATTGCGGCGCCCGACGCCGAAGATCTGAATGCCATTTTCCGCACCGCCCATTCGATCAAGGGCGGCGCATCGACGTTCGGCCTTTCCGACATGAGCGAGGTGACGCACATCCTCGAGTCGCTGCTCGACCGCATCCGTCAGGGCCAGATGGCCCTGACGGCAGAACACGTCGACGCCTTTTTGGCGGCCAAGGACATCCTCAAGATGCAGCTCGACGGCCATCGCCTGGGCAGCGCTGTCGACCAGGATGCCGTGGCCAATGTGCGCATGATGCTGCAGTCGTTCTCGCAGGACGTGCCCGTGGCCGCGCTCACGCCCGTCGCTCCGGCCTTCCATACGGCGGAAAAGGCCGCCGTCAGCCATGCCGGCGGCCACCGCATCCGCCTGGAACTGCCGGCCATGGAGCCGCGCGAAGTCGATGCGCTGGCGGCCGAACTGGGCTTGCTGGGCGACGTCGCCGTAACGAGCCTGCCCGACGCGCGCAAGGTGCTGGAAGTGACGACGCATGAAAGCCTGGACGACATCCTGGCCATCTGCTCGTTCGTGCTCAATCCTGACGATATGGTGATCACGCAGGCGCCGCCGCTGGCGCCAGGCGAGGCCGAAGCGGCCCGCGCGGCGCAGGAAAAGGCACAAGGCTACGGTTTCTTCGACCCGCTGCCAGGCGCTCCTGGCGCGCAGGGCGCGGCCGATCCCGGTTACGGCTTCTTCCAGCCGATCGAGGATATCCGCGCCGCCGCCGGCGTGCAGAGCGACGCCGAACAGGGTTACGGATTCTTCCAGCCCCTCGAACAGATTCGCGCGGACGCCGCCAAGGCGGGCAACGCCAGCGCTGCCGCCGCGCCGGCCGTGGCGAGCGCCGTGGCCGAAGCGGAGCAGGAAAAGAAACCGGCCAAGAAAGAGGGCGACAAGGCCGGCGCCGAATCGTCGTCGATCCGCGTCTCGATCGAGAAAGTCGACCAGCTGATCAACCTGGTGGGCGAACTGGTGATCACGCAGGCGATGATTGAACAGCGCGCCAGCGCGCTCGATCCGATGCTGCATGAAAAGCTGCTCGACAGCGTCAGCCACCTGACGCGCAACACGCGCGACTTGCAGGAAGCGGTGATGTCGATCCGCATGATGCCGATGGATTTCGTTTTCTCGCGCTTCCCGCGCATGGTGCGCGACCTGGCGACGAAACTGGGCAAGAAGGTCGACTTCATCACCAATGGCGCCGCCACGGAACTGGACAAGGGCCTCATCGAGCGCATCGTCGATCCGCTCACGCACCTGGTGCGCAACAGTATCGACCATGGCGTGGAAATGCCGGCCGCCCGCGTGGCCGCCGGCAAGACCGAGGCGGGACGCTTGTTCCTCTCGGCCAGCCACCAGGGCGGCAACATCATTATCGAAGTATCCGATGACGGCGCCGGCTTGAACCGCGAGCGCATCCTGGCCAAGGCCGCGCAGCAGGGGCTGGACGTGTCCGAGTCGATGAGCGACGCCGAGGTGTGGCAGCTGATATTCGCGCCCGGCTTTTCCACCGCCGAAGCGGTCACCGACGTATCGGGCCGCGGCGTGGGCATGGATGTCGTCAAGCGCAATATCAGCGCCATGGGCGGCGTCGTCGACATCCGTTCGGCCAAGGGGTTCGGCACGACGATTTCCATTTCGCTGCCGCTGACCCTGGCCATCCTGGACGGCATGTCGATCCGCGTCGGCGACGAAGTGTATATTTTGCCGCTGGGCTTTGTCATCGAATCGCTGCAGCCGGCCGTTGAGGACATCAAGGACATCAGTGGCAAGGGCCAGGTGGTGAAAGTGCGCGGCGAATACCTGCCCTTGATTCCGTTGTACCAGATGTTCGACATCGCGCCGCGCTTTACCAGTCCCTCGGAAGGCATCTGCGTGATCCTTGAGACGGAAGGGCGCAAGGCGGCCCTGTTTGTCGACGACCTGGTGGGGCAGCAGCAGGTCGTGGTGAAAAACCTCGAATCGAATTACCGCAAGGTGGTGGGCATTTCCGGCGCCACCATCCTGGGCGATGGCGGCGTGTCGCTGATTCTCGATGTCGCCGCCCTGATCCGTTCCTCTCGCCAGCTGGCCGACGAGTCCATTTTTTCGTAATACCGATAGATAAAGATAGGAAAACGCACCATGTCAGATACTCAACAAACATCCGGAAGCAATGCGGGCGACGGCAAGGACATCGCCGGCCGTGAATTCCTGGCCTTCACCCTGGGCTCCGAAGAGTACGGCATCGATATCCTGAAGGTCCAGGAGATCCGTGGTTACGAAGCGGTCACCCGCATCGCCAACGCGCCTGAATTCATCAAGGGCGTGATCAACCTGCGCGGCATCATCATCCCGGTGGTCGACATGCGCATCAAGTTCAACCTGGGCACGCCCGTGTACGACCAGTTCACGGTGGTGATCATCCTGAACATCGGCGGCCGTATCGTCGGCATGGTGGTCGACAGCGTTTCCGACGTCACCACCCTGACGCCGGAGCAGGTCAAGCCGGCGCCGGAAATGGGCACAGCCTTCTCGACCGACTACATGATCGGCCTGGGCACCATCGACGAGCGCATGCTGATCCTGGTCGACATCGACAAGCTGATGTCGAGCAGCGAGATGGGCCTGATCGACAAGCTGGCGGCTTAAGCGGCAGCAAGGCGGCGCCCGGTGCGCCGCCGTTTTAGAACGCAAAGAATCACTACAGATATGCATGTACCGGCGCGGGCATCAGCCTGAGGCGCGCCGGCAGGCTGCAAGGTCCGACAGAGACCCGGCCACAACACGGCGCCGTACGGTTGAACGGGCGCCGTTCACATAAATATTGGAGACTGTAATGAGTTTGCGCGATTTCAAGATAGGCACCCGGCTGGGGATAGGTTTTGGCAGCATCCTCGCCATCCTGGTGGTGGTGATCGTTTCGGCGAATGCACTGAATTACCGTAACAAGGCCCAGCTGCTCACGGGGCTGGAGCTGGCAAGCGAAAAGAATACGCAGGCGTCGCTGATGAAAAGCGCGATGCTGGAAACCGGTATCGCCATGCGCAATATCGGCCTGCAGGGCGATGTGAGCCTGATGCAGGCGGAAGAGGGCAAGGTGCGCGAGCAGCGCAAGCTGTACGACGGCGCCCGCGGCAAGCTGGCCACCTTGGGCCTGTCCGATGGCGAGAAGGCGCTGCTGGCCAATATCGCCAAGGTCGACGGCGAAGTCGATGCCGCCTTCAAGGAAGCGATGGGACAGGTGCTGGCGTTTAACAGCGAGGGTGCGGCGAAGGTGATCGCCACCCGCATCGATCCCTTGAACAAGACGACCCTGGCCGATATCAACAAGCTGCTCGACTTGCAGCACGTGGCGCAGCAAAGCTTCATGGACGACTCGCTGGCGGCCGATGCGCGCCTGATGATGGTACTGTTCATCCTGGGCGGCGCGGCCGTGGCGATCGGCGCCTGGTGCGCCATCTTCATCACGCGCTCGATCACGGTGCCATTGTCCGGCGCAGTGGCCGTGGCGCAGAAGGTGGCGGCCGGCGAGCTGACCTCGCGCGTGGTGGTCGAAGGCAAGGATGAAACGAGCGCGCTGCAGCAGGCGCTCAAGGACATGAACGAGAGCCTGGTGCAGACGGTCAGCGACGTGCGCACCGGGACGGACACCATCACCGTGGCGTCGCGCGAGATCGCCAGCGGCAATGCGGACCTGTCGGCGCGCACGGAAACGCAGGCCAGTTCGCTCGAAGAGACGGCGTCGTCGATGGAAGAGCTGACGTCGACCGTGAAGCAGAACGCGGACAACGCGCGCCAGGCCAACCAGCTGGCAGTGTCGGCGTCGTCGGTGGCGGAGCAGGGCGGCAAGGTCGTGTCGCAAGTGGTCGATACCATGGGTTCCATCAAGGACAGTTCGCGCAAGATCGTCGACATCATCGGCGTCATCGACGGCATTGCGTTCCAGACGAATATCCTGGCATTGAATGCGGCCGTCGAAGCGGCGCGCGCAGGTGAGCAGGGACGCGGTTTTGCGGTGGTGGCGTCGGAAGTGCGCAATCTGGCGCAACGATCGGCCGGCGCGGCGAAGGAAATCAAGGGCTTGATCGGCGACTCGGTCGACAAGGTCGATGCCGGCAGCCGCCTGGTGGACGAGGCGGGGCAGACCATGGGCCTGATCGTTACGTCGATCCGGCAGGTGGCCGACATCATGGGCGAGATCACGGCGGCGACGCAGGAACAGAGCCACGGCATCGAGGAAGTGAACCAGGCCATCGCGCAGATGGACCAGATGACGCAGCAAAATGCGGCGCTGGTCGAGGAAGCGGCGGCGGCCGCCGAAAGCATGCAGGAGCAGGCGCAGAAACTGGCCGCCGCCGTCAGCATCTTCAAGCTGGACGGCGAGAGCGCGGCGCAGGCAGTCATGCCCGCGTCCGCGTCCGTAGTCAAGGCGGCGGCACGGCCGGCACCGAGTGTGGCGGGAACTGCACGGCGGGTGGCAACGGCGGCGCAGGCCGTCACGCCAGCGCCCGCGAAAAAGCTGGCGGCGGCCGGCGGCGACGATTGGGAAGAGTTCTGACGCCAACCCGGTCCCGCTAGTTATACTTGCAAAGGCATTGGTCAGAGTTGTCATAGAGAGGTAAAAACAAAATGCCGCAAACTAAAACGGATTCGGTCAAGGAATTTGATTTCACTGGCAAGGACTTCGAACGGGTCCGCGCCATGATTTACAAGCGGGCCGGCATCGCGCTGGCCGACAGCAAGCAGGAGATGGTCTACAGCCGCCTGGCCAGGCGCCTGCGCGCGACCGGCATCTCCTCGTTCGTCCGCTATCTGGACGACCTGGAAGCGGGCCGCATGGGCGACGAGTGGGAAGCCTTCACGAATGCGCTGACGACCAACCTGACGTCGTTCTTCCGCGAGGCGCATCACTTCCCGCTGCTGGCCGAGCATGTGAAAAAACTGAGTGGGCCGATCACCATCTGGTGTTCGGCCAGTTCCACCGGCGAAGAGCCGTATTCGATCGCCATGACGGTGTGCGAGGCGTTCAATACGCTCACGCCGCCGGTCACCATCATCGCCACGGACATCGACACGAACGTGCTGGCCACGGCCGCCAACGGCGTCTACAACCTGGACCGGCTCGACAAGATGCCGGCCGACCGTGCGCGGCGCTTTTTCTTGCGCGGCAAGGGCGACCGCGAGGGGCAGGTGCGGGTGCGCCCGGAACTGCGCCAGATGATCACCTTCAAGCCGCTCAACCTGCTGGCCGACAGCTGGCCGGTGACGGGGCAGTTCGACGTCATCTTTTGCCGCAACGTGATGATTTATTTTGACAAGGCGACGCAGCGCAAGATCCTGTCGCGCTTTGTGCCGTTGATGAAGCCCGATGCCCTGCTGTTCGCAGGCCATTCGGAGAATTTTCTGTACGTGTCGGATTCATTGAAGCTGCGCGGTAAAACAGTCTATGAGCTCGATCAGCCCCGGGGCAGCGCACCCAAGGCATCGTCGCAGCGTACATGAGAGTGAAATATGAGCCTGGAATCCAAAGAGCAATTCGCCACTAACGTCTATTACGACAGGACGTTCAATTGTGACGCCGCCAAGATCTTGCCTGGTGAGTATTACTTCACCAACAAGGACATGCTGATCGTCACCGTGCTCGGCTCCTGCGTCTCGGCCTGCATCCGCGACCGCGTCACGGGCCTGGGCGGCATGAACCACTTCATGCTGCCCGATGGCGGCAGCGATCCGAACAGCCCGATTTCCGCGTCGATGCGCTATGGCACCTACGCCATGGAAATCCTGATCAACGATTTGCTGAAGGCGGGCGCGCGGCGCGAGAACATGGAAGCGAAAGTGTTCGGCGGCGGCGCCGTACTGCGCGGCTTCACGGCGATCAACGTCGGTGAACGCAACGCGGCTTTCGTCATCAATTATCTGAAGGCGGAAAAGATGCGCGTGGTGGCGGAAGACCTCAACGACATCCACCCGCGCAAGGTGTATTTTTTCCCCCGCAGCGGCAAGGTGCTGGTGAAAAAGCTGATGCAGACGCATAACGACACGCTGGTGCGCCGCGAACTCGATTACGCCAGCCGCTTGAAAGTCGCGCCAGTCGGCGGCGAAGTCGAGTTGTTTTAATAGCGTGAGATATAGATAACAATACCTGATCACACCGTAGCGAGCGGATGGGAGTTGTGGTCGAGACGCGCAGCTGTGCTTTAGCACAGTGAGCATCGGAGGCCGCAAATCGCGACGCGCAGTAGGTGGGACCAGGTGCTTTAATGGGCCGGTAGGCCCAAAGGAAAATATATGAAGATCAAAGTATTGATCGTGGACGATTCGGCCTTGATCCGCAGCGTCATGACGGAAATCGTAAACAGCCAGCCCGACATGGAAGTGGTGGGCGCGGCGCCCGATCCGCTGGTGGCGCGCGAGATGATCAAGCAGACCAACCCCGACGTGCTGACCCTCGATGTCGAGATGCCGAAGATGGACGGTCTGGACTTCCTGGAAAAGCTGATGCGCCTGCGCCCGATGCCGGTGCTGATGGTGTCGTCGCTGACCGAGCGCGGTTCGGAAATCACCATGCGCGCGCTGGAACTGGGCGCCGTCGATTTCGTCACCAAGCCGAAGATTTCCATCCAGAGCGGCATGCGCGAGTACACGGACATGATCGCCGACAAGATCCGCGCCGCCTCGAAGGCGCGTATCCGCGCGCGCACTCTGCCGGCGGCCGGCGACAAGGTGGCCGCACCGCTGCCTGCGCTGCGCAGCCCATTGACGTCGAGCGAAAAGCTGATCATCGTGGGCGCCTCGACCGGCGGCACGGAAGCGATCCGCGAATTTCTCATGCAGATGCCGTCCGATTGTCCCGGCATCCTGATCACGCAGCACATGCCGGAAGGCTTTACGCGTTCGTTCGCGCGCCGCCTCGATTCGCTGTGCAAGATCTCGGTGCAGGAAGCGGCAGGCGGCGAACGCGTGCTGCCCGGCCATGCCTATATCGCGCCCGGCCATTCGCACCTGACACTGACGCGCAGCGGCGCCAACTACATGACCAAGATTGACCAGGGCGAACCGGTGAACCGCCACCGCCCGTCGGTCGACGTGCTGTTCCGTTCGGCCGCGCAATCGGCCGGTAAAAATGCCGTCGGCGTGATCCTCACCGGCATGGGCAAGGACGGCGCACAAGGCATGTTGGAGATGAAGGCCGCAGGAGCGTATAATTTTGCGCAGGACGAAGCCAGTTGCGTGGTGTTTGGCATGCCGCGCGAGGCGATCGCTGTCGGCGCTACGCATGAGGTCGGTGCTCTGACGGCGCTGCCTGGCATGGTGCTGGGACACCTGGCGGCGCATGGCATGCGTGCTTTGCGCGTGTAAGCCACGTTTTATATGATCCGAGGCAAGTTTGTTCGCCTAAAAGCAACGAAAATGCTATCCTACAACTTGCTGCCGTAGTGTCGACCATAATGTCGGCATTCATGTCGATATTATTAACAAACCGCTACAGAAACAACGGAGTTATTCATGGCTGATCCAAAGATGAAATTTTTAGTCGTTGACGATTTTTCGACGATGCGCCGCATTGTCCGGAATCTGTTGAAGGAACTGGGTTATGCCAACGTCGATGAGGCGGAAGACGGCGTGATGGGCCTGGCCAAGCTGCGCGCGGAATCGTTCGATTTCGTCGTGTCGGACTGGAACATGCCCAATATGGATGGCCTGACGATGCTGCAGCATATCCGCGCCGATCCCGCACTGGCCAAGCTGCCCGTGCTGATGGTCACCGCCGAAGCGAAGAAGGAAAACATCATCGCCGCCGCGCAAGCTGGCGCCAGCGGTTATGTCGTCAAGCCGTTCACGGCAGCGACCCTCGATGAAAAGCTGAACAAGATTTTCGAGAAGCTGGAAAAAGCCGGCGCCTGACCACGGCTTGATACCGATCAAGAAAAACGCTGCCCGTGCAAACCGGCGGCGTTTTTTTCGTCGGCTTGCGCCTTGCTTACAGCAAGCTCATCCCACGTGTCCCCCCCCCCTGACCGGATAAAATTGCGCAATGGAATGAAATATTTCCCATAGTTAACTTTACACGTCAAATGATTTGGCCCATGATCGCTGCAGTATTCCCCCTTTGTCCCCGACCCCGACAAGAAGGAGCGCACGATGCGCCGAGCACCCGTATTATTTTTTGCCCTGAGCACGGCTCTGTTGGCGGCCTGTGGCGTGAGCCTTGAGCAAACCGCCGTTGCGCCTGTCGCGTCCGTCGAGATGCAGGAGCCGCCCGCGCAGTCGCCTGCCGAAGGCGACGGCCGGCACGCCTATCTGCACCGTGTGGGCGGCCAGGATTATGTCAGCCTGAGCCAGCACGGCTCCGAGGGCGGCTTGCCGATCCTCACGGGCACGCAGCGCCATGCGCGCGCCATCCGCCTGCTGGCGGCCGATCCGGCCCAGGTCAGGGCCATCCTGCGCAGCCTGAGGCTGCCTGCGAACCAGCGCAAGCTGTGGGCGGGCGAGGAAATCGTGCTCGACGCGGCAAGCTATGACCTGTTGCAAGCGGCACGCGGCAATAACAAGCCGCTGTTTGCCGAGCTCAAGCTGGTAGGGATGGAAAAGTAAGGCAAGAAACGGGGCCGAATGGCCCCGCTGTGACTGCGTTTAAGGCATCTAACAACACCGTAGCGAGCGGCAGGGGGTTGTGGCCGAGAAGCGGAGCTGTGCTTTAGCACAGTGCGCATCGCAGGCCGCAAATCGCGACGCGCAGCAGGTTTTGTCGTATGTTAAATTTCCAGGTTGTCGATGAGTCGAGTCTGCCCCAGCTTGGCGGCGGCCAGCACCACCAGCGGTTCGCCCGCGGCCAGTTCTGCCGCGCTCGGTGCTTGCAGGTTGGCGCGCTTGCGCACGGCGATGTAGTCCGATTTCCAGCCGCGGCTGTTCAACAGCTGCATGCTGGCCTGCTCCAGTTCACCCACGGCCAGATTGCCCTTGCGCACTTCCTCGGCCACGAAATTCAGCCCTTTGAACAGTTCCGGCGCTTCCGCGCGTTCGCTTTCCGACAGGTACATATTGCGCGAGGACAGGGCCAGGCCGTCGTCGGCGCGGTAGGTTTCGGCGGCGATGATTTCCGTCGGCAGCGCGAACTGGCGCGCCATGTTGCGGATGATCATCAGTTGCTGGTAATCCTTCTTGCCGAACACGGCCACTCGCGGACCCACGCACGAGAACAGCTTGGTGACGACCGTGCACACGCCTTCGAAGAAGCCGGGGCGAAATTCGCCTTCCAGGGTATTGCCCAGATCGTCAGGCGGGCGCACGCGGTATTCCTGCGGCTCCGGGTACAGTTCCTTTTCCGTCGGCGCGAACAGCACGTACACGCCTTCCTTTTCCAGCTTGGCGATGTCGGCCGCCATGGTGCGCGGATATTTCTCGAAGTCTTCATTCGGCCCGAATTGCAAACGGTTCACGAAGATCGAGGCGACGACAGGATCGCCATGCTTGCGCGCCAGGCGCATCAGCGACAGATGGCCTTCGTGCAGGTTGCCCATGGTGGGGACGAACGCCGTGCGCAGCTGTCCGCTGAGCTGGTCGCGCAATTCTTCAATGTCGGAAATAATTTTCATGGATTGCTTTCGCTAAAACCCCGTTGTACGGTGGTCAGTGACAAAGGGAAGGGGTCAGGCGGGCGAATACGCCAGCCGGACGTAGATGGGGGCAAACGGTTCTGCCTGCGTGATTTCGATCAGGGTTTCCTTGGCCAGTTCCAGCAGGGCCACGAAGTTGACCACCACCACGGGCACGCCGCCGGCAATGTCGAACAGTTCGCTGAACTCGACGAAGCGCGACGACTGCAAGTGGCGCAGGATGCTCGACATGTGCTCGCGCACGGACAGTTCCTGGCGGCTGATGCGGTGATGCTGGGTCAGCTTGGCGCGTTTCAGCACGTCGAGCCAGGCCTGCTGCAAGTCCACCGGTTCCACGTCGGGCCAGGTGGGCGTCAGGCTTTGCTCGATGAAAATCTGCGTGCGCACGAAATCGCGCTCGAACTGGGGGATGGCGTTCAGGTCGTAGGCGGCCAGCTTGATCTGCTCGTACTCGAGCAGGCGGCGCACCAGTTCGGCACGGGGGTCGCCGCCATCTTCCTCGACGTCGCTCTTGCGCGAAGGCAAGAGCATGCGCGACTTGATCTCGATCAGCATGGCCGCCATCAGCAGGTACTCGGCGGCCAGTTCCAGGTTGCGCACGCGGATCTGGTCGACATATTTCAGATATTGCAGGGTGACCTGCGCCATCGGAATATCGAGAATGTTGAAGTTTTGCTTGCGGATCAGGTAGAGCAGCAAGTCGAGCGGGCCTTCGAAGGCTTCGAGGAAGATTTCCAGCGCGTCCGGCGGAATGTACAGATCCGTCGGCATGCGCAGCAGGGGTTCGCCGTACAGGCGGGCGATGCCCGCTTCGATGGCGTCGGCGGCGGGGGCCGCGTCCGTTGTTGCAGATGCCGCAGGGTCGCCGCTGCCGTCGCCGTCGGCGACAGCTGCGGGCGACTCGATGACTGCGCCGGCACCGGAAGCGTCGGCTTCCGGCGTGACTGCAGACTCTTCAGGCAACATCGTGCCGGTTCCAGGTCTTAGTTCTTGTTCTGGTAAACGTAAGCCTGTTGCTTGACGGCCGACGCCAGCTGGCGTTCCTGCTCATCGATGCTGATGGCCGGCTTGTCCCACAGCAGGGCGCGGCCCGCTTGCTGGCCCGCTTCCATGCCAGGATTCTTGGCCTTCAGTTCGGCGATGAACAAGGTGTGGTCGGATACGTAGTTGGTGTGTTTTGCAGGCAGTTTCATATTCTCTTCTGAGTGTCTTATGGGTAAGGTCAGCCGGCCGTATTCTACCGCGCCGTGCGGCTTGGCGGGTTGTTGTATCGGCAAGACCGGGACGAAATTGCTAAAAATCAATAACGCAGCAGGCGCCGCATCACCATCGGCGCCGGTTCGGCGGGGTTGGCGTGCGAATATTCCAATTCTTCGGCCAGCTCGAATTCGAAGGCCGCATAAAAATCGATCAGCTTGCGCTGGTCGCGTCGCACGGCCAGGCGCAATTCCTCGGCCTGGCACGACAGGCCGTGATGAATGATGGCTTCAAGCAAGTGCTGGGAGACGTGGCTGCCCCGGTAGGCGGGCAGCACGCCCATGCGCGAAATCTTCCAGATGGCGGGATCGCTGTCGAGCGGCATCCAGCGCAGCGAGCCGGCTGGAATGTCGTCGATCAGCAACAGAAAACCGCCGCCGTGGCGCAATTGCGCTTCCACCTGCTGCGCCGTCTCGTGGTGCCCACTGGACGAGGCCGCCACCTTGCCGGCCCACGCGGCGCGGGTCAGCTCGGCCATCAGTTGTGCATCTGCATTTGTTGCCTCGCGCACCACGATATTCATTATCGGTCCTTGTGGTGGCTTAACGGATGCGCATGCCAGGTTCGGCGCCCGGCCACGGGTTCAGGATGTAGATGCCCGGATTGGCCTTCTCGTCGGCGGCGGAGGCGGCCATGACCATGCCTTCGGAAATGCCGAACTTCATCTTGCGCGGCGCCAGGTTGGCCACCAGCACCGTCAGCTTGCCGACCAGCTCTTCCGGCTGGTAAGCCGAGCGGATGCCCGAGAACACGTTGCGCAAGCGGCCTTCGCCCGCGTCCAGGGTCAGGCGCAGCAGCTTGTCGGAACCGTCGACCAGTTCGCAGTTGACGATCTTCGCGATGCGCAGGTCGACCTTGAGGAAGTCGTCGATCTTGATTTCGGGCGCCAGTTCCTCGATGGCGGCAGCGGCAGCGGCTGGCGCGGCGGCGTCATTGGCGGCGTCGCCGGCCGGTGCGGCGATGGCGGCGGCCGCTTGCGGCGCATCGAACAGCGCTTCGATCATCTTCGCATCCATGCGCGTCATCAGGTGGCTGTAGGCGCCGATGGTGCGGCCCAGCATGCTGTTCGAGACGGCGTCGCCGAACACCTGCGTGTCGGCCCAGGTGAACTCGGCATCGTTGAGGAAGCCGGCCACGTTCTTGGCCACGCCTGGCAATACTGGCGACAACAAGATGGTCAGCTGGCGGAACAGGATCAGGGCCGTGGTGCACACGTCGTGCAGCTCGGCCGTCTTGTCCGCATCCTTGGCGAGGATCCACGGCTTGTTTTCATCGACATACTGGTTGGTGATGTCGGCGATTTCCATGATTTCGCGCAAGGCCTTGCCGAATTCGCGGTTCTCGAAGTGCGCGGCGATGCTGGCCTGGCGCTCGACGATGACGCCGTTGACGTCCACCGTCAGGGCGCGGTTGATCCAGCTTTGCGCGCCTTCCGACAGCGTCGATGCCAGCTTGCCGTCGAAACGCTTGGCGATGAAGCCGGCGCAGCGGCTGGCGATGTTCACGTACTTGCCGATCAGGTCGCTGTTCACGCGGGCGACGAAATCTTCGCCGTTGAAGTCCAGGTCTTCCACTTTCGAGTTCAGCTTGAAGGCGATGTAGTAGCGCAGCCATTCCGGGTTCATGCCCAGGTCCAGGTAGCGCAGCGGCGAAATGCCCGTGCCGCGCGACTTCGACATCTTTTCGTTGTTGACCGTCAGGAAGCCGTGCACATTGACTTTCAGTTTGTCGATCACCGGGTGATTGGCAAATTTCAGCATGGCGGGCCAGAACAGCAAATGGAAGGAAACGATGTCCTTGCCGATGAAATGGATCTGTTCCGTCGTCGGGTCGTTCAGGAAGGCGTCGAAATCGATGCCTTTCTTGTCGCAATAGTTTTTCAGGCTGGCCAGGTAGCCGACGGGCGCATCCATCCACACATAGAAGAACTTGCCCGGCGCATCGGGAATCGGGATGCCGAAGTAGGGTGCGTCGCGCGAGATATCCCAGTCGGCCAGCTTTTCACCGGCTTCGCCCAGCCATTCGCTGACCTTGTTGACCATTTCAGGCTGCAAGCGGCCCGGCGTGTTGAGCCAATCCTTGAGGAATTCGAAGCAGCGCGGGTCGGACAGCTTGAAGAAATACTGTTCCGACGGCTTCATCACGGGCGTCGCGTTGGTGAACACGGAGAACGGGTTGACCAGGTCGGTCGGCTGGTAGGCCGCGCCGCACACTTCGCAATTGTCGCCATACTGGTTCTTGGCGCCGCATTTCGGGCATTCGCCCTTGATGTTGCGGTCGGCCAGGAACATGCCCTTGACCGGATCGAAGAAGCGGTCGACGGTTTTCGTGACGATCAGGCCCGTATCGCGCAGCTTGCGGTAGATCGATTGCGACAGGTCGACGTTTTCCGGCGAATCGGTCGAATACCAGTTGTCGAAGGCGATATGGAAGCCGTCGAGGTACTGGGCGCGGCCGGCGGCGATGTTGGCGACGAATTGCTGCGGCGTGATGCCTTCCTTTTCGGCGGCGATCATGATGGGCGTGCCATGCGTATCGTCGGCGCCCACAAAGTGCACTTCACGCCCGGCGTCGCCATCGCGTTGCATTCGCTGGAACCGGACCCAGATATCGGCCTGGATGTATTCCATGATGTGGCCAATGTGAAAAGCGGCGTTTGCGTAAGGCAGGGCAGTGGTGACGAACAGCTTGCGAGTCATGATTGATGCACTTTTGGGATGGATAATAGGACATTTTAACAGCGGAAAGGCAATATGAGCAGATGCAGCGCCTGCAAGTGATGCTTTTGCCGCCATCGCACCATGCAAATTTGCGCTAGACTGCGCGTATTGCACATATGTAGTACACACGGAGATTTACATGAGCATCACAGTAGAAGACGTCAAGGCCGCGCTGGCCCAGGTTATTGATCCAAATACACATAAAGATTTCGTTTCCAGTAAAACCGTCAAGAATCTGAAGGTCGATGGCAGCGACATTTCGCTCGACATCGAACTCGGTTACCCCGCCAAGAGCCAGATCGACCTGATCCGCAAGTCCGTGCTGGCCGCCCTGCGCGTGCTGCCGGGCGTGGGCAACGTCAGCGTGGGCGTGTCGTCGAAAATCATTTCGCACACGGTGCAGCGCGGCTTGAAGCCGATGAGCAATGTGAAAAACATCATCGCCGTCGCTTCCGGCAAGGGCGGCGTTGGCAAATCGACCACGGCCGTCAACCTGGCCCTGGCCCTGGCCGCCGAAGGCGCCACCGTCGGCATGCTGGACGCCGATATCTATGGCCCGTCGCAGCCGATGATGCTGGGCATCAGCGGCCAGCCGAAGACGCTCGACGGCAAAAGCATGGAGCCGATGGAAAACCACGGCCTGCAAGTGTCGTCGATCGGCTTCATGATCGATCCGGACGAGCCGATGGTGTGGCGCGGCCCCATGGTTACGCAAGCCTTGCAGCAACTGCTGGACCAGACCAACTGGCGCGACCTCGATTACCTGATCGTCGACATGCCGCCAGGCACGGGCGACATTCAGCTGACCCTGTCGCAGAAAGTGCCCGTCACGGGCGCCGTCATCGTCACGACGCCGCAGGACATCGCCTTGCTCGACGCGCGCAAGGGTCTGAAAATGTTCGAGAAGGTCGGTATCCCGATCCTCGGCGTGGTGGAAAATATGAGCACCCACATCTGCTCGAACTGCGGCCATGCGGAAGAAATCTTCGGCGCCGGCGGCGGCGCGAAGATGTGCGCGGACTTCGGCGTGGAATTCCTCGGCGCCTTGCCGCTGACCATGGCGATTCGCCAGCAGACGGATTCGGGCACGCCCACCGTCGTGGCCGAGCCGCAAGGCCCCGTCGCCGTGATCTACAAGCAGATCGCCCGCACCATCGCGATCAAGGTGGCGGAAAAGGCGAAGGATATGACCAGCAAGTTCCCGAGCATCGTCATCAAAAACGACTAGTGGCTGGGTGGCCTTGCAAACCTGGTTTTCAAGGCCACCATGGCACCATTGGATTTATCCATTGGTTTAACTCTTCCCCGGCGCCACGACCGCCAGGAATATGGTTTCATGCAGTCCGTGTTGTTAATTAACAAGAGGAGACATCATGCAATTGACCACCGTATTCCTGCGCCGTAGTATCGCCGTGCTCGCCGGCAGCCTGCTGGCCGCCAGTGCCTTCGCCCAATCCGTGTCCTTCGTCGAACCAGTCGATGGCGCGACGGTGACGAGCCCGTTCAAAGTGAAATTTGCCGTCAGCGGCATGGACGTCAAGCCTGCCGGCGACATGACGGCCAAGACGGGCCACCATCATCTGCTCATCAATACGGGGCCGATGACAGCGGGCGAGATGATCCCCATGGATGACAAGCATTTGCATTTTGGCAAAGGGCAAACGGAAACGGACGTCACCTTGCCGCCGGGCCAGTACACGCTCACCATGCAGTTCGCCAATGGCGCGCACCAGTCGTATGGGCCGGAACTGAGCAAAAGCATCAAGGTGACGGTCAAGTAGGGCAGACATAGTCCCCAGTTTCGGCACAGGCCGGGTTCCAGCGATGGAGCCCGGCCTTTTCATATTGTTGCTTCTTGTCATAGTTGTGACATATAGTCGGCGTATGCTGCCCGGTGGCCTAACTTTTGATGAGTGGATATGACGAAACATTTCTCCCTTTCCCGGCAACTGGCGCATGCGTTGCTGCTGGTGACTAGCGTGGCGGCTTGCCAGGCATATGCGGCCAAGGCGGTACCCACGACTGCGGCGCAGCCGAAGCTGGTCGTGGTGCTGGTGGTCGATGGCTTGCCGCAAGAGCAGGTAACGCGCTATCGCGAGCAGTTCGGCCAGGGCGGATTCCGGCGCCTGCTGGAGCAGGGCGCTTGGTTCAGCGATGCGCACCAGGCGCATGGCATCACGGTTACCGCCATCGGCCACTCGGCCGTGCTGTCGGGCGCCTATCCTTACCAGCATGGCGTGATCGGCAATAACTGGATCGATCCCGTCACGAAAAAGTCCGTGTACTGCACCGAGGACGGCAATTTCCATTACATCGGCGAAGAGACGAAGCCGGACGACGGCACCGCGCCGACCAGGCTGCGCGTGAGCACCCTCGGCGACGAGCTGCGCTACTCCACGGGCGACCAGGCCAAGGTCGTCACCGTGTCGGGCAAGGACCGTGGCGCCATCCTGCTGGCCGGGAAAACGGGCACGGCCTATATGTACATGGAAAAGACGGGCAATTTCGCCAGCAGCACCTATTACATGCAGCAGCATCCGCAATGGGTGCAGCGCTACCAGGCGGCCAAGCCGCAGGACCGTTATTACGGCAAGAGCTGGACGCCGCTGCTGGCCGACGGGGCTTATGTCAACGATGCGCGTGATGATCTGGTGGCGGCCAAGCCGGGCACGCGCAACACCTTCCCGTTCGCCTATTACAGCGACAGCGGCAAGCTCGATGGCGAGTACTACAGCCGCTTGAAGTCCGGTCCCTTCCTCGATGAACTGACCCTGGAATTTGCCCGTGCCGCCATCGACGGCGAGCACCTGGGCCGCAATCCGGCCGGCGTGCCCGATATTCTCGGCGTGAGTCTGTCCGCGCACGACTATGTGAACCATGCCTACGGCCCGGAAAGCAAGATGTCGCACGACCACCTGCAGCGCCTGGACCGCATGCTGGCCGGCTTCTTTGCCGATCTCGATAAAAAAGTCGGCATGGACAATGTACTGGTGGTGCTGACGGCCGACCATGGCTTTGCCAACGTGCCGGAATTTACGGAAGCGCGCGGCGGCTTTACGGCCAAACGCATCGACGGCGACAAGCTGGTCGCAAGCCTGAACCAGCACCTGGCCACAAGCCTGGGCATCGATAAGCTGGTGACGACGTCGTCGCTGCCGAATATCTACCTCGATTACGCGCTGGCGGAAAAGGGCGGCGTCCATCGCGCCGCACTGGAAGACGCGGCGGCCCGCTTCCTGCAGCAGCAGGACGGCCTGGCGCAAGTCTATACGCGCACGCAGATGGAAACGGGGGCCGTCGCCACGCGCATGGATACCCTGATGCGCCGCGCCTGGAACCGCCAGCTGTCGGGCGACCTGATGGTCGTCACAAAACCGGCCTGGTACTTCGGCAAGGGCGTCGGCGGCACCTCGCACGGCACGCCGTACACGTATGACACCAACGTGCCGCTGATGGTGTTCGGCCCCCGCTGGATCAAGCCGGGCGCCTATGGCCAGTACGCGGAAGTGGTCGACATCGCGCCGACCCTGGCGCATCTGCTGCGCATCCGCCAGCCGTCCGCGTCGGAAGGGCGTATTTTGATGGAAGCGGTGCGGTAACGATCCTGTCTGTGGTGTTGTCGGCTTACGAAGAGTGTAGGTCGGATTAGCGGGGCACAGCCCCGCGTAATCCGACACCATCGCTGGCAAAACCGCTTACAGCAGCCAGTCTATCGGCAGCAGCGACAGAATCGCCACCCCCATGCGCTTCCACATGCTGGCGCCAGGTTCCGTGTCGTAGCGCGTGGTGGCGCCGCTGGCATCGCGGGCAATCCAGTACAGCGCGCCGTCGTCGCCCAGCAGCACCTGATAGGCGCGCTGCGGGATGGTGGTGCGCATGGCTTGCCCCAGCTGGCTGGCCAGCGCGGGACTGTCGATGACGAGGCCCATTTCCGTATTCAATTCGATCGAGCGCGGGTCGAAGTTGAACGAGCCGACAAAGATGCGCTGGTCGTCGACGGCAAAGGTCTTCGCATGCAGGCTCGATGCGGAGCTGCCGAAGCGGCCCGTCTGCTCGCGCGCGTCGCCGGCCTCCCATGAGCGGCGCGACTCGTACAGCAGCACGCCCGCTTCCAGCAGCGGTTTCCTCCACTTTGCGTAGCCCGCATGCACGGCCGCCACGTCGGTCGCTTCCAGCGCATTCGTCAGGATGCGCACGCCCACGCCTTTTTTCGCCAGGTCGGCAAAGGCTTGCGTGCCGGCCTTGCCGGGCACGAAATACGGCGACACCAGATCCACTTCCTTTTCCGGCACGCCCAGCAGGTTTTGCAGGTTTTCCGCCACGCCCGTGCCTGGCCGTGCCTGGTCCAGCACCTTGGCCGGGTCGTCGCTGACCATGCGCGTGCGCGCCCATTCGAAGGGCAGGGTGCGTTCCATCATCTGTTTGACGAAGGGCGAGGTGCGCAGCGCCTGCACGTATTCTTCGGCCGCCTTGGTGTCGTCGATGCGGTCCGCCTCGGCGGCGATGGTGGCCGCGTCGCCCTCGACAGGGCTGGTCAGCAGCAGTGCGGCCGGGTAGGCCGAGGCGCTGTTCCAGTAGCGGTCGAAATCGTGCGAGACCTCGCCGACGACGGGGCCGATGGCCAGCACGTCCAGGTCGGCAAACAGCACGTCGCCGGCCGCGCCGAAGTATTCATCGCCCACATTGCGCCCGCCGACGATCATGGCCTGGTTGTCGGCCGTGAACGATTTATTGTGCATGCGCCGGTTCAGGCGCGAAAAATCGGCGGCAAAGGCCAGCGCGCGCGGGGCGCGGGGCACGAAGGGATTGAACAGGCGGATTTCCAGATTCCGCTGCTTGCCCAGCATGGACAGGGTCTGGTCCAGGCCCGCCGTGTTGTTATCGTCGAGCAGCAGGCGCACGCGCACGCCCCGTTCGGCCGCTTGGCGCAGGGCGTCGAACAGCAGTGTGCCCGTAATGTCCTTGTGCCAGATGTAGTACTGCACGTCCAGGCTGCGTTGGGCGGCGGCGGCCAGCAGGGCGCGTGCGGCAAAGGCATCGCGCCCGTCGACCAGCGGGTAAATGCCGGATACGCCGGGGTGCTGCGCCACCATGGGCGCGATGGCCGTGGCCAATTGGGTGTGCTTTGTGTCGGCGATGACGCTGGAGGGGATGCGGCCGTCCAGCGAGGGCAGGGAAGCGCAGCCGGCGAGGGCGGCGGACAGCAGCAGCGGCAGGAGCGGCAGCAGCCGGGTGGCGCTGCGGAAGGGAAGTACTTGGGCGGGCATGGCGGGCTTTCATCGAGTTGCCCCGATGTTAGCAGATGCGCATGCCCGCACGCGGCGCGGTTTTAGAGTTGTTCCAGCGCGATCAGTTCGGCCACGGTCTGGCGGCGGCGGATCAGGCGCGACGGGTGTTGATCATCGGCGCCATCGACCAGGTATTCGGCCGCATGCGGACGGCTGTTGTAGTTCGACGACATCGACGCGCCATACGCGCCCGCGCCTTCGAAGACGACGTAGTCGCCCACCTGCGCTGCCGGCAGCTGCCGGGTTTCCACCACGCCGCCATCGCGCTGGGTAAACACGTCGCCCGATTCGCACAGGGGGCCGCCGACGACGGTGGCGCGCTGCTCATCGAGCGCGCGGCCGTCGTGTGCGATCACCGACATTTCATGGTAGCTGCCGTACATGGCGGGGCGCATCAGTTCATTGAAGCCCGTATCGAGCAAGGTGAAGTGGTTGCCGCCCATTTGCTTGGTGGCGCGCACTTCGGCCACCAGCAGGCCCGCGTCGGCCACGAGGAAGCGGCCCGGTTCGATTTCCAGGTGCACGGGGTGGCCCAGGTGCGCCTCAATCTGCTTGCGCGCCGCATCCCACAGCTGGAAATAGTGGTCCGTGTCGACGGGCTGCTCGCCTTCGCGGTAAGGCACGGACAGGCCGCCGCCGGTGGAAATGGCTTCCAGGTCGTGGCCCATGTTTTTCACCAGGTCGACCATGGTGCCGCAGACGGTTTCCAGGTGGCTGTAGTCGACACCCGAGCCGATGTGCATGTGCAGGCCCACCAGGTGCAGGCCATGCGCGCGGATGACGGCCAGCGCTTCGGGCAGCTCTTCATGCCAGATGCCGTGCTTGCTGTTTTCGCCACCCGTATTGGTCTTGTTGCTGTGGCCATGGCCATAGCCGGGATTGATGCGCAGCCAGACGCGGTGGCCGGGCGAAACGGGGCCCAGCTGGCGCAGCATGTCGACGGAGCCGCAGTTGACTTCAATTTTTGCCGCCGCCACGCGCGCCAGTGTGGCGCGGTCGAACAGGTCGCAGGTGAAGACCACGCCGGCGGCGCCATTCGTCTGCGCCGGCGTAAAGCCAGCCTGCAGCGCGCGCTCGATCTCGCCCAGCGAGACGGCGTCCACGTGCACGCCCGCTTCGCGCATCAGTGCGAGCAGATGGATGTTCGAATTGGCTTTTTGCGCGAAACGCACGGTGTCGAATTGCGCCAGCTGCCCGATGCGCGCGCGGATGGTGGCGGCGTCATACACCCACAAAGGTGTGCCGTGTTCCTGGGCGAGTTGGGCGAGGGTGGCGTCTGGCACTGGTTTCATGGTGGTGGTCTTTATTATGTGATGGGTGGTGTCGGCGGTGGTGTCGGATTACGCGGGCTTTGCCCGCTAATCCAACCTGCGTGCCGAGTATGATGCGGGTTTTCTTTGTAAACATAAAATATCCATTTAAGCTGACCTTATTCATTTATGATATGGGTATGACCATCTCATTGCGCCACATCGAGGTTTTTCGGGCCATCATGACGACGGGCAGCGTGACGGCTGCCGCCGCCATGTTGCACACCTCGCAGCCCACCGTCAGCCGCGAGCTGGCACGCCTCGAGCACTTGACGGGCCTGACCCTGTTCGAGCGCGAACGGGGGCGGCTGCGCCCGACGGCCCAGGCGTTGCAGCTGTTCGAGGAGGTGCAGCGCGCGTATTTCGGCCTGGAGCGCATCGTCAGCACGGCCGCGGCCCTGCGCCAGTTCGACCAGGGGCAGTTGTCGATCGCCTGCCTGCCCGTGTTTTCCCAATCCTTGCTGCCGCAGGCGTGCAAGCGCTTCGTCGGCGATTTTCCGAAGGTGAGCATCAGCATCACGCCGCAGGAGTCGCCGCTGCTGGAAGAATGGCTGTCGGCGCAGCGCCACGATATCGGCCTGACGGAAGTGGGCAATGCGCCGCCGGGCACCGCGCTGGCCACCTTGATGTCCGTCGATGAAGTCTGCGTGCTGCCCGACGGTCATGCGCTCGCCGGCAAGGCGGCGCTGCAGCCGGCCGATTTCGCGGGCCAGTCTTTCATCAGCCTGGCCGCCGTCGACCCTTACCGCCAGCAGATCGACGCCATTTTCGCGCAAGCGGGTGTGGAACGGCGCATGGCGCTCGACACGCACAGCGCCGCCTCCGTCTGCGCCATGGTGCGCGAAGGCGTGGGCCTGGCCATCGTCAATCCGCTCACGGCCCTCGATTATGCGGGGCAGGGCTTGCAGATCCGCCGCTTTGCCGTGTCCCTGCCGTTCACGGTGAATCTCGTGAAACCCTTGCACCGGCCCTTGTCGCAGCTGGTGACCCTGTTCGAGCAGGCGCTGCATGCGCAGGCGGACGAGGTGAAAAGGCGCTTGCTGCAGCTGTGACGGCGCATGTGGAGCGGCGGCGGTCAACAGAGTAAAATGGCGTTTTACTTATTCAGGCCTGATTACTTCGATGACCACAACCGCTACTCCCGTCCGCACCCGTTTCGCTCCCAGCCCGACCGGCTACCTGCACCTGGGCGGCGCCCGCACCGCTTTATACAGCTGGGCGTATGCCCGTCACTTCGGCGGCACTTTCGTGCTGCGCATCGAAGACACGGACGTGGAGCGCTCCACGCCGGAAGCCGTGCAAGCCATCATCGAAGGCATGAAGTGGCTGGGCCTGGACCACGACGAAGGCCCGTTCTACCAGATGCAGCGCATGGAACGCTACCGCGAAGTGGTGGCGCAGATGCTGGCCGAAGGCACGGCATACCATTGCTACTCGTCGCCGGAAGAAGTCGAAGCGATGCGCGAGCGTATGCGCGCCGCCGGTGAAAAACCGCGCTACGACGGCACCTGGCGTCCGGAACCGGGCAAGACCCTGCCTGCCGTGCCAGCGGACCGCAAGCCCGTCGTGCGCTTCAAGAATCCGCTCGATGGCGACGTGACGTGGGACGACGTGGTCAAGGGCACGATCACGATCTCGAACCGCGAATTGGACGACCTGGTGATCGCGCGCCCGGACGGTACGCCAACCTACAACTTCTGCGTCGCCGTCGACGACTGGGACATGCAGATCACCCACGTGATCCGCGGCGATGACCACGTCAACAACACCCCGCGCCAGATCAACATCCTGCGCGCCATCGGCGCGCCGCTGCCGCTGTACGGTCACCTGCCGATGATCCTCGGTGCGGACGGCGAGAAGCTGTCGAAGCGCCATGGCGCCGTCAGCGTGATGGATTACCCGGCGCAGGGCTTCCTGCCGGAAGCGATGCTGAACTACCTGGCGCGCCTGGGCTGGAGCCATGGCGACGATGAAGTGTTCTCGACCGAGCAGTTCTGCGAGTGGTTCAACCTGAACCACCTGTCGAAATCGGCGGCCCAGTTCAACAATGAAAAACTGGCCTGGCTGAATAACCACTATATCAAGCAGGCCGACAATACGCGCCTGGCCGACCTGGCGCGCCCGCAAATGGTCGCCGCCGGCGCCGTCTTCGAAGGCGCGCCGGACCTGGCGCAAGTGCTGGGCATGATGAAAGAGCGCGCAAACACGGTCAATGAGCTGGCTGCCGCTTCGATGCTGTTCTTCCGCGAGCCGCAGCCGGAGGCGGAACTGGCGGCGCAGCACATCACGGATGCCATCAAGCCCGTGCTGGCGCAGTTCGCCGAGCGCATCGCCACGGTGGAGTGGAGCAAGGAAGCCGTAGCCGCCATGATCAAGGAAGTGCTGGCCGCCAACACCATCAAGATGCCGCTGCTGGCCATGCCTTTGCGCCTGATTCTGACGGGCCAGTTGCAGACGCCGGCCATCGACCAGGTGGTGGTGATCTTCGGCCGCGAAACCGTGCTGGCGCGCCTGGCAAAGTGGCTGTAATCGCTGCTCTGAAATACGCGCTGGAATAGCCGTAAAAATAGCGTGCGGAAACCGCTCCTATGAAAAGTTGCTCATAGACGAAAAAGGGTATTTGCAGAGTGAAACTTCTTTGCTATACTCTTGTTTCTGCACCAACGGGGGTATAGCTCAGCTGGGAGAGCGCTTGCATGGCATGCAAGAGGTCAGCGGTTCGATCCCGCTTACCTCCACCAGCAGCAACGATGTTGCTTGTTGAAGTGGTGCAGATGTTGTTAGGAAGTTCTGCGGTCCCCATCGTCTAGAGGCCTAGGACATCACCCTTTCACGGTGAGTACAGGGGTTCGAATCCCCTTGGGGACGCCAGGTAGTTGTGGTATAGTAGTGGCAGTTGTTTGTACTGATTGTTGTAAGTTCAGGCCCGTAAAAACGGAATCTGAATGGAAAGCAAGTAGTGGAACAAAGTCGCCAAGTGCGGCTTTTATTATTTCTGCGCCCGGGGGGGTATAGCTCAGCTGGGAGAGCGCTTGCATGGCATGCAAGAGGTCAGCGGTTCGATCCCGCTTACCTCCACCAACAGCGCAGAGGTAAAGAAGTAAATGCAGTGCCAAGGTCCCCATCGTCTAGAGGCCTAGGACATCACCCTTTCACGGTGAGTACAGGGGTTCGAATCCCCTTGGGGACGCCAGTTTCGGCTGGTGTTGTGAGTAGTAAAAAGTAGTAGCAGTGTTTCTGCGCCCGGGGGGTATAGCTCAGCTGGGAGAGCGCTTGCATGGCATGCAAGAGGTCAGCGGTTCGATCCCGCTTACCTCCACCAACAGCGCAGAAATCACGTGATGATCAAAGTCGCCTTGGGCGGCTTTTTTTATTTGCGTCAGCGCTTTCTTCGCCAGGGGTTAGCTCCCGCAAACCTCCACCAACAGCGCAGAAACAGGCAGTGAATAAATCAAAGTCGCCTCGAGCGGCTTTTTTACTTCCGGGGTACCTATCGCCATACCCGACAGGGGAGTGTGGCGTAGGTCGGATTAGCGTAGCGTAATCCGACAGCACCATCTTCTGAAGCCAGCATCCGTATCCATGCCGCCTCCACCAACAGCGCAGAAATCACGTGCTCATCAAAGTCGCCTCGAGCGGCTTTTTTTATTTGTGGGTTGCTTTTCGCCATACTCCTCGGGAAGTGTGGCCAAGCTGTGAGCGCGCTGGCATGGCATGCAAGACGTCAGCGCTTGGCTCGCGCTGATGTCCATGCAGGGGTTGCTGGAAGTCGAGGTGGACAGCGGGCGGCGCATGGCCGGCATCTGTCAGCGTTCTCTTATGCTGCCCAGCGGTCGCGACAGATCGGCAGTGAAGTCGACATATTGGCTGGAAAGCCCGCGTAGCTGGTCGAGCAGTGGACGGTTGTCGCCGCGCCGCCACTGAAAAGAATAGATTACCGGCGCTGGCAGTTCGGCGGCGGCGAGCGGGAGCAGCAGACCCTGATCAACCAGCTTTTGACTCCAGCCAGTGGGCAGTATGCCGATCCCGACAGAGGCAATCAGCATGCCGGCAATGGCCCCCCAATTATTGCAACTTATGCGCTCAACGGCAGCGATGCCGTGAGCCAGTAGCCAGTCATCAATCAGTCGCGTGGTGCCAGCTGACGGCGGCAAGGCAACGATAGGCTGTCCAGCGCCAAGTAAATCGGCGGCACCACGCAGGCCAGGCGGGCTGTCAGATACAGCCAGGGTCGGCGCGGCAAGCCAGATGAATTGCGCTTGGCTGACTGGTTGCGACAGGATGCCGTGGTGCGATGAGCGTCCGGCAATGATCGCAAAATCGAGCTCGCCCTTGGTGACACGGCTTTCCAGAACCGACCCCACGTCGACATAGGGTTCGAGCGTCAATTTGGGGTGCAGTGCCCGCACTTGCGCAATGAACTGCGGTAGCCAGGTCAGCGCGCTGAGTTCGCCAACACCAAAAGTGCAGCGGCCAACGAGCCCGGCAGAAGGTGCGAAGGCGGTACGTATTGCGGCGGCGTCATCGAGCAGCGCCAGCGCGCGCGGCAGCAATGCCTGGCCTGCATCGCTGAGTACGGCGCGGTGGCCACTCCGGTCGAACAGATTGATGCCAAGCGCTTCCTCCAGTTCTGAAATGCGCTTGGAGAGAGACGATACGGACAAATGCAGGCGTTCGGCGGCGATCGCAAAGTTGGCGCAGGTGGCGGCCCAGTAGAACGCTTCGAGCTGCTTTAAAGTCATCGACATCACTTGTTCTCTTTTTTCGAACTTAATTGTACATAATTTTTCGCTTTTATCTAAATTGCGCTTGATCAAAAATGCTTGACAGGGCAAATCGCGTCGGTGCCAGGCGCTGGGTGGGGCGGCTTATGCAGGCCCTCGTCCTTCGCCAAAGTGATGCTGGTAGCAGTGAAATGACGAGTTTGCTATTTTTTGAGAGGCGCAATGAACAAGAAGCGTTATGCAGTTATCGGCGGGGGGATTAATGGCCTCGCAGTCGCACGTCAGTTATTGTTGGATTTTCCCGAAGCCACGGTGGTGCTGTTCGAAAAGGAGGCGAGTGTCGCCAGTCATCAGTCCAGCCACAATTCGGGTGTGGTCCATGCCGGTCTGTACTATGAGCCGGGCGGGCTCAAGGCGCGGCTTTGCAGGCGCGGGGGCGAATTGATTGGCAACTATTGCCGCGACAATGCGATTCCCTACGACGAGTGCGGCAAAGTTGTCGTCGCGCTACAAGAGGAAGAGTTGCCTCGCCTGCAAGCGATTTACCGGAAAGCGCAGGCCAACGGTGTGCCTGGCGTGCGGCTGATCGGCTCGAATGAGCTGCGCGAAATCGAACCCAACTGCATCGGCCTGGGCGCCTTGCATTCACCGAAAACGGCGATTGTCAGTTACGGTCAAATCGCGGCCCGAATCGCCGATGAAATCAGGGAACGTGGCGGGCGCATTTGTCTGAATTCGCCGGTTGGGCGCCTGCTTGAGCAAGGCGGCGAAGTACGGGTCGAACTTGCAGACGGAGAGGTCTTCGATACGGTATTCGATCAGGCAATTGCCTGCGCGGGTTTGCAGTCGGATCGCCTGGCGGAGCGTTCGGGCGATCAGGACACGCCACGCATCGTACCGTTCTTCGGCCAGTATTACGTGATCGACGAGGCTTTCAAGTCGCATGTCAAAGGCTTGATCTACCCGGTGCCGGACCCGCGCTTTCCTTTCCTCGGGGTGCATTTCACAAAGCGCATCGACGGACAGATGACGATCGGCCCGAATGCCTTCATATCCTTCGGTCGCGAGAACTATGACGGCCGCAGCATGAACCTGGCCGACATCTTCAATTTTGCCAGCTACCCCGGCTTTTGGAAGTTTGCTGCCCGTAACCTGCCGGCGACGCTTCGGGAGCTGAAGACTGTGGTCAGCGAGGCGAGCTTTGTCCGCGAGGCGGCGCGCTATGTGCCGACGCTTGCCTCGGTCGGTATTGTTCCGGCGGTTCGTGGGATCCGTGCCCAGGCAATGGAGGCCAATGGTGCGCTGGTTGACGATTTCGTGATTCGCCAACACGGCAACATTACCCACATCCGCAATGCACCGTCACCAGGGGCGACATCGTCGCTAGCCATTGCCGAATACATCGTGCGTGAAGTGATGAGGCGCTAAGTTTGCGTGGCGGACAACGTGCGGTTGTCTGTCGCTCCCCAGTCGGCCCCAACTCGAACGCTCTAGGCGAAAAAGAAAAAAATTAATTCATGAAGGAGACATTTTGAACATTCAAAAAACGGAACAGGAAACCCCGGCACAGACAAAAAGTCGTTTGCGCAAAGTGGCGGCAGCGACCATCGTCGGCTCAATGCTGGAGTGGTATGACTTTTATCTTTACGCGACGATGGCGTCGATTGTCTTCAGCAAGGTCTTCTTCGATACCTCGGACCCGGCGACTGCATCGCTGCAAGCCTTTGCCACCTTTGCCATCGGCTTTGTGGCGCGACCGATCGGCGGCCTGTTCTTCGGCTACTTCGGCGACCGCTACGGGCGCAAGAAAATGTTGTTCGTGACTTTCTGTATGATGGGCTTGTGCACGACCGCCATTGGCCTGGTCCCGTCCTACGCCAGCATCGGCGTCTGGGCCCCCCTGTGCCTGGTGCTGATCCGCATTGTGCAGGGCCTGGGCGCCGGTGCTGAACTGGCGGGGGCGGCGGTAACTTCCTACGAACATGCGGCCGACAACAAGAAGGGGCGACAAGGTGCGTGGCCTGCATTGGGGCTGAACCTTGGCCTGTTGCTATCGTCGCTGACCGTTTATCTGCTGACCATCAACGGCGACAAGTTTTTGCTTGCCGGCGGTTGGCGCATTCCCTTCATCCTCAGTTTCGTGCTGGTACTGGTTGGGCTCTGGGTGCGTGGGAGTCTGCCGGAAACGCCAGAGTATCACCACTGCGAGGAAAGTCATCGCCAGAAGCGGCCGTTCCGCGAATTGTGGAAAACCAATCTGAAGGGCCTGGGCGTCGTCTTCTTTGTCGCCATCGGTTACAACGCACTGAGCTATGTCTTCAAGACCTTCTCGCTGGCCTACCTGACCCAGTTCAAAGGTATTTCGGCCAGCGTGACATCGCTATCGGTGACACTGGCCAGTCTGGTCGCAATCTTTACCGTCCCGCTTTTCGGCTATCTGTGCGACAAGTTCAGCAGCAAGAAACTGCTGATCGCCGGCGGCCTGCTGTCAGCATTGTTCGCTTACCCGTTCATGCAGTTGCTGGACAGCGGCGAGAACAGGCTGATTTACCTGGCGCTGATCATCGGCACCGGGGTGCTGGCGCCGATGATGTTCGCCCCACAAGGCTCTTTCCTCAGTCGCCAGTTTGCCGTGCAAAACCGCTCGACGGGGGTCGGTTCGGGGCGTGAAATCGGCACTGCCATCGCCGGCGGTATTGCCCCGTTGTGGGCGTTATCAATGGTTGCCCAGTCTGCGACTCGTGATACGAGCGCAGTGGCCTTGATGCTCACGTGCTCCGGAGTGATCGTCGCATTGGCGGCATACTTCGATCAAGGTTATCGCTTCAGCCATTACAAGAACTGATGCTCAAGGCGGCGGGGCATGAGGCTTTCCTTTTGCTAGTCTGGCTGCTGTTGCTGAGAGCCTCACCTCGCCCGCGCGGCCGATCGATTGCACATTGCACAATCACCGCCGGGAACGGTTTTCTACATGGCTTTCCTGCGCTCTTTTTCATGGGAAGAGGGAAGTGGCATAAGATGGAAAATAAAACTCCCGGCAGTTGATTTCGTGAATCACCCCATGCTATACTTCGCGCACGCTTTTTTGAGGGGCTAAGCAAAGCCTTCAACGAAGAGTCCGCTGAGAGTAAAGCCAGCACAGGTCCCCATCGTCTAGAGGCCTAGGACATCACCCTTTCACGGTGAGTACAGGGGTTCGAATCCCCTTGGGGACGCCAGCATTTCGTTGTAAAGTAAGAGTGCAGTGCTGAACGGGCCTGACGAGTCAGGCTTTTTTTGTTTCTGCGATATTGCTGCAGTACCGGGTCAGGATGCAAAGTAGTGCATTCAGGACAGATTTCTGTCCCCATCGTCTAGAGGCCTAGGACATCACCCTTTCACGGTGAGTACAGGGGTTCGAATCCCCTTGGGGACGCCAGATTCGCAAGCAGTGAGCAAGTAAAGTAACAGGTCGGGATGCAAAGCAACGCATCCAGGACAGATTTTCTGTCCCCATCGTCTAGAGGCCTAGGACATCACCCTTTCACGGTGAGTACAGGGGTTCGAATCCCCTTGGGGACGCCAGACCGGCTGAATCAGCCAACAACAAAGCCGCCTGGTAACAGCGCGGCTTTTTTGTTATTGGCCGCCATGCCCACGTTTTTCTCTTCCCGTTGACTATGCCATTACCTACCGATCGCGCGCCATCTCTTGCCATCTTCTGCAAAGTCGTCGACAACTACGGCGATATCGGTATTTGCTGGCGCCTCGCGCGGCAGTTGAGCGGCGAGCATGGCGTGGCCGTCACCCTGTGGGTCGACGATTTGCCCAGTTTCCGGCGCATCTGCCCTGAAATCGACGTGGCGGCCGAGGCCCAGCAGGTGTCCGGCGTTGCGGTGCGCCACTGGCGTGGCGAGGATGGCGCGTTTGCGCCCGCCGACGTCGCCGACATCGTCATCGAGTTTTTTGCCTGCGACATTCCTCCTGGCTATATCGCCGCCATGGCGCAGTGTTCGCCGCAGCCCGTGTGGCTGAATCTGGAGGGACTGACGGCGGAAGAGTGGGTCGAGGGCTGCCACGCGCTGACGTCGCCGCGCCACGGCATGATCAAGCATTTCTTCTTTCCCGGTTTTACGAATAAAACGGGCGGCCTGCTGCGCGAAGCGGCACTCGACGAGCGGCGCCTGGCGTTTCAGGCCGATGCGCCCGCCATGGCGGCATTCCTCGGGCAATTCGGCGTGACGGCGGCGGAGATGCCGGCCTTGAAGGTGTCGCTGTTCTGCTATCCATCGGCTCCCGTCGCCGAGCTGTTCGCCGCCTGGCAGTCAGGCGATGGGCCGGTGACCTGCCTGGTGCCGGAAGGCGTCGCGTTCGACGCCGTTCAAGCGTTTATCGGCGACGATGCGGCGGCGTCTGGTGCGGCGCGCACGCGCGGCGCGCTCACCGTGCGCGTGCTGCCCTTCGTGCCGCAGGACGATTACGACCGCCTGCTGTGGGCTTGCGACGTCAATCTCGTGCGCGGCGAGGATTCCTTCGTGCGCGCGCAATGGGCGGGCCAGCCGTTTCTCTGGCATATCTACTTGCAGGATGAAAACCTGCATCACGTGAAATTGCGCGCCTTCCTGCAGCGCTATGCTGTGGACGCGGACGGCACCATTGACAGCCTGGTGCAGGCGGCGCTGGCCTGGAATGGCGCCAGTGCGGACACCTTGCCGTGGTCGCAGCTGTGGTCCGCCTTGCAGGCCGATCTGCCGCGCATCCGCGCGCGCGCGCAGGCATGGCAGCGGCAGATGCAGGCCAATGGCGATCTGGCAAGTAACTTGCTGGCGTTCGCCGGCGCGACGAGATAGGCGCTTGCCCAAAATTAAGGTAAAATGCCCGGTTATTTCTAACGTATTTTTAACCGATCAAACGCAAGCTTGCGGCGCTGATGGCGCACAGGCGGCAGATGGTCTTCATGCAACCCACTTTTTACGTACATTCCTATGAAACCCGCAAAAGAAATTCGTGTTGGCAATATCATCATGGTCGACAGCAAGCCAATGATCGTGTTGCGTTCTGATGTCAACGGTTCGAGCCGCACGGGCTTCACCTACAAATGGAAGATGAAAAATCTTCTGACGAACACCCCGATGGAAAACGTGTTCCGCGGCGACGACAAGTTCGACGTGGTTGTTCTGGATAAAAAGCCAGTGACGTATTCGTACTTCGCCGACCCGCTGTTCGTTTTCATGGACACCGAGTACAACCAGTACGAAATCGAAGAAGAAAACCTGGGCGATGCACTGCATTACCTGAAGGATGGCATGGAATGCGAAGCCATTTTCTACGACGGCAAAGCTATCTCCGTTGAACTGCCTACGACCATCGCCCGTCAAGTGGTGTACTCGGAGCCTGCGGTCAAGGGCAACACCTCGGGCAACGTCCTGAAAGAAGCCAAGATCGAAAACGCCATCGACGCGCACCGCCACACCGTGCAAGTGCCGCTGTTCGTGGCACAGGACGACGTCATCGAAATCGACACCCGTACCAACGAATACAAGCGTGTCGTGCGCAACTGATTTGCGCCAGTGCTTGACCATCAAGAAACGCTGCCTTCGGGCGGCGTTTTTTTTTTGCTTGAAAAATAATTCCTTTCAACAACAATTGTGTTGCAAGGACTGCTATGCTACGGCTAGCACATTATTGCGTTAGAAACACTGAGGTTTCCTGGAGATACGATGCAGCGCAGTCAGATGTTACGCAGTGGCGCGTCCCGGGGCGTGTCGCGCCCCGTACTGGCCCGTGCCACGGCGCCCGCCAGTCCCATGGCCCATTTGCTCGACGCAGGAGTCTTGCCGCAACAGCAGATGATGCAGGCAGGCAAACTCAGTTCGCATGCGCTGACGTCGCAGTACCTGGCGCGTATCCGCTCCCTGTGCAGCATCGGCGCGCGGGCCTATGCCGGCATTGAAATCAATCCCGACGCGCTGAAAATTGCCCTGGAAATGGACCGCGAGCGGCAGGTGTACAAAGTGCGTGGCCCCTTGCATGGCATCCCCATCGTCTTGCGCGACAATATCGCCACGGGCGACCGCATGAAGACGCGCACGCAGGCACCCCTGGCCACGCATGCCAGCTGCGATTCCTTTGTGGCGGCGCGCTTGCGCGCGGCCGGCGCCGTCATCATCGGCAAAAGCAATTTGCGCCAGTGGGCCGCCGTCAGCGTGCCGCATGCCAGTGCCAGCTGGGCTGGCCTGACCATCCTGGCCGTCGACAGCGCGGCGGACGGTTCCATCGTCGCGCCTGCTTCAAATTGCGGCCTGGTCGCCATCAAGCCCACCGGCAGGGCCGCTGGCGGGCAGGGCGGTGAGCCAGCCACGGCAGGACCGATGGCGCCCAGCGTGCGCGAGGCTGCCTGGCTGCTCGCCGCCCTGACGGGCGAGCGCCTGGCCGATGGCTTGACGCTCGACCTCGCCGGCTTGCAGGGGCGCCGCATCGGCGTGGCGCGCAGCCTGTTCGGCCTGTGCGCCGGGACCGATGCCGTGATCGAGCAGGCGCTGCTGGTGTTGCGCGAACAGGGCGCCGAACTGATCGAGCAGCCGCCCGCGTCCGGGTCTGGCGGCATTGAAACGCTGCTGCGTTCGCATGCGCTCGATGCGCTGGTGGGGCCGACCTGCCATGGCGTATCGCCGCAGTCCGACTTGCCGCATATTACGGTGCCTGCCGGCATGGTCGGGGGCTTGCCGGTCGGCTTGTCCTTCATCGGCCCTGCCCACGGCGACATGCCGCTCATTGCGATGGCGTATGCCTACGAGCAGGCAACCTTGCACCGGCGCACGCCCGCACTGCCATCGAGCATCACCCTGGCGCTGCGTTGACCATGATGATACTTTTCGTTTCCCATCGATAAACTATGCTTGCAAACTTGCTGTTGAGCGCGGCCGTGGCCGCCACCCCGACTCCTTTCGATGCCGAGCAACTGTCCGGCAGCTGGTCCGACAGCGTGAATACGAATAGTGTGTGCGAAGAAGCGCGGCACTTTACGCGCATGCAGCTGTCTGACGATCGTCAAAGACTGGCGATCTTCAACGACCGTACGTGGAAAAGCAAGCTGGGCGAAACCAACCGCTTTGCCGCGACGGTGGTGGCGGAAACGGAACACAGCCTGACTTTGCGCTATGACAATGAAACCCGCCTCAATGCCGCAGGAAAACTGGTGGAATGGCAGTTGATCATCGTCGCGCCCGGCGTGTACCGCTGGCGCGAGACGGGCTGGCCGGAAGGCAAGGTCAACGGCGTGGTCGGCATCCGCTGTTCTCCCTGAGGCACGCGCACCAGCATGCCAATCTGCTATGCTTCCGGCATTACACTATGCTTTTAGGAGATTGCATGTCTGTACGGTTGCTTTTACCCGTGTTCCTGGGCGCCGCTGTGACGCTGGCCGCCGTGCCGGCACAAGCGCGTACGCCCAAACTGTCGCTGATCGAGCAGGCGCAAAGCTGCGATGGCGGTCATACCTGCCCGTATTTCCCCGATGTCTACAAGGCGGACTACGCTTTTCGCCAGGCCTTCAATGTGGGCTTGAAAAAGGCGGGCCTGAAGCGCCAGCGCTGGGTGCCGAATGGTGTGGCCAGCCCGCTCAAGCCCGTCGAGATCGACGGCAAGGCACGCCTGCTGAGCAGCGTCTGCGAACCGCACAATTGCGGCCACCACTATTCCATTTTGTACGACCCCGTCGCGCGCAGCATGACGGGCGTGTACATGGGCAGCGATGCCAAGGGCGGCTTGCGTGCCGTGTATTTCGGCGAGCCCAGCATCGCCGAAGCCGACTTGCTGTACAAGAACTGATGCACGCGCCGCTACGCATTTCCAGCGAACGCGGCGAGCTGGACGTGCCCATGATCCACCGCTACCTGAGCGAGCAGTCATATTGGAAGCGCGGCGTGGCGATCGAAACGGTGCGCAAGGGGATTGCCAACGCACTGTGTTTCGGCGGCTATGTGGACGGCCAGCAAGTAGCGTTCGCCAGGGTCATCACCGACTACACGGATTTTGCCTACCTGCGCGACGTGTTCGTGCTGCCGCTGTACCAGGGGCGCGGCTATGGCAGGCAGATGGTCGCCGCCGTGCTTGGCGATGCGCGCTTGCGCGATGTCGCCTGGATGCTGGGCACCGATGACGCGCATGGTCTGTATGCGGGCTTTGGCTTTGCGCCGCTGGAGGCGCCGGAAAAGTACATGCGCCGCCCCGCGCCATGAGAATTATCAAAACAACCTTTGAGTGTCAAGAGAACTATTAGCATTATTGTACGCAATAATGTTGCATTGATAATGACGTCGTGTCATTATGCGCGCTTTGCAGCGTGCAGTGCGTTGCTGGTGTTGTGCTTTGTCGTCGCCTCCGGGCGTGGACAAAGGTGGTGAGCGGTCCGATTGGTCGTCCCTGGCACGTGGTCTCTTTACTTTAAAGGAATACATCATGAAACAATATGGCGCCGAATTTCTCGGCACATTCTGGCTGGTGCTGGGCGGTTGCGGCAGCGCCGTGCTGGCCGCCGCCTTTCCCGGCCTCGGCATCGGCTTTGCCGGCGTCGCGCTGGCGTTTGGCCTGACGGTGCTGACCATGGCTTACGCCATTGGCCACATCTCGGGTTGCCACTTGAATCCCGCCGTGTCGATCGGCCTGTGGGCCGGCGGCCGCTTTCCCGCCAGCCAGTTACTGCCTTACATCATCGCGCAAGTGCTGGGCGCCATCGTGGCCGGCGGCGTGCTGTACGTGATCGCCAGCGGCCAGGCCGGTTTCGACGTCAGCAAGGGCTTTGCCTCGAACGGCTTCGGCGCCCATTCGCCGGGCGGCTATTCGATGCTGTCGGCGCTGGTGATTGAAATCGTGCTGACGATGTTCTTCCTGATCGTCATCCTGGGCGCCACCGACAAGCGCGCGCCGGCCGGCTTCGCCCCGCTGCCGATCGGCCTGGCGCTGACCCTGATCCACCTGATCAGCATCCCCGTCACCAATACCTCCGTCAACCCGGCCCGCAGCACGGGCGTGGCGTTGTACGTGGGCGACTGGGCGACCAGCCAGTTGTGGCTGTTCTGGCTGGCCCCGATCATCGGCGCCTTGCTGGGCGCGCTGGCATACCGCCTGATCGCGGGCGAAAAAGAGTAGGTCGGCTTAGCCCGCAGGACGTAAGCCGACGCTGCCGGCAGCGCAGCTTGTCGGCTTACGCGCGGCCTTGCCACGCCAAGCCGACCTACGCCGCGCGCCACTCGCTCAGGTAATGCTGCGGCGTGCGGCCCAGGATGCGGCGGAACATGGCGCTGAAGGCGCTGGGGCTGGCGTAGCCCAGCGCATAGGCGATGGCGGCCACGCCTTCGCCCCGGTCCAGGCGGCAGAAGGCCTCGGCCAGGTGGACTTGCTGCAGCCATTGGCGGTAGTGCAAGCCCGTTTCCTTCGGGAATAAGCGGATCAGGGTGCGCGCGCTGGCGCCCGCATCCTGCGCCCAATCCTCGATGCTGCGCCGGCTGCCGGGCGCGTCCATGATGGCCGAGCACACGGCCACCAGGCGGCGGTCGCGTGGCCAGGGGATGGCCAGGGGCACGGTATCGGCCGCCGCCAGTTCCGACAGGATCAAATGCGCCAGCCAGTCGCCGCGCCCCGCCAGCGCATATTCGATCGGCTCGGCCAGCAAGGCCAGGATCAGCTCGCGCAACAGCCGGCTCACTTCCAGCACCTTGCAATCGGCGCCATACGGGGCCGCCACTTGCGCATCGATGTACACGGTGCGCATGCTCAGTTCGCTCAAGATATGGACTTCATGCACGACGCCCACGGGGATCAGCAGGGCGCGCCGGGGCGGCAAGATCCACACGCCGTGCCCGGTGGAGACGCGCATCACGCCTTCCGTCGCATACAGCAGTTGCGCCCGCACGTGGCTGTGCGGCGCCGTGTAGTCGCCGGCTGCGTATTGCCTGGACATGGCCGTCACGGGGCGCGGCACATGCTGGTAATCGTGCGAGCTGGTGCTGCGGCTGAAGGGCACGCCATCGGGGTGGGTCTGGGCGGGGTGGTGGGTGTACATAGGGGCCGTTGGATTATCAGCTGATTGTCATTCGGTTGTCACTTAAGCGACGATTATTGGAAGTTATCAGTTCAGTGACCATACTATACTGGCTTCTTTGACGGGCCGCCCGCCGAGCCCGATTATTGCGGATGACACATGCACACAACCACAACTGCCCCGGCATTGGCCAAGTCCGTGCCGGCGGCTCCCTCGCTTCATAGTTCCCAACAACAATCCGGTCTGGCCATGCACATCCTGGGCGCCGTCGCCTTCGTGCATTTGCTCAATGACTTGATCCAGGCATTATTGCCGTCGATTTATCCGATGCTGAAAGCCGAGTTTTCACTCAGTTTTACCCAGGTCGGCCTTATAACCCTGACGTTCCAGTGCACGGCATCGTTGCTGCAGCCCTGGATCGGCTTGTACACGGACCGCCGTCCGCTGCCCTTCCTGTTGCCGGTGGGCATGTGCTTTACCCTGGCCGGCGTATTGATGCTGTCCGTCGTCACCACCTTCCCGACCCTGCTGCTCGCCGCCGGCCTGATCGGCGTCGGTTCCTCGACTTTCCACCCGGAAGCGTCGCGCGTGGCGCGCATGGCTTCGGGCGGGCGCTACGGCTTTGCCCAGTCCCTGTTCCAGGTGGGGGGCAACGTGGGTTCCGCGCTGGGGCCGCTGCTGGCGGCGGCCGTCATCGTGAACCGTGGCCACGGCAACGTCGCCTGGTTCAGCTTGCTGGCCGTGCTGGCCATCGGCGTGCTGTACAAGGTCAGCCACTGGTATAGCGGCCACCTGGCCAGCTTCAAGCCGAAGGCGGGCGGCCATGGCCCGAACTTGTCGCGCAACAAGGTGATAGGGGCGCTGGGCGTGCTGGCGCTGCTGGTGTTCTCGAAGTACATCTACATGGCCAGCCTGTCGAGCTATTACACGTTTTACCTGATCGACAAATTCCACCTGTCGCTCGGCGATGCCCAGCTGTACCTGTTCCTCTTCCTCGCCGCCGTGGCGGCCGGTACCTTCATGGGCGGCCCCATCGGCGACCGCATCGGCCGCAAGCGCGTGATCTGGATTTCCATCCTGGGCGCCGCGCCATTTACTTTGCTGCTGCCATATGTCGACCTGTTCTGGACGGCCGTCTTGACGGTGATCATCGGCTTCGTGATTTCGTCCGCGTTTTCCGCCATCGTCGTCTTCGCGCAGGAACTGGTGCCCGGCAAGGTGGGCATGATCGCGGGCATCTTCTTTGGTCTGATGTTCGGCGTCTCCGGCATCGCGGCCGCCGCCATGGGCCACCTGGCCGATATCTCCGGCATCGCCTATGTGTACAAAATCTGCTCCTACCTGCCGCTGCTGGGCATCCTGACGGTGCTGCTGCCGCATATCGAGCAGGCGAAAAAATAAGCGGGTAACGCGGGAGGGCTTGACGGCCCGCCCGCGTACATGCGATAGTCGTCCCATGATCACTTTCATCCTCCCTCCAGTTTCTGCATCCGGCGCCGCTGCTGCGCTGTGTCCGTGCGCCTGGCCCCGTGAGGATGCGGCTACGCGCCGCTAGCGTTTTACTCCTCATTCGATGGCCACAGTGTTGAAAAACCTGTGGCCATTTTCTTTTTCCGCAGCGTTAATGAAAGCCTCGGCATGACTCTTCATCTGTACGATACCTATGCGCGCAGCCTGCGCCCGTTTGAACCCATCGCCCCGGGCCAGGCGGGCCTGTACGCCTGCGGCCCCACCGTCTACGATTACGCGCACATCGGCAACCTGCGCACCTACCTGTTCGTCGACGGCTTGCGCCGCGCGCTCGCATTCAACGGCTTGCAGGTGCGCCACGTGATGAACATCACGGACGTGGGCCATTTGACGTCGGACGCGGACAGCGGCGACGACAAGATCGAGGCGCGCAGTGCCCGCAGCGGCAAGTCGGCCTGGGATATCGCTTCGGAATTCACGCGCGCATTCGAAAGCGATTTGCGTGCGTTGAATATCCTGCCGCCCACCGTCTGGTGCCGCGCCACCGACCACATCGCGGAACAGATCGCCTTCATCGCCGACCTGGAAGCGAAGGGCTATACCTACCGCACGGACGACGGCATTTACTTTGACACCACGCGGCAAAGCAGCTACGGCAAGCTGGCGCGCCTGAACCGCGACGGCCTGCAGGCGGGCAAACGCGTGGAGCTGGGCGACAAGCGCGATATCTGCGACTTCGCGCTGTGGAAGTTCAGCGGCGTGCCGGGCCAGCGGCAGATGGAGTGGGACAGCCCGTGGGGCCTGGGCTTCCCCGGCTGGCATATCGAATGCTCGGCCATGGCGGAAAAGCACCTGGGCGCGTATTTCGACATCCATTGCGGCGGCGAAGACCATGTGGCCGTCCACCATAGCAACGAGATCGCGCAAACGGAAGCGCGCCACGGCACGCGCCTGGCCAACTTCTGGCTGCACGGCGCCTTCCTGAAAACGCAGGAGGCGAAGATGTCGAAATCCTCGGGCGACTTCCTGCGTCTGCAAAGTCTGGCGGAGCAGGGCTTCGATCCGCTGGCCTACCGCTACCTGTGCCTGGGCGCGCACTATCGCAGCAGTCTCAATTTCACGGATGAAGCCTTGCGCGCCGCCAGCAGCGGCCTGGCACGCCTGCGCGTCAGCGTACATGGTCTGGGCCAGGCGGATGGCGAGGCCGATCCCGCATGGCTGGCGCGTTTCGCGGCGCAGGTCAACGATGACCTGAACTTTCCGCGCGCGCTGGCCGTGGCCTGGGAGCTGCTGAAAAGCGCGCTGCCCGATGGCGCGAAGAAGGCCACCATGGCCCGCTTCGATATGGCGCTGGGGCTCGATCTGCTGGCCTGGCAGCCGGCGCAGGTGGCCGTGCCGCAGCCGGTGCAGGCGTGGCTGGCGCAGCGGGCCAGCGCCCGCGCGCAGCGCCAGTGGGCCGAGGCGGACCGCTTGCGCGAACTGGCGCGCGCGGCCGGCTACGACATCGACGATACGCCGCAGGGGCAACAGGCGCGGCCTTTGTGAAGATGTCCGGCATAATGGCCGCCTGATGACACTGGAGATGCCGTGAAGCGACGTGTGCTGCTATTGAGTTGTTGCCTGATTTTTTCTGCCGCGCGGGCGGCCAGCGAGTGTCCGGGCTTTCCCGTGCTGGCCGCATCCGGCGAAGCGCTGCTGGCGCAAGTGCGCGCGCTGCCGCCCGTCGGCGTCGACCGCGAACGGCAGGCGTGCGCGCCGGCGACCATCATCGACTTCGCCTACAGCGGCGGCACCCTGTGCCGTTTTGGCGGCGAGGTCGATGCGGCCACGGCGGCCGTCACGCGCCTGGCCGATGGCGGCGAACTGGTCGAATACCTGTATCTGTTCCCGTATGCGCCGGCCACGCACGCGCGTTTGCTGGCGCTGCTGGCCGCGCGTTTCAATCAAGTCGACAAGGCGGCCTGGCCGGTCTTCCTGCAAGCCGCCAGGCCGGGCAAGGAAACCACGGCCCTGTTCACCGGTGGCGGCTACTATATCTCGCTGGGCAAGCCCACCGAAGGCGACCCTGTGGAATGGTATTCGAATGTGATCTTTGAAAAGATGGATAAGCCTGCGCTGGGCGTGCGCAAGGTGTGCCGGGAGGGGCGCGATGGCTGAAGCGGATGCCTTTCCGGCCGCATTGGCCGGCACCGTGGCGCAGCTGCTGCCTGTGTTGGCAGATGGCCAGTCGCATGCGCCCGTGTGGCCGTTTTCGGTGTGCCAGGATGGCGAGGCCTTGCGGATCCCTTCGCGCACCTATTACGACAGCGAGCGGCTGCTGGCCTGTACGCAGCTAGCAGGCGACGCGGGCGTGATCGCCCTGTGCCTGGGCACGCGCCACCACGACGGCCATCTGCGCGAAGCGTGTGCAAAGCAGCTGTTGCTGCAGCAGCGGGCGTGGACGGTGCCCTTCGTCGTGCACCTGTGCGGCGAATACGTGCTGGAGATTATCGAGGTCATTGGCGCGGCGCTGCCGGCCTGGAATGCCGATGCGCTGGCGCGCTACCTGCGCGAGAACCCGGCGTATGTGGCGACGCTGGAGCGGCGCAGCATCAGTTACTGGAGCTGCTACTACCGCGAACAATACCCCGTGTGGGCGGACTATCCGGGACGCAGGACCATGGCGGCCCTGCGTGCATTACAGCAGCTTACGCCTCGATAAAGCGCATCTTGAAGCTGCGGCCCTTGATGTTGCCGAAGTCGCGGCCCAGGGTATTGCCCGCGTTCAGGCGCTTGAAGGCCGCTTCGGCTACCTTGCGGTCGAGCGCCACGTAGGTCATGAACTCGAACACGTTGATCTTGCCCACCTGTTCCTTGGCGAGGCCCGCGTCGCCCGTCAGTGCGCCCAGCAAGTCGCCCGGGCGCAGCTTGTCCTTCTTGCCGCCCATGATGCACAGGGTGACCATCGGCGCCGGCAGCGCCTCGGCGCCATCGTCCTCGTCCAGTTCCTTCAGGTCGTGCCATTCGGCGGCGCTGTTCTGGTACTGCTCGATCAGCTTGACCCATTTCTTCTCGTTCGGCGCGCACAGCGACAGGGCCAGGCCCTTCTTGCTGCCGCGGCCCGTGCGGCCGATGCGGTGGATGTGCACTTCCGTGTCTTTCGAGACGTCGACGTTGATCACGGCGCCCAGGTCCGAAATATCGAGGCCGCGCGCGGCGACGTCGGTGGCCACCAGCACGGAGCAGCTGCGGTTGGCGAATAGCACGAGGATTTCATCGCGCTCGCGCTGTTCCAGTTCGCCGTACAGGGCCAGCGCGGAAAAGCCTTGCTGGCGCAATTCTTCGGCCAGTTCGCGGCAATGCACCTTGGTGTTGCAGAAGGCGAGCGTGGATTCCGGCTTGAAGTGCTTGAGCAGCTTGCCGACGGCGCTGTTGCGCTCGTCGAAGCCGATTTCGTAGAAACGCTGCTCGATCTTGTCGTTGTCATGCTGCGCTTCGACCGTCACTTCCAGCGGATTGACAAGGAACGATGCCGTGGCGCGGCGGATATCTTCCGGGTACGTGGCCGAGAACAGCAGGGTCTGGCGGCGCGCCGGGCAGGCGCTGACGATGCCGGCGATTTCCTCGTAAAAGCCCATGTCCGTCATGCGGTCCGCTTCATCGAGCACCAGCGTCTGCACGTGATTGAGGTTGATGGTGCCGCGGCCCAGGTGGTCGCGCAAACGGCCCGGCGTGCCGACGACGATGTGGGCGCCGTGTTCCAGCGAGGCGATTTGCGGACGCATCGGCGCGCCGCCCGTCAGGGTCAGGATCTTGATGTTGCCGGCCGCGCGGGCCAGGCGGCGCAATTCATTGGCCACCTGGTCGGCCAGTTCGCGCGTGGGGCACAGCACCAGGCCTTGCACGGCAAACCAGGCCGGATTGAGCTTGTGCAGGATGCCGATGCCGAAGGCGGCGGTCTTGCCGCTGCCCGTTTTCGCTTGCGCGATCAGGTCGCGGCCATCGAGCACCGCCGGCAGGCTTTGCGCCTGGATGGTGGTCATCTCGTGGTAGCCGAGCGAATCCAGGTTGGCCAAAAAGGCGGGCGTCAGCGGCAGGCTGGAAAAGGAAGTGGTGGCGGAGGTGGTGTTCATAAAGGGCGGAGCCGGTAAAAAGCGGGTGGATGGGCACAGTCTACAGGCGTTCTACGCCCTTGTGCGGATGGTGGTGTGGAAGCCGGCGGCAAACGGCCGCCGGCGTGGGTACTAATTATCTGGCGCCCAGATGGGCAAGCCGGTCAGATCGAGGCCTTCGTCGCGCGTCCATACGGGCAAGCCCGTGGCGTCGGTCGGCTCCAGCAATTCGAGCTGCACCTGCTTCAAAGCCACCTTGCGCGCGCGCGCGCGGCGCTGCGGTTCCGGCGCCGGCTCTGGCACATCGTGCGCTGGCGGCGGGCCGAAACCGGGCAAGTCGATGGTGGCGTTGTCTTTTTTATCTCTCATTTCTGAACCTCTGGTCCCCGGTCGCGAAAATCCGGCACCGGGGAGCGGGCAAAACGCTGTCCGCTGTGTGAATACTCTGTACGCTTCGTCCACAAAACAAAAGCCCGGCTACTGGAGTCGGGCTCATTGTTGGGACAACCTGCAGGAAAACTTGTCCTGCGGATTTAAGTGCGGCACGCAGTGTATCACAGGCGTGCCGCATTGTGGGAAGCGCAGTTGCCTGTCAGCGGAAGCTCAGGGCGCCCGTCAGGTCGCCGGGAGGCAGCGCGCCGCGCGACGCGAATGCGTCGTTGCGCACTTTCAGCCCTTCGAGCAGCGGCAGGTCGTGCAGGCGCGTGATCAGGCGCAGGATCGACGTCGTGTCGTAGAAACTGTGGTCGACGGCGCCTTTCTTCGCGTACGGCGAGACGACGATGGCGGGAATGCGCGTGCCCGGACCCCAGCGGTCGCCTTTCGGCGGCGCCACGTGGTCCCACCAGCCGCCGTTCTCATCGAACGTGATCACCACGATCATGTCTTTCCACTGCGGCGATTCCTTCAAATGCTGGATGACGTTGGCCACGTGCTGGTCGCCCGACTCGATGTCCGAGTAGCCGGCGTGCAGGTTCAGATTGCCCTGCGGCTTGTAGAAGGTCACGGCCGGCAGCTTGCCCGCCACGGCGGCGGCGAGGAATTTGTTCGAGATCGGGCTGTCGCCCGTGCCGCCATCGCGCAGGTGTTCGGCGCGCGCGGCCGTGCCGGGGGCGAACTGCTTGAAGTAGTTCAGCGGCTGGTGGTGGAACTGGAAATTTGGTTTACTGCCGCCGCCCTTGTGGTCGAGCGCCGCTTGCCAGCCGCCGCCATACCACGCCCAGCTGACGCCCTTGCGCGACAGCAGGTCGCCGATGGTGTCGTAGGTTTGCGGCGGCAGGGTATTGGCGTCGGCCGGGTCGGCGTGCAGCGGGTCGCCGTCGAAGGCGGGGCGGACATAGCTTGGCTGGTAGGGCGGCGCCATGGTGTTGACGGCATAGCCGTCCGGCGTGATGGCGCCGTCGTTCACGTATTTCGGCTTGCCATCGAGCGCCGAGGCGGGACAGTCGGGCGCAATGGCCAGGCGCACGCCTTGCGGGCCGTCCGACAGCACGGCGATCTTTTTCTTCGCCGCCGTCTCGGCAGCATTGAAGTATTCGTTGGCGCGGCCCGTGACGAGGAACTGGTGGTTCATATAGGAGCCGCCGAAGGCCGCCATGAAGAAGTTGTCGCACAGGGTGTACTGCTCGGCGATCTGCCACAGGTTCAGGTTTTTCGACGTTTCGCCGTAATGGCCCATCACCAGGCCGCCGCTGTCGGCCCACGCGGCAAAGCCGTCGTTCTTGCCGCCGTTGATCTGCATCTGGTTGTTATAGAAGCGGTGCACCAGGTCGCGCGTGATGATGCTTTCGGGCAGGGGCTTGCCGGCCGCGTCGCTCAATTTGTAGGGCGCGTTCGGCAGGCCGGAAATCTGCTCTTCCTTGATCAGGTAATCGATGCCGCCGATATTCTGCTGGTTCGGCACCAGGCCGCCCCAGATCTTCGGCAAGGTGGCCAGCGGCTTGCCGTCGCGGTCCAGCTGCCGCGCTTGTTCGGCCGTGACGGCGGACAGCGGCGCGCTGGTGCCGGGGAAGTTGGCGAACAGGTTGTTGAAGCTGCGGTTTTCCAGATAGATCACGACCACGTTCTTGACGTGCGCCTTGAGTTTCGCGTCGAGCGAACCCTTGGCGATGGTCTTTTTGGCTGGCGCGGCGTCGGCCAGCGCCGGCAGGCTGGCAGCCAGGCCGACTGCGGACGCAGCCTGGAAAATGCGCCGGCGCGATGGATTGGCGGGTTGGTCGGCCGGATCGGCTGGCAGGGCGGGGGCGAGGTCCTTCACACATTCTCCTTGGGTGTCTCTATGGGCACGGGCGTTGGCGGCAATGGCCGGCAACGCCCGTGAAGCGGGAAAATTGTATCACCGGCCCTGCGCCAGCGCGAAATATTCGGCCTGCCCTAGAACTGGTAGCGGACCTTCAGTGCTACCTTGCGCGCCGGGCCGTGCATGCCCGAGTACCACCAGTCCGACACGGAAGCCGTGTACTGCTTGTCGAACAGGTTGGCCACGTTCACGGTGGCAGAGAGCTTGTCGTTGACGTCGTAGCGTGCCATCAGGCTGGCCACCGAGTACGCCTTCTGTTCCCAGTGCAAAGTACTGTTGATCTGCCACGCGTCGATGTCGGAATACACGCGGCTTTGCCAGTTCACGCCGCCGCCCACCGTCAGGCGATTGAACTCGCCGGGCAGCCGGTAAGTGGTCCACAGTTTCACCAGGTGGCGCGGGAAGGTGGTCAGGATCGCCTTGCCGGTATTGTTTTCCGTCTGGCTGTAGGACCACGAGGCCGACACATTCCAGTCCGGCGTCAGGGCGCCCGTCGCTTCCAGGTCCACGCCCTGGGTCCTGGCGCCCTTGATGGTGCGGTTGGCGGGATTGTTCGTGCCAGGCACTTTGTAGCCGGGGTCCGATTCGGCCAGGTTGCTCTGGCGGATCTGGTACAGCGCAGCAGAGGTGTTCAGGCGGCCATCGAGCCAGCCGCTCTTGACGCCCGCTTCGAACGTCTTGCCTTCGCGCGGCGCCAGCAGCTTGCCGTAGCGGTCTTGCTGGGCTTGCGGCTGGTAGATGGTGGAGTAGCTGGCGTAGGCGCTGTGCGTGCCGTCGATATCGAACACCAGGCCGCCATACGGCGTGAAGACACGGCTTTCCGAGGCTGGCGACGCGCTGTAGAACGGCACGGAAGGCGCGTCCGAGATGTAGTTCTCGCTGTAGCGCAGCACCTTGGCGCCGGCGATCAGTTTCAGGCGCTCGGACAGGTTGAGGCGCGTGGCGGCATACGCGCTGGCCTGGCGGCGCGTGCTGTCGTAGGTGACATAGGTGTCGCCGAACACGGGCGTTGCCATGCGATTCCAGCGGTACAGGTTGACGCCGCTGCCCTGGATGCTCCAGTCGAAGCGGCCATCGGTCTTGCTCTGGAATTCGCTGTAGTCCATGCCCAGCACCAGTTCGTGCTGGCGTCCGAAGGCGCTGAACGGCCCGCGCACGTTGACGTCCACGCTGTTGACCTTCAGCTGGTAATCGCGGTAGTCGGCGCTCAAGCCCAGGCCATCGCCCGTGGCCTGGTCGGGGAAGCCAGCGCTCACGTTCATGTAGGCGGCGCGCTCCTCCTGCGACGACTGCACGCGGTTGGCCGAGATTTTCAGCTTCCAGTCGTTCGCCAGCGCGTGCTCCACGGTGGCGAAGATGTCGGTTGAATTGGTGTTGAAGCGATTCGACCTGGCCGCCGGGCTGAAAGAGCGGGGCAGGTCCGTCATGGCGCCATTGCTGTAGAACAGGGGAAAACCCAGGTAGGAGAGGGAACCGTCCGAGCGCTTGCGCTGGTGCGTCACGCCGGCCGTCAGTTTCGTGTCGTGCGACAGATCCGCCTCGACCACGCCGTAGACCACTTTCTTGTCGCGGCTGTAGCCGTCGATGATGCTGTCGCCTTCCTCGTACACAGTCACCAGGCGGCCGCGCACGCTGCCAGTCTCGTTGAGCGGACCCGAGACGTCGGCCATGGCGCGCCGCTCATCGTAGGAAGCCAGCTCGCCCTCGACGGAGGCCTGGAACTGCGCCGTCGGCTTCTTGCGCACCATGTTGATGGCGCCCGACGCATCACCCGCGCCCGTCATCAGGCCCGAGGCGCCGCGCAGCACTTCGATGCGGTCGTACAGCGCCATGTCGGCCAGGCTTTGCGACGGTATCGCATTAAGGCCCAGGTTTTCCGAATGCGTGCTGACGCCGTCGAGCTGGTAATTGGTGATCGAATAGCCGCGCGAAGTAAAGCCCGTGCGCTCGCTGCCCAGCGAGAACAGGGTGATGCCCGGCGTTTGCGCCATCACTTGCGCGATGGTGCTCAAGCCCTGGTCCTGCATGCGCTGCTGCGTGATGACGCTGACCGACTGCGGCGTTTCCCTGATCGACAGGCCCAGCGGCGTGGCCGTGGCGATTGGCAGGGTGGAGACATACGCGCCCGAGCCTTCGGTGGCGTCCTGCTGCGCCTTGACCGATACCTCCGGCATCATGGCCATCGCTTCACCACCCGCCGCCGCATCGGCCGGGCGCAGCACGTAGCTGCCGTTGGCGCTGCGCTCGGCCTTCAGGCCCGAGCCGCGCAGCACGCCGTTCAGGGCGCCCAGCACGTCGTGGCGGCCGCTCAGGCCCGCCGACGTCTTGCCGCGCGTCTGCTCCGGCGTGAAGCTGAGGATGACCCTGGACTGGCTGGCCACCTGGCGCAGCGCCGCCGCCAGATCGCCGGCCGGCACCTGGAAGTCAAGGCTGGCCGCTGGCGCGGCCACGATTTCCTGCGCCAGGGCTGGCGCGGGGATATTCAGCAGCAGGGCGGAACCGATGAAGACGAGTCGAATGGCATGTGCCATGTGTTTGATGCGCGGCTTGGAATGAATAGCAAGAGACATGGTTACCTTGTGGTGTAGTCGTCAAAAAGAACGTTTGCCTACACAGGTCACGCGAGAAGCGAAAACGGGTACCTTTTTTTGCGCTGGCGTCAAAATCGATGTTCAGCGCTGCCGCCGCGCTTCCACCTGCACCCAATAGCGCGTGCGCAGGCGCACGTCCACCGGCAGGGAATCGGGCAGCGACAGCAGCACGGCGTCCAGGTCGGTCAGCGGGAAGACGCCGGAAATGCGCAGGCCGGCCACCGCGTCGTCGCAGCCCAGCCAGCCGTGGCGGTAGCGGCTCAGTTCATGCAGGAAGTCGCGCAGCGGCATGGCGTCGGCCAGCAGCAAACCCTGGCGCCAGGCCCAGATGTCGGGCGAGACGGCGTGCGCGGGCACGATGCTTTGCGCGGTCATGCCGCCGCCCTGGCCCGCCTCGATCACGAGGTTGGCGTGGCTCTGGCGCGGCATCAGCCGCACGGCGCCTTCCTCGACGGCGACCTGGGTGCTGCCCCCGGTCTGGCGCACCGAGTAGCGCGTGCCCAGCGCCTGCGCCTGGCCTTGCGCCGTCTCGACGAGGAAGGGACGGTAGGGCCGGCCCGTTTCGCGGGCGGTGGCGATGAAGACTTCGCCCCGCACCAGTTGCAGCAGTCGCTGCGTGTCCGTGTAGCGGATGTTGACGGCGCTGCCGCTGTTCAAATGCAGGCGGCTGCCGTCGGCCAGGGCCAGCTCGCGGCGTTCGCCCACGCCGGTGGACAGGTCGGCCAGCGCGGCGCGGGCCACGTCGGGCGCATATTCCGAGCGCGCGCCGAACCAGCCCGCGATGCCGACGGTGGAGATCCCCGCCAGCAGCCGCAGGCTGCCGCGCCGCGAGATTGAACGCGAATGGGGACTTTGCAGCAGCGCCTTGCGGCTGGCCGGCCCATCGAGTTCGCGCAAGCCGCCGCTGACGCTTTCGATGTGTTTCCATGCCCGTTCATGGTCGGGGTGCGCCTGGCGCCACTGCTGCCAGGCCGTTTTTTCCGCCGGCGTGGTTTCGCCGCTCATCAGGGTGGTCAGCCATTCGGCCGCCTGCATGGCGATGGCCAGGTCGATGGGCTGGCCCTGGGCGTAGACGGTGGCGCCGCGCATGTCAGGACGCGGCAAAATCGGGCACGGCAAAAAAGCACAGCAAGTTGGCCTTGCTCAGGTATTTTTTGACGGAATGCGTGGTGGTGCCCAGTTCGGCGGCGATCTCGGCATAGCTCATGCCGTCCAGGTGGGCCAGCAGGAAGGCGGCCTTGGCCTTGGCGGAGAGCCGGTCCAGCGCGCGGTCGATCAGTTGCAGCGATTCGAGCAGGAGGGACATCGCTTCCGGCGAGGGCGCGCAGGCTTGCGGCTGGTGCAGCAGGGCGTCGAGGTAGGCGCGTTCAAGCTCTTCGCGGCGGCAGTGGTTGGCCAGCAGGCGCCTGGCGATGGTGGCCAGGAAGGGGCGCGGCTGCGCGATCCCGGCGGTGCTGCGCGCGACGAAGATCTTGAGGAAGGTATCCTGCGCCAGGTCGCCCGCCAGCCCCGCATCGTGCAGGCGGCGCTTCAGCCAGTGCAGCAGCCACGAGTGGTGCTCGGCGTACAGAACCTGGAAGTCGGATGGCGGGGAGGGGGCGGACGGCATGCGGACGGGATAGGATAGGATATCTTAATCTAAATGAGAATTGTTCTCATAATAGCCTAGCGACGCACGCCAGGCAATCAGGAAAACGCGGCGTTGCTGAAATGCGACTGCGCCCGGGCCGCCTGCGGCAAGGGATGTGCGCCTGCGCACGGCAGATGTAAAAGTTTCCTTGGCGCAAGCTTTCATGTGAGAAAATGCGGGCTGTCGATGTGGCGCGGAGCGGAGCGAAAAATGATGTGGATGGTTGGCGGTGCCCTGGTTCTCCTGGTCGCCCGATTTTTATGGTTGGCCTTTTTTCACCGGGTCAACGCGATGTCGCGCCAGGCGGAATTGATGAACTGGCTCGACATCGGCCGCGTGTCGAATGCCGATGGCGGCAAGGATATTCTGTTGGCGAGAAACGAGCGCGGCGCCCGGATCGACTGGCGCACGGGCGAAGTCTGGCTGATGAACCCCAAGGTGGCCGAGCCGTTTGCCGATTTTCTCGCCGTCGAGCGCTGGCTGATGTTGCGCGACATGCCGGCGGCGAACAAGCCGGCCGCCGCTGCGCCTGCGCCAGTGGAGCTGGTGCCGGAAGCGGCGCCCGACACCAGCCCCGTGCGCGATACCTTGCCTGCTTTCCAGCAAAAGGTCGATGCCTGCCTGGCCAAGGCCGAGGGCGGCCAGGAATTGCTGGAAACGAAGCAGGCGTTCGAGGCGGGCAGCGAGCCTTATCTCGAGGCGTCGACGGAATTGAGCAAGACCGCGCTGGAGTTGGAAGTGTCGCCCGCCATGGTGGCCACGTTTCATATCAGCGCGTTTGCCGCCCTGGCCGAAACGGCGGGCGCCGACAAGCTGGAGCGGGTGGCGGCCAGCCTGCATGCGGCCGCCAGGCAGATCCGGGCCAGCGTCGCCGCGTGAGCATGGGCCGGCCCGGAATGCAAAAACCGCTGACTCCCTTGCAGGAATCAGCGGTTTTCATGTATTGGTTGCGGGGACAGGATTTGAACCTGTGACCTTCGGGTTATGAGCCCGACGAGCTGCCAGACTGCTCCACCCCGCAGGCGAATTATAACCGAGTTTGCTGCATTGCGAAAGAGCGGATGGAAATGAAGGACATTGGGCTTGCAGGATGGCCATTGAGATATTGCGCCGCAATGGAAAAAGCCGCTGATCCTCTTGCAGGAATCAGCGGCTTTTCGGTATCTGGTTGCGGGGACAGGATTTGAACCTGTGACCTTCGGGTTATGAGCCCGACGAGCTGCCAGACTGCTCCACCCCGCAGGCGAATTATAGCGGGGTTTGCTGCAATGCGCAATGGCCGGGTTTCAGACCCTCGATTACGCCGCCGCCAGGCGCCACAGCGAGGTGATTTCCTGCGAGCGGGCCGCGTGCAGGCTGTCCGTGGCGTCCTGCGCGCGCGGGTGCGTGGGTTTCACGTCCAGGCGGTCGACGACATTCAAGCCCGCTTGCGTTATCCATTCCAGCAATTGCGCGCGCGGGCGCAGGCCCAGGTGCTCGGCCAGGTCCGACAGGATCAGCCAGCCTTCGCCGTTTGGCTCCAGGTGACCGGCCAGGCCGGCGAGGAAGCCGCGCAGCATGCGGCTGTCCGGATCGTAAACGGCGTATTCGATCGGCGAGCTGGGGCGCGCCGGCAGCCATGGCGGATTACATACCACCAGCGGCGCGCGTCCAGCGGGGAACAGGTCGGCCTGCAGCACCTCGACCTTGTCGATTAAGTCGAGGCGGGCCAGGTTTTCGCGCGCGCAGGACAGGGCGCGCGGGTCCTGGTCGGTGGCGACGATGCGGGCGACGCCGCGCTGCGCCAGCACGGCGGCCAGCACGCCCGTGCCGGTGCCGATGTCGAAGGCCAGGCTGGCGCGCGGCGGCAGCGGCGCTTCCGCCACCAGGCCCACGTATTCGCCGCGGATGGGCGCGAACACGCCGTAGTGCGGGTGGATGCGCTGGCCCAGGGCCGGCAGGTCCACGCCCGTGCGGCGCCATTCGTGCGCGCCAATCAGGCCCAGCAGCTCGCGCAGCGAGGCGACGAACGCTTCCTCGCCGCGGCCATATGCTTCATTGCAGGCCAGTTTCACGTCCGGCGCGCGGCGCAGCGGGATCGTGTAATCGGCGTCAAAAGGCAGCAGCAGCATGGCCAGCGTGCGGGCGCGCTGCGACTGCGCCTGGCGGTGCAAATGGAAGGCTTCCGTGGCGGTCGGTTCCGGTTTCGCCAATTTGGCGGCCTTGGCCTTTTTGCCCGGTTTGTCGTTCTTGTGGTCGGCGCGCCGCGCCAGCGCCTGCAGCAGCTGGCGCGCGTTCTGGAAGTCGCCGCGCCACAGCATGGCCGTGCCTTCGCAGGCCAGGCGGTAAGCCTGGTCGGCCGTCGTGCGGTCGTCGGCGATGACGACGCGCTTGGGCGGCGGCATGCCGCTTTCCGAGCGCCAGCGGGCCGAATGCTCGGCGCCGTTTTCGCTCCAGTGGATCTGCGGATGAACGGTAGGGGAAGAAGTGTCGGACATGGATTTCAATCGATAGAAGGGGGCGCGCGGCATGGTCGCCTGCGCAGGCCGTCTTCCATTATACGTCGCTGGCCGTGCCGTTAGCAGTGTCCGTGCCATAGGCGAGTGCCAGCGCGCGGGCGCGCGCCTGGTCTTCCGGCGTCGTTTCCACGGCTTTCTGGTCGGCTTTGACCGCCGCGTCCGGCTGCACCAGCTTGAGCAAACGCAAGCTCAGGCTGCCCGCCAGGTCGCCATCCTTGCCGCTGGCGCTGGCGCCATCGGCCTTGCTGCTGACGTTGTTATTAAAAATGTTGCTTTGCAATTGCTGGCCCAGCAGCTTGAACAGATCGTTGAGATTGCCGCCGAAGTGCGTGGCGGGCAACTCTTTGGCGGGCGGGGCGTCGTCATCGGATGAGGTGGCTTCCGGCGTATCACCTTGCGTTTGCTCAAGGACGCCTGCGCTGATGTTCGATTGATATTGCACTTCCACTTCGAAGTCGAAGGTTTGCCCATCGGCCGTCGTGATCTTGCCCTTGCCGATGAAATGCGCGTTTTCATCGAGGCTGAAGGCAGCGGCGCGGCTGCTGCCTTTGGTGTCCGAGACGCTGGCATTGCCGCTGCTGAAGCTGGAACCGGCTTGCAGGTCGACCGAATCGAAGGCAACCGTGGCGCCGTCGCCGAACATCTGGCGGGTCATGGTGGAGAGAAAATTCTGCGCCGCGTCGACGGTGGCGTTGCCCAGCGCATCGGTGCGTTGCGACAGTCCCTTGGCCGACAGGTCCAGGCCATTCTTCGACAGCGCCACCACGTCTTGCGCCGTGCGCTGCATCAGGGGAGCGGCGGCCAGGCCCGTGGCGCCGCTGCCCGTGCGGGACGGCCGCTGGCCATCGAGCGTGGTCGAGGCGGGTGGACGGCTGGCGAGGGCGGGAAGCTGGGACATGGTCGGTTCTATATGGGCTGTGTAACGTAATTAACGACAACAATCGCCCAGACTTTAACCATTAGTGGTGGTGCGACCAGCTACCGTCTGCCGACTCCAGGTAAGACTTGACGGCATCGGCCTGGCCCGTGGCGTGGCGCTTGAGTTCGCCGCATGCGCAAATGCCCTGGTATGGCTGGATATGCGAGCAGGCGGAGACTTTTTGCAGGTAAACCTGCATCGATTTGTGACATTTTACGCACTTGAAGGTGAGGCTGCGGGCGGCTTTCATGGGGTTCCTTGAACTGTTGCGGGGCGCAGGCGGTGCCTGCGCGAAGGCGGCGATTTTAACGCACTCCGGCCACCGTTACACGTTGTTGCATCTGCGCCACGCGTACGTCAACTGAATCCGCGCCATGACGTTGAGCGTATATAGGAGGTCGTCTGACCGCCATTGAAGAGGTAGCACCATGGACAAGCATGACAAGGAAAAGCCTGTACAGCCCGCCAAGGAGCTGGTGAGAAAATGGCTGAAAGCGGAGCTGGAACAGCGCCGGCCCCCGCCCGACCCCGAGCAGATCCGCCGCGAACTGGGCTGGGATATGCTCAGGCTGTGCCGGGAGCCGGCCAGCCGCTAGCGGCCTAGCGCACCGTCACCACGCTCTTGCCCCCGGACCCCGGCTGCACGAGGATACGGGTGGCGATGCGCTCCGTCATTTCCTGTACGTGCGAGATGACGCCCACCTTGCGGCCCATCGCTTGCAAGCCGTCGAGCGCATCCATGGCCACGCGCAGGGTTTCCGTGTCCAGGCTGCCGAAGCCCTCGTCGATGAACAGCGATTCCACGCGCACGCGGTTCGACGATAGCGAGGCCAGGCCCAGCGCCAGGGCCAGCGAGACGAGGAACGATTCGCCGCCCGACAGCGAATGCACGGAGCGCAGTTCGCCGCCCATGTCCTGGTCGCGCACCATCAGACCCAGCGACGGATTGTTCGGGTTGTCGATGCGTTCGAGCTGGTAGCGGCGCGCAAGGTGCTGCAAATGCGCGTTGGCATAGCCAAGCAGCACTTCCAGGGTGAATTGCTGCGCATAGTTGCGAAATTTCTTGCCGTCGGCCGAACCGATCAATTCATTCAGGCTGGCCCAGCGCCGCTCGATGACGGCTTGCGCCTCGATTTGCGCCAGCATCGCTTGCGCGCCGTGGCGCCGCGCATCGTCCTGCGCAATCGCCAGGCGCAACCGCGTCGCTTCCTGGTTGGCCGCCTGGCGTTCCAGCAGCAGCGCGTCGAGCGCCGCTTGCAGCGCCGCCGCGTCCGTTTCCAGGCCGTCCGGCGGCTGTGCCAGGTGCGCCGCCAGCTGCCGCCGGCGTTCGGCCAGCACGGAGGCGGCCGCCGTGTGGCGGTCGGCGATCGCTTGCAGGGCGTCGCGTTCGGCGCGCATGGCGTCCGGTGCGATGGCCAGGTGCGCGCGCAAGGCATGCATATCGGCGGGCGCATGGGCCGGATGGGCATCCTGGAACTGGCGCAGCCAGTCGTGCAGGGCCGCGCTGGCGGCCTGTTCCTGTTCACGCAAGGCGGCCAGGCGCTGCGACAGCTGCGCGCACGCTTCTTCCAGGCGCGTGCGCTGCTGGCTGGCCGATTGCGCCGCCGTTTGCTGCCGCGCCAGCAGCTCCCTGGCCGCCGCGATGGCGCCTGCCAGCGCGCGCTCGACCTCGGCCACGCTCCGGCCCTGCCATAGCGCGTGGCGTTCCGCCTGCATTGCCGTGCGCTGCTTGTCGGCGGCGGCAAAGACGGCGTGGGCTTCCTGCGCCGCCTGCTGCGCCTTGGCGGTGGCCAGCTGCGCCGCTTCCAGCTGCGCGGCCAGGGTCGCCAGCGCGTGGCCACGCTGGTCCTGCTCCGCCTGCTGTTTCAGCCATTGCCGGCTTTCCGTTTCACGCGCCGCGCGGAAGGCGGCCGGGCCGGCGCGCCAGCTGTCTTTCCAGTCCTCGGCGCCGTCGGCGTCGGCGAACGCGCCATCGAGCTGCGCCAGCAGGCCGTCGAGCGCGGCGCGCGCCGTCTCGCCCTTGTCGGCGTTGCCCGCTTGCTGCGCTTGCAGCTGCGCCAGCCGCGCCTGCGTTTCGGCGACGGTGCTGGTGCAGCGCGCGTGGTCGGTGGACGCCAGTTCATGCGCCGCCTGCGCCTGCTCGCGCCGCGCGCCGGCCTGGCGCAGCGCCGTTTCCTGCTGCGCCAGCGCCTGCAAGCCGGCCGCATTGGCCGCCAGCTGCTGCGCGAACCAGTCCGCGCGCTGGTTTGCCGGCGGCAGTTCGAATGTGTCCGCATGCGGCTGCCACTGCGCGTTCAGGCTGTCGATGGCGGGCGGCAGGGCCGCCAGTTCGGCATCCGTTTGCGCCTGTTCGCGCGCCATCGCGGCCAGCGCCGCCTTGTGCGTGGCCAGCCGCTCCAGATTGCCGCGCGCCTGCGTGCGGCAGGCCAGCACTTCATCCTGCAAGCTGGCCAGCATCGCCTGCAAGGCGTGGTCGGCGTGGCTGTACGGGTGTTCCAGCGCGCCGCAGACGGGGCAAGGCTGCCCGTCCTGCAAATTGCCCCGCAGCTGCTCCACGCTGGCCGCGCATGCCGCTTCCGCGCTCTTCAGGGATTTTTCCGCCTGCGTCAGGCGCGCTTCCAGCAGCGCCGTTTGTGCCGCCTCCTTTGCTAATGCCGTGTTTTCCGTTTGCGCGGCCTGCGCCAGCTGGGCCGCCCTCGCTTGCCCGTGCGCCAGCGCCTGCTGCTGGCGCGCCAGTTCGCTCCAGGTTTTTTCCGCGCTGGTCAACATGCGCGCGTGCGCCTCCAGCCGGCCGCGCTGTTCCTGCAGCCCCTGGCCATCGATGGCTTGCACGGCTGCCTGCGCTTCGCGCCGCTGCGCATCGCGCGCCGCCAGCACGGCAGCGGCACTGGCCAGCGCCGCTTGCGCCGCCTGCGCGGCGTCTCCGGCCTGGCGCAGCTGGTGCCTGGACTCGGCCAGGCTGGCGTCGGCCGCATAGGCTTGCGCGGCCGCTTGTCCGGCCTGGGCAAACAATTGGTCCCACAACTGCCACGATTGCGCCAGCGCCTGCCACTGCTGGTGCGCTGCCAGCCACTGGCGGCCCGCTTCCTGTTCCGCCTGCGCGGCGTGCTGGCGCTGCTGCAGATCGTGCAGCG
>NZ_NEHB01000014.1 GCF_002127655.1 Janthinobacterium sp. GW456P
GGGTGATAGCCCCGTATGTGAAATCGGACCGGTGGTACTAAGCGTACGACAAGTAGGGCGGGACACGTGACATCCTGTCTGAATATGGGGGGACCATCCTCCAAGGCTAAATACTCGTAATCGACCGATAGTGAACCAGTACCGTGAGGGAAAGGCGAAAAGAACCCCGGAAGGGGAGTGAAATAGATCCTGAAACCGTGTGCATACAAACAGTAGGAGCGGACTTGTTCCGTGACTGCGTACCTTTTGTATAATGGGTCAGCGACTTACATTCAGTGGCAAGGTTAACCAGATAGGGAAGCCGTAGAGAAATCGAGTCCGAATAGGGCGATCAGTCGCTGGGTGTAGACCCGAAACCAAGTGATCTACTCATGGCCAGGATGAAGGTGCGGTAACACGCCCTGGAGGTCCGAACCCACTAATGTTGAAAAATTAGGGGATGAGCTGTGGGTAGGGGTGAAAGGCTAAACAAACTTGGAAATAGCTGGTTCTCTCCGAAAACTATTTAGGTAGTGCCTCAAGTATCACCATCGGGGGTAGAGCACTGTTATGGCTAGGGGGTCATTGCGACTTACCAAACCATTGCAAACTCCGAATACCGATGAGTGCGAGCTTGGGAGACAGACGTCGGGTGCTAACGTCCGGCGTCAAGAGGGAAACAACCCAGACCGCCAGCTAAGGTCCCAAAGATTGGCTAAGTGGAAAACGAAGTGGGAAGGCTAAAACAGTCAGGATGTTGGCTTAGAAGCAGCCATCATTTAAAGAAAGCGTAATAGCTCACTGATCGAGTCGTCCTGCGCGGAAGATGTAACGGGGCTAAGCCAGTCACCGAAGCTGCGGATATCCGTAAGGATATGGTAGGAGAGCGTTCTGTAAGCCTGCGAAGGTGTCTTGTAAAGGATGCTGGAGGTATCAGAAGTGCGAATGCTGACATGAGTAGCGATAATGGGGGTGAAAAGCCTCCACGCCGTAAGCCCAAGGTTTCCTGTTCAACGTTCATCGGAGCAGGGTGAGTCGGCCCCTAAGGCGAGGCAGAGATGCGTAGCTGATGGGAAGCAGGTTAATATTCCTGCACCGTCGTATGATGCGATGGGGGGACGGATCGCGGAAGGTTGTCTGACTGTTGGAATAGTCAGTTTCTGTCTCATAGAAGGCGCTTAGGCAAATCCGGGCGCRGRATTCAAGGGGATGGGACGAGTGAACTTGTTCACGAAGCAATCGGAAGTGGTTCCAAGAAAAGCCTCTAAGCTTCAGTCATACGAGACCGTACCGCAAACCGACACAGGTGGGCGAGATGAGTATTCTAAGGCGCTTGAGAGAACTCGGGAGAAGGAACTCGGCAAATTGGTACCGTAACTTCGGGAAAAGGTACGCCCCGGTAGCTTGATTGGTTTACTCCATGAGGGTGAAAGGGTTGCAATAAACTGGTGGCTGCGACTGTTTAATAAAAACACAGCACTCTGCAAACACGAAAGTGGACGTATAGGGTGTGACGCCTGCCCGGTGCTGGAAGATTAAATGATGGGGTGCAAGCTCTTGATTGAAGTCCCAGTAAACGGCGGCCGTAACTATAACGGTCCTAAGGTAGCGAAATTCCTTGTCGGGTAAGTTCCGACCTGCACGAATGGCGTAACGATGGCCACACTGTCTCCTCCCGAGACTCAGCGAAGTTGAAATGTTTGTGATGATGCAATCTACCCGCGGCTAGACGGAAAGACCCCATGAACCTTTACTGTAGCTTTGCATTGGACTTTGAACCAATCTGTGTAGGATAGGTGGGAGGCTTTGAAGCGGGGACGCTAGTTCTCGTGGAGCCAACCTTGAAATACCACCCTGGTTTGTTTGAGGTTCTAACCTTGGTCCGTTATCCGGATCGGGGACAGTGCATGGTAGGCAGTTTGACTGGGGCGGTCTCCTCCTAAAGTGTAACGGAGGAGTTCGAAGGTACGCTAGATACGGTCGGACATCGTGTTGATAGTGCAATGGCATAAGCGTGCTTAACTGCGAGACTGACAAGTCGAGCAGGTACGAAAGTAGGACATAGTGATCCGGTGGTTCTGTATGGAAGGGCCATCGCTCAACGGATAAAAGGTACTCTGGGGATAACAGGCTGATTCCTCCCAAGAGTTCATATCGACGGGGGAGTTTGGCACCTCGATGTCGGCTCATCACATCCTGGGGCTGTAGCCGGTCCCAAGGGTATGGCTGTTCGCCATTTAAAGTGGTACGTGAGCTGGGTTTAAAACGTCGTGAGACAGTTTGGTCCCTATCTGCCGTGGGCGTTGGAAATTTGAAGGGGGCTGCTCCTAGTACGAGAGGACCGGAGTGGACGAACCTCTGGTGTACCGGTTGTCACGCCAGTGGCATTGCCGGGTAGCTAAGTTCGGAAGAGATAACCGCTGAAAGCATCTAAGCGGGAAACTTGCCTTGAGATGAGATTTCCCAGAGCCTTGAGCTCTTTGAAGGGTCGTTCGAGACCAGGACGTTGATAGGCTGGGTGTGGAAGTGCAGTAATGCATTAAGCTAACCAGTACTAATTGCCCGTACGGCTTGTCCCTATAACCTTAGCAGGTRCAGAGGATAAGACKGTACAACGTTGCRTGTGTGTTGATACTACCAGTCATTACCCCRATCTTTGCTTCTTCCAGATTCATGGCYTTGTCGYYCMACWGRRGACAARYGYCAGTACAAGTTATGCCTGATGACCATAGCAAGTTGGTCCCACCCCTTCCCATCCCGAACAGGACCGTGAAACAACTTTGCGCCGATGATAGTGCTGCAACCAGTGTGAAAGTAGGTTATCGTCAGGCTTGTTATTCGAAAAAACCCCCATCGGTGATCCGGTGGGGGTTTTTTTACGTCNGTTGGTCCCACCCCTTCCCATCCCGAACAGGACCGTGAAACAACTTTGCGCCGATGATAGTGCTGCAACCAGTGTGAAAGTAGGTTATCGTCAGGCTTGTTATTCGAAAAAACCCCCATCGGTGATCCGGTGGGGGTTTTTTTACGTCTGGCGCTTTGGCATGCTTCACCGCATACCGGCATAAAAAAAGGCAGCGCTACGCGCTGCCTTTCTTGCTTTCCGTTTATTGAGCGCCAACCACCGGCGTGGCGCCGCTCCTGGCCACCCACTCGATCAGTGCATCGACTGCCGCGCGGCCATTGCCGTTGCCTGCCAGGTCGCTATTGATCATGGCGACCACTACGCACTGTTGATTATTCGCATCGGGCACGTAGCCGGCGATGGCCACCACATTCTTTAATGTTCCCGTCTTGATGCGCGCCCGTGCAGCGGCCGGGCTGTTCAGCAGGCGCTTGCGCATGGTGCCGTCCAGTGCCACGATGGGCAGGCTGGACTGGAACTCGGGGGCCCACGGACTGTACTGCATCGCCTGCAAGACACCGGCCATTTGCGCTGGCGCAATGCGCCCCGTGCGCGACAAGCCGGAACCGTTGTCGACCAGCATGCCCTGGGTATCGATATGGTGCCGCTGAAACCATTCCTGGATCACTTGCCGTGCCCGGCTGGCCGTGTCTTCCGGTGCCGCCATGGCGACGGGGCGGCTGCCCAGCCAGCCATCGCTTTGCAGGCTGCCCAGGCTCAGGAACAGGGTGCGGGCCAAGGTATTGTCGGAGGTCTTGTTGATATCGCGCAAGACTTCCGGCAAGGCGCGCGCCACGTGGTCGGCCAGCATCCGCGTGCCGACCGGTTCGGCCGTCGGCGGCAAGCCTGTAAATGGCGCTTCGCGCACCGTGCCCGTGATGGTGCCACCCAGGCGTTTCCAGGTGGCGCGGAACAAGCGGTCCGCATAATCGTTGCGATCAAGTACATTGATGCTGGTCGCCTTGCTGCAATTTTGCGGGAAAGTGCCGTGCAGGATCACTTGCAGCTTGCCGCTCGCATCGCGCCGGTATTCGGGCGGGCGCCAGCCATCTTCCCACCTGGCGCAACTGCCCTTGATGAGTTTCATGTCGCTCGTGATGCTGACGTTCTCGAGCGCCGGCTGCATCAGGATGCTCAATTGCCGGTCCGTCGAGTTCATATTGATATCGAGCAAATTTGTGTTCAACAATAAGGCATCGGGGATGACGTTGTAGCGGAACTCGGCCGACTCGTCGAACGGTGGCGTGCCGATATCGGGCCGGGCCGGCTGAAACAGCTGACGGTCGAGGATCAGATCGCCCTTGATTTTCACGATGCCCTGGTTGCGCAGGGTTTGCAGCATATGCTCCAGCACGTCCGCGTTGAAATCCGTGTCGGCGCCGCCGCGCAGGATCAAGTCGCCCTTCAGCACGCCATTGATGACGTCGGCGCTGGTGCGCAGTTCCGTGCGGCCGCGGAAGATGGGGCCTAATTGTTCCAGGCCCACGGCCGTCGTCACCAGCTTCATGGTGGACGCGGGCTGCATGCTGCGCTCGGCCCCATGCGACAGCACGGTGGTGTTGCCGCGCAAGACGATGGCGCCCATGGCGTCTTCGGGGATATTCGCGCTGCGCAGCAGCAGGTTGACGGATTCGGGCAATTGCGCCTGCGCATTTGACAAGCCGATGCCAGCCAGCAAGGCGGCGATGAGGATGGGACGGAACATGGTGCTCCTTAGTGGAAAAAGACGTAGGCGACAAAGACGGCCGTGATCACGCCAGCCAGATCGGCGATCAGGCCGGCCGTGATGGCATAGCGCGTCTTGCGGATGCCGACGGAACCGAAATACAGGGCCACGATATAGAAGGTGGTGTCGGCCGAACCCTGGAAGACGCAGGCCAGGCGGCCGACAAACGAGTCGACGCCGTAGGTGTTCATGGCGTCGATCATCATGGCTTTCGAGCCGGAGCCGCTGAGCGGCTTCATCATGGCCGTCGGCAAGGCGGGCACGAAATCCGTATTGATGCCCAGGTTGGCGAAGAACCAGTTCATGCCACTCATCAGGAAATTGAACACGCCCGCGTTGCGGATCACGCTGATGGCCACCAGCATGCCGACCAGATAGGGAATCACGGTGATCGACGTCTGGATGCCGCCTTTCGCGCCCTCGATGAAGGCGTCGTACACGTTCACCTTCTTGCGCAGCGCGCCGATGATGAAGATGGCGATGACGCTGATCAACACCAGATTGCTGACCACTTTCGAGACCAGCTCGATTTCCTGTTTCGTCAGGTATTGCGTGAAGTACCAGATCATGGCGACGATGGCGCTCGTCATGCCGCCCATCCAGCCCAGCACGACTCTGTTGAGCAAGTTGATGCGCTGCTTGATGGAGACCGTGATGATGCCGACCATGGTGGCGACATAGGTGGCGATCATGCACGGGATAAAGATGTCGGACGGGTCGGCCGCGCCGAGGATCGAGCGCTGCGCCATGATGGCCAGTGGAATCAGGGTCAGGCCCGAAGTGTGCAGCACCAAAAACATGATTTGCGCATTCGTCGCCTCTTCCTTGTTCGGGTTCAAGGTTTGCAGGCTTTCCATGGCCTTCAAACCGAACGGCGTGGCCGCATTGTCCAGGCCCAGCAGGTTGGCCGAGAAATTCATCACCATGTGGCCGGTCGCCGGATGGTCTTTCGGAATTTCCGGGAAGATGCGCGAAAAGAACGGGGCGATGACTTTCGCCAGCCAGCCGACGATGCCCGCCTTTTCACCGATGTTCATGATGCCGAGCCACAAGGTCATCACGCCTGCCAGCGGCAGGGCGATGTCCATCACGCCCATGCGCGCCGTTTCGAAGGTGCCGTCGATGATGCGCTTGAAGATATCGGTATCGCCGAGAAACAGCCACTGCAGCACTGCGGCCAGGAAGCCAACGAGGAAAAAGCCGGACCAGATGTAATTAAGTGCCATATGCGATCAGTTCTGTATTTCGGGGAGGTGAAAGGTGCTGCAAACAAAGTATAGAGGCAGCCCGATACGAGTTGATGAAAGAATGCAGCAATCGCATGCCAAAAAGTTATAAGCTGGCAGCCTGTTTTCATTGGCGCCCCGTAGCTTGCCCGCGTAGTGTGGGGGATGCCTGTCGCTTATCGCTGTTCGTTACCCTTGTCTGCACTGGACCACTGATGATGTTTTTACGCAAAACCGCCTGCGCCGCCGGCCTGGCCCTGTTGACGCTATTTACCGTGCCCGCCGATGCCGCCACCGATGCCCGCGCGAACAAGACCCTGCATTTGTTTTTGAGCACCAGCGAGACGGGCCTGGACCCGGCCGTGGCCTCGGACCTGGCCAGCCTGAATTTGATGGAAAACATTTTTGACCCGCTGCTGCGCTATGACTACCTGGCGCGCCCGGTGCAACTGCAGGGCAACACGGCGCGCGGGATGCCGACCGTGGAAGACGACGGCCGCACGTATATTTTTCACTTGCAGCCCGGCATTTTCTTCACCCCCGATCCCTCTTTCAAAGGCCAGCCGCGCGAAGTGACGGCGCAGGATTATGTGTACAGCCTGACGCGGCTGTATGACCCCAGCCTGAAGTCGCCGTGGTTGTTCTTGCTGGAAGATAAGCTGGTGGGCGACGCGGCCCTGAAAAGCAAATTCAGCTACGACACGCCGATCGCCGGCCTGCAGGCGCTGGACAAATACACCTTGCGCATCCGCTTGAATGGCGTCGATCCGAACTTCCTGTTTTACCTGGCCATGCCGGCGACCGCCGTGGTGGCGCGCGAAGTGGCGGAGGCGTACCCGGCGGCAGGGCAGATCGGCAACCATCCCGTGGGCACGGGACCCTTCCTCGTGAAGGAGTGGAAGCGCAGCGACAAGATCGTGCTGCAAGCCAATCCGACTTTCCGTGCCACCGTGTTCCATACACAGGTCAAGGCGCTGGCCGCCTTGCCGCCGGACGCGCGCGCCATCGCCGCCGCGCTGGAAGGCAAGCAATTACCGCTGGTCGAGCGCATCGAAGTGCGCATCGTCGAGGAATATCAATCGCGCATGCTGGGTTTTCTGAAAGGCGAATTCGATTACCTGGAGCAAGTGCCCGAATCGATGACGGACATGGTGCTGGAAAACGACGCCTTGAAACCGGCGCTGGCCGCCAAGGGCTTGCAACTGACGCGCTTTCCCGTGCTGCAGACGTATTACATGTGGATGAACATGGACGACCCCGTGCTGGGCGGCACGAGCAAGGACAAGCTGGCCCTGCGGCGCGCCATCGCCCTCAGCTACAACAGCCGCGAAGACATCGCGTTATTAAAAAAGGGGCTGGCCTTGCCGGCGCAATCGCCGCTGCCGCCCAACATGCTCGGTTACGACAAGCATTACCGCAGCCCCGTCGGCTACGATCCGGCGCTGGCGCGCGCCCTGCTGGACCGCTTCGGCTACAAGGCGGGGGCCGACGGTTTCCGCGCGCAGCCGGACGGCACGCCCTTGCTGCTCACCATGCATACGGAGCCGAGCACGGTAGGACGGCTGCGCGATGAATTGTGGCGCCGCAACCTGAACGCCATCGGCCTGCGCGTGGAATTCAAGAGCGACAAGAAGACGGAAATCATCAAGGCGTCGCGCCTGGGCAAGGTGCAGATGTTCGAGACCAACTGGATCGCCGACTTCCCCGATGGCGATAACTTTATGCAATTGTTGTACGGTGGCAACGTTGGCCGCGCCAACTATGCCCGCTTCAACTTGCCCGATTACAATAAACGCTATGAGGAGGCGCGCCTGCTATCCGATACGCCGCGCCGACGCAGTCTGTACTTCGACCTGTTTCAGCTGATCCACGCTTACACGCCGTGGGTGCTGCTGACGCATCCCATCTCTGCCGACCTGCAACAACCGTGGCTAAAAAACTACAGGCGCCACCCCGTGGAATTCACGTCCTGGCGCTATCTGGACGTGGATAAAACCAGGGCTGGCCCCGCAGGCAAGTGACCCTGTCGCTGAAAAGGGCATTCATTCCAAAAAGTTATGGTTAGGAAAGCATTTTTCATTGGCTGGGCCCGGATGCATCGCGCTACTCTGAAAATGAAAACAAATAAAGTAAAGCGCTGGCGTCATAAAAAAATGTACCGCGAGACAGACGCCGCGACCTTACAAAACAGCCTGGACTTGAGAACTCAAGTTTCGATTGCCCAACAAGGAGAGACCAGTGAAATTGAAGAAACTAGCGCAGTTGGTGGCATTGATGGGGGTGGTGGGGCCGGTGATGGCACAGGAAGCGGCGGCGCCGGCGATGCAACGGGTCGAAGTAACGGGCAGCAGCATCAAGCGCGTGGCCAAGGAAGGCGCGCTGCCGGTGCAAGTCATCAGCTTTGACCAGATCGAAAAACAGGGCATCACGACGACCGAGCAACTGGTGCGCACCCTGTCGGCGAATGGCACGGGCGCCGATAACATGACGTCGGGTAATAACGTGTTTGGCGCCGATGCCGACCGGGTCAGCGGTGGCGCCTCGTTCGCCTCGCTGCGCGGCCTGGGACCGTCGAGCACTCTGGTGCTGTTGAATGGCCGCCGCATCGCCACGCACGGCGCCAGCGGCAAGTCGGTCGACCTGAACTCGATACCGCTGGGTGCAATCTCTCGCGTGGAAATTCTCAAGGATGGCGCTTCGGCCATCTACGGCACGGACGCCATCGGCGGCGTGATCAATTTCATTCTGAAAACCAATTACAGCGGCGTGGAAGCGTCCGTCTCCACGAATGACACGCAGGCCGGCGGCGGCGCCACGCGCCGCGCTTCCCTGCTGGCAGGCACGGGCTCGCTGGAGTCGGACCGCTACAACATCATGGCCAGCCTGACGGTTGATAAAGCGCAACAGCTCAATGGCCGCGACCGTTCCTTCGTCAACGGTTTCCAGCCGGGCCGCGGCCTGTCGCCCGATACCACGGGCACGCCGTTTGCCAACCAGATGGGGGGAGCCGGGACGGCGCTGGGTGCCTCGTTCCAGCTGCCTGGCGATGCAAACAAATACCTGCAAGCCAATCCGCTGAGCTTCCAGGGCAAATGCGACACCATCGCCGGCATGTCGCAATACCAGACGGAGCTATGGAAAGACGTGACCTCGCCGCTGCGCACCAGATATTCGTGTGCGTACGACTATGGCGCCGATTACGTGCTGCAATTTCCCGTCGAACGGGCCAATCTGTTGTCGCGCGGCACGTTCCAGCTGGCGCCCGACCACCGCATGTTTGTCGAAGTGCTCGGTTCGCGCACCAAGGCGACAGCTATCCTGACGCCGATGCAGGTGCAGGCGACGGTCGCCAACAAGAATCTGTACCCGGTGGGCGGCGCGTATTACCAGGATCTGTCGGCCTACATCCCGTCGTTCGACAACACCAAGCCGATTTCCTACAAATGGCGCGCCAATGACGTGGGCAACCGCACGCAGGAAAACACCACCGACAATGCGCGCGTGCTGGTGGGATTTGAGGGCAACTTCGGCAAGTGGGATTACAAGGCCGGCATTTCGCGCGCCGAAAGCAGCACCAAGACCAAGCTGACGGATGGCTATTCCTACACGGACAAGCTGTACGCGGCCCTGGCGACGGGCATCATCAACCCGTGGGTGGGCGCCGGCCAGAGCCAGACGGAAGCGGCCAGGCAATTGATCGAATCGACCAAGTTCCGTGGCGACTTCCAGCACGGCAAGACGACCCTGACGCAGATCGACGGTTCCGTTTCGGGCGAACTGTTCCAGCTGCCGGCCGGTGCGCTGGCCATGGCGGCCGGCTTCGACTTGCGCCGCGAAGGTTACAGTTTCGCGCAAGACGTCGATGCCACGCAGATTTTGCTGTCGCCAGGCAATGCCGCACTCAAAGATGCCAGCCGTACCGTCAAGGCCGTATATGCGGAACTGCTGGTGCCGGTCACGAAAGACCTGGAAATGCAGCTGGCCATCCGCCGCGACGATTACAGCCTGGTGGGCGCGACGACGAATCCGAAAGTGGCCTTCCGCTACCAGCCGGCCGACTTCCTGCTGTTCCGCGGTTCGGCCAGCAAGGGTTTCCTCGCGCCGAGCTTCCAGCAGCTGTATTCCGGTTCGCTGAGCCAGGAATTGCCGAACGGCGTGGTCGACCAGGAAGGCTGCGCCAAGCATCCGGGCGTGCCCGAGTATTGCTCCATCGACCGCCTCGACTACAAGACGGGCGGCAACACGAATTTGAAGCCGGAAACGTCGAAGCAGGGCAGCGTCGGTTTTGTCATCGAACCGTTCAAGGGCTATTCGGCCTCGTTCGACTACTGGGCCATCAACACCAAGGACCGCATCCTGAACCGCACGCCGCAAATCGTGCTGGCCAATTACCAGGCGCTGAACCAGTACATCCACCGCAATCCGGACGGCACCATCGAGTACGTGCAGGCGGGCTGGATCAATGCGGCAGGCAGCCGCGTGCGCGGCCTCGACGTGGGCTTGCGCGGCGAAGGCAAGGTCAATGACGCGAAATGGACGGCGACCCTGGATGGCACGTATATGGACAGCTTCAAGTTTGCCGAATATCAAGGCCAGGAATACCAGGAACTGGTCGGCAAGTTCTATACGCGTGACCTGTATTTGCGCTGGAAACATAACGCCAGCTTTGGCGTATCGCGCGGCGACTGGAGCGGCTTGCTGATCCAGAGTTTTTCGTCGGGCTACAAGGACCAGTTGCCGAATGGCGGCAAGGGCGCGCCGCCACCGGGCTTCAAGCCGGACGTGTCCAGCTACACCACGTATAACCTGTCGGGCACCTACACGGGCTTCAAAAATACCACCATCACCGTGGGTATCCAGAACTTGTTCGACCGCGATCCACCGTTCACCGCGCACAACGTGGATGAAGTGGTGGGCGCCGGCTGGGACCCGCGCGTGGCCGACCCGCGCGGCCGTTCGCTGTCGTTCCAGCTGAAGTACAAGTTCATGTAAGGCGGTCATGCCGGCGGCGATCCCGTCGGCATGCTAACCTCGTGCGGCGGCGCCTGGCGTCGCCGTTTTTATTCCAGGAAAGGGCCGCATGTCCAGTCAGACCAATCTCAGCCGGCGCCGCTTCGGCGGCTTGCTGGCCGCCACCGTGGGGGCGGCAGGCACACCGGCGTGGGCGGCGGCCGCGCAAGGGAAGGACAAACGCATGCAACAGCACCACGCATTGATCAAACCGGCGCGCCTGCGCGACGGCGACCTGGTGGCCATCATCGCGCCGGGCGGTTTCACGGATGAAGAGGCCATCGCCAAGGCCCAGCGCAATATCGAATCGCTGGGCTTGCGCGTCAGCCTGGGCGCGAATATCCGCGCCGTGCACGGCAACTATGCGGGCACGGTGCAGCAGCGCCTCGACGATCTGCACGCGGCGTTCGCCGATCCCGAGGTCAAGGCGATCTGGGCCATTCGTGGCGGCTCCGGCTGCATTTCGCTGCTGGCGCTGCTCGACTACGCCTTGATCCGGCGCAATCCGAAAGTGCTGATCGGCTATTCCGATATCACGGCCCTGCACCTGGCCATCGCCAGCCAGACGGGCCTGGTGACCTTCCACGGACCCGTGGCCTCGTCCACGTTTTCCGATTACACGGTGACGCAGCTGCGCAATGTACTGATGACGCCGCAAGACAGCTACACGATCCCGATGGCGCTGGACAACCATCGCCGTGCGCAGACGCAGCCGAACTTCGCCATCCGCACCGTGCATGGCGGCCAGGCGACGGGACGCTTGACGGGCGGCAATCTGTGCCTGGTCAGCGCGCTGGCCGGCACGCCGTATGCGGCCGATTTCCGCGAACGCATCTTGTTCCTGGAAGAAATCAATGAAGTGCCGTACCGCATCGACCGCATGCTGTGCCAGCTCGACCTGTCCGTCGGTTTCAAGCACGCGGCGGCCTTGATGCTGGGCATCTTCGAGCATTGCGAGGCGGCCGAGGGCGATACGGCGCTGACCCTCGATGCCACCCTGGACCAGCATTTGCAGCCCTTGCGCGTGCCGGCCGTCAGCGGCTATTCGTTCGGCCACATCCGCCACCAGTTCACGCTACCGATGGGCATCTTGGCGACCCTGGATGCGGACCGGCAAACCTTGACCTTGCTGGAGCCAGCCGTCTGCTAGCGTACGGTGCAGCGGGGCGATTGTCAGTATGCTAGTGTGATAAGGCGTGGCACGAGGCCGCGCCGCCTTTCTCACCGCACACGACATGATCAACCGCCACGCCAGTACCTACATCCTCAGCCACCCGCTGGCCTTCGTGCTGCAGGTATTGAAGGGCTTTCGCGCCAACCAGGGCTTGCTGCTGGCGGGCGCCGTCGCGTATTACTCGCTGCTGTCCATCGTGCCCCTGCTGATGCTGGTGGTGGTGGCCCTGTCGCACGTGATCGCGCAGGACGAATTGCTGCAAACAATCGGCCATTACCTGGAATGGCTGGTGCCGGGCCAGTCGAAAGCCATCGTGGCGGAAGTGGCGCATTTCCTCAACAACCGGGGCGTGATCGGCTGGCTGCTGCTGCTGACCATGCTGTTTTTCAGCTCCCTGGCGTTTACCGTGCTGGAAAACGCCATGAGCGTGATCTTTATCCACCGCGTCGCCATCCGCCGCCGCCATTTCCTCATTTCCGCGGTGCTGCCGTACTGCTACATCCTGTGCCTGGGCGTGGGCATTTTGCTCATCACCCTGGTGGCGGGCAGCTTGCAGGTGATGGGCGAGGAAAGCGTGCGCTTCCTGCGCCACGACTGGGGCCTGGAAGGGGTGTCGGGCGTGTTGCTGTACTTGCTGGGGCTGGCGGGCGAAATCCTCGTGCTGAGCTCGATCTACCTGGTCATGCCCGTGGGGCGATTATCGATCACGCATGCGCTGATCGGCGGCGTGACGGCGGCCCTGCTGTGGGAAATCGCCCGCCATGTACTGGTCTGGTATTTTTCCACCCTGTCGCAGGTCAACGTCGTGTATGGCTCGATGACGACAGCCATCGTCGTCATGTTCAGCCTGGAAATCGGCGCCACCTTGCTGCTCTTGGGCGCGCAAGTGATTTCCGAATACGAAAGAGTGGCGCGTGGCGGCGAAGAAGACAAGCCACTGGCGCTAAGGACTTGATTTAAAGTATGGTTTGAATTCGTTGTTGCACTGCACAAAAGCCTGTGCTATACTGCGTTCAGTGATTGAGATTTGCTTGCAAATAGTCTCACTATCCAGGCTCAGCGCGGCGACCGGCAGGTGTAATGTCGATGGCGTGACAGTGCGAAAGCGTGGATTTTGTAATTCCGGATACGTTGGTCGATTTTACACTTGGAGTCACCATGCAGATAGCATGGGAGTCCGAAAATCAGGAGGCACTTTGCAGATAGCACTGGCGTCCATGACACGATTAAAGCATTGGTAATACATTGGAACGAAGCCTGCATATGTGCAGGCTTTTTTTTCGTCTGGTGGACGCATTTATAAACCTACTGCGCAGCCTGCTATTGAATCGGCGTTACTCGCCGTACCGAAGTACGGCTGCGTTACTCAATCCGATATCAGGCTTGCTCGCGACGGTTTCTAAAAGCGCCGGGACTTTTACTGCTTTTTATAAAGCCCTGGCGATGAGTATCTTCTGGATATCGCTGGTGCCCTCGTAAATCTGGCACACGCGCACGTCGCGGTAGATGCGCTCGACGGGGAAATCGGACACATAACCGTAGCCGCCGTGCACCTGGATGGCGTCGGAGCACACTTTTTCCGCCATTTCCGACGCAAACAGCTTGGCCATGGCCGCTTCCTTCAAACACGGCAAGCCCGCATCCTTCATCGACGCCGCATGGCGGATCAGCTGGCGCGCCGCTTCAATCTGCGTCGCCATGTCCGCCAGGCGGAATTGCACGGCCTGGTGTTCATAGATGGGTTTGCCGAAACTCTCGCGTTCGCGCGCATAGCTCAAGGCCGCTTCGTACGCGGCGCGCGCCATGCCCACCGCTTGCGAGGCGATGCCGATGCGCCCGCCTTCCAGGCCGGACAGGGCGATCTTGTAGCCTTGGCCCTCTTCGCCTATTAAATTTTCCGCAGGGATGCGGCAGTTCTCGAACAGGATTTGCGCCGTGTCCGATGAATGCTGGCCCATCTTCTGTTCCAGTCCCGCCACGATGTAGCCCGGCGTGTTCGTCGGCACCCAGAAGGCGCTGATGCCGCGCTTGCCGGCCGCCTTGTCGGTGACGGCCATGACGATGGCCACGTCCGCATACTTGCCGCTGGTAATGAACTGCTTCGTGCCGTTGAGCACATAGTCATTACCGTCGCGCGTGGCCGTCGTGCGCAGGGCCGAGGCGTCGCTGCCCGTGTGCGGTTCCGTCAGGCAAAACGCCCCGAGCATCGTGCCTTGCGCCAGCGGACGCAGCCATTGTTCCTTCTGTGCATCATTGGCGTACATCATGGCGATGCTGCACACGGGGCAATTGTTGACGGAGATGATGGTCGAGGTGCCGCCATCGCCGGCGGCGATTTCTTCGAGCACCAGGGCCAACGATACGTAGTCGAGGCCGGCGCCACCGAGCGCTTCCGGCACGGCCACGCCAAAGGCGCCCAGCGCGGCCAGTTCCTGCAATTCTTCTTTCGGGAAATGATGTTCCTTGTCCCAGCGGGCCGCATTGGGCGCCAGGCGCTCGCGCGAAAAGCTGCGCAGCGCCTCCTGAATCATGGTCTGTTCTTCATTGAGTATCATGGGACGTCGTCTCGTTTGTTTTTATGGTGTGTAGGGAACTACCAGCCGATGGGCTTGCCGTCGTAGTTGCGAAACACGGCTTTGTCCGTGGCCGGCAGGCTGGCCAAGGTGGCGCGGATGCCGGCGGCACTTTCCTCGGGCGAAATATCGGCGCCGGCGCCGCCCATGTCCGTGCGTACCCAGCCCGGGTGGAACGCCACGCAGCTGACGCCTTGCGGACCATGCACGAGGCTGGTATCGATCAGCACGGAATTCAAGGCCGCCTTGCTGGCGCGGTACAGCGAACCGCTGGGGTTGCCCCGTTCGCTCAGGGAACCCATGTGCGAGGACAGCACGGCCAGCTTGCCCTTGGCATTGGCCACCAGCGGCGCCAATATCGGCAGCAGGCGCATGGCCGCCAGCACGTTGGTGTGCATGACGAGGTCGAAATCGGCTTGCGCAGGGAAACCGTCGTGGCGGGGGCCGTACACGCCCGCGTTGAGGATGGCCACGTCGAGCTTTTCATCGTCGAGCTTCCAGCCCAGGCCGGCACAGCCTTCCACATCCGTCACGTCGAGCTGGTGCGCTTCCGCGCCCAGTTGCTTGAGGGCCTCGCAAGCGTCCGGCGTACGCGCCGTGGCGATCACTCGCCAGCCATCGTGGCGGTATTGACGGACGATTTCGTGGCCGATGCCGCGCGAGGCGCCGATGATCAATGCGGTAGGCATATGTTTTCTCCCTGAAAATAAAATGAAAGGCGCGCACCGTGGTGCGCGCCCGTGCTCGGGAAGAGCTTATACCAGTTCGATCGCCATCGCCGTCGCTTCGCCGCCGCCGATGCACAGGGCAGCCACGCCGCGCTTGCCGCCGGTTTTCTTCAGGGCGCCCAGCAGGGTGACGATGATGCGCGCGCCCGAGGCGCCGATCGGGTGGCCCAGCGCGCACGCGCCGCCGTGGATGTTGATCTTGCTATGCGGAATATCGAGATCGTGCATGGCGGCCATCGGCACGGCCGCGAAGGCTTCATTGATCTCGAACAAGTCCACGTTGCTGCTGCTCCAGCCCGTCTTGGCGTAGAGTTTTTTCACCGCGCCGATGGGGGCCGTGGTGAACTCGTTCGGCGCCTGCGCATGCGTGGCGTGGCCGTGGATTTTCGCGATGACGGTGCAGCCCAGCTTTTTCGCCGTCGATTCGCGCATCAGCACCAGGGCGGCCGCGCCATCGTTGATCGACGAAGATGAGGCGGCCGTGATGGTGCCATCCTTCTTGAATGCCGCCTTCAGGGTCGGGATTTTTTCCAGGCGGGCTTTTTGCGGGCCTTCATCGATGCTGACGACGGTGTCACCGCCGCGGCCGGAAACGGTGACTGGTACGATTTCCCATGCAAAACTGCCATCCTTGGTGGCCGCTTGCGCGCGTTTCACGGATTCGATGGCAAATGCATCCTGCGCTTCGCGCGTGAACTGGTACTGGCTGGCGCACTCTTCGGCAAACGTGCCCATCGAGCGCGCATTGCCCTTTTCATCGCGGCTGTAGGCGTCTTCCAGGCCATCCATCATCATGTGGTCATAGATCATGCCGTGGCCGATGCGGTAGCCGCCGCGCGCCTTCGGCACGAGATAGGGGGCGTTGGTCATCGATTCCATGCCGCCCGCCACCACCACGTCGGCGCTGCCGGCGAGCAAGGTGTCGTGTGCGAACATGGTCGTCTGCATGGCCGAGCCGCACATTTTCGACAGGGTCACGGCGCCGGTAGAGTCCGGCAAGCCCGCCTTGCGCAAGGCCTGGCGCGCGGGCGCCTGGCCCTGGCCTGCCATCAGGCAATTGCCGAAAAACACATGTTCAACGGCATCGGGCGCCACGCCGGCCCGCTCGACGGCGGCGCGGATGGCCACGGCGCCCAGGTCGCTGGCGGTCACGTTGGCAAAATCGCCCTGGAAGGCGCCCATGGGGGTGCGCGCGGCACCGACGATTACGACTGGATCATTCATGTTGGATCTCCGGTTGAGGGTAGGGATGGTGACTGCATACAAAAACGCAGGTGCTGCGGATACGGGAAGACGTCCTCGATATGGCCGTCTTCGATGCGCTGCTTGCGCGCCTGCCAGTATTGCGCCGTCAGCAGGTCGGCATGGTGCTGCATGAAATAGCTGCGGATGCGGGGATTGCCCAGCAGGAAGGTCCCGAATTGCTCGGGAAACACATCGTGCTTGCCGATGGGATACCAAGGTTCGGCCGACATTTCTTCCTCCTCCGTGCGGGCTTGCGGGATGACGCGGAACTGGCAATCGGTGATGTACTCGATTTCATCGTAATCGTAAAATACGACACGCTGATGACGGGTTACGCCAAAGTTTTTATACAGCATGTCGCCAGGGAAAATATTTGCCGCCACCAATTCCTTGATGGCGTTGCCGTATTCGACGATGGCGTGTTCCACCAAGTCGTCGCGGCCTTCTTTCTCGGCATTGCTCAGCCACATGTTCAGCGGCACCATGCGCCGCTCGATGTACAGGTGGCGGATGATGATCTGCTCCCGGTCCTCTTCGACCAGCGAGGGGGCGAACTGTTTCAGTTCGGCCAGCAGTTCCGTGGAAAAACGGTCGCGGGGAAAGGCCACGTTGGAATACTCGAGCGTGTCGGCCATGCGGCCCACGCGGTCGTGGTGCTTCACCAGCAAATACTTTTGCTGGACTTGCGCGCGCGTGGTTTCCTTGGGCGGCGGAAAAAAATCCTTGATCACCTTGAAGACATATGGAAACGACGGCAGGGCAAACACCAGCATGACCAGGCCGCGGATGCCGGGCGCGCTCTCGAAATGATCCGACGAGTGTTTCAGGTGCTGCAGGTAGTCGCGGTAAAACAAGGTCTTGCCCTGCTTTTGCAAGCCCAGTATCGTATAAATCTCACTGCGAGGCTTGCGCGGGAGCAAACTTCGGAGAAATTGTACATAGGCCGACGGCACTTCCATATCGACCAGGAAATACGCGCGCGTAAACGAAAACAGCACGGCGATCTGCTGCTGCTCGAACAGCACCGTGTCGAGCACCAGCTTGCCGTGGCGGTTGTGCAGGATGGGCACGACGAACGGGTATTCGCGGTTGCCGTTGATGGCCTTGCCGACCAGGTAGGCGCCCTTGTTGCGGTAGAACAAACCGGTCAAGACCTGGAGCTGGTGGTTCGGCTCCAGCCGGTCGCCGCCGAACAGCTGCCGCAGGCGCGCTTCCACCTGGGCCACGTCGCGCTCGAGGTTGGCAAATGCGCAGTCCAGCTGGAAGTTGTTCACCATGCGCTGCAAGGTGTGGCGCAAGCCATCCTTGCCCGGATAGTACACGCGGTAAGTAGGAGCGGGGTCTTGCGTTTCGATGTACTCCGTGGAAACGACGGGGCGCACGAAAATATAGTCGTTATTGAAATAGGTGCGGTGCAGGATGTTGCAGCAGACGGAATTGAAGAAGGTTTCCGCCAGTTCCGGCTGCTTGTGTTCCGTCAGCATGCCGATGTAGTGCAGCTTGAGTTCGCGCCACACTTCGTCGGTCAACTCCGACTCTTCGTACTCATCTTCGAGCATCTGCACGCATTCCTGCACGCGCTTGTCATAAAAGTCGATGCGTTCGCGGGCCGCCGTTTGCGCCGCGGCCCAGGCGCCTTGCTCGAAATACCGCTTGGCTTGCTGGCTCGTTTCGCGGAACAGGCGGTAATGCTTGTCGAAGCCGAGCAAGATGGTGCGCGCGATATCGAATGCAATCTGGGAAGAAAGCAATTTGGGGAAGGCAATGTGCGTCATATCTGTGCTCGCATGAATGGCTCATCACCCAGTCGATTGCCGCGCGCCCGTACTTACTTGGTTTCCGCAAACAGTTCGCGGCCTATCAGCATGCGGCGGATTTCGCTGGTCCCGGCGCCGATTTCGTACAGCTTGGCATCGCGCCACAGGCGGCCGGCCGGATACTCGTTGATGTAGCCGTTGCCGCCCAGGGCCTGGATCGCTTCGCCCGCCATCCAGGTCGCCTTCTCCGCACTATACAGAATAGCGCCGGCCGCATCCTTGCGCAGTTGGCGCACGGCTTCCGGCGTGGTGGCGCGGTCGCAAGCCTGGCCCACGGCATACACATAGGCCTTGCACGCCATCATGGTCGAATACATATCGGCCAGTTTGCCTTGCATCAACTGGAATTCGCCGATGGGCTGGCCGAATTGCTTGCGGTCATGTACATAGGGCACGACCAGATCCATGCAGGCCTGCATGATACCCAGCGGCCCGCCGGACAGCACGGTGCGCTCGAAATCGAGGCCCGACATCAGCACGTTGACGCCCTTGCCCAGGCCGCCGAGCACGTTTTCGGCCGGTACTTCGCAATCCTGGAACACCAGTTCGCCCGTATGCGAGCCGCGCATGCCCAGCTTGTCGAGCTTTTGCGCGATGGAAAAGCCCTTGAAATTCTTTTCGATCAGGAAGGCCGTCATGCCGCGCGGACCCGCTTCCAGGTCGTTCTTCGCGTACACCACCAGCACGTCCGCGTCGGGGCCGTTGGTGATCCACATCTTGGTACCGTTCAAGACCCAGCGGTCGCCCTTGAAGTCGGCGCGCAGCTTCATGCTGACGACGTCCGAGCCCGCGTTCGGTTCCGACATGGCCAACGCGCCGATGTGCTCGCCCGTGATGAGTTTCGGCAGGTATTTCGCCTTTTGCTCGGCCGTGCCGTTGCGCTTGATCTGGTTCACGCACAGGTTCGAGTGGGCGCCGTAGGACAGGCCGACGGAAGCCGAGGCGCGCGAGATTTCTTCCATGGCGATGATGTGCGCCAGGTAGCCCATGCCGGCGCCGCCGTACTCTTCGCTGACGGTGATGCCGAGCAAGCCCATGTCGCCCATCTTGCGCCACAGGTCCATGGGGAACTGGTCCGTGCGGTCGATGTCGGCCGCGCGCGGCGCGATTTCGGCGGCGGCGAATTGTTGGATCGCTTCGCGCAAGGAGGCGATGTCGTCGCCGTGGTCAAAGGTCAAGCCTGGGAGATGGAGCATGTCGTCCTCGTCGTCGTTATAAGTATGAGTGTGGCGGTCATGGTGGCCGGGGCAGTAAAGCTGTGAGTCAATGAAGCAATGATACCTAGTTGTGACGTTTACGTAAACGTCAAGCGATGCGTGTGCGGCCTGCGCCGCCGCGTGAATGCCTAGTTTGTTTGCGCCTTATCAAGGTTCAAGTCCGCCAGCATGCGCGCGCACGCATCTTCATGCGCGCTGATCTCCGCCAGCGCCATTTCGATATCGATGCGCTGCTGCTCCAGGGTCTGCCGGTGCTGCGCCAGCACGCCCAGGAAGCGGTCCATCTGCGCGCGCGTGTCCTTCGGCGACTCGTACATGTCGACCAGGCTCTTGATCTCCGACAACGCCAGGCCCAGGCGCTTGCCGCGCAGGGTCAGTTTCAATCGGGTGCGGTCGCGTGGCGTGTAGACGCGGCTACGGCCACCGGCGCCTTCGCGTTTCGGGCTGAGCAAGCCCTGGTCCTCATAGAAGCGGATGGCGCGCGCCGTGATGTCGAATTCCCGCGCCAGTTCGGTAATGGTATAGGTCGTCGTGGGTGCGGGCGGTGTCGGTTGCATGGGTGGTCGGTAGCTGGATGGATGATGCGAGGCAATGGTTGGCAAAGTGCCGTTTACGTCAACGTCAATACTATTGTAGCTTGCCCTGCCCGTGCTGCAACAAAGAAAAAAGAAGACGTGAAGGGGGAATTTGGCGAATCAGGCAACAATTACTGAAAATAAATTGATTCTTCTTGCACAAACGCGCTTAAGATCGAGAGTTGGTGGCCAACATGACACCAAAAAGAGCTTTCCTGGCATAACGGCGACATTCTTTTCGCTGTGATGGCAGTAAAATTTTTTAGGCGCAGATTCTTTCCTGTAGGCACGATCAAAAAACAACGTTTCACTATGAACACGTTGTTCATATCGTTTCCATATTGGAAACAAAATGGCCCTTCTGAAAACTTTGTCTACAAGAAATTGTATGACATGGGCATTGCGCGTATCGATAGAGGAGGGCATTATCCGATACCGTACGTTGTAATGCCAAACCGAGGCTTTGAATCGTGCTGCAGTGCGAAAATCAAGGCTAGCCGCGAATTTGACCCGAAGCCACGCAGAATCGCAAGAGAAAATTCGGCCCACTTTTTGACCTGAAAAGCCCGGCCGGAGTGTTAATTGTTAATTGATGCTCTTTTCAAATGTAACAATCTGTATGGTCATTCAAGAAACTGACTTTCATGTTACAACATGAAATAGTACACCTATGAATTCTTCTAACGAACGCGAAAGCTTCAGCCAGCGACTTCAGTTGGCTCTCAAAAACGCCCATTACTCTCCAGACAGCCCGACCAGACTGGCCCGGGAATTCAACATCCGTTTCGATGGACGCCCGATTACTGTGCATGCAGCTAGGAAATGGTTAGTAGGTGAAGCAATTCCCACGCAAGAAAAATTGCGCATGATTGCCCAATGGTTGGGTGTTCCCGCGGAATGGTTGCGTTTTGGCGGCCCGGAAAGCGCCACGCCGAATGGCGAAGCGGGCAGCGCTTTATCGCGCTTTGAGTCCGCTGATGTGAAATTAATTGCCGATTTGCAAAGATTAGATGAACATCATCGTCAAATCGCGCGAGAATTTATTCGCATGCTGGTGAGAGTCAACTACCAAAAGTAAGCATTCAGGCCCTCCCCGGCCGGTGCCGTCCGCCTTACGCTGACGGCGCTCCCCCTGTCCTTTTATTTGCGCAAGGTCATACTGGAGACATGATTTTGCCGCACAATAAGACCTCGCATGTTGCGCTGCAGCGGAATTATTTGACAATAATCCCGTCCGCAGCGGCGCAGCGGCCAATACCAGCGCATAATCACGTCAGAAGCAGCCAGTTCATCCACTACGGAGCCGAGCATTTGAGCCGTCTTATGAAAAGTAACTACAGCAATACCGCGCAGCTGAAGGACTTGATGACCGTGCCCCCCATGACTGCCGCGCAACATGCGGAAGTGATGCGCAAACGGATCGCCCACCGCAGGATGGTTGAAGAAGCCAGGGATTTGAAGCAGGCCAGTGCCCATCAGTTCGACAAGCGGTGAGTGGTGGATGCCTGACCAAAGCTGCTGCGCGTCGCGCTTTGCGGCCGGCGATGCTCACCGTACTAAAGTACGGTTGCGCTTCTCGGCCACAAATCACTGCCGCTCGCTACGCTTTTGTCAGGCATCGTGACGCCGACTCAATCGTGACGCCAACTACAAGATAGGGGTGTCGCCAGTGGGCTTAAGACCATTCCACCGCGGCGCCAGGCTGTGCTCGATGCCGAGCAGGTCGATGACGCGCGCCACCGTATGGTCGACCATCTCCGCGATGCTGTGCGGGTGGTGATAAAAGCTGGGTAAGGGCGGGAAGATGATGCCGCCCATTTCGGTCACGGCCGTCATATTGCGCAGGTGCGCCAGGTTGAACGGCGTCTCGCGCACCATCAGGATCAGGCGGCGGCGCTCCTTGAGCACCACATCGGCGGCCCGCGTGATCAGATTATCCGACAAGCCATGCGCGACGGCCGCCAGCGTCTTCATCGAGCATGGTGCGACGACCATGCCATCCGATTGAAACGAGCCGCTGGCGATTGACGCGCCGATGTCGCGCAGCTTGTGCACGACGTGCGCCTGCGCTTCGATGTCCTTGCGCCCCACGCCCGTTTCCTGGTGCAGGGTCAGTACGGCCGCATCCGACAAGACCAGATGCGTCTCGACGCCGGGGATGGCACCGAGCAATTGCAGCAGCCGCAAGCCATACACGGCGCCTGTGGCGCCCGTGATGGCCACGACGACACGGCGCGGCCGCTGCGTTTGGCTATCAGGCATCCAGCAGGGACTTCAGTTCGCCCGATTCAAACATTTCATTCATGATATCGGAACCACCGATGAACTCGCCTTTCACGTACAGCTGTGGAATGGTCGGCCAGTTCGAGTAATCCTTGATGCCTTGGCGCACTTCCGGGTCATCCAGCACGTTGACGGTAGCGATGTTTTCTACGCCGCACGCTTTCAGGATCTGGATGGCGCGGCCGGAAAAGCCGCACTGCGGGAACTGGGCCGTGCCCTTCATGAACAGCACGACTGGCGTGTTCGTCACGGTTTCTTTGATCCAGGTTTGTACGTCGCTCATAGCTGCCTCTGATGGGTAAATAAATAGATGCCGTCATTTTATAAGAAAACGCCGGCACGGGTATGCGCTCAAGTCATAAATTGGGCAAGTCAGCCACGTTCAGGCGTGCAAGGTCTTGCCCAGGCAGACCGATTGTGCCGCGCCCACGTATTTGCCCCAGGCAATGACTGGAGCATAGCCGTGTTTGGCATAGAACGCCACCGCGCGGCTATTGACCACGCGGGTGGACAGGTGCAGCGCCTGGTAGCCATGCCGGCGCGCCTGCGCCTCCACGTGGGCCAGCAGGGCCGCGCCCACGCCCAGGCCACCTTTGCCGGGGCGCGCATACATGCGCTTGAGTTCGCCTATGGAACTGTCCGCCCCGCCCAGCGGGCGCAGGGCGGCGCAGCCCTGCAGTTCCCCGTCGGCATCGCGGGCGATATAAAAGCCGCCGCGCGGCGTTGCCGCTTCGGCATCGAAAGAGGCGCGGCCGCTGTCGCCATTGATGCGCAGCAGCGCGTCCGACAATTCGTCGAGCAGCAGCTGCGCATCCGGGCCGGCGGCATCGACCGCCAGGATGACAAGGTCATGCCTGGCGGCCATGGGCTTAGCCGCGCAGCTTGGCGAACGCGGCGGCCATGCTGCCGGCTGGCTCTGGCGCGTTGCGCGACTGCGACTGGTGCTGCGCCATGCTGCGGCGGTCGTTGCGGTCGCCGCGTTGCTCCGGTTTGCTGCCCGCTTGCGGCGCGCTGTCCGTCAAACGCATGGTCAGCGCGATGCGCTTGCGCTTTTCATCGACTTCCAGCACTTTCACGCGCACCACTTGCCCCGCTTTGACCACCGTGTGCGGATCTTTGACAAACGTGTTCGACAGGGCGGAAATGTGCACGAGGCCATCCTGGTGCACGCCGATGTCGACAAAGGCGCCAAAGGCGGCCACGTTGGTAACGACGCCCTCGAGTATCATGTCCGGACGCAAGTCGCGGATTTCTTCCACGCCTTCCTTGAAGGTGGCCGTCGTGAATTCCGGACGCGGGTCGCGGCCCGGCTTTTCCAGTTCCTTCAGAATGTCGGAAATGGTCGGCACGCCGAACGTTTCATCCGCGTATTTTGCCGGGCTGAGGGTTTTCAGCAAGGCGGTCTCACCGATGACGGCCTTGATATCCTTCTTGATGTCGGCCAGGATCTTTTCCACCAGCGGGTACGATTCCGGGTGGACGGCCGAGGCGTCGAGCGGGTTCTCTCCGCCCATCACGCGCAAGAAGCCCGCCGCCTGTTCGTAGGTCTTGTCGCCCAGGCGCGGTACGGCCTTCAAGGCCGCGCGCGACGTGAACGCGCCCTTCATGTCGCGGTAGGTGACGATGCTTTGCGCTACGCTGGCCGACAGGCCGGAGACGCGGGCCAGCAGCGGCGCCGATGCCGTGTTGACGTCCACGCCGACGGCATTCACGCAATCTTCCACCACGGCATCGAGCGAGCGTGCCAGCTGGCTTTGGCTCACGTCGTGCTGGTACTGGCCCACGCCGATCGATTTCGGGTCGATCTTGACCAGTTCGGCCAGCGGGTCTTGCAGGCGGCGCGCGATCGACACGGCGCCGCGCAAGGACACATCCATGTCCGGCAACTCTTTCGAGGCGAATTCGGACGCCGAATACACCGACGCGCCTGCTTCCGAGACGACGATCTTCGTCATCTTCGCTTCCGGATGCTGCTTGATCAAGTCCTGCGCCAGCTTGTCCGTCTCGCGCGAGGCGGTGCCGTTGCCAATCGAAATCAAGGACACATTGTGCTTGGCAGCAAGACGGCCCAGCGTGTGCAGCGAACCGTCCCAGTCGTTCTTCGGCTGGTGCGGGTAGATCACGGCCGTGTCGACCACCTTGCCGGTGGCATCGACGACGGCGACTTTCACGCCCGTGCGCAAGCCAGGATCGAGCCCCATGGTGGCGCGCTGGCCGGCCGGCGCGGCCAGCAGCAATGCCTTCAAATTGGTGGCGAACACGTTGATCGCGTCAAGTTCCGAGCGTTCGCGCAGCGCGCCCATCAGTTCCGTTTCCAGGTGCATGAAGCTTTTCACGCGCCAGGTCCAGCGCGCCGTGTCCGCCAGCCACTTGTCGGCCGGGCGGCCTTGTTGCTTGATGCCGAAGCGGGCGGCGATGCGGCCTTCGCACGGATTGTGCGGCGCATCCCATTTCGGTTTTTCCGCTTCCGTGTCCAGGCGCAGGGTGACGTCGAGGATGCCTTCGCGGCGGCCCCGCAGCAGCGCCAGCGCGCGGTGCGAGGGGACGGTGGAAATGGTTTCCGAGTAATCGAAATAATCGGCGAATTTTTCGCCTTCGTCCTGTTTGCCTTCCACCACTTTCGATTCGACGATGCCATGTTCCTGCACGTATTCGCGCAAGGTTTGCAGCAGCGTCGCGTCTTCGGCGAAGCGCTCCATCAGAATCTGGCGCGCGCCATCGAGGGCCGCCTTGGTGTCCGCCACGCCCGGATTGTTGCCGTCGGCACTCGTAAACGCGTCGCGCAGGAACTTGCCCGCTTCCGTTTCCGGCGTCAGTTCCGGGTTCTCCAGCAAGCCGTCGGCCAGCGGCATCAGGCCCGCTTCGATGGCGATCTGCGCCTTCGTGCGGCGCTTCTGCTTGTACGGCAGATACAGATCTTCCAGGCGCGTCTTGTCTTCCGCGTGCATGACGGCGTCGAGCAGCTCGGGCGTCATCTTGTTCTGTTCCGTGATCGAGGCCACGATGGCGGCGCGCCGCTCTTCCAGCTCGCGCAGGTAGCGCAAGCGCTCTTCGAGCAGGCGCAGCTGGATATCGTCGAGGCCGCCGGTCGCTTCCTTGCGGTAACGGGCGATGAAGGGCACGGTGGCGCCTTCGTCGAGCAGTTCGATGGCGGCGGCAACCTGCACCGGTTTGGCGGCAAGTTCAAGGGCAAGGCGTTGTTCGATAGTGGGCAGCATGGTTGTTTCCAGAGCGATCAAGCCTGGAATGATACGCAATCGGCGCGATTGCGCAATCTTGACAGCGCAAATGGACTGTGCGTTGACAAGCGGCCTAGCGGGCCGGCAGCAGCGGGCTGGCGGGTGCGGGAGTTGGCGGCCTCTGCGGCGTGACGGACTTGCCGAAGGCATTGCCCATGCGGTGTTCGAGGGCGGCGCGGTTGTACAGCCCCAGTTGGTTCGACGGGCGCTGCATGACCGCTTCGGCGCCGGACAGGGTGGGCGGCGGCCGGTTCAGGGTGTTGCTGTTTGGCAATAATTTTTCAGTCAGGCACGACATCGATGGCGCGCGCTGGCCTTGCCCTTCCGCTTCCGCGCAGCCTTTCTGGGGGGCGGGTGCCTTCACGACGACGGTGTGCTCGTCCGCCTGCGCGGGCAGGGCGGCGCAGATCAACAGCAACAGCGATAACAGGCGTGCCATGGCGGCTCCCGGAGCGGTGGACAAGCGCTCAGCATAGCAAAGTCATGTGTCGCAGTGATGACACGCCAGCCCGGCAGCTATATGACCGATGTCATGCAGTTGTCATTTTACGCAGCTACCATCCTGCCATTCTGCAGACAACATTGCAGTCAAGACACTTCATGAGCAGGATTTTTCGTTGATTCCCCTGGAAAATGACACTAAGCCACCGCCGCGCCGCAAGGGGCAATGCCCTGTCCGCCTGCTTGCTGATGACATTGATGACATTCATGACATTCGCGCGGCCCGCTGCCGGTGCGGATGGCGCTGATGCCAGCGCGCACTCTACCCTGCGCTTCGACTTGCCCGCCCAGCCGCTCGACGCGGCCCTGGTGGCGTTTGGCGAAGTGACCGGGTACTCCGTGCTCGTCAGCAGCCAGCTGGCGGCCGGCAGAGTGGCGGCGCCCGTGCGCGGCGAGTATACGCCGGCCGAAGCACTGCAGCGCCTGCTGGCAGGCACGCAGCTGGGCGCGCGCTTCAGCGGCAGCAATGCGTTTACCTTGCTGGCGCTGGCCGACGCCCCTGTGGCGCCGGCGCCCGTGCCGGCCGAGGCCGCTCCCGCCGCGCCACCGTTGCAAGGCTACGCGTCCGTCCTGCAGCGCTCGCTCACGCGCGCCCTGTGCCGCTTGCATCCGGACGCCTTCGGCCGCTACCGGCTGGCCTTCCAGCTGTGGCTGGACGAGCGGGGCAAGGTGCGCGACGTGCACGTGCTCGAAGGGAGCGGCGTGGAACAGCGCGACCGCGCCGTGTTGCAGCGTTTGCGCAGCCTGCTGATGGATGGCGTGCCGCCGGCGGGTTTGCCGCAACCGCTGACGATTTTACTGACGCCGCGGCCCGACCCCGGCGCCGATTGCGCGCCCTACCTGCCGGCCGGAGCGCCCTGACGATGTCGGACTTGCTGAAAGCCACCTTGCGCAAGCTGTTCCTGGAACGCTACGGACAGTTTCGCCGCCACCTGCAGCGCCGCCTGGGCTCGGAAGACCTGGCCAACGATGCGCTGCATGAAACATATTTAAGAGTGGAAAAGATGACCGCGCCCGAGGCGATCAGCTACCCGTCCGCCTACCTGATGCGCATCGCCATCAACATTGCGGAAGATCAACGCCGCGACAATGCGCGCCTGCTCAGCCTGCCCGATATCGACGATCTGTACGAGATGGCCGACGAGCTGGCCGACCCGGCCCGCACCTACAGCGCGCGCGCCGAAATCGAGGAACTGGAACGGGCGCTGCAGGAGCTGCCGAAACGCCGGCGCGCCATCGTCATCGCCGCCCGCGTCGATCAGTTGCCGCACCGCGACATCGCCGAGCGCTTCGGCATTTCCGCCCGCACGGTGGAGAAGGAATTGCGCGCCGGCCTGGAACATTGTTGCGAGCGCATGGGACGCGATTTCATCCAGCGCTTCGGTCCCGGCGCGGGAAAAACGTCTACACATCATGACTGAACAAGCGGAAGACGATATGGGTGTCATCCAGAAGGAAGCGCAGGCGTGGGTCGTGCGCCTGGCCTCGGGCCAGGTCAGCGAGCGCGATGCGCAAGTGTTTCGCCACTGGTGCGCGCGCAGCCGCAAGCATGCGACGGCGTTTGCCGAGGCGCGCGCCGTGTGGAGTGCGATGGCGCCCGCCGCGCATGCGGTCAAGCGGGCGCAGGCACCCGTGAACGTGGCGCGGCGCGCCTGGCTGGGCGGCGCAGTGGCTGCCTCGCTGGGCTTGCTGGTGCTGCGCCCGCCCACGGACCTGTGGCCGGCCGTGGCGGGCCTGGGCGCCGACTACGCCACCGGTACGGGCGAGCAGCGCGAAGTGGCGTTCGATGGCGGCGTGCTGGTGCAGATGAATACGCAGACGCGTCTCGACGCGGCGCCCGTGCAGGACGGCGCCGCGGCGCTGGTGCTGCTGGCGGGCGAGGCGGAATTCCAGGCCGGCCTGCGCGGTGCGGCGAGGGTGCGCGTGCAGGCGGGCGACGGCATGGTGTCGGCCGGCAGCGCACGCTTCAATATCCGCCTGTTCGGCCAGGAAGTGTGCGTGACGTGCCTGGCGGGCCGCTTGCGCGTGGCGCAGGCCGGCAACGATGCGGAGCTGGCCGCCGGCCAGCAGCTGCGTTACCGGCCCGAGCATTTCGGCATCGCCCGCGCCGTGGAAAAAAGCGACGTCAGCGCGTGGCGCCACCGGCTGCTGGTGTTTAAACAAAGCACCCTGGCCGAGGTGGTGGACGAGGTGAACCGCTACCGTCCGGGCAAGCTGATCCTCAATGGTGACGCCTTGAAGCACACGCGCGTGCAAGCGAGCTTCTCGCTCGACCGCCTCGACGATGTGATCGCCCTGATCCAGGATGCATATGGCGCGCGCGTGACGCGGCTGCCGGGCGGCATCGTGCTGTTCGGCTGAGGCCCGCCTTGGCACGCCAAGGCGGAGCGCCAATTATGACATTTTCATGACCTTTTGCAGTCCCGGACCTTGTTCCCTGTCAATGCTGCTGGAAGCCGCGAATCAGTGCCTGCCGCCCGCCCCGTGCGTGCCGCGCGCCGCCTCGCGATATCGGTCAGCAACGGAACATGAAAAGGGAATGTCGCCATGCAGCGAAGCAAGTCGGTCACGAAACACGCATCCTCCTCCGCCATGGCGGGCAACCGGACCGGGCGCCCGGTGCGCCTGAAACCGCTGGCGCTGGCCATCGCCATGCTGCTGCAGACGGGCGGCGTGCAGGCGCAGCAGCCGTTCAGCGGCGCCTGGTTTGCGGGCAAGGGCGCGCAGCAGGGCACGGCCGCCGCCACCGGACGCTTGCCGAATGGCCAGGCCATCATCGGGACGGACAATAAGCAGGCGCAGCAGCAAAAAGCCAATGCGCAGCTGCAAAGTTCGCTGAACAATCTGCAACTGGCGGCGCGCGCCATCGCGGTGCAGCAGGCGGCCCAGCAGGCGGCGCGCCAGGCGGCCATCGCCGCCGGCGCGAAGGTGCCGGAAGGCCTGGCCGAAGGCGGCTTGAAAGTCGACAGCAACAGCCTGACGGCAGGCTGGTTCAATGCGAATGGCCCCACGCAGGCGCAGGCCGATGGCAAGACCGTGGTGACCGTCAAGCAGACGGCCGACAAGGCGATCCTGAACTGGGAGACGTTCAATATCGGCCAGAATACCACCCTGCAATTCGACCAGTTGGCGAACTGGTCCGTGCTCAACCGGGTCAACGATCCGCTGGCCCGGCCCAGCCAGATCCGTGGCCAGATCAAGGCGGACGGCACGGTGATGCTGGTCAACCGCAACGGCATCCTGTTTACGGGCAGCAGCCAGGTCGACACGCGCAGCCTGGTGGCCGCCGCCGTGGGCATGAGCGACAGTCAATTCAAGAAGGGCATCTACAGCGAAACGCTGGGCTCGGGCTTCAAGCCCACGCTGGCCAACGACCTGGTGCTAAACGGCAGCGTGGCCACGCACGGCAACGCCACGGCCGACGTGGTGGTGCAGGCCGGCGCGCAGATCAGCACGCGCAAGCCGCAGACGGTGACGGAAGGCGGCGGCTATGTGCTGCTGGCCGGGCGCGAAGTGCATAACGGCGGCAGCCTGTCGGCGCCGAACGGCCAGGTGACGCTGGTTGCCGGCGACAGCTTCGTCATCCGCAAGGGGCTGGGCACGGACGCCAACCAGACCTCCAGCACGCGCGGCAACGAGGTCGACGCCAAGTTCAACGCGCACAGTGGCGCCGGCACGGCGATGAATACGGGCCTGGTGCAGGCGCTCACCGGCGACGTCACCCTGGTGGGCCGCGACGTGCAGCAGGCCGGCGTGTTGCTCAGCAGCACCAGCGTGACGACACGCGGCACCGTGCACCTGAAGGCCGACGGCAGCGACGGCCTGGTCACCCTGGCGCCGGACAGCCTCACCACGGTACTGCTCGACGACAGTGGCGCCACCGCGCTGGACGTGCAGCGCGATGCGCTCATCAAGGACTCAGCCCTGCTCAGCGACGGTGCCTACAACCGCCGCGACCTCTCGCTGATCCAGATCGCCTCCGGCCGTGACATCGTCTTCGACAGCGGCTCGCTGACCCTGGCCACCGGCGGCCAGGTCAATGCGCTGGCCACGCGCCGCACGCAAGTCGCGCGCGGCGCCAGCATCGACGTTTCCGGTGCCGTCGGCGTCAACGTGGCGATGGCTTCGAACAACGTGCTGATCAATGCGCAGGGCAACGAGCAGCGCGACGCGCCCGGCAACCGCGACAGCAAGGTGCTCAACAACGCCGACCTGTGGGTCGACCGGCGGGACCTGGTACGCGTGGCGGCCGGCACGAATGGCTATCCTACCGACCGCTGGTACACGGGCGGCGGCTTGCTCGAAGTGAGCGGCTATCTGAACACCAGTGGCCATGGCATCGGCGAATGGGCGGCGCAGGGCGGCACGGTGGCGTTCAAGGGCGGCGAACTGGTGACCCAGGCCGGTTCCTCGCTCAATGTTTCCGGCGGCACCTTCGACGTCCAGACCGGGATGATTCGCCAGAGCTGGCTCAGCGGCAAGGATGGCCAGCTGTACCGGTTGTCGACGGCGCCCGGCGACGTGCTCTATAGCGGCCTGTATCGTGGATTCGAATCGTTGCACAAGCGCTGGGGAGAGGGGGCGACCGAAAACTTTGCCAACCCCCTGATCGGCGCGCGCGAACGCCTGGAAAACGGCTATATCGTGGGCCGTGACGCTGGCCGCGTCATCGTCGGCACCGGTTCCGCGGTGCTCGAAGGCGGCATCGAATCGAGCGTGTTCCAGGGCGAGCGCCAGAAGGCGACGCGCGATGCCACCCTGGATAGCTACCGCCAGTCGCAGCTGGCGGCGCCCCGCAAGGGAGAATTGCTGCTGGGCCAGATCGTGCCGGTATTCGATGCCACCAGCGCACAGTTGCGCGACAACCCGACGGCCCTGCTGCAGTCGCTGCACGTCGGCACGGCCGGCGCTGGCAGCGCCCCAATGGCCGCGCCCGGCCTGCCGGACGCCATGCCTGACAGCCTGGTCGGCAAGGCCTTCCTCGATGCGGGCTGGCTCAACGCCCAGCAACTGGGCGGCTTCAAGGCCTATGTCACCGGCGGTATCGCGGTCGATGCCGCCGTGCAAGTCGCTCCTGGCGGCGAGATTGCGCTGCACGCTCCCGAGGTAGCAGTGAATGCCGGCTTGAGCGCGCGCGGCGGCAGCATCGCCCTCGGCGACATCGTCAACAAGCTGGCCAGCAGCGGCAATGGCTGGATCGACACCGTCATCGCGCCGACACCGAAAGGGCAGACGGCCGGCATCAAGGTCGCATCCGGCGTCACGCTCGACACCCGCGGCCTGTGGAGCCAGCTGCAGCTGGACCCGAGCGACATTTCCGGCTTGCCGTACGTCAATGGCGGCAAGGTGTCGCTGGTCGGCAGCGGCGCCGTCACCCTGGCTGCCGGCAGCGTCATCGACACTTCCTCCGGCGCGGCCACGCTGGCCAATGGCAAGTTGCAGGGCGGGCGTGGCGGCAACATCACTCTCAAATCAAACCAGAACGACGTCGATGGAAAAGGCTCGGCGGCGCTGGTGATGGACGGCGAGTTGCGCGGTTACGGCGTGAAGGGGGGCGGCACGCTGAGCATCGATTCCGGCATCGGCGTGGCCATCGGTGGCGGCGTGCTGGCCGAGAACGGCATCTTGCCGGCGGGCCAGTCTGTTCCGGTGCACCTGACCCTGGCAGAGGCCTTCACCATCAAGGCCGGCACGGTGCTCGACAGCGATTTCAGCTATATCAGCAACCGTCTTGCGCCCGGCCAGCCGTTGCTCGACCTGCCTGACTTCAGCGTGTCGCGTCCCTACACCCTGGCTGCCCCGTGGGTGGTGCCGCCGGCCTCGGTCAGCTGGGAATATATCTACATCGGCGCCACGAATGGCTCCACGTACATGTCCGGCATGACCGTGCCGGCAGGCGTCACGCTGAACAGCGTGCAGGGCAAGCTTGGCTCCGGCTACCTGGTACCGGCCGCGGCGTTCCCGAACGGCATGCCCGTCGCTCCCTATAGCGCGATAGTGGCCGCCGGCACCGCGTTTGCGGCGGACGTGACCCTCAACGCGGGTGACCGCCTGATGGCCGGCAACCGCGTGCCGCAGGATCTGGCGATCAAGCCGCTGCTGATACTGGACAGTTCCCTGTTCCAGCGCGGCTTTGCGCACTACGACATCAGTGGCCAGCAAGGCGTGCAGGTGGCGCAGGGCGCCGCCATCGACGTGGCGATGCCGGTGCTGCGCGCCGATCCGGCGGTGGCGCGCACGCTGGCCAGCGGCGCCGATCCCGCCGCCGCCTTGCAGCCGTGGCTGGGGCCGCAGTGGCAGGAAGACGCCGTCAAGGGCGTGTTGACGCAACGCGCCGGCGCCGATATCGCCTTGGCGGCCGGCACCCGCAGCGCCAAGGCGCCGCTGGTGATCGGCCAGGGCGCCGCGCTGCGTGTGGACGAGGGGCAGAGCATCAGCCTCACCGGCAATGGCCAGGTCACGGTGGAAGGCAAGCTCAGTGCCGCCGGCGGGCGCATTTCCGTGCTGCCGGGCCTGCTGGTCACCGGTAACGAGAGCAATCGTCCGGATGGCAGCGCCAATGCCCAGTCGATCTGGATCGGCGACGGCGCGGTGCTCGACGTGGCCGGCCGCGCGGCCACCGCCATCGATGCCCAGGGAGGCGTGTATGGCCATGTCGGCAGCGGCGGCACCATCGAGATCGGCGCCAGGCACAAGCTTGACGCCACCCGGGTCGAGGCGGCCGACGCTTTTGTCGTGCTGCGTCCTGGTGCGCGCCTGGAAGCGTCCGGCGCAGCGGCCACACTTGACCTGCCCGGCCAGGGCAGCGTGCTGGTGGCCGGCGACGGCGGCAGCATCGCGCTCAGCTCCTTCCGTGGACTGTTCCTTGACGGCGGCATGCATGCGGCGGCCGGTGGCGCGGGCGCGGCCGGCGGCACCCTGGCGCTGAACCTGGAAACACCGAACTACGGCATCGTCGGCAAGATCGACTTGAAGGGACTCGTCGTCGAAGACGCGGTGCGCGTGCCGCGCGAACTGGTGGTGTCGCGCCTGCAGGGCGACAGCGGCCTGGCCAGCGACCTGATGGCCGGCGACAGGGACCCGGCGCTGCGCTACGGCGCGGCGCGCCTGGGCGTCGACCGCATCCAGGCCGGCGGTTTCGACCACCTGGCCCTGCTGTCCAACGGCTTGCTCAGCTTTGATGGCGATGTCGACCTGTCGCTGGGACAAAGCCTGCGCCTGACCGCCACCTCGCTGGCGCTGGGCCAGAAGGCCGACGCCGCCACGCAGGTCAGGCTGGCGGCACCGTATATCCGCCTGTCGGGCACCACCCGTACGCAAGCCGATGACCATTTGCTGCCCAACCCGGTCAACGGTTCGGGCAATCTCGGCGCGGGCGGCGGCAAGCTGGGCACGCCGGCCGTCGCCGACACTGCGCGCCTGGCCCTCGATGCCGCCTTGATCGACCTTGCCAACACCGTCAATTTCGGCGCCAATGGCAGCATCGTGCAGAACGTCGCCAAGGACCTGGAAGTCAAGCGTGACGCCTTTGGCGAGCTGGAACTGCGCAGCAGCGGCGATATCCGCATGCTCGGCGATGCCGCGCTGTACACGCCCGGCAACCTGACCCTGGCGGGCGCGCAGATCTATCCTGCCAGTGGCGCCAAGGGTCGCGTGATCGTTGGCCAGAAATCGGTGCTCAACGAGTACGGACAGATGGTGCGCCAGTTCGACCCCGCGCGCAGCCTGACCATCGAGCGCGCCGGCGATCCGTCCGCGCCGCTGCCGGCCATGCCGTACTCGGTATTCGGCTCGCTCGAACTGGGCGCGGCCACGGTGAACCAGGGCGGCGTGTTGCGGGCGCCCTTGGGCAAGATTGCGGTGGGCATGAACGGCTCGGGCGCGGTGACCAGCCAGCTCAATGTGCTGCCCGGCAGCGTGACCTCGGTCAGCGCGAATGGACTGGTCATGCCTTACGGCGGCACGCTCGACGGTCTCAGCTACATGTATGACGGCGACGACGTGGCGTACAAGGGCGTGGGCAACGATCCGGCGATCGTACTCGCCGGCAAGAGCGTCGACGTGCGCGATGGTGCCGTGCTCGACATGACGGGCGGCGGCAGCCTCATGGGCGCCGCTTTCCTGGCCGGGCGCGGCGGCTCGACCGATGCGCGCCTCAATCCATTGGTGCAGACCTCGGCCAAGGGTGGCTTCGTGCTGCCCGGCCTGGCCACCAACCCCGTCTACGCCATCGTGGCCGGACCGCAGGCCGCCTATGCGCCTGTCGTTGCCGAGAACGGCGCGGGCGATCCGGCGCTGGGCCGCCAGATTACTATCGGCACCGGCGTGCCTGGCCTGGCGGCCGGCACCTACACCTTGCTGCCGTCGAGCTTTGCCCTGTTGCCGGGCGCCTTCCGGGTCGAACTCAATGGACTGGCGGCCGGCGGCATGCCCATGGGGACGGCCACGGCCATGCGCAATGGTTCGTATGCCGCCGCGGTGCAACTGGGCATCAGCAACACCAGCCAGCGCGACGTGCGGTCATCGCAGGCGCTGCTGACGTCGGCCGACGTGCTGCGCAGCTATTCGCAATTCAACGAAACCAGTTATGCCGACTTCGCGCTGGCCCAGGCCGTGCGCGACGGCGTGCCGCGTCCGCTGCTCGAACGCGATGCCAAGGCGCTGCACTTCGACCTGGTGGCACCCGTGGCCGGCGACAGCACCGCCGCCACCGACGCGCTGCGCTTTGCCGGCAAGGCGCAGTACACGCCTGGCAAGGATGGCTTCGGCGGCAGCGCCCTGCTGCTGGGCGGCTACAGGCGCAACTATGAAATCCTGGGCAGCGGCGCCGCGCCCACCGCCGGTTTCGATGGCACGTCGGTGCGCGTGGACGCCCTGAACGCCATTGCCGCGCCGCGCCTGGGCATCGGCGGCTTGCCAGTGGCTAATTACAACGATCCGTTCACCGGCCGTCAGCAAGCCAACGTGGCGCAGTTCCAGAGCGGCGCGGGTACGGTCGTGCTGCGCGACGGCGCGGTGCTGCGCGCTGGCGAGGTTTTCCTGGTGACCGATACCAAGGCCGGCGGCATCATCATCGAGCAGGGCGGCGGCATCAATACGCTGGGCCGCGGCACCGCCGCCTGGGATTCATCGAACGGCTTCGTGTATGCGCCGGGCGCGTCCAGCGTGCTGGCCGTTTCGAACGGGCGGCTCGACATGCTGGCCCCGACCTTCAGCACGGATCCGATCCGCGGGGCGGGCCGCATCGATATCGGCGCCTGCGCGCCGGGCGCCACATGCAGCGGCGCGACGCCGCTGTATTCGGAAGGCACGATCGCCGCCGCCACGGACCAGAGCTTCCAGCTGCGCGACGCCACCACCTACGGCACGCGCAACCTGGTGCTGGCGGTGGGCGGCATCAACGTCGGCAGCGAAGCGTCGCTGGCGGCGATGGCTGCGCGCGATGCGCTGCCGGCCGGGTTGACGCTGAACCAGGGCATTCTCGACCGCCTGCTGCGCGGCGACGCCAGTGCCGGCGCACCTGCGCTGGACAACCTGGTGCTGACGGCGCGCGACGCCATTAATTTCTATGACAACGTCGAATTGTCGACCATAGACGCGAGCACGGGAAAATCGTCGCTGGAGCGCCTGGTGATCGGCACGCCGGCGATCTATGGCGCCGGCGGCAGCGACGCCGTCGCGCGCATCCACACCGACGTGCTGGTGTGGAATGGCGCCACCACGGCGCCGGGCCTGCCAGCCACCGAAGGGGCGGGCAGCGGCAAGGGGCGCCTGCAGATCGACGCCCGCCAGGTCGAGTTCGGCTATGGCCCCAACAGCCGGCCAGACACCATCCACAGCATGGACCGGCTGATCCTCGGCTTTGGCGATGTCGCCATCAACGCCGCCGAGCGCATCACCGCCAACCATAGCGGCTCGCTGGCCGTCTACCAGTCGCAAAGCGGCTGGGATACGGCCAGCAAGGGCTACCTGCGTAGCGGCGGCAACCTGACCCTGAATACGGCGCTGCTGACCGGCAACGCCGGCTCGGTCAACAAGATCAAGGCGGGCGGCGACATCGTGGTCTCCAGGCCATCCACGGCCAAGGATGTGCCTCAGGACGCGACCGCCCTGGCCGGTGCGCTGGGCGCGGAGATCGCGCTCGACGGGCGCAGCGTCACCCTGGACACGTCCGTGCTGTTGCCGAGCGGCAAGCTCACTGTCTCGGCCGAGCGCGACGTGCTGCTGGGCGACGCCGCCCGGCTTGACCTGGCCGGCCGCAAGATCGCCTTCCACGACGTGAGCAAATACAGCTGGGGTGGTGACGTGGTACTCGACAGCCGCAGCGGCGACGTGCGCCAGGCTGCCGGTTCGCGCATCGACATCTCGGCCGTATCGAACCGCGCCGGCAAGCTGACCGCCACGGCGCTGGGCCAGGAAGCGGGCACGGTGTCGTTGCTGGGCGGTATCGCGGGCGGCAGCAGCGGCCACTATGACGCCGGCGGCACCGAGGTGCCGTTCGCGGCCGGCGGCGCCGACATCCGCGGCCAGCATATCGCGGACTTTGGCAGCCTGAACCAACGCCTGACGGATGGCGGGGTAGTCGGCAGCCGCAGCTTCCAGCTCAAGCAGGGCGACCTGGTGCTGGGCAACGAGCTGCGCGGACGCGAAATCAACGTCTCGGTCGATGCCGGCCACCTGACGGTCAAGGGCACCGTCGACGCCAGCGGCGAGCAGGTCGGCAGCATCCGCCTGGCCGCGCGCGACGGCGTCCACCTGGCCGGCAGCGCCGTGCTCGATGCCCACGGCAGCGTGTTGCGGGTCGATAGCTATGGCAAGGTCATCGAGGCACCCAACCGTGCCGTGATCGACATCGATGCCGGCAGCGGCCGCCTGGTGCTCGACAGCGGTGCGCGCATGGACTTGCGCGCCGGCACGGCCGGCAAGGCCGACCGGATCGCCTCGCTGGGCACGCTGGAACTGAGCGCGCAACGTGTCGGTGGCGCTCGTGGCAACGACATCGCCATCGATGCGGCCGGTCCGCTGGCCATCGACGGCGCCCGTGCCATCACAGTCAACGGCTTCTGGTCGTACACGGACGCCCGTCCGGGCACCGACGCGACGGCCGACGGCCGTCCCTACCAGGTCATCGACCAGGACTACCTGGACCGCAAGCACGACGACAGCGTGGCCTTCATGACGGGCGCCCTGGCGAATGACGGGCTGATGAATGGCCGCCTGTCCGGCCTGCGCAACTACCGGGACGCCTTCCACCTGCGTCCGGGCGTAGCCATCCTCAGCGCCACGCCGGGCGGCGACCTGCATGTCGATGGCGACATCGACCTGTCGGGCTACCGCTACGCCAGCGTCAACCCGCATGCCATGCACACCGCAGTGCGCGGCTCGGGCGAAGCGGGCGCGCTGGTGCTGCGCGCCGGCGGCAAGCTGAACATCTTTGGCAGCCTGAACGACGGTTTCGACGGTGCGGCCCTGCCGGTCACGCCGGACGACAATGGCTGGGTGCTGACCAAGGGCCGCGTGCCCTGGGGCGCCGACGTCATCGTGCCGCATGACCAGCTGGTCACGCTGGCCGACGACACTTTCTTCCAGTCCGGCCGCACCCTGAACTACGATCTGCCCATGAAAGCCATGGGCTTGCGCGCCGACACCGCGCTGCCGGCGCAGGCCACCTTGACGGCCGACTTGCAGTTGCCGGCCGGAACCGTGCTGGGTGGCGCCGTGCGCAATGCGGCTGGCGCGGTGATATATGCGGCTGGCACAGTGTTGGCCAGCAATGTCACGCTGAGCAGTGGCATGCGGCTCGATGCCGGCACCCGCCTGCCGGTACCGATGCGGGTCGCCGCCATGACCTGGCCCGGTGGCGTGCCGCTGCCGTATCCGATCGGCGCGGTCAACGATACGCCCAGCCCCGACTATAACGGCGATGGCGTGCCCGATACCCCTGCCAATGGGGTGATACTGGCTGGCAATTTGACCCTGCGCAAGGGCGCGCTGGTGCCGAGCGAAACCTGGGTGCGCCTGCCCGACGGCGCCGATATGGTCAAGCTGCGCCCGAGTGACGCGGCCGGCAACCAGGGACGCAACTGGGCCCTGGCGCCGATGCTGGCGAGCGGTTCCCAGTCGTGGTCGATGCGCCTGGTGGGCGGCGCCGATACGCAGGCGGCCGACAGCCGCGCGCTGCGCCAGGGGGCACCGGACGCGGGCTTGCTGCTGACGGATCATCATTACGGCATGGGCCAGGCTTACGAGCTGCCCACCGTGGCCGTGCCGCCGACGCCTGGCGTGGCGGGCAACTTTTACTGGATGGGCCAGTCGGACATCTATGCCGGCTATCCGGCTGGCACGAAGATCAATCTCGACGATTTTCCGAGCGTGGAAGCCTTGCTGGAATACAACCAGTGGGGCGTGGGCGACCTGGTGACCTGGCTGCCCGAGGGCGCCAGTTTTCCAGCGGTGGCCAAGCCGGCGCGGCAACAGCTGTTCAGCGTGCTGCGTACCGGTACGGGCGACCTGGACCTGCTTGCCGGTGGCAACTTCAGCCAGAGTTCGCCGTATGGCGTCTACACGGCCGGCACGCAGGCGGCCGACGTTGGCGCCGCCTACCGTCAGGCGCGCGCGACTGATCGCAACGGTTCCATCCTCGGTCCCGATGGCGCGGCCTTCAAGCCCTACGTCGATGGCGGTGCGCAAAGCCTGTACCAGGCCTGGTATCCGGACCACGGCGGCAACGTGCTGGTGCGCGCCCAAGGCGACGTGACCGGCGATCTGGTCGGCGCCGCCCGCGGTGATCGCCGCACGGACGACCTCGGCTACATGCGTCCCCAGCTCAGCAGTACAGGTGTTGGCAACTGGCTGTGGCGCCAGGGCACCGGCAGCGCCGTCGCCCAGGCTGACGGCGTGCCGACCGCCTGGTGGATCAACTTCGGCAGCTACGTCGCCGGTGGCAGCGGCAGCAATTACCTGTTCGAGACGCTGCCGGTGATGACCGGCTTCACGGGCATCGGCACCCTGGGCGGCGGCAACCTGGTGCTGGAGGCCGGCGGTGCCGCCGGCATGCTGTCGACCCGCGCCGACCAGTCCGGCAGCGCCGTGGCGCGCAGCCAGGGCCTGAATTTGGTGGTGGCCAGCACTGGCCGGGTGGCGCCGGACGGTTCGGCGATGACCTTGACCGGCGGCGGCGACCTGGACTTCCGCATCGGCGGCGGCCTGAACCCGGTGGCCGAAGTGCGTTCGTTCGCCACGCCGACGGGCGAGGTCACGTCGCAGACCCGCTTCGAGGGCAGCCGTAGCGACCTCAATAGTACCTTCGTCAACTTGCGCGGCGCCATGCGCATGGCGGCCGGCTCGGTGGGCGGCATCGAGTTGCGCTTCGACAAGGGCGATAACCAGGAGTCGCGCGCCTATCAGGTCTACAAGGCCACGTCGTCGATCGGCGGCGGCGGGCCGGTGCTGGTGCCGGGCGATGCCGGCGTGCGCATCGATACGCGCGGCGACCTGGTGCTCGGTGGCGTGGGCGACGCCGGCCGTGTCACGCAGGTGAACAATGGCACGCCGTTTACCGCACAAGGGGTGGCGCACGATGGCGAGGGTTACAGCTGGTTCTCGCTGTGGACGCCATCGACCGCCATCGACCTGTTCAGTGCGGGCGGCAACCTGACGCCGTCCACCGCCTGGATGGATGACCGCGCCAGCGCCAACCTGGCGTCCGCCGGCGGGCGCTTCGTGCTGCCATCGCAACTGCGGGCGGTCGCGGCCAGCGGCAGCCTCTACTACGGCAACTCCAGCCTGGGCGGCAAAGACCTTACGGGCGTCCCGCTGCGACCCGCGGCCGGCCTGCTGCTCGCACCCTCGCCGGTCAGTCCACATTTCACCCGCAGCACCCCGGGGCAACTGGAACTGATGGCCGGTGATTCGATCTATGCGGGCGGTTATTCGGTGACGGCTTCGGGCGCCGATCCGACCATGCTGCCTAGTCCTTTCAATCCCGGCTTCGCCGGTGTTTCCGGCGTCACCGTGTACGGCGACCTGTATACGCACAACGTGAGCCAGAATGCGCAGGCGCCCGACTTGCTGTTCGTGCCGCGCGATGCGGGCGGCTCGCCGCAACGCTATCCGCTGTTCACGTTTGCGCCGCCGACCGCATCGGGCTATGCGGTGCAGGGCCAGCTTCCGGCGCGCTATTACGCCGCCGAGGGCGATCTTGTCGGGTTGCGCACGGGATCGATCATCACGCGCAATGTCGGCAAGACGGAGCGGCTCAGTACCTGGTACGAAGGCGGCGGGCCGGTGGCGCTGCGCGCCGGACGTGACATCGTCAACTCCGGCACGGCGCTGGGCCTGTTCGACGGCACGCCCGATGGCCTGCTGGGCTGGAGTTCGCAGGTGGCGTACAACAACCCGGCGCTGCCGCTGCGACCGACCCTCGCCACCCTGGGGGCGGCGAGTGGCAATCTGCTGGTGCACAACAATCCGGACGATGTCTCGGTGGTCAGCGCGGGCCGCGACCTGCGTTACAGCACCTTCTATGTGGCCGGTCCCGGCACGCTGGAAGTGACGGCCGGGCGTGACATCTACATGGCAGACAAGGCGGAACTGAAAAGCATCGGGCCGGTGGTCAACGTCAAGCCGGGCGACCGCAGCAGCGGCGCCGGCATCGTGGTCGCTGCCGGGGTGGGAGCGCATGGTCCCGATTACGCCGCCTTCGCCGCACGCTACCTCGATCCGGCCAACCTGAGCGAGCCGGGCAAGTCCCTGGCCGACCAGCCAGGCAAGGCGGTGGCCGTGTATGGCGGCCGTCTGGGCCTGGCCGACTGGCTGCGCACGGAATTTGGCTACAGCGGCGACGCGGCGGGCGCGCCAGCCTTCCTGGCCGCGCGCCAGAGCGAGCTCGACAAAACTAGCCAGGCCACCAGCGGTGCCGTCAGGCGCGACCTGCAGCGTGAGTACGGCCTGTCGAGCCAGTTGCATCTGGTCAACTGGCTGGAAACCCGCTATGGCGCCGGCCAGCGCAATGGTGCCGGGCTGACTTTCGATGCCGCCAGCATGGACGCCCGCAAATTTTTCGCGGCCTTGCCGGCCGAACAGCAACGTGTCTTCCTGCGCAACATCTATTTCGCCGAACTCAAGGCTGGCGGGCGCGAATACACGGCAGCGGGCGGCGTACGCGAAGGCAGCTACCTGCGCGGCCGCGAAGCCATCGCCACGCTGTTCCCGACCAAGGATGCGCAGGGCAAGCCCGTGACGTATGGGGGCGACCTGACCATGTTCAGTGGCGCCACCTACTATCTGGATGGCAGCGAGGGCGCCAGCACCACGCGGCCGCGCAAGGGGGTCACTTACCTTACTCGCGAGCAATATGCGCTTGGTGGAGACAGCCATCGGCCCGTGTTTGACCTGGCCGATGCCGGCATCCATACCGATTTCGGCGGCAACATCGACATCCTGACGCCGGGCGGGCGCACCCTGGTCGGCGTCGATGGCGGTTTCGTGCCGGGCGAAGGCTCGGGCGTGCTGACGCAGGGCGCCGGTGAAATCCAGATCTATGCCCGCGACAGCATCCTGCTGGGCCAGAGCCGCATCTTCACCACGTTCGGCGGCAACATCCTGGCCTGGTCGGCGCAGGGCGACATCAATGCCGGCCGCGGCTCCAAGTCCACGGTGGTGTTTACGCCGCAGCGCCGGGTCTACGACGACATCGGCATGGTCACCTTGTCGCCGACTACGCCGAACACGGGCGCCGGCATCGCCACCCTGAATCCGATCCCGGAGGTGCCGCCTGGCGACATCGACCTGATCGCCCCGCTCGGCACCATCGATGCGGGCGAGGCGGGCATCCGCGTCTCGGGCAACGTCAACCTGGCTGCGCTGCAGGTAGTCAACGCGGAAAACATCCAGGTGCAGGGCAAGTCCACGGGCATGCCGGCCATCGCCGCGGTGAACGTGGGCGCGCTGAGCAATGCCAGCGCGGCCGCCTCGCAAGCCGTGACGGCGGCGCAGGACGTGCTGCAGCGCGAACGGGCCGCCACGCGCCAGGCGCAGCCGTCGCTGTTCACGGTGAAGGTACTGGGCTTCGGCAACGAGCAGGCGGACGAGGGCGGCGCCGGCAAGCACAGCGGCGGCGAGCCGCAGGCGTCCAGCTACCAGCCGGCCGGCGTGGTGCAGGTGCTGGGTGCGGGACCGTTGACGGCGCCGCAGCTGCAGGCGCTCACGCCAAACGAGCGGCGCGGCCTGCAGCCATGAGATTTATGAACATTTGATGACATTCGGCAGTCGCCGCGCGCGGCGGCTGTCTAGGCATCAGTAGATCAGCATTAGCAATAAACAATACGCCGGCCCAGCGCCGCAACACAGGGCAACCGTTTGATTTTAAGGTGAATGGAAGATGCGTGAAATGACAAGCAAGGGCAGGGGCGTGCCGCCAGCGGCGCCCGCGACCGCCTTGACGATGCTGTGCCTGGCCATGCTGGGGCTGCCCGGCATGGCGCGCGCGCAGGATGCGGTGCCGGCGGCGGCTCCCGTGGCCGCGCCGGAACGGCAGGTGACGATCGAGGAATACCTGGTGCGCGGCAATACCGTGCTCGATGCCCGCGCCATCGAGGCAGCCGTGACCCCATTTCTGGGGCCGGGGCGCACCCTGAAGGATGTGGAAGGCGCGCGCGACGCCCTCGTCGCGGCATATCAAGCCCGTGGCTACCAATCCGTCTACGTCGACTTGCCGGAGCAGCAGGTGGAGCAGGGCGTGGTGGTGCTGCAGGTGAGCGAAACCAAGGTGGGCCGGCTGCGCGTTGTCGGCGCGCAATACAACTCGCCGCTCGACGTGCGCCAGCAAGTGCCGGCCCTGACGGAAGGCAAGGTGCCCGACTTTACGCAGGCGCAAGTGGAGCTGACGGCGCTGAACCGCGGTCCCAAGCGCCAGGTGATGCCGCTGGTCAAGCAGGGCAGCCTGCCCGGCACCATGGACGTGGACCTGAAGGTCGAGGACAGCAGCCCGTGGCGCGCCAACGTCGGCCTGAACAACGACTACAGCGCCGATACGAAAAAATTGCGCACGAGCATGTCGGTCGGCCACGACAACCTGTGGCAGCTGGGGCACAGCGCCACCATCAGCTTTTTCGGCACGCCGGGCGACCTGAACCAGACCAAGGTGTGGTCCGCCTCGTACGTGGCGCCGATCGGCACGCAGGGCTGGAGCGTGGAAGCGACCGGTTACCAGTCGAACAGCAACGTGGCCAGCACAGGCGGCACCAGCGTGCTGGGCAAGGGGCATGCGCTGGGCATGAAGCTCAACTACACGGTGCCCAACAGCGGCATCTGGTGGCACAGCTTTTCTGCCGGCATCGACTTCAAGGATAACCAGGAAGCGCTCACGCTCAATGGCACGGGCAGCAATATTCCGCTCAAGTACGTGCCGCTGAGCGTGTCGTACAACGGCTTTGCGCAGACGGAGACAGCGACCTACGGCCTGGGCCTGTCGCTGGTGGCCGGCACGCGCGCCGCGTTCGGCTACGGCAGCGACAGCGCCGCCTACGACAACAAGCGCTACAAAACTTCGCCCAGCTTCCTCGTGCTGAAGGGCGACGCCAACGCCACGTATACCCTGGGCAGCGGCGCGCAGCTGCATGGGCGCATGTCGGGCCAGCTGGCCGATGCGGCGCTCGTGTCGGGCGAGCAGATGGCCGCCGGCGGCGCCAATTCCGTGCGCGGCTACCTGTCGGCCGAAGCGACGGGCGACTATGGCGTGTCCGGCACGGTCGAATGGCGCACGCCCCAGCTGACGTATTTCAGCCGCCTGGAAAACTGGCGCTTGTTTGCCTTCGCCGATGGCGCGCGACTGCGCCTGCGCGATCCGATGATCGAGCAGAAAGATCTGTTTGGCCTGGCGTCCGTGGGCGTGGGCAGCAGCTTCCAGTTCCTGCGCTACTTGAATGGCCGCATCGACTTTTCGTATCCGCTGCGCGATGGCCCGCGCACGCACAAACACGTGCGCCGCATCAATTTCAACCTGTCGGCCAGCTACTGACGGGCCAGCTCAACAGCACTGCACTTTTTTAGACTTTTCTTCGGAGAATCACTGTCATGCAACGTTTTCTTTTTCTGCTCACGATCCTGGGCACGCTCGTTCCCGGCCTGGCGCATGCCTGGTGGCAGCCCGACTGGGCTTACCGCAAACCCGTCACCGTCGACGCCGGCCCGAAGGCGGGCGCCGTGGGCGGCGATCCAGGCCGCATTCCCGTGCTGCTGCGCTTGCATTCGGGTAACTTCAACTTCGAAGGCGTCAGCGACAACGGCGCCGACCTGCGCTTCGTGGCGGGCGACGACAAGACGGTGCTGAATCACCAGATCGAGCAATTCAATCCACTGTTGGGCATCGCCCTGATCTGGGTCGACGTGCCGGCCCTGACGGCCGGTACGCCGCAGCAGCTGTGGATGTACTACGGCAATCCGAAGGCGCCCGCTTCCGGCAATGGCCAGCGCACGTTCGACCCCGACTACAGCCTCGTGTATCACTTCAGCGAACCGGGCGTGCCTTCGCGCGACAGCACCGCCTACGGCAACCATGCCCAGACAGCCGTGCCGGCGCTCGACGGTTCCGTCATCGGCGCCGGTGCCCGCCTGGGCACCACGCCATTGATGCTGCCCGCCTCGCCATCGCTGGCGCAGGCTGCCGGCGCGCCGTTCACCTTTTCCGCCTGGGTGCGTCCGGACAGCCTGGGCGCCCAGCAAGTGCTGTATGCGCGCCGCGACGGCGCCAATGAATTGCTGATCGGCGTCGACCAGGGCGTGCCTTTCGTGCAGGTGAATGGCCAGCGCAGCAAGCCGGGCCAGCCTATCCAGGCCGCGCAATGGTCGCACCTGGCCGTCAAGGCAGACAAGAATAATGTGGCCCTGTACGTGGGCGGCCGTCCGGCCGTCTCGCTAGCCACGGCCCTGCCAGCGTTCGCCACGGCCGCCTCGGTGGGCGCCGATGCAGTGCCGACCGCTTCCGGCGCCACCACCCTGGCCAACTTCACGGGCGCCATCGACGAGCTGCGCCTGTCGCGCACGGCCCGTCCTGACGCCCTGCTGCTGGCCGACGCTGTCTCGCAAGGTTCCGAATCGCGCCTGGCCGTGTTTGGCGCCGATGAACAGCAGGCCGGTAAAAGCCATTTCGGCTTCATCATCGCCGCCATGCCGCTCGACGCGTGGATCGTTGTCGGCGTGCTGGGCCTGATGATGGTCTTGTCGTGGATCATCATGATCGGCAAGGGCCGCAGCTATGGCGCCATCTCGCGCGCCAATGCGCAATTCATGCAGTCGTTCCACGAAGCGGCCGGCGCGCCGCTCGACCACCTGGCGCGCAACGGCAAGCTGAGCGCTTCCGTGAAGACGGATTCCTCGCTGTGGCGCCTGTATGACGTGGCCATCGACGAGATGCGCCGCCGCCACGACCGCGGTTACGACTTGAACGCCGTGTCGAACGCGACGATCGGCGCCATCCGCGCCGCCATGGATGGCGTGATGGTGCGCGAAAGCGAGCGCATGTCGAAACGCATGATCTGGCTCTCGACCACCATCGAAGGCGCACCGTACGTGGGTCTGTTCGGTACCGTGATCGGCATCATGCTGGTGTTCGTCGTGGCGGCCATGGCCGGCGCCGTGGACATCAACTCGGTGGCGCCGGGCATGGCGGCAGCGCTGCTGTGTACGGCGGCCGGCCTGGGCGTGGCGATTCCCGCCCTGTTCGGCTACAACTGGCTGTCCTCGCGTTCTGACGCCATCGTCGCCGATATGGCCGTCTTCGTCGATGAGTTCGCCACGCGCCTGGCGGAAGAGCAGGGCGACGGACGCCAGATGCGTCCCGCGCTGCATCAGGCGTGAGGGGGCATAACCATGGCCACCTCCGCCAAGTTTACCCCCCGCAAGCGTAGCGGCGGCATCAACATCACGCCCTTCGTCGACGTGTTGCTGGTGGTGCTGGTGATCTTCATTTTGACCAGCAACGCCAGCATTCCCGGCATCAAGGTCGACCTGCCCAAGGCCAGCTCGGCCATGGCGCTGGAAAAACCGAAGACCAAGGCCATCACCATCGACAACGCGGGCCAGGTCTTCCTCGATGCCTATCCCGTCACCTTGCCCGAGCTGGAAGAGCGCTTGCGCACGGAAAAGGCGCTGACGCCCGACTTTCCCGTGATCGTGCGCGGCGATGCCGCCGTGCAATACGCGAAAGTGGTCGAAGTGCTGGACCTGCTGCGCCGTATCGACCTGAACCAGGTGGGTCTGGTGACCGGCAAGCCGGCATGAGGAGCGCAAGGTGAAGCGTGACGACATGATGAAGATGGCCGGCTCGGAATCGTCGGGCGCGGTGCAGTGGTGGCGCCGCTGGGGCGGCGTGGCCGGCGGCGCGCTGCTGGCCGCTGGTCTGGCCGCGCTGGTCTGGTATTTGCTGTCCGATACGGCGGCCACCAAGCGCGAAGTGGCGGCCCCGCCGATGCTGATGCTGCCACCGCCGCCACCGCCGCCGCCGGAACCGGAAAAATTGCCGGAACCGACACCGGACAAGGTGGTGCCGGAAGTGTCCGAGCCGGAACCGACGCCTGCCGACAAGCCCATGGATGACGCGCCGGAAAGCCCGTCGCCGGACAAGGGCGACCCCGTCACCATCGACGGCGCGGCGCAGGCCGGCAGCGATGCGTTCGGCATCCAGGCCGGGCGCGGCGGCGGCATGACGGGCGGCGGCGGTGGCGGCGGACTCGGCGCGGGATCGTATGGCCGCTACGTGGCCAACGCGCTGCAGCTGGCGTTCGCCCGCGACCCGCGCACGCGCCAGCTGGCGTTTGCCGACATCCGCGTCGACCTGTGGCTCGATCCGGAAGGCAAGACGACGAAAGTGCAGCTGGTGCAAGGCACGGGCAATGCGCAGACGGATGAGCAGGTGCTGGCCATGGTGCGCGATTTCCGCGCCGATGAGCGGCCGCCGGCATCCCTGCGTTTCCCGGCCCGCGTTTCCATCAAAGGCCGGCGCCCGTAAGCGCATGACTTTAATTCCTCATTTACCGAAAGAAGCGATGAATTCCATATTTTCTTCCCCACAGCGTGCGCGCCGTCTTCCGCTGGCGTTCGCTGCCCTGGCCCTGAGCGTGGCGGCAGGCGCCGTGCAAGCGCAGGCACCGGCCGACAGCACCATGGTCAAGCTGATCCGCGGCTTGATCCAGAGCGGCGCCCTGAACAAGGATGCCGGCGAAGCCTTGCTGGCGCAGGCGCAGAGCGAAGCGCTGGCCGCGGCGCAAGCCCGCCCGGCCGCCGCGCCGGCCGCCCTGGCCCAAGTGCAGCCGGGCGACGTGCGCGTGCCGTATATTTCGCAAACCGTGCGCGAGCAGATCCGCGACGAGATCAAGGGCCAGGTCATGGCCGAGGCCAAGGCGGGCGGCTGGGCGGCGCCGAATGAAACGCCGGCCTGGACCAAGCGCATCCGCCTGGAAGGCGACGTGCGCGCGCGCTACGAATCGCGCTATTACGACATGGCCAACAGCAATATCGAGATCGACTGGCGCTCGCTCAACAGCGGCAGCGGCTACGACGTCAATTCGAACACGAATCTGGCCCTGCCGGCGTTGCTGAACACGCGCGAAGACCGCAAGCACTTGCTGCGCGCCCGTGCCCGCCTCGGTATCCTGGCCGACATTTCCGACACCACGCAAGCGGGCATCCGCCTGGCCAGCGGCAATGACGACAGCCCGGTCTCGACCACGCAAACCCTCGGTGGCGGCCTGGGCAAGAAGAACATCTGGCTGGACCAGGCCTGGTTGTCCTACCAGCCCGCTTCCTGGCTGAAACTGACGGCGGGCCGCTTCGACAATCCATTCGTGTCCGGCGACGAACTGTTTTCCAGCGAACTTAATTTCGACGGCATCGCGGCCAAGGTGCAGCAGCCGGTCGGCGAGAGCAAGGACGTCACCGTGTTCGGTACCCTGGGCCTGATTCCGCTCGAGTATTCGTCCGACAATGCGCCTAGCCGCAGCCAGGCAAAAATGTCCAGCGAAAACAAGTGGCTGCTCGGTGCGCAGGTGGGCGCCTCGTGGAAGATCAATAGCGACCATCAACTGCGCGGCGCCGTGGCCTACTACAACTTCCGTAACATCAGCGGCGAATATTCGCAGCCGTGCGCGCTGTACGCGGGTGCCGATGGCTGCAGCACCGACTGGTCGCGTCCGTCGAGCATGCAAAAGGGCAATAGCTTGATGTTGCTGCGCAATATCGCCTTGAACCCGCTGGACCCGGCGAATACGCCGCAGCCGCAATTCGTCGGCCTGGCCTCGAAATTCCGCCTGGCCAACCTGAATGCGCGCTGGGATAGCAAGGTCGCGGGCGGCACGGACTTGCGCATCGAAGGCGATTATGTGCGCAACATGGCCTATGACAAGAATGAGATGTGGGCGCGCGCCAAGGGCGGCATCATGAACAACTTCGGCGGCACGGGTGGCGTCTCGCAAGCCGATTTCAAGAGCGGCGGCAATGCCTACATGCTGCAGGCCACCCTGGGCAAAGCGAACCCGGCGGCGCGCGGCGACTGGAACGTGCTGCTCGGTTACAAGCGCATCGAACCGGACGCTTTGCCTGACGCCTACAACGATTCCACCTTCCACCTGGGCGGCACGAATGCGCGCGGCTACTACCTGGGCGGCGCGTATGCGCTCGACAAGAATACCTGGCTGAACGGCCGCTGGACGTCGAGCCGCGAAGTGTTCGGTTCGGCACTGTCGATCGACACCCTGCAAATCGAATTGAACGCGCGTTTTTAAGGAGCCATGATGTTGATATCCAACAAAATGCGCTTGCCGCTTTTGCTGCTGATGCTGCTGGCCGGCGGCACGGCCCAGGCGCAGGCGCAGAAGGGGCAAAGCATGGAAGAGCGTTTGCGTGCCGAGCTGCGTAATGTCACGGCGCAATTGCAGCAGACGCGCGGCGAACTGGAAGCGCTGAAAGCCAAGGGTGCGCCGGCCGCCAAGGCGGCGCCGGAGGCCGCACCCGCCAGCGAGGGCTTGAAAAAGGAACTGGCGCGCAGCCAGTCGCAGCTGGCGCAAGAACGCGCGCAGCGGGAAAAGCTGGGCGAGCAGCAACAGCGCAGCGCGGCTGCCGCGCAAGAGGCGGCCGCCAGTGCGGCGCAGTACCGCCAGGCCAGCGAGCAATTGACTGCCACGGGCAAGCAGCTGGCAGCGGAACGGGCGCGCCTCGATGGCGAAGTGACGGCCCAGCGCAGCGCCCTGGCGCGCTGCGAAAGCAAGAATGCCCAGCTGTATGCGGCCGGGCAGGAGATCCTGCGAGCGTATGAAGGCCTCGGCGTGCTGGACGTCATGAAGGCGCGCCAGCCGTTCGCCGCGCAAAGCAGAGTGAAACTCGAGCAAATCGCGCAGCAGTACGGCGACCAGCTGTACCAGGGCCGCTTTGATGCGCGTCAAACAGAAACACCTGCCGCGCCCGCGCCGGCCCCCCAATAATCTTTTTAAAATGAATGGAACGACGATGGAAAATACCAACACCTTGCTGACCACCCTGAATGCGGAACAAACGGCCGAGGCCATCAAGACTGCCGGCTGCGCCGTCACCAGCATTGAACACGATGGCGTCGTGCGCCTGCACAGCGCCAGCCATGGCATCGGCTTCCAGGTGCTGTGGGGCAATGAGGCCGCGCCCGGCCAGTACGCGGACCTGACCCTGAGCTGCCCGCTGCGCGTGCAGGGCGGCGACTTGCCGGCCGGCTTGCTGGCCGAATGGCACCGCAGCAAGCGTTTCGCCCGCGTGGCCCAGCATGGCGATTTCGTCGTGCTGGAGATGGATGTGCTGGTTGCCGGCGGCGTCAGCAAGGATTACCTGAATATCAATCTGCAACTGTGGACGCAGATGATGGGACAGTTCTTCTTGTTTTTGCGCAACTTTACGCCGGCCGATACGAGCACGGCACCGGTAGTCGAGGCCGCCAGCGTGACCGAAGAAGAAACTGTGCCGGCCTGATAAGCTATCCACAGGCGGCGAAAAAAGGCCCATGACGGGCCTTTTTTGCCGTCAGCGGACCCCAAGTGTCGTATTAAATACTTATTTTTTAGGCATCGCGCATTAAAACTGCTCAAAGAGCGTGTGTGAATCAAGCCAGCAACGGCTGTATGGCGGATAATATTGCCTGTTGCCGATTTGGATACGACCTTTAGACAAAAATGCGCCCCATGGATTTTACCCGCGACGAAACCAGTGAAACCCCAGTTGCCCCGGCCAGCGCGCCGGGAGCGCCTTTGCCGTATGCCGTCGCCACCTGGCTGCAGCGGGTGGAGGCTGCCGCCCATCCGAAGGCCGTGCTGACGATTGCCGAGCCGGACCCCAAACTCAACGCCCACCGCCTGATCTATGTGCTGGCGCCCACCAGCGGCGGCCGCCACGTGGCCCTGTGCCTGTACAAGGCGCGGCTGCGGCCGAACGGCGACGTGGCGGCGGCGTCCCCCATCAGCGAAATCTTCTCGCTGCTGTCGGCGCCGCCCACCTTTTTGACGCCGGCCGACGAAGACCTCGTGCGTTTCTTCGTGGCCATGCGCAGCGGGCAGAATTCACAGACGGGCAGCGCCACGGAGCCGAAGGGCAAGGTGGGCGCGGCCCTGCTGAAAATGCTGGCCGAGCAGGATAAATTGCTATGGGCCAATTCCTGGGCCGACGTCGGCAATGGTCTCGTGTATCCGTTGAAGGAAGGTCCCGTGCGCCCCGCGCGCCTGTTCTGGCGCGACGAAGGCAAGACCATGCGCCTGGGCTGGCAAGTGGATCCGCCCGAAGGCGCGAAGCACCATGGCGCCGACCAGATCGACTACATGCTGCCCACCGATCCGCCGTGGTACATCGACAATCTGTCGTGCGGCGTGCTGGAACTGAACCAGGGCGGCTCCGATATTTCCCTGGCCGACTTGCAGGCACTGGTGGCGCAGGCGCCGCCCTTGAATGCGAACGACAAGGTGCGCGTGTCGCAACTGCTGCTGGCGCAGGGCTTGCAGCATTTGATGCCGCTGCCGCAACCGTTGCCGCAGCGCTTGCGCAAGGACGTGCCGGCGCAACCGGTGTTGCTGCTCGACAGCGCCATGCTGGCCGATGGCAGCCTGCAGCGCTGGAGCGACTTCGCCGTGCTGTCCTACGACTACGATGGCGAGCGCGTCTCGTTCGACCCGTCGCAGCGCGTGGTGCGGCAAGTGGGCGAGGTGACGGAAATTATCCAGAGAAATACGGTTGATGAAGCGCGCGCGCTGGCCACCCTGGCCGAGCTGCAATTCAAGAAGCCGGGCTCCGCTCCCTTGAGCGGCTTGAAGGGCGCCTTGCTGCTGCCTTCCCAGGCGGAATGGCTGCGTTTTGCCGAGTCCGGCATAGACGCCTTGCTGGAGCAGGGCTGGATCGTCGAAAAGACGGCCAAGTACCGCTACGACGTGAGCGACGTGGGCGACTGGTACGCGGAAATCGACGACCAGGACCCGGACAGCGGCAACGCCTGGTTCGAGCTGGAACTGGGCATCGTCGTCAACCACGAGCGCGTGCCGCTGCTGCCCGTGCTGGTGCAGCTGATCCGCAACGCGCCCAACGATTTCAATCCGAAAGTCATCGAAGCGCATGCGGACGATGACCAGATGCTGGCGACCTTGCCGGACGGCACGCGCGTGGCCTTGCCATGGGGCCGCGTGCGGCCGATTTTGAACACCCTGGGCGAACTGTATTTCAGCGACAAGATCAAATATGCCGTGCGCATGTCGACCCTGGATGCGGCGCGCCTGGAAGAGCTGGCGCGCGGCCTGGAGCTGCAGTGGACGGGCGGCGAGCAATTGCGCGCCATGGGCCGCAAGCTGAGCCAGTTCGGTTCCGTGCAAAAAGTGGCGGCGCCCGCCGGTTTGCAGGCGACCCTGCGCGATTACCAGGCCGACGGCCTGGCGTGGATGCAATTCCTGCGCGACCATGACCTGGCGGGCATCCTGGCCGATGACATGGGCCTCGGCAAGACCGTGCAAACGCTGGCGCATATCCTGGTGGAAAAGGAAGCGGGCCGCCTCACGCATCCGGCGTTGGTGATCGCGCCGACTAGCTTGATGGGCAACTGGCAGGACGAGGCGGCAAAATTCGCGCCCAGCCTGAAAGTGTTGCTGCTGCAAGGCAAGGACCGCGCGCAGCAGTTCGACCAGATCGACCAGTGCGACCTGGTGCTGACCACCTACGCCTTGTTGCCGCGCGACGAGGAAATCCTGCGCGAGCACGATTTCCACCTGGTTATCCTCGACGAATCGCATTACATCAAGAATACGCGCAGCAAGGCGGCGCAAAGCGCGGGCCTGCTGCGCGCGCGCCACCGCTTGTGTCTGTCCGGCACGCCGCTGGAAAACCACCTGGGTGAATTGTGGTCGCAATTCCACTTCTTGCTGCCCGGCTTGCTGGGCGACGAAAAGACCTTCAATACGCAGTTCCGCCATCCGATCGAGCGCCAGGACGACCCGCTGCGCCGCATGCTGCTGAACCGCCGCATCAAACCGTTCCTGCTGCGCCGCACGAAAGATAACGTGGCCAAGGAATTGCCGCCGAAGACGGAAATGGTGCGCAAGGTGGAATTGACGGGGCCGCAGCGCGACCTGTATGAAACCGTGCGCCTGGCGATGGATCAAAAGGTGCGCGAAGAAATCGACAAGAAGGGTGTGGCGCGCAGCCAGATCGTCATCCTCGAAGCGCTGCTGAAACTGCGGCAAGTGTGCTGCGACCCGCGCCTCGTGAAATCCCTGCCGGCCAAGAAGCAGTCGGCCGGGTCGGCCAAGCTGCTCGACCTGATGCAGATGGTGGAAGACTTGCTCGACGAAGGGCGCAAGATCCTGGTCTTCTCGCAATTTACCAGCATGCTGGAATTGATCGAGGAAGAGCTGGAATCGCGCGACATCCCGTATGCCTTGCTGACGGGCGAAACGAAGGACCGGGGCGCGCAGGTGGCGGCCTTCCAGCAGGGTGCCGTGCCGATCTTCCTGATCAGCCTGAAAGCGGGCGGCGTGGGCCTGAACCTGACGGCGGCCGACACGGTCATCCATTACGATCCGTGGTGGAATCCGGCGGCGGAAAACCAGGCCACGGACCGCGCCTGGCGCATCGGCCAGGACAAGCCCGTGTTTGTCTACAAATTGATTGCGAAGGGCACCCTGGAAGAAAAAATCCAGCTGCTGCAGCAAAAGAAATCGGAGCTGGCGCAATCGATCCTGGCCGAAGGCGAATCGCAAAAGATGGCCCTGACGCAGGAAGACTTGCAGCAGATTTTCGCCCCGCTGGAAGATTGACGCTGCCGCACGCGTATACTTGGCAATTCTCTCTTGCCAGGTATACCGCATGCTGCCCTTCCTGCCCTTCCTGCCTTTCCTTCTCCTGCTGCTTGCCGGCGTCATCCTCATGGCGCTGCGTTTCGTCCAGTTGCGCCGCGCCCTGCTGCGCGCGCGGGCGGGCGAAGCGCAGTTCCGCCTGTTGGCCGAACATGGCCGCGACGCCACCTTCCTGCTCGACGCCGCCACTCTCGAATTGCTCTACATCAGCCCCGCCGCGCAGCGCCTGACCGGTTACGACCTGGCCGCCTTGCGCGAACACGCGGCGCAGCTGGCGCAAGACGTGCCGGCCCGGCTGCAGCGCTGGCGCGACGGCGACACCAGCCGCTTGACCTTGCTGCGCGAAGTGGAATTGCCGCATGCGGACGGGCACCCGCTGGCGCTGGAAATCAGCTCGACCATCGTGCCTGCGGCAGCGGGGCGGGGCGTCACCGTCGTGGGCACGGTGCGCGACGTCAGCGCCGCCCAGGCGCAGGAAGCGGAGCGGGAAAAGGAGCAGAAGCGCTTCGCCTCGATGCTGTCGCATGAATTCCGCACGCCGCTGGCCACCATCGACGGCGCCATCCAGCGCCTCGTTTCGACGTCCACCGAGGCGGACGAAGCCACGCGCAAGCGCTACGTGAAGATTCAGACGGCCGTCGACCGCCTGCTGGCCATGATCGACGATTATTTGTCGCCCGAACGCATGGCGGCCATCGGCCGCGAGCGGGCCGCCGACGGCATCGCGCCGCTGGCCTTGTTGCAGCAGGCGGCCGCCACTGTGCCGGCCAGCCATCGCGTACAGCTGGAACTCGACGAGGACTTGCCGGCCCGGTTGCGCTGCGACGTGCCTGGCATGGCCCTGTGCCTGAAAATCCTGCTCGACAACGCTGTCAAGTTCAGCCCGCATGGCAGCGTCATCACCGTGTCTGCCAGGCTGGTGCCCGAGGGCGGCGTGGCTCTGTGCGTGGGCGATGCGGGACCCGGCTTGCGGGAAGAAGAATTGGCGCAGCTGTTCGAAAAAGGTTTCCGTGGAACCGATGCGACGCATGCCGGTGCGGGCCTGGGCCTGTACATGGCGCGCGCCGTGGTGGACGTGCATGGCGGGAGTTTACAGGGGCATAATCTGCCCGAAGGCGGGGCTATTTTCCGGATTTGGCTGCCGCTTCCTGGCTAGACTAGAAAAAAGTTGCTTCCGCTGAAGGCAACCGTGATAATTCCTTGACGTAAACCTATTGTGCCGTCCATCATGGTGCAGAAGTGAATGGCATGGTTTGCCCACGGTAGCTCACTAATGGAAGAATGGCGTTGCAATGACGAAAATACTGATCGTCGAAGACAATCTGGACTACGCCGAAGACATGGCGGAGTTTCTCGTTGAGCTCGAACACGAAGTTCATATCACCAGCTCGGCTGGCGGGATGTGGACCGCGTTGAGCCATGGCAATGTCGGGGTGGTCGTGCTGGACCTGGGCTTGCCCGATGAGGACGGCTTCAACGTCATCCCCCGCATGCGCCAGCTGTATCCGCAGATCGGCGTGCTGGTGCTGACGGGGCGTGTCGCCTTCGACAGCCGCATCCTCGGCTTGCGCCTGGGCGCCGACCACTATCTGACCAAGCCGATCAAATTCCCAGAACTGGCCGCCCACATCGAGGCGCTCGACCGCCGCGTCGGGCCGCAAGATCCCGTGCCCGAGCCGGGCAAGTGGACCTTGAAAGTAAGCGCTCGCCAACTTGAATTGATGGGCGCCGTCATCGCCCTGACGGAAAAGGAATTCAACTTCCTGCATCTGCTGACCATCAACACGCGCCCCGTGCCGCGCGACGTCATCGTGGCCGGCATGGGCGGCGAAGACCCCGATGCGGGCCGCCGGGTCGACATGCTCGTGTACCGGCTGCGCAAGAAAGCCAAGACGGGCCTGGGCCAGGACTTGCCGCTGCGCAGCGCGTATGGCGAGGGCTACAGCCTGTCGGCCAGTTTTAATCTGTCCTGAGACCTGATGCCAGCCACCCGCAAGAGGGTGGCTGCATAAAAAGGGACGGAGTCCATCACTTTTTCCAGCATTTCAAAGAAAACAGGGTCAGAGTCGCGTCCTGCGCTCGCAAGTGTGTAAAATCAAGGCCTTAGCCTTCATTTATCGACTTTGCCATGGCCCGTTTGCCCCGCCTCATCATTCCAGCATTGCCCCATTACGTGATACAGCGCGGCAGCAACCGCCAGAGCGTGTTCCAGGATGCGTCCGACTACGCGCAATTTTTGTCCTGGCTGAAAACGGGCGCGAAAATGTTCAAGGTGGCCATCCACGCCTACGTTTTGTTGCCAGATCAGCTACATTTATTGGCCACGCCCAGCGATGCGACGGGCCTGGGACAGCTGATGCAGTGGCTGGGACGCTATTACGTGCCGTACTTCAACCAGAAATACGGCCGGGAAGGGGCGCTGTGGCAGGGACGCTACAAAACCGCCGTCATCGATCCCGATAATTTCTTCCTCACGTGCTGCCGTTACCTGGAATGCGTGCCCGTGCAGACGGTGCTGGCCGCCCAGGCATTGGACTATAGTTGGTCCAGCTATGCCCACCATGCCGGTGTGCGGCCCGATCCCGTCATCACCGACCATGCCTTGTACTGGGCGCTGGGCAACACGCCGTTCGACCGCGAGGCGGCGTATTTGCGCCTGTTCGAGCAGGGCCTGGGCAGCAGCCAGGTCAAAGTGGTGGAACAGGCTGTATTGAAGGGCTGGCCCCTGGGTTCCGACGCTTTCAAGCAGGCGCTCGAGCAGAAAATGCAGCGGCAAGTGGTGCCCGCCAAGCGGGGCCGTCCCCGCAAAATCGTGGCCGAGTCCGACGCCAATTGAAACACATTCGCATTTAAAACAAAAAATGGTGTCTTTCTGACGATTTATTGAAATCGCTTTCACTATGTCCCTATTAAATTTTTTGAGCGACAGAATCTAATTTAATTCGACTCCGACCCTAATTTTTCTGGTTGAGTTTTTTGTTGCGTTGCACTACTCTAGTTTTTCGATAGTCATATGCAGCGGAGAAGCCCATGAAAGCGCAAGGCCTGTACGACCCAGCCAATGAACACGATGCCTGCGGCGTCGGTTTCGTCGCCCATATCAAGGGCAACAAGACCCATTCGATCGTCGAACAGGGTTTGCTGATTCTGAAAAACCTCGATCACCGGGGCGCCGTGGGCGCCGATGCGCTGATGGGCGACGGCGCCGGCATCCTGATCCAGATTCCTGACCAGTACTACCGCGAAGAAATGGCCAAGCAGGGCGTGGAATTGCCGCCGCCTGGCGAATACGGCGTGGGCATGGTCTTCCTGCCGAAGGAACACGCGTCGCGCATCGCTTGCGAGCAGGAAATCGAACGCGCCGTGCGCATCGAAGGTCAGGTGGTGTTGGGCTGGCGCAACGTGCCCATCGATACGGACATGCCGATGTCGCCTACCGTGCGCGCCAAGGAACCGGTGATCCGCCAGATTTTCATCGGCCGCGGCCCGGACATCATGGTCACCGATGCGCTCGAGCGCAAACTGTATGTGATCCGCAAATCGTCGGGCCACGCCATTCAGGCCTTGAAACTGCTGCACGGCAAGGAATTCTTCGTGCCGTCGATGTCGGCCCGCACCATCGTCTATAAAGGCTTGCTGCTGGCCGACCAGGTGGGCGTGTACTACAAGGACTTGCAGGATGCGCGCTGCATCTCGGCCCTGGCCCTGGTGCACCAGCGTTTCTCGACGAATACCTTCCCGGAATGGCCGCTGGCCCACCCCTACCGCCTGATCGCGCACAATGGCGAGATCAACACGGTGAAAGGCAACTTCAACTGGATGCGCGCGCGCGAAGGCGTGATGAAGTCGGCCGTGCTGGGCGACGACTTGCAGAAGCTGTTCCCGCTGATCTATGAAGGCCAGTCCGACACGGCGTGCTTCGACAATGCGCTGGAATTGCTGCTGATGGCCGGCTACCCGATCGCCCAGGCGATGATGATGATGATTCCGGAAGCGTGGGAAAACCACACGACGATGGATGACAACCGCCGCGCCTTCTATGAGTACCACGCCGCCATGATGGAACCGTGGGACGGCCCCGCCGCCATGGCGTTCACGGACGGGCGCCACATCGGCGGCACCCTGGACCGCAATGGCTTGCGTCCGGCGCGCTACATCGTCACGGACGACGACCTGGTGGTGATGGCGTCGGAATCGGGCGTGCTGCCGATTCCCGAGTCAAAAATCATCCAGAAATGGCGCTTGCAGCCTGGCAAAATGTTCCTGATCGACCTGGAAGCGGGCCGCATCATCGACGACCAGGAACTGAAAAACACCTACGCCAACGCCAAACCGTATAAAGCGTGGATCAACTCGGTGCGCATCAAGCTCGACGAGATCAAACTGGCCGAAGGCCAGGCCAAACTGGACCGCGCGCAGGGCGAAAAAGCCCAGCCATCGTTGCTGGACCGCCAGCAGGCGTTCGGCTACACGCAGGAAGACCTGAAATTCCTCATGGCGCCGATGGCACTGGCCGGCGAAGAAGCGACGGGCTCGATGGGCAATGACTCGCCGCTGGCCGTCATGTCGAACAAATTGAAGCCTTTGTATAACTACTTCAAGCAATTGTTCGCGCAAGTGACGAATCCGCCGATCGACCCGATCCGCGAAGCGATGGTGATGTCGCTGGTGTCCTTCATCGGCCCGAAACCGAACTTGTTAGATACCAACAACGTCAACCCGCCGATGCGCCTGGAAGTGGCGCAGCCCGTGCTGGGCTTTGACGATATGGCGCGCCTGCGCAACATCAGCGCCCATACGGGCGGCAAGTTCAAGTCGTACGAACTCGACATCTGCTACCCGCTGGCCTGGGGCAAGGAAGGCGTGGAAGCGTGCCTGGCCTCGCTGTGCGCCGAAGCCGTCGACGCCGTGAAATCCGGCCACAATATTTTGATTGTGTCGGACCGCGCCATTTGCGCCGACCAGGTGGCCATCCCCGCGCTGCTGGCCACGTCCACCGTGCACCAGCATCTGGTGAGCAAGGGTTTACGGGCCTCCACCGGCCTCGTCGTGGAAACGGGCTCGGCCCGCGAAACGCACCACTTCGCCTTGCTGGCGGGCTATGGCGCGGAAGCCGTCCACCCGTATCTGGCCATGGAAACCCTGGCCGAGATGGCGCATGGCTTGCCGGGCGAGCTGTCGGGCGAGAAAGCCATCTACAACTACACCAAGGCGGTCGGCAAGGGCTTGATGAAAGTCATGTCGAAGATGGGCATTTCGACCTACATGTCCTACTGCGGCGCGCAAATCTTCGAAGCCATTGGCTTGAACAAGTCGCTGGTCGACAAGTATTTCAAGGGCACGGCCTCGAACGTGGAAGGCATCGGCGTGTTTGAAGTGGCGGAAGAAGCGCTGCGCCTGCATGCGTTGGCCTTCGGCAACGATCCCGTGCTGATGGATAAGCTCGACGCGGGCGGCGAATACGCGTTCCGCGTGCGCGGCGAAGACCATATGTGGACGCCGGACGCGATTGCGAAATTGCAGCACTCCACGCGCAGCAACAATTTCTCCAGCTATAAGGAGTACGCGCAAATCATCAACGACCAAAGCCGTCGCCACCTGACCTTGCGCGGCCTGTTCGAGTTCAAGCTCGATCCGACCAAGGCGATCCCGCTCGATGAAGTGGAACCGGCCAAGGAAATCGTCAAGCGTTTCGCTACCGGCGCCATGTCGCTCGGCTCGATCAGCACGGAAGCGCACGCCACGCTTGCGGTGGCCATGAACCGCATCGGCGGCAAGTCGAACACGGGCGAAGGCGGCGAAGATCCGAACCGCTACACGCAAGAATTGAAGGGCATCCCGATCCGCCAGGGCGACACCATGGCGTCCGTCGTGGGCGCCGAGCAGATCGTCGTCGATATTCCGCTGCAGGAAGGCGACTCCATGCGCTCGCGCATCAAGCAGGTGGCGTCGGGGCGTTTCGGCGTCACGGCCGCTTATTTGAATTCCGCCGACCAGATCCAGATCAAGATGGCGCAAGGCGCGAAGCCGGGCGAAGGCGGCCAGTTGCCGGGCCATAAGGTGTCCGAATACATCGCCAGCCTGCGCTTTTCCGTGCCGGGCGTGGGCCTGATTTCGCCGCCGCCGCACCACGACATCTATTCGATCGAAGATCTGGCGCAGCTGATCCATGACTTGAAGAACGCCAACCCGCGCGCCTCGATTTCCGTGAAACTGGTGTCGGAAGTGGGCATCGGCACGGTGGCCGCCGGCGTCACCAAGGCCAAGGCCGACCACGTCGTCGTCGCCGGCCACGATGGCGGCACGGGCGCCTCGCCACTGTCGTCCGTGAAACATGCGGGTACGCCGTGGGAGCTGGGTCTGGCGGAAACGCAACAAACCCTGGTCTTGAACGGCTTGCGCAGCCGCATCCGCGTGCAGGCCGACGGCCAGATGAAGACGGGCCGCGACGTGGTCATCGCCGCCCTGCTGGGCGCTGACGAGATCGGTTTCGCCACGGCGCCGCTGGTGGTCGAAGGCTGCATCATGATGCGCAAATGCCACTTGAATACGTGTCCGGTGGGTGTGGCCACGCAAGATCCGGTGCTGCGCGCCAAGTTCTCGGGCAAACCCGAGTATGTCGTCAATTACTTCTTCTTCGTTGCCGAGGAAGCCCGTCAATTGATGGCGCAGCTGGGCATCCGCACGTACGACGAACTGATCGGCCGGGTTGACCTGCTGGACAAATCGAAGGCGATTTCGCACTGGAAGGCGCAGGGGCTGGACTTCTCGTCCATCTTCCACAAGCCGGAAACACCGGATCACCAGGCTTGCCGCCACGTGGAAAACCAGGACCATGCGCTGGAAAAGGCGCTCGATCACAAGCTGATCGCGCAAGCGCGCGCGGCGCTGGAAAAGGGCGAGCGCGTCTCCTTCATCTCGCCCGTGCGCAACCTGAACCGCACGGTGGGGACCATGCTGTCCGGCGAAGTGGCGAAGAAATACGGCCATGCCGGCTTGCCGGACGACACCATCCACATCCAGCTGCAAGGCACGGCGGGCCAGTCGGCCTGCGCCTTCCTGGCGCACGGCATCACGATCGACCTGGTGGGCGAGGGCAACGATTACGTGGGTAAAGGCTTGTCGGGCGGGCGCATCATCGTGCGGCCGAATACGGAATTCCGTGGCTGGGCCGTGGACAACATCATCATCGGCAACACGGTGCTGTACGGCGCCATCGCCGGCGAAGCTTTCTTCAACGGCGTGGCCGGTGAACGCTTTGCCGTGCGCAACTCGGGTGCCACCACGGTGGTCGAGGGCCTGGGCGACCATGGCTGCGAATACATGACGGGCGGCACGGTCGTGGTCCTGGGCAATACGGGCCGCAACTTCGCGGCCGGCATGTCGGGCGGCATCGCCTATGTGTATGACCCGGCGGGCGACTTTGCCAGCAAGTGCAACACGGCCATGGTCAGTCTGGACAAGGTCGTGTCGGCAGCGGAACAGCATCTCGACCGCGATGCCTGGCATACGCAGCACCGCGACGGCGCGCCGGAAGCGGACGAGGTCATCCTCAAGCGCCTGATCGAGCGTCATTTCAAGCACACGGGCAGCACCCGCGCCCGCGTCCTGCTCGACGACTGGGCCGCGGCGCGCGGCAAGTTCGTGAAAGTCTTCCCGAACGAATACAAGCGCGCACTGATCGAGATGGCAGCGGACGCCGCCATGGAAGTGCAAGCCGTCGCCGCCTGAGCCAGCCAAGCTCATTGCCAAATGAACGACCAGGGAGCGGCCATGCCGCTCCCCGCCAGCCAAATACAAAGGAACTATCGTGGGTAAAATTACCGGCTTCATGGAATTCAAGCGCCAGGACGAACACTATCTGGAGCCTGCCGCGCGCCTGAAGAACTACAAGGAATTCGTGCTGCACCTGTCGGACGCGCAAGCGACCGTGCAGGGCGCGCGCTGCATGGATTGCGGCATCCCCTTTTGCACCACGGGTTGCCCCGTGAATAACATCATTCCCGACTGGAACGACCTGGTGTACCGCGGCGCTTACCGCGAAGCGCTCGACGTTTTGCATTCGACAAATAACTTCCCGGAATTTACGGGCCGCATCTGCCCGGCGCCGTGCGAATCGGCCTGCACCCTGGGCATCCATGAAGATCCGGTCGGCATCAAGTCGATCGAGCATAAAATCATCGACATGGGCTGGGAGCACGGCTGGGTCACGCCGCAGCCGGCGGGATTCAGCACGGGCAAGAAAGTGGCCATCGTCGGCTCCGGTCCTGCCGGCCTGGCGGCGGCGCAGCAGCTGGCGCGCGCCGGCCATGCCGTCACCGTATTTGAAAAGAGCGACCGGGTCGGCGGCTTGCTGCGCTACGGCATCCCCGACTTCAAGATGGAAAAATCGCACATCGATCTGCGCGTGAAACAGATGGAAGCCGAAGGCGTGGTTTTCCGTACCAGCGTGCTGGTCGGCAAGGATTTTCCGGCCAACGTGAACAACTGGGCCAAGGAAACCATTTTCCCGGAAGACCTGGAAAAAGAATTCGACGCCGTCATCATGGCCGGTGGCGCGGAGCAGCCGCGCGACTTGCCCGTGCCGGGCCGCGAGCTGAAGGGCGTGCACTTTGCCATGGATTTCCTGCCGCTGCAAAACAAGGTCAACGCGGGCGACAAGCTCAAGGACCAGATCAAGGCCACGGGCAAGCACGTGGTGGTGATCGGCGGCGGCGACACGGGTTCCGACTGCGTCGGCACGTCGAACCGCCATGGCGCCGCCTCGGTGGCCCAGTTCGAACTGATGCCGCAGCCGCCGGAACAGGAAAACAAGCCGCTGGTCTGGCCGTACTGGCCGACCAAGCTGCGCACCTCGTCCTCGCACGAGGAAGGCTGCGAGCGCGACTGGGCCGTGGCCACCAAGCGTTTCGAAGGCAAGGGCGGCAAGGTGGAAAAGCTGATCGCCTGCAGAGTCGAATGGAAAGACGGCAAGATGAGCGAAGTGCCGAACTCGGAATTCGAGATGAAGGCGGACCTGGTCTTCCTGGCCATGGGTTTTGTTTCACCAGTACAACAAGTGTTGCAAGCGTTCGGCGTCGATACGGATGCGCGCGGCAATGTCAAGGCGACAACGGATGGCGCCGGCTGCTACCAGACCTCGGTGGCCAAGGTGTTTGCGGCCGGCGACATGCGCCGTGGCCAGTCGCTGGTGGTGTGGGCCATCCGTGAAGGACGCCAGTGCGCGCGCGCCGTCGATGAGTTCCTGATGGGTGCCTCCCTGCTGCCACGCTAATTAACGAGCAATTGTTCGTTTTTTTGACAGGGCCACGGCGCGGTTTGCGGCGTGGCCCTTGTTATTTTTAGTTGGCAGGTCGATGGCCGTGAACGCTGGCGGATGAGGGCGCGATGCGCAGGTCAAATTTCCACTACAATATCTGACTTTCGATTCATTAGTGTTGTATTCTTCCCCATTACGGGGCTGTCCCAAGGGGTGTCTCAGCAGAGGTTGGCGTTTCTGCACTACAATACGCCATTAAAATAGTGAGCTTCGTCGTGCCAAATCTTGTTGAGATCCGTGATTTACACTTTGCCTATGGAGAACGTTCGATTTTATCGGGCCTTCAAATGGATTTCCCACGTGGAAAAGTTGTGGCCGTCATGGGTGGCTCCGGCAGTGGCAAGACGACCGTACTGCGCCTGATCGGCGGGCAGTTGCGTCCCAGTTCCGGTTCCGTGAATGTGGACGGCCAGATCGTCCATACGCTGGGGACCGACCAGTTATATCAGTTGCGCCGCAAGATGGGCATGCTGTTCCAGCACGGCGCCCTGTTTACGGATTTGACGGCGTTCGAAAACGTCGCGTTCCCTCTGCGCGAACACACGGACTTGAATGAAGAGCTGATCCGCACCCTGGTGCTGATGAAGCTGCACGCCGTGGGCTTGCGCAATGCGGCGCAATTGAAGCCGGCCGAGATCTCGGGCGGCATGGGCCGCCGCGTCGCGCTGGCGCGCGCCATCGCGCTCGACCCCGAACTGATCATGTACGACGAGCCGTTCGCCGGCCTGGACCCGATTTCCATGGGCGTGACGGCCAATTTGATCCGCAATCTGAACGATGCGCTGGGCTCCACGTCTATCCTGGTATCGCACGATGTGAAGGAGTGTTTCGCCATCGCTGATTACGTCTATTTTCTGTCATCGGGCAAAATTGTGGCGCACGGCACGCCGGCCGAGATGGCCGTGTCGACGCATCCGTACGTCAAGCAGTTCGTCAATGCCGAGGCCGATGGCCCCGTGCCCTTCCATTATCCGGGCAAGTCGCTGGCCGACGACCTGGGCCTGCATGCGGGAGCGGGCCGATGATCGCGCGTTTCCTGGCGTCGATCGGAGCATGGTTGCGCAATTCGGTACAAGACCTCGGCTTTGCCGTGCGTTCCTTCTTTATCGTCGTGGCCGCCTCGGGCGGACTGTGGCGCCGGCCCCACCTGCTCATTGAGCAACTGTTTTATATCGGCAGCCGTTCGCTGGTGATCATCGCCGTCTCCGGCCTGTTTGTCGGCATGGTGCTGGGCTTGCAAGGTTATTACACCCTGAGCACCTTTGGCGCGACGCAGTCGCTGGGGCAGCTCGTTGCGCTGTCGCTGATGCGCGAACTGGGACCGGTCGTCACGGCGTTGCTGTTCGCGGGCCGCGCCGGCACCTCGCTGACGGCGGAAATCGGCCTGATGAAGGCGGGCGAGCAATTGTCGGCCATGGAAATGATGGCCGTGAACCCGATCCAGCGCGTGCTGGCGCCCCGTTTCTGGGCCGGCGTGATCGCCATGCCTATCCTGGGCGGCATCTTCACGGCCGTCGGCATCATCGGCAGCTATCTGGTCGGCGTGGTGCTGATCGGCGTCGACGAAGGCTCGTTCTGGTCGCAGATGCAAGGCGGCGTGAATGTTTGGAAGGATATCGTCAACGGTACGTATGTCAAAAGCTTGGTGTTCGGGATCGCGGTGACCTTTATCGCCCTGTTCCAGGGTTATCAGGCGCAGCCGACACCGGAAGACGTCTCCGGCGCCACCACGCGCACGGTGGTGATTTCCTCGCTGATGGTGTGGTGGCTCGATTTCATGATGACGGCGTTGATGTTTAGCAAGTAATTACGGATCAGCAAAAAAATTAGCGGCCTGGGCTGTAACTGCGCAGGTGGCGGCAAGTAAAAATTATTTAGGATTGTTTATGCAACGTAAATCTTTGGATGTCTGGGTTGGCTTGTTCGTCTTGCTGGGTGTGGCGGCGGTGATGTTTCTGGCGTTCAAGGCCGGCAATATGAGCTCGCTGTCTTTCAGCAAGACGTATACCATTACGGCAAAGTTCGACAATATTGGCGGCCTCAAGCCGCAGGCACCCGTCAAGGGCGCGGGCGTGGTGGTAGGGCGCGTGGCGCAGATCACATTTGACGACAAGACGTATCAGGCGCTGGTGAAACTCGACATCGAAGATGGCTACAAATTTCCGAAAGACAGCTCGGCCAAGATTTTGACGGCCGGTTTGCTGGGTGAGCAATATATCGGCCTGGAAGCAGGCGGTGATTTGGCCAACCTGGCAGAGGGCGACAAGATCGCCCGTACTCAATCGGCCACAGTGCTGGAAGACCTGATCAATCAGTTCATCTACAGCAAGGCAGCGGAAGGAAAGGACAGCAAATGAGCGAGTCGACCAAAAAAAATCAAGGCAGCCTGGCGCGTATCGGCCTGGCCCTGGCCATCGCCGCCGGCGTGAGCGCCTGCGCCACCGGCACCAATCCGCGCGACCCGCTGGAAGGGTATAACCGCGCCATGTTCAAGTTCAACGACACCGTCGACCAGGTGGCGCTGAAGCCCGTTGCCACGGCCTACAAGACGGTGACGCCGTCGTTCGTGCAAACAGGCGTGGGCAACTTCTTCGGCAACCTGGCCGATGTGTGGAGTGCCGTGAACAACTTGCTGCAAGGCAAGGGAGAAGCGGGCTTGCAAGACGTCGTGCGCGTCAGCATGAACTCGACCTTCGGCATCCTCGGCCTGATCGACATCGCGTCGCAGGCCGGCATTCCCAAGCATAACGAAGACTTTGGCCAGACCCTGGGCTGGTACGGCGTCCAGTCGGGGCCGTACGTGATGCTGCCGCTGCTGGGCCCATCGACCGTGCGCGACACGGTGGCCTTGCCGCTCGACATCGCAGGCGACCCATGGCGCTACAAGGATCCCGTCAATGTACGCAATATCGGCACGGTGACGCGCGTGGTCGACAAGCGCGCCGCGCTGCTCGACGCGACCAACCTGATGGAAGCGGCCGCGCTGGACCGCTATGAATTCATCCGCGACGGTTTCCTGCAGGCGCGCGAAAGCAAGGTGTTCGACGGTGATACGGACCGCCGCGACCGCAAAGTGCCAAAAAACGACAGCAGCGATTACGAGCCGGAGTACGAGGCAAAACCGCAAGCTGCCAATGACGCGCCTGCGGCCACCGCCGCCGCCGAGGTGGCGCCAGCGGACCTCGTAACATCTGGTAGCAATACCGTTGCTTCCGAGGCCAGGCCCCAGGAGTAAACTGAACACAAGAACACCACGGCTGCGATCAACGCCAGCCGGTGCATAGCAACACCATGAAAGGTAGAACCATGAAATTGATGAAACAACTGCTGGCGATGGCGACCATCGCCTTTGCCACCGCGGCCCAGGCCGCACCCGCCGTCGAAGCGCCGGACGCCTTGGTCAAACGCATCAGCCAGGACGTGATCGACACGGCCAAGGCCGACAAGGCCATCCAGGCCGGCGATATCAAGCGCGTCACCGAATTGGTGGAAAGCAAGATCTTGCCGTATGTGGATTTCCAGCGCATGACGTCCCTGGCCGCCGGCCGCTTCTGGCGCGATGCCACGCCGGACCAGCAAAAGCAGCTGTCCAGCGAATTCCGCACCCTGCTGATCTACACGTATTCGGGCGCCCTGTCGCAGATCAAGAACGAAACCGTGGAATTCAAGCCGCTGCGCGCCGACCCCGCCGACACGGAAGTGGAAGTGCGCTCGCAAGTGAACGTGGCGCGCGGCGAACCCGTGCCGCTGAACTACCGCGTGGCGAAAACCCCGGCCGGCTGGAAGATCTATGACATCAACGTGCTGGGCGCGTGGCTGGTGGAAACGTACAAAAGCAGCTTTGCCAGCGAGATCAGCAAGGGTGGCATCGATGGCCTGATCAAGACCTTGCAGGCAAAAAACAAGGCCCTGGCCAGCCGTCCCGCTGCCAAAGCCAAATAATCGGCTATCATATAGCTCCAGACCCAGCTCCAGACCAGCGCAGCCCGACGCCATGCCCGACTCTCTCGACACCTTGCAGTCCCTGACTTCCCTGACCGTGCACAATGCCACTTCGGCATTGGAGCAGGGTCTGGACGCCATCCGCTCGGGTCAGACGAAGTTTGACTTGCGCAACGTCAAGGCCGTCGATTCGGCCGCCGTGTCCGTCATGCTGACGTGGCAGCGCGCCGCGCAGGACGCGGGCGGCGTGCTGGAGCTGAAAAACCTGCCGAACAACCTGAAAAACCTCACCAAGCTGTATGGCGTCTGCTCGCTCGTCTCGAGCACCTTGAGCGCCGACGACTGCGCCAGCGCCGGCGGCCACGCCGAACGCAGCCCGTCCGACCTGCATCATCATTGATCCTGTCCCACTCCCCGCATCAGCAGTAGCTTTCAAGCCGGCAGGCCAGCAGCGCCGCCGGCTTGATCTCCAAGTGTTCCACGAATTTTCCAACTATAATTGACTGTTGCGCCGTCCTCGCCTGAAGGTGGCGCCCTGCACCGGCCTGCCGGCCTCGATGTCTCCGGCAACTGGCGCATCACACCAGACGCATTACACTTGAAACAAGCACATGACCGCAATTCAAATCACGAATGTAGAAAAGAGCTATAAATCGCTCAAGGCGCTGGGCGGCGTGTCGCTGGCCATCGAAGAAGGCGAGTTCTTTGGCCTGCTCGGTCCCAATGGCGCCGGCAAGACCACCCTCATTTCCATCATCGCCGGCCTGATACGCCCCGACGCGGGCACCGTCAAGATCCATGGCCACGACGTGGTCAAGGACTTCCGCAACGCGCGCCGCAACCTGGGCGTGGTGCCGCAGGAACTCGTGTTCGACCCGTTTTTCACCGTGCGCGAAACCCTGCGCCTGCAGTCCGGCTATTTCGGCCTGCCGAACAACGACAAGTGGATCGACGAGGTCATGGAAAACCTCGACCTGACCGGCAAGGCCGACACCAACATGCGCGCGCTGTCCGGCGGCATGAAGCGCCGCGTGCTCGTCGCCCAGGCGCTGGTGCACAAGCCGCCCGTCATCGTGCTCGATGAGCCGACGGCCGGCGTCGACGTGGAACTGCGCCAGACGCTGTGGAAGTTCATCTCGCGCCTGAACCGCGAAGGCGGCCACACGGTCGTGCTGACCACCCACTACCTGGAAGAGGCGCAAGCCATGTGCCAGCGCGTCGCCATGCTGAAAAGCGGGAAGGTGGTGGCGCTCGACACCATGTCGGCCCTGATCCGCCGCATCGCCGGCTCGCAGCTGCAGCTGCACCTGAAACACGGCAGCCTCCCGGCCGACCTGCAGCACCTGGTGCTGCACCCGGAAGAACAGCACGCGCCGAACAAGTTCAGCCTGCGCGTCAACGAATACAGCGAAGTCGAGAAAATCCTCGCCCGCCTGCGTGTAGCGGGCGTCGAGATCGATGAAATGCAATTGCAACAAGCCGACCTGGAAGATATCTTCTTGCAGATCATGGATAAAGGTACCGTATGATTTCGACAGGATTTCGCACCCTCGTCTACAAAGAGACGCTGCGCTTCTGGAAAGTGGCAACGCAAACCGTGGCCGCGCCCGTGCTCACGTCGATGCTGTACCTGCTGGTGTTCGGCCATGTGTTAGATGGCCGCGTCGAGCCGAGCCCCGGCGTCAGCTATACGGCCTTCCTGATTCCCGGCCTGGTCATGATGAGCGTGCTGCAAAACGCGTTTGCCAATTCCTCGTCCTCGCTGATCCAGTCCAAGATCACGGGCAACCTGGTGTTCGTGCTATTGACGCCCCTGTCGCACTGGGAAATCTTCTCGGCGTATGTACTCGCTTCCGTCGCGCGCGGCCTGGCCGTGGGCTTTGGCGTGTTTGCCATCACTTGCTGGTTCGCCGACCTGTCGTTTGTCGCGCCGCTGTGGATCGTCATCTTCGCGTTTCTCGGCGCCGCCATGCTGGGCACCATGGGCCTGATCGCCGGCATCTGGGCCGAGAAATTCGACCAGCTGGCCGCCTTCCAGAACTTTTTGATCATGCCGGCCACCTTTTTGTCGGGCGTGTTCTATTCGATCCATTCGCTGCCCGCGTTCTGGCAGACGGTGTCGCACCTGAACCCCTTCTTTTACATGATCGACGGCTTCCGCTACGGCTTCTTCGGCACCTCCGACGTCAGCCCGTGGCTCAGTCTTTCCATCGTCGCCGGCTTCCTCGTGATCCTGGCGCTGGCGTCGATCCGCCTGCTGAAAAGCGGCTATCGTTTGCGTCACTAGTTGCGACACTGATTGCGCCATTGACGGCGGCATATCCCATTACTACCTTATTCAATATCAAGGACTTATCGTGACCACCACTCCAGAACTGATCCACGGCTACCTGTCGGCCGGCCTCGAATGCACGCACCTCGAAGTGGAGGGCGACGGCCAGCACTTCCAGGCCGTGATCGTCTCGCCCGCGTTTGCCGGCAAGCGCCTGATCCAGCGCCACCAGATCGTCTACGCGGCGCTGGGCGACCGCATGCGCGAAGAAATCCACGCGCTGTCGATGAAAACCCTGACACCTGAAGAATTCCAAGGATAAGCACATGGACAAGCTCCTCATCAACGGCGGCAACCGCCTGAACGGCGACATCGCCATCTCCGGCGCGAAAAACGCCGCCTTGCCCATCCTGTGCGCAGGCCTGCTGACCGCGGGCGACCTGAACCTGACGAACGTGCCGCATTTGCACGACGTGGCCACCATGCTCAAACTCCTGGGCCAGACGGGCCTGAAGGTGCAGCAGGACGGCGACCGCGTCGTTCTCAACGGCAGCGCCATCGACACCCTGGAAGCGCCGTATGAACTGGTGAAAACCATGCGCGCCTCGATCCTGGTGCTGGGCCCCATGCTGGCGCGCTTCGGCGAAGCCAAGGTCTCCTTGCCGGGCGGCTGCGCCATCGGTTCGCGCCCCGTCGACCAGCACATCAAGGGCCTCGAGGCGCTGGGCGCCGAGATCCGCATCGAAGCGGGCTACATCTACGCCAAGTGCGCCAAGCTCAAAGGCGCGCGCATCGTGACCGACATGATCACCGTCACCGGCACCGAGAACCTGCTGATGGCCGCGACCCTGGCCGAAGGCGAGACCATCCTGGAAAACGCCGCCTGCGAACCGGAAGTGACCGACCTGGCGCACCTGCTGGTGGCCATGGGCGCGAAGATCGACGGCATCGGCACCAGCCGCCTGGTGATCCAGGGCGTCGAGTCCTTGCACGGCGCCGCGCACGCGGTGATCGCCGACCGCATCGAAACGGGCACCTTCCTGTGCGCCGTGGCGGCCACCGGTGGTGACATCACCTTGCGCAATGTGCGCACGGACATCCTCGACGCGGCGCTCGACAAGCTGCGCGCCATGGGCCTGACGATGACCTTCGGCGCCGACTGGATCCGCGCCGAGATGTCGGCCCGTCCGAATCCCGTCAGCTTCCGCACCACGGAATACCCGGGCTTCCCGACCGACATGCAGGCGCAGTTCATGGCTGTCAACACGATCGCCAATGGCGCCAGCCGCGTCACCGAGACGATCTTCGAGAACCGCTTCATGCACGTGCAGGAAATGAACCGTCTGGGCGCCGACATCACCATCGAAGGCAATACCGCCATCATCGCCGGCGTCAAGCAGCTGCGCGGCGCGCCCGTGATGGCGACCGACCTGCGCGCGTCGGCCTCGCTGGTGATCGCGGCCCTGGCCGCCGATGGCGAAACCCTGATCGACCGCATCTATCACCTCGACCGCGGCTACGACCGCATGGAAGTGAAATTGTCGGCCGTCGGCGCGAACATCGTGCGCATCAAGTAAAAACAAGAAAAGGAACGAGCATGAACGGATCGAACAACGGTGACAGCTCCCAGCTGATTTTGGCGCTCTCGAAAGGCCGCATTTTTGAGGACACCATGCCGCTGCTGGAAGCGGCCGGCATCAAGGTGCTGGAAAACCCGGAGACCTCGCGCAAGCTGATCTTGGCCACCAACGATCCGAACGTGCGCGTCATCATCGTGCGCGCCAGCGACGTGCCGACCTATGTGCAGTATGGCGCGGCCGATTTCGGCGTGGCGGGCAAGGATGTCTTGCTCGAGCACGGCGGCGAAGGCCTGTACCAGCCGATCGACCTGAATATCGCTGCCTGCCGCATGTCGGTGGCGGTGCAAGCCGGTTTTGACTATGAAAAGGCCGTGCACCAGGGCGCGCGCCTGCGCGTGGCCACCAAGTTCGTGCACACGGCGCGCGAGCACTTCGCCGCCAAGGGCGTGCACGTCGACCTGATCAAGCTGTATGGTTCGATGGAGCTGGCGCCTTTGGTCGGCCTGTCCGACGCCATCGTCGACCTGGTCAGCACGGGCAGCACCCTGCGCGCGAACAACCTCGTCGAGGTCGAGCACATCATGGAAATTTCGTCGCGCCTGGTGGTCAACCAGGCTGCGCTCAAGCTCAAGCGCGAGCGCTTGCAGCCGATCATCGAGGCGTTTGAACGCGCCTCGCAAACTGCTTCGCAAGCCTAGACAACACATTCAGTAGCAGAAAGCCGATTATGCCGATACAGATACGCAAGCTCGATTCAAGCCAGGAAGGTTTCCAACAATCGCTCGACACCTTGCTGGCGTTCGAGGCGGGCACCGATGCAGCGATTGAAACGTCGGTCGCGAAAATCCTGGCCGATGTGAAAACGCGCGGCGACGCCGCCGTGCTGGAATACACCAACCGTTTCGACCGCATTCCGCATGGCGGCGCGGCGGAAATGGCGGCCTTCGATATTTCGCAAGCCGAATTGCAGGCGGCCCTGAACGGCCTGCCGTCGGCCCAGCGCGAGGCGCTGCAGATCGCCGCGCAGCGCATCCGCGCCTTCCACGAACGCCAGCGCGAGGAATTGCGCGGTTTTACTTACACCGAGCCCGATGGCACGGTGCTGGGGCAAAAGATCACGCCGCTGGACCGGGTCGGCATCTACGTCCCGGGCGGCAAGGCCGCTTATCCGTCGTCGGTGCTGATGAACGCCATTCCCGCGCACGTGGCCGGCGTGGGCGAAATCATCATGGTGGTGCCGACGCCCGATGGCGTGAAAAACCAGATGGTGCTGGCCGCCGCCGCGATCGCGGGCGTGACGCGCGTGATCACCATCGGCGGCGCGCAAGCCGTCGGCGCGCTGGCCTACGGCACGCAGACCATCGCCGCCGTCGATAAAATCGTCGGCCCCGGCAACGCCTACGTGGCCGCCGCCAAGCGCCGCGTGTTCGGCATCGTCGGCATCGACATGATCGCCGGGCCGTCCGAAATCCTGGTGCTGTGCGACGGCACGACGGACCCCGACTGGGTCGCGATGGACCTGTTTTCGCAGGCCGAGCACGACGAGCTGGCGCAAGCCATCCTGCTGTGCCCCGACGCGGACTATATCGCCAAGGTGGAAGAGAGCATCGCCAAGCTGCTGCCGACGATGCCGCGCCAGGCCACCATCAGCACTTCGCTGGCCGACCGTGGCGCGCTGATCAAGGTGCGCAGCATGGCCGAGGCGTGCGAGATCGCCAATGCCATCGCGGCCGAGCACCTGGAAATCTCGGCGGACAACCCACAGCAGTGGGCCGAGCAGATCCGCCACGCGGGCGCCATGTTCCTGGGCCGCTTCTCGTCCGAATCGCTGGGCGACTATTGCTGCGGTCCCAATCACGTGCTGCCGACCTCGCGTACGGCGCGCTTTTCGTCGCCGCTGGGCGTGTACGACTTCCAGAAGCGCTCGTCCATCATCCACGTCAGCGAAGCGGGCGCGCAAACCCTGGGCCGTGTTGCCGCCACGCTGGCGTATGGCGAAGGCTTGCAGGCGCACGCGCGCAGCGCCGAACTGCGTCTGAAGCCGCAGCCATGACGAAGTTGGCGGAGCGGCCGGACTGGGTCAACCGGGTCTATTGCGAAGACGCGCTGGCGGGGCTGGCGCGCATTCCCGATGGTTCGGTGGACCTGATCCTGACGGATCCGCCGTACAACCTGGGCAAGGATTACGGCAATGCCTCGGACCAGCAGTCGGTGGCCGACTACTTGCGCTGGACGGAACAGTGGATCGATGCGGCGCTGCCCAAGCTCAAAGCCAACGGCAGCCTGTATATCTTTTTGACCTGGCGCTATTCGCCGGAGATCTTCGTCATGCTGAAACAGCGCATGGCGATGATGAATGAAATCATCTGGGACCGCCGCGTGCCGTCCATGGGCGGCAGCGTGCGCAGCTTTTCATCGGTGCACGACACCATCGGCTTCTTCGTCAAGCGCAAGGATTACTACTTCGACCTTGACGCGGTGCGCATCGCCTACGACGCGGCCACCAAGAAAGCCCGTTCGCGCTCGATTTTCATCGGCGCGAAATGGCTGGAAGTGGGCTACAACCCGAAAGACTTGTGGAGCGTGTCGCGCCTGCACAAGGAACACCCGGAACGGGCCGACCACCCGACGCAAAAGCCGCTCGAAATCATCGAGCGCATGGTCAAGGCTTCGTGCCCGCCCGGCGGCGTGGTGCTCGACCTGTTCATGGGCAGCGGCACCACGGCGCTGGCGGCCAAGCGCTGCGGGCGCGATTTCGTCGGCTTTGAACTCAATCCCGACTACTGCGCCATCATCGAACAGCGCCTGGCGGCCCTCACGCAGGAGCTGGCAGCACCGCCCGCGGCCAAGCCCGCCAAGGCGGCGAAAAAGCCGGCGGCCGCCAAAAAAACGGCGGCTACCAAAAAAACGGCCGCCGTGAAAAAAGCGCCGGCCCGCAAGGCGCGCAGCGCCGGCGTGCCGGAAGACGTCGTCATTTAGTCTCCCCAATTCCATCAGGAGTGTTTGCAGCATGTCTTTCCTCGATCAGTTAATCAGCAACACCGTGCGCTCCGATGTGCGGGCCGTCAAAAGCTACCAGGTCGCCGATGCCGGCGGCTACATCAAACTCGATGCGATGGAAAACCCGTATCCGCTGCCGCCGCAGCTGCGCGAGGAGCTGGGCGCGCGCCTGGCCGGCGTCGCGCTGAACCGTTATCCGCCATCGTACGCCAGCCTGCAGCAAGCCATCTGCGCCAATCTGGGCGTGCCAGCCGGCTACGACGTCATGCTGGGCAACGGCTCCGATGAACTCATTTCCATCCTGGCCATGGCCTGCGCCCGTCAGGAGCCGGGCCAGCGCGCCGTGCTGCTGGCGCCCGTGCCGGCCTTCGTCATGTATGCGCGCTCGGCGCAGTTCGCGGGCATGGATTTCGTCGGCGTGCCCCTGCAGGCTGACTTCAGCCTGGATATGCCGGCCATGCTGGCGGCCATCGCAGCGCACCGCCCGGCGCTGGTTTTCCTCGCCTATCCGAACAACCCGACGGGCAACCTGTTTGCCAGCGCCGACATCGAACGCATCCTTGCCGCCCTGGGCGACACGGGCATCGCCGTCGTCGACGAGGCGTACGAGCCGTTCGCGCAGCACAGCTTCATGGGCCGCCTGCCCGAATTCGATAACCTGGTGGTGATGCGCACCGTGTCGAAACTGGGCCTGGCCGGCATCCGCCTCGGCTACATGTCGGCCGCGCCGGCCCTGCTGGCGCAATTCGAGAAAGTGCGTCCGCCGTATAACGTGAATGTGCTGACGCAGGCGGCGGCCGAATTCGCGCTCGAGCACCTCGACGTGCTCAATGCGCAGGCGGATCTGCTCAACAGCGCGCGCGACGACCTGGCACGGCGCCTGGCGGCGCTGCCGGGCGTGACGGTCTTCCCTTCGAAGGCAAATTTTCTTCTGATTCGTGTGGCGGATTCCGACGATGTTTGCGCAAAACTGCTTGCCCGCAGGGTTTTAATTAAAAATATGAGTAAAATGCATGCTGCGCTGGCCAATTGCCTGCGCATCAGCGTCAGTACCCCGGAAGACAATGCCCTTTTTTACGATGCCTTCAAGGCATCCCTCGTTTAGCCTATCGCCAGAGCCTCCCATGAACCGCACCGCAGAAATCACGCGCAACACCAATGAGACGCAAGTTCGCGTCGCCCTCAACCTGGACGGCACGGGCCAGCAAAAGCTCAATACCGGCGTGCCCTTCCTCGACCATATGCTGGACCAGATCGCCCGCCACGGCTTGATCGACCTCGATATCGAAGCGACGGGCGACGTGCATATCGACAACCACCATACGGTGGAAGACGTGGGCATCACCCTGGGCATGGCGGTGGCCAAGGCCATCGGCGACAAGAAGGGCATCCGCCGCTACGGCCACGCGTATGTGCCGCTGGACGAGGCGCTGTCGCGCGTGGTGCTCGATTTCTCGGGCCGCCCTGGCATCGAATACCACATCCCGTTTACGCGCGCCATGATCGCCGGCTTCGACGTCGACCTGACCCTGGAATTTTTCCGCGGCTTCGTCAACCATGCGGGCGTGACTTTGCATATCGATAACTTGCGCGGCACGAATGCCCACCATCAGTGCGAAACCGTGTTCAAGGCCTTTGGCCGCGCGCTGCGCATGGCTGCCGAGCTCGACGAGCGCGCCGCCGGCATCATTCCATCGACCAAGGGCAGCCTGTAAGCGCCGCTCTCGCTATACTGTAGATTCCGGGATCAAACATGAATAAAATTGTGGTGGTGGATTACGGCATGGGCAATTTGCGCTCGGTGGCGCAAGCCTTGCGTGCCGTGGCGCCGGAAGCCGACGTGCGCATTTCGGGATTGGCGCAAGACATCGACAGCGCCGACCGCATCGTCCTGCCGGGCCAGGGCGCCATGCCCGACTGCATGCGCAGCCTGCGCGAATCGGGCGTATTGGAGGCGCTGCTGCGCGCCGCCGACAGCAAGCCCGTGCTGGGCGTGTGCATCGGCGAGCAAATGCTGTTCGACGGCAGCGAAGAGGGCGACGCGGCCGGCTTGGGCTTGATGCCAGGCCAAGTCGTGCGCTTCCAGCTCGACGGCCAGGTGCAGGAAGACGGCTCGCGCTTCAAGGTGCCGCAAATGGGCTGGAACCAAGTGCGGCAAACGGCGTCCCATGTCATGTGGGATGGCATCGCCGACAACGCGTATTTTTACTTTGTGCACAGTTATTTTGCTCAACCTCAAGAGGCGGCGCACACGGTGGGCGAGACTGTCTATGGCGCGCCGTTCGCCTGCGCCGTCGCCCGTGATAATATTTTCGCGACACAGTTTCACCCTGAAAAAAGTGCTGCCGCTGGCTTGCAGCTGTACAAGAACTTCGTTCACTGGCAACCTTAACGTTGGCTTTCCGGCTTTTTTTCCGCCTCTCACTCACTTTTAAATCACACTGACCATGCTGCTCATTCCCGCCATCGACCTGAAAGACGGTCACTGCGTACGCCTGAAACAAGGCGATATGGAACTTGCCACCGTATTTTCCGAAGACCCGGCCGAGATGGCCCGCCATTGGCTGATGCAAGGCGCGCGCCGGCTGCATCTGGTCGACCTGAACGGCGCTTTTGCCGGCAAGCCGAAGAACGAAGGTGCCGTGAAAGCCATCCTGAAGGCCGTGCAAGATTTCGCTGTGGAAAACGACATCGAGGAAATCCCCGTGCAGCTGGGCGGCGGCATCCGCGACCTCGACACCATCGAGCGCTACCTCGACGCGGGCATCACCTACATCATCATCGGCACGGCGGCCGTGAAAAGCCCCGGCTTCCTGCACGACGCCTGCGGCGCCTTCCCGGGCCACATCATCGTCGGCCTTGATGCCAAGGATGGCAAAGTGGCAACGGATGGCTGGAGCAAGATGTCGGGCCACGAAGTGATCGACCTGGCGAAGAAATTCGAAGCCTACGGCGTCGAAGCTATCATCTACACGGACATCGGCCGAGACGGCATGATGGGCGGCATCAATATCGAAGCCACCGTCAAGCTGGCGCAAGCCGTCAAGATCCCCGTCATCGCCTCGGGCGGCCTGCACAACATCGGCGACGTGGAAGCGCTGTGCGCGGTCCAGGCCGAAGGCATCGAAGGCGTGATCTGCGGCCGCTCCATCTATGAAGGCACGATCGACCTGGCGCAGGCGCAGGAACGCGCCGACGAACTGACCGACGCCGCCGTTTAAGCCTGCCCGGCCGGGGCGCGCGCGTGCATGCCCGGCCGAGCGACAATCTGGATACCATCATGCTTGCAAAACGTATCATCCCCTGCCTCGACGTGACCAATGGCCGCGTCGTCAAAGGCGTCAATTTCACGGAATTGCGCGACGCCGGCGACCCCGTGGAAATCGCCCGCCGCTATGACGAGCAGGGCGCCGATGAAATCACTTTCCTCGACATTACCGCCTCGAGCGACAACCGCGGCCTGATCTTCGACATCATCGAAGCCGTCGCCTCGCAAGTGTTCATTCCGCTGACCGTCGGCGGCGGCGTGCGCGTGGTGGAAGACGTGCGCCGGCTGCTCAACGCGGGCGCCGACAAGGTCAGCATCAACACCTCGGCCGTGACGAATCCCCAGCTGGTGTACGAGGCATCGCAAAAGCACGGCTCGCAATGCATCGTCGTCGCCATCGACGCCAAGCAGGTGTCGCCCGGCAAGTGGGAAGTGTTTACCCATGGCGGACGCACGGCCACGGGCCTGGACGCGTTCGAATGGGCGCGTAAAATGGAAAGCCTGGGCGCCGGTGAAATCTTGCTCACCAGCATGGACCGCGACGGCACCAAGGTGGGCTTCGACCTGGGGCTGACGCGCGGCGTGTCCGACGCCGTCAGCATTCCCGTGATCGCCTCGGGCGGCGTGGGCGGCTTGCAAGACCTGGTCGATGGCATCAAGGTGGGCCGCGCGGACGCCGTGCTGGCCGCCAGCATCTTCCACTATGGCCAGCACACGGTGCAGGAAGCCAAGCGTTTCATGGCGCAGCAGGGCATCCCCATGCGCCTGGCGTAAAGACAAGCAGTCAATATCAGCGGGATAGAAGAACATGCAGAACGGAACCATCGTAGCAAGCAATGCCAAGTGGCTCAAGAAGGTCAAATGGGACGAGCACGGCCTCGTGCCCGTGATCGCGCAGGAAGCGGGCAGCAATGACGTGCTGATGTTCGCCTGGATGAACCGCGATGCGCTGGCGCGCACGGTGGAGCTGGGCGAAGCCGTGTACTGGAGCCGCTCGCGCAAGAAACTGTGGCACAAGGGCGAAGAGTCGGGCCACACGCAAAAGGTGCTGGAAATCCGCCTCGATTGCGACGAAGACGTGGTCTTGCTGAAAATCGAGCAAGCCGGCGGCATCGCCTGCCATACGGGCCGCCATTCGTGCTTCTTCCAGAAGTTCGAAGGCGACGAGAAAACAGGCGAATGGCAGATCACCGACCCCGTCCTGAAAGACCCTGAGACGATTTACGCGGAAAGCAAGAGCAAATGAGTGAAACCCTGAAGCGTCTGGCCGCCGTGATCGAATCGCGCAAGCTGGCCAACGGCGGCGACCCCGCCACCTCGTATGTCGCGCGCCTGTTTGCCAAGGGCGATGATGCGATCTTGAAAAAAATCGGCGAGGAAGCGACGGAAACGGTGATGGCCGCCAAGGATGCGCGCCGCGACAACGATCCGTCGAAGGTCCTGTACGAATGCGCCGACCTGTGGTTTCACTCGCTGGTGATGCTGGCGCAGTTCGACCTGACGCCGCAGCAGGTGCTTGACGAGCTGGCGCGCCGCGAAGGCTTGTCCGGCCTGGAAGAAAAGGCGGCGCGCAAGGATGAGCTGCGCGACGCTGGCGAAACAGACAAACACTGACCTGACCGGAGAACGCGTGGATAACTGTATTTTCTGCAAGATTGCTGCAAAACAAATTCCCTCGACCATCGTGTATGAGGATGACGACTTGCTGGCCTTCAAGGACATCAATCCGGCCGCCCCCGTGCATCTGCTGCTGATCCCGAAGCGCCACGTGGCCAGCCTGTCCGATTGCGACGATAGCCATACGGAAATACTGGGCAAGCTGCTGCGCCTGGCGCCGAAACTCGCCGCCGAGTTCGGCTGCGCCGTCACGTATGACGCCGAGGGCACGCCTGCCGGCGGCTTCAAGACCATGATCAACAGCGGCCCGAACGGCGGGCAAGAGGTGTATCACCTGCACATGCATGTGTACGGCGGTCCCCGTCCCTGGCGCGGCCAGCACTGATTTCGCCGCGCGCCGGGTTCACGTGTATACTACCGGCATTGGTTGACGCTATTCGGGCACCGTCCCGCAAGGAGAATGTGATGGGTTCATTGAGTATTTGGCACTGGGTGATCGTTCTGGTCATTGTGATGCTGGTCTTCGGCACCAAGAAACTGGGCAATATCGGCGGTGATATCGGCAAGGCCGTCAAAGGCTTCAAGGATGGCGTCAAGGGCGACGATGACGCGCCGGCAGCCAATACCCCTCCTGCTGCGCCATCGCAAGTGGCCGACAAAAGCACCATCGACGTCGAGACGAAAGAGAAAAGCAAGTCCTGATAGCGTGGCGGGGCGCTTGCCTCGTCCGGTAACAGCCCTTGTCCGCTTATGATCGATCTCGGTCTCTCTAAAATCGCCATCATCGGCGTGGTTGCGTTGATAGTCATCGGCCCTGAAAAGTTGCCGAGAGTGGCGCGCATGGCCGGTACCCTGTACGGCCGCGCGCAACGCTACCTGAACCAGGTGAAATCCGAAGTCTCGCGCGAAATTGAAATGGAAGAGCTGAAAAACCTGCAGAAAGAAGTGCAGGAGGCGGCCCATTCCGTCCAGCAAAGCGTCGAGAAATCCATGCATGGCGTGGAAAATTCGATCTCCGGCAACCTGGCCGAGGTGGAAAACGCCTGGCGCGGCGATTCCAGTGCGTATGAGGGGCATCACGACGCCCATGAAGCCATGCTGCGCGCCACCAACGATGACCTGGCCCGCAAGGCGCGCGAATTTCGCCGCAAGAAGCTGGTGCGCAATTCCGCCATCCCTGGCTGGTACAAACAGCGCCATGGCGGCAAGCAGCACGTGCAATCGGCGGCCGCCCGCGTGGCGCGTTTCCGTCCGCGCGCCAGTTCCTCCTCCTTTTACTCATGAGTAACAAATCCCCGGTGGAAGAAACTTTTATCTCGCATCTGGTCGAGCTGCGCAACCGCCTGGTCAAGGCCTCGATCGGCATCGCCGTCGTCTGCGCCGTGCTGTTTTACTGGCCCGGCCCTTCGCATATCTACGATTTCATTGCCGCGCCGATGATCGCCTCGCTGCCGGCCGGCTCGAAAATGATCGCCACCGGCGTCATCTCGCCCTTCCTCGTGCCGATGAAAGTGACCCTGGTGATCGCCTTCATCGTCGCCTTGCCCTGGGTGCTGTACCAGATGTGGGCGTTTATCGCGCCCGGCCTGTACACGCATGAAAAGCGTTTGATCGCGCCGCTGGTTATCTCCTCGTCGCTGCTGTTCATGGCCGGCGTGGCCTTTTGCTATTTCTTTGTGTTTGGCCGCGTGTTTCACTTCATCAGCGACTTTTCGCCGTCGTCGATCGCGGTGACGCCGGATATCGAAAACTACCTCGATTTCGTCATGTCGATGTGCCTGGCCTTTGGCGCCACGTTCGAAGTGCCCGTCGTGGTGGTGATCCTCGTGCGCATGGGGCTGGTTTCCATCGCGAAACTCAAGGAAGTGCGCCCCTACATCATCGTCGGCGCCTTCGTCATTGCCGCCATCGTCACGCCGCCGGACGTGGTCAGCCAGTTCTCGCTGGCCATCCCGATGTGCCTGTTGTTCGAACTGGGCTTGCTGGTGGCGCCCATCTTCGTCAAGGTCACCCAGGCGCCGGAAGAGGCGTCCTAGACGGCAGCCACAGGCGCAGACAAAAGCCGCTGACCTTTTCCGGGAGCAGCGGCTTTTTCATTGTGCGTGGGCGCTTACTGCAGCATCAGCTTGCTGAGGATGCCCAGGTTGAGCAGGATCAAGGTGCTCATCATCCAGTACATGTGTTTCATGTCGGCGCCCTGGCGCAGGTCCATGCGTTCCCGGCGGGCGTCGAATTTTTGCTCCAGGGCGTCTATTTTAGTGTCGAGCCTGAGCTCCAGCCCATCGATTTTCACCTCCAGGGCGCCGACCTTGGTATCGACGTTTTGCGACACCAGCTTGATTTCTCCCATCAGATTGCGCTCCAGCGCCGCCAGCTCGCCATGCACCACCACGGCAGAGCCCAGTACTTCGCCCAAGGCCGTGGCATGCGCTTCCGCCTGTTGGGTGGGCACGCCCGCCGAGGCGAGGCGTTTGGCGTAATCGAGGGTGTCGAACTGGATGGGCATATGCATGGACGCTCCTGATATCCAGCCTAGCAGGAAAATCGGCAATTGCCAGTGAGGAGTGCGGTGGCGCCTGCCTTCCCGTCAGCTTAATGGACAGGGCAGCCGCTGGTTTGCGGCGGCGCAAACGCATGCAAAAAGGGCGCCGCTGCGCCCTTTGCAAGCTGACGGCGAGCGCCGCTTAATTCATCAATTCCTTGATGACTTTGACAGGCGCGCTGCCGTAGCTGAGGAATTGCTCGTGGAAATCCTTCAGCACGAACTTGTTGCCCAACGCTTGCTTGCGCTGTTCGCGCAAGTCCATGATTTCGCTGTAGCCGCTGAAGTAGCTGGTCAGTTGCACCGAGCTCAGCTGCACGCGGCGCCATTTTTCCGTTGCTTCACGCTGGGTCTGGAAGGCCTGGCGCGTCAGCAGGTCGAGCGCCTGTGCTTCCGTCATGCCCAGCACGTGCACGCTGTAGTCGAGGATGGTGTTGGTGACGCTGCGCAAGTTCCATTTCGAATACATCAGCCACATTTCCGGCGCGTTGTTGCCATAGCCCGATTCGAGCATCATGCGCTCGCCATACACGGCCCAGCCTTCGATCATGGCGCCATTGCCGAAGATCGATTTCACCAGCGACGGCGATTTATTCGCGTACACGAGCTGCGTGTAATGGCCGGGAATGGCTTCGTGGATGTTCAGGATCTGCAAGATCCAGTGGTTGTACTCGCGCAAGCTGCTTTCCGCCTGTTCCGGCGTTTCGCCGTCGAGCGGCGTCACGTTGTAATACGTGCGGTCCTGCGGGCGGTAGGGGCCGGGCGCCTCGATGCTGGCGCCGGCCACGCCGCGCTGGTAGGCGGGCGTTTCACGCACGACCAGGGGCTTTTTCGGGTCCATCGTCAGCAGATTGTGGCTGGTCACCCATTCCTGCAATTCCGGTATCTGGCGGCGGATTTCCGGCACGAAATTGGCGGGCGCCACGTGGTTGCTGGACAGCTTGTCGATCACCATGCCGATCTTTGCCGTGCGGTCCGCCGGCTTGGCCGTGCTGCCCATGGTTTTTACCCACAGCTCGTCGGACAGGCTATCCATGTGCTCGAGCAGCTTTTCGCGCGCGGCCAGGGCCTTCTGGTACATCTGCTCGGCGCTGACGCTGGCCTGGATATCGTAGGCGAATTTCTGTTCATATAAATCCTTGCCGATGCGGAAGGAGCGCGCATTGCCGTTCTGCGCCAGCGCAGTGTCCTGTTCCGTCAGCCAGGCCGCATAGCCTTGCACGGCCGTGCGGGCCGCGGCGATGCGGGCGTTGTACAGCTGTTTTTCCGTCGGCGTCAGGATGGAGCCCTGGGCCGTCTTGTTCAGGTCGTCAAGCACGCTGAGCACGCCGGCGCTCTGGGCGATGGCCAGCTGCGTGTGTTCGCGCGTGGGCTGATGGATACTGGCGCGCGCGGCCGCATAGTATTGCGGCACGCTGGCGATGCGCTTGAGCAAGGTGCGCAGGCGCTGCGGCTGCGAGGCGTATTCCGTGTTCAGGATGAAATCGATGGAGCCGGCCACGTTATACTGGGCAGGATTCCATTCGAATTCGCGGAAGGTGGTCAGATACCAGCGGTCCGATTGCAGTTTATTCGTCAGCAAGGCCAGGTCGGTACGTTGCTTGTCTGACATCTTACTCGCATTCAGCTTGCCGAACTTGCCCAGCCATTCTTCGATGAAGGCCAGTTGCTTCTGGCGGCTGGCCGCGTCGGGAATGCTCAGGTTGGCGGCGCCATCATACTTGCCGACCGAAATCGCGCTTTCCGGGTCCAGGCGCCACAGGGCGGTGAGGAACTGGCCGCTGAGGTTATTCATGGAGCGGTCGCTGCTGTTCTCGCTGGCGACGGCCGCGACCGTGGCTGCCGTGGCCGCCGTGACGACGGCTGCTTTCTTGGCGACGGTTTTTTTCTTGCTGCTGCTGGTGCCGGCCTTGCCTTGCTTCTGCGGTTTATTGGCGGCGCTGGCCGGTGTCAGGGTAAAAGCCATCATCAATGCGGCGAGCGCAACTTTATTTTTTATCAGCATAGTTTATCTCTTGAATATTTTGCTGTTTGTCGATATCAGAAAATAATAAACTGATAATATAAGTAACAAACAACTATTGAAAGGTTGGCCTTGCTTTGCTGGGCGGCCCAAAGATTAGCATTAATTGCCGCCGCTGCGCAGTTTTTTGCGCCGGGAACGCGCGCGGTGTCAGACGACGATGGCGCTGCCGCGCAGCATGTCCTGGTGGCGCGCATTGATAGCCGCCACGGCATCCTTGCCGCGCGCCATGCCGGTGGCGTGGATTTCCGTTTCTTGCGTGTAGCGCTGGCGGACTCTTACCGTATAGGATTGGAACAGCCAGCTCCAGAAGTTCGTTTCATAGACGGCTTCATCCATGTCGCGCCATTTGACGCCCGTCAGTTTCTTTTTCCACGGCAAGATACCAGACGCCAGCCACACGCCCGTCTCGTCGTAGTACAGCTGATAGCTGCGGATCGTCAGCAGGCGGTAGCCGACGATCAGCGCCGAGCCGATCAGCACCACGAAGGCGGCGCGCGCGTTGTACTTGAAGGCCAGCGGCAGGGCGGCAAAAAACAGCAGCACGGCGATGATGAAGGTGCTGACGTAGGCGGTCCAGGATTTGCCGCACAAAAAGGTGGCGCGCTGGCCGGCGCTGGTGGCGATATAGTCGGTCATGGCGTGGCATAAAAACGGGGAAAAACGATCATCGCATGGAACGCGGCTTCCCCGTTCATTTTTTAAAGCTCATCGCTTCAACCCTTCCTGCAGCATGCCCAGCATGTCATTGGCCGACATGCGCGCGGCCGCGTCGCTGCCTTCCAGTAGACTGTCGGCCAGGTCGCGCTTGTGCTGGTGCAATTCGACGATGCCTTCCTCGATCGTGTGTTTCGCCACCAGACGGTAGATGGTGACGGGGCGCAATTGCCCCATGCGGTGGGCGCGGTCCGAGGCCTGGTCTTCCACGGCCGGGTTCCACCACGGGTCCATGTGGATCACGTAGTCGGCCGCCGTCAAGTTGATGCCCATGCCGCCCGCTTTCAGGCTGATGAGGAATACATCGCCATCGCCGGCCTGGAAGGCATCGACGCGGCGCTTGCGCTCCTGCATCGGCGTGGCGCCATCGAGATATTGATAGGCCACGCCATGCTGCTCCAGATGCTTGCGGATCAGGGTCAAATGGTCGACGAACTGGCTGAAGACGAGCACCTTGTGGCGGTTTTYCAGCAAGCCCGACAGCAGCTCGGCGAAGGCGGCCAGCTTGCTGCTGGCCAGGCCCAGTTCCGGCGCCACCAGCTGCGGATTGCAGCAGGCGCGGCGCAGCTTCATGATTTCGGCCAGGATCTGGATGGCCTTTTTCGAGGCCGGCCCTTCCACCATGGCCAGCTTTTCCAGTGCTTCGCGGCGCAAGGATTCGTACAGTGCCGTTTCCTGCGGCGACAATTCCACTTCCAGCACGATTTCCGTGCGTGACGGCAATTCCGACAGCACTTGCGTCTTCGTGCGGCGCAGGATGAACGGCGCAATCAGGCGGCGCAGCCGCAGGCGCGCGCCGGCCGCCGCCCGCTTGTCCTGGTCCTTTTCGATCGGTCCCGCAAAACGCAGATTGAACTGGTCGAGGGTGCCCAGCAAACCGGGGTTAATAAAACGGAACAGATTCCACAGTTCGCCCAGGTGGTTTTCCAGCGGCGTGCCGCTGGCCACCATGCGGAAGTCGCCTTGCAGGGCCATCACGGCTTGCGAGCGCTTGGTGGCGCCATTCTTGATCGCCTGCGCTTCGTCGAGCACGATCGTATGCCAGCGCACGCCGGCAAACAGCGCCGCTTCCTGCTGCAGCAAGCCATAGCTGGCCACCACCACGTCGAACGGCTGCAGGGTGTCGAGCATATCGGCCCGGTCGCCGCTGCCGAACAGTTTTACTTTCAAGGTCGGCGCGAAGCGCTGCGCTTCGCTGATCCAGTTCATGCACACGGAGGTGGGCGCCACGACGAGGGTCGGGCCGTTCGGTGCACGCGCCAGTATCAGCGCCAGCGCCTGCAAGGTCTTGCCGAGTCCCATGTCGTCGGCCAGGCAGGCGCCCACGCCCCAATGCGCCAGACGCGCCAGCCAGGTAAAACCGGCCAGCTGGTAGTCGCGCAAGTCGGCTTGCAGGGTGCTGGGCAGCTGCGGTTGATAATCGTCGAGGGCGCGCAGGCGCAGCAAGTGTTCGCGCCACAGTTTGTCGGCCTTCACGCCGCCCGCATCGCTGGCCAGCTCTTCCAGCGCGAAGGCGGCCAGCGGGTGAATGTGCACGCCATCGGCATTCGCCTCGCCATACGCGGCCAGTTCCGACAGGCGGCGGTGCAATTCGTCGCTGAGCGCCAGGAACTGGTTGTCGCCCAGGGCCACGAAGCGGCTTTTATTGTTCTGCATCAAGTCGAGCAGGGCGCGCAAATCCATGACCTTGTCTTCGTCGATCTGCACTTCGCCGCTGGCGGCAAACCAGTCTTTTTCGCTCTTGATGTTCAGGCGCATCTGGCCGCTATCGATGCGTTTTGACACGCGCATGGTTTCGCCTTCGGGCCAGGCCAATACCATGCCGGCGGGATCGAGCGCCTGCAGCTCCACCAGCAGCTGCAGGCCCAGCGCTGGCTGGCCCAGCAGCCATTCGCCATGCTCTTCTTGCGCCTCTTCCAGCACCAGGCATTTTCCGATCAGCTGGCGCTGCGCTTCGCGTTCCGCATTCAGGTCGCGCCGCGCCTGTACGGCCCGGCCCGCCACATCGGCAAACACGCTTTCGGCGCCGCTGCCCGGTGCGTAATAGGCCCCGTTGTCGAGCAGCGGGCGGACCAGAATCTGCATTTTCAAGCCCTGCTGGTAGGGCAGCAAATGCACGTGCAGGCGGTGGTCGGCCGTGATCGCTTCCGCGTCGCCGGCGCCGCCGCCGATATCGGACTGCACGGTAACCATGGACGAGATGGCGCCGATGGCTTGCATGACCTGTTTTTCCGCGTGCAGCGGCACGGACAGGCCCAGGCCCACGATGGCGCCGATGCGCCGGTGTTCGTCGAGGATGTGCACCACGCGCAAGCGCGTCGGCGTCTCGCGCTGCACCACGACATTGCTGCCGCTGTCGGGCAGCGGCGGCTGCATGCCCAGCCACAGTTGCCCCTCGTGCGACTTGATCAGGAGCTCGGGTGCGCCGGCGATCAGTTCCACGCGCGTCTCGGGGTGGTCGAGCCAGAAGACGAGCGGGTGGCCCACCAGCAGCACGGCGGCCTTGTCCAGCTCCACCTCATAGCGCGGTGCCGACGAATAATATTGTTTGAACGGCGCGATGCTGCCCGCCGCGCGCGCGTCTTGCGGCGTGAGGAAATCGATGTCGCCCGCCTCTTCGGCCAGGCGCTTGAGCCCCATGGCGCGGCCCTTGCTCCAGCCGCCCCGCGCGTCGCGTTTCTGCTCGCGCACTTCCACTGCCGTCAAGCCAAAGCGCGGGTCGAACGCCACCAGCCACACGAGGCGCGAGACGCTGCCGATGGCTTCGGCGGGGGCGTTCTGCTGCAGGTTGATCAGGGCGCTCAGCTGGCGCTGCCACGCTTCCTGGCGCTCGAACCACGGCGCCATGTCCGTCAAGCCGTGTTGCGCGCGTTTGGCCGTGGCATAGCGCTCCTGCTGCGGCTCGCCCATCAGGCCCAGCAAGCCGGCCGCCTGCGCCGCGATCAGGTCGTAGCCGGCCGCGTCCGCTTGCCGCACCAGCGCTCGCAGCTGGTCCTTGCGTTCGCTCAATTGCGGCAGCGCCAGCCAGTAGTACAGCAAGCCCTGAAACAGCTGCGCCTGCAGTCCCGTTTCCCAGCTGCGCGTGGGGATCGCATCGGCTTGCAGCACGCCGGCGCGCACCAGGCGCAAGGTATTGAGTTGCTGGTAGACGATGCTGTCGTGGTTCGGTTGCGCGTGCAGCGCGATATCGAGGTAGGTCTCCGCGGTTTTCAGCTGCTTGGCGTCGTTGCCGCGCAGCAGAGCGAGCACGTACAGGTGGCCGCCGATGCCCGTGAAGCACAGCTTGCGCTTGCCTGTTTCCTTGCGCAACCCTTTCAAGGCCGTTTCAAAGCCCGCCACGGCGTGCGCATGTTCGCCGCGTAACAGGGCGATGCTGCTGTCGACAAACAGCGCCTGTGGCCCCTGCTGGCCCGTCAGGTAGCGCGCGGCCGCGTCGAGTTCGCCGCACAGCAGGGCGTCTTCGGCCAGGGCCAGCGGCAGGGCGGCGCCGATATGGTCGCCGGCCGCCGTCTGGCGCGCGTGGTGGGCGCGCGCGTAGGTGCGGATGGCGTGCGCCGTGGCCGGTTCGCGCGGGGCGTTGCCCAGCAGCACGGCGAGGATGTCGTCCTGCAGTTGCGGCATGACGAAAGACAGCATTTCCGGCTCGAACGGCCGGCCGAAAATCTCGATCAGCGGGTGCAGCTGCTGCGCTTCATAGCACGCCATGCAGGCGGCCAGGATGGCGGCCACGTGGCGCACCTCGTCATTGCGCAAGAGGGCGATGCGCAGGCGCGCCACGCCTTGCCGGTAACTGCGCAATTCCACATAGCCATCCCAGTTGCGCCGCACGGGATTGATCAGCTCGATGGCCTGGCACAGGTCGCGGAATGTCAGGTGCTCGATGGCGGCGCGCATGGCGGGCCAGCGCAGCCTGGTTTCACAGGCAAAGCCCCGTCCCACCACCTCGCTGGCCAGCGCCAGACGCGTCAGCCGTTGCAGCATGTTGGTCACCGTCAGCAGGGAAAACGGCGTGCCGTCGGGCTCGACGACATTGGCGCGCTGCAAGTGTTCATACACGGCATGCTTGCCCACCGGCTCGCCCGCGATCGCCAGCAAGGCCAGGATCATCCGTTCGTGCTGTTCCAGGGCGGCGAACTCGTCCAGCAGAGGTTGATCTACATTCTGTTCGCTCATGCGGGCAAGTTGGCGATATGCACGGGCGGCTCGCCGGCCGCCACGGGCAGGCCGAACACGCGCTGGTAGAAATACAGTTCCGCTTCCAGCGTGCGCACGATGTTTTCCGCCTTGCGGAAGCCGTGGCCCTCGCCTTCGAGCGGCACATACGCGACGGGTACGCCGCGCACCTGCAGGGCATCGACCATCAGCTGTGACTGCTGCGGCGGCACCACCTTGTCATCGAGGCCCTGGAAGAAGATCATCGGGCGCGACAGTTTATCCGTGTGGTGGATGGGCGAACGCTCGCGGTACAGCGCTTCGGCTTGCGGCTGCGAGGCGATCAGGTAGTCGGTATAGCGCGATTCGAATTTGTGCGAATCGTCGTCCAGGCCCTTCAGATCGGATACGCCATAGTAGCTGGCGCCCGCCTTGAAGACGTCGTGGAAGGTCAGCGCGCACAGGGTTGTCAGGCCGCCGGCGCTGCCGCCGCGCACGATCAGGCGCTCGGGGTCGGCCAGGCCGTTGGCGGCCAGGTAACGGGCGCCGGCGATGCAGTCTTCCACGTCGACGATGCCCCATTGCCCGCGCAGCGCGTCGCGGTATTCGCGGCCGAAACCGCTGCTGCCGCCGTAGTTGACGTCGAGCACGCCGATGCCGCGGCTGGTCCAGTATTGTGTCGCCAGTTTCAAGGTATTGCTGGCCATGCTGGTGGGGCCGCCATGGCTGATGACGATGACGGGAGGTAATGTTCCCGCCGGCGCCTGCACGTCGTCGTTTTTCGGCGGATAAAAGAAGGCGTAGGCCGTGCGGCCGTTGCTACTTGGAAAGCTCAAGCTGCGCGGCACGGACAGGTAGTCGAGCGCGGGCAGGTGTGCGATCGACTGCGCCAGCACTTCCAGCTCATGGTTAGCCAAATCGATGCGCGCCAGCTCCAGTGCGATGGTGGGGCTGCCGCCCAGCAGCGCGACGAAGCCGGGGCCCACGCGCAGTTCGCGGATTTCCTGGTACGGGTGCGGGATCGGCTCCAGCTTGGCTGCCGCCACGTTCAATTGCGCCAGATAGCTGATGCCGGCCTGGATATACGTGCAGACGATCTCGTCGTCGGACAGAAAACCGTACATGCTGCCGCCGAAGGTCCAGTGCGGCGTGGCGAATTCCGCTTCCATCGGGCACAGCGCCTCGATGTCGGCGCCGTGCAGGCGGTACAGATTCCACCAGCCGCTGCTGTCGGAAACAAAGTGCAGCAAGCCCTTCGGCGACCATTCCGGCTGGCAAATCGACTCGCGTGCGCCGCCGGCGATCAGGCGCGGCGAACCGAGGCTGCCGTCCGCCTGCACGTCGGCCAGCCACAGTTCCGTGCCTTGCCACGGCAGGCGCGGGTGGTCCCAGCTGATCCAGGCCAGCTGGCTGCCGTCCGGCGACAAACGCGGCGCCGCATAAAAATCGTGACCGCGCGCCAGCACCGTTTCGCGCCCGTCGAAGCCGACGCCGGCCAGGCAGTTTTCCGGATGCGCGTGGCCCTCCGCCGGATGCTGTTCGCGCACGGCGATCAGGCGGGACCGGGCCGCATCGACGACGAAGTCCGCATGGCGCGTATTGCCGCCCGTGGTGAATGCTACGGGCGTGGCGTCGCCAGCCACGCGGTACAGGCAATTGTCGGCGAAATGCGAGAAATACACGGTATCGCCGGCAACCGCATACGCGCCGCCGCCGTATTCATGCACGCGCGTGCGCACATTGAACGGCGCTGGCGTCAGTTCATCGACCCGCGCGCCGCGCTGGCGCAGCAGGGTGTTGCGGCCCGCCTCGCTGGCGCGTCCGGCCAGCCAGTACACGTCGGCGCCATCCGCCCCGCCCAGGGCCAGCTGCGTCAGCGGCGAGGCGCCGGCGGCGACGATGGCTGCGCTGATCGGCGATGGCCAGATGCCATAAGGGGTGCAAGATGCGGTCGAGGTCATGCGGGCTCCGTGTCGTGGTGGAAAGAAGGGGGCCTCCAGGCGGCGTCAGGCAGCGCGGCGGCGTGCATCATCATAATGGAAGGGCTGGCACAACGAAAGTCATCGCTGTGCGTGGCAAATGCTGCAAAGCGGCACCGGAATCAATGAAATGGCAGCGATTGGATGCGATAATACCGCTTCCCCAAGCTCGATTGCCTGCCATGCCACAATTTGCTCCGCTCCAGAATGACACTTTCCTGCGCGCCCTGCTGCGCCAGCCGACCGAGCACACTCCCGTCTGGCTGATGCGCCAGGCGGGCCGCTACCTGCCCGAATACCGCGCCACGCGCGAGCGGGCCGGCTCCTTCCTGGGCCTGGCGAAGAATCCCGATTACGCGACGGAAGTCACCTTGCAGCCCCTGGAGCGCTTCCCGCTCGACGCGGCCATCCTGTTTTCCGACATCCTGACGGTGCCCGACGCCATGGGCCTGGGCCTGTATTTCGCCGATGGCGAAGGGCCGAAGTTCGAGCGCCCGCTGCGCACGGAGCAGGACGTGAAGGCCTTGCAAGTGCCGGACCTGGCGTCGCTCGACTACGTTTTCAAGGCCGTCACGCAAATCCGCACGGAACTCAATGGCCGCGTGCCGCTGATCGGTTTTTCCGGCAGCCCGTGGACCCTGGCCTGCTACATGGTGGAAGGCGGCGGCTCGAAAGAGTTCCATACCATCAAGAAGATGCTGTACAACCGCCCGGACCTGATGCACCACATCCTGGCGATCAACGCCACCTCCGTGGCGCAATACCTGAATGCGCAGATCGATGCCGGCGCGCAAGCCGTGATGATCTTCGATTCCTGGGGCGGTGCGCTGGCCGACGGCGCCTATCAGGAATTCTCGCTGGCCTACATGCAGCAAGTGGTGGCGCAGCTGAAACGCGACAAGGATGGCGTCAAGATTCCCGCCATCGTGTTTACCAAGGGCGGCGGCCAGTGGATCGAGCAGATCGCCGACATCGGCGCCGATGCCGTGGGCCTGGACTGGACCGTCAACCTGACGCGCGCGCGCCAGCTGGTCGGACATAAAGTGGGCTTGCAGGGCAATCTCGACCCCGCCATCCTGTTCGCCAGCCCCGAGCAGATCCGCGCCGAAGTGGCGAAAGTGCTGGGCGCCTTCGGTGCGCCGTCGGCAGGCACGGGCCACGTGTTCAACCTGGGTCATGGCATTTCCCAGTTCACGCCGCCGGAATCCGTGGCAGCCATGGTGGAAGCCGTGCACAGCATGAGCCGCGCCATGCGCAGCGGCCAGTAAGTCGTCGTTTTCCCCTGGCGCAGGGGCAGAAAAGGCAGGCTTTCCAACGGAAGCCTGCCTTTTTCTTTGCTGGGCCTTAGCAAGACATAGCGACTTATGCACAATTTTTTTTACTGCGGAAATAACAGGCAGTGTAAAAGCCATGCCCGGGGGCGATTTGCAAGTGTTTGATTATTAAGGAATAAAAAATTCATTGACTAGCGGACTTTGTTGCTATTGATAAGGTTATTCTTTCGTCCGCTTGCCTTATTCCTTCATTGTCCACAAAGTTATCAACAGATTCTGTGGATAAAATTGAAAAGTATTTTGTTAACCGATACTTAGCGCCGATGTTCAGGTTTCACCTGAAGTGCATGTTGCAGCGCATGATAATTGAACAATGTTTCGTCGTCCTTCAGATAAAAACGAACGCTTGCCCGGCAATTGTCAATTTTGCTGCATGCCGTCCGCGTTTTTCTCGATCGGACGCCTCAAAATGGTGCTGATTTCTGTATCAATACATTACAAATGGCTCAGTTATGCACAGCGGCGGAAATGTCCTGTGGATTTGTGGCCGCCCGGGCATCAATTTTTAAGCCATTGATTTTAAATGATTAATTTTTCTTGCGTGCCGCGCTTGACGGCAGTCGAAATTTTATGTCCACATTTTTCTGAAAGTTAATTTTGCTTTGTCCACAAAGTTATCCACAGAATTTTCTTCAGGCACGAGAGCACGCCGTCCCGTCCGTCGTTAGGCGTTTGACGGACGAAACAAGTATCATGGCCCGCTGGCTTAATGCCGGACATCCCGCCGCGCCATCGCCCCTGCGGCGCGTTTTTTTATTCAGATAGGCCCTACCCCCATGTCGCAGTGCATTTTGACGTCGTGCATCCTGAACATCGCGCTCGACACGCCCTTGAACGCCCTGTTCGACTACCGCTGGACAGCGGCGGCGGATACGGGCGCTGCCGTGCCGCAGCCGCAAGTGGGGCAGCTGGCGCTGGTGCCATTCGGCCGGCGCGAAGTGATGGGGCTGATCGTCGGCGTGTCCGACAGCACCGATGTGCCCGCCGCGAAATTGAAGGACGTGCTGGCCGTGCGCAGCCAGCTGGCGCCGCTGTCGGCACAGTGGCTGGCGCTGGCCGCGTTTGCCGCCGATTACTACCAGCGCCCGCTCGGCGAAGTGGCGCTGCCGGGCTTGCCGAAGAACTTGCGCGTGCTCACCACCGTGGCGCTGGACCGCGCCATCAAGAAGCTGGCCAAGCTGGCCGACGCGCACGACGGCACGCCGCTGAACATGCCGGCGCTCAATGCTGCTCAGCAAGAGGCGGCCGATGCCATCGGCGGCGCCCAGGGTTTCAAGCCCACCCTGCTGTACGGCGTGACGGGCAGCGGCAAGACGGAAGTGTATCTGCAAGCGTGCGCCCAGGTGCTGGCGCGCGAGGACGATGCGCAAATCCTGATTCTGGTGCCGGAAATCAACCTGACGCCCCAGCTGGAAGGCAATATCCGCGCGCGCTTTCCCGGCGTCATGCTGGCGACTTTGCACAGCAGCCTGTCCGAAGGCGAGCGCATGCTGCACTGGCTGGCCGCGCACCAGGGCCAGGCGCGTATCATCCTCGGCACGCGCCTGGCTATCCTGGCATCGTTGCCAAAATTGAAATTGATCGTCATCGACGAAGAGCATGACCCGTCCTACAAGCAGCAGGAAGGCTTGCGCTATTCCGCGCGCGACCTGGCCGTGTGGCGCGCCTGGCAATTGCAGATTCCCATCGTGCTCGGTTCGGCCACGCCGTCGCTGGAAAGCTGGCACCATGCACAGACGGGGCGCTACCGCAAGCTGGAATTGCGCGAGCGGGCCGTCAAAAATGCGGTGTTGCCGCGCGTCAAGATCCTCGACATGGAGCGCGACAAGCCGAAAGATGGCCTGACCTCGCACCTGGTCGCCGCATTAAAACTGCGCATGGAGCGCGGCGAGCAGTCGCTGCTGTTCCTGAACCGGCGCGGCTATTCGCCCGTGATCTGCTGCGAATCGTGCGGCTGGATCAGCAATTGCACGCGCTGCACCTCGTTCATGGTGCTGCACAAGCCCGAGCACCGGCTGCGCTGCCACCATTGCAGCCTGGAACTGCGCATCCCCCGCCATTGCCCCACGTGCGGCAACGTCGACTTGCAGCCGCTGGGACGGGGCACGCAGCGCGTCGAAGAAGGCTTGCAGCAATTGTTTCCCGAGGCGCGCATCTTGCGCATCGACGCCGATTCCACGCGCAAGAAGGGCAGCGCGCAGGAAGCGTTCGACACCGTGCACCGGGGGGAAGTCGATATTCTGATCGGCACGCAGATGGTGGCCAAGGGCCACGATTTCAAAAAGCTGACCCTGGTCGGTATTCTGAATCCGGACACGGCCCTGTTTTCGCAGGATTACCGCGCCAGCGAACGCCTGTTCGCCCAGCTGATGCAGGTGGCGGGCCGGGCCGGGCGGGCCGCGCAGACGGCAGGGGGCAGCGTCAGTGAAGTGCTGATCCAGACGCGCTATGCGCGCCATCCGCTGTACGACGCCGTCGTCAACCACGATTACGACCATTTCGCCACGACCCTGCTGGAAGAGCGGGCGCAGGCGGCGCTGCCGCCGTATCTGTTCCAGGCCCTGCTGCGCGCCGAGGCGCCCGAGCTGGCCACGGCGATCGAATTCCTGCAGGCGGCCAAGGAATGCATGGAACACCCGCAGGTGACCATCAATGACCCGATTCCCATGAGCATGACGCGCGTCTACAACGTGGACCGCGCCCAGCTGCTGCTGGAGTCCAGCTCGCGGCCCGCCCTGCAGGCGTTTTTAAAGGAATGGTTAGCCGAGTTGCGCGCCATGAAGACGCGCGTAAAGTGGTCGCTGGAAGTGGACCCGCTCGATATTTAAATTACTGCAGGTAATCGCGCGCCGCTTTGACGATCTGCTCCGACAGCAGCTTGGTAAACGGCGTGTCCAGGGTCCACGCGTGCCAGCTCAGCGGCACATCCAGGGTGCGGCCCGGCAGCAGATCGACGAGCCGGTCCGTCGCCAGCGCCTGCGCGGCCAGGCGCTGCGGCATCAGGCCGTAGGCCAGGCCATCCTGCACGCAGGCGCGGCGCGCCGCTTCCACCGGCAAGGTATGGTGCGGAAACGGTTCGCGCATGTTCAATTGTTCCGCCAGGAAACGCGCCAGCAAGCCATGCTGGCCCACGACGGCCGGCGCCAGTTGCACCGCCTCGGCCATAAAACCATCGCCGAACCAGTGGCCCGCAAACACGGGTGTAGCCACGCAGACATAGCGCAAGGTACCCAGCGGCGTGACGCTGGTGGCGGCCGCCGCGTCGATCGCCGTGCCGGATTCGGCCGCCACGCAGCCAAACACGGAACCGTCGCGCACCATCTGCAAGGCGCTGTCGCTGTCGGCCAGGCGTACGTCGAGCTGGCAGCGCGGCGGCGCCAGCAGGGCGGACAAGGTGTCGGGGAACCACGTGGCCAGGCTGTCGCCATCGATGGCGATGGCGATTTCCGGCATGCTGACGCTGTTGCCCAGGTCGATGTCGAGCGACGCTTCCATCAGCTTGACGTTGCGGTGATGCACGATCAGGCGCTGGCCCAGGCCTGTCGGCACGGCCGGCTGGCCACGGATGATCAGCAAGCGCCCGCTGGCGTCTTCCAGCGCCTTGATGCGCTGCGAGACGGCCGACTGGGTGATGCCCAGCGCCAGGGCGGCCTTGTCGAAACTGCCATGGCTGGCCACGGCGTCCAGCACGGCCAGCGCGCGATAATCGAGTGATCCCATTAGCTCAGCTTATAAATTTTGAAAATGATTAGTTATACTAATACACATATTGCAGCAAAGTAAAACCTTATTTTCGCCAAACGGGTAGTATCGAACGCTGTGAGCAACTCAGTGGGATGGATCGCACGATGAAGACGATACAAGTGGATGTGGCCGTGATCGGCGGCGGCACGGCCGGCATGACGGCGCACAGGGCGGCGCGCATGCAGGGCAAGCGCGTGCTGATGATCGAAAGCGGACCGTACGGCACGACGTGCGCCAGGGTCGGCTGCATGCCCAGCAAGCTCTTGATCGCGGCGGCCGAGGCGGCCCATGCCGTGGCTGCCGCGCCCGCTTTCGGCGTGCATCCGGGGCCCGTGCGCATCGACGGCCGGCAAGTGATGGCCAGGGTGCGCAGCGAGCGCGACCGTTTTGTCGGCTTCGTGCTCGACGGCGTCAACGCCATCCCCGACGAAGAAAAGCTGCGCGGCCATGCACGTTTTATTTCCCCCGGCACATTGCAGGTCGATGAACACACGCTCGTTGAAGCCGGCAGCGTGGTGATCGCCACCGGTTCCACGCCCATCGTGCCGCCCGAGTGGCAAGCGGCGGGTGAGCGCGTCATCAGCAGCGACGCCGTGTTCGAATGGACGGACTTGCCAAAGTCAGTCGCCGTGGTCGGCAGCGGCGTCATCGGTCTGGAACTGGGCCAGGCGCTGGCGCGGCTGGGCGTGCGCGTGACCTTGTTCGCGCGCGGTAATAAAGTCGCGCAGCTGACGGACCCGCTGGTGCTGCGCGAGGCCGATGCCGTGCTGGCGCGCGAACTCGATATCCGTTTCATGACCAAGGTCGCGCACATGGCAAAAACGCCGGACGGCGGCGGCATCGCGCTGACCAGTAGCGATGACGCGGGCCAGGAAAAAACCGAGCAGTTCGAGTACGTGCTGGCCGCCATCGGCCGCCGGCCGAACGTGGACAAGATCGGCCTGGAGACGGCGCAGATCGAACTCGACCGTCACGGCATCCCCCTGCATGACCCGCACACCATGCAGTGCGGCAAGAGCGCCATCTTTATCGCCGGCGATGCCGACAACGCCTTGCCGCTGCTGCCCGAGGCAGCCGACGAGGGCCGCATCGCGGGCGAGAACGCGGCCCGTTACCCCGAAGTGAAGCCGGGTTTGCGCCGCACGCCGCTGGCGATCGCCTTCACGGAGCCGCAGATCGCCACCTTGGGCGCCACCTACCAGCAATTGTGCGTGAGCCACGCGGGCCGCTTTGCCGTGGGCGCCGTGTCGTTCGGCAACCAGGGCCGCAGCCGCGTCATGCTGCAAAACCAGGGCATGTTGCGCGTGTATGCGGAGTTTGGCAGCAAGCGCTTTCTTGGCGCCGAGCTGATCGGCCCTCGGGCGGAACACCTGGGCCACTTGCTGGCCTGGGCATGCCAGGCGCAGCTGACGGTGCCCGCCATGCTCGACATGCCGTTCTACCATCCCGTCATCGAGGAAGGCGTGCGCACGGCCTTGCGCGAACTGGCGCTGCACCTGGAAAAAGATCCGGAACACGCACCGGGCTGCGCCGACTGCTCGCCTGGCGTCTGATGCAATTTTTATATTTACACAATTTTGTAGACAAGCGCACATGATTGCGCGATCATCGCTGCCACATTGAAATATTGATTAAAAGCAAAAAATATTTCAATTGGTACATACCGCTGATGCCAGGATGGTAAAAACAAGCGGGTGCAGGCGATGATGGAGGCGATGTGAAAATTCGGCGCATTTACGCGGGAGAACTCGCCCTGGGCGTGGCCTTGCCCTGGGACGTGCACGGCGAAACGGGCGGCTTGCTGGCCAGGCTGGGCCATGTCATCAGCAGCGAGAACCAGATCGCATTGCTGCTGGCGCGCGGCGTCATCGCCGATACCAGCGCCGACGTGCCGCGCACGGCGACGGAGGCGCCGTCGGCCCTGCGCATGCTGAACCTCGTCACGGCTGGCCTGGCCCTCGTTCTGCCGCTCATTGCGGCCGGGCAGGCGGGCAGCCACTTATCCTTGGTGCCGTTGGCGCAACTGGTGGAAGAGGCCGTTGTTCTGGACGCCGACGTGGCGCTGGCCTGCATTCTGCACAACCAGGGCGCGGGCGACTTTGCCGCGCGGCACAGCGTCGACACGGCCGTCATCGCGGCCCTGCTGGCGCGCGCCCTGAAACTCGACGACGCCGTCGTGCGCAGCGTGCTGCTGGCCGCGCTCTCCATGAATGTGGGCATGCTGGAACGCCATGCGGATTTCCAGCACAAGGCGGGTCCGCTGGACGCGCAGGAGCGCGCCTATTTGCGCGCCCATCCGCAAGCGGGCGTCGACTTGCTGCGTGCCGCGGGCGTGACGGACGCCGTCTGGCTGCAAGCCGTGCTGCAGCACCATGAAAATATCGATGGCAGCGGCTATCCGCTGGGCACGCAAGGCGAGGCGATCGGTATCGGCGCCCGGCTGGTCATGCTGGCCGACCGCTATTGCGCGCGCGTCTCGAAGCGCAGCTATCGCCAGCCTTTGCTGCCGAACGTGGCCCTGCGCGAGATGCTGTCGGCGGAAAAAGCGACCCTGGACGCGCCGCTGGCGTCCCTGCTGGTGCGCGAGCTGGGCATCTATCCCGTCGGCACCTTCGTCAAACTGCTCAATGGAGAAATCGGCATCGTCACGCGCAAGGGCTTGAATGCCACCACGCCCCATGTGCAGTCGCTGATCGGCCCGCGCGGCGCGCGCCTGGATGTGCCGCTGCGGCGCGATACGCGCGTGGACTTGCATGCCATCCGCGAAGTGCTCAGCGCGGAGCAGGCGGGACTGCAGTTTCGCCCCGACCAGCTGTGGGGCCGCAGCGCAAGAGTTTGAATTAGTTCAGCAGACCTGCATCCAGCCGTCCCTCGAGCGCCAGTTCGCGCATGACGCGCACCGTGTCGATGTCGGATTCCTTGTAGGCCGAGCGGCGGAAGTCGTCGTACAGGGCGTTGGCTTCGTCGGTGGCCGCGTCGTGGCCGTCGTCGTACTGGAAGCGCACCCACAGGCTCGCTTCGTCCGGCATTTCGATGGTCATCACCAGCGAGGAGGCGCTGATGTCTTTTTGCGCCGGCACTTCGTAGCGCACTTGCAATTGCGGCACCAGCACCACCTTGTCGTTGATGACCAGTTCGCCATAGCGCAGGCTGCGCGCGAAACCGGCATCGCAGCGCTCGCTGATCTGGCACTCATCGAGGTGCGGCACGAACAGCTTTGGCGATTCGGCACGCAAGACCAGGCCGCGCCAGACTTGCTCCAGGGTCAAGGTGTCGATCAGCGGGTTCAAAGGATCGTTGATTTCAATCAGGTGTTCAAATTTCATGGGACTGCCATTCGGTAAGTGGGCGCGCGCGGGCGATATAGGCGGAATGGTACTCCAGGCGTGGCATCGCCGCACGCATTGAATCGGCCAAGATGGCGGCATATGGCGATATATCAATGCCATTGCCTGTTTTTCTGGCAGGCGTCATGCTGCAAAAGGCGGGCGCGACGCTGTTACAATGGGCTGCTGTTCCCTGCGGAAATACCCTGATGTCCAAAGCACCACAGTTCGGTCTGAATGCGCCCCAAAGCGAAGCGGTTACCTACCTCGACGGCCCTTGCCTGGTGCTGGCGGGCGCCGGTTCGGGCAAGACGCGCGTGATCACGCAAAAGATCGCCCATCTGATCGAAGACCGGGGCTACGACCCGCGCACCATCGCCGCGCTGACCTTCACCAACAAGGCGGCGCTGGAAATGCAGGAACGCATCGCCAAGCTCTTGAAACAGCCGCGCCAGGCCAAGCAGTTGACGGTGTCGACCTTTCACTCGCTGGGCGTGAAAATCCTGCGCCAGGAAGCCAATGGCGTGGGACTGAAAGACCGCTTTTCCATCATGGACAGCGACGACTGTTTTTCCCTCGTGCAAGATCTCGCCATTACCACCGATAAACAGGTGATCCGCGGCATCCAGAATGCCATGTCCTTGTGGAAAAATGGCCTGATCGACCCGGACATGGCGCTGGCGCAAGCCAAGGATGAAGATGAAGCCAACGCGGCGCGCATCTACCGCAGCTATGTGGCGACGCTCTCCGCCTACCAGGCCGTCGATTTCGACGATTTGATCCGCCTGCCCGTGGAATTGTTCCGCAACAACGGTCCCGTGCGCGACAAGTGGCAGCGCCGGCTGCGCTACCTGCTTGTCGATGAATACCAGGATACGAATACCTGCCAGTACGAACTGGTCAAATTGATGGTGACGGGCATCGGCAAGAAGCCGATGTTTACGGCCGTGGGCGACGACGACCAGGCGATTTATGCGTGGCGCGGCGCCACGGTGGAAAATTTAAAAACGCTGGAAACGGATTTCCCCGATTTGCGCGTGATCAAGCTCGAGCAGAATTACCGCTCCACCATGCGGGTGCTCAATGCGGCCAACGCTGTCATCGGCAACAACCCGAAACTGTTTGAAAAGTCGCTGTGGTCCGAACACGGCCTGGGCGAGCCGATCAAGGTGCTGGGCATGCAGACGGACGAGCAGGAGGCGGAGCAGGTCGCCATCATGATCTCGGCCGACCATTTCGAGCGCAAGAACAAATTTTCCGACTACGCGATTTTGTACCGGGGCAACCACCAGGCGCGCATCATCGAACAGTGTCTGCGCAAGGAACGCATCCCGTACACGATTTCCGGCGGCCAGAGTTTCTTCGACAAGGCCGAGATCAAGGACATCATCAGCTATCTGCGCCTGCTGGCCAACGAAGACGACGACCCGGCCTTCATCCGCGCCGTGACGACGCCGCGCCGCGGCGTGGGCCAGTCGACCCTGGAAGTGCTGGGCGCATTCTCGGGGCAGTGGCAGTGCTCGCTGTTCCAGGCCGTCTTTAAAGGCGGCATCGAGGCCAAGCTGACGGATCGCCAGCTGGGGCCGCTGCGCGACTTCTGCAACTTCATCAACGACCTCGAGTCGCGCGCCAGCCGCCCTGGTGCGGCCGGCAGCGGCGACAACGCGGCCGAAGTGCTGGACGACATGATGAAGGAAATCCACTACGAATCGTATCTGTACGATGCCTTCGAGGAACGGCAGGCGCAAAGCAAGTGGCAGAACGTGCTCGAATTCGTCAACTGGCTCAAGGAACGGGGCCGGGGCGGCAAGGACCGCGACGGCGAAGAAAAGAACGTGCTGGAACTGACGCAGATGGTGGCCCTGATGACGATGCTGGAAGGCAAGGACGAGGAGCAGGACGCCGTGCGCATGTCCACCCTGCACGCGTCGAAAGGGCTCGAGTTTCCGCACGTGTTTCTGGTCGGCGTGGAAGAGGGGATCTTGCCGCACAAGGGCGACGCGGACGCGCCCGCCGAAACCATCGCCGCACGCATCCAGGAAGAGCGGCGGCTGATGTATGTGGGCATCACGCGCGCCCAGCGCACCTTGCACGTCACCTGGTGCAAGAAGCGCAAGCGGGCGGGCGAGCAAGTCCATTGCGACCCGTCGCGCTTCATCAAGGAAATGCAACTCGACGTGGGCGACGCCGTGCCGACGGAGGCGGAAGTGATTTCGCCGAAAGAACGCTTGGCGCGCATGAAGGCCTTGCTGGCCGCGCCGAAGGCTTAAGCAGCGTTCACGCTTCCACGGTGTTGTCGGGCGTGGTTTTCGGCACGATGGCCAGCTGCATGCCCAGCGCATCGAGCATCTTTACAATGGTTTCAAAGCGCGGTTTGCTGCCTTCGCGCAAGGCTTTATACGCGCCTTCGCGCGTGATGGCGGCCCGGGCCGCCACCTTGCCCATGCCATAGGCACGCACCACGTCGTTCATGGCCGACTGGAACAGTTCGGCGTTGCCGGTGGCGACGATTTCGCTCATGTAGGCGGCCACGGCGGCCTTGCTGGTCAGGTGTTGCGTCGGATCAAATTTGCTCAGGCCTAAGGCTTCCAGGTCGTCGAGGTCGAAGGTGTCATGGTCTATATCGGGGTTCATTTCTTTCGTGCTCCTGTGAATGCCGCCGCCGCTTTCTTCAGGGCCGCCTGCCGGGCTTTCAAGTCCCTGAGTATCGCTTGCGCCTGCTTGATGTCGCGCCGCTGGCTGGATTTGTCGCCACCCAGCAGCAGCAAGATCAAGGTGCCCAGGTTGGTTTCGTGAAAGTACACGCGCCAGCCAGGTCCCGTCTGTAAAAAACGCAGTTCGCACACGCCTTCGCCCACGGGCCGCCAGTCGCCCTTTTTACCGTGCTGCAAATGCTTGATGCGCGCATCGATGGCGGCCGCCGCCACATCGTGCAGGGAGTCTTCCCAGCGCCGGTATTCGGCCGTCTTGCGCGTATCGATCAGCAGTGGCTCGGTTGGTGTTGGTGTTGGTTCAACCATTGTAATCGTTTGTTCTCATTCGTCAAGCGGTTTGATCCAGCTATACACAGAGAATAGGCAGGAATCGGCGCCGCACCGGGAAGAATGCCGTTTGTTTGTCCTGGCGCACGCCGCTGCGGCGGTAGAATGCCGCTTTCAGTCAGGAATCACCGGGAGCACCATGGACAATGCAGAACAGATGGAAACACGTTTCGTCGATATCGAAATCAAGCTGGCGCAGCAGGAAGACCTGGTCGAGTCGCTGAACCAGATGGTGTACCAGCAGGGCAAGCGCATCGACCAGCTGGAAGCGATGCTGCACAAGCTGGGCGAGCACGTGCGCGACGGGGCGCAGCAGGCAAATGGCGGGCTGGTCAACGAGCGTCCGCCGCATTATTAAATCGGTATCCTGGTACGGGACGCATGAAAACCGTTCATCACTGGCGGGCGCGCTACCATCGGTAGTTGCTGGTGACGCAAGTGTGTCAGGCTGTTATTATTTCAGGCTGGCCCGCGACACAATCGCGGCTCTCTTGCGTTCCTTGAAAGAAGACATGACCCGTCCTACAATGCTCGTCATCGCCGCCAGCCTGATGCTGGCGCCAGCCGCCGCCGCTTTTGCCGCCACCGCCGCTACCACCGTGCCCGCCGCTACCGCAGCCTTGCCCGCCTCGAACCCGTTTGCGCAAGCGAGCAGCCTGCCATTCCAGTATCCGCCGTTCGACAAGGTGCAGGACGCCGACTACGCGCCGGCCTTTACGGCAGGCATGGCCGCCAACCTGGCGGAAATCAACGCGATTGCCAATAACCCGAAAGCGGCCACCTTCGACAACACCATCGTGGCCATGGAACGCTCGGGCCAGCTGCTGGGCCGTGTGCGCACCGTGTTTTCCGTGATGTCCGGTTCCAACACGAATGAGACGATCCAGGGCCTGGAACGCGAGCTGGCGCCGAAAATGGCGGCCCACAGCGACGCGATCATGCTCAATGAAAAATTGTTCAAGCGCATCGACAGCCTGTACGCCAAGCGCGACAAGCTGGGCCTCGATGCCGAATCGAAGCGCCTCTTGGTCCGCTACCACACTGATTTTGTACGCGCCGGCGCCAAGCTGTCGGCGGCGGACAAGGAAAAGCTGCGCGCCTACAACGGCCAGCTGGCTGCCTTGTCGACCAAGTTCGCGCAAAATGTACTGAAGGAATTGAACGCGTCGGCCGTCGTCGTCGATACGCGCGAAGAACTCGACGGCCTGTCGCCGGCCGCCATCGAAGTGGCTGCCGGCCTGGCCAAGAAGCGCGGCCTGGATGGCAAATACGTGATCGCCCTCGTCAACACGACGGGCCAGGCGCCGCTGTCTCTGCTGACCAACCGCGCCGTGCGCGAACGCATCATGGCCGCCTCGCAAGCGCGCGGCAGCCGGGGCGGCGAGTTCGACAACACCGAGGAAGTGCTGGCACTGGCAAAGCTGCGCGCCGAACGTGCCGCGCTGATGGGCTACCCGAACTACGCGGCCTACTCGCTGGAAGACCAGACGGCGCACGACACCACCGCCGTCAACGCCCTGCTGGGCGAGCTGGCCAAGCCGGCCGTCGTCAATGCGCGCCGTGAAGCGGACGATATCCAGAAGGTCATCGATGCGGGCACAGGCGGTTTCAAGGTGGGTGCCGCCGACTGGGCTTTCTATAGCGACAAGGTACGCGCCGAACGCTACAACTTCGATGAGACGCAGTTGAAACCGTACTTTGAAATGCACAGCGTGCTGACCAAGGGCGTGTTCTTTGCCGCCGGTAAATTGTACGGCCTCACGTTCAAGCAGCGTACCGACTTGCCCGTCTACACGTCCGACATGCTGGTGTACGACGTCTTCAATGAAGATGGCACCCAGCTGGCCATCTTCACGCTCGACCCTTACGCGCGCAGCAACAAGCGCGGCGGCGCCTGGGCGAATGCCTACGTGGGCCAGTCGACCTTGCTGAACCGCAAGCCGGTGATCGCGAATAACCTCAACATTCCGAAACCGGAAGCGGGCCAGCCGACCCTGATGACGTTTGACGAAGTCAACACCATGTTCCACGAATTCGGCCATGCGCTGCACGGCATGTTTTCGAACGTGAAATACCCGCGTTTTGCCGGCACCAGCGTGCCGCGCGACTTCGTCGAATACCCGTCGCAAGTCAATGAAATGTGGGCGCTGTGGCCGGAAGTGCTGCAAAACTACGCCAAGCACTACCAGACGGGCGCGGCTATTCCGGCCGAACTGCTGGCGAAAGTGACGGCGGCCGACAATTTCAACCAGGGCTATAAAACCACCGAGTATCTGGCGTCGGCCCTGCTGGACCAGCGCTGGCACCAGCTGGCGCCAAGCCAGATCCCCACCGACGTGCTGGCGTTTGAAAAAAACGCCTTGACGGAAGCGGGTGTCGATTTCGCCCCGGCACCGCCACGCTACCGCACCACGTATTTCTCGCACGCGTTCGCGGGCGGCTATTCGGCCGGCTACTACGCGTATCTGTGGTCGGAAAAGCTCGATGCCGACACGGTCGAGTGGTTCAAGGAAAACGGCGGCCTGACGCGCAAGAACGGCGACTGGTTCCGTAGCAAGTTGCTGTCGCGCGGCGGCAGCGCCGATGCGCTCGACATCTACCGCAATTTCCGCGGCCGCGATGCGAAGATCGAACCGCTGCTGGAACGCCGTGGCTTGAACGGCAAGTAATTCCTCCCCCAGCACTGGCCTCGCCTGTGCTGAACATCAATGGCCACCCAGTAATGGGTGGCCATTTTTATTTGGAGTTTTCGATTGCAAACCGTGGTAAACCGGGCATTTCGCGTGCTGCACCACAGGATCGCCCATGTTGGATGACGTCTGTGTGACAGGCTGCTATGATCTGCCACTGGCCCGCGACGCGATCGCGGTTCTTCCCCGCGCTTCCTGAAAGATGTCATGATCCGTCCACAACTGCTCGTCATCGCCGCCAGCGTCATGCTGGCCCACGCCGCCCCGTCCGCCATGGCTGCCGCCACGGCAAAATCCGCGCCTGCCGCTGCCGTCAGCGCCCAGAACCCCCTGCTCAAAGTGAGCCCGCTGCCGTTCCAGATGCCGCAGTTCGGCTTGATCAAGGACGAGCACTATGCGCCGGCGTTTGCCGAGGGCATGAAACGCCAGCTGGCCGAAGTCAATGCGATTGCCAACAACCGCCAGCCGGCCAGTTTCGAAAACACCATCGTGGCCCTCGAACGCACTGGGCAGTTGCTGCACCGCGTGCAAAGCATCTTCAGCAACATGACCTCGACCAACACGAACAGCGTGCTGGAAGCGGTGGAAGTGGACGTGTCGCCGAAACTGGCCGCGCATGGCGATGCCATCACCCTGAACCCGAAATTGTTTACCCGCATCGACACCCTGTACGCCAAGCGCGACAAGCTGGACCTCGATGCCGAATCCCTGCGCTTGCTGGAACGTTATCACACGGATTTCGTGCGCGCCGGCGCCAAGCTGTCCGATGCGGACAAGGAAAAACTGAAAGCCTATAACGCCGAGCAGGCGGGCCTGGAAACGGCCTTCGCGCAAAACGTGCTGAAGGAAACGAATGCCAAGAGCATCGTTGTCGACACCCGCGCCGAACTGGCCGGCATGACGGACAGCGATATCGACACGGCCGCAGCGGCCGCCAAGGAACGGGGTTTGACGGGCAAGTTCGTCATCGCCCTGGTGAATACCAGCGGCCAGCCGCCGTTGGCCGTATTGACGGACCGCAAGACACGCCAGCGCCTGATGGATGCCTCGCTGAACCGGGGCAGCCAGGGCGGCGAGTTCGACAACCGCGCCATCGTGTTAAAACTGGCCAAACTGCGCGCCGAACGGGCCACCTTGCTCGGGTACGCCAACTATGCCGCGTACTCGCTGGAAGACCAGACGGCCAAGACCACGACGGCCGTCAACACCCTGCTGTCGGAACTGGCCAAGCCGGCCGTGGCCAACGCGCGCCGCGAAGCGGCCGACCTGCAGCAAGTGGTCGATGCGGAAAAGGGCGGCTTCCAGGTGGCGGCCGCCGATTGGGCCATCTACACGGACAAGCTGCGCAAGCAACGGTTCAATTTTGATGAAAACGAGCTGAAACCGTACCTGGAACTCAACAGCGTGCTGAACAACGGCGTTTTCTTTGCCGCGAATAAGTTGTATGGCATCAGCTTCAAAGAGCGCAAGGACTTGCCGGTGTACAACCCGGACGTGCGCGTGTATGACGTGCTGGACGCCAACGGCAAGCCGCTCGCCCTGTTCATCGCCGACTTCTATGCGCGCGGCAACAAGCATGGCGGCGCGTGGATGAATGAATACGTGTCGCAGTCGTCGCTGATGGGCACGCATCCGGTGGTCGCGAATCAATTGAATATTCCGAAGCCGCCCGCCGGCCAGCCGACGCTGTTGACGTTTGATGAAGTGACGACCATGTTCCACGAATTCGGCCATGCGCTGCACGGCATGTTTTCGAACGTGAAATACCCGCGCTTTGCCGGTACCAGCGTGCCGAGCGACTTCGTCGAATACCCGTCGCAAGTCAATGAAATGTGGGCCGTGTGGCCGGAAGTGCTGCAAAACTATGCCAAGCACTACCAGAGCGGCGCGGCCATGCCGCAGGAATTGCTCGATAAAGTCACGGCGGCGAAGAAATTCAACCAGGGTTTCATGACGACGGAATACCTGTCGGCGGCCCTGCTGGACCAGCGCTGGCACCAGCTGGCGCCGAGCCAGATCCCGACCGACGTGCTGGCCTTTGAAGCGGCATCGCTGAAGGATGCGGGCGTCGATTACGCGCCCGTGCCGCCGCGCTACCGCACCACGTACTTCTCGCACAGCTTCTCGGGCGGTTACTCGGCGGCATACTATGCCTACCTGTGGTCGGAAAAGCTGGATGCGGAATCGGTCAACTGGTTCAAGGAAAACGGCGGCCTGACGCGCAAGAATGGCGACTGGTTCCGCAGCAAGTTGCTGTCGCGCGGCGGCAGCGTCGATGCGCTGCAGCTGTTCCGCGACTTCCGCGGCCGCGATGCCACGGTGGAACCATTGCTGGAACGCCGCGGCTTGAACGCCAAGTAAGGCGTCCTCATCAGAAGCTTGCGTTGCGTTGACATGGCGCACGCAAGCTTTCCGTGCCGGCGGCGTAGAATTGAGTAAGATGTAAACAAGAAGGCAGTTGAAAGAGTATATGAGTCAGCAAGATTTGAATGGCATTACCCTGGAAGGTATCGTGACGCGCCTGCACGCCCACTACGGTTGGGACGGCCTGGCCAAGCATATCGATATCAATTGCTTCATCAGCGATCCCAGCATCAAGTCGAGCCTGAAGTTTTTGCGCAAGACCCCGTGGGCCAGGAGCAAGGTGGAACAATTGTTCCTGGACACGCAATTTACTGACTGACAGGAAAAAACATGGATAGCAAACTCAAGGAATCGTTGCAACAGCTGCATTCGACACTGGCAAGCAGCGGTCCCGTCGATGAAGAACTGCATGGTTTGCTGCAAAAACTCGATGTTGACATCAAGTTGCTGATGGAAAAGCGCGCCGCGCAAGAGCAGGAAGAAGAGTCGACCACGTATGGACTGGCCGAGCGCAGCCAGGAATTGTCGGCCAAGTTTGCCGTCAAGCATCCGAAACTGGAGCCGGCGCTGCGCGAGTTGGGCGAGATTCTGGCGAACATGGGGATTTGATCGGGAGTAGCCGTTTCGCGATCGCAATGCGCCCCGCTGGGACGCATTGCTCCCCAAGTGATTGAAAAATAAACGTTTTTTGTACTGAAATCCAACAGTAAAAAGCAGGCCTTCAGGTTGGACATGGCCAATTCCGGTACAATCCGTACCCTATGAGCTCCCCTACCAATTTATTTGCGACCGTTCCCAAGCGGTCTGCCCGCGCTGCCGTGGCGCCTTTCCTGCCGATGTCGAGTGCCGAGATGGACGCCCTGGGCTGGGACCAGTGCGACGTCATCCTCGTCACGGGCGACGCCTACATCGACCATCCGAGTTTCGGCATGGCCCTGGTCGGCCGCCTGCTCGAAGCGCAGGGTTACAGAGTCGGCATCATCAGCCAGCCCGACTGGCTGTCGGCCGACGCCTTCCGCATCCTCGGCAAGCCGCGCCTGTACTACGGCATTACCGCCGGCAACATGGATTCCATGGTCAACCAGTACACGGCCGACCGCAAGATCCGCTCCGACGACGCCTACACGGCCAATGCCGAACCGAATAAACGCCCGGACCGCGCCGTTACCGTGTACGCCCAGCGCGCGCGCGAAGCGTATTCCGACGTGCCCATCGTCATCGGCAGCATCGAGGCATCGTTGCGCCGCATCGCCCATTACGATTACTGGTCGGACAAGGTCCGCCGTTCCGTCTTGCCCGATTCCAAGGCTGATTTGTTGATCTTTGGCAATGCCGAGCGGGCGCTGGTCGACCTGACCCACCGCCTGGCCGCCGGCGAAAACATCAAGGACATCCGCAACTTGCGCGGCACGGCCTTCATGGTGCCGGCCGGCTGGCTGCCCGGCGACGACTGGGGCGTGCACAATTCCACCCGCGTCGACGTGCCCGGCAAGATCGACCCGCACTACAGCCCGTATGAGATGGTGCAGGAAGACAAGACCGCCTGCGCCACGGAAAATGCGTCGAAATCGGCTGAAGTCATCAAGCCGATCCGCATCATGAGCCGCGAAGAGCGCCTGGCCATGGCCAAGGAAAAGCACGACAAGACCGTCGTGCGCCTGCCGTCGTACGACGTCGTCAAGGATGACCCGGTGATGTACGCGCACGCGTCGCGCGTGTTCCACCTGGAATCGAATCCCGGCAATGCGCGTGCCATGGTGCAGGCGCACGGCGAACGCGACGTGTGGCTCAACCCGCCGCCGCTGCCGCTGGCCATGGACGAGATGGATGGCGTGTACGACATGAACTACGCGCGCGCGCCCCACCCGAGCTATGGCAAGGCGCACATCCCCGCCTGGGAAATGATCCGCTTTTCCGTCAACATCATGCGCGGCTGCTTCGGCGGCTGCACCTTCTGCTCGATCACGGAGCACGAAGGGCGCATCATCCAGAGCCGTTCGGAACCGTCGATCCTGCGTGAAATCGAGCATATCCGCGATAAAACCAAGGGCTTTACGGGCACCATTTCCGATATGGGTGGTCCGACGGCGAATATGTACCGCCTGGCCTGCAAGGAAAAAGAGATCGAAGTGTCGTGCCGCCGCCTGTCCTGCGTGTATCCGTCCATCTGCGTGAACCTGGGCACGGACCACAGCAAGCTCATTTCCCTGTACCGCAAGGCGCGCGCCATTCCCGGCATCAAGAAAGTGCTGATCAGTTCGGGCTTGCGCTACGACCTGGCCGTGCGTTCGCCCGAGTACGTCAAGGAACTGGTCACGCACCATGTGGGCGGCCTGTTGAAGATCGCCCCTGAGCACACGGAAGAGGGGACGTTATCGAAGATGATGAAGCCCGGCATCGGCGCCTACGACGAATTCAAGGAAATGTTCGACCGTTTTTCCTTGGAAGCGGGTAAGAAGCAGTATTTGATCCCGTATTTCATCGCCGCCCATCCGGGTACGACGGATCTGGACATGCTGAACCTGGCCCTGTGGCTAAAGAAAAACAATTTTAAATTGGACCAGGTACAGACCTTCATGCCCACGCCGATGGCTATGGCCACGACGATGTACCACACGCGCAAGAATCCTTTGCGCAAGGTCACAGCCGACTCGGAAGTGGTGGAAACGGCGCGCAGCGGCAAGATCCGCCGCACGCATAAAGCCTTCCTGCGCTACCAGGACCCGGCCAACTGGCCGATCTTGCGCGAAGCGCTGGTCAACATGGGCCGTGGCGACTTGATCGGCAATGGCGACAAGCATTTGATACCGGCCTGGACGTCGTCGGAATCGGGCGGCCTGGCCGCAGGCGAACGCAGCCGCCAGACGCATGGCGCCGGCACGCCGGACAAGTTCAAGGTCACGCCGGGCAAGAACCGCATCGCCCTGGGCGGCACGGCAGCGGCGCCCAAAGCGTCGGCCGCCGAGTCGAAAGTGCGTCCATCGATTCTGTCGACCATCAAGACGAAGGCCAAGCCGGCCGCCGTGCCGATGGGGCGTGGCAGCAAGCCGCCGGCCAAGGGCGGCCATGCCGCGCCGGCACGGGGTGGACGCAAGTAAATAGTCTTCGCCCTCGGGCATCCTTTGAAAAACCCGGCAACGCGTACTGCGTTGCCGGGTTTTTTGCTATGGGCGCACCAGGATGGGGCATAAAACGCGGGGGCGGCGGGATTTTTACCAATATTTAAAAATTGAATAGAGTAAAAGGTAATTTTCCCTTGTGGCAATTTGGTGTTTGAAAATATACTCGTTGGATATTTAGCCGTACGGCAACAAAGCTGCCATTCTGGCAAGCGCCAGCGTACGCGACTCCCAGCGTTGATATGAAAAGAGATGCCAATTGAAATGCCTTTCCTGCCAAGCCGAGAATAAGCCGGGCGCCAAATTCTGTTCTTCCTGCGGCACGACGTTTGCCGTCGCCACGACCGCCGCCGCCGCTGCCGTGCCGGGCAAATCCTGTGGCCAGTGCGGCCATGATTGCAAGCCCGACGCCAAGTTCTGCCCCAAATGCGCGTTCAGCTTTGCCGTGGCGCCAGTGCTGCCGCCAGAACCTGTTGCGGCACCTGTTTCGGCGTCCATTCCTGAACCAGTGAGTGTGGTCGTTCCTGAGCCCGCTCCAGTGGCAGAAATGGTCGCGCAAGCTGTTCCGGAACCCGTTCCCGTCTTCGTCCCGGAGCCGGTCGCGCCACCGCCGCCACCGCCCGTGCTGGAAAAGCGCCGTGCCGATCCTGCACCCGCACCCGCACCCGCACCCGCACCCGCACCCGCACCCGCACCCGCACCCGCAGCGGAACCCGCACCAGCGCCAGCTCCCGTGGCCGACACGCCAAGTGACAGCCCCGCGGCAGGCAGCCGCAAGAAACTGATCGCCGCAGGCGTCGCCGCAGTGGTGCTGCTGGGCGGTGCGGGGGCTTACTATTTTCTCTCAAGCAAGCCGGCTGCACCGGCGCCGGAAGCTGTTCCAGTCCTGCCCGCGCAGGCGGAACCCGCGCCTGCCGCCGAGCAGCCGCTGGCCATCAGCGACCCGGCGCTCGACGGCGCGACGGCGGCCGAGCCTGCCGTTGCGCCTGCTGCACCCGCCCCGGCACCTGTCGCCGCGCCCGCCCCCGAGCCGGTGCCTGCACCCGCCCCGGCTGTGGAAAAACCGGCTCCCGTCGCGGAAAAACCGGCCAAGCCGGTCAAGGTGACACCGCCACCGGCGCCTGTCAAACAGACTAGCGGCCTGGAAAGCGTGATCACGGACAGCCTGTCGGAAGCGAGCCACTGCATGAGTCAGCGCAAGTACGACTGCGCCATTGCCAACGCGAATGCCGTGCTGCGCATGGACACGGGCAACCGTTACGCGCTCGACATCAAGCGCAAGGCGAAGGAAGCGCAAGACAAGGCGCTGTCGCAAATCCAGATCGAGTAAGCCGCGCGGCTTGCCTTCCATTCCTATTTTGATCCTTCCGGAGAATAACGTGAAAAACTTGAAACAAATTGCCAAGCCCATGGTGGCGCTGCTGGTCGTGTCTTCGATGCTGGCCGGTTGCGCCGCGCCGGGCGGCCCTGGCGCCACGGGCAATACCACCACCGCCGGCACGGAAGCGGCCAGCGGCGAATGCAATACGGCCATGCTGGCCGGCATCGGCGCCGTCGTGGGCGGCTTGCTGGGCGGCGGCAACAATACCGTGCGCGGCGCGGCACTGGGTGCCAGCCTGGGCGCACTCGCCTGCGTGGCCCTGAATTATCAAAGCCAGCAAGTCAAGACGTCGCAGCAGGTACAGGCCGACTACAAGGTGGCCAACAAGGGCAAGCTGCCCGAGCAATCGACCCTGGTGAAATACGAGACAGGCTTTACGCCGTCTTCCGTACGTCCGGGCCAGAAGGCGCAGACCAATTCGTATATCGAAGTGGCGGCCGGCACGCGCGATCCGAACCCGCTGGTGGAAGAGGAATTGAGCCTGTACAAGCCAAATGGCGAACTGATCAAGACCGTGCGCAAGGTGGTCAGCAGCAATAACGGCAGCGGCGCCTACAAGGGCGGCTTCTCGATTCCCATGCCTGAAGGCGTGCCGCAGGGCATTTACCCGGTACGCACGGCCCTGTACCTGAATAGCAAGCGCGTCGGCGGCCAGGACGTCAAGCTGCAGATCGTCCAGCGCCAGGCGCCTGCGTCCGACCTGCAACTGGCCCGCGCTTACTGACACTGATTGCCACGGGGCGGCCATGCCGGTCGTTCCGTTCCCCGATTTACCCCCATCCAGGCTAGACATGACCATTTCCACAGAAGCATCTAAACCTCTTCCCTTTTCCTCCGCGCTCGGTTCGCTGATCGAAGCGACCGACGCCATCAAGAATTTCCGCGCGATTGCCCTGCTGGCCCTGACCTTCATCGGCGCCGTGCTCGTCGGTGGCCTCCTGACGATGCTGGCCGGCAGCATGAGCAGCGTGCTGCTGGGCTTCCTGGGCGGCTTGATGGCCTTCCTCGTGATGTTTTACGGCTCCAACGCCGTAGGCATCCTGCTGATGCGTGATGCCCAGGGCCAGCCTGGCTTGAGCCTGGTGGATGCCGTGCTCGTGTCGCTGTACACGAGCCACCGCCTGATCGCGGTCGTGTTCCTGGAATTTCTGATCGTGCTGGCGGCCATGATCGCCATCGCCATCATTTTGTTTGTCTGCAAGATCCCCGTGCTCGGCCCTGTGCTGTACACGCTGGTCTTCCCGCTGTCGGCCATCGTACTGGGCGTGCTGGTGTTTGCGCTGTTTTACGTGATGCTGCCGCTGGCGGGCCCCGCCGCGTGGTCGGGCGCCACCGTGTTCCAGATCATTGCCCGCCTGAACCTGATCGTGCGCACCAAGCTGGTATCGGTGATCTTGCTGGAAGTGCTGCTGTTCCTGATCACGACGTTTGTGGCGCTGCTGATCTTTGGCGTGGTCGGTACCGGCGTGTCGCTGACCAGCGGCATGTCGGCTGGCATCCTGGGCCTGGGCGGCCAGATGAATATGTATTCGCTGGCTTCGGGTCTGAGTAGCGGTTCCGGCTACATCATCGCAGCGGGTCTGGGCGGCGGCTTGCTGATGGCGGCCGCGGCCGTCGTGCCCGGCCTGATCTTTACCAAGGGCGTGTGCATCATTTACCTGAACGCCACGCGCAATGTCGATTTCAGCGCCTCGGAAGCGAGCCTGAACGACGGGCTGGCCACGGTCAAGAAGAAAGCCGAAGAAGCGCGTGAACGCGCGCGTGCCCTGGCCGAACAGGCCGCCGCGCCTGCGGCACCGGCTGCTGCGCCGGTTGACAGCCTGCATTGCCCGAGCTGCAAGGCCCCGGTCGCGTCCGATGACGTGTTCTGCGGCGAATGCGCGCATAAACTCAAGTAAGGCCGACCATGGCGCAATTCTGTAAACAGTGCGGCACCGCCCACGCGCCCGACGCGCGCTTTTGCGACGAGTGCGGCAAGGCCGTCAACGCTGCCCCATCACCGGCACCCGCGGCGGCCACGACACCGGCGCTGTCCGGCCTGAAGCGGCGCCACGTCATGATCGCCGGCGGCGCGCTGGCGGTGCTCATCGTGGCTGGCGGCGCCCTGGCGTGGCTGCTGGCGCCGGAAGCGGCGTCGGCCAGCAGTTTTGGCCGCGCCATCGACGCCCACCTGGCGGTCGACGAGGCGGCGCGCGACAAGCTGCTGTGCTTCACCAACTTGCCGTACCAGAAGGAAGAAATCCGCGTGGCGTCGTACGACAGTTCCACTCGACAATGGCTCGATATCCTCGTGCGTAGCGGCCTGTACAACGCTCCCGTCGAGCAAAGCAGCGGCGGCTGGCTGGCGCAATCGCAATTCGTCTATGCGCTGGCCGCGCCGGGCAAGGCCGCATTGCGCGGCGACAAGCTGTGCGTGGCCAAGGGCGTGAAAGTGGCCAAGGTCAGCGGCTACGAGCAGGTGCGCGAGATGGGTGGGCAGCCGGTGGCGATGGCCACGGCCACCCTGGCGCTGAGCGATGAGGCGGCATGGCTCGTCAAATCGCCAGACCGCGCGCAGATCCTGCAACGCTTGCCAGGCGGCGGCCTGGAAGTGCAACTGCCGCTGGCGCTGGTCGACAAGCAATGGCAAGTCACCGACCGTGCGAAAATGCGCCAGGCCGCCATGGCCATGGCGGGCGCCATGCGCAATGCCTCGGGTGCGCAAGGACCGGGCATGCTGGACAAGCTGAAAAGCCTGTTCAGCTTTGGCGGCCACCCGCTGGTGGGCAAATGGAAGACCTCGGCGGGCGAAGTCCTGGAATTTACGCGGGACAGCATGATCGATGAACATGGCAAGACAAGCAAGGCCACGTTTGCCGCCGAGGGCAGTGTCGTGACGATCCTCTCGGAAGAGCGGGGCGGCATGCCCATGCAGGTCAGCCTGAGCAACAGCAACAATACGGCCACGCTCATGCTCGGCGGCATGCCGATCGCGGTGCTGCAGCGCGTGCGCGATTAAGCGTCGGGCAGGCGGCGCAGCATGCCGCCTTGCCTCATTCCCGAAGCCCGGCCCTGCCGGGCTTTTTTACGCCCGCCAGGCGCCGGTGCACCCGTCAATTTATCTTGACATCAAGATAGTTCGCGCCCACACTGGCTTTTTATCTTGATGTCGAGATAGTACATGTCCGCCTTTTCTGTCCGCCCCGCCTGGGGCGATATTCTGCTGACGGCGCTGGCGCCCCTGATCTGGGGTTCCACGTACATCGTCACATCGCAACTGCTGCCGCCCGACCGGCCGTTCACGGCGGCCCTGATCCGCGTGCTGCCGGCCGGCTTGCTGTTGCTGCTGATCATGCGGCGCCTGCCCGCGCGGCGCGACTGGGGCCGCGTGCTGATCCTGTCGGCGCTCAATATCGGCGTGTTCCAGGCGCTGCTGTTCGTCGCTGCCTACCGCTTGCCCGGCGGCCTGGCGGCCGTGGTGGGCGCCATCCAGCCGCTGCTGGTGATGGGCCTGGCCTGGGGCGTGGAAGGACGCCGCCCGGCCCGGCTGGCGTTGGGGGCCAGCGTGCTGGGCGTGGCCGGCATGGGTATTTTATTGTTGTCGCCGCGCACGGTGTGGGAACCCGTCGGCATCGCCGCGGCGCTGGGCGGCACGGCGTGCATGGCGGCCGGCACCTATCTGACGCGGCGCTGGAAGCCGGACTTGCCCGTGCTGGCGCTGACGGGCTGGCAATTGCTGCTGGGCGGCCTGATGCTGGCGCCCGTCGCCTGGCTGGCCGACGCGCCGTTGCCGGCCTTGTCGCTGCAGCAAGTGCTGGCCTACGCCTACCTGTGCCTGGCCGGCGCCCTGCTGGCTTATGCCTTGTGGTTCCGCGGCATCGCCAGGCTTTCTCCCGTGGCCGTCTCCTCGCTGGGCCTGCTCAGTCCCCTGATGGCCGTCGTGCTGGGCTGGGCCTTGCTGGGCCAGGCCATGACGGGCTGGTCGATGCTGGGCTTGCTGCTGGTGCTGGCCAGCGTGCTGGCCGTGCAGTGGGCCAGCGCCCGTCCCGCAACCAAGTCCTGATTTCCGCGCATGTCCCCTCGGCAGGCCGAGCATATCGGCTTGCCTGCCTCCCTCTGTACGCATCCCTTTTGCTGCACCGCACATACAGTTTTGCTTGCACTGATATGGGGCATTGAGGCACTATTCGCTTCGCGCAAACGTTTGCGCGCAACGAATTTCCTCAAAAGCATGCAGTACACGTGCTTGACCAACAACTCTGGAGACGCTCATGACATCCCGTATTCGCCTGAAAATGATTGCCGCCGCTGTCCTCGTGTGTGCCTTGCCCGCCGTGCCGGCGATGGCGCAAACGCCAGCCAAACCGAAGGTGGCATTGGTGATGAAGTCGCTCGCCAATGAATTTTTCCTGACCATGGAAAATGGCGCCAAGGCGCATCAGAAGGCCAATGCCGCCAAGTACGACCTGCTGTCGAACGGCATCAAGGATGAAACGGATACGTCGAGCCAGATCAAGCTGGTCGAGCAAATGATCGTCTCGCGCGTCAACGCGCTGGTGATCGCCCCGGCCGACTCGAAGGCGCTGGTGCCGGTGCTGAAAAAAGCCATCGACGCGGGCATCATCGTCGTCAATATCGACAACAAGCTCGACGAGGGCGCGCTGAAAGAGAAGGGCATCACCGTGCCGTTCGTCGGTCCGGACAACCGCAAGGGCGCCAAGGTCGTCGGCGACTTCCTGGCCAAGCAGATCAAGAAGGGCGACCCCGTCGGCATCATCGAAGGCGTGTCGACCACTTACAACGCGCAGCAGCGCACCCTGGGCTTCCAGGACGCCATGAGCGCGGCCGGTGCGAAAGTGGTCAGCGTACAGTCGGGCCAGTGGGAAATCGCCCCCGCCAACACGGTGGCGGCCGCCATGCTGAACGCCAACCCGAATATCAAGGCCTTGCTGTGCGGTAACGACAACATGGCCATCGGCGCCGTGTCCGCCATCAAGGCGGCCGGCAAGACGGGCAAAGTGCTCGTCGTCGGCTACGACAATATCAACGCCATCAAGCCGATGCTGGCCGATGGCCGCGTGCTGGCCACCGCCGACCAGTTCGGTTCGCAGCAAGCCGTGTTCGGTATCGACACCGTGCTGAAAGCCCTGGCGCAGAAGAAGAAACAGGCCGATCTCGGTGGCGTCATCGAAACCAAGGTCGAACTGGTCGCCAAGGGCGCCAAGTCCTGATCGTCTGATCCCGCCGGGGCCGGCGCCGCTTGCTCACCGAGCAGGCGGCGCCGGCCCCGCCGCCACTACCGCGGAGTTTTATCATGCCTACCGACATCCCCCCGGCGCCATCAGCCGCCATCCCTCTATTGACCCTGGACAACATCGGCAAGTCCTATGTCGGCCCCGTGCTGGGCGGCGTGGGCCTGCGCTTCGCCCCTGGCCAGGTGCTGGCGCTGACGGGAGAGAACGGCGCGGGCAAGAGCACCCTGTCGAAGATCATCTGCGGCCTGGAGCAAGCCACCACGGGCACCATGTTGCTCGATGGTAAGCCCTACCAGCCCGCCTCGCGCGGCGCCGCCGAGGCGCTGGGCATCCGCATGGTGATGCAGGAACTCAATCTGATTCCCACGCTGTCGATCGCGGAAAACCTGTACTTGAAAAATTTGCCGCAGCGCTTCGGCTTCATCGACCGCACCCGTCTCGAACGCGACGCGCGCGAACAGATGGAGAAAGTGGGCCTGGGCGGCCTCGACCCGTGGACTCTGGTGGGCGAGCTGGGCATCGGCCACCAGCAAATGATCGAAATCGCGCGCAACCTGATCGGCGCCTGCCGCCTGCTGGTGCTCGACGAGCCGACGGCCATGCTGACGCACCGCGAAGTGGAATTGCTGTTCCTGCAAATCGAGCGCCTGAAGGCCGAAGGCGTGTGCATCATCTATATTTCCCACCGCCTGGAAGAACTCAAGCGCGTGGCCGACCGCATCGCCGTGCTGCGCGACGGCCAGCTCGTGTGCGATGATGACATCGCGGGCCACTCCGCCGCCGACCTGGTCAGCCTGATGGTGGGTCGCTCGGCCGACGATGCCGTCGACCTGAGCGGACGCACCATCGGCGCGCCGCTGCTGCGCGTGCGGGGCCTGGCGCGCGGCAAGGCGGTCAACCCGACGTCGTTCGACTTGCGCGCCGGTGAAATCCTCGGCATTGCCGGCTTGATCGGCTCGGGCCGCACGGAATTGCTGCGTTTGATCTTCGGCGCCGACCGCGCCGATGCCGGTGACGTGTTCCTCGGCGACAGCGAAGTCCCGGCCGCCTTGCACTCGCCGCAGGCGGCGGTGAAAGCCGGCATCGCCATGATCACGGAAGACCGCAAGGGCCAAGGTTTGTTGTTGCGCCAGTCCATCGCCGTCAACACGACGCTGGCCTCGCTCGATACCGTCAGTCACGCTGGTCTCGGCTGGCTCAACGACGCGGCCGAAGCGTCGGTGGCCGACGACTATATTGAGCGCCTGGGCATCCGCTCGCGCAACAGCGCGCAAACGGTGGCGGAGCTGTCCGGCGGCAACCAGCAAAAGGTGGTGATTGCCCGCTGGCTGTACCGCGACTGTCCCGTGATGCTGTTCGACGAACCCACGCGCGGCATCGATATCGGCGCCAAGTTTGATATTTATCAGGTGCTGGCCGAGCAGGCGCGCCAGGGCAAGGGCCTCGTCATCGTGTCGAGCGACTTGCGCGAACTGATGCTGATCTGCGACCGCATCGCCGTCATGAGCGCGGGCAGCATCGTCGACACCTTCGAGCGCGGCGCCTGGAGCCAGGACGCGCTGCTGTCGGCCGCCTTCTCCGGCTATTTGACCCCCACTTCCACTCCCGCTGCGGCCTGATCCGCCGGAAAGATTCCCATGACCACCCATTCCTCTCCTTCGTATCTGCAGCGCAGTCTGGCCGACCTGAAAAACTATGCGGGCCTGATCGGCGCTTTGCTCGCCATGTGCGTGCTGTTCTCGTTTGCCAGCGAAAACTTTTTTACTTTGGCTACCCTCAGCACCCTGTCGAACAATATCCCGACCCTGGTCGTGATGGCCGTCGGCATGACGTTTGTATTGATCATCGGCGGCATCGACCTGTCCGTCGGCTCCGTCATGGCGCTGGCCGCTTCCGTGCTGTCGCTGGCCGTCGTGCACTGGGGCTGGCCCGTGTGGAGCGCGGCCCTGCTGGGCATGTTCGTCGCCGCCCTGTGCGGCGCCACGACGGGCCTCATTTCCGTCGGCTGGCGCATCCCCTCGTTCATTGTGTCCTTGGGCGTGCTGGAAATGGCGCGCGGCCTGGCCTATCAAGTGACCAATTCGCGCACGGAATACATCGGCAGCGCCGTTGACGGCATCAGCTCGCCCATCGCCTTTGGCCTGTCGCCCGCCTTCATTGCCTCGATTGCCATCGTCGTCATCGGCCACCTGGTGCTCACGCGCACGGTGCTGGGACGCCACTGGATCGGCATCGGCACGAATGAAGAAGCCGTGCGTTTGTCCGGCATCAACACGAAACCGTCGAAAGTGCTGGTGTTTGCCCTGATGGGCTTTCTTGCCGGCGTGGGCGCGCTGTTCCAGGTGTCGCGGCTGGAAGCGGCCGACCCGAACGGCGGCGTGGGCATGGAATTGCAAGTGATCGCCGCCGTCGTGATCGGCGGCACGAGCCTGATGGGCGGACGCGGTTCCGTCATCAGCACCTTTATCGGCGTGTTGATCATTTCCGTGCTGGAAGCTGGCCTGGCGCAAGTGGGCGTATCGGAACCCGTGAAACGCATCGTCACGGGCCTGGTGATCGTCGCCGCCGTCGTGCTCGACACTTACCGCCGCCGCGGCGAGCGTTCATAATACTGGCCCATGGCAACCATCAAGCAAGTGGCGCAGGCGGCGGGGGTATCGTTTACCACCGTGTCGCACGTCCTCAACAATACCCGTCCCGTCAGCGACGAGGCGCGCCGCGCCGTGCTGGCGGCGGCGGAAGCACTGCATTACGTGCCCAGCGCGCTGGCGCGCTCGCTGCGCAGCCGCAGCACGGGCACCATCGGCCTGATCATTCCGAATAATACGAACCCGTATTTCTCGGAAGTGGCGCGCGGCATCGAGGACAGCTGCTACGCGGCCGGCTATAGCGTGATTTTGTGCAATTCCGATGACGATCCCGTCAAGCAGCGCGATTACCTGAACGTGCTGCTGACCAAGCGCTGCGACGGCCTGATCCTGTCCGCGCTGGCCGACAGCGATGGCGAACTGCTGCGCAAGATGAAGGTGCCGGCCGTGCTGCTCGACCGCGCGCCCAGCGACCTGGCCATCGATGCCGTGGCCGTCGACAACCGCGCCGGCGGCGCCCTGGCCGCGCGCCATCTGCTGGGACTGGGACGCCGGCGCCTCGCCTGCATCGCCGGTCCCCGCGAGGTGAGCATTTCCAACGAGCGCATCGCCGGCGCGCGCGGCGCCATGGCGGACGCGGGCGTGGTCCTGGCCGACGCCCTGTGCGTGCATGGCGATTTTACGAGCGCGGGCGGCTACGCGGCCGCGCTGGACTTGCTGGCGCTGCCCCAGGGCGAGCGTCCGGATGCCTTGTTCTGCTGCAATGACCTGATGGCCTTTGGCGCCCTGCGCGCCGCCGCCGAGCGCGGCATTGCCGTGCCCGTGGACCTGGCCGTCGTCGGCTTCGACGATATCGACCTGGCCAGCTTCGTGCATCCGGCCTTGAGCAGCGTGGCGCAAAATACGCGCGAGCTGGGCCACATCACGGCCGCCTGTCTGCTGGCGCGCATCGCCGACCCTGCCTTGCCGCGCCAGCAGCGCAGCATCGCCCCCGAGCTGCACGTGCGCGGCTCCAGCGTGGCCGCCACGGTAACTTCTGCTGTACCTACTTCTTCACCTGCAACTGAACTGATGGGAATGACATCATGATCGTGGTTATCGGCAGCATCAATATGGATCTGGTCTTGCGCGTGCCGCGCATGCCCCTCCCCGGCGAAACCCTGACGGGCGGCGCATTTAGAACTATTCCTGGCGGCAAGGGCGCCAACCAGGCCGTGGCTTGCGCGCGCCTGAGCGGCAAGGTGGCGGGCGCCCAGCAAGTGGCCATGGTCGGCTGCGTGGGCGACGACGCGTTTGGCGCGACCCTGCGCACGGCCCTGGTCGGCGACGGCATCATCGACCGCCACATCACCACCTTGCCCGGCGTCGCGTCCGGCATCGCTTCCATCCTCGTCGACGACAACGGCCAGAACAGCATCGTGATTGCCGGCGGCGCCAACGATTTGCTGAGCCCCGCGCACATCGACGCGGCGCAAGAGTTGATCGCGCAGGCCGACATCGTCGTGCTGCAGCTGGAAACGCCGATGGCCACCGTCGTGCACGCGATTAAACTGGCCCGCTCGCTGGGCAAGACCGTGGTGCTGAACCCGGCCCCGGCGGCCAGCTTGCCGCAAGGCGTGCTGGAACTGGTCGACTACCTGATCCCGAATGAAATCGAAGCGGCCATGCTGGCCGGCGTCAGTCCCGAGGGCGCGGACGCCCCGGCGCTGGCGGCCGCGCTGCAAAAGCTGGGCAGCGACAACGTCATCATTACCCTCGGTTCCAAGGGCGTGCACGCGGCCCTGTATGGCGGCGACTTCACCTTCCCGGCCGAAGCCGTGAAGGCGGTCGACACGACGGCCGCCGGCGACACGTTCATCGGCGGTTTTGTGGCTGGCCTGGCGTCCGGCATGGACGAGGCGGAAGCGATTCAGCAAGGCCAGCGCGCGGCCGCCTGGAGCGTCACCAAACCCGGCGCACAAACGTCGATCCCCCACTTGCACGAGCTGTTCTGAACCCATGAAAAAATCACCGCTGCTTAATATCGCACTGTCGCAACTGATCGCGTCGCTCGGTCATGGCGACATGCTCGTCATCGGCGACGCGGGCTTGCCATCGCAGCCGGGCGTGCCCCTGATCGACCTGGCCCTGACGCGCGGCATTCCCGGCTTCATCGATACCGTGAATACCGTGCTGAGCGAAATGCAGGTGGAATACCATTTGCTCGCCAGCGAGTTGCCGCAGCATAACCCTGCCATGGCGGCCCAGGTGGCGGCCCTGGCCTTGCCCGATGCGCGCCAGGTGACGCACGAGGAGTTCAAGCAATTGAGCAGGGGCGCGCGCGCCATCGTGCGCACGGGCGAGTGCAGTCCGTATGCCAACATCATTCTGGTGGCCGGCGTCGTGTTCTAGCGCAAACAAACGTTAGTTTGTTTGCAAAAAATACCAACGCTATTGTTCTCACTGAAATAATTATCCTTTGGCAAAAGGGGCGGCTACAATAGCCTTACCCCTGCCAGCTCGGCAGCTTCCTGTGGTGTTCCGCCATGCCGAAGAAAGCCCCCGACGCTTTCCGCTGTATCTTGCCGCCCGCCGGCAGGCTGGCGCGCGGCTGGCGCGGCCTTTTCTTCCTGCTGCTGTGCCTGGCTACACAAGCCCGGGCGCTGGAGCCCGTCTCCCTGCAACTCAATTTCACGCACCAGTTCCAGTTTGCCGGCTATTACGCGGCCATCGAGCAAGGCTATTACCGCGAGGCGGGCCTCGAGGTGACGTTGCTCGAAGGCAGCGGCGCGCCGCGCGCCGAGGCGGCCGTGCTGGCGGGCCAGGCCGAATATGGCGTGAGCAACAGCACCTTGTTGCTCAGCCGCTTGGCGGGCAAGCCCGTGGTGGTGCTGGCCGTGGTATTCCAGCATTCGCCCGGCGTGCTGCTGATGCGCCAGCATGGCGGTGCGCCCGATGTGCGCAAGCTCGCGGGCGCGCCCGTGATGATAGGCGCGCCCGCCGACGTGGCGTCCGCGTCCGATGAAGTGTCGCTATTCCTGAAGAAAATGGGCGTCGCGCCGCAGCAGATGCGCCACTTGCCGCCCAGCTACCGGGTCGAGGATTTAATCGAGGGCAAGGTCGATGCGATTGCCGCATATTCCACCAACGAACCGGACTATCTGGACCGCGCGGGATTTCCCTATTACCAGTTTACGCCGCGCACGGCCGGCATCGATTTCTACGGCGACAACCTGTTTACCAGCGAACAGGAACTGCGCCGCCATCCCGAGCGCGTAAAAGCGTTCCGCGCGGCCAGTTTGCGCGGCTGGCAATACGCAATGGCGCACCGCGAGGAAATGACGCAACTGATCCATGTCAAATACAGCCAGCGCCATGACCGCGCGCACCTGCTGTACGAGGCGCAGCAAATGGATTTACTGCTGCAGCCTACGCTGGTGGAGCCGGGCTACATGAATCCCCAGCGCTGGCAGCATATCGCCGATACGTATGCCGCCATGGGCGTGCTGCCGCGCAATGCCACGGACAGCCGCGCCTACCAGGGTTTTTTGTATCGCCCTGTGCCAGGCGCGGACCTGGGCTGGCTGTACCTGTCGCTGGGCGTGGCGGGCAGCTTGCTGGCCGTGTCGGCGGCCTTTCACTTCAGCAATCTGGCACGTGAGCGCCGCCGCACGGAGGACACCATCCGGCAAGGGGAATTGCGCTTTCGCACCATGTTCGAGCAGGCGCCGATGGGCATCGCCTTGATCGATACCGTGAGCGGACAATTTCTCGATATCAATCCGCGCTACCTGGCCATCGCCGGGCGCACGTTGGAGCACATGAAGCAGACGAGCTGGATGGAGATCAGCCATCCCGACGACGTGGCGGGTGAGCAGGCCCACGTGGCGCAGCTGCTGGCGCGGCGCATGCAGGGCTTTCGCCACGCCAAGCGTATCGTGCGTCCCGATGGCGGCGTGGTGTGGGTCGACGCCTCGGTGACGGCCATCGCCACGGCGCGCCATGGCGGTCCGCACCACCTGTGCATGCTGGAAGACGTGACGGACAAGCGGCAAACGGAAGCGCTGATCTGGCAGCAGGCCAATTTCGATACCCTGACGCAATTGCCGAACCGCCGCATGTTCCACGAACGCCTGCGCCTGGCACTGGCCCAGGGACGGCGCGACGCGAGCCGCGTGGCCATCCTGTTCATCGACCTTGACCACTTCAAGGAAGTCAACGACACCCTCGGCCACCACCAGGGCGATATCTTGCTGATCGAGGCGGCGCGGCGCATTCGCGTGGGCGTGCGCGAGACGGATACGGTGGCGCGCCTGGGCGGCGATGAATTCACCGTGATCCTGTGCGACCTCGATGACCTGCAGCAAGTCGACCGCATCGCGCGGCAAATCCTCGACGGCTTGCTGGCGCCTTTTCTGCTGGGACAGGAGCAGGCCTTCGTCTCCGCCTCGATCGGCATCACCCTGTTTCCGGACGATGCGGCCACGATCGAGGACTTGCTCAAGCATGCTGACCAAGCCATGTATGTGTCGAAAGGCGCGGGGCGCAACCGCTACAGTTATTTCACGCCGGCCATGCAGGTGGCGGCCGTCAACCGCATGCGCATGGGGGCGGACTTGCGCGCGGCCCTGCACGAACAGCAGATGCAGCTGCATTACCAGCCCATCGTCGAGTTGCGTAGCGGCAAACTGGCCAAAGCGGAAGCCTTGCTGCGCTGGCACCATCCGCAGCGGGGCGTCGTGTGCCCGCCCGATTTCCTGGCGCTGGCCGAAAGCAGCGGCCTCATCGTGGAGATCGGCGACTGGGTGCTGCGCACGGTGGCGGCGCAACTGCGGCGCTGGCGCGCGCAAGGCCAGGCCATCGGCTTGCCGGGGCTGCAGCTGTGCCTGAACCAGTCGTCGCTGGAATTGCAGCGCGAAGTCGAGGCGCCCGGCACTTGGCTGCGCCAGCTGGCGGCGCTCGATGTGCCGCCTTCGGCCATCGTGCTCGACATGCGCGAAGATGTACTTTTACCTAACGGCAATAGCATGGCGCCACGCCTGCAGCACTTGCGCGAGGCGGGCTTGCAGATCGCCCTCGACGACTTCGGCAGCGGCCATGCCTCGCTGACGCAATTGCAGCAGTGCGGCATCGATTACCTGAAACTCGACGGCGTGCTGGTGCGCAAGCTGGCGCCCGGGGCCAGCGAATTGGCGCTGTGCGAAGCTATCGTCACCATGGCCCACAAGCTGGGTTTGCAAGTCATCGCCGAAGGGGTGGAGACCGAAGAGCAGCGCGCGCGGCTGCTGGAGATCGGCTGCGATTTTGCGCAAGGCGAGCTGTTTGAGCCGCCGCTGGCCATCGAAGCGTTCGACGCGCTGCTGCACGCCCGGCGGCCCTTGCATCCTTGAAGCAGGCATGCCTTGCCACCAGATTTGACGCAAGCCTGCGGGACGGGGCTCCCGGCTCGAACGGGCTTATACTCGACGGGCTGGCGCCTGCGCCCGGCGTTGCTGTCATGGGTCCTGGACCTAGTGCGCAGGCAAACCTTCTTCCATTCACTCAACGCGAGGTGACCTCATGGGCATTTTCAGCAATATCTACAATAAAATCTTCCACCACTCCTCCGACGCCGCACCAGCCGCCACGCCAGCGGCCGCTACCGACGCGCCAGCGGCGGGGGCACCGGCGGCAGCACCAGCGCCAGCCGCTGCCGCGCCGGTGGTGGACGTGGAAGTGGTGCTGGTCGACCTGGCCAGCAAGAACGCGGAAAAACTCAATTGGCGCACGTCCATCGTCGACCTGATGAAACTGCTTCAACTCGACAGCAGCCTGGCCGCGCGCAAGGAACTGGCGCAAGAACTGCATTTCACGGGCGACACCAGCGATTCGGCCAGCATGAATATCTGGCTGCATCGCCAGGTGATGATCAAGCTGGCGGAAAACGGCGGCAAGGTACCGGAAGAGTTAAAGAACTAAGAAAGAAACACCTGGCGGCGGCAGGGGTATCCACTGTCACCGCTATCCAATCCTGTGGGAACTGCCTATCATGGAGTTCCCATGGTGTCATGATAGCTAAAACCAATTGAAACTATTGTGACAATCAATTTTGCATATGGATTAAAACCCCTTACACTAGAGTCTTACTGATTCACCACACGAGAGGAAATGAAATGTCGCTGATCAATACCCAAGTTAAACCATTCAAGGCAACCGCATACCACAATGGCAAATTCGTCGACCTGACGGAAGCGTCGCTGAAAGGCAAGTGGTCGGTATTTGTCTTCTACCCAGCCGACTTCACCTTCGTTTGCCCAACTGAACTGGAAGATCTGGCCGATCACCACGCCGAGTTCCAGAAGCTGGGCGTCGATGTCTACGGCATCTCGACCGATACCCACTTCGCGCACAAAGCCTGGCACGACACCTCGGACGCGATCAAGAAAGTGCAATACGCACTGATCGGCGACCCGACCGGCGCCCTGTCGCGCAACTTCGAAGTCATGATCGAAGAAGAAGGCCTGGCACTGCGCGGCACCTTCGTCATCAATCCGGACGGCTTCATCAAAGTGCTGGAAGTGCATGACAACGGCATCGGCCGTGACGCCGCAGAACTGTTGCGCAAAGTCAAAGCCGCGCAGTACGTGGCGAACCACCCAGGCGAAGTGTGCCCAGCCAAATGGACGGAAGGCGCAGCGACCCTGACCCCATCGCTGGACCTGGTCGGCAAGATCTAAGTTTCGATGCACGACGTAGCAAACAAGTAGTTACCGCGATGCCGGACCGGGCGTCCGGCCCGGCATTCGCCTAAATATTTGTAAAGGAAGAAAAAATCATGTTAGATGCCACCCTCAAAACCCAACTGAAATCCTACCTGGAAAAAGTGGTGTATCCGCTTGAGCTGGTCGCCTCTCTCGATGACAGCGCAAAAGCCCGCGAGATGAAGGAATTGCTCCAGGAAATAGTCCTGTTGAGCGACAAGATCACGCTGGTCGAGCGCCTTGACGCTGGCGTACGGACCCCGTCGTTCAGCATCAACCGTACCGGCTCCGACATCGGCGTGCGTTTCGCCGGTGTGCCGCTGGGCCACGAATTTACCTCGCTGGTGCTGGCGCTGCTGCAAGTGGGCGGCCACACCATCAAGTTCGACGATGCCGTGATCGAGCAGATCCGCAATCTCGACGGCGATTACGAGTTTGAAACGTTTATTTCGCTCTCCTGCCATAACTGCCCGGAAGTGGTGCAGGCATTGAATGCCATGGCCGTGATCAACCCGCGCATCAAGGTCACCACCATCGATGGCGGCGTATTCCCGCAAGAAGTGGAAGAACGCCAGATCATGGCCGTGCCGATGATGTTCCTCAATGGTGAACACTTTGGCCAGGGCCGCACGAATGTCGAGGAAATCCTCGCCAAGCTCGACACCAATGCCGGCGCCCGCCAGGCGGAAGCGCTGAACAAGAAAGACGTGTTTGACGTGCTGATCGTCGGCGGCGGCCCGGCCGGCGCGGCAGCGGCCATCTACGCGGCCCGCAAGGGCATCAACACGGGCGTGCTGGCCGAGCGTTTCGGCGGCCAGGTGCTCGATACCCTGGCGATCGAAAACTTTATTTCCGTCAAGGAAACCGATGGTCCGAAGTTCGCCGTGGCGCTGGAACAGCACGTCAAGGAATACGACGTCGACATCATGAATACGCAGCGCGCCGCCAAGTTGACGCCGGGCAAGCTGATCGAGATTGAAACGGCGCATGGCGCCGTCCTGAAAGCCAAGACCGTCATCCTGGCCACCGGTGCCCGCTGGCGCGAAATCAACGTGCCGGGCGAGAAGGAATACCGCAACCACGGTGTCGCCTACTGCCCGCACTGCGATGGTCCTTTGTTCAAGGGCAAGCGCGTGGCCGTGATCGGCGGCGGCAATTCGGGCGTGGAAGCGGCGATCGACCTGGCCGGCCTCGTGAAACACGTGACCCTGATCGAGTTCGGCGCGGAACTGCGCGCCGATGCGGTGCTGCAACGTAAGCTGCACAGCCTGCCGAACGTGACCGTGATCACCTCGGCGCAAACCACGGAAATCCACGGCGACGGCAAGATCGTCAACGGCCTGTCCTACACGGACCGCATCGGCGGCGAGTCGAAGAAGGTCGAGCTCGAAGGCGTGTTCGTGCAAATCGGCCTGGTGCCGAACACGGAGTGGCTCAAAGGCACGGTCGCCCTGTCGCGCCACGGCGAAATCGAAGTCGATGCCCGCGGCCAGACCTCGATCCCCGGCGTGTTTGCGGCCGGCGACGTGACGACGGTGCCGTACAAGCAGATCATCATCGCCACCGGCGAAGGCGCCAAGGCAGCCCTGTCCGCCTTTGACCACCTGATCCGCTCGGACGACGAGGAAGTGGTCGATGAGTCCGCAGCGAAAGAAGCATTGACGGCGTAAATCTTCACGCTGAAAAAAAACCGGAACGGCCGCAAGGTGGTTCCGGTTTTTTTATAGGTCTCGAAGAAACTTAACTGCCCGCGTACAGGGGATTGGCGGCCACATACACCGCGATGCCGTCAACGGGCATGTCCTTCGGCGCGATGTCGCTCAGTGCGAATGTCGTTTGATGGTTAAAAGTTTGCACATGCCACGTAAAACGCTGGCCGGCGCGCGCGATGGTGACGGTTTCGCCGCGCGTGACGTTGATGTGGCGGGTGTCAGCCTGCAGCTCGATGCTGCGCTGGGCGGCGCCGTGCGGTGCGCTGCTGCCATAGTCGGCGGCCGTGCCCGTGGGGCCGGCGGCGATGGCCGGGGTGGCAACGGTGGCAAGGGTGGCGCACAGAATGGCCAGGGCGCTGCGGGGTGTATTCAACATAATCTCTCCAGGAATGTATGGCGCAGCGGGTCACCACGCCGTTTTATCGTATTGGTTGCACCGGGATCGCCGGTTTTTGCAACACGGCATCCTAAGCGCTTCCTGGCTGATCTTCAAAGCAATATTTCACAGTTCTACGGTCGCCGCCAGCGGCAGTTGCGGTTCCAGGTGGCTGGTCAGCACGATGCACTGGCGCGCCAGGCGGGCCGGGTCGGCCAGGCGCGCGCGCAGGTGCGCCATGGCGGCCGCGTCGAGGCCGTTGAACGGCTCGTCGATCAGCAGCAGGTGCACGGGCAAGGCCAGGGCCAGCGCCAGTTGCAGTTTTTTATGCTGACCCAGGGACAGGGCGGTGATGCCTTGCTGCAGTGATGGCAGCAGGGCAAAGGCGTCGAGTTCCGCGTTCAGCAGGGATTCGTCGCTGCCCGGGTAGAGGGCCAGGTGCAGGTCGAGAAATTCGCGCACTTGCAGCCAGGGCAGGGCGGGCGCGTCGCCGCCGCAATAGAACGTTTGCGCGCGGTAGGCCAGCGGCGTATGCGCGCTGTCGACGTCATCGAGGCGGATGGTGCCGCTCGCGGGCAGCAGGGCGCCGCCCGCCAGCTTCAGCAGGGTCGTCTTGCCGGCGCCGTTCGCGCCGCGCAGCCAGGTGACGCCGGGGCCGAATTGCTGGTTGAAGCCCTGGAACACGCTGTGCGTGGGGAAGTGAAAATCGAGCTGCGCGATGTGCAGGGTGGGAGAACAGGCATTCAATTCCATAATTCGCTTCCGATGGCGCTCAAGGCAAGGATGGAGAAAATGACGAGGGCGACCCGGCCCCGCGCCGTGAGGCGGGGCAGGCCCACGATGGCCAGCAGGGCCGCGCTGGCCGTCAGCGCATACACGCTGGTGACGCGCTGCTGCAAGGCGGCGGGGTTGATGTTGTAGAGCAAGACAGCGCCTGCCAGCAGCACGGCAAAGGCGGGCAGCAGGCTGGCGGCGCAGGCCAGGCGCATCAGGGCCGTGCGGGCCAGGGGCCAGGCGTTCAGCACGGGGCGCAGCACGGCGATCTGTTCGCGCACGGCCTTGTCGCCGCGGTCCGTCACAATGACCAGGCTGGCGCTGGCCAGCAGGCCGAGCAGCGGCGCGGGCACGAGGGGCGTGTGCAGTAGCCAGGCCAGCATGCTGGCGCCCGCCATGGCCAGCAGCGCGCTTTGCTGCAGGCCAATCACGTTCTCGTTGCGCCAGAACGGCAGCCAGAACAGCTGGCGCCACAGGAACAGGGTAGAGCAGCGGGGCCGTTGCGGCACATAGGCCGTCATCGTGGGCGGGCGCGCCCTGTGTGCGGACCGCGGCGCGCGCAGGCGCTGCTTCACGATGAGCGTCGTCAGCAGCCAGGCCAGCAGCCAGGCGGCGAGGGTGGCGGCCATGCCGGGCGCGATGACCGGGCGCAGCCAGGACGGCGACTGCAGCAGCCAGATGCCGGCAGAGACGGCATAGGCAAGGCCCAGCGGCAGCATCAGCATGCCGGCCACGGCGATATCGGCTTGCCAGCGCAGGCGCGGCGGCAAGGGCAGCTGGCGCAGCCAGGCGGCGGTATTCGCCGGCAGCAACCGTTTGCGCAGCAGCCAGGCGGGCAGGCAAGTGAGCACGGTCTGCGTGACGATGATACCCAGGGCGGCGGGCCAGGGCTGGCTCACGGCGAGAAAGCCGGGCAGGGCGATCACGCTGAGCAAGCCCAGCAGGACGGGACCGGCCAGGAACACGAGAATTTCCAAGGAACTCGTCAGGCTGGCGGTAAATTGCAACAAAGCATGATGGGCTAGGCGCAGCCGCAGGGCGATATAGGGGGAAGTACTACGGGGCAAGCGCATGCGGGCAGGGACGGAGTCAGGGTAGCGCTGATTCTAGAGCATTTGCTGCCCAGAAATGGGAAAAGCCCTTCGGTTCCAGGAACCAAAGGGCTTTTCTTTTATTGGCGGAGCGGACGGGACTCGAACCCGCGACCCCCGACGTGACAGGCCGGTATTCTAACCAACTGAACTACCACTCCAAGCTCGTATGATCTGTGTTGCTGATCCATGAAGCACTGGATAATTTTCTGTATTGGTGGTGGGTGCTGAGAGGCTCGAACTCCCGACCTACGCCTTGTAAGGGCGCCGCTCTACCAACTGAGCTAAGCACCCGCATACCCAGAAAACTATCCCGACGTTTGTCACCACGTCTGGAAGAGGCACTATTATAGGGGGCGCTTTCGCCCTTGTGCAACTATTCTTGAGGGGGAATGGCAGTTTTTTTGCTGAAATACGCAAAAATATTCAGAAGTGGGGATGCCGGCGCTTTTTCTGGCGCGGAAATGGGAAAAGCCCTTCGGTTCTGGGAACCAAAGGGCTTTTCTTTTATTGGCGGAGCGGACGGGACTCGAACCCGCGACCCCCGACGTGACAGGCCGGTATTCTAACCAACTGAACTACCACTCCAAGCTCGTATGATCTGTATTGCTGATCCATGAAGCACTGGACAGTTTTCTGATTTGGTGGGTGCTGAGAGGCTCGAACTCCCGACCTACGCCTTGTAAGGGCGCCGCTCTACCAACTGAGCTAAGCACCCGTTGCTTGTCTCAGAAAACCATCCCGACGTTTGTCACCACGTCTGGAAGAGGCGCTATTATAGGATGGCTAAAATCCTTCTGCAAGCGCTTTTTTCACTTTACTCTGTAATACCCCACTGCGACAGCATCCACGCCATATTGAATGCGTTCTCGGCGATGGCGTTGTAGCGGCCCGAAGCGCCGCCATGGCCGGCGCCCATATTCGTTTTCAGCAGCAGGGGATTACCGTCCGTTTTATACGCGCGCAGCTTGGCCACGTATTTCGCCGGTTCCCAGTACATGACCTGGCTGTCGTTCAGGCCCGTCGTCACCAGCATGGCGGGATAATTCTTGCGCGCAATGTTGTCGTAAGGCGAATAGCTGAGCATGTAGTCGTACGCGGCCTTCTGGTTCGGGTCGCCCCATTCCAGATACTCGCCCGTGGTCAGCGGCAGGCTGGCGTCCATCATGGTGTTCATCACGTCGACAAACGGTACGGCCGCGTGCACGGCGTGGAACAGCTCGGGACGCATGTTGACGACGGCGCCCATCAGCAAGCCGCCCGCGCTGCCGCCCTGGATGATCAGGCGGTTCGGGCTCGTCCATTTTTCGCGCACCAGGTAGTCGGCGCTGTCGATGAAGTCGTTGAAGGTGTTTTTCTTCTTCATCAGCATGCCGTCTTCATGCCACGCTTCGCCCATGTCGGTGCCGCCGCGGATATGCGCCTGCGCATAGATGACCCCCCGCTCCAGCAGGCTGATGCGGCTGATGGAAAAAGTGGCTTCCGTGGAGATGCCATACGAGCCATACGAGTACAGCAGCAGCGGCGCGGAACCGTCGAGCTTGACGCCCTTCTTGTAGACGACCCACAGCGGCACTTGCACGCCATCGCGCGCTTTCACCCACAGGCGCTGCGTCGTGTAGCGGCTGCCGTCAAAGCCGCCGACGATTTCCTGCTGTTTCAGCACCGTGCGCTTGCCATCTTGCATCGCCACGTCGATGACAGTGGGCGGCGTGACAGGCGACTGGTAGGACATGCGAAATTGCGTTGCCGTAAATTCTGGCGTGCCGGCCGCCGTCGCCAGGTAGACAGGGTCGTCAAACTGCACCGTCTTCCAGCTATTGCGCGCGAAATCATGGATGCGCGCGCGGTTCAGGGCGCGCGCCTTTTCCATCACCACCAGGTAGCCCTGGAAGACGTCGATGGACTGGATCACGGCATCCTTGTTATGCGGCACGACGGATTTCCAGTGCTTCGGCTGCGGATCCGACAGCGGTGCGCTGACGACACGGAAATTTTTCGCGTCCTTATTGGTGAGAATGTAAAGCTGTCCGTCGCGGTGCTCGATGCTGTAGCGGTGGCCTTTTTCGCGCTTGAGCACGCTTTGAAAACTGCCTTCCGGCTTGCTTGTCGGCAGCAGCAGCACGTCGCTGGTATCCGTGCTGCGCGCCGTGAGCACAAAGTAGCGCTGGTCGCGCGTACGGCTCACGCCGATGGCGAACTGTTCCACCGGCTCGTGGTAGACCTGCTGCAGCGTGCCGCCCAGTGGCAGACGGAACAAGCGGTCCGCGCGCTTGGTGGTGGCGTCTTCCTGCGTCAGCATCAGGGTGGCATTGTCCGCCGCCCAGGCCAGGGACGTCACGCGCGGCATGCTGTCCGTGAGCAACTTGCCTGTTTTGAGATCCTTGACATGCAGTTCGTACTGGCGAAAGCCCGTCGTGTCGGTGGTGTAGGCCAGCAATTGTTCGTTCGGGCTGACGGCAAACGCGCGCACGGCAAAGAATTTGTGGCCTTCGGCCAACTGGTTCTGGTCCAGCAGGATTTCTTCAAGCGCCTGCGCATCGTAAGCGCCGCCGGCAGCGACAGGGCGGCGGCAGTGTATCGGGTATTGCTTGCCCGCTTCCATGCGCGTGTAATAGTAGAAATTGCCCTGGCGCGCAGGCACGGACAGGTCCACTTCCTGCATGCGGCCCTTGATCTCGGCGTAGACCTTGTCGGCCAGCGGCTGGATCGGGGCCGTGACGGCGGCCGTGTAGGCGTTTTCCGCATTCAGGTAGTCGATCACGGCGGGATCGGKCTTCTTTTGCAGCCAGCGGTAGTCGTCCGTGACGACCGTGCCATGGCGCGTTTCCTGCCAGGCTGTCTTGGCGGCGACGGGGGCGGTGGCGTCGGCGGCCAGCGCGGATGGCGCCAGCGTGGACAGCAGGATGGATGAGCAGACGGCCAGGTGGCGCAACGCTTGATGTGCTGTAGACAAGGCAACTCCTTTTATAGTCATGTCAGGATTGTAATCTTGCTATTGAGAAAAGCAACCGGCGTGCGCATGCGTTTCAACTTGCATCGATGGGCATTTCCAGCGATACTGTATATAACTACAGTATCGCGCCGCGAGGTGTCCTTGACCACATCTGCCCCTACATTGCCTGAACCGCGCCGCTGGATAGCCCATCTGGACATGGACGCCTTCTTTGCATCCGTGGAACTGTTGAAATATCCGGAATTGCGCGGCGAAGCCGTCGTCATCGGCGGCGGCCGGCTGCAGCAACCCCTGCTGCAAGAAGATGGCACGCGGCAGTTTGCACGCATGCGCGACTACGTGGGGCGCGGCGTCGTCACCACGTCGACGTATGCGGCGCGCGCGTTCGGCGTGTTTTCCGCCATGGGCATCATGAAAGCGGCGAAACTGGCACCCGACAGCATCTTGCTACCCGCCGATTTCGAGGCTTACCGCGACTATTCGGCCCGCTTCAAGCAAGCCGTGGCCCAGTTGTGCCCCATCATCCAGAACGTGGGCATCGATGAAATCTATGTCGACCTGACGGAACATGGCGAGCAGGCGCCGGCCATGGCGGCGCGCCTGAAGGCGGCCGTGTTCGAGGCGACGGGCCTGTCGTGCTCGATCGGCCTGGCGCCGAATAAATTGCTTGCGAAAATCTGTTCCGACCTGGAAAAGCCCGACGGGCTCACCATTTTGTCGCCCGAGGATGTGGAAACGCGGGTCTGGCCCTTGCCGGCGAAAAAGATCAATGGCATCGGCCCGAAGGCCACGGCCAAGCTCGAAGCGCTGGGCATCGTGACCATCGGCGAGCTGGCGCGGGCCGATATGGCCATGCTGCGCACGCAGTTCGGCGACCTGTACACAGGCTGGCTGCGCCAGGCGGCGCTGGGCATCGACGAGCGGCCCGTGCAGACGAGCCGCGAAACCAAATCCGTCAGCCGCGAAACGACGTTCGAGCGCGACTTGCAGGTGGTGCGCGACCGCGCCACCCTGTCGGAAAAACTGGAAAGCCTGTGCACGCGCGTGGCGGGCGACCTCGATAAACAGTCGCTGGCGGGGCGCACGGTGGGCATCAAGCTGCGCTTCGAGGATTTCAGCACCGTCACGCGCGACATCACCTTGCCCAGTGCCACGGCGGACGCCGCCGCCATCCTGCGCGCCAGCCGCGATTGCCTGCGGCGCGTGCCATTTGAGAAAAAAATCCGCCTGCTGGGCGTGCGCATCTCGACCTTGTCCGATCCGGCCGTCGTGACGCGGCAGATACCCGCCCAGGCGGAGCTGTTTCCCGCCCTGTAGCAGCGTTTCCTACAAGATACATACCGCGCCAGACCGCGCTTTTGACGGTATTTTCACGTCGAAAGTGTAGAATGGCGTTCCCCTGGCACTACTGAAACAAACGGAAGACAAAAACTATGTGGTTCAAGAATCTTCAGATTTACCGCCTGCCCGCACCGTGGGCCTATACGCCAGAACAACTGGAAGAGGCCTTGTCCTCGAACAAATTTACGCCGGCGACCAGCATGGATCTGATGCGCCAGGGCTGGGATACGCCACGCCCGAACGGCGGTCTGGTCCACGTGGTCAACAAGCAGATGCTGATCTTGCTGGGCACGGAAAAGAAACTGCTGCCAGCGACCGTCATCAACCAGGTGGCCAAGGCCCGCGCCGCCGAGATGGAAGAAGCGCAAGGCTTTGCGCCTGGCAAGAAAGCCATGAAGGAATTGAAGGAACGCGTGGCCGACGAACTGCTGCCGCGCGCCTTCAGCATCCGCAGCAACGTCTGGACCTGGATCGATCCCGTCAATGGCTGGCTGGTGGTCGATGCCGCCAGCCCGGCGAAAGCCGATGAAGTTATCAAGCTGCTGCTCAAAGCCGTCGACAAGCTGCCGCTGGAAAGCCTGCGCGTGCAGCGCTCGCCCGTGGCGGTGATGACGGAATGGCTGCAGGCGGACGATGCGCCGGCCGGCTTCACGGTCGACATGGACACGGAATTGCGCGCCACGGGCGAAAGCAAGGCCACCGTGCGCTACGTGCGCCACACCCTGGAAGCGGACGACGTGCGCCGCCACATCGCGGCCGGCAAGCAGTGCACGCGCCTGGCCATGACGTGGAACGACAAGATCTCGTTCGTGCTGACGGAATCGCTGGCCATCAAGAGCGTCAAGCCGCTCGACGTGATCAAGGAAACGGAATCGAGCACAAAGAACGACGAAGAGCGTTTCGACGGCGACGTGATGCTGATGACGGGCGAGCTCGCCAAGCTGATGGCCGACGTGGTCGAAGCGCTGGGCGGCGAAGCGACGGCGTAACAGCCGTCATGCCGGTACGAAAAAGGAGCTGACGCTCCTTTTTTTTCGCCTAGACCATTTTGCCGATGTCCAGTCCTAAAATAGGTTGACAGTATTTATTGCTGTAAAAACGCCCGATGCACCGCATCGGGCGTTTTGTATTTCAGCGCCGTATGCGGCCGTTCCTGGTTATAGATCCGCACCGATTGCGCCACCATTTTGCTCGCCTGTTTCAGGTCGGCAGGTCGATTCAGCAGGAACTCGCCTTTCAGAATGCCGTTGATGCGTTCGGCCAGCGCATTCTGATAGCAGTCGTAGCCGTCGGTCA
>NZ_NEHB01000015.1:0-131907 GCF_002127655.1 Janthinobacterium sp. GW456P
TGAGGACAAACGCCAGTACAAGTTATGCCTGATGACCATAGCAAGTTGGTCCCACCCCTTCCCATCCCGAACAGGACCGTGAAACAACTTTGCGCCGATGATAGTGCTGCAACCAGTGTGAAAGTAGGTTATCGTCAGGCTTGTTATTCGCAGTAAGAGAAAAACCCGATCAGCAATGGTCGGGTTTTTTTTCGTCTGGGGGTTTTGTGGTGCTTGTTTGGCGCCGCTGGTGGTGTCGGATTACGCGCGCAGCGCTAAGCCGACCTACGCCGACCCCCGCGAGCGACAGCGCAAGCCCCTGCGTTTGCGGCATGGAGGGTCTGACCCCGGCTATTGCAATGCGAATCAAGCGACGAAAAAAAAGGCAGCGCTGCGCGCTGCCTTTGTCATTTATCAAACCAATTAAAAGTGATAAGCGACTTTGACGTTCATGTAATTGACGCCGCTGTTCGGTTTCTTGTAGCCGCCGTTCGAGAAATGCTGGATTTTCGCAGCGACTTCCCATTTGTTATTGAAGACATACCCGATGCCGATATGGTCGCCGAACTGGAAGTGGGTCGACAGGCGGTTATCGTCGTTATCGTACAGCTTGGACAGCATGTGCACGCCAATGCCGCCTTCCGCGTAGAAGCCCAGCTTATTCGTGTTTTCAAAGCGGAAGACAGGGGTAAAGCCCAGGTCCCACAGTTTTTGATGCTGGCCAGGGACGTTGCGATAGCTCTTGCCATCCCAACCGCCGATGCTGGCATCCCAGTAACCGCTCAGCTGCGTGCCATTCGATACAAACCAGGCCTTATCCCAGTTCGAGGTCACGCCAGCACGCAACATCTGTACTTTGACGCCCTTGGCATATTCGCCGTAGACGGAGTCGATCAGTTTGCCGTCCGCGGCAAAGCCGGCGTTGGCCGCCATCAGCGCGGTAACGGCGGCGATGGATTTGAGGAGATTCTTCTTGAAGAACATAGAGGCTTTCATCGTAAAATTGGCCGTTAGGCTTGTCTTGTTTGTACAGGCACCTTGTTTTGCATGCCGCTCTCGCCACTTGTTGATCTCAGGGGTTCAATTGACATTCTCTACAAAAATCGCATTTCTTGGTATCGGTCTGATGGGGGATCCGATGGTCCGGTGCCTGCTACGCGCTGGATATTCTGTCACAATTTGGAATCGCACGCACAGCAAGGCCGAAGTCCTGCGTGCGGCAGGGGCGCAGCCGGCCTTTTCCGTGGCTGAGGCTGTCAATGGCGCGGACGTGGTCATCTCGATGCTGGAAGCCGGTCCCATCGTGGCGCAGGTGCTGCAAGAGGCGTTGCCGTCCTTGCCCGCTGGCGCGATCTGGATCGATATGAGTTCCACGAAGCAGTCGGAAGCCCAGCAATTTCATGCCACTTTACATGCTGCAGGTCATGGTTTCATCGACGCACCCGTATCGGGCGGCGTCGGCGGGGCGCAGGCCGGTACCCTGGCCATCATGGCTGGCGCCAGCGCTGGCGATTACGCCCGTGTTGAAGTGATTCTGGCGGCCATGGGGCGCCCGACTCTGGTGGGGCCGGCCGGCAGCGGCCAAGTGGCCAAGCTGTGCAATCAGCTGATCGTCGGCGCGACATTGACTATCGTGGCGGAAGCCTTGCTGCTGGCCCAGGCGGCCGGCGCCGATGCGAGCGCCGTACGCGCTGCTATTCGTGGTGGTTTTGCCGAGAGCAAGATTTTGGAGGTGCATGGCCAGCGCATGTTGGAGCGCAACTTTGTTGCCGGCGGCCAGGTGAAAAGCCAGATCAAGGACATGCACAACATCCTCGCGGCGGCCGAGACCGCCCGCGTCACCTTGCCGGTGACGCAACTGGTGACGCAGCGCTATGAAACCCTTGCCACCAGCCACCCGACGGCGGACCACGCGGCCGCCTTGCTGGCCCTGGAAGCGTTGAATCCGGGCCAGCGCCTGGGCACTGGTCCAGATCAACTGAGCTGAATCAAGCGATGGGCAGGCTCGCTTCGGCCAGCTTGACCCAAAAACTGGCGCCGATGGGCAACAGATTGTCGTTGAAGTCATAGCTGCCATTGTGCAAGACGCACGGCCCCAGTCCGTGGCCGCCATCGCGGTGCTCGCCATCGCCATTGCCGATGAAGATGTAGCAGCCGGCCTTTTCTTGCAGGAAAAAGGCGAAATCTTCCGCGCCCATGGTCGGTTCGACATTTGCGTTGACCTTGTCCGCGCCCACCACGCTTTTCATCACGTCGACGGCAAACGCCGTTTCCTTCGCATGGTTGACCAGCGGCGGATAGTTGCGCTTGAAGTGGAACTCGACTTCCGCGCCAAAGGCGGCGGCCGTGTGCACGGCGATGTCGCGCATGCGTTCTTCGATCAGGTCCAGCACAGGCGTGGTAAAGGTGCGCACGGTGCCGACCAGGCTCGCGTCATCGGGAATCACATTGGTGGCGCTGCCCGCATGGATTTGCGTGATCGACAGTACGGCCGTGTCGAGCGGACTCTTGTTGCGCGTGATGACGGTTTGCCAGCTTTGGGCGATTTGCACGGCCACCATCACGGGGTCGATGCCTTTGTGAGGCTGGGCCGCATGCGCGCCCTTGCCTTTGACGGTGACGTGGAATTCATTGCTGGACGCCATCATTGGACCCTCCACCACGCTCAGGGTACCCGTTTCCGCGCCTGGCCAGTTGTGCATGCCGTAGATGGCATCCATGGGAAAGCGGGTAAACAAGCCATCCGCTATCATTTCGCGCGCGCCGGCACCGCCTTCCTCGGCCGGCTGGAAGACGAGGTAAACGGTGCCGTCGAAGTTGCGGTGTTGCGCCAGGTAATGGGCCGCGCCGAGCAGCATGGCCGTATGGCCGTCGTGGCCGCAGGCGTGCATCTTGCCCGGGTGGCGCGAGGCATGCTCGAAGGTATTCATTTCCTGCATGGGCAAGGCATCCATGTCGGCGCGCAAGCCGATGGCGCGTGTGGAAGTACCATTTTTGATGATGCCGACCACGCCAGTACGGCCCAGACCGCGCACCACGGGAATGCCCCATTCCGTCAGCTTGGCGGCGACCACGTCCGAGGTGCGCTGTTCTTCGTAGCACAGCTCGGGATGCGCATGCAGGTCGCGGCGGATACCTTGCAGCTCGGATTGAAACGCCAAGATCGGATCAACTAGTTTCATGGGACTCTCCTGTGGATGCTGGCACGCAGCAATGTATGGCGCGCCGGACCGCGCTTGTTTGATCAAAAACAGGCGCGGCTAATAGTGCATTGTAGCCCTTGTTTGCCGGGTAAATCCAGCGCACGGACGTGCTTGCCACGGCGCCAACAGCAAGCGAGCGGAATGGTTTACAGTATCGCCTTCCCCCAACGTTTTTGGATTGCCCCATGACCACCACCCAAGTGCGCGCCGCCTGCCCGCTCGACTGCCCCGATACCTGCGCCTTGCTCGTCACGGTGACCGATGGCGTGGCCACCGCCGTCAAGGGCGATCCGGACCACCCGACCACGGCGGGCGTGCTGTGCACCAAGGTGTCGCGTTTCACGGAACGCACCTACCATGCGGACCGGCTGCTGCATCCGCTGCGCCGCGTGGGCAAGAAAGGCGAAGGCAAGTTCGAGCGCATCAGCTGGGAAGAGGCATTGCAAACCATCGCGGACCGCTTGAAACCGATCGCCGCGCGCGATCCGCAGGCGATCTTGCCGTACAGTTACTGCGGCACCATGGGCCTGGTGCAGGGCGAGTCGATGTCCTCGCGTTTCTTCAACCAGCTGGGCGCCTCCTTGCTGGACCGCACCATCTGCGCCTCGGCCGGCGCCACCGGCTACCGCTACACGGTGGGCGCCAGCATTGGCACGGACCTGGAACAATTCCAGAACGCGAAATTGATCATCATCTGGGGCGGCAACCCGATCGCCTCGAACCTGCATTTCTGGATGCGCGCGCAGGAAGCCAAGCGCAACGGCGCCACCCTGATCGCCATCGACCCCTACCGTTCGCTGACGGCCGAGAAATGCCACCAGCACGTCGCCTTGCTGCCGGGCACCGACGCGGCCCTGGCGCTGGGCTTGATGCATGTGTTGATCAGCGAAGACTTGGTCGACCATGACTATATTGCGCAATACACGATCGGCTATCCCGAACTTCAACAGCGGGCGCTGGAATGGCCGCCCGAGCGCGTAGCCGAGGTCTGCGGCATCACGGCCACGGAAGTGGTGGAACTGGCGCGCCTGTACGGCCGGGCATGCCGTTCTGGCGAGGGCGCCGCCATCCGTGCCAACTATGGCGTGCAGCGCGTGCATGGCGGCGGCATGGCCGTGCGCAACATTGCCTGCCTGCCCGCGCTGACGGGCGCCTGGCGCCATCCGGCTGGCGGCATGCAGCTGTCGAGCTCGGGTTCCTTCCCCGTCAACCGCAAGGCCTTGCAGCGCCCGGATCTATTGAAAGGCACGCCGCGCACCATCAACATGAGCACCATCGGCGACGATTTGCTGAAAGCCGCTTCGCCCGAGTTCGGCCCGCAAGTCGAAGCCGTGATCGTCTACAACTCGAATCCGCTGGCCGTGGCGCCCGATTCCTCGAAAGTGGCGCAGGGTTTTGCCCGCGAGGATTTGTTTACGGTCGTGCTCGAGCACTTCCAGACCGATACCGTCGATTACGCCGACATCGTGCTGCCCGCCACCACGCAGCTGGAACACATCGATGCGCATTCCACCTACGGCCACCTGTACATGATGGCGAACAACGCGGCCGTGGCGCCGCTGGGTGAAGCGAAGGCGAATACGGAAATCTTCCGCTTGCTGGCCCAATCCATGGGCTTTGATGACCCGTGCTTCCAGGAAAGCGACGATGCGCTGGCGGCCAAGGCCTTCGACAACACGGATGCGCGCGCCGTGCATTTCGACTGGGAATCGCTGAAGCGCAGGGGCTGGCAAAAGCTGGCCATGGCCGCAGCGCCCTTCGCCGAAGGTGGTTTCCCCACGCCATCGGGCAAATGCGAGTTCTATTCCAGCGCCATGGCGCAGGCGGGTCTCGATCCCTTGCCCACGTATATCGCACCGCACGAATCGCCAGCCAGCAATCCCGCGCTGGCGGCGCGCTTCCCGCTGGCCATGATTTCGCCGCCGGCACGCAATTTCCTCAATTCCACCTTTGTGAACGTGAAAAGCCTGCGCGCGGCCGAGGGCGAGCCGCACCTGGACATCCACCCGGACGACTGCGCCGCGCGCGGCATCGCGGCCGGCGACATGGTGCGCATCTTTAATGACCGCGGCAGCTTTGTCGCCAAGGCCAGGGTCACGGACAAGGCGAGGAAAGGCTTGGTGGTGGGCTTGTCTGTGTGGTGGAAGAAACTCGCCAGCGACGGCAAGAACGCCAATGAAGTGACCAGCCAGCGCTTGACGGACATGGGCCGCGCGCCGACCTTCTACGACACGCTGGTCGAAGTGGAAAAGGTTGCCTGACATGGCAAGCTGGCCGGCCCGCTTGCTTGTCGGCCTGCTGTGCCTGCCGCTGGGCGGCTGCACGCAATTGCGCTACTACACGCAGGCGGCGCAGGGGCAATATGCGCTGTGGTCCGGCGCGCGTCCCATCGGTGACTGGCTCGATGATCCGGCCACCGAGCCGCGCCTGAAAGTGCGCCTGGCCAAGGCGCAGCAGATCCGCCGCTTTGCCGTCAGCGAACTGGATTTGCCCGACAATGGCAGCTACAAGAACTACGCCGCCCTGCGGCGCCCCTTCGTGCTGTGGAACGTGGTGGCCACGCCGGAATTGTCGCTGCAGCCGCTGCAATGGTGTTTTCCCATCGCCGGCTGCGTCAATTACCGCGGCTATTACAGCAAGGACGAGGCGCTGGCGTATGCCGACGAACTGCGCGCCCAGCATTACGACGTGCAGGTGGGCGGCGTGCCCGCGTATTCCACCCTGGGCTGGTTCGACGACCCGCTGCTGTCGACCTTTATCAACTACAACGATGCGGAACTGGCGCGCCTGATTTTCCATGAACTGGCGCACCAGGTGGTGTACGTGCCCGGCGATTCGGCCTTCAACGAATCGTTTGCCAGCGCCGTGGAAGAGGCGGGCGTGCAGCGCTGGCTGGCGCGCGAGGGCAATGACGCGATGCGCGCGGCCTACGCCCAGTACGCGGCGCGGCGCCAGGATTTCCTCGCCTTGCTGCTGCACTACCGGGGCGAGCTGGAAGCCGTGTATGCGAGCGACGCCAGCGATGCGGACAAGCGCGCGCGCAAGGCGCAGGTGTTTGCGGCATTGCAAGACGCATATCAGGTGCTGAAGAAAAACTGGGGTGGTTTTGCCGGTTACGACCGCTGGTTCGAGCAGCCCTTGAGCAATGCGCACCTGGCTTCCGTGTCTACCTACAATGAATTTTTGCCTGCCTTCAAAAAATTGCTGGAAGAAAAAAAGAACTTTCGTGCTTTTTATGCTGCAGTGCACACAATGGCCCAGATCAAGAAGCCTGAGCGCAGGCGTGCGCTGGAACAATTGTCCAGCCCCTGACCCGTAAAGATTGTCCAGTACGCCGAGGCGGACGATCCTGCAACAGTGTATTTGTCATGCTGCGTTGCAGCATAAAATACCCCTAGAGTTGCCGCTCGAATACTGTTGAAAGCGCTTGCATGGAAGCGCGGCGCCCGATAGCATCGCATTAGTAGCATAGAGCAATTGCTCGTCAGAATGCTCAAACTGACTGCCGGACAACAGAATCCGCAGCAATGATCCGCGCCGGCAGGGTGCGCCGGCTCCCCCACGATTATTCGAGACAAGAGGCACAGGATGGAAAAAATTTGGCTGAAGTCGTATCCTCCCGGCGTCCCCGCCGACATCGATCCTGATCAATATCGTTCGCTGGTGCATTTGCTGGAAGAAGCGTTTCAAAAATATGCGGATCGCAATGCCTATGTCTGCATGGACAAATTTCTCACCTATGCCGAACTCGATACCTATTCGCGCCAGCTGGGGGCCTTTCTACAAAGCCGTGGGCTGAAGAAGGGGGCCAGGGTGGCCCTGATGATGCCGAACGTACTCCAGTATCCGGTCGCGATCGCGGCCGTGCTGCGCGCCGGCTACACGGTGGTTAACGTCAACCCTTTATATACGCCGCGCGAACTCGAGCACCAGCTCAACGATTCGGGCAGCGAAGCGATCATCGTGCTGGAAAATTTTGCCCATACGGTCGAGCAAGTATTGAGCAAGACGGCCGTCAAGCACATCGTCGTCGCCAGCATGGGCGAAATGCTCGGTGGCTTGAAGGGCATGATCGTCAATTTTGTCGTGCGCAACGTCAAGAAGATGGTGCCCGCGTATTCCTTGCCGAACGCCATGCGTTTCAAGCAGGCGCTGGCGCTGGGCAGCCGCATGAAGCTCACGCCCGTCGAGCTGAGTATCAACGATCCCGCTTTTCTGCAATATACGGGTGGCACGACGGGCGTGTCGAAAGGCGCGACCCTGAGCCACCGCAATGTGATCGCCAATGTGCTGCAAAGCGAAGCGTGGTCGGGCGCGGCGCTCGACCAGAACAGCCGCGAACAGATGATCGTCGTCTGCGCCTTGCCGCTGTACCATATCTTTGCCCTGACAGCGTGCGCGATGTGGGGCACGCGCGTGGGCGCCCTGAATATCCTGATCCCGAATCCGCGCGATATCCCGGGCCTGATCAAGGAGTTGGGCAAGTACAAATTCAACCTGCTGCCGGCGGTCAATACGCTGTATAACGCGCTGGTCAATCACCCCGATTTCGCCAAGCTCGATTTTTCGGGCCTGAAGATCGCCAATGGCGGCGGCATGGCGGTGCAGCAAGCCGTCAACGACAAGTGGCTGCAGGTGACGGGCGTGTCCATCATCGAAGGTTATGGCTTGTCGGAAACGTCGCCTGTGGCCACCTGCAACCGCGCCGACAGCACGGCGTTTTCCGGCACCATCGGCTTGCCGATTCCATCGACGGAGGTCGCCATTCTCGACGATGACGGCAAGGAAGTGCCGCTGGGCCAGACGGGCGAGATCGCCATCCGTGGCCCGCAAGTGATGAGCGGCTACTGGAACCGTCCCGATGAAACGGCGAAGGTCATGACACCGGATGGTTATTTCAAGTCGGGCGACGTGGGCATCATGGATGAGCGCGGCTACGTGAAGATTGTCGACCGCAAGAAAGACATGATCCTCGTTTCCGGCTTCAATGTGTATCCGAACGAAGTCGAAGCCGTCATCGCGGCCCATCCGGGCGTGCTTGAGTGCGCTTGCGTGGGCGTGCCCGACGAACACTCGGGCGAGGCCGTGAAAATATTTGTCGTGCGCAAGGACCCCAACCTGACCCAGGCCGCGCTGGCCGCGTATTGCAAGGAGCAGTTCACGGGCTACAAGCGGCCGAAATACATCGAGTTCCGCGATGAACTGCCGAAGACCAACGTCGGCAAGATTTTGCGTCGCGCCCTGCGCGATGAAACGAAGATAGCAGCATAAACAGTGTGGATGCGCCAGGAGGCGCATCCCTTTTACAGATAAAGATGAGGCGAGATGGACAAGATTTGGTTGAAGTCGTACCCGGACAGCGTGCCCGCAGAGATTGATTGCACGCAATACCGCTCCGTCACGCATTTGCTGGAAGAGTCGTTCCAGAAATATGCGGACCGCAACGCTTTCGTGTGCATGGATAAATTCCTCACCTACCGCGAGCTCGACCAGTTGTCGCTGCAGATGGGCGCCTGGCTGCAAAGCAAGGGCCTGAAGACGGGCGCGCGCGTGGCGATCATGCTGCCGAACGTGCTGCAATATCCGGTGGCGATGGCCGCGATCCTGCGCGCCGGCTATACGGTGGTCAACGTCAATCCGCTGTACACGCCGCGCGAACTGCAGCACCAGCTGGTCGATTCGGGCAGCGAAGCGATCATCGTGCTGGAAAACTTCGCCACGACGGTTGAGCAGGTGTTGCCGCATACCCAGGTCAAGCATGTGATCGTCGCCAGCATGGGCGACCTGCTGGGCGGCTTGAAGGGCACCATCGTCAATTTCGTCGTGCGCAAGATCCAGAAAATGGTACCGGCGTTCTCCTTGCCGAACGCCATCAGTTTCAACAAGGTGCTGGCCGAGGGTGCACGCTTGAGCCTGACGCCGGTGCAGCAGGGACATGACGATATCGTCTTCCTGCAATACACAGGCGGCACGACGGGCGTGTCGAAAGGCGCGATGCTGTTGCACCGTAACGTGATCGCCAACGTGCTGCAAAACGAGGCGTGGATGGCGCCCGTGATGACCAAGGAAATGCGCGCCACCTCGATGGGATTCATGTGCGCCTTGCCCCTGTATCACATCTACTCGCTGACGGTCAGCGCCCTGATGGGCATGCGCCTGGGTGGCATGAGCGTGCTGATTCCGAATCCGCGCGACATCCCTGGTTTTGTCAAGGAATTGAGCAAGCACAAGATCGTCGTCTTCCCGGCCGTCAATACCTTGTACAACGCGCTGCTGAATAATGCGGACTTCGCCAAGCTCGATTTCTCCAGCTACAAAGTGTGCAATGGCGGCGGCATGGCCCTGCAACGCAACGTGGCAGAACGCTGGCTGAAACTGACGGGATGCCCGTTGATCGAAGGTTATGGCATGTCGGAAACGTCACCCGTGGTGACGGGCAACCGCGTCGACATCACGGAATTTACGGGCACCATCGGCTTGCCTTTCCCGTCGACGGAAGTGGCTATTCTGAATGATGACGGCGTGGAAGTGCCGCTGGGCGAGCCGGGCGAAATTGCCGTGCGCGGTCCGCAAGTGATGGCGGGATATTGGCAGCGTCCGGACGAGACGGCCAAGTCGATGACGGCCGACGGCTACTTCAAGACGGGCGATGTGGGCGTCATGGACGAGCGCGGCTACGTCAAAATCGTGGACCGCAAGAAAGACATGATCATCGTCTCCGGCTTCAATGTGTATCCGAACGAAGTGGAAGACGTGGTCGCGTCGTGTCCGGGTGTGCTCGAATGCGCCTGCATCGGCGTGCCGGACGCCAACGCGGGTGAAGCCGTGAAAGTGTTTGTCGTGCGCAAGGACCCGAACCTGACGGTGGAACAGATCCGCGAGCATTGCAAGCATGAATTGACGGCCTACAAGAAACCGAAATACATCGAGTTCCGCGATGAATTGCCGAAGACGAATGTCGGCAAGATCTTGCGCCGTCAATTGCGCGACGAAAAGAAGGTAGCTTAATTCGCCACCAGGGCTGTGTCCGCCGCGACGGCTTGCCGTGGCCTGGCGGGCAGGCCGAAGCAGGGGCGCAGCCAGTTCACTTTGCTGATCAGCAGCGACGTTCCCAGCCAGCAGATCGCCACCGTGCCAGCCAGTACCAGCAGCGGTTCGAGCACGGGGCCCAGCTTCAGCGGCACCAGCCAGTAAGCCAGCACGATAATCGCGCTCTGGTGCAGTATGTACCAGGGAAACACGGCCTGGCGCGCCCATGGCAGCCAGGCAAAAGGTTTATTCAGCAAGGTGTGCGACCAGCCCAGGATGGCGCAGATGGCCAGCCACATGTACAGGTTGCGCATGGGCCAGGAACCCAGCGAGGCCCAGGTCAGCAGGTTTTCCGAATATACGAGGTCAAAGCCCAGATACACGGCAAACGTGCAGGGCGCCAACAGCAGCGTATGCCAGCGCAAGCGCGCCAATTCTTGCCACACTCCCTTGTCGTTGCCCAGCCACCAGCCATACAGATACATGGTGAAATAAATGGCGTGCGCGTACCAGTCTTTCACCAGCGCATGGGTTTCCGGATAACGCAGTTTCAGGAATGCGGTTGCCGCCAGCGCGGGCAGGGCCGGCAGGATCAACAGGCGCCAGCCGCGCAGTCCCGTCAACAGCGGCCTGGCCCTGGCCAGCAGTGGTTGCAGCGCCACCAGCACGATGGTGTACAGCAACAGATACACCAGATACCACAGATGGTTCCAGGTAAAACTGGTTTTCCAGCCCGTAAAGGCGCCGGCCGGCCAGGCATAGCCGCCAAAGTAATGGAGCAGAAATGCTCCATAGCCGGGTTCGACCAGGCCGTTGCTGACCCCCTCGCAATATGGCTGCACGGGTATCACCACCAGCACGCCAAACAGCAGGGGTAGCAGCAGGCGCTTGATACGCCGCAGTAAGAAAGTTCCCCTGGACGTTTGCGTCATCATGGCGCACGACGCGCCGGAAATGAGGAACACGATTTCCATGCGCCACCGGTTGATAAAGACCATGGGAAAGTTCAATGTTTCCGTCAAGTAGCTGCTCTTCATGTGGAAGGCGGCACCGTCCAAGTACAGCATGGCTGTGTGGTAGACGATCAGCAGGCTGAAGACAAGAAAGCGCAAGGCGTCGATATCGTAACGGCGGGAATGGATGCTCATGGTCGCGGGTCCGTTGGTGAAGGAAGAGCCCAGCATAGGCAGGTCGCATGGGGCGATCCAGTAAAAAGTGATCAATTGCGGGCTGTTTGTGACGAGTGGTGACGCTGGGACGGCTTTGGGACCTTACAATCATGCAACTAATTCACCGTCCGACACCATGCGCCTGTCTTCCACCGATTTATTGCAAATATATCAACGCTGGCGCCAGATCGCCGAGCCAGCTTTCTGGATCGTCCTGTATCTGCTGCAAACGTCGCTCAACTCCTGGATTAGCTGGACCGACCGCCAACGTGCCGGGCTCACTACGCCATTCTGGGAAGTGGCCGTGTGGGAGTGGAGCAGCAACCTGGTGCTGCTGGCGCTGGTGCCGGCGGTGATCCTGGCTAACCAACTGCGGCCCTTGCACCTGGTGTTCCAGCGCCAGAACCTGCGCTGGCACCTGATCGCCTCGCTGGTCTACAGCCTCGTGCATGTGCTGGCCATGGTGGCCTTGCGCAAGCTGGCGTACTGGAGCGCCGGCAGCGATTATGATTTCGGTAACTGGTGGCGCGAATTGCCTTATGAATATGTCAAGGATGTGCGTACTTACTTCTCCATTTTATTGTTCACGGGCTTTTACCAGTTGCTGCTGATGCGCTGGCAAGGCGAGGCGACCTTGCTGGGCGAACCCGACGCAGGGCCGGCCGTGGAGCCGGTGCAGCAGCCGGAGCGTTTCCTGGTGCGCAAGTTGGGCAAGGATTTTCTGCTGCCGGCTGCCGATATCGAGTGGATACAGGCCTGGGGCAACTATGTGAACCTGCATGTGCGCGGCCACGATTATCCGCTGCGCTCGACCATGGCCGCCATCGAGCGCCGCCTCGATAGTAAACGCTTCCTGCGCGTGCACCGCAGCTATATCGTCAACCTCGACTTCGTGCAGGCCATTGCACCGCTGGAATCGGGCGATGCGCGCGCCGTGCTGTCCACGGGCGGCGAAGTGCCCGTCAGCCGGCGTTACCGCGACGCCTTGAAAAGCGTAGCCTAGGTGCGTTGCAGGCCCGCCTTGCCGTCCTGCACGGTGAAGCTGGCCAGTGTCGCGATGGTGGACGCGCTGTCGCGCACATTGTCCAGCCCCTGGAACAGAGTCGTCATTTTCTCAGGCGTGATCTCCAGCAACATATAGCCGCGCTTGTCGCTGCGTCCGTAGCGGATGTGCGGATTCATCGCCACATACTGGTCCGTGCGCGCCTGCGGGCGGGAACTCGAGGTGATCGAGGTGCCGCAAAACTCAGTCGCCAGCACGGGATTATCCTTGCCGGTGGGCCGCATGGCGTTGCGGCTCAGTTCCGTCGCATAAAAGGTGTGTACGTCGCCCGACAGTACCAGCGGGTTGCTGGCCTTGCTGCTGCGCAAGGCGTCGAGCAGGTGCTGGCGCGCCATGGGATAGCCATCCCAGCCATCGGTCCAGACGCGCTCGTCGCCGGGCCGCACGATGGGCACCTGGCTCGATTGCGCCATCAGGGTTTGCTGGGCCAGGATATTCCAGCGCGCCGGGGAATCATCGAGACCGGCTTGCAGCCAGCGCTGCTGTTCTTCGCCCAGCATCGTGCGCTGCGGTTTCAGCAAGTCGGGACAGTGGCGCGTGGTGACGGAATTGGAGCCGCCACGGCCCGGTTTGGCGCACGCGTGGTAGGCGCGGTATTGCCGGTCGTCCAGCACGTGGAAGCGCGCCAGCCGGCCCCAGTCATAGCGCTGGTAGATGCGCATGTCGACAAAGCCGCGTCGTCCCAGCGGCAGCAGGCGCAGCGGCATGTGTTCATAAAACGCCTGGTAGGCGGCCGCGCGGCGTTGCAAGAAAGTGGGTGTGAGCAACTCGTCGCGGTCGTTGCCGTAATCGTTGGCCACCTCATGATCGTCCCAGGTGACGATCCACGGCGCGGCCAGGTGCGCGCCCTGCAAGTCGCGGTCGCTCTTGTATTGCGCATAGCGGGCGCGGTACTCGTCCAGGGTAAAACTTTCATGCGTGCGCACGGCGCGGCCTGGATGCTGCAGCTGGTACGGCCCCCATTCATAGATGTAATCGCCAAGAAAGGCCACCAGGTCGGGCGCGGCCGCGGCGATGTGCCGGTGCGCCGCATACGCGCCGAATTCCCAGTGCTGGCACGAGGCGACGGCCAGTTTCAGCGAGGCAGGCATGGCGCCGGGCTCGGGCGCAGTGCGCGTGCGGCCCACGGGGCTGACGGCGTCGCCCAGCATGAAGCGGTACCAGTACCAGCGTCCGGGTGCCAGGCCGCCCACATCGACGTGCACGCTGTGCGCGAGGGAGGGCATGGCCGTGGCCTGGCCTTTGGCCACGATGCGCCGGAAAGCTTCATCGTCGGCCACTTCCCAGCGCACGTTCAGGGCGATGGCGGGCGTGGCGGCGGACTGCAGCGGGTCATGGCAGATGCGCGTCCAGAGCACGACGGCGTCGGGTAACGGCGAGCCGGAAGCGACGCCGAGCGCAAAAGGATAGCCGGTGCCGTTCAGGCGCGTGGCGGCGCTGGCGCTGGAACCGGACAGCACGCTGCCGGCGGACGCCAGCGCCATGAGGCGCGCAGCGCTGAGCAAGAAGATGCGGCGCTGCTCATCCATGGTGTGGAATGATTACGACAATCAGGACGCCAACAAGGTCTCGATCGGCGGCACCTTGCGCGGCTTGCGGTCGGAGTCCGTCGCCACGTAGATCAGGGTCGCTTCCGTGACTTTCACGATGCAGGCCTGCAGGCGGTTGCGCTCCGCATACACCTCGACATTGACGGTGATCGAGGTATTGCCGACCTTGACGATGTCGGCGTAGAAGGAGAGCAGATCGCCGACGAAGACGGGATTTTTGAAGACGAAGGAGTTGACGGCGATGGTGGCGACGCGGCCGTTGGCGCGCCGCGTGGCCGGCAGCGAGCCGGCGATATCGACCTGCGCCATGATCCAGCCGCCGAAGACGTCGCCGTACACATTGGCGTCCGACGGCGCGGGCATCATGCGCAGTTCGGGCATTTTCCCGGCGGGCAGGCCGGAGGCGAGGCAGTTGTCGGGGCGGGCGGGGGAGGTGCTCATCTTTTATTCTCATGAAAGGCTACAATTGCTGCGATTGAACCATAAAAAGCCGACCTTCGCCATGCGCCGTTCCCAGACTCCCCCGCCGCCCCGCTCGCCAGCTTCCGCCAGCCACAGCGATTTCGCCACCATCAAGACCTTGCTGCCGTATCTCTGGGTCTACAAATGGCGAGTATTGCTGGCGCTGCTATGCCTGGTGGGCGCCAAGCTCGCCAACGTGGGCGTGCCCCTGATCCTGAAAAAACTCGTCGACGCCATGACGATCACGGCGGCCCATCCGCAAGCGCTGCTGGTATTGCCGGTGGGCTTGCTGGTGGCATATGGTTTGCTGCGTCTGTCGACCACTTTGTTTACGGAATTGCGCGAATTCCTGTTTGCCAGGGTCACGCAGCGCGCCGTGCGCACCATCGCGCTGCAAGTGTTCCGCCACCTGCATGCCTTGTCCCTGCGTTTCCATTTGAACCGGCAGACGGGCGGCATGACGCGCGATATCGAACGGGGCACGCGCAGCGTGGGTTCGCTCATTTCCTACACCCTGTTCAACATCCTGCCGACCCTGGTGGAAATCACCCTGGTGCTCGGCTACCTGGTCTTGCATTACGACATCTGGTTCACCGTGATCACGGCGGTGGCGCTGGTGTCGTACATCACGTTTACCGTGCTGGTGACGAACTGGCGCACGCATTTCCGCCGCACCATGAACGACCTCGATTCGAAGGCGAATACCAAGGCCATCGATTCGTTGATCAACTATGAAACCGTGAAATATTTCGGCAACGAGGATTATGAAGCGCAGCGCTACGACGAAGGCTTGCAGCGCTATGAATCGGCGGCCGTGAAATCGCAGACCTCGCTGTCCCTGCTCAATACGGGCCAGTCGCTGATCATCGCCACGGCCGTGACATTAATTCTCTGGCGCGCCACGGTGGGCGTGATCGCCGGCACGATGACCCTGGGCGACCTGGTGCTGGTGAACGCCTTCATGATCCAGCTGTATATCCCCCTCAATTTCCTGGGCGTCATTTACCGCGAAATCAAGCAAAGCCTGGCCGACATGGAGCGATTGTTTTCCCTGCTGAACGAGAACCGCGAAATCGCCGATACGCCGGACGCCAAGCCGCTCGTCACGCGGGGCGCGGCCGTGCGTTTCGAGCACGTGGATTTCAGCTATGAAGCCAAGCGGCAAATCCTGTTCGACGTGGATTTCCAGATTCCTGCCGGCACCACGACGGCCGTGGTGGGCCATAGCGGCTCGGGCAAGTCGACCTTGTCGCGCCTGCTGTTCCGCTTCTATGAAGTCGATGGGGGCGGCATCACCATCGATGGCCAGGACTTGCGCGCCGTCACGCAGGATTCCCTGCGCGCCGCCATCGGCATCGTGCCGCAGGATACGGTGCTGTTCAATGACAGCATCGAATACAACATCGCCTATGGCAAGCCGGGCGCCAGCAAGGAAGCCATCGTGGCGGCGGCCAAAGCCGCATCGATCCATGATTTTATTGAAAGCTTGCCAGATGGTTACAGCTCCATGGTGGGCGAGCGGGGCTTGAAACTGTCGGGCGGCGAAAAGCAGCGTGTGGCGATTGCCCGTACCTTGCTGAAAGACCCGGCCATCCTGATCTTCGATGAAGCCACGTCGGCACTCGACTCCAAGGCCGAACAGGCGATCCAGTCGCAGCTGAAAGAGATTGCCAAAAACCGCACCACTTTGGTGATTGCGCACCGTCTGTCGACGGTAGCCGACGCCCAGCAAATCCTCGTGCTCGACCATGGCCGCATCGTCGAGCGGGGCACGCATCCGCAATTGCTGGCGCTCGATGGCCTGTACGCGCAGATGTGGCAACGCCAGCAGGCGCATAGGGACGATGAGGCGGAAGAGGACGAGTTGGCGGGGCTGGCGCCAGCAAAATAAATCGGGAATGGGGAATCAGTAGGAAAAATGCTACAGCCGGGCTCCTTCCGGCGTGCGTATGGCGCCTATTTGAGGGCAATCGCAGAAAACGGCTGGTCGGGCGCTGAAAATGAAATAAAATTAATTCCATTGGTGGCGTCTGCACCACAGTTGTTTCGTTCGGAATCGATCCCGTTTGTCCGCCCAGGAGAATTTATGAAATTGACCAAAATCATCGCCACGCTGCTCAGCGTCGGCGTCATCAGCAGCATGTCGCCAGTCCAGGCTCAGGAATTGACCGGCACCTTGGCCAAGATCAAGAAAGCCGGTTCCGTCACCCTCGGCGTGCGCGACGGCTCCGTGCCCTTCTCCTATCTCGATGACAAGCAGCAATACCAAGGTTATTCGATCGACCTGTGCATGAAAGTCGTCACGGCCCTGCAAAAGCACCTGGGCCTGAGCGAACTGAAAGTGGTGATGAGCCCGGTCACCTCGGCCAACCGCATCCCGCTGATGGCCAACGGCACCATCGACCTCGAATGCGGCTCGACGACGAACAATCTGGAGCGCCAGCAGCAGGTGGCATTCGCCCCGACCATGTTCGTCATCGGCAACCGCGTGCTGTCGAAAAAATCCTCGAACATCAAGACCCTGGAAGACTTGCGCGGCAAGACCCTGGTCGCCACGGCCGGCACGTCGACCATCAAACAGATGACGATTTTGAACAAGGAAAAGAACCTGGGCATGACGATTGCCGTCGGCAAGGATCATCCCGAGTCGTTCCTGATGCTGGAAACGGGCCGCGCGGTGGCCGAAGCCAACGACGACATTTTGCTGGCGTCGCAAGTGGCCAACTCGAAGAACCCGAACGACTACGAAATCACCAAGGAAGCGCTGTCGGTCGAGCCGTACGGCATCATGCTGCGCAAGGGCGACCCGGCCTTCAAGAAAGTGGTCGACGATGCGCTGATCCGCCTGTACAAGAGCGACGACATCAACCGCATCTATGCGAAATGGTTTACCTCGCCGATCCCGCCGAAAAACATCAACCTGAAATTCCCCATGCCGCCGCAATTGAAGGCCGTGTTTGCCAATCCGACCGACTCCGGTGACCCGGCTGCGTATGCGGCCGTGCCTGAAGCGCAGAAGACGTCGGACAAGCGGAAAAAGTAAAGATTGCGTAACAAACCGGGAGGCGCAAGCCTCCCGATTTATTTGCGGGACGGGTGGCCGGCTGGCCGCTGTCCTCGAGCTGCATGCGAAGGATGATCATGAATTACAACTGGAATTGGCGCATCTTCTGGGAGATTTCTCCCGATGGCGTGGGCACGTATATGGACACCTTGTGGTCCGGCCTGGTCTGGACCCTGGCCACGGCCGGTGCGGCCTGGATCATGGCATTGATATTGGGCCTGGTGGTCGGCACCATCCGCACCTTGCCGAACAAATGGCTGGTGGGCGTGGCCAATGCCTACGTTGAACTGTTCCGCAACGTGCCGCTGCTGGTGCAGATGTTCCTCTGGTATTTCGTCATGCCGGAACTGCTGCCGCCTGACCTGGGCACCTGGGTCAAGTCGCTGCCGAACGCACCGTTCGTCACGGCCGTGCTGTGCCTGGGCTTTTTCACCTCCTCGCGCGTGGCCGTGCAGGTGACGACGGGCATTGAGGCGCTGCCGCGCGGGCAGAAACTGGCCGGCACGGCACTGGGCCTGACCCTGCCGCAAACCTACCGTTTCATTTTGCTGCCGATGGCCGCGCGCGTCATCCTGCCGCCGCTGACCAGCGAATTTTTGAACATCATCAAGAACAGTTCCGTGGCGCTGACCATCGGCCTGATCGAACTGACGGCCAGCGCGCGCGCCATCCAGGAGTTTTCCTTCCAGGTATTCGAGGCGTTTTCGGCCGCCACCATCATCTACATCGTCGTCAACCTGCTGGTCGTGGTGCTGATGCACCTGATCGAGAAAAAGGTCGCCATCCCCGGCTTCATCGTCGCCGGCGCCAAGACGGGAGGGCACTGATATGTTCGGTAATTTCGACTTCGACGTCATTTCGCGCTCGTGGGTTTACCTGTTCCAGACCGGCATGGTGTTTACCCTGAAACTGACGGCGCTGGCCATGGTGGGCGGCATCGTGCTGGGTACCCTGCTGGCGCTGATGCGCCTGTCCGGCAACCGCCTCATCTCGGGCGTGGCGTCGAGCTACGTCAACCTGATACGCTCGATCCCGCTGGTGCTGGTGATCTTCTGGTTCTACTTCCTGGTGCCGTATATCGCCGCCTGGATCATCGGCGCCAACGAACCTGTGAAAGTGGGCGCGTTTTCTTCCGCGCTGATCACCTTCATCATGTTCGAGGCGGCCTACTATTGCGAGATCATGCGCAGCGGCATACAGTCGATTCCGCGCGGCCAGGTGTGGGCGGGACAGGCTCTGGGCATGAACTACCGGCAAACCATGGGCAATATCGTGCTGCCGCAAGCGTTCCGCAACATGATCCCCGTGCTGCTGACGCAAACCATCGTGCTGTTCCAGGACGTGTCGCTCGTGTACGTGCTGTCGATTCCCGATTTTGTCGGCGCCGCATCAAAGATCGCGCAGCGCGACGGCCGCCTGGTGGAGATGTACGTGTTTGTCGCCGTCGTGTATTTCGTGCTGTGCTATGCCTTGTCGTTCCTGGTAAAACGCCTGCAGAAACGCGTCGCCATCATTCGCTAACCGTAAAAGAAAGAACAAGATGATTGAACTCAATAACGTCAGCAAATGGTATGGCCAGTTCCAGGTACTGACCGATTGCACCACCAATGTCGCCAAGGGCGACGTGATGGTCATTTGCGGCCCGTCCGGCTCCGGCAAGTCGACCCTGATCAAGACCGTCAACGGCCTGGAACCGATCCAGCAGGGGCAGATCATCGTCGACGGCATCACCGTCAACGATCCGAAAACGAATCTGTCGAAACTGCGCGCGCGCATCGGCATGGTGTTCCAGAATTTTGAGCTGTTCCCGCATCTGTCGATCCGCGAAAACCTGACCATCGGCCAGATCAAGGTGCTGGGCCGCAGCGCCGACGAAGCCAATGCCAAGGGCTTGAAATACCTGGACCGCGTGGGCCTGCTGTCGCAGCAGGACAAGTTCCCCGGCCAGCTGTCGGGCGGCCAGCAGCAGCGCGTGGCGATCGCCCGCGCGCTGTCGATGGACCCGATCGCCATGCTGTTCGACGAGCCGACATCGGCGCTCGACCCGGAGATGATCAACGAAGTGCTCGACGTGATGGTGGGCCTGGCGCAGGAAGGCATGACGATGATGGTCGTCACGCACGAAATGGGTTTTGCCCGGCGCGTGGCGAACCGCATCGTCTTCATGGACCAGGGCAAGATCATCGAGGATTGCAGCAAGGATGACTTCTTCAATACGACGCGCTCGGACCGCGCGCGCGATTTCCTCGCCAAGATCATCCATTAATTTTCCATCACTTTGACGTTGAGTACGAATGCCTGACATGAAACACATCACCGGCGCCATGCTGGCGCTGGGCCTGCTGGCTCATGCCCATGCGGCCGACAAGATCGCCGTCGACATCGCCCTGCGCGACGCCAGCGTGATCGACGTGGCCGCCGGCCGCGCCGTCAAGGGCCAGACCGTGCTGCTCAAGGGCGACAGCATCGTCGCCGTCGTCGATGACGCGCAGCTGCGCAGCTACGCGCCGAAGCGCACCATCCGCCTGCCCGGCAAATATCTGATGCCGGGTCTGTGGGATACGCACGTGCATTTCGGCGGCGGCCCCGAGCTGATCGACGAGAACAAGCAACTGCTGCCCTTGTACCTGGCGCATGGCATCACCACGGTGCGCGACTGTTCGGGCGACTTGCCCGACACGGTGCTGGCATGGCGCCGGCAGATCAACGCGGGCCAGCTGCAAGGTCCGACCATCTTCACCTCCGGCGCCAAGCTCGAAGGCATCAAGCCGCTGTGGAAGGGCACCATCGAAGTGGGCACGCCGCAGGAAGTCACGCGCGCGCTCGATGGCCTGCAGGCGCAGCAAGTGGACTTCGTGAAGATCACGGAAAACACCCTGAAGCCGGAGCTGTACCTGGAAGCCTTGCACCAGGCGCGCGAACGGGGCATGCGCACCTCGGGCCATATCCCGGTGCAGCTGACATTGGCGCAGATGGCCGATGCTGGCCTGGGCACGATCGAACATCAATCGTATCTGCTGCGCGCCACCACGCCGCGCGAACAGGAACTGACGGCCATGGTGGCCGCCGGCGCGATGACGGGCAAGGAAGCCATGCGCGAAAGCCTGCAAAGCTACGACGAGCCGACGGCGCGCAAGGCCTTCAGCTACCTGGCCGCGCGCGGCACGGCCATCGTGCCCACCCTGTGGGGTTCGCGCGTGACGGCTTACCTGGACCGAGAAGACCATACGCACGATCCTGCCCTGCAGTACATCGGCAAGGGCTTGCGCGCCACCTACGACTGGCGCGTGCAGCGCGCCGCCAAGGATGGACCGGAAGCGATCGCCCAGCGCCACGCGCAGTTCGAGCAATCGGCAAAGCTGCTGCCGATTCTGCGGCAGCAGGGCGTGAGCATCATCGCCGGCACCGATGCGGGTTTCTTGAACTCCTTCGACTATCCGGGCCAGGCCCTGCACGATGAAATCGGCCTGTACGTGCAGTACGGCCTGACGCCGCAGCAAGCCTTGCAGTCGGCCGTCATCAACGGCCCCCGATTCCTGGGCAAGCTGGAGCGCTACGGCAGCGTGGCGGCTGGCAAGGCGGCCGATTTGCTGGTGCTTGACGCGAACCCGCTGCAGGACATCGGCGCCACGCGCCAGATCCGCCTGGTGGTCAGCCGTGGCCGCGTGTACGACCGCGCCGCGCTGGACCGGATGCTGGCCGAGATCCGCGCCTGGGTGGCGCAGCAGGAAACGGTGCCGGCCAAGTCCTGATGCTCTTCGTTCTTTTAGTTAAAACGGCCGGGTGATACCGGCCGTTTTGCCGTCTGCCAGCCAGCATGCGCGGGCTCTCCCGGCGGGCGGGACGGTCCTGCGGCTGGTAAAATGGCGCTATCCGCAATGACCGCCTGAGAGCAGCCGCCATGTCCACACTCGATCACACCCCAGATTCCATCACCATCACCCGTCCAGACGACTGGCATTTGCACCTGCGCGACGGCGCCGTCATGGCCAGCGTCCTGCCGCACAGTGCACGCCAGTTCGGCCGCGCCATCGTCATGCCGAACCTCAAACCCCCGGTCACCACCACGGCCGATGCCGCGGCCTACCGCGAGCGCATCCTGGCCGCCGTGCCGGAAGGCGTGAACTTCGATCCGCTGATGGTGCTGTACCTGACGAACAACACCTCGCCCGATGAAATCCGCCGCGCGCAGGACAGCGGCATCGTGCAGGCCGTGAAACTCTATCCGGCCGGCGCCACCACCAATTCCGACCTGGGCGTGACGGATTTGAAGAATTGCTACAAGGTGCTCGAAGTGATGCAGGAAGTGGGCATGCCCTTCCTCGTGCACGGCGAAGTGACGGATCCGGAAATCGACATTTTCGACCGCGAAGCCGTCTTCATCGAGCGCGTGATGCGTCCGCTGCGCAGCGCCTTCCCGGCCCTGTCCGTCGTGTTCGAACACATCACCACCAAGGATGCGGCGCAGTACGTGGCCGAAGCGGAAGGCCCGATCGCCGCCACCATCACGGCACACCATCTGCTGTACAACCGCAACGAGATTTTCAAGGGCGGCATCCGCCCCCATTACTACTGCCTGCCCATCCTCAAGCGCGAAGAGCACCGCCTGGCGCTGATGACGGCGGCCGCCAGCGGTGACGAGCGCTTCTTCCTCGGCACCGACTCGGCGCCGCACGCGCAAGGCGCCAAGGAAATGGCTTGCGGCTGCGCCGGTTGCTACACGGCCCTGCATGCGATGGAAATGTATGCGGAAGCGTTCGAACGGGCCGGCGCGCTCGATAAACTGGAAGCGTTCGCCAGCTTCCACGGCCCCGCCTTCTACGGCGTGCCGCGCAACACGGATACCATCACCCTGCGCCGCGAAAGCTGGACCTTGCCGGCCTCGCTGCCACTGGGCGACAGCCACGTGATTCCGCTCAACGCGGGCGAGCAGATCAACTGGAAAATGGTCTAAGCGTTCATGCTGCCATCGATAGACTGGACCCGCCCCTGGTTTGCCACGGTGCTGCCGGCGCGACGGCAGCTGGACCTGCAGCGCGACACGGTGATCGCCGCGCTGAACGGACGGGCGCGGATGCTGGACTTGCGCAATCCATCCGGCCTGCCGCTGGCCTTCGTGCCGCAGGCGGACCTGCCCGAAGGCGTGGCCTACGAAGAGTTCATCGGCGCCACGGGCGGCGTGCCCACGCGCGACAACCTGCACGATTTTTTCAATGCGCTCGTGTGGCTGACCTTCCCCCGCATCAAGCGGCAATTGAATGCGCTGCAGGCGGCGCAGATCGGCCTGTCCGGCGTCGGCAAATCGCGCGGCCCGGCACGCGACGGCGCGACGATTTTTGACGAAAATTCCGCCTTGCTGGTGCTGCGCGACAGCGACGCGGGACGCGCGCTGGAAACGGCACTGCGCGGGCATGACTGGCGCAGCGCCTTTATCGCGCAGCGCGAGAAATTTGGCGCGGGCGGCGACGCCGAAGTCTGGCTGTTCGGCCACGCGCTGATGGAAAAACTGGTGGCGCCGCGCAAGGCCATCACCGCGCATACGCGCGTGATCTTCGCCGGCGACGCCTACTTTGCGCTCGACGACGCGGCGCGCCGCGCCTGGCTCGACGAGCGGGTGGCGCAGGACCTGGCGCAGCAAGGCCTCACCACGGCCGACTTCACGCCGCTGCCGGTGCTCGGTTTGCCCGGCTGGTGTGAAGGCCAGGACGACGATTTTTACAATGACGCGGCGGTGTTCCGCCCGAAGCGCAAGGTGGCTGGCGCAGAAAGAGATCAATAGATGGAAAATACCGTCCGCTGGGGCATCCTCGGCACCGGCAAGATCGCGCGCGCGATGGCCAATGGCCTGCGCGATGCACCGGGCGCGCAGCTGGTGGCGGTCGCCTCGCGCAGCGGCGCCGGCGCGCAAGCCTTCGGCACCGAATTCGGCATCGAGCGTTGTCACGGCTCCTACCAGGCGCTGGCGGACGATCCCGGCGTGGACGTGATCTACATCGCCACGCCGCACACCCTGCATGCGGAAAATGCCCTGATGTGCCTGGCCGCCGGCAAGCACGTCGTGTGCGAAAAACCGTTCACGATGAACGCGCGCGAAGCGCAGGCCGTGGCCGACCTGGCGCGCGATAAAAAGCTGTTTTTGATGGAAGCCATGTGGAGCCGCTTTCTGCCCGCCGTGCAGGAAGCCAAACGCATCATCGCCAGCGGCGAGATCGGCGTGCTGCGGCAGGTACAGGCCGATATCGGTTTTGTCGCCCACTTCCCGCCCGAGCACCGCATCTTCAATCCCGAACTCGGCGGCGGAGCACTGCTCGACGTGGGCATCTATCCGCTGTCGATGGCGGCCTTCTTCCTCGGCCCGGTATCGCAGGTGCAGGCGCTGGCCGAGATGGGCGCCACCGGCGTCGATGAACAGGTGGTGTTCTCGCTGCTGCACGCGGGCGGAGGCACCTCGTCCTGCGCCTGCAGCCTGCGCGCGCAGACGCCGACGGAAATGACCATTTCCGGCAGCCTGGGCCGCATCCGCCTGCCCAGCCGTTTTTACAAGCCCGACCACCTGATCGTCGAAGCGATGGATGGCACAAGCCGCGTCGTCGCCGCGCCGCATCTGGGCAATGGCTACGCGCACGAGGCGATCGAAGCGATGCGCTGCATCCGCGCCGGCCTGCTGGAAAGCCCCGTCATGCCGCACGCCGACAGCGTGGCGCTGATGCACAACCTCGACACCATGCGCGGCCAGATCGGCCTCGTCTACCAAGCCGACCAGGCGAGAACAGGAACCCCATGACATTGCCCTCATCGCGTCCCAGCCTGAAAACCGTCCTCATCGCCAGCGGCGTCGTCCTGACCCTGGCGATGGGCGTGCGCCACGGCCTGGGCTTCTGGATGCAGCCGATCTCGCAAGCCAACGGCTGGACGCGCGAAACGTATTCGCTGGCGCTGGCCATGCAAAACCTGATGTGGGGCGTCTTCGGTCCGTTCGCCGGCATGGCGGCCGACCGTTTCGGCACCATGCGCGTCGTCATCGTCGGCGCTATTAGCTACATGGCCGGCCTGGTGTGGATGGCGCTCGTGACGCAGCCCACCCTGTTCATTGTCGGTTCCGGCATCTTCATCGGCCTGGCGCTGGCCTGCACGGCTTTTGGCGCCATCAGCGGCATCATCGGCCGCAGCGCGCCGCCCGAGCAGCGCTCGTGGGCCTTCGGCATTTCGTCGGCGGCAGGCTCGTTCGGCCAGTTCCTGATGATGCCGGTGGAGCAGCAGCTGATCTCCGCCGTGGGCTGGCAAAACGCCTTTTATGTGCTGGCCGCGCTGGTGCTGCTGGCGATGATCCCGATGGCCTTCTACCTGCGCGAGCCGCCCGTCTCGCACGCCAGCGGTCCGCAGCAAAGCGTGGGCGCCGCCTTCAGCGAGGCGATTGCCAGCCGTTCGTTCTGGCTGCTGCTGGCCGGGTATTTTGTGTGCGGCTTCCAGCTGGTGTTCATCGGCGTGCACCTGCCGGCCTACCTGAAGGACCAGGGCCTGATGAATCCGAACGTCGCCGTCACGGCGCTGGCCCTGATCGGCCTGTTCAACATCGTCGGCTCCTACTATGCGGGCAAACTCGGCGGCAAGATCGCCAAGCGCTATCTGCTGTCGGCCATCTACGTGACGCGCGCCGTGGTCATCACCGTGTTCCTGCTGGCGCCCTTGTCGGCGTGGTCGGTGTACCTGTTCGCCGCCGGCATGGGCGTGCTGTGGCTGTCGACCGTGCCGCTGACGAACGGCATCATCGCCGGGATCTTCGGCGTCAAGCACCTGTCGATGCTGGCCGGGATGGTGTTCTTCTCGCACCAGGTGGGCAGTTTCCTCGGGGCGTGGCTGGGCGGCTACCTGTACGAGCACCAGGGCAGTTACCACGTCGTGTGGATGATCACCATTGGCCTGGGCTTGCTGGCCGCGCTGATCAACCTGCCCATCGACGAGCGCGCCGTCAAGCGCGTGGCGGTGGCCGCGTAATGGCTCACTGGCGCACATGGCTGTGGCGCCTGGCCGGCGCCGCGCTGCTGGCTCTCGTCTTCCTGGCCTACCTGCGGCCCGATTTCATGCTCGACCTGGCGAACCGCTTCTGGATGTGCATGTAGGCTGCGCGGGCGCAAAGACGTTGGCGAAAAATGGGATTAGCCTCGAAGTCGGATTACGCTACGCCTCGGCGGCCCCGCTAATCCGACCTACCTGACCTACCGTTTGCGTCCGTGTGTCTGTGCATAGGTCGGATTAGCGCGCAGCGCGTAATCCGACAGCACCTAGAAGCCAGCAATACCGGATTTACACCTTCAAAAATTCCTCTTTCCCACCCAGCCAGCGCGCCAGGTGCGCTTCCACGGTGGTGGCGGCGGCCGTTGTGGTGGCGTGCAGCAGGTCGTGTGCCACGTCGCGCGCCTGGTCGACCAGCCATTGGTCCGTTTCCAGGTCGGCGAAGCGCAGCATGGCCTGGCCCGACTGGCGCGCGCCGAGGAATTCCCCGGGACCACGGATTTCCAGGTCGCGGCGGGCGATTTCAAAACCGTCGGTCGTCTCGCGCATGGTCATCAGGCGCTGGCGCGCCACGCCGCCCAGGGGGCCTTGATACAGCAGCAGGCAGACGCTGGCCGCCGAGCCGCGGCCCACGCGGCCGCGCAGCTGGTGCAGCTGCGACAGGCCGAAACGCTCGGCGTGCTCGATCACCATCAGCGAAGCATTCGGCACGTCGACGCCCACCTCGATGACGGTGGTGGCCACCAGCACGTGGATATGGCCGGCGATGAAAGCGTCCATCACTTCCTGCTTTTCCGCCGGCTTCAAGCGGCCGTGCACGAGGCCCACCTGCAGCGCGGGCAGGGCTTCGGCCAGCATCATGTAGGTGTCGGTGGCCGTCTGCAGCTGCAGCGCTTCCGATTCCTCGATCAGCGGGCAGACCCAGTACACCTGCCGGCCTTCCAGCGCGGCCGCGTAGACGCGGGCGATGACTTCGTCGCGCCGGTTCTGGTCGATGGCGCGCGTGACGATGGGGCTGCGGCCGGGCGGCAGCTCGTCGATCACGGACACTTCCAGGTCGGCGTAATACGTCATGGCCAGGGTGCGCGGGATCGGCGTGGCCGACATCATCAGCTGGTGCGGCACGGCCGCGCTGTCGCCCTTGTTGCGCAGGGTCAGGCGCTGGCCCACGCCGAAGCGGTGCTGCTCGTCGACGATCACCAGGCCCAGCTTGGCAAACAGCACGTTATCCTGGATCAGCGCATGCGTGCCGATCACCAGCTGCGCTTCGCCCGATTCGATCAGGGCCAGCGCCGCCGTCTTTTCCTTTTTCTTCAGGCTGCCCGTCAGCCACGCTACCTTCACACCCAGCGGCTCCATCCAGGCGGCGATCTTGCGGAAGTGCTGCTCGGCCAGAATCTCCGTGGGCGCCATCAGCGCGGCCTGGTAGCCGCTGTCGATGGCCTGCGTGGCGGACAACGCCGCCACCACCGTCTTGCCGCTGCCGACGTCGCCTTGCAGCAGGCGCTGCATCGGATACGGCTGGCGCAGGTCGGCGCGGATTTCCTCGAGCACGCGCGCCTGCGCGCCCGTCAGCTTGAAGGGCAGGGCGGCGCCGAAGGCGTTCGACAAGGTGCCGACGACGGGCAAGGAGGCGGCGCCCTTCGAGCGGCGCGCGCGCTGGGCGCGTTTGAGCGACAGCTGCTGCGCCAGCAGTTCATCGAACTTCATGCGCACCCAGGCCGGGTGCGAGCGGTCCATCAGCGCGCTTTCATCGATGTCCTGCGGCGGATAGTGCAGCAGGTGCACGGCGGCGCGGAACGGCGACAGCTGCATCTGGCGCAGCAGTGGCTCCGGCAAGGTGTCTTGCCAGTCGATGCGGCGCATGGCGTCGGCGATCTCGCGCCGCAGCACGTGCTGCGACAGGCCTTCGCCGGACGGGTACACGGGCGTCAGGGCCGTGGGCAGCGGCGCGCCCTCGTTGACCACCTTATACGTCGGGTGCACCATCTCGGCGCCGAAAAAGCCGTGTTTGAGCTCGGCGCGCGCGCGTACCCGCGTGCCCTCGGCCAGCTGCTTGACCTGGCTGCCATAGAAATTCATGAAGCGCAGCAGCAAATTGCCCGTTTCGTCGGCGATCGTCACCAGCAGCTGCTTGCGCGGCTTGAAATTGACCTCGCACTTGGTGACGATCCCCTCGACCTGCCACGACTCGCCGCCGCGCTGGCAGGCGTCGCGTATCGTGTAGACCTTGGTTTCGTCCTCGTAGCGCATCGGCAGGTGCAGCACCAGATCCATATCCGTGCGCAAGCCCAGCTTGGCCAGCCGGCTTTCCGTGCTGACCACCTTTTTGACGGCTTTCGGCTTCGCAGGGGGCTTGGGCGCGGGGGGAAGATCGGGCTTTGGATCAGGCATATGGGAAGTTTTGGTGCCGCTAGCGTAAAATAGAGGGTTGTCCGGCACACCCTGTGCGTACCGCAGTCGTAAATTGTTGCGGCGGATTATTGTAATGCCTGTATAGGCGCACAGTATAGTGCCAGATGTTCCATTGCGCACTCCGAATCATTTTTGACGTACTTTTGAAGCCATGTATTCGCTTTCCGATTTCGATTTTAATTTGCCGCAAGAAAACATTGCGCAAACTCCGTTGGCCGAGCGCAGCGCCTCGCGCCTGTTGCACCTGGACGGCGACGCCCTGGTGGACCGCCAGTTCGCCGATATCGTCGGGCTGTTGCAGGCGGGCGATCTGCTGGTGATGAACGATACGCGCGTGCTGAAAGCGCGCTTCTTTGGCGTCAAGGAAAGCGGCGGCAAGATCGAGGCGCTGGTCGAACGCGTGCTCGACGAGCGCACCGTGCTGGCCCAGGTGCGCGCGTCGAAGTCGCCGCCGCCCGGCTGCCGCATCCGCCTGGCCGACGCTTTCGACGTCACCGTCGGCCAGCGCGCCGGCGAGTTCTTTACCCTGCACTTCGAGGCCGACGTGTTCGAGCTGATCGAGGCGCATGGCCGCCTGCCGCTGCCGCCGTATATCGAGCACGATGCGGATGCATTCGACGAGACGCGCTACCAGACGGTCTTCAACAAGGTGCCCGGCGCTGTCGCCGCGCCGACGGCGGGCCTGCATTTCGACCAGGCCCTGCTCGATCAATTGAAGGCCAAGGGCGTCCACTTTGCCTATGTGACCCTGCACGTGGGCGCCGGCACCTTCCAGCCCGTGCGCACCGAGGTGCTGGCCGAACACAAGATGCATACCGAGTGGTACACCCTGCCGCAGGAAACCGTCGATGCCGTGCGCGCCGCGCAGCAGGCCGGGCGCGACGTCGTCGCTGTCGGCACGACCAGCCTGCGCGCGCTGGAATCGGCTTCGCAAAGCGGCCAGCTGGTGGCGGGCAGCGCCGATACGGCCCTGTTCATCACGCCCGGCTATGCCTTCAAGACGGTGACGCGGCTGATCACCAACTTCCATTTGCCGAAGTCGACCCTGCTGATGCTGGTGTCGGCCTTTGCCGGCTACGAGCCGATCCGCAGCGCCTACGCGCATGCGATCGCGCAGAACTACCGTTTCTTCAGCTATGGCGACGCGATGCTGCTCACCACGCAATCACGCGCTGCGCTGAACCTTGATACTCCCGTGAAAGACTGACATGCTGGAATTTACATTACTCAAGACCGACACGAGCGGCCTGACCAAGGCGCGCCGCGGCACCTTGAAACTCAACCATGGTGTCGTGCAGACGCCGATCTTCATGCCAGTGGGCACTTACGGCTCGGTGAAAGCCATGTCGCCGCTGGAACTCAACGAGATCGATGCGCAGATCATTCTGGGCAATACGTTTCATTTGTGGTTGCGTCCAGGCAACACCGTCATGGAAAAATTCGGCGGCTTGCATGGCTTCATGGGCTGGAACAAGCCGATCCTGACGGATTCGGGCGGTTTCCAGGTGTTTTCGCTGGGTGCCATGCGCAAGATCACGGAAGAGGGCGTGCATTTCAATTCGCCCATCAACGGCGATAAATTGTTCCTCTCGCCGGAAGTGTCGATGCAGGTGCAGCGCGTCTTGAATTCCGACATCGTGATGCAGTTCGACGAATGCACGCCGTACGAGATTGCCGGCCGTCCGGCCACCATCGAGGAAGCGGCCAAGTCGATGCGCATGTCCTTGCGCTGGGCGCAGCGCTCGAAGGACGAGTTCCACCGCGGCGAAAACCCGAATGCGCTGTTCGGCATCGTGCAGGGCGGCATGTTCGAAATGCTGCGCGACGAGTCGCTGGCCAAGTTGGAAGAGATCGATTTCCCCGGCATCGCCATCGGCGGCCTGTCCGTCGGCGAGCCGAAGGAAGACATGATGCGCATGCTGGCCCACGTGGGCCCGCGCCTGCCGGCCAACAAGCCGCATTACCTGATGGGCGTGGGCACGCCGGAAGACCTGGTGGCGGGCGTGTCGAACGGCATCGACATGTTCGACTGCGTCATGCCGACGCGTAACGCCCGCAATGGCTGGCTGTTCACGCGTTTTGGCGACATCAAGATCAAGAACGCCAAGTACAAGGAAGACCAGGCGCCGCTCGACGACACTTGCAGCTGCTACGCCTGCCGCAATTTCTCGCGCGCCTATCTGCACCATTTGCACCGCTCCAAGGAAATCCTCGGCGCGCGCCTGAACACCATCCACAACCTGCATTACTACCTGGACCTGATGCGCCAGATGCGCGAGGCGCTCGATGAAGACCGTTTCCACGCGTTTACGCTGCAATTCCATGCCGAACGCGCACGCGGAACTTAAGAAAAGCTTAGCTTGAGGCCCGGCGGCGGCATGGCCGGAAGTTTTGTGTATTGGTGCTTGGACTGGGGCGAGAAAGCATTGCATAATGCCTTTTTAGCCCCATTTGAAGCTGCCATGCCTGCAATTGGAGGCTTGGCGGATTGCCAATGCTAGAATACAGCGCTATTTTTTCAAACTGATTAGAACTGGAGTCACCGTGTTTTTCATTTCCAACGCTTATGCGCAAGCCCCAACCGAAGCCCTGGGCCTCGGCGGCAACCTGACCAGCTTCCTGCCGCTGGTATTGATGTTCGTGGTCATGTATTTCCTGATGATCCGCCCACAGCAAAAACGCGCCAAAGAACAACGGGCGATGATGGACGCGCTGGCCAAGGGTGACGAAGTCGTCACCGCCGGCGGCATGCTGGGCCGTGTTTCCAAGGTAGTGGACGCTTACGTCACCATCGAAGTGGCGACCGGCACCGAAATCACGGTGCAAAAGAGCTCCATCACCACCTTGCTGCCTAAAGGCACCCTGAAGGCGCTGTAATTCCTCGCTGTCATTGCGCCTGCAATGATAAACCCGGGGCGGCTATCGGCCGCCCCGCGCGACGCCTCCGACGCTCAACACTGAACGCTGAATCACTATGAATCGCTATCCTGCCTGGAAATACATCATCATCGTCGTCGCCTTATTGCTGGGCGCACTCTACACGGCGCCCAACTATTTCGGTGAGTCACCGGCGCTGCAAGTAACCAGCGGCAAGTCGACTGTCAAAGTGACGGGCGAGCTGATGACGCAAGTCGAGCAAATATTGACGAAAGAAAACGTCAAGTCGGAAGGTGTCACCATGGATGGCGCCGGCAACCTCGCCTCCGTGCGCGTGCGTTTCGCCGATCCCGATACCCAGTTCAAGGCGAAACTGGTGCTGGAAAAGGATCTCAATCCCGATGCCAGCGATCCTGCGTTCATCGTGACGGTCAACCTGCAAGCCAATACCCCCGTCTGGATGCAAAAATTGCATGCCTTGCCCATGTTCCTGGGCCTCGATTTGCGCGGCGGCGTGCACTTCCTGATGCAGGTCGATGCGAAAGCCGTACTGAACAAGAAAGTCCAGGGCGTCCAGTCCGCCGCGCGCAGCGTGTTGCGCGACAAGAATATCCGTCACGCCGGCATCGAGCGCGTGGGCGACAGCGTGCAAATCAACTTCCGCGACGCGGAAACGCGCCTGAAGGCAAAAAATGTCCTGTCCGACCAGATGACGGAACTGGCGTTCGCCGATGCGGGCGACGGCAGCGATTTGAAACTGAACGTCACCCTGAAACCGGCGGCCCTGAAAGCGACCATCGACGAAGGCGTGAAACAGAATATCTCCACCCTGTCCAAGCGCGTCAACGAGCTGGGCGTGGCCGAGCCGCTGATCCAGCAGCAAGGTCCTGACCGCATCGTGGTGCAATTGCCTGGCGTGCAGGACGTGGCCCGCGCGAAAGCCATCATCGGCCGCACGGCCACCCTGGAAGTGCGCCTGGTTGATGAAAGCATCGTGCCTGGCACCGAACTGTCGAGCGCCATTCCGTTCAACTCGGAACTGTTTACTGTCGGCAAAGGCGTGCCTGTCGTGCTGGCGAAAGACGTGATCCTGACGGGCGACTATATTTCCAGCGCCACGGCAAGCTTCGACCAGAACCAGCAAGCGGCCGTGTCGATCGACCTGAACGGCGACGGCGGACGCAAGATGCGCGAAGCGACGCGCGAACGCGTGGGCAAGCGCATGGCCATCGTGCTGTTTGAGAAGGGCAAGCCGGAAGTGCTGTCGGTCGCCACCATCCAGCAGGAACTTGGTTCGCGCTTCCAGATCACCGGCATGGGCGGCGCGGAAAACGCGAATGAACTGGCGCTGCTGCTGCGCTCGGGCGCCCTGTCCGCACCGATGACCGTCATCGAAGAACGCACGATCGGACCGCAACTGGGCGCGGAAAACATCGCCAAGGGCTTCCACTCGACCTTGTATGGCTTCATCGCCATCGCCGTCTTCATGATCGCCTACTACATGCTGTTCGGCGCCTTCAGTGTGCTGGCCCTGGCCACCAACCTGCTGTTGCTGGTCGGCTTGCTGTCGATGATCCAGGTGACCCTCACCTTGCCGGGTATCGCCGCGATCGCGCTGGCGCTGGGCATGGCGATTGACGCCAACGTGCTGATCAATGAACGTATCCGCGAAGAGCTGCGCGCCGGCAATACGCCGCAAGCGGCGATCGCCGCCGGTTTCGACCGCGCCTGGGCCACGATTCTGGACTCGAACGTGACCACCCTGATCGTCGGCCTGGCGCTGCTGGCCTTCGGCAGCGGTCCCGTGCGCGGCTTCGCCGTCGTGCATTGCCTCGGTATCCTGACCTCGATGTTCTCCTCCGTGTTCGTCTCGCGCGGCGTGGTCAACCTCTGGTATGGCCGCAAGAAAAAGCTGACGACCTTGTCGATCGGCACGGTGTGGGTGCCGGGCACCAGCAAATAAGCGACGGCCCCGACTCACCCCATAGCGTCAACAGCGATCGCGTCCGGCGGCCCAGCCGCCGGATGCACAGAATAGAACTCAGAGGATTTCATGGAATTTTTCCGGATCAAAAAAGATATTCCCTTCATGCGCCATGCGTTGATTTTCAACGTGATTTCGGCCGTGACCTTCCTTGCCGCCGTCTTCTTCCTGGTGCACAAGGGCTTGCACCTGTCCGTCGAATTCAAGGGCGGCACCTTGATGGAGGTCAAATACCCGAAAGCGGCCAACCTTGAAGGCATACGCGGCACCCTGATCGCCATGGGCTACGAAGAACCGGGCGTGACCAGCTTCGACACGGCGCGCGACGTGATGATCCGCCTGCCGGTGGAAAAGGGCGTCAGCGCCGCGAACACCTCGCAGCGCGTCTTCGAAGCGCTGTGCAAGGCCGAGCAAGGCACGACCAAGGCCATCGACACCGTCACCGCCAAAGGCGAACATGTGCTCAAGAGCGCCTGCATGGACACCGCCGGCAGCGAAGCGGTCGTCTTGCAGAAAGTCGAATTCGTCGGCCCGCAAGTGGGCGAGGAACTGGCGCAGAACGGCTTGAACGCGCTGGTGGTGGTGATTATCGGCGTGATGATCTACCTGGCCATCCGCTTCGAATGGAAATACGCCGTGTCGGCCATTATCGCCAACTTGCACGACGTGGTGATCATCCTGGGCTTCTTCGCCTTCTTCGAATGGGAATTCTCGCTGACGGTGCTGGCGGCGATCCTGGCGGTGCTCGGCTATTCCGTCAACGAGTCGGTGGTGATCTTTGACCGTATCCGCGAAAACTTCCGCAAGCAGCGCAAGGCGACCGTGCATGAAGTGATCGACAGCGCGATCACCAGCACCATTTCGCGTACCATCATCACCCACGGTTCGACCCAGATGATGGTGCTGTCGATGCTGGTCTTCGGCGGCCAGACCCTGCACCACTTCGCGCTGGCGCTGACCATCGGTATCTGCTTCGGTATTTATTCGTCCGTGTTCGTCGCGGCCTCGATCGCCATGTGGCTGGGCGTCAAGCGCGAAGACTTGATCAAGCCGATCAAGGAAAAAGACGAAACCGACGGCGCCGTGGTGTAAGCGCGGGGATTTTTGCAGGTCGAATGAAGAACGATCACCGTTTGCGGTGGTCGTTTTTTTTATGGTGGATGATGATGAAGCTGAAGCTGGAGCGTCTGATAGTGATGGGCATCATGGCAGGCATCGGCACCTTGGCCGGTGCCGCGCAATTGAGCCGTGCGGACAGCGGCGCCATCGCCCTGCGCGGCCCGATTGCCGAGGGCGACGTGGACAGGCTGCGGCTGCTGGCCACGCCGGGTACGACGCTGTTGCGCGTCAATAGCGATGCAGGCGAGCCGCTGGCGGCCATGCAGCTGGGCCGCTATCTGCGCCGGCAGCAGTGGGATGTTGCCGTTGACACCGTGTGCGCGGGCAGCTGCGCCCTGTATGTCTTCCCGGCCGCGCGGCACAAGCGTATTCCGGCCGATGCCGTGCTGGCGCTGCAGGAATCGGCCTTCCTGCGCGCGCAGGCGAGCCCGGCGCAATTGCGCCGCACCCTGGCCGACGCGGGCGTGGCGGCCGAGGACCTGGAGCGCGAAACGGTGGCGCTGGCGGCCCAGTTGACGGAGACGGCGGCGATGGAAGCGGCGTTTGCCGCCGAGCTGGATATTGCTCCCGCCTTTTACCGCGATTTTGCGCAAGTGGCGGCGCAGGCCGACGGCGTGCGTCAGCGCTTTCCCGACCAGGAGGCAGTCGTCCACTGGTGGCCGGGGGCGGCACGGCTGCAGCGCTGCTACGGCATCGCCGGCGTGGACGAGGGGCCGCGCGCGGTTCGCCTGGCGCCCGACGGCTATCTGTACGTGCCGGCCCTGTCGGCCCTCGTCATGGGCGACCAGGCCTTGCAGGACTGTCCATGAGCCGCAGCGGCCGCTTGTTCCTGCTGATGGACGCCATGCGCGCCAGGCGCGTGCCCGTCACGGCGGCCCAGCTGGCGCAGCAGCTCGGTGTTTCCGAGCGCACGATCTACCGCGATATCCAGACCCTGGCCGAACTGGGCGCACCGTTGCAGGGCGAAGCGGGCATCGGCTACGTGCTGCGCCGCGGCGCCTTTTTGCCGCCGCTGATGTTCGGGCCCGATGAATTGGAAGCGCTGGTGCTGGGCGCGCGCTGGGTGCGCCGGCAGGGCGACGCGGGCCTGGCGCAGGCGGCCAGCAATGCCCTGGCCAAGATCGCGGCCGCCTCGCCGCGCGATTTGCGCGACAGCATGGCCGGGACCAGCCTGTGGGTGCCGCTGGGCCGCCCCGCCGATGGCACGCAGCCGGACGACCCGGCCGACCGTTACGTGCAGCCCGTGCGCGAGGCGATCCGCTACGAACAGAAACTCACGCTTGCCTATCAGGATGAGCACGCCAGCGCCACCTCGCGCACGGTGTGGCCGTTCGCCCTGGCCTTTTTCGAAGGCAAGCGCCTGCTGGCCGCCTGGTGCGAGCTGCGCGGCGATTACCGGCATTTCCGCATCGACCGCATCGCCGGCGTGCAGCAGCACGAGGAGCGCTATCCCACGCGCCGCCATGTGCTGCTGGATGCCTGGCGCAAGGCGCATGATATTGATCCCGAATCCTGATATTCGCTCCTGACAAAAACTGTCAGTGACGGCGACTACGATGGTGGCTTCTTCACTCACCGGAGCCATTTATCATGCGCCTGTATCACCACCCCATGTCCTCGAATGCCCGCCGTGCCCTGATGACGGCGATCCACCTCGGCCTGTCTCTGGAGCTGGCCGAAGTCGACCTGATGAATGCGGACGACCGCCGCCGCCTGGCCGAACTGAACCCGAACGGCAAGGTGCCCGTGCTGGCCGATGGCGCTTTCCTGCTGTGGGAATCGTGCGCCATCATGCAATACCTGGCCGAGCAGGTGCCGGGCCAGACGATTTATCCGCAGGCGCCGCAAGCGCGCGCCGACGTCAACCGCTGGTTGTTCTGGGCCGCGCAGCACTTCGCGCCCGCCATCAGCGTGCTGGCCTGGGAGCGCGCCTGGAAAGGCATGACTGGCAATGGTCCGGCGGACCCGCTGGAAGAGGCGCGCGGCGAGCGCGACCTGCATGAATGCGCCGTCGTGCTGGACGCGCACCTGGCGCAGCGCAGCTGGATCCATGGAGACGATGTGACCCTGGCCGACTTTGCCGTGGCCGCGCCGCTGATGTACAGCGAGGCCGTGCGATTGCCGCTGGCGCAGTACCGGCATATCGCGGCGTGGTTTGCCCGCGTGCGGCAGCTGCGCGCCTGGCAGGAAACGGAGGTGGAACTGTTGCCGGGATAATCTGCGCGCTAAGTGTGCCAGCGCACGGAGCTGGCGCGGCGCAGCGCATAAGATAGGGCTGTCTCTTTCAGGACATCCCTAGCTTTGGACTTTACCCGCTTTCGAGCGGGTTTTTTTTGTTCGGGGAATGAAAATGGGCTTGATAATCTGATAACCGCTGCACAGATGGGCACCTCCCACTTCCAGCAGGTACGCCATGTTCATGCCACGCCATCCGAAACCCCTGTTGAGTACCAAGGCGGTTGCCACGCAGGTCGTCCAGCAAAAGCAAGGGACGCAGCCCATGGACAAGCATGTGCTGATCGTCGAAACGGTCAAGTCGGCGGCACCGCCGCCAGCGGGCAAGAAGCCTGCAGGTTAGTGCACGAGTACCTTCAGCAGCGACTGTACTTCATCGTCCGATTCTTCCATGATGCTCGACAAGGTCGCATCGTCGCCGATCAGGCAATCGATGCTGCGCGCGGCGCGCGCTGCCCGTACGGCAATGGCGGCCGGGCTTTCGTTGAGAGGCGACGAGACGGGCGCCAGATCATTCGCCAGCAGCAGGGTGTCGCCCAATGATTCGGGCGGGATGGCGCGCAAGCCCTCCCACAGGGCATCGATGGCGCCCCGCACCGCTTCCGGCACCTTCAGCTTGGCCAGCACGCCATGGCCGATGGCTTGTTCGCCATGTTCGACCCAGTCCTCCGGTTCGCCATCGAGGATGCCGGGGAATTCGGCCGCGCGCGACAGCAGATAAAAGCCGCCCACTTCATGCATGATGCCGGCAAACAGGGCCGTATCGGGATCCACCTTGGTGACGCGGCGGGCCAGCACCTGCGACAGGGCCGCCACATGGGCCGTATGTTCCCATAGCTGGTTGGCCTTCGCCTGCAGCGCGGGATCGGTGATGGTGCTGCCCAGCTGGCGCACGATCAGCGATGCCACCACCGACTGCAAGGTACGCACGCCGAGCCGCTGCACGGCGTTGCGCACGCTGGTGATTTCATTGCCGGAGCGGTTGAACGCCACGGAATTGGCGATGGCCACCGTGCGCGCGGCCAGCAGCGGGTCTGCCTGCACCAGCTTGGCGGCGGCCTCGATATGGCAGTCGGGATCGGACAGCGCCTCTTGCAGCTTGAGCGAAGCGTCCACATTGGCAGGAAAGGTCAGCTCGCCACGAGCGGCTTGTGCGGCGATGCTTTTAAAGGCGTCGAGTCTGTTCATTGAAAAAATTATACTCGCAATATTTCCGTGCGGAACTTTTTAACCATGATCTTTTCGCAAACAGCTTAGCAAAAGGCAAGCAAAGCCCCGTAAACGGAAAAAAGGCATGCCTATATTGTTGACATGCCTTTTTTTAACGACAGCGATCGTCACAGCGCTGGACAGGACCATCGCGCAGCAGGTCCTGTTCAGCGCTACTACAGAGCTTCGCTGAAGATCGCGTCGCAGCCTTCCACCAGCTCGTCGCTGTCTTCCAGCTCATCGGTCAAGCCCAGGTCGAACAGTTCTTCGACGGCGTTCATGAAGCTGTTGTGCTTGGTGGCGCCGATCAGGCGGTAGATTTCGCCGTCTTCGTTGCGCACGCCGATGATCAGTTTTTCCTGGCGCACCAGTTCCGGCGTGCTGGCGTTGAGCAGCAGGTTGCCGATGATGTGTTTATCGAAATGTGCGGGCTTTTTGCCTTCGAGCAGTGTGGTTTTCAACTTGGTTTCCTTTGTCTTGTTTGAATGTCTGTGCTTGGTGAATGGTCAGCCGTGGCCGTTGGCGATCGCGTGTTTCAAGCCTGCCAGGGTAGTTTCCAACCGCATGAAATCGTCTTCGGTATAGCCGTCGAACAGCTGTTGGCCCCGCTTGGTCAGCTTGGGGAACACGTCATGGAACACCTGTTCGCCCTCGCAGCTCAGGCGCACATAATAGGAGCGCTTGTCGCGTGGACAACGTTCGCGTATCACCAGCCCCTTTTGTTCCAGCCGCTCCACCACGCCCGTCAAAGTCCCCTTGGTAATCAGGGTTTTCTGGCCCAGTTCCTTGTAGGACATGCCGCGGGTGTTGCCGAGCGTGGCAATGATGTCGAATTGCGCATGCGTCAAGCCGTACTGGCGCACGAAGTCGCTAGAAAACCGCTCGAAGCCTTGCATGCATTCGGCCAGCAGCCGGATACTTTTTAAATATCGTTCACCCATGGCAGTGATTATATCCTTCCGCTCCGCTTTTTTCCGCCGCGCCAGGATGCGCCCTTGCAGGAGGGGCGCGATGGGGCGGAAGTCCGGTATCATGTGGGCAACTCAGCCCTTGCCCCGATCCCGCCCGCCGATGTCCTTCGCTAATCTTTCCCGTATCGGCCTCGACAAACCGCTGCGCTTGCTGCTGGTGCATGCCGGCGATGCCGAGTCGATCACCTGGGCCGGCCTGGTGCAGCCGTTGCGCCTGTGCGCGCGGGCGCTGGGGCCGCAGGCGTTCCAGCTGGACGTGCGCACGCCGGAACAGGCGGCCGCGCAGGGCGGCAACTGGCATATCGCGCTGCTGGTGGCCGATGAAACGCAAGCGCCGCTGCGCGCCGAGCTGTGCCGGACCGTGATCGAGCGCTGCCGCTCGGCGCCGTTCTGGGGCGGCGTGGGGGCGGCCGTGCTGTGGCTGGCCGACGCGGGCGTCATGGATGGCGTGCGCATCGCCTTGCCCTGGGCCTTGTATGCCGATGCGGAGGCGAAGGCGGAACGGGCCATCCTGACGCCGCATTTGTTCGACATCGACGGCCCGCACATCACCTGCTGCGGCGGCGCGGCCAGCATCGACTTTTCGCTGACCCTGATCGAAACCATCTTTGGCGCCGACGTGCAGGCGCTCGTCAAGGAAGCCTTGTGCGTGGACAAGGTGCGCGGCAAGGAAGAGCGCCAGCGCGTGGCCTTGCAGGCGCGCTTCGGCGTGCTGCAGCCGAAGCTTTCCGAAGCGGTGACCTTGATGGAAGCCAATATCGAGGAGCCGCTGTCGACCGACGACATCGCCAGCCTGGTGGGCCTGTCGCGGCGCCAGCTCGAGCGCTTGTTCAAGCAATACCTGGGCAGCCTGCCGTCGCGCTACTACCTGGAGCTGCGCCTGCAGCGCTCACGGCAACTATTGCTTGATACACATTATTCCATCGTGCAAGTTGGCCTGATGTGCGGCTTTTCCTCCGGTTCGCACTTTTCCACGGCGTTTGGCACCCTGTTTGGCAATACGCCGCGCGAAGAGCGGCAAAGAAAGCTGATGCCGCCAGTTTGATTAAAGCAAGCCCGGCTGTGATGAATTGTGAAAATCCTTGTCGCAGATTCAAAAGAGTTTTAGCATCCCGCTTTTTATAATGCAGTACACACGTAGCTGTCGTAGCTGCGGAGTACCTAACATATTGATGGGGAAATGCTATGAATGCCAAGCTTGATTCGACCGTAACGGCTCGTCCAGTCACCCGGGAAACCTTTKACCAGGTCCTCGTTCCTACCTACSCCCCYGCAGCCATGGTGCCCGTGCGCGGTTCCGGACTGGACCTGTGGGACCAGTCGGGCAAGCATTACCTCGATTTCACCTCCGGCATCGCCGTCAACAGCCTGGGCCACTGCCATCCGGCCCTGGTCGACGTGCTGACCAAGCAAATCAATAATTTGTGGCATTTGGGCAACGGCTACACGAACGAGCCCGTGCTGCGTCTGGCGCTGGCCCTGACGGAAGCGACCTTTGCTGACCGCGCCTTCTTCTGCAACTCGGGCGCGGAAGCCAACGAAGCGGCCCTGAAACTGGCGCGCAAGTACGCGCACACCAAGTTCGGCGCGCACAAGTCGCGCATCATCTCGTGCTTCAGCTCCTTCCACGGCCGCACCCTGTTCACGGTCTCCGTCGGCGGCCAGGCCAAGTACACGGAAGGCTTCGAGCCGCTGCCGCCATCGATCGACCACATCGCCTACAACGACATCGAAGCGGCACGTGCCGCCATCGGCGATGACGTGTGCGCCGTGATCGTCGAGCCGGTGCAGGGCGAAGGCGGCGTGGTGCCAGGCAATCCCGAGTTCCTCAAGGAACTGCGCGCCCTGTGCGACAAGACCGGCGCCCTCTTGATTTTCGACGAAGTCCAGAGCGGCATGGGCCGCACTGGCGCGTTGTTCGCCTATATGGGCTACGGCGTCACGCCGGACATCCTGACGGCCGCCAAGGCGCTGGGCAACGGCTACCCGATCGGCGCCATGCTGACCACGAACGAACTGGCGCAGACGCTGGCCGTCGGCACCCACGGCACCACCTATGGCGGCAACCCGCTGGCCGCCACCGTGGCCCTGACTGTGCTCGACACGATCAACACGCCAGCGTTCCTGGCACGCGTGAAAGAAGCGAGCGTCAGCACCATCGCCATGCTGCAAGGCTTGATCACGGATTACCCGCAAGTGTTCTCCGTGGTGCGCGGCAGCGGTTTGCTGCTGGGCCTGGTCGTCAGCGAGGCCTGGAAGGGCCGCGCGAAAGACATCCAGAAAGCGGCCGAAGCGCAAGGCTTGATGGTGCTGATCGCCGGCATGGACGTGGTGCGCCTGGCGCCGGCCCTGATCGTCTCGGACGAGCAGATCGCCGAAGCGGGCCGCTTGCTGCGCGCCGCCATCGACGGCTTGCTGAAAGCCTGAGGCTAGCCTCGCTCCCTGTTTGATCACCGGCCCGCCGCTTTGCTGCGGGCCGGCTTGGTTCTACCCCAGCATTGTCAGCATTGAAGGAGTACCCATGTATGTTGTCCGTCCGGTAGAAATTGCGGATATTGCAGCCCTAGAAGCGCTGGCCGCGGTAACCATGCCGGGTGTCCATACCCTGCCGAAGACGCGCGAAAAGATCGCCGCCTCCGTCGAGCGCTCCATCGCCTCGTTTGCCGCCCATGTCGACATCCCCAGCGAAGAGTCGTACCTCTTCGTGCTTGAATCCCTGCTCGACAAGAGCATTGCCGGCACGGCCGCCATCTTCGCCTCGGCCGGCTCGAACGGCACCTATTTTTCCTTCCGCAACGACGTCATCCAACAAGTCTCGCGCGACCTGAACATCAGCCACAGCGTGCATGCGCTGACCCTGTGTTCCGAACTGACGGCGTACTCGCAGCTGTCCGGCTTCTTTGTGCGCAACATGGAGCAGGCGGGCCTGGAAGCGGCCCTGCTGTCGCGCGCGCGGCTGCTGTTCGCCGTGCTGGCGCCGCACCGCTTCGGCGACCGCTTCTTCGTGCCGCTGGCCGGCATCACGGACGCCAACGGCCAGTCGCCATTCTGGGATGCGTTGGGCCGCAAGTTCTTCCAGATGGATTTCCTCGATGCCGAAAAAGTCATCGGTGGCGCCCGCAACCGTACCCTGATCGTCGAACTGATGCCGCACTACCCCGTGTACGTGCCGCTGCTGCCCGGCGACGCGCAGGCGGCCATGGGTCAGATCCACCCGAGCGGCGAACTGGCGTTCAATCTGCTGACGGAAGAAGGCTTTGAAGCCGACGATTACATCGACATCTTCGACGGCGGCCCGATCCTGCAGGCGCACAAGCATGCGCTGCGCTCGTTTACGGGTTCGCTCACGCGCCGCGTCGTCGCAGGCGTCACGCCCAGCCGCACGGGCCTGAAAGTGCACTATGCGGTCGCTTCCGGCGCCGAGCGCAATTTCCGCGCCGTCACCTTCACCTGCGATGCGCTCGAAGCGCAGGACAGCATCGGCTTGCCGGCCGAGCTGCTCGAGGCGCTGGCCGTGGCCGAAGGCGACAGCGTCATTTGCGTGCGTATCTAAGGGAGTCCATTTTATGCTAGTAGTACGCGCCATCAACGCCAATGACCTCGATGCCCTGTATGGCCTGGCCAGCCAGGTCGGCACGGGCATGACCACCCTCAAGCCGGACATGAAAATGCTGGGCGACCGCCTGGCGATTGCCTGCGCCTCGTTCGCCGAAACCATCGCGCCCGAAAAGCGCGACTACATGTTCGTCATGGAGGATACCGACACGGGCCGCCTGGCCGGCGTATGCGCCATCAAGGGCGCCGTGGGCCTGGAAGAACCATTCTATAACTACCGCATCGGCACCCTGGTCCATTCCAGCCGCGAACTCGACGTGTTTACGCGCATGGAAACCCTGTACCTGTCGAACGACCTGACGGGCAGCACGGAACTGTGTTCGCTGTTTTTGCATCCCGACTACCGCAGCGGCAACAACGGCAAGCTGCTGTCGAAAAGCCGTTTTTTGTTCATCGCCCAGTTCCCGCACCTGTTTACGGAAAAGCTGATCGCCGAAATGCGCGGCTACCAGGCGCCGGACGGCAGTTCGCCGTTCTATGAGGGACTCGGCCGCCACTTCTTCAAGATGGATTTCCACCATGTCGACGATTTGACGAGCCTGGGAAAAAAATCCTTCATCGCCGAACTGATGCCGCGCCAGCCCATGTACGTGGCCTACCTGCCCGACGAGGCGCAGGAAGTCATCGGCAAGGTGCATCTGAGCACGGCGCCCGCGCGCCGTTTGCTGGAACAGGAAGGCTTGCACTTCGAAGGCTATGTCGACATTTTCGACGCCGGTCCCGTGCTGCAGGCGCGCGTCTCCGAACTGCGGGCCATGCGCGACAGCATGCCGGCCGTGCTCGATGCCGAGGCGGCAGCGGAAGCGTGCGGCGATGTGGCCCAGGCCGAGCCTTACCTGGTGTCGAACACCGACCTGAAAGATTTCCGCATGATTGTCACCAGCGCCAATCCGCACAGCGGCAAGATCGCGCTGGACGACGCTGAACTGCATCTGCTGCGCTGCCATCACGGCGACACCGTGCGCACCTTGTCACTCAACCCGAGGAAGCATCCCCATGTCTAAATCGTCCAGCCTTAATGTGTTTAATTCGTCTACCGCAGCATCGAACTTCATCAACGGCGCCTGGCTGCCGGGCACGGGTCGCGAACTCGTTACCATCGATCCGTCGAACGGCAAGCAGACCTGGGCCAGCCTGGAAGCGACCGAGAGTGAGGTCGAACAGGCTTGCCAGGCCGCCCGCGCCGCCTTTGACGCGTGGGCCGACATGCCCGTCGAAGAACGCATCGCCATCTGCGTGCGCTTCCGCGACCTGCTGAAGGAGCATGCCGAAGCGCTGGCGCTCTTGATCTCGGAAGAAGTGGGTAAACCCTTGTGGGAGTCGCGCACGGAAGTGGCCACCATGGCCAACAAGATCGATATCTCGGTGCAGTCCTACCACGCGCGCACGGGCATCACGCAAGGCAAGATCGCCGACGGCGACGCCGTGCTGCGGCACCGCCCGCATGGCGTGTTCGGCGTCTTCGGCCCGTACAATTTCCCTGGCCACCTGCCGAACGGCCACATCGTGCCGGCGCTGATCGCCGGTAACACCATCGTCTTCAAGCCCAGCGAATATGCGCCGCGCACGGCCGTCAAGACTGTGCAGCTGTGGCAGCAGGCCGGCTTGCCGGACGGCGTCGTCAACCTCGTCAACGGCGGGCGCGACACGGGCGTGGCCCTGGGCGCCAATGCGCACCTCGACGGCGTGCTGTTTACGGGTTCCTGCCAGACCGGCATCAGCCTGCACCGCCAGTTCGGCGGCCAGCCGGGCAAGATGCTGGCGCTGGAAATGGGCGGCAACAATGCGCTCGTCGTATGGGATGTGAAAGACGTGGACGCGGCCGTGCACCACGCGATCTTCTCCGCCTTCGTCTCGGCCGGCCAGCGCTGCACGTGTGCGCGCCGCCTGGTGGTGCAGGATAACGCCGCCGGTGTTGCCTTCATTGCGCGCCTGGTGGAAGTGGCGGCGAAACTGGGCATCGGCGCGTCCGACGCCCAGCCGCAGCCGTTCATGGGCCCTGTCGTCTCGAGCGCCGTGGCCGCGCGCCTGGTGCAGGCGCAGGCGGACATGGTGACCAGGGGCGGCACCACCTTGCTGCAGATGCGCCAGTTGAATCCCGAGGCGGGCTTTGTCACGGCCGGCATCGTCGACGTCACCAACGCCACCGGCATCCCCGACGAAGAATGGTTCGGCCCGCTGCTGCAAGTGATCCGCGTGGCCGATTTCGATGCAGCCCTGAAGGTCGCCAACGCCACCGAATTCGGCCTGGCTGCCGCGCTGCTGTCGGACGATCCGGCCCTGTGGCAAACCTTCCAGACGCGCGCGCGCGCCGGCATCGTCAACTGGAACCGCCCGACCACGGGCGCGGCCAGCACGGCGCCATTCGGCGGCATCGGCAAGTCGGGCAACCACCGTCCGAGCGCCTATTACGCGGCCGATTACTGCGCCTATCCGGTCGCGTCGATCGAGAACAGCGTATTGGAACTGCCGGCCAAGCTGTCACCCGGCCTGAATTTTTAAGGAAATCCCATGCACAGCACGCGCGAATACAATTTTGACGGCCTGGTCGGGCCATCGCATAACTACGCCGGACTTTCGTTCGGCAACGTGGCCTCGTTCAGCAATGTGAAAAGCGCTTCGAATCCGAAGCAGGCCGCCTTGCAGGGCCTGGCCAAGATGCGCGCCCTGGCCGCGCGCGGCTTTGCGCAAGCCTTGCTGCCGCCGCAGGACCGGCCCAATTTCCGCCTGCTGCGCTCCATCGGTTTTACGGGCACGGACGCCGAGGTGCTGGCGCGTGCCTACCAGGAGTCGCCCGTCATCCTGGCCTGCGCGTACTCCGCCTCGCCCATGTGGACGGCGAATGCCGCCACGGTCAGCCCGTCGGCCGATACGCAGGATGGCCGCGTGCATTTCACGGCCGCCAATTTGAATAACAAGCTGCACCGCGCCTTCGAGCACGCGCAGTCGGCGCGCAGCCTGCGCGCCATTTTCAGCGACGACCAGCACTTCGCCGTGCACGACGCGCTGCCGTCGACGCCCGCCTTCGGCGACGAGGGCGCGGCCAACCACACGCGCCTGGGCGCGAACCACGGCGCGCCGTCCGTTGAATTGTTCGTGTATGGCCGCGTGGAGTTCGACCCATCCGCGCCGTCGCCGAAGCGCTACCCGGCGCGCCAGACCCTGGAAGCGTCGCAAGCCGTGGCGCGCCTGCATGGCCTGGACGTGAAGCGCACCGTGCACGTGCAGCAGAATCCGGAAGTGATCGACCAGGGCGTGTTCCATAACGACGTCATCGCCGTCGGCAATGGCAATGTGCTGTTCTATCACGAGCAGGCGTTTGCCGATGAAGAGAACAGTCTGTCGCAGCTGCGCCGCGCCGTCGCCGCCGCGGGGGCCGACTTGCAGGCATTGCGCGTGGACACGGGCCAGGTGCCGATCGCGGACGCTGTGAGCAGCTATCTGTTCAACAGCCAGTTGCTGACGAAAGAGGGCGGCAAGATGGCGCTGGTGATCCCGCAGGAATGCCAGGAAAACCGCGCGGTGTCGCGCTACCTTGACGGCCTGGTGGCCAGCGGTGGACCCATCGATGAACTGATCCATTTCGACCTGCGCCAGAGCATGCGCAACGGCGGCGGGCCCGCCTGCCTGCGTTTGCGCGTGGCCCTGACGGAAACCGAGGCGCGCGCCATGCACCAGGGCGTGATCATGACGGAAACGCTGTACCATCGGCTGGTGCAGTGGGTGGAAAAGCACTACCGCGACCATCTGGAGCCAAGCGACCTGGCCGATCCGCAGCTGGCGCTGGAAGTGCATGCGGCGCTTGAAGAATTGACGATCATCCTCAACTTACCTGGATTGTACGACTTGTAGGCGATAGAAAAACAAACAGAAAAAATCCGAGACAGACTATCCGTAGCACAGAATTGGACGGGCGACCCCCGTCTCTTGACACCGCTGCCGCCCAGCCACAAGCCCGAACGACAGCGTTGGACATTCACATTACCGTAATGGAGATGCAAGATGAATCACACGCCACAAGATTTGCGTACACAAACGCTGGAGTTGATTAACGCGGCTGGCAGCGCGGGCAAGGCGGCAGCGCCTGTCGTGCAGCTGGTGCAGGCATGGCTCGACTCGCTCGACGCCGAAGACCTGGCCGATATCGCGCCCGGCAGCCTGGCGCCCGTGCTGGTCGACGGTTTTACCCAGGCGGCCAAGCGCGCGGGCAGCGGCTGCCAGATCGCCACCCTGCGTTATGCGGATGGCCGTGGCGGCATGGCGAGCGCCTTGCTGATCCTGAACGAAGACATGCCTTACCTGGTCGACTCCATCGTCATGGCCATGCGCCGCCAGCACCTGGCCGTGCGCGGCGTGATGAATACCGTGCTGCCCGTGCGCCGCGCTCTTGATGGCAGCGTCGAAGCGGTGCGCCAGGCTGGCGACCCGCTCGAATCGTATGTGCTGGTGCTGCTCGACGAAGAGCTGGCGCCGCAAGCCCAGGCCGCGCTGGTCGCCGCCCTGGAGGCGGTCGCGCGCGACGCCTTTGTTGTGCGCCGCGACAGCGCCGCCATGAGCGAGCGCCTGGCCGCTGTCGCCACGGCGGCCGCGCAGCATGGCGAAGAAGGCGCGGAAGTGGCCGCCTTCCTGGAATGGGCGCGCAGCGGCGGCTTCGAAGTGTTCGGCTACGCCTACTACCGCGTCAAGCCCGGTGTGCGCGAACTGGAACGCGACATTCCCAGCCGCGTCGGCGTGCTGCAGGATACGGCCCACCCGGTCTACGGCACCTGCCTGGCGAATATCCCGGGCGACTTCGACACCTTGGCCAAGCGCGACTCTGCGCTGTCCATCGTCAAGGCCGACGTGGCCGGTACGTTGCACCGCGACCAGCAGCTGGACTTCATCGGCGTGCGCGACATGGATGCGCAAGGCGCGATCCTGGGCGAGCATTGCTTCGTCGGCCTGTTTACGCGCGCCGGCAACTCCACCCCGCTGGCGGCGCTGCCGTTTGCGCGCGGCCGCGTGGCCAAGGTACTGAGCCTGGCCGGCGTGCGCCAGCAAGGCTTCCGCGCCGAGAAATTCCGCGAAATCCTCGAATCGCTGCCGCGCACGGAAGCGCTGGAAGCGGACCTCGACTGGCTGGCGCAAGTGTGCGGCGCCGTCGTCTCGCTGTACAAGCAGCCGCGCACCAAGGTCTTCGCGCGCCGCGACGTGTATGCGCGCCACCTGAACGTGCTGGTCTACCTGCCGCGCGAGCGCTATAGCGCCAGCGTCGCAGCTAGCCTGGCCAAAGCCCTGCAGGCGAGTTCCGGCGCCACCCACGTCAGCACGCAAACCCTGGTGGCCGACGGCCCCCTGGCGCGCGTCTACCTGATCGCCCACGCCGCCCGCTACCCGCTGGACCTGGAAACGGATATCGAACAGCCGCTGCTGGGCGTGCTCGATGGCTGGCATAACGGCTTTGCCGCCGTGGCCGACGCCGTGCCCGACGTGGCCCTGCGCACCAGCCTGCGCAAACTCTGCGCCACCCTGCCGCTCGATTACGTGGCCGCCACCGCGCCGGCCGTCGCCTTCCGCGACCTCGATACCATCCTGCGCAACACCGACGCTTCGCACGTTGCCGTGCGCATCGAGACGGGCGCCGTTACCACGATTCGCCTGTACTCGGCCAACAAAGTGCCGCCGCTGTCGACCATTTTGCCGGCCCTGCACAATGCGGGCGTGGCCATCGACCGCGAACAGGCATACTCGATTTCGCTGTCCGACCGCACGCGCTATTTCGTCACCAGCCTGACGGTCGATGCCGCCAGCGCGGCGAAACTGGCGCAGCCATCCGTCGTCGCCGTGGCGCAGGAATTGTTTGCCGCCCTGTTCAACGACACGGCCGAAGACGGCCGCCTGAATGGCCTGGTCATCGAAGGCGGCCTGTCGACGCGCGAAGTGCAGCTGGTGCGCGCCTACACCAGCTACTGGCGCCAGACGGGCAGCCGCTTCTCGGTGCGCTACATTGCCGAAAGCCTGCGCAAGCAGCCGGCCCAGGTCAAGGCCCTGGTCGAGGCATTCCTGCAGCGCTTCGAGCCATCGCTGTCCGACGCGCAGCATGCGGCCGCCCTGGAGGCAATCGCCACCATCAAGGCGGGCCTGCCCTCCGTGAACCACGCCGATACCGAGGAAATTCTCGGCGCGCTGGCCGACCTGATGGCGGCCACCCTGCGTACCAGCTACTTCCAGAACAACCAGCAAGGCGACAAGATCATCTTCAAGTTCGACACCAGCAGCCTGGCGCTGGTGCCGGAACCGCGTCCTTACCGCGAGATTTTCGTCTTCTCGCGCCGCTTCGAAGGCGTGCATCTGCGCGGCGGTCCTGTCGCCCGCGGCGGCTTGCGCTGGTCGGACCGCATGGAAGACTACCGCACCGAAGTGCTGGGCCTCGTCAAGGCGCAGATGGTCAAGAACGCCGTCATCGTGCCGGCCGGCGCGAAGGGCGGTTTTGTCTGCAAGATGATGCCGAAGGACGCCGTGCGTGAAACCATCGCGGCCGAAGGCGAAGCCGTCTACCGCCTGTTCATTTCCAGCCTGCTGGAAGTGACGGACAACCGCTCGCTGGGCAATATCGTCCCGCCGGTCGACACCGTGTGCTTCGACGACGCCGACCCCTACCTGGTGGTCGCTGCCGACAAGGGCACGGCCACGTTCTCGGACATCGCCAACGGCATCGCCGTGCAGCGCGGTTTCTGGCTGGGCGACGCGTTCGCCTCGGGCGGCTCGAACGGCTACGACCACAAGAAACTGGGCATCACCGCCAAGGGCGCATTCGAAGCCGTGAAGCGCCACTTCTATGAAATGGACCACGACCTGAACACCACCCCGATCACCATGGTCGGCGTGGGCGACATGTCGGGCGACGTGTTCGGCAATGGCGTATTGCTGTCGCGCCAGCTCAAACTGGTGGCCGCCTTCGACCACCGCCACATCTTCCTCGATCCGACACCGGACGTCGCCGTCTCGTTCGACGAACGCGCGCGCCTGTTCGCCTTGCCGCGTTCTTCGTGGGACGACTACAACAAGGACTTGATCTCGGCAGGCGGCGGCGTGTATCCGCGCACCGCCCGCACGATCGAACTGTCGCCGCAGATCCGCGCCGCGCTTGATATCGCCGAGACCTCGCTGGCGCCGGAAGAACTGATGCACCGCATCCTCAAATCCCCGGTGGACCTGTTCTACAACGGCGGCATCGGCACCTATATCAAGGCCTCGACCGAGACGCACGCACAGGTGAAGGACCGCGCGAATGACCATATCCGCGTCAACGGCAATGAGCTGCGCGTCAAGGTCGTGGCCGAAGGCGGCAACCTGGGTGCGACGCAAGCGGGCCGCATCGAATTCGCGCTGGCCGGTGGCCGCATCTTCACCGATGCGATCGACAATTCGGCCGGCGTCGATTGCTCGGACCATGAAGTGAACGTGAAAATCTGGCTGGATGTGGAAGTCAATGCGGGCAAGCTGACGGAAGCGGAACGCAACCGCGAGCTGTATGCGATGACGGACGACGTCGAGCGCCTGGTCTTGCGCGACAACACGCAGCAGACGCATTTGCTGGTGCGCGAGTTGCAGGCGCAAAGCGAGAGCGCCGTGCAGGATGGCTATGCCGCGTTGATCGCCAGCCTGGAAGAAGAGGGCGCCCTGTCGCGCGAGCTGGAGCAATTGCCATCGGTGGCTGAACTGGCGCGCAGGAAGAGCGACGGCCGCGGCCTGACCACGCCGGAACTGGCGGTGGTGATCGCCAACGTGAAGAATCGTTTCAAGCGCATCCTGTCCGCCTTGCCGCTGACGGACGAAACGTGGGCCGAGCCGGTCCTGAAACCGTACTTCCCATCCTTGCTGGTGGAAACCCGTTCGGCGCTCGACCACCCGCTGGCCAACGCCATCCTGGCGACCGTGCTGGCCAATGAAGTGATCAACCGCTGCGGCCCGCTGATGATCCGCAACCTGGCGGCGGAACATGGCGTGGACGAATCGACCGTGATCCTGGCCTGGGGCCAGGCCTGGGTGGCGCTGAACCTGGCGCCCGTGTTCGACGCGCTCGACGCGGATGCCTTGACGGTGCCGCGCGACGTATCGATCAAGGTCGACGCGCAAACACGCGTGCTGCAGCAAACGATGATCGCCGGCGTGCTGTCGGTACCGGCCGAGCAGTTGCGCGGCGCCGGCCTGGCCGAGCTGACCCGTTTGTTTGGCGCGGAATCGAAGCGCGAGCTGCTCAAAGCCGTCGGCATCAAGTCGGAAGCGGCGCAGGTAGCCGGCTTGAAGCCGGCCTTCGTGCTGGCGTGGGACGCGATCGACGCGCTGGAAGTCGTCGCCGGCTTCCTGTTCCCGGCCCTGTCGGTGCCGCGTCCTGCCTCGATGGACCTGGCAGCCTTCCTGCAAGTGGGCCTGGCCCTGCGCAGCCAGGCGGGCATCGACACGCTGGAGCGTGGCCTGAAGCTGGCCGCGCAAGGCAAGTCGCAGGAACAGTTGCGCAACTATGCGCAGCAGGCCCTGCGCCGCACGCAACAGCGTCTGCTGACGCAGGTGCTGGCGCGCGCCGAGCAAGGCAATGCGGGCCAGGCCGTCGATGCGGTGACGGGCGCGCTGGGCTTGTCGGCCTATGTGGCGGCGACGGAACTGGAGCAAGCCATGCTGGACGTGTGGACGCTCTCCGAGGCAGTCAATAAAGTGACAGTGGAAGCGGCGGTGTAATGACGCAAGAAGTACGACAAGTTGGGCAGGGCGCTGGCGGCTTGCCGCCGGCCGTGCAGGCGCTGGCGCAGGCCGATTTCAGCGGCGTGGCGCAGCTGTTCGCCAACGCCGGTTTCACGGTGGCCTTGCCTGCGCCCGGCATGCTGCAAGTCGTCAAGCCGCAGGCCGATGCGGGCCGCGCCAGCGTGGCCGTCTCGGTGGGCGTGCATGGCGACGAGACGGGGCCGATCGAAGTGCTGGCGCATCTGCTCGACGCGCTGTCGCGCGACGCGTCGGCACTGGCCGTCGACCTGCTCGTTTGCGTGGGCAATGTCGATGCGATCCGGGCCGGCAAGCGTTTCATCGACGCCGACCTCAATCGCATGTTCCGTCCCGTGCGGGGCAGCCTGGCGCAGGCGGCGGAAAGCGCGCGCGCCGATGAAATGATCGCCGCGACCAAAGCGTTCTTTGACGCGGCCGGTCCCGTGCGCTGGCATCTGGATTTGCACACGGCCATCCGGCCTTCCGTGTACCCGACGTTTGCCATCGTGCCGGACCTGGTGGCCGACGACGCCAAGGCGCAGCTGATAGCCTGGCTGGGTCAGGCGGCCATCGGCGCCATCATCATGAACCCGCAGTCGGCCGGCACCTACAGTTATTATTCGGCCGAGCATTGCGGTGCGGCCGCCAGCACGGTGGAACTGGGCCGCGTGGGTACCCTGGGGCAGAATGATTTATCGCTGTTCGATGACGTGTCGCGGGCGCTGGACGGCCTGTTGCGCGGCATGCCTGCCCAGCCCGTCAAGGCGCCGCCGCACGTGTTCAAGGTGGCGCAGGAAATCATCAAGCACAGTGATGAATTCCGCATGGCTTTTGATCGCGGCACGCAGAATTTCACGTCCTTGCCGCAGCACGCCGTGATCGCCAGCGATGGCGACCACGTCTATACGGTGCAGCACGCGGAAGAGCTGGTGGTGTTCCCGAACCCGGATGTGCGGGTGGGCTTGCGTGCCGGATTGATGGTAGTGCGCGTGGCGTGATCGTCGAGCGATCACGCGGTATCAGGCGCCAGCCGGGGAAACCCGATTGGCGCTTTTTTCATAAAAAATGCCGCACAGAAATAATTATCCATTAGGCAATCAATTGATTTAAAATATTTACCCTTTGCAATTTTTTGGACCGATCATGTTGAAACGCCTGCTGACAGCCCTGCTGTGCCTGACCCTTTCCGGCCTCACGGCTGCCGCCCCCGCCGACGAGAAGGCAGCCGCACCGGAAATGACGGCCGAGCAATTTCTCGCCCAGCTGCACCTGCAGCGCGGCAAGATCACCTTGCCTGGCGGCATCGCCACCCTGGATTTGCCCGCCAACTTCCGTTATCTGTCGCCGGCCGATGCCGAGCGCGTGCTGGTCGATGCCTGGGGCAATCCACCGGGCATGGAATCGCTGGGCATGATCGTGCCTGCCAAGACCAGCGTGCTCGAGCGCGACAGCTGGGGCGTGGTGGTGACGTATGAAAAGGAGGGGCATATCAAGGATGACGATGCGGACAGCATCAAATATGACGAATTGCTCAAGGACATGCAGGCGTCCGTGCTGGAAAATAATGCGGAGCGCAAGAAGCAGGGTTATCCGGGCATCCATTTGATGGGCTGGGCGGAAAAACCCAGCTATGCCAAGGATACGCACAAGCTGTACTGGGCCAAGGACTTGATGGTCGATGGCGGCGAACACTCGCTGAACTACAACGTGCGCGTGCTGGGCCGCGAAGGCGTGCTGAACCTGAACGCGATCGCCAGCATGCAGCAGATCGCCACGATCAAGAAAGAGATGCAGCAAGTGACGGCGTTCACGGAATTTACCGACGGTAACCGCTACGCGGATTTCGACAGCAAGACGGACAAGGTGGCCGAGTACGGCCTGGCGGCGCTGGTGGCCGGTGGCGTGGCCAGCAAGCTGGGCCTGTTCGGAAAATTGCTGGCGCTGCTGCTGGCTTTCAAGAAAGTGCTGATCCTGGCCGTCGTGGGCGCCGGTGCGGCCATCGTCAGGTTTTTCGGCGGCAAGCGCAAGGAAAAGCCGCAGCCACTGCCGCAGCAGGAGCCCGCTGAACAGCCTGCTCATGCGCCCGATGGCAAGGTGAATCTGGAAAAGTAGGATGAACTGAGCCGCTCCGTGCGCCGGCGCACACGGGCGCGCTGTCCGAAAACAGCGCCTCGGGTACACTGGCTCATCGTTCACTATCAGGAGTCCGCCATGTCCGTGTCCATGTATCAGGCCACCATCCCCGTCTTCATCCGCGGCTTGCGGGTCGTCTCGGCCCTGCTGGAAAAAGCGCAAGCCCACGTGGAGGAAGATGGCATCGTGCCCGAGATTTTACTGGGCGCGCAGCTGGCGCCCGACATGCTGGACTTGACGGCGCAGGTGCAGCGCGCCAGCGATACGTCGAAGATGTCGGTCGAGCGCCTGAGCGGCGTGCCCGCACCGAAGTTCGAGGATAACGAAGCGTCGTTTGAACAGTTACAGGAACGCATCGCCAACACCATCGCCTATATCGACAGCGTCAACGCGGGCCAGATGGCGGGCAGCGCGCAGAAGGAAGTCGTGCTGAACTGGACTGACGAAGGGAAGAAATTCTCGGGCGACAATTACCTGCTCAGCTTTGCCTTGCCGAATTTCTATTTCCACGTTTCCATGGTCCACGCCATCCTGCGCAACAATGGCGTGGCCGTGGGCAAGCTCGATTATCTGGGCCCGTACGACTGAGACCGATTCTGAGACTAATTATTGCTGCGGTTGCTGCTGCACCTGGTTCTGCACCGCATTGCCCAGCATGCCGCCGCCGATCACGCCGGCCACCGTCGCCAGCGCCTTGCCGCGGCCGCCACCGACCTGATTGCCGATCAAGCCGCCGATGACGGCGCCCGTGCCGATGCCCACGTAGTTCGGTTGTGCCGGTGCCGGCTGCTGCTGGCGGACCGGTTCGCGGTAGGCGGTGTCGCGGTAGCCATCGTTGTTGTCACGGTAGGCAGGACGCGCCTGCGCCACTTGCGTGTGGTGCACGACGCGCTTCTGCTCGACGGGCGCCGGGGCTGGTGCCGGGGCGGCTTGCGCGACGACAGGCGCGGCCACCGGTGCAGTCACGGGCGCCGCCAGGGCTGCCGCATTCGTCGGCGTCATGGCGGCCACGTCTGCTGGCATGGCAGGCACGTTCGCGCGCGAATTGGGCAGGATGCCGGCGATGGACGCCGCGCCCACCAGGCACAGGACCGTCACGGAAATGGCGGCGCCGGCCATCAAGGGGTGGATGCGGCTGGCGGTAGTCGTCGTGTTCATGTGTTCTCCTGGGGGCAATGTGTTGCGCTGTTGTTGATGTGGCCAGATTAGCGGCCGCGCCTGCCCAAGGCTAGCCCTTGCGCTGTATCAAACGTAAGCAGGTGTAAGCCGCACTTTTCAAAGCACAGTAGAATCGGTGCTTCCCCTTTTCCGAAAGTCCGCCATGAGCCAGCTATTCACGCCATATGCACTGGGGCCGCTGCGCGTGGCCAACCGCATCGCCATCGCGCCCATGTGCCAGTACTCGGCCGACAACGGCAATGCCACCGACTGGCACATGATCCACCTGGGCCATTTGGCCCTGTCCGGCGCGGGACTGCTGATGACGGAAGCGACGGCCGTCTCGCCCGAGGGACGCATCTCGGCGGATGACCTGGGCCTGTGGTCGGACGCGAATCAAGCGGCGCTGGCCAAGGTGGTGCAGGCGATCCGCCGCCATGCGCCGATTCCCTTGGTGGTGCAGCTGGGCCATGCGGGACGCAAGGCGTCGAGCCGCGCACCGTGGCAGGGCGGCGCCTGCGTACACCTGGCCGAGGGCGGCTGGCAAACGGTGGCGCCATCGGCCATCGCCCACGCGCCTGGTGAAACAGTGCCGCTCGCCCTCGACGAGATGGGTTTGCTGCAAATCAAGGGCGCGTTTGTGGCCGCCGCCCAGCGCGTGCATGCGCTCGGCATCGAGGGCATCGAATTGCATGCGGCGCACGGCTATCTGCTGCACCAGTTTTTGTCGCCGCTGGCCAACCAGCGTACCGATGCCTACGGCGGCAGCCTGGAGAACCGCATGCGCTTTCCGCTGGAAGTCTATGAAGCCGTGCGCGCCGCCGTGCCCGCCAGCATGGCCGTGGGCGTGCGCATTTCCGCCACCGACTGGGTCGAGGGCGGCTGGGAAATCGAACAAAGCGTGCGTTTCGCGCAGGAACTCAAGCAGTTGGGTGCCGATTTCATCCACGTCTCCAGCGGCGGTATTTCGCCACAGCAGCAGATTCCCGTGGGACCCGGCTATCAGGTGGCTTTTGCCGAACGCATCAAGCGCGACAGCGGCTTGCCCACCATCAGCGTGGGCCTGATCACGGAAGCGCAGCAGGCGGAAGACATCATCGCGCACGGCCAGTCCGACATGGTGGCGCTGGCGCGCGCCATCCTGTTCGATCCCCGCTGGCCCTGGCATGCGGCGGCCCAGCTGGGCGCGCAAGTGCCGGCGCCGCCGCAGTACTGGCGCTCGCAGCCGCGCGAATACAAGAACCTGTTCGGCGACACGACCCTGGGCCAGCGCTAACGTGCCCCGTCTGCTACACTGACGCTTCTTTTCCATTTCTCCAGGACGCTTCGACATGCGCCATTGATACTGCCGTGCTGTGCACGGCCTCGCCCATCCCGCCAGCGCGCCATTGCGCCGCGCGGGTTCGCCAGCCTTGCTCAAGGAGTATCCATGCCCGCATTACTACAACTCGACCGTCTTTCCTTTGCGTTGCCCGATGGCCGCGCCCTGTTTTCCGATTTGCAATTTTCCTTTGCCCCGCAACGTATCGGCCTCGTCGGCGATAACGGCGTGGGCAAGAGCGTGCTCGCGCGCCTGCTGGCAGGCAGGGCGCAGCCGTCTTCCGGGGCCGTGCGCTGCGACGGCAGCATGCATTACGTGGCGCAGGAACTCGATCCGGAGCGCTATCCCACCGTGGCGGCGCTCGCCGGCATGGACGACTTGCTGGCGGCGCTGGCGCGCATCGCCGCCGGCAGCATCGACGAAGCCGATTACACCCTGGTGGGCGAACGCTGGGATGCCCACGCCCGCCTGCGCCAGGCGCTCGATGCGCTCGATTTGCGCCAGCTGGATGCCGATACGCCGACGGCCAGCCTGAGCGGCGGCGAACGCCAGCGCATCGCGCTGCAAGGCGCCTGGCTGTCGCAGGCGGACTGGCTGGTGCTCGATGAACCGAGCAACCACCTTGACGCCCATCAGCGCGCCCGCCTGGTGGCGCAGTTGGCGCGCTGGCCCGGCGGCTTGCTGCTGATCAGCCATGACCGTGGCTTGCTCGAGCACGTCGATGCAATCGTGGAACTGTCGCCGCAGGGCTTGCGCAGCTATGGCGGCAATTACGCGCTGTATGCGCAGCAGCGCGCGCTGGAGCAGGCCGGTTTCGCTGCCGCCCTGCAGGCGGAAAAGGCCGGCGCCAAACGTGAGCAGCGCGAGGCGCAGCAGCACGCCGAGCGCCAGCAGCGCCGAGTCGGACGCGGCGAGAGGGAAGGGCGCGAAGGCAATCAGAGCAAGCTGCTGCTGGGCGCGAGAAAGGACAACAGCCAGGATAGCCAGGGCAAGCTGCGCGTGCGCGCGCAAGAGGCGCAGCAGGCGCGCCAGCAAAGGGTGATGGACGCCAGCGCCCGCTGCGTACCAGAGACCGAACGGCTGCTGCTGGCGCCCGGTAGCCCGGTGCCCAACGGGAAACTGATCCTGGAGCTGCGTGATCTGGTCTTGCCGCATGGACAGGCGCACGCCATCAAGCTGGTGCTGAGCGGGCCGCGCCGCCTGGCCGTGACGGGCGACAATGGCAGCGGCAAGTCGACTCTGCTGCGCGTGATCGCCGGGCAGCTGGCGCCCGCCAGCGGCGAGCTGCGCTGCCATGCGCAGGTTGCCTGGCTGGATCAGCATGCGGGACTGCAGGACGGCGAGTGCAGCGCCGTGCAGCGCTTGCAGGCACGCAACAGCATCGTGCCGGAAGGCGAGCTGCGCACGCGGCTGGCACTGCTGGGCATCGCTGGCGCGCGCGCCACCATGCCCAGCCGTTTGCTCAGCGGCGGCGAGCGCATGAAGGTGGCGCTGGCGGCCGAGCTGTATGCGCAGGCGCCGCCGCAACTGCTGCTGTTAGATGAACCCGACAATCATCTGGACCTGGCCAGCCTGCAGGCGCTGGAGCAGATGCTGCGGCAATATCAGGGGGCGTTACTTGTGGTTTCGCACGACCAGGCATTTTTGAAGGCGATAAACCTTGACCCGGAGGGCTTGACATTGCAAAAATGACAATTTAATGAAAAAAGTCACGCTCGATGCCTGTAGAGCATGCTTCATGAACCGATGCTGAATTTTGTTTGATTGTCGGTATAATCCACTGAATAACCGGGCCTATTTGTGAACTAAAACTGCTGGTTCACCAATATGATGACGTTTAATCTGGCACTGTTGTCGGTCACTACCGCGCTGCCAGGGCGTCATCCTGCGTGCCCTGCCGTGCATGAATTCTGGTTTCGCTTATATTGTTTTCTTGGAGAAATAGCATGTCGTTTTACGAAAAACTCAAAGCCCTCAACATTGAACTGCCAGTCGTTGCCGCGCCAGCTGCCGCCTACGTGATGCATGCCCGCACGGGCAATACCGTCTTCCTGTCCGGCCACCTGGCCAAGAAGGATGGCAAGGTCTGGGTCGGCCAGCTGGGCAAGGACGTCAGCACGGAAGAAGGCAAGACCGCTGCGCGCGGCATCGCCATCGAACTGATCGCCACTCTGCAAGACGCCTGCGGCGGCGACTTGAACAAGGTCAAGCGCATCGTCAAGGTCATGAGCCTGGTCAATTCCACCTCCGACTTCACGGAACAGCACCTGGTGACCAATGGCGCCTCGGAACTGTTCGTTGAAGTCTTTGGCGACAGCGGCAAGCACGCCCGCTCCGCCTTTGGCGTGGCGCAAATCCCGCTGGGCGCTTGCGTCGAGATCGAGCTGATCGCCGAACTGGCCTGACGCGGTAGCCTGACCACATGAGCATGCCGGCGCTTGCCGCCGGCTCGCCTTTTCCTCCTTTCCAGCAAGAGCGGAACCGCCATTGGGGTGGAGGGATCGGTGTATTCAAGAAAAAAACGGAGACACGTAATGAAAACGAGTGAACAAGGCTTGCACCGCGGCCTGGGCGAGCGGCAGATCCGCCTGATGGCGCTGGGCGCCGCGATTGGCGTAGGCCTGTTTTTGGGTTCCGGCAACGCCATCAAGATGGCCGGTCCCGGCATCATGCTGTCGTACATCATCGGTGGCGCCGTCATCTTCATGATCATGCGCGCGCTGGGCGAAATGGCCGTGCACAACCCGGTTGCCGGTTCCTTCAGCCGCTATGCCCAGGATTACCTGGGACCCCTGCAAGGCTATCTGACGGGCTGGAACTACTGGTTCCTGTGGCTGGTCACGTGCGTGGCGGAAATTACCGCCGTCGCCATTTACATGGGCATCTGGTTCCCCGATGTGCCGCGCTGGATCTGGGCCCTGGCGGCCTTGGGTTCCATGGGCGCCATCAACCTGCTGGCGGTGAAAGCCTACGGCGAGTTCGAGTTCTGGTTTGCCCTGATCAAGGTGGTCACCATCATCCTGATGATCGTCGGCGGCACGGGCATGATCATCTTCGGTCTCGGCAACGGCGGCGTGGCCATCGGCATCTCGAACCTGTGGACGCACGGCGGCTTCTTCCCGAATGGCGCACAGGGCGTGCTGATGTCCTTGCAGATGGTGATGTTTGCCTATCTGGGCGTGGAAATGATCGGCCTGACGGCCGGCGAAGCGGCGAACCCGAAGAAATCGATTCCCGACGCCATCAATTCGGTGTTCTGGCGCATCCTGATTTTCTATGTCGGCGCGCTGTTCGTCATCCTGTCGATCTACCCATGGAATGAAATCGGCACCACCGGCAGCCCCTTCGTCATGACGTTCGAACGCCTGGGCATCAAGACGGCCGCCGGCATCATCAACTTCGTCGTGCTGACGGCAGCCTTGTCGTCGTGCAATGGCGGCATCTTCAGCACGGGCCGCATGCTGTACAACCTGGCGCTGCAAGGCCAGGCACCGAAGGCGTTTGCGGAAACCACGGCCAGCGGCGTGCCGCGCCGCGCCATTCTCGTGTCCGTCGTGGCGCTGCTGCTGGGCGTGCTGCTGAACTACATGGTGCCGGAAAAAGTGTTTATCTGGGTCACCTCGATCTCCACCTTCGGCGCCGTCTGGACCTGGGGCGTGATCCTGGTCACGCAGATCCAGTTCCGCAAGACCTTGACGCCGCTGGAAATCAGGAACCTGGCCTTCCGCATGCCGTTCGCGCCGTACGGTTCCTGGATTTCGCTGGCTTTCCTGGCCCTGGTGATCGGCTTGATGGCGTATTTCCCCGATACGCGCATCGCCCTGATGGTGGGACCAGCCTGGCTGATCCTGCTGACGGTGCTGTACTACGCGCTGGGCTTGGCGCCGAAAGCGCGCCGTGATGAGGTGCCGCAAGGCTACGAAGCGGGCTGGCCAGCGGCCGATGCACCGCACATCAAGAAGTAATCCAGCGTCGTTGAGCTGAGTCAAAAGCGCGCCCCTGTACTTGCAGCGGCGCGCTTTTTCTTTCATATGGGCAATTCCACGCCCCGCTAGCGCCCATGCGCGTTTCGCGGCGCACGGTTGGCGTTGTTTCCTTGCATCAAAGTTCTGTTTAGCTGAGCCGATGAAAGCCCTATAATCGCTTAGTTTTGAAAATGGACGCGATCTTTCCGGTTTTTTGCCAGGTAGGGCCGGAGCGCCGTTTTTAAGTGTTTTTACCCGTCATGCGAAATACGTATGCCTCATAAAGGAAGTCTAGTGAGCCAAACCCTGGTCCAGAAACTTTGCCGCACCAAGCCGATCGATACCACGGTCGAATATGGTGAAGGCCTCAGCAGCAGTGGCTTGAGCCGGTCCATCGGCCTGTTTTCCCTCACCATGATCGGCGTCGGCGCCACCATCGGCACGGGCATTTTCTTTACCATGGTCGAAGCCGTCCCTAAGGCGGGCCCATCGGTCGTCCTGTCTTTCCTGATCGCCGCCATCACGGCCGGCCTGACGGCCTTGTGCTATGCGGAATTGTCGTTCCGCATTCCTGCCTCCGGCTCCTCGTATTCGTTTGCCTACGCCACCGTGGGCGAATTTCTTGCCTTCATCATGGCCGCCTGCCTGCTGCTCGAATATGGCTTGGCGGGCAGTGCCGTGGCCATCGGCTGGTCGTCCTACCTGAATAACTTCCTGGAAAATGCGTTTGGCTGGCACATCCCGGAAATGCTGCGCACGCCGATGATCGTTTCCGGTCCGCATGGTATGGAGTTTCATTCCGGCCACATCAACCTGCCACCGATCTTTTTGATCTGCATGTGCGGCTTCCTGCTGCTGCGCGGCGCCAAGGAATCGGCCCTGATGAACGCCATCATGGTCATCATCAAGCTGGCGATCCTCGTGTTTTTCATCGTCATCGCATTTTCCGGTTTTAACGCCGACAATTTTTTCCCCTTCTTCAATAGCGACAATAGCAAGGGCTTTGCCGGCATGACGGGCGTCACGGCGGCCGCCGGCACCGTGTTCTTCTCCTTCATCGGGCTCGACACGGTGGCGACGGCGGGCGATGAAGTGAAAAATCCCACGCGCAATGTACCGCGCGGCATCCTCGGCGCCTTGCTCATCGTCACCGTGTTTTACCTGCTGGTGGCCGTGGCCGCCCTGGGTGCACAACAGGCGAAGCTGTTCGAAGGCCAGGAAGCGGGCCTGGCGGTGATTTTGCAAAACGTCACGGGCAAGACCTGGCCCGCGCTGGTGCTGTCGGCCGGTGCCGTCATTTCCGTCTTCAGCGTGACGCTGGTAACGATCTACGGCCAGACGCGCATCCTGTTTGCCGTCAGCCGCGACGGCCTGATCCCGAAATCGTTCCAGAAGATCCATCCGCGCACCCTGGTGCCGGTCAGCAATACCATCATCGTTTGCCTGGTGGTGGCCCTGGTGGCGGGCTCCGTCGACGCCACCTACCTGTGGGATATGGTCAGCATCGGCACCCTGACCGCCTTCATGGTGGTCTCGATCGCTGTGCCCGTACTGCGCCACAAGCAGGGCGCGAACCGCATCGAAGGCTTCAGCGTACCGTTCGGGCCGTACGTGATTCCGGGCCTGAGCGTATTGGCTTGCCTGTACATCATGCGCGATTTGCCGCATACGACGTTTGTCGTGTTCAGCGTGTGGATGGCGGTGACGGTGGCCATTTATTTCCTGTACAGCATGCGGCATTCGCACCTGGGCAAGAAGGCCCGCTAATGCAGTCTGTTCCATCCAAAACCGCCGCGCTTGCCGGCGGTTTTTTTTATTTCTAACCGGAATTTACATGATGAAAATAACTGATCTGGCCGCCTGCGGCTTGCTGGCAAGCAGCTTTCTGGGAACCCTGGCGCAAGCCGCGCCTGCCAGCGCACCGGCATTGCGCGATTACCGGGCCGTGGCGCTGTCGGCCAATGGCCAGCGCATCGCCGCCATCGAATCGAGCAAGGCGGGCGAAGAGCCGCAGCGTCCGCATGCGGCCATCGTCGTGCGCGACGCCGCCAATGGCGCCATCGTGCAGCAATTCGACCCGTGCGCCGCGTGCTCCTACGACAAGCCCAGCTGGTCGCCCGATGGCAGGCAGCTGGCCTTCATCGGCTACGATGCCAAGGCGGGTACGGCGCAGCTGTACTTGGCCACCCTGTCGCAGGCGCAAGCGCGGATGTTGACCAGCATCAAGGGCGTGGCCAGTACGGCGCGCTGGTCGCCGGACGGCAAGCAGCTGGCGCTGCTGGCCACGGTCGGGGCGCGCAAGCTGGCCGGCGCCGTGGAGGCGGGCGCGCGCCAGGTGGGTGAAGTGGGCAGCGCAGACGATGCCCAGCGCATCGCCGTCGTGCCGGCGGGCGGCGGCGAACCGCGCCTGCTGTCGCCCGCGGATACCTATGTGTATGAATACAGCTGGACGCCCGATGGCCGCGGCTTTGTCGCCACCAGCGCGCAGGGCAATGGCGACAGCAACTGGTGGGTCGCCAAGCTCAGCCATATCGATGCGGCCACGGGTGCCCTGCGCGTAATCGCGTCGCCCGCCATGCAGCTGAACCTGCCGTCCGTCTCGCCGGATGGCAAGACGGTGGTCTTCATCGGCGGCCTGATGAGCGATTTCGGCTCCATCGGCGGCGATATTTATACCGTGCCGCTGGCCGGTGGCACGCCGCGCAATCTGACGCCGGACTATCGCGGCACCTTCAATGGCGTGGTCTGGCGCGGCACCGGCTTGCTGGCGACCGCCCTGATCGATTCGCAGCTGGCGCTGGTGCCGGTCGATGCGCAAACGGGGCCGGCCCGGCCCGTGCTGCTCGGTGAACTGAGCAGTGGCGGCAGCGATGGTCGTCTGTCGTTCAGCGTCGATGGCTCGCAAGCGGCGGCCGCGCAGGAAGATTTTACGCACCCCAGCTACCTGGTGGCGGGACCGGTGGGCCAGCTGAAAAAGATTACGCGCGACAATGACGGCTTTGCGCCGCAGTTGACGGTGCAGAACGTGGGCTGGAACAACGAGCAATACAAGGTGCAAGGCTGGCTGCTGGGGCCGTTGAAGACGGAGGCGGGCAAGCGCTATCCCATGGTCGTCAACGTGCATGGTGGACCTGGTGCGGCTGCCTCGCCCCGCTACGTGGCGGCGAGTACCCTGATCCACGAATTGACGCAAAAAGGCTATTTCGTCTTCCTGCCCAATCCGCGCGGCAGCTTTGGCCAGGGCCAGGCTTTTACACGCGCGAACATGGCCGACTTTGGCGGCGGCGACTGGCGCGACATCCTGGCAGGGATTGATACCGTGCAAAAAGTGGCGCCCGTCGATGGCCAGCGCCTGGGCCTGATCGGCCATTCCTACGGCGGCTTCATGACCATGTGGGGCGTCACTCACAGCGACCGCTTCAAGGCGGCCGTGGCAGGCGCGGGCGTGTCAAACTGGATCAGCTATTACGGCCAGAACGGCATCAACCAGTGGATGATTCCGTTCTTTGGCGCCTCCGCATATGACAATCCGGCCGTCTACCGCAAGGCCTCTCCCATCGAATCGATCAAGGCGGCGAAGACGCCGACCCTGATCTATGTGGGCGAGCGTGACGTGGAAACGCCGGCCGCCCAGTCGCTGGAATTCTGGCACGGCTTGCGCGCCATGGGCGTGCCGTCCAGCCTGTTCATCTACGACGGCGAAGGCCATTCCTTCCGCAAGCCAGAGCACCAGCGCGACTTGCAGAAGCGTACTATCGGATGGTTCGAGCAGTATTTGAAGTAGTCATTGGCGGCCTGCCGCAGGCAGGCCAGCCTGGATAAAGCGGCTGACAAAATGTTCAGGGCTAGGCGTCGTGCCGAAGGCAGTACGAATGTACGACGAGGCGCGGCAACAACGCCATGGACTTTTTGTCAGCCGCGCGGCGCCACAATATGCACGATCGCCGCGCTATGGATGACGATCTTGTCCGCATCCGCCTGCAACAGGCGGATGCGGCGCTGCACCAGCGGCCAGCCCGACCAGGTCACGTCGCTGACGGGCGGTGCGGCAGGGGCGGCCAGCGGGGCGCTGATGGCGGCCTTGTCATCGAGCTGCTCCAGCGCGCGCGACAGGGTCAAACACACTTGCGTGTGGCTATGGCTGAGCAAGGCATTGACGGGCGCGACAGGCAACTGGCTGGCATGGCGCCCGAGTATCGAGCGCAGGGCCGCCACGTGGGCGACCAATAAGTAATTTTGCACGATGAACAGGTTGATGTCTTCCACGGCCCGCTGCTTGCTGGCCGGTTCGTCGAGCATGCGCACCAGCGCCGAGCTGAGCGCGGCCAGGCTGTCCATCAAACGCTTGCGCTCGATGCGGTAGGCGAAATCGTCGAAACATTTTCCCTGCAGCAGCGCGAAGCTGGCTTGCATGTACGACAGGTTGACGTTCAGCACCTGGCGCACCAGCCGCGGCAAGCTCTGGTATTCCCAGTTGGCCAGCACAAAGCTGAACACGCTGGCCACCGCCGCGCCGATCAGGGTATCGATCAGGCGCTCGCTGACGAGGTTCGGGTTGCTGGGCGCCACCAGATGCATTTGCAGCAGTATCATCAGGCTCACGGCGATGGCCGTGTAGCGGTAGCGCAAGTAAATAAAGGTGGGCGTGGCGACGATGGACAGGAACAAGATGGCCATCAGCACGATATTGCTGTGCACGAAGCGGATCACGATGGCGGTGATGATGCAGCCGATGATGGTGCCGATGATGCGGTCGGCGCGGCGCTGGCGCGTCATGCTGAAGGTGGGACGCAGAATGATGACGATGGTCAAGACGATCCAGTAGCTGTGCGCCGCATACGGCAGCCAGTGGCCGATCAGCAATCCCACGGAGATGGCCATCGACACGCGCAGGGCGAAGCGGAACACGGGCGAGTCGAGGCGCAGGTTGGCCAGCAAGGTCTTCAGTTCATATTTCTGCTGCGACAAAAACGGCGCCATGTCCGCGCCGCTCCAGAACGGCACGTCGTCGTAGACTTTCTGGCTGGCCAGATGCAGCTCACCGATCATCTTCAGAATCGCGCGGATCTTGTTGCGCTGCGCGCGCAGGGTCGCCAGCGCTTCCTGCGCACTGTCGCCTTTTGCGTGCAGGCGGGCAATTTCCGCTTCGATGTCCGCCCATTCCTTGTCATAGTTGATCTGCGCATACGAGGCGCGCTTGCGCGTGACGGCGTAGGCCACGGACTCGATGTCGCGCGCCGCCTTGTAGGCGAGGTCGTGCAGGGAGGCCAGGACGTCGGAGTCGGCCAGGTGCTGGCGCAGCAGCGCGTAATCCGTATGCGTGGAGAGGATCAGTTCATATAAATCGAGCATGCACACGTGCACTTGCACGACGATGGCATCCTTGCTGTTTTTGTGGCTGCGCAAAATCAGATCGCGCGATGCTTGCTGGCGGTCGGCCAAAATGCTTTGATGGCGCACCAACTTGTTGAACTGTTCCGTCAAATTGAAACGCGTGTCGTAGAAATCGGCCTTGATGTCGATATACGCGGCCAGTTCGAACAGGGCTTCGGCCAGCACTTGCTGCTTGATGCGGTGGCGCAAGACCCAGGCGATGGCCATGGCATAGGCCAGATAAATCAGGCCGCCCAGCATGAACAGGCCCGCGTGGCGGAACGATTGCTGCCATGTCATCTGGTGTTCCATCGACATGGTCATGATGAACAGCGCGGCCAGTTGCAAGGGCATGGATTTCTTGCCGTACACCACCATCATGCTGGCGAGAAAACTGACGAGCACGAGCACCGTCATCAGCAGCCACTGCACGGGGCCGCACAGGCTGATCAATAAAGTGACGGCGCTGCACAGCAGCACGGAAGCGAGCATTTCGTTGAACTTGTGGCGCAGCGGGCTGGGCATGTCCATCAGGGTCGTGCACAGGGCGCCGATGCACACCGTCATGGCGGTGGCGCTGTCGCTGATTTCCTGGGTCAGCAAGGCCAGGCCGACCAGACCGATGGCCACGCGCAAGCCCAGGTAAAAATAATGGCTGTAAATAAAGGTGCGCAGGTTCAGTGCGTAGTGCATGGGATTACCTTGTGGGCAGGGCACAGAAAGAGGCGCCGCACCGGGATCTCCGATGCGGCGCCAGGATATTGCAATCGCTACAGCCCGGATTTACATCAAGGCAATCACCGGATAACGCCGCCACTCCGGCTCGGCAAAGCGCTGGCAGTGCTCGAAGATAAAGTCGAGCACGGCTTCCTGATTGCTCAGCAAGGCCGGATTCGCTGCCTTCCACTCGGCAAACTTGGCCGCCAGCGCAGGCTCATCGCGCAGCAGTTCGGAGGCCATGTCTTCGAAGACGTAATCGGAAAACGCTTCCTTCTTTTCCAGCACGCTGTTGAAGAAGCCCCAGCGGAAGAAGCTGTCGTGCGCCTGTGGTTCCAGGGTTTCCACGGCGTAGCGCGCGTTGTCCTGGTCCAGGTGGATCACATAGTCGCCTGCCTGCACGGTGAACTGGCCCGTGCGCGCTTCCAGTTCCACCGTGTCGTGGAACATGTGGCCTTCATAGGGCATGGTGCGCGTACCGACATTGGTGATGTGGTAGTAGCGTGCCGTTAAGGTCTGTTCGGCGGTAATGCGTGACATTTCGACGCCGTTCCAGCGCAGGCGTTCGATGACTTCGCGCCACGCCTGCGGCACGATATAAGCTTTCGGCGCCGCCACGGTGACGTCCGCATCGAAGCGGTTGTAATACTTGATGTCGCGTTCCCACGGCTGCGAGCGGTCGTAGGACAGGCGCTGGTAGTCGCCCAAGATACTCGGCGTGTATTGCGCCGCATAGCCCTTGAAGGGGAAGGTCGACGGCTGCGCTTCGTTCATGGCCCAGTGGATGGGCCATGCGGCTTGCGTGCGGCCCGCCGCCTTGGCTTGCGCGCGCAGCTGCTTGATCTGTTCGCCATGTTCGACGGTGAACGCCATGGTGATGTCGAGCAGCGCGCGCATGGACGCATAGCGGTCGGCAAACGGTTTCAGCATGTGCGTTTCCGGCATGAAACCGATGACGTGGTGCAAGGCCGCAAAACCCGTCGAGAAGCGGGGCACTTCGAGGAATTCGGCGATACCGTGGTCGGGGCTGTCCTTGACGGGGTTGACATACGGGCAGGTGGGCCAGCCGGCTTGCTCCATCTGCGCAAAGATATGCGGCAGCATGGTGTCTTGCAAGAAAGGACCCAGGCCATTGCCCAGCTTATCCGTCTGCGTGTGGATCAGGGTCATCGTGTACGGGTAGTCGGCGCCGTTCGACGTGTGCGTATCGACCATCACGTCCGGGTCCCAGCTGGCCAGCAGGCGGTTGAACACTTGCGCGTTCAGGCTGTCGCACTTGATGAAATCGCGGTTCAAGTCCAGGTGGCGGCTATTGCCGCGGAAACCGAATTGCTCCGGGCCATCCTGGTTCACGCGCGAGGTGTTGGCGCGGTTCAGGCTGCCATCGACGTTGTAGATCGGAATGAACAGCAGTACGGTGCTGCCCAGCGCCGCCAGGCGTTCCGGCTGCGTGCACAGGTCGCGCACGATGGCCATGCAGGCGTCGATGCCTTCCGGTTCGCCCGGGTGGATACCGTTGTTGTTGAAGAACACAGTGCGGCCCGCGCGCTTGATCTGTTCGCGGTCGAACACGCCGTCGGCGCTGACGACGCCAGCATGGATGGGCACGCCCGAATCGGACAGGCCGATCTGTTCGAAGTGCAGCACCTGCGGGTAGCGTGCGGCGAGATCCTTGTAGAAAGTGATGCATTCCAGCCAGGTCGTGGTCTGGTTGTGGTTACCGAGTTCGTAGGTCGTGCGCAAGTCTGGTGGCATAGCGGTCTGAGTCTGGGAGGGGGAAGGCGCGCTGGGTAAGTACGCCCGCTAGGGGCCAATTGTAGCACCGGCGTTGGCGCCTTGAGGCGCGGCAGATGGGCCGGGCCGAACTTGTGTTATGAATACGTTTCACGCGCAAGGGAGGCGGTATGGGCAAGGCAGCGATGGCAGCGATGGCGGCGCTGGTGTGGTGGGCTTGCCTGGTGGCACAGGCGGCACCAATTCGCTTGCCGGCGGGCAGGGAACCGGTGGCGCAGGGCGGCTCCGTGACGGCCGCCGCGCAGGGCGCGCTGATACGCTACCGGGGCTGGCTGCTGGCCGTCGATGGCGCCGTATCGGAGGAGCGGCCCGACGTCTTGCTGACGTCGGCGAAGGCGGGTCAGGCGCCGCAGCTGCGAGTCGGCGCGGCGCAGCGTGTCTTGCCCGTATGGTCGGCCTTCGAGCTCGTCAAGGGCAGCGTGCGCCTGCGCATCACGGCGCTGCCGGGGCCGGATGAGGTGGCCGCGCTGCTGCTGGACTTTGGCGACGGCGATTACCGCATCGTGATTCCCGCCACGCGCATCGCCCCGCCAGCATACCCATTGCTGGCGCAGCGCTTTCCCGGCGCCGACCTGGCCTTGCTGCTGCAGGATGGCCGGAGGATCATGTTGCCGTTGGGACAAAGCCGCGCGCAAGTGTTTGGTGAGGAGCAAGCCGTGCCTTACCGTTTCACCAAAGTAAAACGCTAAGTCATTAAGCTACAGTCAAAAAAAAGCCACTCCCGCAGGAGTGGCTCAGGGAACAACCGCCCGTTGCCGGGCTTATTAGTTGTTGTTATCCGCGAATTACTCGGCGCCCATTTCTTTCAGCAGGTTATCTGCGTGGTCGATGTGTTTCATGTTCCACAGCATGTAGCGCAGGTCGACCTGGATCGAGCGGGTGTTGGCCTTGTTGTAGTCCCAGTCGGAAATGATCGAGTCCAAGGTGCCATCGAATGCCAGGCCGATGAATTCGCCTTTCGCGTTCAGGGCAGCCGAACCGGAGTTGCCGCCGGTGATGTCCAGGGTGGCCAGGTAGTCGACCGGTACGGTTTTCAGCTTCGGATCGACGAATTTGCCGAAGTCCTTGGCTTTGATCGCGGCCAGTTGATTCGCCGGTGCATTGAACTCGCCCTGGCCAGTGGCTTTGGCGGCGACGCCATTGACGGTGGTGAAGGCGGTCCAGGTGGTGCCGTCGGCGCCATGGTCACGGCCGGCAACACGGCCGAACGTCACGCGCAGGGTGCTGTTGGCGTCAGGATAGACGGCTTGGCCCTTGCTCTTCATGAAGGCGATTTTTGCTTTCATGTAGTTGGCGTAGGCTTGCTGGATCTTGCCGGCCAGTTCTTCGTCTTCTGCTTCGTTTTTCAGCGAATCCGGATACATGGCGACGGCGGCCTGGATGAAGCTGTCCTTGCTGGCCTGGAATTCGGCTGGCGTGCGTTTCAGCCAGGCTGCGCGCTCGGCCTTGTCGCCCAGCTTGCTGCCGGCATACAGTTTGTCCAGGGCGGCGGCCAGGTCCGCTTGCGACATGCCATCCTTGATGCCGATGGCGGCGTCGAAGCTGGCGCGGCGCTGTGCGGCCGGTTGCGCGGCGTACTTGGTCAGGCTGTTCAGTACCAGCGCCTTGTCGACTTTTTCATCGTAGGTGCGCTCGACCGAGGTGATGCCCGCTTCCAGGCGTGGCAAGTCGCGCGACTGATAGCCGGACTTGCGTTCCGTATCGGCCTTGGTGCCTTCGTTCGACAAACGGTACAGGCTGCGTGCCGTGCTCAGCAGGCGTGGCTGCGCATAGCTGAGGAAGAAATCGCGCTTGGTGTCGGCATCGCGCTCGGCGATCAGCTTTTCCACTTGCTCGATATCACCGGCAAATTCCGCCTTGCGGGCAGGATTGGCGTTGACCCAGGTTTTCAGGGCTTCGTGTTCAGCCGTCTTGCGCGCCAGGAAGTCGCTGCCGGCGTAGGAATCGAGCATGCCTTGGCGGTTCTTGTAGTAATTGTTCACGCCGGCAACCTGACCCGCGTATTTCAGGGCAACGTCCTTGTTGTCCTTGGTTTCGCGCGCGATGATGGCCAGGGTTTCGCCTGACGCTTTCACGAAGGCCGGGTAGTTCCAGTCAAACGTGAACGCCACTTCCGATGGCAGGCGGTGACGGTTGGTGCGGCCAGGGTAGCCCAGCGCCATGACGAAATCGCCTTCCTTCAAGCCATCCTTGGCCAGCTTCAGTACGTGTTTCGGCTGGTACGGCACGTTGTCCTTGCTGAAGTCGGCAGCTTTGCCGTCTTTGCTGACGTAGGCGCGGTAGAAACCATAGTCGCCCGTGTGGCGCGGCCACATCCAGTTGTCGGTGTCGCCACCGAACTTGCCGACGCCCGCTGGTGGCGCGTGCACCAGGCGCACGTCGCGGATTTCCAGTTGCTTGATCAGGTAGAACTCGAGGCCGCCGTAGTAGCTCGACACGGTGCAGCGGAAGCCCGCTTCTTTTTCGCATTCGGCGACCAGTTTCTTCTGGTTTTTCTCGATCGCATCGATGCGCGCCTTGCCTTGCAGCTTGGCCACGTCGGCGCTGATGATCTTGTCGCTGACATTCGTCACGGCCGAGGTGACGAAGATGCGGCTGCCCGGGGCGGCCGGCAATTCCTCAGCGAAGGTCTTGGCCAGGAAACCGTTGGCCAGCAAATCGCGCTCCTTGGTCGAATTGACCGCCACGCTGTTGTAGACGCAATGGTGGTTGGTGGCAACCAGGCCTTGCGGCGAGACGAACGACGCCGAGCAGCCGCCCAGGCTGACGATGGCGCCCATCGGGAATTCGGTCAGTTTGGTCAGGGTGGTCGGATCGAGTTTCAGTCCGGCGGCTTTCAGCTCCTTGGCTACTTGTGGCAGCTGTTGGGGCATCCACATGCCTTCGTCGGCGTGTGCGAAGTTGCTCAGGATGGCGAGCGCGATGAGAGATTTTTTCATTCGAGTTCTGTTCTTTTACATTGTAGGGAAGTCGGAATCAGCGGAGTACCCGCTGATTGTGCAGCGGGCGACATAGAGTATCCGTATCGAACCCGCACTAGTCAATCACATTTTCCGGAGGGTATGTTCACACGCGGTTGTTTTAATGGCATGATTTTGGGTGGCGCAGGGGCTGGAACCGGCCGCCAGCCCGCATTTTTCCGTACGGCCGCTGTGGTATTGTCCATACGTGTCCTAGTGACAATGAAAAATGGCCGGACGCTTGCGCGGCCCGGCCACTTGCTGATGCGCAGCTGTTTGACTGTTTAGCGTATTTTGCCGCGGCGTAAAAGATTAACGATGCCCAGCAGGATGACGGCGCCGAGGAATGAGACCAGCAGCGAAGACAGGCTGAAATTGTCGCTATTGATGGTGCCCGTGCCGAACAGGGGCGCCAGCAGCCAGCCGCCCAGGAAGGCGCCGACGATGCCGACGACGATATTGAGGAAGATGCCCTGTTGTGCATTGGTTTTCATGACCATGCTGGCCAGCCAGCCGATGACGCCGCCAATAACGATCCAGATAATGAAATTCATGTGGTCCTCCGCGGTGGATAAGTGGGTGTGTCATGTCATAACAACATCATGCCAATGGATAGTGATGCCGCACGATAGAAAAGTCCAGCGGATTCGCGTCGTGCATGCAAAAGCCCGCCTGGCTGCGGGCAGCGAGGCGGGCTTGTCCTGCGGAAAGGTCGTGTTTAATCGGCCTTGATCGCTTCAACCTGGATGGCCAGCTTGACTTCCGGCGAGAACGCCGGCATGCCGTAGTTCAGGCCGAAGTCGCTGCGCTTGAATTCCGCCGTGGCATCGGCGCCGCACACTTCACGCTTGTAGCGCGGGTGCATGATGCACTTGAACTTGCTCACGTTCAGCTTGACGGGCTTGGTCACGCCCAGCAAGGTCAGTTCGCCATCGACTTCCACCAGTTGCTCGCCGTTGAACTTGAGCGACGTACTTTTGTAGGTGATTTGCGGAAATTTCTCGACGTTGAACATGTCCGCTTTTTTCGCGTGCGTATTCATGGCGTCCAGGCCGAAATCGATCGAATCGGCATCGATGACCAGGTCCAGGCTGCCCGTCTTGGCAGCGCGGTCCAGGGCGACCGTCCCCTTGGTCTTGTTGAACTTGCCGCGCCACACCGACATGCCCATGTGATCGGCTTCGAAGCTGGGGAAGGTGTGCGTCGGGTCGAGGTTGTAGTGGTCGGTAGCGGCCATGGCCGAACCCGCGCCGGCGGCTGCCAGCACGGCGATCATCAAGTGCGAGAATTTCATGCAGATCCTATAGTTGAACAGGTTTTGGGGTTGTTTTTGGTAACGCCTGAAAAACGTTCAGGACAAGGCGCCTTGCCGAAGGCAGTACGAATAGTACGACGAGGCAAGAGCAACGCAGTCATGGACGTTTTCTCAGGGTTTACTGGGCTGCGACGTGGAATTTGATGGTGACTTCATCGGCAACCATGCTCGTGTCTTTCCATTCGCCTTCACCGATGTTGTAGGTCAGGCGCTTGATCGGCAGGGCGCCGTCAAACGCGTATTTGCCGCCATCGGCTTTCACGGCCAGGGGGAAGGTCACGTCGGTGGTCTTGCCTTTGATGCTCAGCTTGCCGGTGACCGTCAGCTTGCCCGCGCCGGCAGCCTTGATGCTGCTCGAGACAAAGGTGGCTTTCGGGAACTGGGCCGCATTGAACCATTCTTTCTTCGCCACTTCCTTGTTGTACTCGGGGTCGCCGATATCGATGCTGGCCGTTTCGATTTCCACCGACGCTTTTGAGGCATCCGGCGTGGCCGGGTTGTAATCGATGGCGATATTGAATTTCTTGAACTTCGCTTCCACGGGCACGTTCATTTGCTTGAACACGGCCGACACGCTGGTCTTGGCGGGATCGACTTTCAGCAAGGTGGCGGCGGTGGCGGCCACGGACAGGCCCAGCAGGGAAGCGAGGACGATGCGTTGGGTGGTTTTCATCTTATTTTTTTCCTGTAGTTTCAGTGATCAAAGCAGATTAAGACGGACTTGGAACGTCGGACAAAACCGTAGCGAGCGGAAGTGCGGCTCGGCGCCCCCGTTGCTCCGAGTAGCGGACCTGTGCTTGGCACGGGGCCGCCGAGGCAGTGAGCATCGCAGGCCGCAAATCGCGACGCGCAGTAGGTTTGGTTCGACGTTCTTAGGGCAGCATGCGTTTCAGCACCCCGTCGCGGTCGATGAACTGGTGCTTCAGCGCCGCCAGCACATGGGCGGCCACGGCGGCGGCCATTGTCATGTTCAGAACATAATGAATCTCTTTTAAAAGTGGCTTAAGTTCCGGGTTCGGCGCCATGATGACGGGCAGCTGGAACAGGCCCAGGTAGACGACCGGCACGCCGGCGGCCAAGGTGTACAGGTAGCCGGAGATGGGTACGGCGAAGATCAGGACGTACAGCAGCACATGCATGGCGTCGGCGGCCTTCTTTTGCCAGGCAACCATGCTGGCCGGGTGCGGTGGCGGTACATTCGCCTTGCGCCACAGCAGGCGGATGGCGGCGATGGCCAGCACGGTCACGCCCAGCCATTTGTGCCACGAGAAATATTTAAGCTTGGTGGGCGTCAGGCCGGGAATGTCCGTCATGACCAGGCCCATGACGAAGGCGCTGATGATCAGCAGGGCGGTCAGCCAGTGCAGGATGATGGCGGTGGTGGTGTAGCGTTGCATCGATGGCTTTCTTGAATGTAGTACGTATTAGGACTAATTCGGCCTAATATACCAAAGAAAAGCAAATTGCGCTGCGTGCTGGAGATTCTACAAGAAAGATTGCCGTAAAAACCGCGGGGCGGGCAGCATTTGTGTGCTGGCCGCCCCGCGCGAGTGGGATCGCAGGATCCCCAGGTAGAAAATGCTTAGATGGCTTTGGCCAATTGCGCCGCGATACCGATGTAGTTGCCCGGCGTCATGGTCAAGAGCACATCCTTGGCATCCTGCGGAATGGCCAGGCCATTGACGAAGGTTTGCAGCGCTTCTTTCGAGATGCCCTTGCCGCGCGTCAGCTCTTTCAGCTGCTCGTACGGGTTTTCGATGCCATAGCGGCGCATCACGGTTTGTACGGGCTCGGCCAGCACTTCCCAGGTCGCGTCCAGGTCTTGCGCCAGGCGCGCGTGGTTCACTTCCAGCTTGTTCAGGCCGCGCAGGCAGCTGTCATACGCCAGCAAGGTGTAGCCGAGGCCCACGCCGATGTTGCGCAGCACGGTCGAATCCGTCAAATCGCGCTGCATGCGCGAGACGGGCAGTTTTTCCGACAGGTGCTTGAGCACGGCGTTGGCCAGGCCCAGGTTGCCTTCAGAGTTTTCGAAGTCGATCGGGTTGACCTTGTGCGGCATGGTCGATGAGCCGATTTCGCCCGCTTTCAGTTTTTGCTTGAAGTAGCCCAGCGAGACGTACGTCCAGATGTCGCGGTTCAGGTCCAGCAGGATGGTGTTGGCGCGCGCGAAGGCGTCGAACAGTTCGGCCATGTAGTCGTGCGGTTCGATCTGGATGGTGTACGGATTGAAGACCAGGCCCAGGCGCTGTTCGATGACGGCCTTGGAGAAGGCCGGCCAGTCGAAGCTTGGGTAGGCCGACAGATGGGCATTGTAGTTGCCGACGGCGCCATTCATCTTGCCGAGGATTTCCACTTGCGCGATGCGTTTCACGGCGCGCTGCAGGCGGGCCACGACGTTGGCGAATTCCTTGCCCAGGGTGGTCGGGCTGGCCGTCTGGCCATGCGTGCGCGACAGCATCGGCACGTCGGCGTTGTCGTGCGCGATCTGCGTCAGCTTGGCTACCAGGCCGTTCAATGCCGGCAGCATCACGCCATCGCGCGCGGCTTTCAGCATCATGCCGTGCGAGGTGTTGTTGATGTCTTCCGAGGTGCAGGCGAAGTGGATGAATTCCGATGCCGCCACCAGTTCCGGTACGTCCGCCACTTGTTCCTTCAGCCAGTATTCGACGGCCTTGACGTCATGGTTGGTGACCGCTTCGATGGCCTTGATGCGGGCCGAGTCGGCTTCCGAGAAGTCGGCCGCCATCTTGTCGAGCAGGGCGTTCGCTTCGGCCGAGAAAGGCTTGATCTCGGCGAAACCGGCTTGCGACAGCGCTTGCAGCCAGGAGATTTCCACTTTCACGCGGTGGTGCATGAAACCGGCTTCGGACAGGATCGGGCGCAGCAGATCGGTCTTGCTGGCGTAGCGGCCATCGAGCGGAGACAAGGCCGACAGCGTGGAATACGGAGTAGTAGAAGTCATGAGAGCGGACGCAAGTTAAAGAAACGGTTGGCGTGTGGCGCGCGGGGAGGGCAGGGCTATTGCATACAGCAACACTGACGGCGCCACAGTAAAGGGCGATTTTACCACCGCTGGCCGCTGGCCAGCCGTCCATCGGGCGCCGGCGCACCGCATTTGGGCCGAATCCGGCTCCGATGCGGCGTGCCTGCCACACCATGGAGACGGCGGGGCGCGTGCTGCCAAACACCGCGGCCGCCGATGCTATACTGCTTGCTGATCCTTTACCTTAAAGCAGCCATGAAACTGATCGGTTCCCTCGCCAGCCCGTATGTCCGCAAAGCCCGTATCGTGCTGGCGGAAAAAAAGCTCGACTATGTCTTCGAGCTGGAAAACGTGTGGGTGCCGGAAACCCGCATCGCCCAGGCCAATCCCCTGGGCAAGGTGCCCTGCCTGGTGATGGAGGATGGCAGCACCTTGATCGACTCGAAAGTCATCGTCGAATACCTCGACACGCTCACGCCCGTGTGCAAGCTGCTGCCGGCCGGCGGCAATGGCCGCGAGCGGGCCGACATCAAGAACTGGGAAGCGCTGGCCGACGGCATCCTCGACGCGGGCGTGCTGGTGCGTCTGGAGCGCACGCAGCGTCCGCCCGAGCAGCAGAGCGCCGTCTGGATCGCGCGCCAGCTGGACAAAGTCACGCTGGGCCTGGCGGCGCTCGAGGCACGCCTGGGCGAGAGCGCCTATTGCGCCGGCAAGAACTACACCCTGGCTGACGTGGCCGTGGGTTGCACCCTGGGCTGGCTCAGCTTCCGCTTCCCGGAAATCGAGTGGCGCGCCGATCACCCGGCGCTGTCGCGCCTGTTCGACAAACTGTCCGAGCGCCCATCGTTCAAGGACACCGCGCCGCAGTAAAGGCCCGGACATAAAAAAACCGGCAATTGCCGGTTTTTTTTTGCGCCTGTCGAAGGAAATTATTCTTCAACCGCCATCTGGCTTTGCAGATAATTTTGAATGCCGACTTTGGCAATCAGGTCGATCTGCGTTTCGAGCCAGTCGATATGCTCTTCCGTGTCTTCCAGGATCATCAGGAACAGGTCGCGCGAGACGTAGTCGCCCGCTTTTTCGCTGATGGCGATGCCTTCCTTGACGGTGGCGTGCGCGGCGCGTTCCAGTTTCAAATCGCATTCCAGCATTTCCGGCGTGTTCTCGCCGATCAGCAGCTTGTGCAGCGCTTGCAGGTTAGGCAGGCCGTCGAGCATCAGGATGCGGTCGATCAGCTTGTCGGCGTGCTTCATTTCGCCGATCGATTCTTCGTATTCCTTCTTGCCCAGCTTTTCCAGGCCCCAGTGCTTGTACATGCGCGCATGCAGGAAGTACTGGTTGATGGCCGACAGTTCGTTGGTGAGCTGTGCGTTGAGCATGCGGATGACTTCTTTATCGCCCTTCATGGGAATTCCTTTGTTCTGTGTCGCGTTCGATGATGAAACCGCAGGCTGCTGGCGTTCACGGCCGGGTGGCGCAGGGCTGCCTGGTGGCGCGCAGGTTGCCGGTTTCGCTATGCCCGCATGATAGCGCAAAATATCGGTGATTTCCGGTGCTAAACGGCATTTTTCCGTCTTTTTAACGTAAATATCGTGCGAATAAAACCCATTCTCAAGTGGATTGCTCACTTGCGCCGTTTTTTATTTGTTAAGGAAAATGAAGGCCATTCTCATTCGCGTTCCTGGCGCTCTTTTTTGCTCGCCGGCACGCCTGCCTGGCCGCGCTGAACAGGCGGGAAATGTTGGTCCATTCTTGCTTTTGTGTCTTCTTGGCCGCTACCGGCGATGCGATAATCAGGCAGGGATATTTACTGAAAAAAGGATAGCAAGATGATGCTGCATATACCCGGCGTGCTGACGCCGGAACAGGTGACGCAGTTTCGCCAGCGCCTGGCGCAGACGGACTGGGTCGATGGGCGCGCCAGCGTCGGGGCGCAAGGCGCGCAAGTCAAGCGCAACCGCCAGCTGGCCGAAGGTTCGCCGCTGGCGCTGGAGCTGGGCGAGATCGTCAGCCGCGCGCTGATGGCCAATCCCCTGTTCTTTGCCGCCGTGCTGCCGCTGCGCATCCTGCCGCCCTTCTTCAACAGCTATGCGGGCGGCGAGCACTATGGCCTGCATATCGACGGCGCCATCCGCACGCCGAAAAACGGCATGCAGTCAATGCGCGCCGACGTCTCGTCGACCGTGTTCCTGAGCGAGCCGGACGAGTACGAGGGCGGCGAGCTGGTGGTGGTCGATGCGTACGGCACGCATGAAGTGAAACTGCCGGCTGGCGACGTGATCGTGTATCCGTCGAGCAGCGTGCATCAAGTGCTGCCCGTCACCAGTGGCGAGCGCATCTGCTCTTTCCTGTGGACGCAAAGCATGGTGCGCGAGGACTGGAAGCGCAGCATGCTGTTCGAGCTCGATCAAAACATCCAGAGCGTGCGCGCAGAACACGGCGATTCGCCGGCCACCGTGGGACTGACGGGGCATTATCACAACCTGCTCAGAATGTGGGCGGAGATGTAAGGCCGGGGTCAGACCCCGCTGAAGTTGGCGCTGAACCTTGCGTTGGCGGTGTCGAGGGTCTGCCCCCTTGGGACAGTACGGGCAAAAAAAAGTCTGCCTGGCCCGGGGATGTAGGCTGGCAGACTGAAACAAGCAAATCGCTTGACGAAAAACGGGCGCAAAAAAGCAAGCAGGGCACACGGTGCGATGCTTGCGGGCTGGCAGCGGCGCCGTGGCCGCCGGAAGGCTAGCTCAGCTGGAAGGTCAGCGGTACTAAAACGTACACGGGCACGGGTTTGCCGTTTTCGATCATCGGCTTGAACAGCGCCCGCTGCGCGGCCTGGCGGCCCGCTTCATCGAGATTCGTGTAGCCGGTCGATTTCTGGATCAGGATTTGCTCGGGCAAGCCCTTTTCATTGATCAGGATGCGCAGCACCACGGTGCCGCTTTCGCCCAGGCGGCGCGACAGATTCGGGTAGACCAGTTGCGGCGCCTTGATGTATTCCACGCTGCTGACGGTGCGCGGCGTCGCTGGCGCTGGCGGCGTCGGCGACGGGGCCGCTGGCGCCGTCGGCGCGGCGGTGGCGACAGGTGCGGCTTCGGCGCGCGTCGGCTGCGGCGGCGTGATCGTCGGTTCGCTCGGCGCCACGGCGATCAGCGGCAGCGGCGGAATCACGGCTTTCGGCACGGGGGCGCTCAGTTCCACGGTTTTCGGTACGGACGGCGCCGGCGGTTTCGGCGGCGCCGGCGGGGCGATGATGCTGATGGTCGTGATGGTCGGCATGGCCGCCGTGACGACGCGGCTCAAGAGACCGCTCTGGATGGCGTAAAAACCGGCGATATGTAGCACGACGATGGCCATCAGCGGCGCGAATTTGTTGCGCTTCTTGTCGAAGTCGGCAAATTGCTGCACGGCCTGCACCGTTACGGGCGGGGGCATCATCGTCATGGCGTTCATCGCTTTCTTTAGTTTGTCAGTACAGCTCGCATCAATACGGTTTCTTGCAGCGCCACGGTGGCGTTCAGGTGATCGTTCAGCACTTCCCGCGCGCAGGTGTGGCATTTGCCGCAGCAGGTGGCTACGCCCAGGTCGCGGCGCAGTTCGGCCATGCTGGACAGGCCAAGATCGACGGCTTGACGGATTTCACGATCAGATATGTTGTTGCAGACACATACAATCATTGCTACACCTTCTGGCTGGAGGATGAACAGACACTAGTGCTTAAAAGCATTGTTGCTAGTGTTTTAATGAGAATCATTATCATTACGTTTCATTGTCGCGCAAAGTGCAGGACAATGCAAGCGATTTTGATCAAGTGTGCGGCAGTTGGCGGCCTGGCGCGGCAGCGTGATATGCGCTTCACGCGCATGGCGCAGCCCTTGGCAGGGGCGGCTCTCCGGGCTAAATAAAAACAATTCGCATTCATGTTTATAATGCTGGTATTGTCTCGGACGGGCGCCGTCTGGACACACTGAAAGGCCGCTTGTCGGTAATGCGCAACAGTTGCGTTTTACCTCACAACATCAGGGCATGCGCCACGCGCGGCAGTTGCTCCCCGGTGTTCTTAATTTGAACGGAATTTGCTCATGACTCTAGTTCCACCCCTGATGACGCTCGACGCGCTGGCAGTCGGCCAGAGCGGCACGGTGTTGCATATCACGCCCCACGCGGCAGGACAGACGGAAGACGGCGTCGACCTCGTCCGCCGCTTGATGGAGCTGGGATTCGTTCCCGGCGAACGACTCCGCATGCTCAAGCGCGGTATTCCCGGCGGCGATCCGCTGGCCATCAAGGTCGGCAATGCCACGTTTGCACTGCGCCGCTTCGAAGCGGCGCTGATCACGATTCAACCGCTGCTTCAACCGGAATAAATATGGGTGCCGTAGAAACTATCGTGGAAGCGGGCGCGCACAAGCCGCCGCACCAGCCACAAATCGCCTTGCTGGGTAATCCGAACTGCGGCAAGACCGCCCTGTTCAACCGTTTGACGGGCGCGCGCCAGAAAGTGGCGAACTACGCCGGCGTGACCATCGAGCGCAAGGAAGGCCATTTCACGTCGCCAAGCGGCAAGCCCGTGCGCGTGCTCGACCTGCCGGGCGCCTACAGCCTGTCGGCCACCACGCCCGACGAAGCCATCACGCGCGACGTGGTGGGCGGGCTGCGCCGCGGCGATCCACGACCGGACGCCATCGTCTGCGTGGTCGATGCCACCAACCTGCGCCTGAATTTGCGCCTGGTGCTGGAAGTCAAGCGCCTGGGCCTGCCCATGCTGCTGGCGCTGAACATGACGGACGTGGCGCGCAAGCGCGGCATGCTGATCGACACGGCCAGGCTGTCGCAGGAACTGGGCATGCCCGTGGTGGAAACCGTGGCGGTGCAGCACGATGGCGAAAAAGCCCTATTGAATGCCATCGACGCCATGCTGCCGCTGCCGGCCGTGGAGGCGCAACCGCTGGCGGCCATCGACGCCGTGAGCGTCGAAGAAACCCAGCGCGAAGTGCGCCGCATCCTGGCCGCCGTCAGCAACGACACGCGCGACAGCGGCAACCTGACGGAAAAAATCGACGACGTGGTGCTGCACCCCGTGTTCGGCCCCATCATCCTGGCCGTGCTGATGTTCCTGATCTTCCAGGCCGTGTTTGCCTGGGCCGCCACGCCGATGGAAATGATTACCGACGGCATGGGCCATCTGGGCGCCGCGCTGACGGCGAGCATGCCCGATGGCCACCTGAAAAGCCTGCTGGTCGAAGGCATCATCGGCGGTGCCGGCAGCGTGCTGGTCTTCCTGCCGCAGATCCTGATCCTGTTCTTCTTCATCCTGAGCCTGGAAGACTGCGGCTACCTGCCGCGCGCGGCCTTTTTGCTGGACCGCCTGATGGGTGGCGTGGGCCTGTCGGGCCGCGCCTTCATCCCGCTGCTGTCGAGCTTTGCCTGCGCCATTCCCGGCGTGATGGCGGCGCGCACCATCCAGAACCCGCGCGACCGCCTGGTCACCATCATGATCGCGCCGCTGATGACGTGCTCGGCGCGCCTGCCCGTGTATGCGCTGATCATCGCCGCCTTCATTCCCCAGCGCCAGGTATGGGGCTATCTGAGCCTGCAAGGCCTGGTGCTGTTCGCGCTGTACTTCGCCGGCATCATCTCGGCCATGGCCGTGGCTTGGGTCATGAAGCGCAGCATGGGCGTGCGCGGCAACCAGCCGCTGCTGCTGGAACTGCCGGCCTACCACTGGCCGCATCTGCGCAACCTGGCCGTCAGCCTGTGGGAGCGCGCGAAGATCTTCCTCACGCGCGTCGGTACCATCATCCTGAGCCTGATGATCATCCTGTGGTTCCTCAGCACCTTCCCCGGCGCGCCGGACAACGCGATCCATCCGCCCATCTATTACAGCCTGGCCGGCATCCTGGGCCGCGGCCTGGAAGTGATCTTCGCGCCCATCGGCTTCAACTGGCAGATCTGCATCGCGCTGGTGCCGGGCATGGCGGCGCGCGAAGTGGCCGTCGGCGCGCTGGGCACCGTGTATGCGCTGTCGCAAACGGGCGACGCGCTGGCCTCCACGCTGGAGCCGCTGATCGCGCATTCGTGGTCGATGGCCACGGCATTGTCGCTGCTGGCCTGGTACGTGTTCGCGCCGCAGTGCCTGTCGACCCTCTCCGTGGTGAAACGCGAAACGGGCGGCTGGCGCTATCCGCTGCTGATGGCCGGCTATATGTTCGCCCTCGCGTATGCCGCCTCGTTCATCACGTACCGCGTCGCCCTGTTGCTGGGCGCTTAGGAGAAAACCATGTGGCAAACCCTCATCGTCGCCCTGATCGTCGCAGCCGCGCTGCTGCATTTTTCGACCAAGTACCTGCCGGCGGGCGTGCGCCGCGCCATCGTGCGCGGCCTGGTGCGCTGCGGCCTCGATGAGGCGAAGATGTCGACCTTCTTCAAGGTGGCGCCGGGCTGCGGCAGCGGCTGCGGTTCCTGCGGCTCCTGCGACAGCCCGCCGCCACCGTCCGCCACGCCGCCGGCCGACGGCAGCAGCAAGCGCGTGATCCTGATGCAGGTGCAGCGCCAGGATTGATGTACGTCTGGTCACGGGCGCGCCCGTGGGCTACACTGGACTTTCCGCATGGCAAGGAGTGGCAATGGCGATACTGTTGATCTTCATGTTTTTGTTTGCGGTCGCCACCTGGCTGCTGGCCAGCCGGCGCGGCCGCCACGGGGGACTGTGGTTCGGCATCGGCCTGTTCCTCGGGCCGTTTGCCTTGCTGGCGGTGGCGGCCCTGCCGCCCGTCGCGGCGCGCTGAGCCTGTATTGTTAAAACCCGCCACCGCGGGTTTTTTTATGCCTGCGCGCACGCGTGGCGCAGCCGGTACTGGCGCGGCGAGCACGCCATGACGCGCTTGAAGGCGTGGCTGAAGGCGCTGTCCGAATCGTAGCCCAGCGCCTGTGCGATCGCGGCGATGGGTGCGCCGCTGCCCTTCAGGCGCCGCGTGGCCAGGCGCATGCGCCAGCGCAGCAGGTAGTCGAGCGGCGTCACGCCCACCCTGTTCTTGAAATGCACGGCAAAGGCGGAGCGCGACTGGCCCGCGACCGCGGCCAGCTGCGGCAAGGTCCAGCGGTGGGCCGGTTGCGCATGCATGGCCTCGATGGCCGCGCGCAGCCTGGGATCGGCCAGCGCAAACAGCCAGCCTGCCGGGTGCGAGGCCTGCGCTGCCAGATACTGGCGCAGCATCTGCAGCAGCATCATGTGGCCCAGGTGGCGCGTCATCAGCGCCGCACCGGGCGCCGTCGCCTGCAGTTCCTGCGCCAGGCGTCGCAAGGCCCAGTGCAGCACGCCGGCCTGGTCTGTATCGCCGCGCACGTGCAGCAGCGGCGGCAGGCAGTCGAGCAGGATGGCCGCCTCGTCGCCAAAGCTGAAGCGTCCGCCGATCAGAAAAAAATCGTGCCGTGGCGCGCCGTGGCGGGCCACGCCCTGCTGCGCGTGCCTGTACACGTCCAGTGCCGGCGTGGCAGGCAAGCCGGGTGCGCTGGCCAGCGTGAATGCATGCCCCTGCGCCAGCAGGAAGCAGTCGCCTGTATGCAGTTGCACGGGAACGTCGATGCCCGCGACCGTCAACCAGCAACCGCCTTCGATCACGGCGTTGAACTTGATGCCGTCCGGCGGCGGAAAGTCGATGGCCCACTCGCCGCCCGCCTTCAGGCCGGCAAAATAGGAACTGCGCGTATCAAACAGCGAAAGTACATCGGAGAGCAAATCCATGGTGGGGTTTAATTCTGGACGATAGCGATAGTATTGAAGATTTTACGCCATTCACTGTCCAGTTTTTTGCGCGCAACATATCCATCTCGCCAGCATTCGGACTGGCGCCACTTGCAAAGGCAGATCCCATGGACAGCATCAACCAGCAACAAACTCCCCTGCGCTCCGGTTTTGATGCCGCCACGACCGCCACCGAGGCGCTTGCCGGGCGCGACCTGTCCGGCATGCAGGCCATCGTCACGGGCGGCGCGTCGGGCCTGGGTCTGGAAACGGTGCGCGTGCTGGCCGGTGCCGGCGCCAAGGTACTGGTGCCGGCGCGCGACCCGCATCTGGCGCAAGCTGCCCTGGACGGCTTGGCCGGCGTGGAGGTCGCCGCGCTCGACCTGCTCGATCCGCAATCGATCGATGCCTTTGCCGCCGCCTTGCTTGCCACCGGCCGCGCCCTGCACGTGCTGGTCAACGGCGCCGGCATCATGGCCACGCCCTTGCTGCGCGATGCGCGTGGCTACGAGGGGCAGTTCGCGACGAATCACCTGGGGCATTTCCAGTTGACGGCACGCCTGTGGCCCGCCCTGCGGCGGGCGCGGGGGGGCGCGCGTGGTGTGCGTATCATCGCTGGGACACCGGCAGGCCGCCACCGACCTGGATGACCCGCATTTCCTGCGCCAGCCGTACGACAAATGGCGCGCGTATGCTCAGTCAAAAAGCGCGAATGCCTTGTTTGCCGTGGAACTGGACCGGCGCGGCGCGGCGCACGGCGTGCGCGCCTTTTCGCTGCATCCGGGTGCCATCCTGACGCCGCTGGTGCGCCATCTGGACCTCGACGACTTGCGCCGGGTCGGGGCGCTCGATGACGAGGGCCAGGTGAATCCGCCGCCGCAATCGGGTTTCAAGAATGTGGCGCAGGGCGCCGCCACCGCCGTCTGGTGCGCCACCAGCGCGCAGCTTGAGGGCCTGGGCGGCGTGTATTGCGAAGATTGCGATATCGCTACCCTGGTGGCGGACGACAGCACGGGGCCGGGCGTGCGGCGCTGGGCGGCCGACCCCGCGCAGGCACGCCGGCTATGGGCGCTCAGCGAGCAGATGACGGGCGTGCGCTTCGATTGCGACGCAGCATAAAAAATGCCGGGCAATGCCCGGCATGTGCGAGGGCGGCGTGGCTTTACGCCTTGCCGGCCAGCTTGTCGACGACCGGCACCAGCGCGGCCGGGCGGCAGCCGAAGGCGGCCAGGCGGCCTTGCGCGTGGGGCGCCAGGTCCAGGTCGTAGGGCAAACGGCCCGCCACCAGCCACAGTTTATCGTGCGGCAGGGCCTCGACCAGGCGGCGCTGGCCGTCGACGAACATGGCGTTATACGTTTGCAGCACGATCTGCTGCGCGCCTTGCGCAAAGGCGATGGCCTCGTTGACCTCGTCGTCCAGCGCTTCGGCCGACAAGGCATATTCGCGCACGTCCAGACCCGCTTCGAGCAGCGCCGGCAGCATCGAGCTGCGCGCTTCCTTGTTGCGGCCCAGCGCCACTTCGTCGATCTCGCTGCGCGAGCGTACTTCCACCGTCAGCAGGGTCACGGGCAGGCTGGCGTCGAGCGCGCGGTAGTCGCCCTGCACGCGCAGTGCCGCTTTTTGCAGCAGCTGCGACAGGGCCATGGCGGCCGGCTGCATCAGCGCCGGCGGATTGACCGGGCGTTCGCGCCAGTCGCGCACGGCGCGGTTGCGCTTGAGTTCCGCCACGCGCGCGCAAGCCGCCTCGATGCGCGAGATCGCAATGTCGCCGCGCTCCACGGCGGCGATGACAGCCTCGATGGCCGCCGTCTGCTGCGCTTCGCGGTGCGAGATGAGGACGATGTCGGCGCCCGCCTGCAAGGTAGCGATGGCGCCCTGTGGGATGCCGATGCCGTCGGCGATCGCCGCCATTTCCAGGCAATCGGTGATGACCACGCCCTTGTATTGCATTTCACCGCGCAGCAGGTCCGTCAGCACGCCTTTCGACAGCGTCGCCGGCACGCTGGTGTCGGCCTCGAAGGCGGGGAAGACCACGTGCGCCGTCATGATGGCGTCCACGCCGCCGGCGATCGCCGCGCGGAACGGCGCCAGTTCCACGGCGCGCAGGCGTTCCTTGTCGTGCGGGACCAGGGCCATGGCGTAATGCGTGTCGATGGCCGTGTCGCCGTGGCCGGGAAAGTGCTTGGCGGTGACGGCCACGCCGCTGGCGCGCTGGCCGCGCATGGCCGCCATGCCGTAGTCGATGACGGTGGCGGCATCCTCGCCATACGCGCGCACGCCGATGACGGGGTTGTTGCGGTTGTTGTTCACGTCCAGCACGGGCGCGAGCAGCATATTGATGCCCACCTGGCGCATTTCATCGCCGCTGATCTGGTTCATGCGTTCGCAGTCCTCGATGGAGCCGGCCGCCTGGAAGGCCATTGCCGCGGGAATCGGCGTGACGCCCTGCTCGATGCGCATCACCATGCCGCCTTCCTGGTCGATGGAGATCAAGAGCGGGATGTCGGACACTTCGGCGTTGATCTCCTGCAGTTCGCGGCACAGCGCGGACACTTGCGCCGGCGTGTGCACGTTGCGGCGGAACAGGATCACGCCGCCGACCTTCTTTTCGCGTATCAAGGTCTTGATATGCTCGTCCGCCTGCAGGGCGTCGAAGCCCACCATGAACAACTGTCCTATTTTCTCGCGCAAACCCTGCTCCATGCTGCAACTCCTCCGGTATTGATTGTGACGACGGCATACGTATTCTGGCACCGTGGTGGCGCATCGTGGCGGTCACCGGAAAAGCTGCCTTGGTTTTGTACTTGTTTTGGTATTGTATTGGATTTGGGTTTTTGCGCAAGTGGTTATTAAGTGGTATTGCTTCACTTGCGCAAACACCGCATCAATCGAGGCGCTGGAACGAGGCCGATTGCGCCTTGGGCCAGTACAGGCCGAACACGGGCGGCAGTTGCGGCAGCTGGCTCGGGTCGAGCAGCTGGCCCGCTTCCAGGAAGGGCAGCAGGGCCGACGCCAGTTTCACCTGGTTCGGCGAGATGCGCCGCACCAGGTGGTGCGGGCGCAGTTCCTGCGGATGCGCCAGTCCGGCGGCGGCGATCAGTTCGGCCAGCGCCTTCATGGTGTTCTGGTGGAAGTGCGCCACGCGGGCGATCTTGTCGGATACCACCAGCGCGCGCTGGCGCTGCGGGTCTTGCGTGGCCACGCCCGTGGGGCAGCGGTCCGTGTGGCAGCTTTGCGACTGGATACAGCCCAGCGCGAACATGAAGCCGCGCGCCGAATTGCACCAGTCGGCGCCCAGCGCCAGCAGGCGGGCGATGTCGAAGGCCGTGATGATCTTGCCCGAGCAGCCGATCTTGATCCTGTCGCGCAGGTTGGCGCCCACCAAGGTGTTATGCACGAGCACCAGCGCTTCCTGCAGCGGCGTGCCCACGTGGTCCGTAAATTCCAGGGGCGCCGCGCCCGTACCCCCTTCGCTGCCGTCGACGACGATGAAGTCGGGCGTGATGCCCGTTTCCAGCATGGCTTTGACGATGGCGAAGAATTCCCACGGATGGCCGATGGCCAGCTTGAAGCCCGTCGGCTTGCCGCCCGACAGGGTGCGCAGGCGGTCTATAAAGTGCAGCATTTCCAGCGGCGTGGAAAAGGCGCTGTGCGCCGCCGGCGAGACGCAATCCTCGCCCACCATCACGCCGCGCGTGGTGGCGATCTCGATCGTCACTTTCGGGCCGGGCAGCACGCCGCCGTGGCCCGGCTTGGCGCCCTGCGACATTTTCAGCTCGATCATCTTGACCTGCTCCGAGCTGGCGTTGGCGATGAAGCGCTCTTCCGAAAACGTGCCGTCCTGGTTGCGGCAGCCGAAGTAGCCGGAACCGATTTCCCATACCAGGTCGCCGCCGTTTTCGCGGTGGTAGGGGCTGATGCTGCCTTCGCCCGTATCGTGCATGAAGCCGCCGCTGCGCGCGCCGCCGTTCAGGGCCAGGATGGCGTTGGCCGACAGGGCGCCAAAGCTCATCGCCGAGATATTGAAGACGCTGGCCGAATACGGCTTGGCGCGCGGGCAGTCCGGATGGTTGCCGATCTCGATGCGGAAGTCGTGGCCCGTGACCTTGGCGGGGGCGATGGAATGGTTGATCCATTCGTAGCCCGCTTCATACACGTCGAGCTGGGTGCCGAACGGGCGCTTGTCCGTCTGCTCCTTGGCGCGCTGGTAGACGATGCTGCGCTGGCTGCGCGAAAACGGCGTCGCCTCGCTGTCGCTTTCCAGGAAATACTGGCGGATTTCGGGGCGGATGCTCTCAAAAAAGAAGCGGAAATGCGCGAGGATGGGGTAGTTGCGGCGCAGGGCGCGCTTCGTTTGCAGCAGGTCGCTGATGCCGACCAGGGTCAGGGCACCGGCCAGCACGGGCAGCCAGTAATGGTCGTAATAAAACAGGGACAGGACAAAGATGGCTGCCGTCGCGATGAAGGTCAGGTAGCGAAATGGTACTAGGTGCATGGGCACTCCGGGGAAGTCAGACTGATACTGCTGAGTGTACCGGTGATTTGTAGATCTTGCTGACTGGAAAAGTGTGCTGTTGGAGCGGTGCTATCCATACTTGCAACGCCTGACAAAACCGTAGCGAGCGGCAGTGATTTGCGGCCGAGAAGCGCAACCGTACTCTAGTACGGTGAGCATCGCCGGCCGCAAAGCGCGACGCGCAGTAGGTTTTGTCAGGTGTTTACCGTTGTGCCGCGCGGATGCGCTCAACCCGCTCGGCGCTGGCCGGATGGCTCGACAGGTAGGACGTGCCTTCGTCCAGTTTGCCCAGGGCGACAAACACCTGCGCCAGGTGTTCCAGCGCGATGCCGTTCTGGCGCAGCATGGCGATCGCGTAGTCGTCCGCTTCGCGCTCGACATCGCGCGAATACTTCAAGTCCAGCAGCAGCGGCGGCAAGGTCGCCACCACGGTCGAGACGTCGCCGAACAGCAGCGCCGCGCCGGCGCCCACGGCCGAGGTCTGGATCAGGCGGCGCGTCAGGTGGCGCTGCTGCAAATGGCCCAGTTCATGCGCCAGCACACCCATGATGGCGTCGTCGTCCGGCATCAGTTCCACCATTTCATCGGTCAGCACGATGTCGCCGGACGGCAGGGCGAAAGCGTTCGGGCCGATCTTGCTCTTGCGGAAAACGATGCGGTGCGTGGGCGCGCTGTCGCCGGGCGTGGCCAGGCGCGCGAACCGGGCGCGCAAGGCTTGCTGGCGCGCGCCATCGAGCTTGCTTGCCGCAAACACGTGGCCGTCGAGGAAATCGAGCACGCCCTGGCCCAGCTGGCGCTCGACGGACTGGGGAATCGCATACGCGACGCCCTTCGCCACCACGGGCAGCAGGTACTGATAGCTGAGCCACAGGGCCAGCACGGTGGCGACCGTGGCCAGCAGGGCGCCGCGCCAGCTTTGCTGCAGCCGCACCACCCAGCCGTCGCGGTGGCCCGTCTCATGCAGCACGTCGTTGAAGGCCGCCTGGTCGGCGATCTCCAGGTAGGCGCCGTCGGGAAAGCTGACCTTGCGCACGGCGTGGCTGCTGCGTTCGGACACGTGCAGCTCGCCCAGCGGGCAGCTGCGCTCGATATCGCCGGTCAGCATGGCCATGCCATCGCGCACGCTGAGCGTGACGTGGTACAGGCGCGAGGTCTGGCCGTCGAAATAGCGCGCGGGCACGGGGCCCGCACCCGGCGCGTGGTGATCGAGCGTCATGCTACAGCGACAGGTCGAAGTCCAGCAGATCGACCATGCCTTCGCCCGTGGCAGAGACTTGCTCGCCGGTGGCGGCGACGAAGGCGTCCAGGCTGCCGTGCACCAGCATCGACGTCGCTTCCAGGCGGTACTTCAGCCAGCGCACCTGGGCGAAGGGCGAAAACAGGCCCAGGGTGACGACGATACCGAGCAGGTTGGTCAGCATGACGAAGGTGGTGCGGCCCCAGGTCAGCTGCGACTGGAACTGGTGCTGCTGCAGGCGCGTGTGGTTCCAGATGAGGTTCTGGATCATGGTCAGGAACAGCGGCAGCACGATAAAGGCCCACGCATACAGGGCGGCCACCGCGCCGAAGATGCTGCCGGCCTTGGTGACATCGTTGGCGTTGCTGGCAAAGGTGGCGAAGACGCTGGCGAAGACGACAAAGATCAGGACCAGGAAACCGGCCAGCAGCAGGGCGAAGAACAGCAGATAGGTTTTGTAGAAGCTGCCAACCGAGGCGTCAAAGCTGAAATTGCTGTTGCCGAAGCGGCTTTGCGTATGCTGGAAGCGCTTCAGGCGCTGGTGCAGGAACGGCGTCATCAGGCCAGCCGTGAAGGTGTTCAGGATGGGCAGCCACAGGAAGTATTTGTAGGCTTCCCTGGCGCTGCCGTCGAAGCCGAAGCGGATGCCGCGGTAGCTGGTGTTGTAGAGCTTGAATTGCAGGCTTTTCCAGACCAGCCATGGCAGCACGGCCATCATCAGCACGAGCATGATCAGGCCGACGATGGGCGAGATCTGGAAGGCGATGTTGTAGCCGCCGATCAATACCACGGCCGCGATGCGGCCCTTCAGGATGGCGACGGCATTGCCGTGGTATTCGAAGCTGCTGCCGGCCAGGTGGGTGCTGGAATAGAAATAGCGGTTGCGGCGCACCTTGGCCCAGGCGGAATAAATGCCCAGGGTGACAATGCTCAGCAGCAGGTTGACGATCCAGATACGGAAGTATTCGCTGCCGGTGGCGCTGAAGGTAATGGCTTCACGCTTGGGCGTGGTGTTGTTGGTATCGAAATCCACAGGGGAGTTTCCTTACTTATTGGAAACAAAACAAGATAAGGGAAGATTGAAAAGTTATCAATTGAAAATAGTGTTTTTCGCAATTATTTTTGGTGTGCGGCCCCTGCCGCCGCGATTTTTCCGTCCCGGCTATACTGGGACTCAACCATTGCCAACGGAAATCGCCATGATCGTCGTCCACCATCTGAACAATTCGCGCTCGCAGCGCGTGCTCTGGCTGCTTGAAGAACTGGGCCTCGACTACGAGGTCAAGCGCTATCAGCGCGACCCGACAACCATGCTGGCGCCCGCCTCGTTGAAGGCCGTGCATCCGCTGGGCAAGTCGCCCGTGATCACGGACGGCGCCAACACCATCGCCGAATCGGGCGCCATCATCGATTACCTGGTCGAGCGCTACGGCAATGGCCGTTTGATACCGGCGGCGGGCACGCCGGAAAAATTGCGCTGGACCTATTGGCTGCACTTCGCGGAAGGCTCGGCCATGCCGCCGCTGCTGATGAAGCTGGTGTTCGACAAGGTCGAATCGTCGCCGATGCCGTTTTTCGTGAAACCGATCGCGCGCGGCATCGCCGGCAAGGTCAAGAGCAGCTTCATCATGCCGAATATCAACAGCCAGCTGGCCTACATGGAAGCGGAACTCGAGAAAAGCAAATGGTTTGCCGGCAATGAATTCACGGCGGCCGACATCCAGATGAGCTTTCCGCTGGAAGCGGCCGCCATGCGCGGCGGGCTCGACGAGCGCCTGCCGAAACTGACGGCCTTTTTGCAGCGCATCCATGCGCGCCCGGCCTACCAGCGCGCCCTGGAACGCGGTGGGCCCTACGATTTCGCCAAATGAAGGGCATTCAAGACCGATGTGCGGGGAGCCATACGGTAAAATGATCGATTCAACCAGTATTTATTTACCGCATGGCCAGACTCCTCGCTATCGACGGCTTGAATATCGTACGCCGCGTCTACGAAGCCAGTCCTGAACCCGATTCCGACCTGAAGGCGGAGATCGCGCTGCGCCATGCGCTGTCGTCGTTTCGCACCCTCATCAACGACCACGAGCCGACGCACATCCTGCCGGCCTTCGACTTTGGCGGCCCCACCTGGCGCCACGCCCTGTATGCCGGTTATCGCGAGGGGCGCCAGCCCATGCCGCAGGTGCTGCGCGATGCCTTGCCCGGATTCTATGCCACCCTGGCCAGCTTCGGCATGCACGTGGTCAGCATCCCCGAGGTCGAGGCCGACGACGTGATCGGCACGGCCGTCATGCGCTGGCTGCACGAGGGGCGCGGCGCGGCCGTCATCGCCACCACCGACAAGGATTTGCACGGTCTGATCGCCCACGGCGCGCTGGTGTGGGACCATTTCAAGGGTATCTGGCACGACCACGCCTGGGTCGAGAAAAAGTTCGGCGTGCCGCCGGAACTGCTGCCCGACCTGCTGGCGCTGATGGGCGACGTCACCGACAGCATTCCCGGCGTGTCGAAGATCGGCCTGAAGACGGGCGCGAAACTGTTGCGCGCTTACGGCAATATCGACGCCGTGATGGCCGGCGCGGGCATTTTGCCCGGCGCACTCGGTGAAAGCCTGCGAAAAGAGCGGGAAATACTGTATCTTTCAAGAAAGTTAGTGGAACTCAAGACGGACGTGACGTTAGGCGTGACCTGGAACAAGCTGGCGTGGGAAAAGTAAGACGCCAGGCAAGAACAATCAAGCAAGGGAAGTAAATCATGATGTTAAAGACAGTCCTGATCGATAGCAGCGCCGTGGCGCGCGGCCTGCTGAACACGGTCCTGACCGATGGCGGCTACGATGTCTGCGGGCAGACGCATACCAGCGCGCTGGGGCTGGCGCTGCTGGTCAAGCACCATCCGCATTTCGTCTGCATCGCGCGCGAGCAGGTGGAAGACGGGACGAATATTGTGCAAACCATCCGCGCCCAGTATCCGAAGACGCTCATTTTCATGGTCTCGGGCGGCATCGACGCCGCCTCGCTGCAGGCGGCCCACGCGATGGGCGTGTCGGGCTTCATCGTGAAACCGTTCATGGCCGACACGGTCCTGAAAACCGTGCGCAATACGGTGATCGCCATGGTGCGCAAGCAGCAGCAGGCGCTTGCCGCCGCTGCAAAAGACACCTGATAAAATCTACTGCGCGTCGCGATTTGCGGCCGGCGATGCTCACTGGCTCGGCGCCCCCGTACTAAAGTACAGTTGCGCTTCTCGGGCCAACGGGGGCGCCGAGCCTCACTGCCGCTCGCTACGATTTTTTCAGGCGTTGTTATTGAGTTGGATGAGTAAAAATTTACTTAACCAACCTAACTTCAGGCCAGCTAACTTCAGGCCAGCCCCGTGGCGCTGGCGATGATGCCGCCACCGAGGCACACGTCGCCGTCGTACAGCACGGCCGACTGGCCCGGCGTGACGGCCCATTGCGCTTGGTCGAACGCCATGCCGAAGTGCTCACTCCCCTCCGGCAGCAGCTGGCAAGCCACGTCGGCCTGGCGGTAGCGCGTCTTGGCGCTCAAGGGGCCTGCCTGCGGCGCCGTGCCGGCGACCCAGCTGGCCTGGTCGGCGCTCAAGGCCGGCGACAGCAGCCACGGGTGGTCGTGGCCCTGCACCACCCACAGGGTGTTGTTGGCGATATCCTTGCGCGCCACATACCAAGCGTCGCTGCTGCCGTCCGCGTTCTGGTACGACTTCACGCCGCCGATGCCGATGCCCTTGCGCTGGCCCAGGGTATAAAAACTCAATCCCACGTGTTCGCCCACCGTCTTGCCGTCGGCCGTCTTCATCGGGCCCGGCTTGTACGAGAGGTAGCGGTTCAGGAATTCGCGGAACGGGCGTTCGCCGATAAAACAGATACCCGTCGAATCCTTCTTCTGGGCGTTCGGCAGCGCCAGTTTTTCGGCGATCTGGCGCACTTGCGTCTTCGGGATTTCACCGAGCGGGAACAAGGTCTTGGACAACTGCGCCTGGTTCAGGCGGTGCAGGAAGTAGCTTTGGTCCTTGCTGGCGTCGACGGCTTTGAGCAGTTCATAACGGCCCGCGTCGGTCGGCGCCTGGCGCACGCGCGCATAATGGCCGGTGGCGATCAGGTCGGCGCCCAGGGTCATGGCGTGGTCAAGAAACGCCTTGAACTTGATTTCGGCATTGCACAGCACGTCCGGGTTCGGCGTGCGGCCGGCCTGGTACTCGCGCAGGAAATCGGCGAACACGCGGTCCTTGTATTCGGAGGCGAAATTGACGGCTTCGATATCGACGCCGATGACGTCGGCCACGCTGGCCGCGTCGATCCAGTCCTGGCGCGTGGAGCAGTATTCCGAATCGTCGTCATCTTCCCAGTTTTTCATGAACAGGCCGATGACTTCATAGCCTTGTTCCTTCAGCATCCATGCCGCGACCGAGGAATCGACCCCGCCCGACATGCCGATCACGACTTTCTTCTTGCTCATCTTGCTTTCCAGTGTACTTTAATAATATGGCAATGCGTATTGCTATGCGCTATTGAAAACGGACGCATGCGTGTGCAGCAGGGCCAGCGGCGCCCGCCGGCCGGCCAGGTATTCGTCCACGCACTGCAGCACCAGCGGGCTGCGGTGGCGTTCCTGGCACGCCGCCAGCTCGTCGCGCGTCATCCACAGGGTACGGATGATGCCTTCGTCCAGCGGGCGATCATGCTCGGCGCCGGCGGTGCCGCAAAAGGTGAAGCGCAGATAGGTCACGTCCTCGCCCGTGCGCAGCGACTGGTAGCGCGACATGTACATGCCGACCAGTGCCGTGGGGATGAAATCGTAGGCCGCTTCTTCCAGCGTTTCGCGGATCACCGCCTGTTCCAGCGACTCGAACGGGTCGAGGTGGCCGGCCGGCTGGTTGAGCTTGATGCCTTCGCTGGTCTCTTCTTCAATCAGTAAAAACAGGCCATCGCGCTCGACGATGGCGGCCACGGTGACAGAGGGTTTCCAGATTCTCGGCATGATTCCATCCTTGAAAGAGCCGACATTTTATCTTGTTCTGCGCGCGCGGTTTGAAGCCGGCCTTTTGTTGCGCGGACATATTGATAAATGACAACGTTTTAGCAAATAGCGGTGGGAGGTACTTACGTCTTTCCCGGGGAGCGCACTAGCATGGGGGCTGAGGCGGCAAGATGGCAGGAAGCGCCCGCTAATATAGGCTTTCCCTGTGGTCAAAACAAGCGCGCACGCTAGCTCGACTGTGGTGAGATTGACACACCTTTCCCACAATATGGGCGCCGCGCCGCATGGTGAAACAAATCATGGATGCGGACGAAATTAGTGTCGTACGACTAAAAGTTGCTGCTTCACAAACGTTTAACGCGCTGCTTTCCGTGTTAGATTCTAGTCAGTTTATCAATTAGCGGAGGCATCATGAGGATAGGCATACCGGCCGAAACACGGCCTGGTGAAACCCGGGTGGCAGCCACGCCCGAGACAGTCAAGAAGCTGGCAGCCAAGCATCAGGTCGTCGTGCAGTCGGGAGCGGGCGTGCAAGCCTCGATTCCCGACGACGCGTATGCCGCCGCCGGCGCGCAGATCGGTACCGCCCAGGAAGCCTATGGCTGCGCCATCGTGCTCAAGGTGCGCGCCCCCGATGCCGAAGAACGGACCCTGATGGCCAGCGGCACGGTGCTGATCGGCATGTTGAACCCGTTTGACGCGGACAATATCGCCGCCATGGCCGCGGCCGGCCTGTCCGCCTTCGCCCTGGAAGCCGTGCCGCGCATCACGCGCGCGCAGTCGATGGACGTGCTGTCGTCGCAGGCGAATATCGCCGGCTACAAGGCCGTGCTGGTGGCGGCGAATACCTACCAGCGCTTCATGCCCATGCTGATGACGGCGGCCGGCACCGTCAAGGCGGCCCGCGTGCTGATCATGGGCGTGGGCGTGGCAGGCTTGCAGGCGATCGCCACGGCCAAGCGCCTGGGCGCCGTCATCGAGGCGTCCGACGTGCGCCCGCCCGTCAAGGAACAAGTTGAATCGCTGGGCGCCAAGTTCCTCGACGTGCCCTTTCTGACCGACGAAGAAAAGGAAATCGCCAAGGGCGCGGGCGGCTATGCGCGCGCCATGCCGGCCGACTGGATGCGGCGCCAGGCCGAACTCGTGCACGAACGGGCGAAGCTGGCCGACATCATCATCACCACGGCACTGATTCCCGGCCGCGCCGCGCCCGTGCTGATCTCGGAAGAAACGGTGAAGGCCATGAAGCCCGGTTCCGTCATTGTCGACCTGGCCGTCGAGCAGGGCGGCAACTGCCCGCTCTCGGAACTGGGCAAGACGGTCGTCAAACACGGCGTCTACATCGTGGGCGAGCCGAACCTGGCGACCCTGGTGGCGGCCGATGCCTCGGCCCTGTATGCGCGCAACGTGCTGGATTTTTTAAAGCTCATCATCGACAAGGACGATCAATTGCGGATCGACCGCGAGGATGAAATCATCAAGGCCAGCCTGGTTTGCGCGGATAGCGCGATCTTACGTCAATCATAGAGCGCCGGAGAGAATATGGAAATCAGTCACACCATCACCAACCTGATCATCTTCGTGTTGGCCATTTATGTCGGCTACCACGTCGTCTGGACCGTCACGCCGGCGCTGCATACGCCGCTGATGGCCGTCACCAATGCCATTTCCGCCATCATCATCGTCGGCGCCATGCTGGCGGCCGGCCTGACCGATGGCCCGCTGGCGCAAGTGGCCGGCACCCTGGCCGTGGCGCTGGCCGCCGTCAATGTATTCGGCGGCTTCCTCGTCACGCAGCGCATGCTCGAGATGTTCCGTAAAAAAGAACCGAAGGCCAAGCAAGGAGCAAAAGAATGAGTCACGCCATGAGCTTCGTCACCATGAACCTGGTGACGATGATGTACCTGATCGCCTCGGTGTGCTTCATCCAGGCCTTGAAAGGCCTGTCGTCGCCATCGACGGCGCGCCGCGGCAATGCCTTCGGCATGAGCGGCATGGCCATCGCCGCTGTCACCACCGTGGCGCTGATCCTGAAACTGAAGGAACAGCAGACGGGCGGCATGGGCCTGACCCTTGTCATCATCGGCATCGTCACGGGTGGCGCCATCGGCGCCTACCTGGCGAAAACCGTGGAAATGACGAAGATGCCGGAACTGGTGGCGGCCATGCACTCGCTGATCGGCCTGGCGGCCGTCTGCATCGCCGTGGCGGCCGTGTCGGAACCATGGGCCTTCAATATCGCGAAACACGGCGAGGCGCTGCCCATCGGCAACCGCTTCGAGCTGTTCATCGGCACCTTTGTCGGCGCCATCACGTTCTCCGGTTCGGTGATCGCCTTCGGCAAGCTGTCGGGCAAATACAAGTTCCGCCTGTTCCAGGGCGCGCCCGTCAGCTTCAAGGGCCAGCACATGCTCAACCTGGTACTGGCGCTGGTGATGGTGGGCCTGGGCCTGGCGTTCTGCTTCGCCGATGGCGTGCAGCCGGCCTGGACGCCGTTCGTCATCATGACCCTGATCGCCTTCGCGCTGGGCGTGCTGATCATCATCCCCATCGGCGGCGCCGACATGCCGGTGGTGGTGTCGATGCTCAACAGCTACTCGGGCTGGGCCGCGGCCGGCATCGGCTTTTCGCTGAATAACTCGATGCTGATCATCGCCGGCTCATTGGTCGGTTCTTCCGGCGCGATCCTGTCGTACATCATGTGCAAGGCCATGAACCGCTCGTTCTTCAACGTCATCCTCGGCGGCTTCGGCGGCGATGCGCCGGCCGCTGGCGCGGCGGGCGCGCAGGAACAGCGTCCGGTCAAATCAGGTTCGGCCGACGATGCCGCCTTTATCATGAGCAATGCGGAAACCGTCATCATCGTGCCCGGCTACGGTCTGGCCGTGGCGCGCGCGCAGCATTCGCTGAAAGAACTGGTGGAAAAGCTCACGCACAAGGGCGTCACCGTCAAGTATGCGATCCACCCCGTGGCGGGGCGCATGCCGGGCCACATGAACGTGCTGCTGGCCGAGGCGGAAGTGCCGTACGACCAGGTCTTCGAGATGGAAGACATCAACGGCGAATTCGGCCAGACGGACGTGGTGCTGGTGCTGGGCGCGAACGACGTCGTCAACCCGGCGGCGAAAGATCCGAAATCGCCGATCGCCGGCATGCCGATCCTCGAAGCCTATAAGGCCAAAAGCATCATCGTCAACAAGCGCTCGATGGCGTCCGGCTATGCGGGCCTGGACAACGACCTGTTCTACCAGCCGAACACGATGATGGTGTTTGGCGACGCCAAGAAGGTGATCGAGGATATGCTCAAGGCAGTTGAGTAAGGCAGTTGAGTAAGGCAGTGCCTTAGTCAACTGAAGATGGCCCGCCTTGCGCGGGCCGTTTTTATTGGGCGGCCGCTGCGGCGACGACTTTATTGCGTCCCTGGTGCTTGGCCGCGTACAGGGCCTTGTCGGCATCCGACATGGCCGCGTCCAGGCTGGCGCCGGCCGTCAGGGAGGCCACGCCGATGCTGATGGTCACCTGCAGTTCGCCGCCATCGGGCAAAGGCGTGATGGCGGCGGCCACGGCGGCGCGGATGCGTTCGGCCACCTTGTGCGCCTGCCGCAGGCTGGCGTCGGGGAACAGCAGGCCGAACTCCTCGCCGCCGAGACGGGCCGCCACGTCGGTGATGCGTCCCGTGTCGCGCAGCGCCTGCGCCACCGTGCGCAGCACGGCGTCGCCCACGGCATGGCCGTAGCGGTCGTTGATCTTCTTGAAATGGTCGAGGTCGGCCACGCCCACGGTCAGGGCGGCGCCGCTGCGTGCCGCGCGCGCCATCGCCTGCTCGGCTTGCGCTTCATAGGCGCGCCGGTTGGGCAGCGACGTCAGCGCATCGTGCAGCGCCTGCTGTTCCAGCTGCGCCAGCAGGCTGGCGTTTTTTGCCGCCAGTTCGCGCCGTTCGCGCACGTCGAGCAAGAAGGCGCCGAAATAGCGGATGCCGTCGACCACGCCCAGGTCCAGCGCCTTCATTTCGATGGGAATCATTTGCGCATCGCGGTGGCGGATGGCGAATTCGCGTATCTTGCCCAGCACGCTGGAGGTGCGCGAACTGCGGATGTAATTGATCACGTGGTTGTCGTGCTGCGCGCCGACGGCGTCGGGCAGCAGGCCGTTCAGGGTCTGGCCCAGCAATTCCCCGCTGGCATAGCCCGACAGCGCCTGCATGGCGCCATTGATATAGCGGATGCGGCAATGTTCATCGATGATGATGACGGCGTCGAGGGCGTCTTCCAGCAGGCGGGAAAAGAGCACTTCGGGAAGAGCGGCAGGCGGTGCTGCGGGCAATGCATCTGTCATGGAACGGTCGCCAAAAACCAGGTGACAGCCATTGTCGCATCCGCAGGCCGTTTACTCCATGCCGGAGACGTTCCGTGTTTCTTTTTCGCCCGTGCCCTTTACTTATTGTTAAGGTTCAGCGGCGGCCGTACATCATCAGGGTGGCCAGGCTTTTGCGCGCGGGGCTGAAAACGTCCAGCAAGCCCAGCGACAGGCCCAGCAAGCCTTGCGTGGGGGCGCTGCCCGTGAAGATGCGCGCCATGGTGTCGGTGACGCGCACGGTCAGGCCCCGGTCGGCCTGGCGCAGGCTGGCGTAGTGCTCCAGCCCGGCCGGGCTGCTGTCCTGCGCCAGCACGCGGGCCAGCACGGCGGCGTCGCGCAAGCCCAGGTTCAGGCCCTGTCCCGCCACCGGATGCAGGGTTTGCGCCGCATTGCCGATGGCGACCGTGCGCGCCGTGCCGTTCGCCTGCGCGTTCAGGCCCAGCGGATAGGCCAGGCGCGCCGTGGTGTGGGTAAAGCGTCCCAGGCGGCTGCCGAAAGCGGCGCCCAGGCGCGCCAGGAAGGCTGCCTCGTCCAGCGCCAGCAATTGCTCCGCGCGCGTGGGCGGCACGCACCACACCAGCGCGTAGCCGTCGTCCTGCGGCAGCAGGGCCAGCGGACCTTCGTCGGTGAAGCGCTCGTACGCGCGGTGCGCGATGGGGGCGCTCGTGCGCACATGGGCGATGATGGCGCTTTGGCCATAATCGCGGCTGACGGCGCGTTCCGGCTGCTGGCCGAACAGGCCGCCCTCGGCCTGCACCAGCAGACCGGCGCGCAAGCTCGACGCGGCGCCCGCCTGGTCGATCTGCACGGACACGCCGGCGGCGTTTTCCTCACTGCCCGTCACCAGGGCCGGGCGCAGGCTGGCCACGCCCAGGCGCTCGCACACGTCGGCCAGCGCGCTGACGACGGCGCCGTAACGCGCCACATAGCCGAGCGCCTCGACGCCATGTTCGCCGCGGTCCATCAGGCTGCGCCCGAACTGGCCGCGGCGCGACACGTGGATCTGGTGGATAGGCGTCGCCTCCACGGGCCAGGCGCCCGCTTCCTCGAGTATCTGGCGGCTGCCGTGCGACAGGGCGATGGTGCGCGGGTCGCGCCGGGCTTGTTCGAGGGATTTGGCGTCGAGCAGGGCGATGCCGGCGGCGCGGCTGCCCCGCTGCACCAGCAGGGCGGCCAGGGCCATGCCGACGGGGCCGGCGCCGCAGATGGCGAGATCGAAAGTGGATGGTGTATGCATGCGGCGGGGTTAATCCTGTGACATCAGTTGTTCGATTTCAGCGATGCTCTTGGGCGCCGTGCTGAAGACTTCATGGCCTTGCGGCGTGACCAGCACATCGTCCTCGATGCGGATGCCCGTATGCCAGAACTGCTCCGGCACGCCGGCGCCGGGACGCACGTAGATGCCCGGTTCCACCGTCAGCACCATGCCCGGTGCCAAAGCGCGCCAAGGCTTGCCGGGCGCATCCGTGTCGCGGTAGGCGCCCACGTCGTGCACGTCCATGCCCAGCCAGTGGCTGGTGCCGTGCATGTAGAAGGGCATATAGGCCTTGTCGGCGATGACGTCCTGCGCGCTGCCGCTTTTTTGCCGGTCCAGCAAACCCAGGTCCAGCATGCCCTGCGCCAGCACTTGCACGGCCGCCTCGTGGATGGCGCTGTGCGGCAAGCCGGGGCGAACCATGTCCAGCGCCGCCTGCTGCGCCGCCAGCACCAGCTCGTACAGCGCCCGCTGCGGGCCGCTGAAACGGCCGTTGACGGGCCAGGTGCGCGTGATGTCGGAGGCATAGCCATCGAGTTCGCAGCCGGCGTCGATCAAGACCAGCTCGCCTTCTTTCAATACCGCGTTGTTGGCGCTGTAGTGCAGGATGCAGGCGTTGCCGCCGCCCGCGACGATGGAGGAATAGGCGGGAAACTGCGCGCCGCTGCGGCGAAATTCGTACAGCAGCTCCGCTTCGAGCGCATATTCGTGCATGCCGGGCCGCGTGGCGCGCATGGCGCGTACGTGGGCGGCGCTGGAAATGGCGGCCGCGCGGCGCATCAGCTGCTGTTCCTGCGTGTCTTTCAGCAGGCGCATGGCGTCAAGCATGCCACTGATGTCATGCGCGATGGCGGGCGCCGTGACGCCGCTGCGGGCCTTTTGCCGCACGTTGTGCCGCCAGAGCTTCACCTGCGCATCGAGGCTGCCGCCCAGCGCATAGTAGATGGCGGGAGAGTCGGCCAGCAGGCGCGTCATTTCCACGTCGAGTTCCTCGATGGGGAAGGCGGCGTCAAAACCGAAGCTGGCGCGCGCCGCCTCGGGACCGTGGCGGAATCCGTCCCAGATTTCGCGCTCCGTGTTCTTTGCGCGGCAAAACAGGATGGCGCGCGCGGGCGCCGTGGCGCTGGCGGCCACCAGGGCCATGGTGCTGTCGGGTTCCGCAAAGCCGCTCAGGTAGTAGAAATAGCTGTCGTGGCGGTACGGATAATCGCAATCGCTGTTGCGCGGCACTTCGGGCGCCGTGGCGATGACGGCCACGCTGCCCGGCAGCATCTGCGCCAGCAGTGCGGCGCGGCGTGCCGCGTAATTGGCCATCATGTTGCGCTGGCCTTGGCCGTGACGCCATTGAGCACGTCGAGTTGTGCCGGCGTGCCCACATTGGTCCACTCGCCGGTATAGACTTCGCCGCCCACGCGGCCCTGGTCCGCGTACCGGCGCAGCAAATCGCCCAGTTTGGCGTGGCTGCCGGGCGTGATGCCGTCGAACATTTCAGGACGGTACACGCCGATGTTGGCGAAGGTCCACTTGGTGTCGTCCGTATTGTTGATCGAGAACAAGGTCAGGCCGAAGTCGCCCTTCGGGTGGAAGTCCGGGTTGGGCACCAGGTAGGTCCAGGCGATGTCGCGCTGATCGGCCGGATACGGCGTACCCAGCACATCCTTGTCGGCCAGCACGTCGAGCACTTGCTTGAAATCAAAGTAAGGGCAATAGATGTCGCCGGAAATGGCGAGGAACGGTTCTTCGCCCAGCAAGTGGCGCGCCTGGGCGATGCCGCCCGCCGTTTCCAGCGGCGTCGTTTCCGGCGAATACGCGATGCGCGCGCCGTACGCGCTGCCGTCGCCCAGGGTTGCCTCGATCTGCTGGCCCAGGTGCGAATGGTTGATGACGATGTCCGTGATGCCGGCGCGCACCAGGTTCAGCACATGCCAGACGATCAGCGGGCGGCCGCGCACTTTCAGCAGCGGTTTGGGACAGGTATCGGTAAGCGGACGCATCCGTTCACCGCGGCCTGCGGCAAAGATCATGGCTTTCATGGGTAGTCTTTTCTGATTTGTTCAGTAATTTTTCTGTGGTTACGACATCGGACAAAACCGTAGCGAGCGGCAGTGATTTGTGGCCGAGAAGCGCAACCGTACTCTAGTACGGTGAGCATCGCCGGCCGCAAAGCGCGACGCGCAGTAGGTTTTGGCCGGTGTCATCAGAATGTGTAGCCGACCTGGGGCGTTTTGTTCTCCAGCGCATCGAGCAAGCGCACCAGCGGCTTGAGTTCCGTGTAGCGGTTGGCCGTCTTGCGCACGTAGTCGAGCACGGTTGGCAAATCGCCCATGTACAGATCCTTGCCATCGCGGTAATTCAGGCGCGAGAACAGGCCGAGGATTTTCAGGTGGCGCTGCAGGGCCGTGAATTCGAAATCGCGGTAGAAGGCGTCGATGTCGGGATTCACCGGCAAGCCCAGCTGCTTGGCGCGCTGCCAGTAGCGGATCACCCAGTCGAGCACGAGTTCCTCGTCCCACTGGATATACGCGTCGCGCAGCAGCGAGGCGATGTCGTAGGTGACGGGACCGAAGACGGCGTCCTGGAAGTCGAGGATGCCGGGATTGGGGAGCGAGCCATCGTTGATGTGCATCAAATTACGCGAATGGTAGTCGCGGTGCATGAATACTTGTTGCTGCGACAAGATATTCGCCGTGATGGCTTCGAAGACCTTGTCCAGCTGGGTTTGTTGCACGTCCGTCAAGGTGGCGCCCAGGTGTTTGCCGATAAACCATTCCGGGAACAGATTCATTTCGCGCAGGATGAAGGCGCGGTCGAATTCGGGCAGCACGTCGGGGGCGCTGGCCAGCTGGATTTTCATCAACGATTCCAGTGCTTCGGCGTACAGCACGCTGGCGTTGTCGTGGTTCAGGGCGTCCAGATATGTAGTCGTGCCCAGGTCGGACAGCAGCAAAAAGCCCTGCTCCAGGTCTTGCGCGATGATGTCGGGCACGGACACGCCGGCGCCTTTCAACAAGCCGGCCACCTTGACAAAGGCGGGCACGTTTTCGCGCTCGGGCGGCGCATCCATGGCGATCAGTGTCTTTCCTGGCAATGTTGTGTTGCTTGGCAGCACATCGAGACGGTAGTAGCGGCGGAAGCTGGCATCGCTGGAAGCGGGGCGGGCGGATTCGGGCGCGACGAGGTTCAGCGGGGCCAACCAGGCTTTCAACAGGGGCAGGCGAGCGTCGGCGGAGGCCGGCGCGGCAGGGGAATTGGGGGAGAATGACATTAAGCGGCCTGTGGAATCGGGTTGATGGTGCGGAGGGTAGGAGAACCCCATTGCTGGAAGCTCTCCCCCCTAAGAACCGTGCGTGCGACTTTCACCGCACACGGCTCAAGCATAATAAAAGTCCCTATGCAGGGACCGGCTTCGCAACTTGTAAATCGTTTGCGTGCACATTTATATGGCAATTTGGGTGCAATAATACGCGATTTCCAAGGGCGTCGGAACCACCTGCCACACGGTATTCCATGTGGTGGTCATGCCATCCGGTTTCCATGTTCATCTCGTATCCACACAGAGCGCACAAGCCACGTTGGTCGAGGTAGAGCTTGGCCCACTCACGCCGGTAAGACATGTTTTTCAACATGCGTTCCTGCCGAAGGGTTTCACCATACAGTTCCCATTGTGGATCGTAGGGGTGATAGCCGCCCTTGATCTTCGTGTGACGCAGAATCGCCGTACCCGGTAACGAGTACAGTTCTTTCGTGGCCTTATTGCCGTTCTTTGTGACAACGTCCGCTGCAAACCCCCGATTTCCACTCTCGCTTGGGCGCCAGTATCGGTCGCGTATCCAACTGTCGGTTTTCTTCGGATGCCTGCGCATGGCCCAGCGACGAAGCCGCCAGTACAGCAGCGACTCCATCGTTGAGAACGCCTCCTTGGCGACGACAGGGCTGTGATATTGCGCCCAGCCCCGCAGCATGGGGTTCAGCAATCGAATGAGATTCTCTTGCTTCGCCCCGATGTTTTCGCTGATCGTCTTCCTCAGCTTTTCATAGAACGCTTTCATGTTCTTCTTACTTGGCTTGATGAGCAGTGTCCCGGAATATTTTCGGAAGTTCCACCCCAGGAAGTCGAAGCCCTCATCGATGTGCACGATCTTGGTTTTGGCACTGGACAGCCGCAATCCTCTGACTGCAAGAAACGCTTCGATCCAAGGCCTGATTTCCGTCTCCAGCAATTCCTTCGATCCACTGGTAACGACAAAATCGTCGGCATATCGCACGACACCGACTTTGAGCTTGCCTGCCTTTGACTTGCCGAATTTCGCACCGAGGTGCGCAATCAGTTCAGTCTCCAGCCCGTTCAACGTCCAATTCGCTAGGGCAGGGCTGATGATGCCGCCCTGTGGCGTTCCAGCTGTGGTTGCCATCAATTGCTTCCGGTCAACTACCCCGGATTTCAGCCATTTAGACAGGATCGACTTATCCATGAAGACATTGTCGACCAGCCATTGATGGTTGATATTGTCGAAAAAACCTTCGATATCGGCATCCAACACCCAGGTTGCCGAGACTTTCCGGCAGGTCTGGAGAAAAATTTGCGACATAGCATCGGCCGTTGAGCGATTTTTGCGAAACCCGTATGAATTGGGATCACTCAGCGTTTCCAAGACCGGATCCAGGGCCAACAGGTGAAGCGCCTGCATCGCCCGGTCCCGCATGGTGGGGATGCCCAGTGGGCGCATCCTTCCATTTGACTTGGGAATAAAGACCCTCCGTAATGGCAGGGGCCGATAGCCTTGTCTCTTCAACTGTGCAATGGCAGCGAACTTCTGCGTTGCTGAGTCCCACAACTGCTGGTCCACGCCTGCGGTTCGTTTGCCTTGATTCTCTGTCACTCGTTTGACTGCCAGCGCTTTCGCGCTGAACGAGTGGGTTAGCCACCTTTGCAGCGCTTTCGCCCTGCGCCAGTCGCCTTCCTGTGTCGCCTTCGTTAATCGATGCTGCATGGCTCTCACGTTGCGTTGTACGCGCCGCCAGTTGATGGCGACCCATTCAGTAGGCACGTGCGAGGACGCAGAACCGGCAAGACTGCTAGCGGTTACTTTCATGCTGAACCTCGTGTGGTTGTTCCGACGAGACACAGCGCACCCCGAAGGGTGAGCTGCATCCCTTCGGGGTGGTTGAAAATGATGATTGCCTGGAGCCAGTACAGTCGTATGACGACTATTACACCAGATGGAAGTGGGCACCCTTTCAGGTCGGGACAAATCTTGAATCCCTATCCGGACCATTACAGCCCGGCATTCGCTTTCTCCATCCTCCTCTACCCGCTCCCCCAAGGGCGTACCTTGCGGTTTGCTTGCCGCTATCTCGCTTCTTTGATCGAGCGGCAGGGAATCGGGCTTGCCACGTTCCCAACGATATCGACGCGACAGCTACATCGCGACTGGCTGTTTAGGGCCCATCTTTCCCCCGGTGGCTGAATGACGACGTATCCCCAGAATCCACGGAGATAACCAGCCACGTACCGTTTGGTTTAGGCCTGCCAGCAGCTTTGGCCTATTGATATTTACGAGGGTTCAAACGATGGTTCACATGACATTGCCCTTGCAGCACTCACCTGGCCCCTCGACCGCATCGCTGCTTGCAGTCTCCAGCCAGGCGTTCGCACGCCGGGCTGCCGGAAAAGATGGGGGTACGTTGTCCCTGAGGCTTTGCMCCCCGCCGTTACCGGCGACGCACACTCAAGTAGGTGACAGATGGTCGTACATCCGGTCATGGCAGCAGTTGCAGAACTGAAGCATGACAAGATATCGAAGAGTTTCACTCGGGTATGACTCAGTTGAGAGACAACTGAGCCTTGCAGAAAACTGTTGAAATATAGAAAATTGCAAGCAAATGTAAAATATCTACAAGATTTGCAAATAAGCTACAGTTTCAATGTTTTACGTAAACAAAACAGGCAAAGGAATCGCTGTTCGCCGATGATTCGGCGGGCGTATAAGACTGACAAGGCACCTTCTCGTAGCGTGTCTTGGCTTGCCAAGAATGGGTACTCCTGGGTGTCCCTCACTGTTTTATCACTGGTAATCCAGTGATTTGCCTGCGCAGTTCCTGCGCTGCTCGCCGTTTCTACTACGTTGCGACCGGGGCCAGCTACCCGAGCTTTAAGGCGTGTCGCACAGATTCCCATATAATAAGGGATTCAAATCAAAAAATCGCCTGTCAATGGTGCTTGCCCCTTCCAATTCATGAGCTGGTTTTCGGCCTCCCCCCCTTCGCAGCGCTGGGCTTTCGCCATCAGCGCGCTCGTCGCCGCCACGACGGTGCCTGTCCACGCCCAGAAAGCACCGCGTCCGGTTCATGTGGAAGATCCCGACGCGCCCACCGTCATGACGGCGAACAGCATGAACGGTCGACCGGAAAGAGAGATCAATCTCGACAAGAATGTCGTGATTGAGCGCGGAAAAACCACAAAAATGACGGCCGATACAGCTTGTTACAAACAAGTTGAAGATCAGTTCGACGCCGAGGGCCATATCAAGATGTGGCGTTTCGGCGATTACTACACGGGTGACGTCCTGAAGCTGAACATGGAGACCGGCAAGGGTTTCCTGCTCAACCCGACTTACCGCTTCGCAGTGGGCGGCGGCCAGGGCAAGGCCGAGCGCGTCGACTTCATCAATCCAGACGAAGCCAATGTTATCGAAGGCACCTACAGTACCTGCGAAGGGCCGAATCCGGACTGGTACCTGAAATCGAGCACCTTGAACCTCGATACCGGCCGCGACGTGGGCACGGGCAGCAAGACCATCATCTATTTCAAGGACGTGCCGATTCTGGGCACGCCGGGCATGTCGTTTTCGTTGTCGGGTGCGCGCCGCTCGGGCTGGCTGGCGCCCACGCCGGGCTTTGCCTCGAAGAACGGTTTCGAGCTGCTGATGCCGTATTACGTGAACATCGCGCCGAACCGCGACCTGACCCTGTATCCGCGCTACATCCAGCGGCGCGGCATCCAGCTCGGTGCGACGGGCCGCTACATGGGCGAGACGGATGCCGGCTTGTACAGCGGTGAAACGTCGGTTGAGTTTTTGCCGAACGACAAGCAGACCAAGACCAACCGCTACATGATCAAGTCCAAGCATGAGCAGGCGCTGGCCAAGGGCTGGAGTTACAGCTGGGATCTGCGCGAAGCGTCCGATAATAATTACCCCAACGATTTTTCGAAAAACGTCGCCACCGCCACCGAGCGCCAGTTGCTGCGCGAATTGCGCACCGATTATCGTACCGAGGACTGGAGCCTGACGGCGCGCGTGCAGAATTACCAGGTGCTGCAGGATCCCGATCCCAATGTGGTCGTGCCACGCCCGTATGACCGTTTGCCGGCGGTGAACTTCCATGCTGGCAAATACGATGTCTGGGGCGGTTTCGACTGGACCTTTGACGCGGAAGCGACGCGCTTCGCGCATCCGACACAGGTGCAAGGCTCGCGTCTCGTGGCCGTGCCGCAGCTGAGTTTTCCCATCATGCGCCCTGGCTACTTCATCACGCCCAAGCTGATGCTTAATGCCAGCGCGTATCAGCTCGACAATGACGCTCGGACCAAGGCGCTGTTTAAAACGACCTCGTTTACGCGCGCCGTACCGACCTTCTCGGTCGACAGCGGCCTGGTGTTTGAACGCGACACGAATCTGTTTGGCACCAAGGGCGGCACGCAAACCCTGGAGCCGCGCCTGTTCTACGTCTACACGCCGTACCGCGACCAGTCGCAGTTTCCGAACTTCGACACGGCCGATGGCACGTTCAACCTGACGCAGATCTTCACGGAAAACCGTTTTGTCGGCAGCGACCGCATCGGCGACGCCAACCAGGTCACGGCCGCCGTCGTCTCGCGCTTCCTGCAGGCGGACGGCACGGAGCGCATGCGCCTGACCTTCGGCCAGCGTTTCTATTTTGCCGACCAGCGCGTGCAGCTCAACTCGACCACGCCCGTCAACCAGTCGCGTTCCGATATCCTGCTGGCCGCAACGGGCCGCGTGTCCGAGACTTGGGCCGTCGACAGCCTGGTGCAGTACAATCCCAGCGATCGCCAGTTGATGAGCTACAACTACACCTTCCAATATCAGCCTGGTGCCAAGAAAGTATTGAATTTCAGTAACCGTTTTCAACGTGGCGTGCTGCGTAATGCGGAAGTGTCGACGCAATGGCCGTTGACGGACCGCCTGTATGGCGTGGGTCGCATCAGTTACTCCATCAAGGATCGCAGCATACTGGAAAGCCTGGTCGGCCTCGAATACAAGGGCGACTGCTGGGTGTTCCGCATGGGGGCGCAGCGTTTCGTGACGACGACCAAGACTGTCTCGACGCCGATCTTCTTCCAGTTGGAATTGACGGGCTTGTCGAGTGGCCTGGGCCTGGGCGCGAATGGCCTGGAAACTTTTACAAAAACTATTCCTGGTTACCAGACATTGAGCCAGCCACTCCGTTAAGATAGTCACCGTTGCCACCGCCGGTGTCCCCGGCGCTGGCACAAACCGGTTTTTTTATTCACCTGAACTCATGAGCGCTCTACACATTATGCGTAATGCCAGTATGCACCAACTCAAAATTGCAACGGTCTTGTTGTGCGCCATTTCCGGCGCCACGACCAGTAGTGTCTGGGCGCAACAGGCTGCGCCAGCGCCTGCGGCCAAGCCCGCTGCCGCTGCCCCAGCGCCAGTCAAGGGCTTCACGCCCCCTGCGTCGAGCAGTGGCCAGACCATCGATTCCATCGCCGTTGTCGTCAATGACGACGTGATCACGCGCAATGAAGTGGCGGCCCGCATCAAGAGCGTGGAGCAGCGCATGAAGGCGCAGAATATCCCGCTTCCCGACCCTGCCGACCTGCGCCGCCAATTGCTGGAACGCATGATTGTCGAGCGCGCGCAAATGCAGCTGGCCAAGGAAATGGGCGTGCGCGTGGATGACCTGACCCTGGACCGCGCGATTGGCCGTATTGCTGAACAGCAAAAGATGACGGTGCAAGAGCTGCGCAACCAGATGGAAAAGGAAGGCACGCCGTTTGCGACCTTCCGCGAAGAAATCCGCGATGAAATCATCATGCAGCGTTTGCGCGAGCACGAAGTCGACGCCAAGATCCAGATTTCCGATTCCGAAGTGGATAACTTCCTGGAAGCGGAAAAAGCGGCAGCCAGCGAACAGGTGGAGCTGAACCTGGCGCAAATTCTCGTGCGCATTCCGGAAAACTCCAGCCCCGAACAGATCGCCGCACGCCGCGCGCGCGCCGAAGAAGTCAGCCGCCAGCTGCGCACGGGCGCCGATTTCGCCAAGATGGCCGCCACCTATTCCGACGCCAGCGATGCGCTGAGCGGCGGCGATATCGGCTGGCGCCAGAGCGACCGCCTGCCGCCCCTGTTCACGGAGCAATTGCTGAAATTGAAGCCGGGCCAGATCACGCCCATCATCAAGAGCAACACGGGCTTCCATATCCTGAAACTGGTGGACCGCCGCAGCGCTGCCGAGGCGCAAGCTGTCGCCGCCGTGCAGCAGACGCATGCCCGCCATATCCTGCTGAAAGTGACGCCAACCCTGTCGGCGGCCGAAGCCAAGCGCAAACTGCTGGAATTGAAAGAACGTCTCGACAACAAGGCCGCCAAGTTCGAAGACCTGGCCCGTTTGTTCTCGAACGACGGTTCCGCGGCCAAAGGCGGCGACTTGGGCTGGCTGTATCCGGGCGACACCGTGCCGGAATTTGAAACGGCGATGAATGCGCTGAAACCGGGCGAAGTGAGCCAGCCGATCGAATCGAGCTTTGGCTTCCATCTGATCGAAGTGCTGGAACGTAAGAGCGACGACGTGTCGAAAGAGAAGAAACGCGCTGCCGCACGCAATGCCTTGCGCGAGCGCAAGCTGGAAGAAGCGACGGAAAACTGGGCGCGCGAAGTGCGCGACCGTGCTTACGTCGAATTCCGCGCGGATGACCAGTAATGCTGCTGTCCTTTTACGCATGAGTAACTTGCCCGCCGCCCGCCGCCCGGCCATCGCCATCACTTGCGGCGAACCGGCCGGTGTCGGCCCGGAAATTTCGATCCGCGCCGCCTGGGCCATGCGCAATGAAGTCAACTGCATTCTGCTGGGCGACGCCGCCTTCCTGGCGCTGACGGCCAGCCTGATCGATCCGGAGATCCGCCTGGCGGCGCTGTCGCTGCAAGCCGTGCGCAACAGCGGCTTGCCCCAGTTCGCTCCCGGCCGCCTGGCCGTGATCGATATTCCCACTGTGAACAATGTCATTCCTGGCGTGCTCGACAAGGAAAACGGGCGTTCCGTGCTTGCTACCCTGGACGCGGCCGTGGAAGGCATAGCCGCCGGCTGGTTTGGCGCCATGGTCACGGCCCCCTTGCAAAAGAGCACGATCAACGACGCGGGCGTGGCGTTTTCCGGGCATACGGAATACCTGGCAGAACAAACCGGCACGCCGCAAGTGGTGATGATGCTGGCCGGCGAACCGGGCCATGGCGAGCCGACCCTGCGCGTGGCGCTGGCCACCACGCATTTGCCATTGAAAGACGTGTCCGCTGCCATCACGATGGACAGCCTGGCCGTCACGCTGGATATCATTCACCTTGATCTGCAACAGAAATTCGGCATCGCCGCGCCGCGCATCCTCGTCACCGGCCTGAACCCGCACGCGGGCGAGGGCGGCTATCTGGGGCGCGAGGAAATCGATGTCATCGCCCCGGCGATTGCCGCGGCGCAAGCGCGCGGTATCGATGCGCGCGGACCGTACCCGGCCGACACCCTGTTCCAGCAAAAATATCTGGCGGACGCCGACTGCGTGCTGGCCATGTACCACGACCAGGGTTTACCCGTGCTGAAATACGCGACCTTCGGACGCGGCATCAATATCACCCTGGGCTTGCCGCTGATACGCACCTCGGTCGACCACGGCACGGCGCTGGACTTGGCCGCGCAAGGGCTGGGCCTGGCCGATTGCCACAGCATGGAGCAGGCGCTGCAAACGGCGCTCGGCATGCTGCGCGCCAGCACCCGCGCCTGATCCCCCCCGGTTTTACCCCGCTACACCGCCTCTAGAATAGAAAAACAGAATATGAAACACGTTGCCCGCAAACGCTTTGGCCAGAATTTCCTGCATGACCGCTTCGTCCTCGACGACATCACGGCCGCCATCGGGCCGCAGCCGGACGATGCCATGGTCGAGATCGGCCCCGGCCTGGGCGCCATGACGGAGCAGCTGCTGCGCCATTTGAAACAGATGCACGTGGTGGAACTGGACCGCGACCTGATCGTGCGCCTGGAAAAGACCTTCAACCCGGCCAAGCTGACGATCCACTCGGGCGACGCGCTGAAATTCGATTTCGCGCAAATCCCCGTGCCGGCCGGCCAGAAGCTGCGCATCGTGGGCAACTTGCCATACAACATTTCCAGCCCGCTGCTGTTCCACCTGGCGGACTTCGCGCCGCTGGTGCAGGACCAGCATTTCATGCTGCAAAAGGAAGTGGTCGAACGCATGGTGGCCGAACCGGGCAGCAAGGCGTATGGCCGCCTGTCCGTGATGCTGCAATGGCGCTATGACATGTCCTTGCTGTTCATCGTGCCGCCGACGGCGTTCGACCCGCCGCCGAAAGTGGAATCGGCCATCGTGCGCATGATTCCCGTGGCCGAGCGCCTGGCCTGCGACCAGGAAACCCTGGAAGCGGTGGTCATGAAGGCGTTCTCGCAGCGCCGCAAGGTGATCCGCAACTGCCTGGCCGGCATGTTTACGGAAGAGCAGATCAAGGCGGCCGGCATCGACCCGACCCTGCGTCCGGAAACCGTGGGGCTGGAGCAGTATGTTGCCTTGGCGAATCTGCTGAAGGCACCTGCTTGAGTTTTAACTTAAAACCACTGGTCCACTTGCTGCAGGTCTTGCCGCAGGGCTGAAAAGCAGTCGTCGACATGGTGGTTGCGGCTGATTTCATTGCGCCGCATCAGGGCGATCTTGCGTTTGCACGTGGGCTGGCGCAGCGGGGCCACGTGCAGGTCCTCGTCGTTGAGGAAGGTCGTGTACAGGCTGGGCATGATGCCCACGGCGATGCCGGCGCGCACCACGCCGTACAGCGATTCGCTGTGTATCATCTGGTACAGGTTTGACGGACTCAAGCCATGCTGGCGCAGGGCGCTCGAGGCGAACTCCCAGATGCTGCCCTTGGTAAACACGACGATTTCCTGGCCCGCCAGCTGGTCCCAGCGCACTTCCTTCAGCGGCGCCAGCGCATGGCGTCCCGCCGTCACCAGCACCAGCTCGTCTTCGAACAGGCCCACGCTTTCCAGCGACACGGAACCGGGCACTTCGATGCCCACGCAAAAGTCCAGCTGGCCCGAATGCAGCGCATGCAGCAAGCCGTCGTTGGGCATGTCCGACAAGACAATTTCCACTTCATCGCGATGCTGCTCGCAGTAGCGCGCCACCACGACGGCCGTCATCGCCATGGCAGACGGGATCGCGCCGATGCGGATACGATGCCGGCCGCTGCCGATGGCGCGCTGGATATCGGCAAAGGTATTGCTCGCCGTATTCAATAAATGCGTGGCGTAGTCGAGCGCCAGCCTGCCTTCGCGCGTCAGTTCCAACTGGTGGGTTGTGCGGTTAAACAACTTTTTTCCCAGCTGATTTTCCAGCAGCTTGATCGAGGCGCTGAGGGCCGGCTGGGTCACGCACAATTCCTGTGCGGCCTTGCTGAAGCTGTTTACCCGGGCTAGGGTGGCAAACGCTTGCAAATGTCGTAAGGAAATTTTCTTGCTCAGTTCATGCATGGGTGTTGCTTATTAGAAAAAGTAATGGATTTATAAAAATAAACAAATTTTCTTATCCGGCAATTTACCATATTCTGGACTGGTCCTTACTTGTCTTGAAAGCAACAATTTTCGGGAGAAGAGCCTGGAATGCGGCGTCGGCACTCTTGGCGGTGCGCCAGGCAAGGGACGCATCAATAAAATAATTCCAAAAAAACTCAGGGTTTATTCTTTTTAGGGTGGCGGCGATGAACAAATGGATGACGGGAACGATGGTGGCGGGTGGCTTGCTGGCGGCGCAGGGTGTGGCGCACGCGCAAAGCAGCGTGCAGGTGTATGGCTTGCTGTCGGCCGGGATCGGCTATGTGTCGGATGAGGGCAAGGGCAGCCGCACGCATGCGCTGAGCGGCACGAATCAGAATCCGCGCATCGGCTTTCGCGGCCAGGAAGACTTGGGCGACGGCACCAAGGCTATCTTCGTACTGGAAAACGGTTTTAACGTGATGACGGGCACGGCCTCGCAAAGTGGCCGCCTGTTCGGCCGCCAGTCGTATGTAGGCTTGTCCAGCAATGACAAGGGCACCTTGACGCTGGGCCGCCAGTATGAGGCCGTCAAGGACCTGCTGGGCCCGGTGGTCATCGCCAGTAACGGCGTGCACATCGGCGACAATGACAATGGCTACAACAACCTGCGCGTGCAAAATGCCGTCAAGTATGTCAGCCCGAACATCAGCAACCTGTCGTTCACGGGCTTGTATGGTTTCAGCGAGAACCCGGAAGATTCGAACCGCAACCGCGTCTACAGCATGGGCGCCGGCTACAAGGTCGATGCCTTCAGCTGGGCCGTCGCCTATACCAAGATGGATCGCCCGAACAGCCCCGATGCGCCGAATGGCGCCATCGGCAATGATTATGCCAGTTCCCTGTTGATCTTCAACAAGAGCGCCGTCAAGGGCGCCGGCGTGGACAGCCAGGCCATCGCCGGCACGGGAGGCTTTTATAATGTGGGCAAGACCAAGTTTGGCGCCTTGTACACCAACGTGCGCTATCACTACCTGGATCAAAGCAATCTGACCCTGCAAAACGTGGACTTGAACGTGAACCACAAGCTGACGGAAGCGTTGAACCTGGGCGCCTCGTATTTCTACACCACCGGTAAATACGACGTGATCAACAAGACGCCGAAATGGCATCAGGTCAACTTCCAGGCCGATTACTTCCTGTCCAAGCGCACCGATGTCGCCATCACCTGGAGCTACCAGAAGGCCGCCGGTGATGCGACGTTCGCCCGCGTGTTCGGCTTCGGCGCCTCGGGCGGCAAGACGCAGAGCGTCCTGATCGTCGGCATGCGACATTATTTCTGACACTGATTCATCTTTACAGGCGCTGTCCCGCAGCGCCGTCCCCTGAAAGGAAGCATCTTGAAAAAGCACCTCATGTTGGCGTTGAGCCTAGGCTTGCTGGCCAACGCCGCCCACGCGGAAAAACGCGAGCTGGTCATTTCGGCCTATCCGATTGCCCAGCCCTTGTTCATGAAGTATGTGTACGAGCCGTTCAAGGCCAAATGCGGTTGCGATATCAAGGTGGAAACGGGGAATAACGCGGACCGCATCGCCAAGCTGGTGGTGCACGCCAAGAATCCGGTGATCGATCTGGTGCTGCTGTCCGATTCCGGCATGCTGGAAGCGGCGCAAAAGGGCGTGATCCAGCCCATGGATTACTCCAAACTGAGCAATTACAAGGCCCTGTACGACGTGGCGAAAAACCCGATCGGCGGCAACTACGCCGTCGGCTACACGCTGTATTCGGTGGGCCTGGTGTACCGCAGCGACAAGGTTGCCCCGCTGACGTCCTGGAAGGACCTGTGGCGCCCCGAACTGAAGGGCCGCGTGGCCTTCCCCGACGTGAGCACCACGCAGGGCCCCTTGATGCTGCGCATGGCCGATGCGGCCTGGGGCGGCAAGACGGACGACTACGCCACCGGCTTTGCCAAGATCGTCGGCATGAAGGGCAACGTCGTCACGTTCTCGAAAAACAGTGCGCAGCTGGCGGCATTGTTTGCCCAGGATGAAATCTGGGCCGCGCCCGTGGCGCGCTTTACCTGGTCGCAAATGCTCAAGACGGGCCTGCCCCTGAAATGGAGCATCCCGGCCGAAGGCCAGGCGGCCGGCATGAACGTGATGGGCATCGTCGCCGGCTCGAAGAACGCGGACCTGGCCTACCAGCTGATGGATTTCTGGCTGTCCAAGGAAGTGCAGACGCAGCTGGCGACCAACCTGGTCGACTCGCCCGTCAACAAGGACGTGCGCTTGTCGGTGGCGGCCGCGCAATTCAATACCTATGGCGCCGATCAAATCAGCTCGCTGAAGTTCGTCAAGCCGGAAACCATCATCAAGCAGCGCAGCAACTGGATGACGCAGTGGAACAAGGCCATGAGCAAATAGTGGTGACGAGGAGAAAACACCATGTTTGCTGATCCAAAAAAGCGCGTGGGACTGCTGCTGGTCCTGCCGGCGCTGATCTTTATCGTCGTCTGCTTCCTGCTGCCCGTGCTGGCCTTGCTGGTCGACGCCTTCCGCGTCGGCGACGGCATGCAGTGGGGTGTTGCGCGCTTCGTTGAATTCTTCTCGCAGGAATTCAACCGCACCATCTTCTGGCGCACCGTGCGCATCGCCGCGCTGGTGACCCTGGCGGCCGTCATCCTCGGCTATCCGGCCGCGCAAGCGGTGGCGCGCGTGTCGCCGAAGTGGCGCGGTCTGGTGGTGGGCATGATGATCCTGCCGCTGATGGTCTCGCCGATCGCGCGTACCTACGCCTGGATCGTGTTGCTGGGCCGTAACGGTGCCCTCAACGCGGCGCTCGTCAACATGGGCTTCACGGACGAGCCGCTGCGTTTGCTGTTCAGCGAATTCGCCGTCTTCGTCGGCCTGCTGCAATTGCTGTTGCCGCTGATGCTGATGTCGCTGGCGGGCGCGCTGGAAAACCTGCCGCGCGACGTGGAACCGGCCGCGGCAACGTTGGGCGCGAATCCCTGGCAAGTGTTTTGCAAGGTCACCCTGCCGCTGACGCAGGAAGGCCTGGTGGTCGGCGGCACCTTGGTATTTACGGGCTGCGTGACGGCCTATGTGACGCCGGCCTTGCTGGGCGGCACCAAGGTGCTGATGCTGGAAACGCTGCTGTACCAGAAGGTCAGCGTGGAGAGCGATTTCGGCGCGGCCAACGTCATCGCCGTCATCCTCGTCTGCATGACCCTGCTGGTGAATGCCGGCCTTAAACGTATTTCCTCGAGCCGGAGTTCCGTATGAAAGAAAGCCTGTTTTCACGTGCCGTCCTGTGGCTGGTGTTTTTGTTCCTGCTGGGGCCTTTCGCCATCGTCGTGCTGGCGGGTTTTAGCGGCGGCGAAACGCTGGCCTTCCCGCCCGAGTCGTATTCGCTGCGCTGGATCCTCGAAGTGTGGGCTGCGCCCGAATTTCGCCGTGCCTTCCAGACCAGCCTGGAAATCGGCCTGATCGCCACCGTCATCGCACTGCTGCTGGGCATACCCGTCGCGTATGCGTTTTCGCGCATGCCGCCGCCCGGCATCGGCGCCATCCGGCAAATCCTGACGTCGCCGCTGATCATTCCCGCCATCCTCGTGGGTCTGGGCTTGCTGCACCACCTGGTGCTGACGATTAACGCGCCCGTGTACGCGGGCCTGCTGATCGGCCATATCGCGCTCTTGATTCCGTACTCGGTGCGCGTCGTGTACGCCAGCCTGGTGAACCTGCGCGTCGATATCGAGGATGCCGCCATCACTCTGGGCGCGTCGCGTCTGCGCGCCTTCTTCATGATCGTGCTGCCGAACATCCGCAACGCCGTGATCGCCGCCTTCTTCCTCGCCTTCGTGACCTCGTTCAACCAGGTGCCCGTCTCGCTGTTCCTGACGGGGCCCGGCATCAGCACCTTGCCGATCGAGATGCTGGGCCATATGGAAAACAGCTTCGATCCGTCGATCGCCGCCCTGTCGACCCTGCTGGTCTTGTTCACCATGGCCTTCGTGATGGTGACCGAGAAGGTGCTGGGCATTTCTAAATACATGTAAGAGGCAACACACGATGAGTTATCTGGAACTGCACAAGCTGAACCTCGGCTACGCCAAGAACACGACGTCCGTGAAAGACCTGGATTTGCACGTCGAGCAGGGCGAACTGATTTCCCTGCTGGGCCCCAGCGGCTGCGGCAAGACCACCACCATGCGCGCGATTGCCGGCCTGATGCCGCTGCAGTCGGGCCGCATCGTGCTCGATGGCCGCGAGATCGGCAAGCTGGCGCCGAACAAGCGCAATATCGGCATGGTGTTCCAGTCGTACGCGCTGTTCCCGCACCTGAACGTGTACGACAACATCGCCTTTGGCTTGCGCTTGCGCAAGGTCGCGCCGGCCCTGCTGAAAACCAAAGTGGAAGCCGTGATCGCCGCCGTGGGACTGACGGGGTTCGAGACGCGCTTGCCGGCGCAGATGTCCGGCGGCCAGCAGCAGCGCGTGGCGCTGGCGCGCGCCATCGTCGTCGAACCGGCCCTGCTGCTGCTCGATGAACCGCTGTCGAACCTGGACGCCAAGCTGCGCGTGCAGATGCGCGCCGAGCTGCGCCGCATCCAGCGCGAACTGGGCATCACCATGCTGTACGTGACGCATGACCAGGAAGAAGCGCTGGCCCTGTCCGACCGCATCGTCGTCATGAATGGCGGGCGCATCGAGCAGCTGGCCGCGCCGGAAGCCGTGTTCAATACGCCGTCCACGCGCTTCGTCGCCAACTTCATGGGCTTCGAAAACCTGTTCGACTACCGCGACGGCGCGCTGCACCACGCCGGTGCCAGCCTGCCGTACACGTCTCCCGTCGCTGCCGGCACCACGGTGCTGGGCTGGCGTCCGGACAAGGTGCGCGTGTGCGCTGCCGACGATGCGAGCGGCCAGTATCCGGGCACCGTGCTGGCGCGCGGCTTCCTGGGCGACACCGTCGAGTACCTGCTGCAAACGCCGCTGGGCCAGGTCAAGGGTATTTGCGCGGCCGGCGGCGCCGCCTGGCGCGAAGGCACGGCCGTTTCCTTCGTACTGCCGTCCGACAGCGCCCTGTGGCTGGCTGCCTGATTTTTTAAGCTGAGACCATCATGACCCAAGCCTTGAAAAAGATCTGGCTCGACACCGATCCCGGTTTCGACGACTGGCTGACGATGCTGCTCTTGGGCAGCAATCCCGACATCGAGTGGCTGGGCGTGAGCGTGGTGGCGGGCAATGCACCCGTCGCCATCACTTACGACAACGCCTTGCGCATCAAGGCCCATGACGGATTGACGGTGCCGATCTACCGCGGCTGCGAAGAACCGCTGGCCGGCGTTATCGAAACGGCGCAGCGCATCCTCGGCGACAGCGGCATGCCCACCACGGGCGAGATCCTGCCGCCGGGCGCGGCCACGGATGCGGCAGGCCATGCCGTCGACGCGCTGATCGCCGCCGTGCGCGCTCACCCTGGCCAGATCACCATCATGGCGATCGCGCCGATGACCAACCTGGCCACGGCCTTGACGCGCGCGCCCGATATCGCCGAAAAAATCGTCGAAATCGTCCTGATGGGCGGCTCGACCGACCAGGGCAACCATACGGCGGCGGCCGAATTCAACATCTATGCGGACCCGGAAGCGGCCGCCCAGGTGTTCAAGGCCGGTATCCCGCTGCGGATGTTCGGCCTGAACCTGTGCCGCCAGCTCTTGGTGACGAATGCGGAAGTGGAACGCCTGCGCGCCCTCGGCACGCCGCGCGCGCTACGTCTGGCCGGCTACCTGGAAGCGTATGTGCGCATCCGCAGCGCCGACGGTTCCGTGCCCATGCCCATGTACGACCCGGTGGTGGCCCTGTATCTGGAAGCGCCGCAGCTGTTCCAGTTTCAGCCGGCTCACGTGGCCATCGAATTGACGGGCGAACTGACGCGCGGCATGACGGTGTGCGAATTCCGCGTGCCGCGCCGCGCCGCCATCAACACGCAAGTGGCGATGCTGGCCGATGGCCCGGCCGCCATCGAGCGCCTGATGCGCCGCCTGGCCGCCATTCTCGTCTGACCCACTTCACTACGAAACGAGCTTCATGTCTAATCCTGCCGACACCCTGCCTGCCCTGAGCATCGAACAGTTTTTACGCGCCATGCCGAAAGTGGAGCTGCATTGCCACCTGTTTGGCACGGTGCGCCAGGCCACTTTCCGCGCGCTGGCCGCCAAGACGGGCAATGTCGTCACCCCCGAGGAAATCGACGCGTTTTACACGCGCGGTGACAAGCCCGTCGGCGTGCTGCGCGTGCTGCGCGCGCTCGACGCGCACCTGATCGTTTCGCCGACGGACCTGTATTGCCTCGCCTACGAATACCTGGAAGACGCGCATGGCCACGGCGTGCGCTACGCGGAGTTCTTCTGGAACCCGACCGGCACCGTGCGCGTCTCGGGCATCCGCTACGAATCGGCGCAGGACGCCATCGTGGCCGCCATCCGCGACGCGCAAAGGGATTTTGGCGTGATCGGCCGTTTGATCCCCAGCATCGACCGCGAAGCGGCGCCCGCGGAAGCCGTGCAGATGGTGGAGTGGATGAAGGCCTACCGCGCGCCGGAAGTCATCGGCATCGGCATCGATTACCGCGAAAACGACCGTCCGCCGGAACTCTTCATCGAAGCCTACCGCGCTGCGCGCGCAGCCGGTTTCAAATGCACGGCGCATGCGGGCGAATTCGGCATGCCATGGATGAACGTGGCGACGGCGATTGATGACTTGCAGGTGGACCGGGTCGACCACGGCTATACCATCGTCGACAATCCGGAGCTGGCGCAGCGCTGCGTGGAACGGGGCCTGGTGTTTACCGTGGTGCCCACCAATTCGTATTATTTGCGCACCCTGGCGCCCGAGCGCTGGGCGCTCGATCACCCGATCCGCGCCATGGCCAAGCTGGGCCTGAAACTGCATCCGAACACGGACGATCCGACCCTGCACCACGTGACGCCGACGGGCGCCTGGATGATGATGCGCGAATTCGGCTTCGGCCTCGACGACATGCGCGGCTTCATGTTGAATGGCCTCGACGCGGCCTGGATAGACGAGTCCACGCGGCGCGACTGGCGCGCGCAATTTACGCGCGAATTCGACGCGTTGCGGGCAAGAGTCGTCGAGTAAATCAGGCCGATGCCGGTGGCGGGGCCAGCAGCGACGGAAACGCCCGCTGCGGGCAGCTTTGGCGCTCGCACACCTTGCAGCCCGTGCCGATCGGCGTGGCGCTGGAAGGGTCGTGCAAATCGAGTCCCTTCGAATAGATCAGGCGGTGCGCCTGCGAGATATCGCAGCCCAGCGCCACGGCAAAGGTTTTACCGGGCGCGCGGAAGCCCGGCGAGGCCGTGCTGACCTGGCGCGCGATCCATAAATACGTGCAGCCGTCGGGCATGCTGGCCACTTGCGTCAGCACTTGGCCCGGATGGCTGAAGGCGTCGTAGACGATCCACAACGGACACGTGCCGCCCACCCTGGAAAAGTGAAAATCCGTGGCCGACTGGCGCTTCGAGACATTGCCCGCGCGGTCGACGCGCACGAAGAAAAACGGCAAGCCCGCCGCGTCGGGGCGCTGCATGGTGCTCAAACGGTGGCACACGGCTTCGAAGCCCACGCCGAACTGGTGCGCCAGGCGCTCGATATCGTAGGCGCGCGTTTCCGCCGCCTGCAGGAAGCGTTGATACGGCATCAGCAGGGCGCCCGCGAAATAATTGGAAAACGCCAGGCGCGCGCCCGTCTGCGCGGCCGAGCCGGAGAGTCCTGCCGCCAGCACGAGCGCGTCGATCAAGTCGCTGTGCTCGAGCAGGCTGATTTGCGCCGCCATCTGGAAGGCGCGCTGGCCGCCCGTCAGAGTATCGGGCAGAAACAGGATCTGTTGCTGGGCGTCGTAGCGGTGCTTGCGTACCATGCCCGCGTCGCCATCGGACAAGCGCACCTGGATGCCGTGGCGCTCCAGCAGCCGGCCTTGCAGCGCGTCGAGCGTGCGCAGCGAGGGATCGAGATCGCCCGCCACCCGCTCGGCCGCCCGGTCCAGTTCATCGATATAGTTTTGCCGCCGGTTCAGGTATTCGCGCACTTCCTCGTCCGTGGACGGAGCCGCCGAGCTGGCGCCGCGGCTGCCGTCGTCGAGGCGTGCGGCCAGGGTGTCGGCTCGTTCCGCCATCACCCGGTAGCGCCGCTGCAAGAGCAAAATCGAGCGCGCCAGTTCCGGCATGTTTTCCACCAGCATTTTCAATTCCGCCATCGAGGTGGGCGGCGCGTCGGGCAATTCGCCGAACACGTCGCGCACGTCGGCCACCAGGCTGGCGCTGTCGTGTTCGGAAAAAATTTGCGGATCGACGCCCAGCACCGTGCCGATGCGCAGCAGGATTGGCACTGTCAGGGGGCGCTGGTTGCGCTCCATCTGGTTCAGGTAGCTGGGCGAGATGCCCAGGGCCTTGGCCAGCGCCACCTGCGTCATGCGCCGTTCTTCGCGCAGCCGCTGCAGGCGCACGCCCATGAAAACCTTTGCCATCGCGTTTCCTCATCTCCGGTTTGTGGAATCTGCAAATTTACAATCTTTGCAGATTAACAGATTCGTCTTTGCATTATCTCGCATTTTCACGCCTTGTTTGCGCTGGGGATTGTGCGAATAATGCAAACAGACCTATACCCCAACGAGGAGACACCGAGTGACCACGCAAAACACTATTCCGACCGTTCCACTGCTGATCAACGGCGAATGGCTTGAATCCCGCACCACCGTCTGGCGCGACGTCGTCAACCCCGCCACGCAGGAAGTCCTGGCCAAGGTGCCGTTCGCCACACCCGATGAAGTCAACGCGGCCATCGCCTCGGCCCAGCGCGCCTTCAAAACCTGGCGCAAGACGCCGATCGGCGCGCGCGCCCGCATTTTCCTCAAGCTGCAACAGCTGATCCGCGAAAACATGGCCGACCTGGCCGCCACCTTGACCATGGAACAGGGCAAGACTCTGCTCGACGCGGAAGGCGACGTCTTCCGCGGCTTGGAAGTGGTGGAACATGCGGCTAATATCGGCACCCTGCAGATGGGCGAGTTCGCGCAAAACGTGGCCGGCGGCGTCGATACCTACAGCGTGCTGCAGCCGCTGGGCGTGTGCGCCGGCATCMCCCCGTTTAACTTCCCCGCCATGATCCCGCTGTGGATGTTCCCGATGGCGATTGCCTGCGGTAATACCTTCGTGCTGAAACCATCGGAGCAAGACCCGCTCGTGACGGAAAAACTCGTGCGCCTGGCCTTGCAGGCGGGCATCCCGGCCGGCGTGCTGAACGTGATACACGGCGGCGAAGACGTCGTCAACGCCTTGTGCGACCATCCGGATATCAAGGCGATTTCCTTCGTCGGCTCCAGCAAGGTGGGTACGCATGTGTACCAGCGCGCCAGCATGAACGGCAAGCGCGCGCAATGCATGATGGGGGCCAAGAACCATGCCGTCGTCTTGCCTGATGCAAATAAAGAACAGACCCTGAACCAGTTGCTGGGCGCCGGTTTCGGCGCGGCCGGCCAGCGCTGCATGGCCGCCTCCGTCGCCGTGCTGGTGGGCGAGGCGCGCGAGTGGCTGCCGGAACTGGCCGCCAAGGCGCAAACCCTGACGGTGGGGGCGGGCAAGGACAATCCCGACCTGGGCCCCGTGATTTCCTGCGCGGCAAAAGAGCGCGTGCACAGCCTGGTCGCCAGGGGCATCGAGCAGGGCGCCGTGCTGACGCTCGATGGCCGCGACGTGAAGGTCGATGGCTATCCGAACGGCAACTTCGTCGGGCCGACGATTTTGTCTGGCGTGAAACCCGGCATGGTCGTGTATGACCAGGAAATCTTTGGCCCCGTCCTGATCGTCGTCGAAGTCGACACGCTCGATGAAGCGATTGCCTTGGTGAACGCGAATCCGAACGGTAACGGCACTGCGCTGTTTACGCAAAGTGGCGCGGCCGCGCGTTACTTCCAGGAAGAAATCGACGTGGGCCAGGTCGGCATCAACGTACCGATTCCCGTGCCCGTTCCCCTGTTCAGCTTTACGGGCTCGCGCGGCTCCAAGCTGGGCGACCTGGGCCCGTTCGGCAAGCAGGTGGTGCTGTTCTACACGCAGACGCAAACGATTACCCAGCGCTGGTTCACGGACGCGGCCTCGGTGGGCAAGGTCAACACCACCATCAGCCTCAAGTAAGGAGCTGGACCATGGACTTTGAACTGAGCGACGAGCAGCGCGAGTTCCAGCAGGCGGCGCGCGCGTTTGCCGAAGGGGAGCTGGCGCCGCACGCGGCGCATTGGGATGCGGAATCGATCTTTCCAGTGGAAACCATCGCCAAGGCGGGCGAGATGGGCTTTTGCGGCCTGTACACGCCGCAGCGCTGGGGCGGCCTGGGCCTGTCGCGCCAGGATGCCGCCATCGTCTTCGAGGAACTGGCCGGCGGCTGCACCTCGACGACGGCCTACATCACGATCCACAACATGGCCACCTGGATGCTGTCGCGCTGGGGGCAGGAAGCCCTGTGCGACGAATGGGTACCGGCCCTGGCCGCCGGCCAGAAGCTGGCCAGCTATTGCCTGACGGAACCGCAATCGGGTTCCGACGCGGCGTCCTTGCGCACGAAGGCGGTGAAGGAAGGCGACTTTTATGTGCTGGACGGCACGAAAGCGTTTATCTCGGGCGCGGGCCAGACGGACATGCTGATCGTCATGGCGCGTACCGGCGGCGAGGGCGCGGCCGGTATTTCCGCCTTTGCCGTGCCGGCGAATCTGCCCGGCATCGTGTATGGCAAGAAAGAAGAAAAGATGGGCTGGAACAGCCAGCCCACGCGCATCATCAGCTTCGACCAGGTGAAAGTGCCGGCCGCAAACTTGCTGGGCGCGGAAGGCGAAGGCTTTGCGATTGCCATGAAAGGCATCGATGGCGGCCGCATAAATATCGCCGTGTGCTCGGTGGGCACGGCGCAGGCGGCCCTCACGCGGGCGCAGGTCTACATGCAGGAGCGCAAGCAGTTCGGCCGCGAGCTGGCCCAGTTCCAAGCCTTGCAATTCAAGCTGGCCGACATGCTGACGGAGCTGGTGGCGGCGCGCCAGATGGTGCGCCTGGCGGCCTGGAAGCTGGACCAGGAAAGCCCGGATGCGACGGCATATTGCGCCATGGCCAAGCGGTTCGCCACGGATGTGGGTTTTAACGTGTGCAACGACGCGCTGCAATTGCACGGCGGCTACGGCTACATCCGCGAGTACCCGCTCGAGCGCCACGTGCGCGACACACGGGTACATCAAATCCTGGAAGGGACGAATGAAATCATGCGCCTGATCGTCGCGCGAGCGATTTTGAAAGACGGCGCCACGGAGACCTTACGATGACTAAAGTGTATACAAATTTACTGCTGGAACGCCGTGGCCATACGGCCCTGGTGACCCTCGACAACCCGCCCGCCCACACGTGGACCTTGGCCAGCCTGAACGCGCTGACGCAGCTGGTGGCCGATCTGAATCTTGATCCGGACGTGTACGCGCTCGTGATCACGGGCGGCGGCGCGAAGTTCTTCTCGGCCGGCGCCGACTTGAACGTGTTTGCTGACGGAAACAAAGACACGGCGTTCGCCATGGCCGCCGCCTTTGGCGAGGCGTTCGAGGCGCTGTCCGCGTTTCGCGGCGTCAGCATCGCCGCCATCAATGGCTATGCCATGGGCGGCGGACTCGAATGCGCGCTGGCCTGCGATATCCGCATCGCCGAGGAACATGCGCAGATGGCCTTGCCGGAAGCCTCGGTCGGCTTGCTGCCGTGCGCGGGCGGCACGCAGCATTTGCCGTGGCTGGTGGGCGAAGGCTGGGCCAAGCGCATGATCCTGTGCGGCGAGCGGGTCGATGCGGCCAAGGCCCTGGCCATCGGCCTCGTCGAGGAAGTTGTACCGACAGGCAAGGCTGCCGCCACGGCGCTGGCCCTGGCCGCCAAGGTGGCGCGCCAGAGTCCCAGCAGCGTGACCGCGTGCAAGACCCTGATTCAGGGTGCGCGCAGCCATCCGCTGGTCGATTCCCTGCCCGATGAACGCACCCTGTTCCTGGGCCTGTTCGATACGCAAGACCAGAAAGAGGGCGTGCAGGCGTTCCTGGAAAAACGTCCGGCGGAGTGGAAGAATGGTTGAGACTTTGCTTGAAACCGTGAAAATCGAGGAGCGCGACTGCCCCGGCGGCATGAAGCTGGGCGTCATCACCCTCGACGCGCCGAAGTCCCTGCACGCGCTGACCCTGGAGATGATACGCGCCATCGACGGCGCCCTCGTGCGCTGGGCCGCTGACGATGCCGTCGCCTGCGTGGTGCTGCAATCGTCGACCGACAAGGCCTTTTGCGCGGGCGGCGACGTGCGCAGCCTGCGCGCGGCCGTGGCCGAGCAACCGGGTGTCGTGCCGAACCCGCAAGCGCTGGCCTTCTTTGCCGAGGAATACCGGCTCGACCACCGCATCCATGCCTATGCAAAACCGCTGCTGGTATGGGGCGGCGGCATCGTCATGGGCGGCGGCCTGGGCCTGATGGCCGGTGCCAGCCATCGCGTGGTGACGGAAAGCACGCGCATTGCCATGCCGGAAATCACGATCGGCCTGTTCCCCGACGTGGGCGGCAGCTGGTTCCTGGGCCGCATGCCGGGACGCAGCGGCCTATTCCTGGGCTTGACGGGCGCGCCGCTGAACGCGGCCGACGCGTTGTTTACTGGCCTGGGCGACTATTTCCTGCGCCAGGAAGAGCGCGCCATGGTGCTCGATGCGCTGGCGCTGGCGCAATGGCAAGCCAGCCCGCAGGCGAACAGCGCGCAGCTGGACCGCCTGCTGCGCGGCTTCTCGGCGCCCGCGTCCATGCTGCCCGTCTCCGAAGTGCGCGCCAACTTCGACGCCATCGCGGCGCTGACGCAAGCGCCCACCCTGCCCGAAGTGGTGGCCGCCATTGCCGCGTATGACGGCGATTCGGTGTGGCTGCAAAAGGCGGCCCATTCGCTCGACAAGGGCGCGCCCAGCTCGGCGGCCCTCGTGTGGGCCATGCGCGAGCGCACACGTCATCTGAGCCTGGCGCAAGTGTTCCAGTTGGAACTCATTGTCGCCGTGCAATGCTGCGCCCATGGCGACTTCAGCGAAGGGGTGCGCGCCTTGTTGATCGACAAGGACAACGCGCCGCAATGGCAGCCGGCCAGCCTGGCCGACGTCAGCGCAGCGTATCTGGAAGAATATTTCACCGCGCCGTGGAGCACGCATCCGTTGGCGGATCTGCATTAAAAGAAAAACAGGAGATTTTTACCATGCAACATATCGCTTTCATCGGCTTGGGCAACATGGGTGCGCCGATGGCCCGCAACCTGGTCGCCGCCGGCTTCCACGTGTCCGTGTTCGACCTGGCGCCGGCGGCCGTGGCCTCGCTGGTCGAGGCGGGCGCCACGGCGGCCGCGTCCGCCAGCGCGGCCGTGCAGACGGCGGACGCCGTCATCACCATGCTGCCAGCCAACAAGCATGTGCAGGAACTGTACCTGGCGGCCGGCGGCGTGCTCGACTCGGCCAAGCCCGGTGCCCTGTTCATCGACTGCAGCACCATCGCCGCGGACGTGGCGCGGCAAGTGGCGCAGGCGGCCAGCGCGCGGGGCTTTGCCATGATCGATGCGCCCGTCTCGGGCGGCACGGCGGGCGCGGCGGCCGGCACCCTGACCTTCATCGTCGGCGGTTCCGATGCCGCCTTGCAGCAGGCGCGTCCCCTGCTGGAAAAGATGGGCAAGAACATTTTCCATGCGGGCGAGGCGGGCGCGGGCCAGGTGGCGAAGATTTGCAACAACATGCTGCTGGGCATTCTAATGGCGGGGACGGCCGAGGCGCTGAACCTGGGCGTGGCGCACGGCCTGGATCCGAAAGTGTTGTCCGACATCATGGCCAAGAGTTCGGGCCGCAACTGGACCCTGGAAGTGTACAACCCGTGGCCCGGCGTCATGGAAGGCACGCCCGCGTCGCGCAATTACACGGGCGGCTTCGGCACGGCGCTGATGCTGAAGGACCTGGGCCTGGCGCAGCAATCGGCCCTGGCGGCGAACGCGCCCACGCCCTTGGGCGGGCTGGTGCGCCAGCTGTACCAGATGCATGCGCAAGCCGGCTATGCGCAGCAGGATTTCTCCAGCATCGTGCAGATGCTGCAGCCGGGCTTGGATAAACCCGCCTGAGGAATTTTGGACAAAAAAAAGCCCGCTGGTGAAAGCGGGCTAAATCCAATTCTTGGAAGAGTTGGAGGAGACAGATGCATTATGCTGCATCGCCACATATAACTCCAATTTATCTTTGGAATATCAAATATAGATTTCCGTGATATCTCTTCCTGGCAGCCGCGTCGCGGCTGCCAGCATCACCGCATCAGGCCGGATTGCAGGCGATTTGCACGGTGGTCACGTTCGCTTCGCCCATGACGCCGACGCCGGTGTTCGGCGCCACGCTGCATTTCAAGCCGGTCGGCTGGGTAAATATGCTGATGCCATACGTGTCGCCATCGGGCACACGCGACCCCAGGGTGAAGGTCGTGCTGCCCTTGGTCACCGCGGTTTGCGCATTGCCGTTGATCAGGACCAGGCCGTCGGCCGTCAGGCCAGTTACCGTGCCGCCTACCGTGTAGGTATTTTGCGAGCAGATGACCGCTGCCTGGATGCTCAGGTAGTGACCGGCCGAACCGGTTCCGCCACTGATGCTGCAATTCATGTGGGCTGGCTGGTTTTGCACGGTGATGTTGTACTCGGTGCCATAGTCGATGCGCTTGGCAAAGGTGAACGAGGTCTGGCCCGCGGTAATCGGGAGATTGACGCCGCCGTTGGCCAGCACCAGGCCGTTGGTGTTCAGGTTGGTGATGGTGCCGCTGACATCGTACGAGGCCTTGCCGCCGCAAGCAGCCAGTCCCAGGGTCAACAGCAGCGCGGCGAGAGGGCGCAGGCAGGATAACTTCATGTATTTCTCCAATGCAATATAGTGGTGACGAATCGCGTCGCTTACAGCGCCGTGCAGTTCAGTGTGGCGCCGGTCGTGGCGGCCGAGCCCATGGTGCCGATGACATCGCGGCCGTTGGCGCTGGCAGAGCCCACGAAACTGCATGTCTGGCCCGTTGGATATGTCGCGATGGAAATATTGTAGGCGATGCCGTCATTGACATTCGGGAACGTATAGCTGGTGCTGCCTTTCAGCGGGCTGGTGGTGGTATTGCCGATGGCCAAGGTCAAACCGTCGGCGGTCAGGCCCGTGATGGTGCCGCTCAGCGGATAGGTATTGGTCACGCAGCTGACGAAGGCCGTGGTCACGGTATAGCTCGATGCCTTGCCGGCGCCATTGGTAATCGTGCACACGGCGCCCTTTGGCTGTTGCGCGATGGTGATATCGTAGCGGTCATCGGTGTTGACCAGCTTGGTGAAAACAAAGGAGGTCTGGCCTGAGGCGACAGGCAGGCTTTCGCCATTATTCAGCAGAATCAGGCCATCTTTTGCCAGATTGGAGACTTGGCCGCTCAGATACAGGTTGCCGCCGCTGCCGCCGCAGGCCGCCAATGTGACGGCGCAAGCCGCCGCCAGCATCGAGCGCAGGTACAAATTTTTCATACATTCTCCAAAACGAATTAGGTTGGGTAGCGCAACGCGGACGCTGGCGCCGCATTGGAATGGCGCCTATTTTAGTCTATCTGGCAAGCTGAATGATCTTGCCTTGTATCACCCTGTAACAATTTTTCGCCGGGAAGCGGCGGTCCGGCCCCATTTCATGGGGGCGCAGCCATGCCGGAGGCGGCGATCGGTGCGACAATAGATGCAGGCTGCGCACTGTGGCGCGGCATCCACCGTGAGTCCCATGTCCTTTGCTCCTGTAAAACCTGCCGTGCCGCCCAAGGCCATCCTGTTCGACCTCGACGATACCTTGTGGCCCATCGCGCCCGTGATTGCCGCCGCCGAGACCCTGCTGCACGACTGGCTGGCCACGCATGCGCCCAAGGTGGCGCAGCAGTTTTCCATCGAGCTGTTGCGCCAGCATCGTCTGGCCATGCTCAATGAACAACCGCATTTCCATGGCAATTTGATCGAGCTGCGCCGCGCGGGCTTGCTGACCGCCTTCGAGGCCGCAGGCGAAGATCCCGCCCTGGTCGACGGCGCCATTGCGCAGTTCCTGGCGGCGCGCCATCGCGTGCAGCCGTATGAGGATGTCTTGCCGGGCCTGGCCTGGATGGGCCAGCGCATGCTGGTCGGCTCGATCTCGAATGGCAATGCGGACCTTGACATTATCGGCCTGGCGCGGCATTTCAAGGTATCGATTGCCGCCAGCGATTTTGGCGTCGCCAAGCCTGACGCCAGCATCTTCCTGGCCGCTTGCGCCGCGCTGGGCGTGGCGCCGCATGAGGCCGTGTATGTCGGCGATGACTTGTATTTCGATGTGACGGGGGCGCAAGGGGCGGGCATGCGTGCCGTGTGGATGAACCGCAAGGGCAGCGACGCCCATCTGGCCGCCGGCGTGCAGCCCGACGCCATCTGTGCCAACTTTGATGAATTGCTGCTGTGGCTGCAGGGGCAACTGGAAGATTGATCGCCGTCGGACGGACGAACGTGCATAATAGCTGCTGTTGATGCACGTTCGGCCGCTTTCGTTGCCGCTTGCTTGAACGAATACTTGCTTAAGAATACTTGCTTAAATAAAACATCATGCAACTCGATACACGTGCCCAAACACTGCTGAAAGCCCTGGTCGAGCGATATATCGCCGATGGCCTGCCGGTCGGTTCGCGCGCCTTGTCGAAAATTTCCGGCCTCGACCTGTCGCCGGCCACGATCCGCAACATCATGGCCGACCTGGAAGAGCTCGGTTATGTGTCCAGTCCGCATACTTCGGCCGGACGCATCCCCACGCCGCGCGGCTACCGCATCTTTGTCGACACCTTGCTGACCGTCCGGCATCTGGACGAGCACATGGTCGAGTCGCGCATGCGCCTGCAGACGCCGCAGCCGCAAAAGACCATCGCCAACGCGGCGCAGATGCTGTCGTCGCTGTCGCAGTTCGCCGGCGTCGTGCTCAGCCCGCGCCGCGAATCCGTGTTCCAGCAAATCGAATTCCTGCGTCTGTCCGAAAAACGCATCCTGCTCGTTATCGTCGCTCCCGGCGGCGACGTGCAGAACCGTTTATTGCTGACGGAGGCCGACTATACGCCGGCGCAACTGATGCAATCGGCTAATTACATCAACCAGAATTATGGCGGCCTGTCGTTCGACGCCGTGCGCGTGCGCCTGCAAGGCGAGCTGCGCCAGTTGCGCGACGACATGGGCAGCCTGATGCAGGCGGCCGTGGAAGCGGGCAGCGAAGCGATGGCCGACCATAGCGACGACATGGTCATTTCCGGCGAGCGCAACTTGCTCAGCGTGAGCGATCTGTCATCGAATATGCATTCGCTGCGCCAGATGTTCGACATGTTCGAGCAAAAGACGGGCTTGATGCAGCTGCTCGACGTGTCGAGCAAGGCGACGGGCGTGCAGATTTTCATCGGCGGCGAATCGAATCTGGTGCCGATGGACGAGATGAGCGTGGTGACGGCGCCGTATGAAGTCAACGGCAAGATCGTGGGAACGTTGGGAGTGATCGGACCGACGCGCATGGCTTACGAGCGCGTCATCCCGATTGTCGATATCACCGCTAAATTACTGTCGAGCGCGCTCAGCCATCATTGATGCGGTTCAATGCCGCGCCAGCCGGCCCCTTGCGGGAACGGTCGGCGTGGGTCAGGCTGTTTTGTGCGGGCAAGCTGTCTTGGTGCAGTTGCCGTAGATGGCCAGGGCGTGTTCGGCGATCTTGAAGCCGCGCTCTTCGGCCACTTTTTGCTGGCGGATTTCGATTTCTTCGTCGAAGAACTCTTCGACCCGGCCACAATCGAGGCACACCAGGTGGTCGTGGTGAGAGCCTTCGTTGAGTTCGAAAATCGCCTTGCCGGTTTCAAAATGGTTGCGGTTAAGCAAGCCGGCTTGTTCAAATTGCGTGAGGACACGGTAGACAGTTGCCAATCCGACATCCATATTGTCGGCCAGCAGAATCTTGTAGACATCTTCCGCGGTCAGGTGGCGTACCGGGCTACTCTGGAAGATATCGAGTATCTTCAGCCGTGGCAGGGTGGCTTTCAGGCCGCTTGCCTTGAGATCACTAGGATTGTTACTCATGTTTGTTGCTCGTATGTGGGTCAGGTGCTTTATCATATAGCGTTTTGTCGGGGAGTGCCAAAATATGCTTTTTTTTGGCGGGCCGGTCACTCCTGGCGTTTTGTTCATCCAATTGAGGTCATTTATGCGCGTAACCCCGGCTGTATTGCCATCTCTCTGGCACCGTATTTCATTTCGAGCACCAGTCGTGGCAGGCATGGTCTGTGTCGCGCTGGCCGTGTCCGGCTGCGCCAACCGTGGCATACTTGGCGAAAAGCCGGCAGCTGCTCAAAAAGAAGGCAAGGAACTGGTCCCCGAACAGGGCGCACAAACGACCACCATCACGCCGCTGCAAAAATTCATGTGGTTTTTCTCGCCCTACCGTCCTGACATTCAACAAGGCAACTTTGTCTCCGAAGAGATGCTGGCCCAGTTGAAAGTGGGCATGACGCGTGACCAGGTGCGTTTCGTTCTCGGCACTTCGCTGCTGACCGATATCTTCCATGCCGACCGCTGGGATTATCCATTCCGCCTGGCGCGGGGCAGTGGCGAAACCACCAGTAGCCGCGTGGTCGTGTACTTCGGCAAGGATGGCAAGGTTGAACGTTTCGAAGGCGGCAACTTGCCGACGGAGAAAGAATATATCGACCGTATCGCCGGTCCGTCGCCATTCGCCAAGGTCGCCAAGGCCGACGTGCCTGCCGCCGTCGTGCCATCGCCCGTGGCGCCAAGCGCCGTGCCGGTACCAGCCGATGCCGCCCCGGCCATTCCTGTGAGCAAGCCGGAAGTTGCACCAGCAACGGCGCCTGCCGCCGAGCCAGCACCTGCGCCTGCCGCCGAACCCACCAAATAAGTTGTTGTAAGAGAATAAAATGACTGAACTGAAAATCGCCATCGCTGGCGCCAGCGGCCGCATGGGCCATATCCTGATCGAAGCGGTCAGCAACGCGCCCGACGCCGTGCTGGCCGGCGCCCTCGACCGCGCCGGTTCGCCCTCCGTCGGCCAGGATGCCGCCGCCTTCCTCGGCAAGCCTGCCGGCGTGCTGATCGAGTCAAGCCTGGCCACCGGCCTGGCCCATGCCGATTACCTGATCGACTTCACGCGCCCCGAAGGCACTTTGCAGCACCTGGCGTATTGCGCCGAGCATGGCATCAAGATGATCATCGGCACCACCGGTTTCGATGACGCGGGCAAGGCCGCCATTGCCGCCGCCGCCGAAAAGACGGCCATCATGTTCGCGCCGAACATGAGCGTGGGCGTGAATGTCACCATGAAACTGCTGGAACTGGCCGCGAAAAGCCTGTCCGAAGGCTACGACATCGAGATTATCGAAGCCCATCACCGCCACAAGGTCGATGCGCCGTCGGGCACGGCCCTGCAAATGGGCGAAGTGGTGGCCGGCGCCCTGGGCCGCGACCTGAAGGAATGCGCCGTGTACGGCCGCGAAGGCGTGACGGGCGAGCGCGACCCGTCGACCATCGGCTTTGCCACCATCCGCGGCGGCGATATCGTCGGCGACCATACGGTGCTGTTTGCCGGCATCGGCGAGCGCATCGAGATCAGCCACAAGTCGAGCAGCCGCGTCACCTACGCCCACGGCGCCCTGCGCGCTGCGCGTTTCCTGGCCGACAAGCCGACGGGCCTGTTCGACATGCAGGATGTGCTATCGCTGAAGAACTGAGGAAGATCATGGCCACTGCGCTCCTGAATGGAAAAGACATCACCGATGAAGCGAGTTTTCACGCGCAATGCGTGCAAGCCTTCGGTTTCCCCGAGTTCTACGGCAACAGCATGGATGCCTGGGTCGATTGTCTCAGCTACCTGCGCGACGATGAAAACATGACGCAGTTCCGTTTGAAACCGAACGAAGTGCTGGATATCGTGGTGCAGGACGCTGACGCGATGAAGGCGCAAGTGCCTGATTTGCTGGAAGAAATCACGTTTTGCATCGCCGGCATCAATGAGCGCTATGACGATTACGGCGAGAAGCCGGCGCTGAAGCTGACTCTGAAATAATTTCGTAGATACTGTTATCCTCGTCAAGCGGCGTGCAAGGCCGGATCAAATATTTTTCCCGACCTGAGCACGCCGAATGCCACGTGCACCAGCTTGCGCATCATGGCGCCGATGATCAGCTTGGGCGCTTTGCCGGCGTCACGCAGGCGCTGACCGAAGCGCTTGCCCCAAAGCGTCTTATGGACGGCCACCATGGCCGGCATGTACAGTGCCTTGCGCAGGAAACTGTGGCCGACCTTCGACATGCGTGGCTTGCCACGCACGCTGGAACCCGACTCGTGCTGGCGCGGATCGAGGCCCGCAAACGCCACGGCTTGCTTGGCGCTGTCGAAGCGCTCAGGATTGGCGTAGTAGGACAGCAGCACGGGAATCGTGCGCTCGCC
>NZ_NEHB01000015.1:132198-146041 GCF_002127655.1 Janthinobacterium sp. GW456P
GCGAGATCTACGGAGCTGGCTCGGGGCCTAAGGGCGGATACGGCATCCAGTTACCCGGTCTTGATATGCCTATCAAGATTGTGACAGCGGTCGATACCGTTCGCAATACCACGAACGGCATGAGGGGAATAATACAAGGTCGGATTAGCGCACAGCGCGTAATCCGACAACATTGTTGGCGCTTCCTGTCACGCCACTTTATTTGCCACCAATTCCAATTGGTGCCGCATCTCCACCGACTGCACCAGCAACGCCCGGATATCGTTGATCAGGTTGAATTCCGTCTGATTCAATTGGATCGGCGGGAAGCTGTCGTCCCAGTCGCCGTATAAAAARCCCGTGGGGTGGCCGTTGGCCGACAGCGGCAGCACGACGAAGCTGCGCGCTTCCGACAGGGTCGCTTTCCACCATTGCGGCAGCTTGGCGGCGAATTTCGGATCGCGCGCGTTGTCGATGAAGATCACGCGGTCGCTATTGAGGGCCGCATGGAAGACGTTCGGCTCATACGCGTCGCCAAACACCATCAAATCCTGCAGGTCCGCCATGCCCTCGCCCAAGCTGATACGCGCCGAATACAAATGGTCCCTGTGGTTGCGCACGAACGCCACCGAGCGCGAAAAATCGAAGCCCTGGTGCAGCGTTTCGAGCGCCATCGAGACCATCTGTCCCGGGCTGGCGCTGCCGATGGCGCCGCGCAGATCGGCCAGGCCGCCGATCAATACGCGGTTGCCTTCGGCGCGCATGCGCGTCGACGCCAGCTGGCGCGCGCGCCGTTCGGCCGGTTTCGACAGCGGTGCGATCGACAGGTCGGCCGCCGCCATCGCCTTGGCCTTGTCCACCGCCACCACCAGGTCGGTCGCGGTGATGCCCAGGGTGCCCGCATAATCGTCGATCAGCGCATGCACCTGCGCCGCGCCGGCCGCATCGTCATGCCAGAGCGAGTCGGCGCAGCGCGCCGCCATCGTCGACAGGCCCGCCATCCAGTCGGCGCCGCTGACGGGGGAGTTGTCCGGCGACGGGTCCATCGGACGCATCCCGTTGATCAGGTGCTGCGGCAAGCCCCAGTGGGCGGCCGTGGCATAGCCCACTTCGGGCAGCGACAGGCCGAGGATTTCGCGCGCGGCGGCGGCTTCGTTGCCGGGACCCGCATGCGCCTGCATGCGCGCCCAGAAGTCCGTCATGTAGAACGTCACCATCATGCGGCCCAGGGTGTGCAGCATCGAGCAGACGACGGCTTGCTCCGCCTGCAGGCTGCCGGCGCTGGTGGCCACCTGCTGCGCCACCATCCCGGCCAGCACGGCCTTTTCCATTTCCACGTGGGCGCTGACGGAATCTGGCGAGGCCTGCGACAGCTCCTCGATCAGCTTCAGGCCCAGCGCCAGGTGGCCGATGGCGTCGATGCCGAGCACCAGCACGGCCTTCGAGACCGTGTTGACGCGCTGGCCGAAGGCCGAGTACATGCCGCTGTTGGCCAGCCGCAGCACCTTGTGCGTGAGGACAGGGTCGGACAGCACCGTTTGCGTGATGTCGAATTCGTGGTCATCCTCGCCGCGCATGGCGCCCAGGATGGCGCTGATGGCTTTCGCGAAGCCGGGCATGTCGCCCTGCTGGCGCGTGCGCGCCCACAGCAGGTCCAGGGTGTTCTTGCCGAGTTGTGTCGGTACCGTGAAATGACCTGGATTCATTGCACCCCTCCGCGCGGTTCATTGGCAGACGGCGCCGGCACCAGCGCCGCATAGGTTTTGTCGCTCAAGGCCGATAGCGCGGCATGGGCCGGCATCGGCTTGCCCGTCAGGTAGCCTTGCACGTACTGGCAGCCGCGCGACTCGATGAAGTGCATCTGCTCCTCGGTTTCCACGCCCTCGGCCACGACGGATAAATTCAAATGCTTGGCCAGGTCGAGAATAGTGTTGCAGATGGCCGCATCCTTGCTCGATTCGGGCAAGTCCTTGATGAAGGTACGGTCGATCTTCAGCACGGAAATGGGGAAGCGCTTCAGATACGCGAGCGAGGAGTAGCCGGTGCCGAAATCGTCGATGGCGATGCGCGCGTGGCGCTCCGTCATCTTGACGAGGATGGTTTCCGCATGCACGGGGTCGATCATCAGCGTGCCTTCCGTAATTTCCAGCACCAGGTGTTCGCCGGAGAGTCCCGAAAACGCGATGGCTTCATCGAGCACGTCGAGGAATTTATCGTTGCGGAACTGGCGCGGGCTGATGTTGACGGAAATGTACAACGGCCGTTTGGCCACTTCCTGGAACTGCTTGAGCTGCACGCAGGCCGCCTTCAACGCCCAGGCGCCGAGCAGGTTGATCAGGCCATTGGCTTCTGCGATCGGGATGAAGCGCACGGGCGGCACCAGGCCCAGGGTCGGATGCTTCCAGCGCATCAGGGTTTCGAAGCCCTGGATCTGCCGCGTGTGCGCATCGACGATGGGCTGGTAAAACAGCAGGAATTCGCCTTCGCGCACGGCGTGGAACATGGCCGCTTCCAGCGAAATATCGTGTTCCGACGGGCCGTTCAGGCGCGGGCTGTAGACCAGGCAGCGGGCCTTGCCCGTTTCCTTGGCGCGCGACATGGCCGCATCGGCCAGCGCCACAAGGCGCACCTCATCCTCCGCGTGCAGCGGATAGATCGATACCCCGACGGAGGCGCCCACGTAGATCGTGTGGCCATCGACTTCGAACGGCGCCTGCAGGGTGGCCAGCAGGCGGCCCGTCACCAGCTTGATCTGGGCGTCGGTGGCGCTGCCAGGCAGCACGGCGACGAATTCGTCCCCGCCAACGCGCGCCAGGGTGTCGCTGTCGCGCAGGGTCTTGCGCAGGCGCGCGGCGGCCAGGCGCAGTACGGCGTCGCCGACGGGATGGCCCAGGCCATCGTTGACCTTTTTGAAACCATCGAGGCCGATGGTGGCGACGGAAAAGCCCTGGCCCGAACGGGCGGCCTGGGCGATCACCATGCGGATGCGGTCCGACAGCAGCAGGCGGTTCGGCAGACCCGTGAGCGCATCGTGCGTGGCCATGTGGCGCAGCCGTTCTTCCGTGTTGTGCTGGGCCGACGTGTCGCGCCCGACCACCAGCAATTCGGCCACGCCGGCCGCGTTCATATAAGAAGACAGGCGCAGTTCGAACCAGATTTCCTGGTCCGGCGTTTGCAGGCGCACTTCCAGGCGGCCCGGCTCTTCCAGCGCGTCTTCCAGCGCCGCCTGCAGCGCCGCGCGCGACGCTTCCGTGGCCAGCGGCAGCAGCAAATGGCCGGACAGGCCCGAGGGCGCGCCAAACAGGGTGGCCGCGCGCTTGCTGGCGAACAGGATCAGGCCGTCCGTATCGAGCCGGAACACGACGTCGCCTGCCTCTTCCATGAGGTTGTCCAACTCGTGGCGGGCCTCGCGGTGGGCGGCGGATGGGGTACTGGAAAACATCGTGCTGGCTTTTACCTTTTTATTATCAGTGCCGGCGCTCGCTGCAGGGCAGGGCGCCAACGGAAACAGTGCATCGTGCGTGACGCGCGCCATAGGGGCCGCAAGGGCGGCTATCGGAACGCGATCCACACGAAATGTATCATTGAAAAGCACTCGATTACATGAAATAAAGCAACATTGCTTCAGGTTTTGTAAATATTCCTGCCTTCCATGAAAAAAATCATGCCGCGCGACACACATAGGCATTTCATTCCATGTGGAAACATTTATCTGCGCTTGCTTCCACTGGCGCGCTTGCCCCGGTTTGCGCTTTGCGCTAGTCTGGCTGGCAGACGGTGTTGACGGCGCGCCCGCGGCAGGCAAGGGCGCCATGATAACAAATCGCGGGAGCCCCCCCATGAATGCTTTTGATACGCATGAAGTTTTCAACCAGGCCACGCCGTTTGAAAACGTCAACCTGTTCGCCTGCGACCCGGCGCTGATCGAAGCGCTGCTGCGCGAGGGCGGCGGCGCGGCGCTGCGGGAGCTCGACGCGCTGGGCGACAAGCTGGGCCGGGCCGAGACGTACGCGCTGGCGCGTCTGGCCAATATCCACACACCCGAACTGCAGCAGTTCGACCGGTCCGGCCGGCGCATCGACGAGGTGCTGTTCCATCCAGCCTGGCATGAGCTGATGGCCATCCTCGTGGGCGCCGGCGCGCACGCTTCGCCCTGGGCCTCGCCCGGTCCCGGCGCCCAGGTGGCGCGCGCGGCCGCCTATCTATTGGTGGGGCAGGTGGAAAACGGCACGCAGTGTCCCGTGACGATGACGTATGCCTCGGTGCCGGCCTTGCGCCAGGCGCTGGATCTGCCGCAGATCGCGCAACGCTGGCTGCCGAAAATCCTGTCGCGCGAATACGATCTCCGCTCCTTGCCCGTGGAACAAAAACGGGGCGCCCTGGTCGGCATGGGCATGACGGAAAAACAGGGCGGCTCGGACGTGCGCAGCAATACCACGCGCGCCGTGCCCGTGCCGCCGGACGAGGCGCAAGCCCTGTTCGGTGCAGAGGCTGGCGGCGCCTGGCGCATCGTCGGCCACAAATGGTTTTTTTCGGCGCCGCAGTGCGACGCCCACCTGATCCTGGCGCAGGCGCAAGAGGGTGGGCTGTCGTGTTTCTTTTTGCCCCGCTACCTGCCCGACGGCAGCCGCAACGCCATCCGCGTGCAGCGCCTGAAAGATAAACTGGGCAACCGCTCGAACGCCTCGTCGGAGGTGGAGTTCACCAATGCCTACGGCTGGCTCGTGGGGCAGCCGGGGCGGGGCATTCCCACCATCCTGGAAATGGCCAGCCACACGCGCCTCGACTGCGTGCTGGGCAGCGCCGGCATCATGCGCGCCGCCTTGACGCAGGCGCTGCACCATGCGCGTCAGCGAGCCGTGTTCGGCAAGCCGCTGGCCGAGCAGCCGCTGATGCAAAACGTGCTGGCCGACCTGGCGCTTGAATCCGAGGCCGCCACGGCGTTTGCGCTGCGCCTGGCCCGCTGTTTCGATGAAAAGGATGATCCGCAGCAAGCCATGCTGGCGCGCGTGCTGACGCCGGCCGGCAAGTACTGGATCTGCAAACGGGGGCCCGGCTTCGGCGCGGAAGCCATGGAGGTGCTGGGCGGCACCGGTTATGTGGAAGACGCGCCGCTGGCGCGTTTATATCGCGAACTGCCCGTCAATTCCATCTGGGAAGGTTCGGGCAACATCATGTGCCTCGATGTCTTGCGCGCCTTCGGCAAGTCGCCGGCCGCGCGCGACGCCCTGGCGGCCGAGCTGGCGCTGGCCGGCGATGACGACGCTTCCTTTGTTGCCTACCGTGCGCGCCTGCTGGCCGATCTGGATGGGCCGCAGACGGATGAGTTTGGCGCGCGGCAATTGTCCGAACGCATTGTGCTGGCCGTGCAGGCGGCCTTGCTGCTGCGCCATGCGCCACCGTTTGTCGCGCAAGGTTTCCTGCAGTCGCGCCTGGTGCAGGCGCCGGGCGGTGCGTATGGCCGCTTGCCGGCTGGCACCGATTGCGCGGCCATCCTGGCGCGCGCGCTGCGCGAGTATTGATTTCAATAAGTCTGAATATTTCGAAAATTCCGGCCACAGGCGGGCTGCGGACTGGGATAATGCTGCAATCCATGATTTTATCGACACACGGCGCGCTTGCGGTGCATGCTTGCCGCCGCGCCAGAGAGTAGAGAAAGAAAAACAATATGAAACAAGATCCACGCTTCCCGAATTTGTTCATCACCGATCATCCTTTGATCCAGCACAAACTGAGCCACATGCGCGAGCACGACACGTCGACGCGCACCTTCCGTGAGTTGCTCAAGGAAATCACCTTGCTGATGGGTTACGAGATCACGCGCGATCTGCCGCTGACCACGCGTGAAATCAAGACTCCGCTGGTGACCATCGACGCGCCCGTCATCGCCGGCAAGAAGCTGGCCATCGTGCCCATCCTGCGCGCCGGCATCGGCATGAGCGATGGTTTGCTGAACCTGGTGCCTTCAGCGCGTGTCGGCCACATCGGCGTATACCGCGACCCGGCCACGCACATGCCCGTGGAATACCTGGTGCGCCTGCCGGACCTGAACGAGCGTACTTTCATCCTGTGCGACCCGATGGTGGCGACCGGCAACTCGGCCGTGTATGCCGTCGATGTGCTGAAAAAGCGCGGCGTGACGGATGAACAGATCATCTTCCTGGCCCTGGTGGCCGCACCGGAAGGCGTGACCGTGTTCCAGAATGCGCATCCGAACGTCAAGATGTTCTGCGCCGCGCTCGATTCGCACCTGGATGACCACGCCTACATCGTGCCGGGCCTGGGCGACGCCGGCGACCGTATCTTCGGCACCAAGTAAGTCATTCAGGCGAGTATTGCGATGGCAACCTTGATCGATCCGGATTTTCGCGCGCGTTTGCGTGCCTTGAACGAAAAATATGCGGCCAGCGTGCCTGCCCTGATGCAGGCGATTGCGCAGGCAAGCGGCCGCTGCGACGGCGAAGGCGCCCGTCTGGAACCGTTGACGGAGCTGCACCGCGCGTTGCACGCGGTGGCCGGTTCGGCCGCCACCTTCGGCTTTGCGGCGCTGGGCCAGGAGTGCCGGCGCATCGAGCAGCTGGTGCGCGCCATGCTCAATACCCCCGCGCAAGCGGCGGCGGAATGGCCCGCCTTGCGGGCGCAAGTGGCGGCGCTACTGGACTGGGCAGAACGTGATGCGGGCGCCCCCCATTTCACGGTGTGAGCGACAGCACTACAGAGATGTGGTTGCAATGATTCATTTGATGCAACGCAAAGCACCCGCGTCGAAGATTAGGATATAGTGTCTCCATGCCGCTGGTAAAGGGCGCCGCAAGACGGGGATTTGGCTATTAAAGTAGTGTTCGCAAGTTTATTTTGCGAAAGAATGGTTTTTCTCAGTTTTGTTGGTATAATTGGGCATCGTTGGATTCGAGGTAGTAGTGCAGTTTGTCTGTCATTTCTTTCTTGCTTCAAACGATATAACGGGCGCAAGCCCAACTTAACTGAAATAGGAAATTGTAATGGCAACTGGCATCGTAAAATGGTTCAATGATTCGAAGGGTTTCGGCTTTATTACCCCTGACGAAGGCGGCGAAGATCTGTTCGCTCACTTCTCGGCTATCCAGTCGAACGGCTTCAAGTCCCTGCAAGAGAACCAACGCGTTTCTTTTGAAGTGACCGCTGGCCCTAAAGGCAAGCAAGCTTCGAACATTCAGCCAATCTAATACGCTGGATCAAACGAAATAAAGAAATCCTCGGTCTCCGGGGATTTTTTTTCGCCTGAATTTCTGTGAAGCATCGGATTTGTGTGCCTGTCATGGCTTGCCAGCCCCTTTTTGCCGCGCTGTGCGTGGGGGAGTTGAGCGTAGGTCGGCTTGGCGCTTGCGCGTAAGCCGACTGTGTGGGCGTCGGCAAGGTGTCTGGGTTGGTGTCGGCTTACAGTCGTCGGCTTACGCTGCGTTAAGCCGACCTACGCCGACTTGTGTTGATCTGTGTGGCCGAGCTACCTCGTCATACTGCCGGGCAGTGACGGCGCCAGTCAGGCATGGACACGTCACGGCGCTCAATCAAATAGCCCGCTCGCGCCAGTAGTCGGGTTGCGAATATGCATGCCGTAAAAAATCCACGAACGCGCGTATGCGCAGCGGCAAGTGGCGGCGCTGGGCGAACACGGCATAAATGTCATTGCCCGGGGCGGCGAACTGGTCCAGTACCGTCACCAGCAGGCCCGATTCGATCTCCGCACCGACCTCCCACATCGAGCGCCATGCCAGGCCCTTGCCGGCCAGCGCCCAGTCGTGCAGCACTTCGCCATCGTTGCAGACCATGTTTCCCGCCACTTTTAAAATTATGTTCTTGCCGTTTTCGCGGAAGGTCCAGCCCCGCTGGCTGCCTTCGCTGCTGATCGCCAGGCAATTGTGCTTGGCCAGGTCGGCCGGGATGCGCGGCGTGCCCGCCCGTTTCAGATAGGCGGGCGAGCCGACGAGCACGCGCTGGTTGTCGGCCAGCTTGGTGCTCACGAGCGAGGAATCGGACAGGCTGGCGATGCGGATGGCCACATCGATACCTTCGCCGATCAGGTCGACGAGGCGGTCGTTCAGGTTCAGCGACACCGTCACGTCGCGGTGCTCGGCCACGAACGAGGGGATCAATGGCGCCACGTGCTGGCGGCCGAAACCGGCCGGCGCGGAAATGAGCAAATGGCCGCTGGCTTTGACGCTGCGCTCGGCCACGGCCGCTTCCGCTTCTTCCAGTTCGCCCAGGATGCGCTGGCAATCTTCCAGGAAGGCGGCGCCTTCATTTGTCAGCGCCAGCTTGCGCGTCGTACGCTGCAATAATTTGACGCCGAGGCGCTGCTCCAGCGCATCAAGGCGCCGGCCTATCATGGCCGGTGCGATGCCTTCCGCGCGCGCGGCCGCCGACAGGCTGCCCTTGGCCACCACTTCCACGAACGTCGATATTTGTCTGAACTGCCCCATGCCGTGCTCCCGCGATGCCATCACTTGTGATAAAAACGCATAGATGAAGTGATTTTTAATCTCGTTTCCATGCCTTATAGTGCAATACTATAGAACAAACGCGCCGGCCGGCAGAGTGTTTTTGCGCCTCTGTCCAGCTTGCCCGCGCAGGCGTTCAGCTTATACTTGGATCACCAGATTACCTTTGCTTATATTTATTAAAAACCGGAGAACTTCATGACGCAGAACACGATCGCACTTCCCGAGGGCATGCAAATCACGGGTGAAATCCAGCCCGGCTACGAACAGATCCTGACGCCAGAAGCGCTGGCCTTGGTGGCCAAGCTGACGCGCGCGTTCGAGCCGCGCCGTCAGCAATTGCTGGCCGTGCGCGTGGAACGGGCCAAGCGCCTGGATGCGGGCGAGCGTCCTGATTTCTTGCCAGAAACCGCGCACATCCGCGAAGGCGACTGGAAGATCGCGCCGATCCCGAAGGCGCTGGAATGCCGCCGCGTAGAAATTACCGGTCCCGTCGAGCGCAAGATGGTCATCAACGCCTTCAATTCCGGCGCGGACAGCTACATGACGGACTTCGAGGATTCGAACACGCCGAACTGGGATAACCAGATCACGGGCCAGATCAATATGTTCGACGCCGTGCGCAAGACGATTTCGCTCGAGCAAAATGGCAAGTCGTACAAGCTGAACGACAAGATCGCGACCTTGGTTGTGCGCCCGCGCGGCTGGCACCTCGATGAAAAGCACGTGCTGGTCGACGGCAAGCGCATTTCCGGCGGCATCTTCGATTTCGCCCTGTTCATGTTCCATAACGCCAAGGAACAACTGGCGCGCGGCGCCGGCCCGTATTTCTACCTGCCGAAGATGGAATCGCACCTGGAAGCGCGCCTGTGGAACGACATCTTCGTCATGACGCAAAACGAATTGGGCTTGCCACAAGGCACGATCAAGGCGACGGTGCTGATCGAAACCATCCTCGCCGCGTTCGAAATGGATGAAATCCTGTACGAACTGAAGGAACACAGCGCGGGCCTGAACGCGGGCCGTTGGGATTACATCTTCTCGTGCATCAAGAAATTCAAGCTGGACAAGGATTTCTGCCTGGCCGACCGCGCGAAAGTCACGATGACGGCGCCATTCATGCGCGCCTATGCCTTGCTGTTGCTGAAAACCTGCCACAAACGCGGCGCGCCAGCCATCGGCGGCATGGCAGCCTTGATCCCGATCAAGAACGATCCGGAAAAGAACGACATCGCGATGGGCGGCGTGCGCAACGACAAGGCGCGCGATGCCACCGACGGCTACGATGGCGGCTGGGTTGCCCATCCGGGCCTGGTGGAACTGGCCATGGGCGAGTTCACGAAAGTGCTGGGCGACAAGCCGAACCAGATTGACAAGCAGCGTCCCGACATCGACGTGAAAGCGTCGGACTTGCTGAACTTTCAGCCGGAAGCCCCGATCACGGAAGCGGGCTTGCGTTACAACATCAACGTGGGCATACACTACCTGGGCAGCTGGCTGGCCGGCAACGGTTGTGTGCCTATCCACAACCTGATGGAAGACGCGGCCACGGCCGAGATCAGCCGCTCGCAAGTGTGGCAATGGATTCGTTCCAGCAAGGGCGTGCTGGAAGACGGCCGCAAGGTGACGGCCGAGATGGTGCGCGCCATGATTCCGGAAGAGCTGGCCAAGGTGCAGCGCGATGCGCCGGGCGGCAACGGTCCGACCTATGTGCGCGCCGGCCAGATTTTCGAGGAAATGTCGACGTCGGAATCGTTTGCCGAATTCCTGACCTTGCCGCTGTACGAGGAAATCTGATCCTGATCAAATAGATCGGTAAAAAAAATCCCGGCGTGCTTTTTGGCACTGCCGGGATTTTTGTATTGAAGTCTGCAACGCCTGACAACACCGTAGCGAGCGGAAGGAATAGGCGGGCGAGAAGCGCAACCGTACTTTGTACGGGGCCGCCGAGGCGGTGAGCATCGCAGGGCGCCTATGCCGACGCGCAGTAGGTTTGGTCCGGTGTCCTCAGAAGTTGTTTTTCCACATCCGCAAGGCGGCAAACGCTTCGACGGGCGAAGCATCGGTGGTCAGCTTGCCTTCCACCTTCAGGCTGCTCAGGATGGCCGGTTCGCGGTAGCGCAAAAAGGGGTTCGTGGCCTTTTCAAGGGCAATGGTCGATGGCACGGTCGATAAACCCTGCTGGCGCTTTTCCGTGTCGATGGCGATGCGTTCCTGCAAGGCCACATTGCCCGGCTCGACGGCGTTAGCGAAGCGCAAATTGGACAAGGTGTACTCATGCGCGCAAAATACCTCGGTATCGTCGGGCAGGGCGGCCAGCTTGCCCAGCGAGTCGGCCATCTGGCCCGGCGTGCCTTCGAACAGGCGGCCGCATCCGCCCGCAAACAGGGTGTCGCCGGAAAACAGCCACGGTGCGCCGCTGCGCTCGTCGCGCTGGCGCACGTAGGCGATATGCCCCTTCGTATGGCCGGGCACGTCGATGACGGTCATTTGCAGGCCCAGCTCGGGCACATAAGCGACATCGCCTTCGGCAAGCGGTTCCGTGATGGCTGTGATAGCCTCATTGCGCGGGCCGAAGACGGGGACGGCGAAATGCTGCAACAATTCAGGCACGCCACCCGTGTGGTCGGCGTGGTGATGCGTGAGTAAAATGGCGGACAAGGTCAACTGATGGGCTTGCAGGGCATCGAGGGCGGCCATCGCATCGCCAGGGTCGACCACGGCGGCGTGGCGGCCGTCATGGATCAGCCACAGGTAATTGTCGGCAAAGGCGGGCACGGCAAGTACCGATAAAGCGTGTTCAGGGGAGTGTGTCATGAGCAAAAGAGAAAACTGAATGGACAGTGTGGCATCCGAAAAATCCATTATAGCGCTTGACGGCTGGCTGCAGACGCCGGCCGGTGTGTACGTGTGCGCCTGGGAGCAGCAATGTCTCGACAGTCTGACCGTCGACATCTTCGGTTTTAATGCCGTGCAGATCGGCTTGCCCCAGCTCGACGCACTGGCCGCCAACCGCATGCCGAACAAATGGTTGCTCGATTCGCGCCTGCCATCGCGTCCGCCGCAGGACAGCCGCCTGACCCTGGTGTCGGCCTTTGACGAGCTGCCGTTCGACTCGCAAAGCCTGGACCTCGTGGTCTTGCCGCACGTGCTAGAGTTTGCCGCCGAGCCGCACCAGGTCTTGCGCGAAGTCGAGCGCGTGCTGATCCCCGAGGGGCGCGTGATCGTCTGCGGCTTCAATCCGGCCAGCCTGTGGGGTATGCGCCAGGGCCTGGGTCGAATCACGGGACGCCACTACCTGCCGCAGGCGGGCGAACTGATCTCTATGCCGCGCATGAAAGACTGGTTAAAATTGCTGAACATGGGCGTCAGCCAAAGCCACTTTGGCTGCTACGCACCTGCCTGCAGGACAGAAAAATGGCTGCGCCGCAACGCTTTCATGGACAAGGCGGGTGCGCGCTGGTGGCCATATCTGGGCGCAGTGTATATAGTGCAGGCGATCAAGCGCGTCAAAGGGATGCGTTTGATCGGTCCGGCGTGGACCAAGAAACCGGCGACGGCGCCCGCAGGCGCACCGGTCACGAATAAAAGGCGGGAACAGCAAGATGGCTAAGTTTGAAGACAAGGTAGAGATTTATGCCGATGGCGCATGCAAGGGCAATCCCGGCACGGGCGGCTGGGGCGCGCTGATGGTAGCCGATGGCGCGAAGAAAGAAATTTACGGCGGGGAACTCAATACGACGAATAACCGCATGGAATTGAAGGCCGTGATTGAAGCCTTGACGGCGCTCAAACGTCCGTGTCAGGTGGTGCTGTATACAGATAGCCAGTACGTGCAGAAGGGCATCAGCGAATGGATCCATGGCTGGAAGGCGCGCGGCTGGAAAACGGCGGCCAAGGCGCCCGTAAAAAACGTCGACCTGTGGCAGGCGCTCGATACGGCCCAGGCCGTCCATGAAGTGGAATGGCGCTGGGTGCGCGGCCACAACGGCCATCCGGGCAACGAGCGGGCCGATCAGCTGGCCAACCTGGGCGTGGAAACCGTGCGCGCGTAAGCACAGCCAACGTCGCCAGTTGTAATCGCAGGGCACAGGTTTGCTATACTGTGCCCTTCGCTTTTTGCTTTTACGAATGAATCCGCCATGCGTCAAATTGTTCTCGATACTGAAACCACCGGCCTGAACCCGCGCACGGGCGACCGCATCCTGGAGATCGGGGCGGTCGAACTGAACAACCGCATGTTGACGGGAAATAATTTTCACCATTACATCAATCCCGAGCGCGATTCGGAAGAGGGCGCGCTGGCCGTCCACGGATTGACGACGGAATTCCTCAGCGACAAACCGAAATTCGCGGAAATCGCCGACGAATTCCGCGCCTACATCGCCGGCGCCGAACTCATCATCCACAACGCTCCTTTCGATATCGGCTTTCTCAACGCGGAATTCAAGCGTCTGAACCTGCCGCCCGTGCATGAACAAGTGGTTGGCGTGATCGATACCCTGGTGCAGGCGAAGGAAATGCATCCGGGCAAGCGCAACTCCCTCGACGCCCTGTGCGACCGCTATGGCGTCTCGAACGCCCACCGCAAGCTGCACGGCGCGCTGCTCGACTCCGAATTGCTGGCCGACGTCTACCTGGCCATGACGCGCGGGCAAAACAGCCTCAGCATGGAAGAAGAGGTGGAAGTGGCCGCCGACGGCGCCGTGCTGGAAATCGTGCCCCTGGCCGAAGTCATCTTCCAGAGCGCCACAGCCGACGAACTGGCCGCCCACGCAGCCACCATCGCCGGCCTCGACAAGGCCGCCAAAGGCCAGTGCATCTGGACCGCCGTCACGGCCCCGCCAGCGGCCGCCTGATAAAAAACGGGCATGGCAAATTTCCTGTCACCAGCCCTTGCGGATGCCGCAACACCTATGCGATAATTCGCCTCGCTTCGGGAGGTTAGCTCAGGGGTAGAGCACTGCATTCACACTGCAGGGGTCGCAAGTTCGAAACTTGCACTTCCCACCAAAATTTTCGTTTGTATTCAATGACTTAGAATTTTGTATCTTGTCTGGATAGGAACTTGGGGCAAACTTGGGGCAATGGGATTTTCGTCCATTGTCCAGCCCCAAACGATACGGCCGCTTTCTGCGGCCGTTTTCACATCAAGTTGGCTTAGAACGGCTGACATCTCTCTCACTTGCTTTCAAAGCAACGCCCTCGTACACTGCACCATTCTGATGGCCGCTATCGCCTGCGGATTCAATCGGTGGTCGCAACACTCTAACCTAAACGCCTAGGTTACAGGAGTGTTGAAGATGAAACAGAAACCACGCATTTATTACACCGAGAGCCAGAAGGCCTTGATGTGGGAGCGCTGGAAGCAAGGCGACTCCCTGCAG
>NZ_NEHB01000016.1 GCF_002127655.1 Janthinobacterium sp. GW456P
CCACGGCCCCCGTGGCCGCTTGCGCGCCGCAGGCGGCCACGGGGCAGGCGGCAGCGTGCGTGGGGCTGGACGAGAAAAACACGGCCCTGACTGAAAAGCTGGGTGAACTGGAAGGCAAGATCGGCGTCTTGCAAAAGGCGCTGGCCTTGCCTGCAGCCACCGTGCCGCCCGCCGCCGCGCCGGCCGTGGCGGAAGCGCCGCATGCCAAACCGAAGCCCCTGCACGCGGCGCCGGCAGCCGACAAGGAAAAGAAATCGGGTGGCATGCTGTGGCTCGGTATCGGCACGCTGGTCTTCCTGCTGCTGACGGCGCTCATCGTGTACATCGTGCGCAAGCGCAGGCAGGCGGCGGGTCCGGGCGCGCCGTCGAAATACTGGGTCTTGCTGCGCAAGCCGTTCGGCCGCAGGAAGAAGGATGTGCCCGTCTTGACGGAAGCGCTGGAAGAAGGGGTGGCGGCCGAGCCGGAGCCGGAACCGGAGCCGGAGCCGGAGCCGTTCTCGCGTTAATGCTGCCGCAAGACGGCGCTGAAATTTGATATAAAAAAAGATATTGAAAAAATACAGGGAAACGCTTGCCAATCACGTTGCTTGTTTCTTAAAGATGGTGATATGATTAATTCAGTGGACTTGCTCTACGACAAAACAGCCCCAGCCTGGCGCAGTCACCAACGATAGTGTGGCGCGGCAAACCAGGTGTAGCGTTGCATAAACGCCTGGGTCTGGAAGCGGTTCGCGATGCCGACGATGTGCTTGCGAACGCCGGATGCAACCGGCAGCGAGGCGACGCCAGGAGATACCTGGGGCTCGCCTTCCACATTCCCCCGCCTTGCTTTTTGAGCGCTGCAGATGGCGCGCTTGATGCCAGGGTGATAGACGAAAAAAAAGCACCTGCGGGTGCTTTTGTCGTTTCTGGCGCGGCAAGCTTCTTACATGCGTGCGCGCGCACCCTGCATGGCGTTCGGCAGTTGCGTCATCCATGGTTCCGTGATGGTGCGGATTTCGCGGTCATTGGCCAGGATTTGCTTGAGCAAGTCGATCTTGCGCAGGCGCGAGGCACCGGCCAGGGCAGGCATCTTGCCCGTCATGGTCGCGCTGGCGGCGCTGGCGCACTGGTTTTCCAGGGTATCCAAGCCATCCCAGTCGCTCGAACGTGCGGCCACGACCATTTGATTGGTCATTCCTGCAATATTTTCATACATCGAGAGAACGTCGTTGGAGGTCATGAGCACACCCGTAACTAGTGAATGGATTACCGCTTGTCTAGATTAACGGCGGGTCCAACGGGAACTTGAGGGTGTTTTTGAAAAAAAGTGAAAATAATTTGGATGTTTTTTGGCCGGCAGCCGGCATCGCCCGCAAACCCGCATGCCTGCTCGGTTGGCGATGCGGGCAACGGCCAGCTTACTTGACGAGATCTTCCAGGCCCGCGCTCAGTTCGGCAAGCGGCGGCATCCTGTCGACCAGCACGGAGGGCGGCAAACCGAGCGCTTCGGCCACCTCGTTGGGATAGCAGGCGATGATTTCTTCATTGCTCAGCTGGTTTTCATCGATGCGCGCGCGCCAGGCGGCCAGGTGGGTGATGGCGGCCAGGCGGTTCAACGGTGGCTTGGCCAGCGGAGCGGGAAAGGCGGCGATGGCCTCGGCAAAGGCGGGTGGAAACTTCCAGCGGCGCGCCAGTTCGGCGCCCACCTGCGCATAATCGTAGCCCAGCGACACTCGCTCAGCATCGAGCCGGCGTGCGTCGAGCGGCGGGGCGATCTTGTCGAGCTGCATGGCTTGCTCGGGCATGGCCGCATGGATTACCAGTTGTCCGATCGCATGCATCATGCCGATGGTGAACGCCAGGTCCTGGTTGTCGCCCGTCTGCCTGGCGATCCAGCGGGCAGATACGGCGCTGTGCAGGCTGTAGCGCCAGAACTGCGGCAAATTCAGGCCCGGCACGGCTTTGAAACCGCTGACGAGGCCCGAGCTGATGACGAGGGTGCGCACGGTCACAAAACCGAGCATCAGCACGGCATCTTCCACCGTGCCGATGCTGCGCGACACATGGTAATAGGCCGAGTTGGCCAGCCGCAGCAGCTTGGCGCTCAAGGCCGGGTCCGCTCCCAGCTTGCGCGCGATGTCTTCGGTGGCGATGGCGGGGTTGTCGAAACTGCGCACCAGTTCATCGACGATCTTCGGGGCGGCAGGCAGGGCGTGGGGATGCTGGAACAGCGCTTCCAGTTGCATGGCAATCTCCTTGGCGTTCGTGCGGTACGGGATGCGGTCGTGCAACTATATGCCGATTTTTTGTCCACATGCAAAAAAGTTAGGGGACGCTTTTTCGCCCCAAAAAGGCAGGATTTTCAGGGTATGATTTTAGCTATTACATCGAAAGGATCGCCATGCACGGTTTGCGTTTTTCCTGGTCCCGGACGCCAGTCCAGGCCGCCATCATCCTCGCCCTGGCCGGCGTTTCGCTCACCGGTTTTCCTGCCCAGGCGCATGGCCAGCAAGGGGCCGCCAGCGCCGCCGCCCCCGCTGTCGCGAAGGCCTTGCCCGGTGACGATTTCTACGATTACGTGAATGGGGACTGGCTGCGCGCCACGGAAATTCCCGCCGACCGCAGCAGCTGGGGCTCGTTCGCCATGCTCGCCAACGCCACCAACGAGCGCATCATCGCCCTCGTCGAAGGCCTGGCGGCGGCGCCGCAGGCGGATGCATCGGCGCGCCAGGTCAGCGATTTTTACCGTTCCTGGATGGATGAAGCGGCTATCGAAGCGAAAGGCTGGGCGCCGATCAAGCCGCTGCTCAAGAAGATCGACGGCATACGCGACCAGGCAGGGCTGGCCCGCGCGCTGGGCGAGAGCCTGCGCGCCGACGTCGACCCGCTCAACGCCACCAATTTTTATACGGAAAACCTGTTCGGCCTGTGGGTCGCGCAAGACTTGAACGACACCACGCGCAACGTGGCCTACCTGCTGCAGGGCGGGCTGGGCTTGCCCGACCGCGCGTTTTACCAGAGCGACAGCGCGCGCATGCAGGGCTTGCGCGCGGGCTACCAGGCGCATATCGCCGCCATGCTCCAGCAGGCAGGCTACGGCGATGCGCCGGCCCGCGCCGCGCGCGTGTTTGCGCTGGAACAGCAAATTGCCGCCAGTCACGCCAGCCGCGAGGATTCGGCCGATGTCGCCAAGGGCAACAATGCGTGGCGCGCCGCCGACTTCGCCAGCAAGGCGCCGGGACTCGACTGGAAAGTCTTCTTCGAAGCGGCAGGGCTGGGCCGGCAGACGGATTTCATCGTCTGGCATCCGACGGCCATGACGGGCAGTGCCGCGCTGGTGGCCAAGGTGCCGCTGGCCACGTGGAAAGATTTCCTGGCCTTCCACGCGATCAACCATTTCAGCACCATCTTGCCGAAGGCGGCCGCCGACCAGCGCTTCGCCTTCTATGGCAGCGCCCTGAGCGGCACGCCACAGCAGTCGCTGCGCAGCAAGCGGGCGCTGGCCGCGACGAATGCGGCCCTGAGCGACGCCGTCGGCAAGCTGTACGTGGAACGCTATTTCCCGCCTGAATCGAAAGCCCGCGTGCAAGACATGGTGACGAATATCGTCGCCGCCTTCTCGCGCCGCATCGACAAGCTGGACTGGATGGCGCCGGCCACCAAGGCGCAGGCGCAGGAAAAACTCAAGACCCTGTACGTGGGCGTGGGCTATCCCGAACAGTGGGAAAACTATGCGGGCTTGCGCGTGGTGCGCGGCGATGCGCTGGGCAATGTGCAGCGGGCGGAGCAGTTTCATTACCGGCAGGAACTGGCCAAGCTGGGCCAGTCTCCCGACCGCAAGGCCTGGGCCATGCCGGCGCAGCTGGTCAATGCCGTCAACTTGCCGCTGCAAAATGCGCTGAACTTTCCGGCCGCCATCCTGCAGCCGCCATTCTTCGACCCGCAGGCATCCGATGCGGCCAACTATGGCGGCATCGGCGCCACCATCGGCCACGAGATCAGCCACAGCTTCGACGATCAGGGCGCGCAGTTCGACGCCCAGGGCAAGCTGCGCGACTGGTGGACGCCGGCCGACCTGGCGCATTTCCAGGCGGCATCCAAGCAATTGGTGGAACAGTTCGCGGCCTACAAACCGTTCCCCGACCTGGCGGTGAATGGCCAGTTGACCCTGAGCGAAAACCTGGCCGACCTGGCCGGCGTGGCGGCCGCCTATGATGCGTTCACCCTGTCGCAGCAGGGCAAGCCGGCGCAGCCGGACGCGGACCGCGATTTCTTCATCGGTTACGGCGTCAGCTGGCGCAGCAAGGCGCGCGAAGCGGCGGAGCGCCAGCAAATCCTCACGGATGGTCATGCACCGGCGCAATACCGCGCCGCCACCGTGCGCAACCTCGACGCCTGGTATCCGGCCTTCGACGTCAAGCCGGGGCAGCAGCTGTACCTGGCGCCGGAACAGCGCGTGCGCGTCTGGTAGTCATAAGCGGCGCCGGCGCACAGCGCGCCGGCACCGTAAAATGGCGTGATTACTGATTGGAGCGCCATGAAGCCGACCCCACCGCAAGATCCCATCCACGCCATCACGGGCCGCACCCTGGCCCACTACGATGCCAGCGCCGAGCAGTTTTTCGAAGGCACGCGCGATCACGACGTCAGCCAGAACATCAGCGCGCTGCTGAACGCCATCGGCAGGCCGGCGCCGCTGGCGATCCTCGACCTCGGCTGCGGCCCCGGCCGCGACTTGAAGGCGTTCACGGCCATGGGCCACCACGCGACGGGCGTCGATGGCTGCCCCCGCTTTGTCGAGATGGCGCGCGCCTACAGCGGCTGCACCGTGTGGCAGCAGGATTTCGTCGACCTCGATTTGCCCGCCGCCCACTTCGACGGCGTGTTCGCGAATGCCGTGCTGTTCCACGTGCCCAGCGCCGCCTTGCCCGGCGTGCTGCGCGCCCTGCACGGGTGCTTGAAGGAGGGCGGCGTGCTGTTCAGCTCGAACCCGCGCGGGCAGAACCAGGAAGGCTGGAATGGCGCGCGCTACGGCAGCTACCACGACGAAGCGAGCTGGGCTGCGTATGTGCAGGCGGCCGGTTTCAGCCTGGTCGAGCAGTATTACCGTCCGCCGGGCTTGCCGCGCGAGCAGCAGCCGTGGCTGGCTACCGTCTGGCGTAAGGATTTGGCGACCTGATCGACGATGTTGGCACTGTGTTAGGAACCGTACAGAGCCTTTGATCCCCCCTGCGTACTATGGACACATCGACACGCAACAAGCAGCGTGTGAGCCGCAGTACCGGTCCTTTGGGGCTGGACAACAAATGTACCAACTACAGTGAGGATCCATCATGAACAAAGATCAAGTCGAAGGTAAACTGAAGGAAGTCGGCGGTAAAATCCAGGAAGCCGCTGGCAAAGTCGTCGGCAGCGAAGAACAGCAAGCCAAGGGCCTGGCAAACCAGGTCGAAGGCAAAGTGCAGAAGAAAGTTGGCGACGTCAAGGACGCGGTCGAGACCGTCACGCGCAAGCCATAATTTCTGCTCCAGCATAAAAAAACCGCCGCCTGTCGCGAGACAGGCGGCGGTTTTTTATTGGATGCAGCGCAAGCTTACTGTGCTGGCTGCATCAGGTTCTGCTTGAAGAACAGCTCGATTTTCTTGTACACGTGGCGCTGGCCAGCGCGCGACGAGATGCCGTGCTTGGCGCCCGGATACGTCATCAGGTCGAACTGCACGCCGCGGTTCACGAGCGCGTCGATCAGTCGCGTGCTGTTGCTGAACAAGACGTTATCGTCGGCCATGCCGTGCACCAGCAGCAGGGGCGACTTCAGGCCGTCGAGGTGGGCGAACACGGTGCTGGCCTTGTAGCCGTCCACGTTCTCTTTCGGCATGCCGAGGAATTGCTCCGTGTAGTGCGTGTCGTACAGCGACCAGTCGGTCACGGGCGCCACCGACACGCCCATGGCGATCTTGTCGGATGCGGCCGACAGCAAACGCAGGGTCATGAAACCGCCGTAGCTCCAGCCGAACACGCCGATGCGTTTAGGATCGACGAAGCTTTGCTTGCCCAGCCAGTCGATGCCGACCAGCTGGTCCGCCACTTCGGCAGCACCGAGGTTGTGGTAGATGGCGTCCGTGAACGCGCGTTCGCGGCGTGACGAACCCCGGTTATCGAGGCGGAAGACGACAAAGCCCTGCTGCGCCATGTACTGGTCGAAGTTGTTGCCCCAGCGGCGAGCCACGTGCTGCGAGTGCGGGCCGCCATACGTCGACAGGTAGACGGGGTAGCGTTTGCTGGCGTCAAAGTTCGACGGTTTCACCAGCGAGTAGTGCAGGGTCTGGCCATCGTTGGCTTTCAGGGTGCCGTATTGCGTTGGCAGGTGGTCCGCCTTGTACTTGAAGTACGGGTGGCTGGCGTTGAGCGCGTTTTCTTCCAGCCAGCCCACCATGGCGCCGTCCGGACGGCGGATGCTCACTTGCGGCGGCGTGGCCGGGTCGGAATAGGTATCGACAAAGACTTCGCCGTTGCGCGAGAACGTCGTGTCGTGCCAGCCGTCGGCTTTCGTCACGCGCTGCGGCCTGTCGGCCGTACTGCCGTCGAGGGCCAGGGCATAGGTCTGCTTGTCGATGACGGCGTCGCGGTTCGACGACACGAAGACCTTGCCCGTCTTCTGGTTCACGGCCAGCACGCTGTCGATGCCCCACTCGCCGGACGTGACCGGGTGCAGCAGCTTGCCGCTCATGTCGTACAGGTACAGGTGGTTGCGGCCCGTGCGCTCGGACGACCACAGGAAGGTGCCGTTCGACAGGAAGCGCAGGTCGTCATGGATGCTGACCCAGGTCTTTGCCGTTTCCGTCAGCAGGGTGCGCTGCGCCAGGGTGGCCGCATCGACGGCGACCAGGTCCAGGGTCTTCTGGTCGCGCGACTGGCGCTGATAGACGAGCGACTTGCTGTCCGCGCTCCAGTCGGCGCGCACCAGGTAGATGTCCGGGTTCGCGCCCAGGTCCACCTGGCGCTGCGCGCCCGTTTCCGGCGAGACGATCAGCAGTTGCACCAGCACGTTCGGGTCGCCGGCGGCAGGGTAGCGCTGTTCCACGACGTCGGTGCGGTCGGCGAAGATTTCGAAGCGGCGCACGACGGGAACGGGCGCTTCGTCATAGCGTTTGTAGGCGATGGCCGAATCGTCGGGCGCCCAGTAGTAGCCGGTGCGCTGGCCCATTTCTTCCTGCGCCACGAATTCGGCTTCGCCATTGCGGATCGTGCCCTTGCCGTCGGTGGTGAGCTGGCGTTCCTGGCCCGACTTCAGGTCGATCACATAGATGTTCTGGTCGCGCACGAACGACACGTAGCGGCCTTTCGGCGAGATTTTCGGGTCCAGTACATTGCCCTTGGCGACCAGGCGCGCCTTGTCCGGGTGGGCCGCGTCGACCAGGTACAGATTGCCGGCCAGCGGCACCAGCAGCTGCTTGCCATCGGGCGACCAGCTGTAGCTGAGGATGCCGTTCAGGCTGGCCGTGCGCTCGCGTTCGCGGCGCGCCTGCTCTTCGGGCGAGATGACTTCATTCGGCACCAGCGCCTTCGAGTCGACCAGGCGGTGCGTGCTCTTGTCCTTCAGCTTGAATTCCCACAGGTCGAGCTGGAACTGGTTGTCGGCGCGGCCGCGCAGGAACGTGACGCGTTCGCCGTCGGGCGAGACCTTCAGGTTGCGCACGCCGGGGCCGGCCAGCGCCGGATCGGCGTGGATGCGTTCCAGGGTCAGCTTTTCAGCCGATGCGGGAACGCTGGCCATCGCGGCCAGAAAACAAAGAATAAAACGCATGGATGTCTCGGTAGTTGGAAGAAGAAGGGCACTGCATGTAAAGGCGAGCTTGAGCGTTGCCTAAGCGTAAGACGATACCAGAGCGTGCCTGTTTATGCGATAGCGCCGGCCACGGAATAAACCGTTCATGGCCGTATTTCCTTCGTCAAAAATATCCAACAGCCGCCCATTCCATGGCGCTTTGCCCCGTTCAGGCCAATATCGACCCTGCGATCACGGTCAGGCAGGCGCCGCCTATCCAGGCATGGCCGGCGCGGAAACTGACGGAAACGCGGCCATCGCGCTGCAGGCACGTGCCCTGGCGAACCGTGTAGTCGCTGCCCGCCAGCAGCTGCGCGATGCAGGCGTTGGCGCTGCCCGTGACGGGGTCTTCCACCAGCGCGCCGTGCTCGCTGAGCAGCGCGCGCACTTCGTAGTCGGCCGGTCCGCCGGCGGCGTGCGGGCCATACAGCGCCAGGCCGTCGGCGCGGGCGGCGGCCAGCAATGGCGTCAGCGCGGCGATGTCGGCGCGCACGGCCAGGCAGGCGGCGGCGCTTGCCAGCGGCACGCACAGCCAGCGGATGCCCATGTCGACGATGGTGGCGACTGCGGCCAGTTCTCCGCCCAGCGCCGTGTGCAGCAGCGGCAGCAGATCCGCGGAGAGCGCGCGCGTGGCGCAGGGCGGCGCCTGGAACGCCAGCACGCCGCCGGCGCCCCGTTCTATCTGCACCAGGCCGACGCCGCATTCCTGCACGATGCGCGCGCCCCTGGGCTGCATGCCCGCATCGAGCAGGGCGTGCGCCGTGCCCAGGGTCGGGTGGCCGGCGAACGGAAATTCCATCTCGGGCGAAAAAATCCGCACGCGGTAATCGGCTGCCGGGTCGCGCGGCGCCAGCACGAAGGTGGTTTCCGACAGGCCCGTCCAGCGCGCGATGGCCTGCATCTGCGCCGCATCGAGGCCATTCGCGTCCAGCACCACGGCCAGCGGATTGCCGAGGAAGGGCACGCTGCTGAAGACATCGACCTGCGTGAAGGGGCGTTGCTGCATGGCGGCTTCCTTGTTGGCTTATCGGGCTGCGCGCAGCCGCTGCAGCGACAGGCGGTTCAGATACCAGGTCAGCAGCACGGCGGCCACCGTCAAGCCCGTCACCAGGCCGATCCAGAAACCGGCGGCGGCCATCGGCTCGGCCGGCGACCAGATGAAGCCTTGCGGCGCGAGGCCCAGCACATAGCCGATCGGCAGCGAGAAGCCCCAGAAGGCCAGCAGCTGGATCAGCATCGGCTGGCGCGTTACCTTGTAGCCGCGGATGGCGCAGGAAGTGGCCACCTGCGTCGCGTCGGATAGCTGGAACAGGGCGGCGAACAGCAGCAGCTGCGCGCACAGTTCCTGCACCTGCGGGTCGGACGTGTAGGCTTGCGCGATCTGGTGGCGGAAGATGGTGATGACGGTGGCCGAGACGATGGCCGCCGTCAGCGACATGGCCACGCCCACCCACGAAATGAAGCGCGCCTTGCGCAAATTGGCTTCGCCCACGGCATGGCCCACGCGCGTGACCAGCGCGATGCCGAAGGTGAGCGGCACCATGAAGACGACGGACGAGAAATTGAGGGCGATCTGGTGCGCCGACACCTGGATCACGCCGAAGCGCGCCACCAGCAGGCTGATGACGCCAAAGGCGCTCACTTCGGCAAAATACGTGACGCCGATGGGCAGGCCCAGGCGCAGCATGGGACCGATGGACGAGCGCTGCGGCCATTCCCAGTGCGTAAACGGATACGTGGCGCGGTAGACGGGCGCGATTTTGATCCAGGCCAGCATGGCCAGCAGCATCATCCACACGCAGCAGGTGGTGGCCACGGCGCAGCCCACGCCGCCGAGTTTCGGCATGCCCCAGTGGCCGTAGATCAGCAGGTAGTTGACGAAAATATTCAGCGCCAGCGCGGCCAGCGCGATCACCATCACGGGCTTGGTCTGGTTGATGCTGGTGCTGTAGCCGTACAGCGCGCGGTAGGCGGCGAACGGCGGCAGCGCGCAGCTGATGATGTGCACGAACAGCTTGGCCTTGGATGCCACGGCCGGTTCCAGCATCAGGTGGTCGAATACCAGCGCCGCCATGTTCGTCAGCAGGCAGGCCACCAGGCCGACGAGCAGCGCCTTCCACAGCGACTGGCGCACGATGTGCGGCACCCGGTCGTGGCGCGCCGCGCCGATTTCATGCGCCACCAGGGTATTGATCGCCATCATGATGCCGCTCACGGTGACGAGCACGATGGACCAGATGGCCGCGCCCAGCGACACGGCCGCCAGTTCCTCGGGATTCGTATGCCCCGTCATCGCCACGTCGGCCGCGCCCATGCCGACGGTGGCCAGCTGGCCGATCAGAATGGGCCAGGCCAGCTTCCACAGCGACGAGACTTCGGTGCGGACGGCGGGCAGGGTGAACGAGGTAGTGTGTGGCATGGGCGGCAAGCTTGACTAAACACAAGATTCTACCGGCATTCGCCGCGCTTGTCCGACGCCGCGCTGCGGTGGGCGGCCCGCCACGGTAATCATTTGTTACAGCTAAGCGGGCCAGTCGCGGATAGACTGCGCGCTCTATTTGGCAAAATGACCAAATAGTCAACCGCAGTACCCTGACTATGGAGCAAGACCATGCTGAAACACACCCTGAACTGCGCCCTGTTGCTGGGCGCCGCCATGACGGCCGAACTGGCCGGCGCCGGCGAACTGACCCTGTATTCGCGCGACGATTATCACGGCCGCTCGCAGACCGTGCGCGACGCCGTCGCCGACCTTGAAGACCTGCGTTTCAACGACACGACGCAAAGCATCCGCGTGCGCTCGGGCCGCTGGGAAGCGTGCGAGGAAGCCGATTTCCGCGGCGCCTGCTACCTGCTCGAGGCAGGCGAGTATCCGTCGCTGGACGGCCAGGCCAACAAAATCACCTCGCTGCGCGAAGTGCGCGGCGGCTGGGATGGTCATCGGGGCCGCGACCGTGATGGCGACCGCGACCGGGGACGCGACTGGGACGGCCGCCGGGAGCGTGACCGCGAGCGCGGCCATTTGCCGGGGCGCTCGCTGGGCGGCGAACTGACCTTCTATACGCGCGACGATTTCGCCGGCCGCAGCTTGAACGTGAGCAACGCTTCCGCCGATTTGCGCGAACGCGACTTCAACGACACGGTGCAAAGCGTGCGCGTGCGCTCCGGTTATTGGGAAGTATGCGAAGACGTGGGCTTCCGTGGCCGCTGCCGCACCTTGACGCCGGGCGAGTACGCGAGCCTGGAGCGCATGAGCAACCGCATCTCGTCGGTGCGCGAAGTGCGCTGACGCGACGCGGATAGTACGCGAAGTGGCAATAACCGGCTCCTGCGGGGCCAGTTATTGCTTTTGGTAACAATTTATTGTGCTTTTCCCATACTTTGTTACACCGTTTTTTCTGTGGATGGCTACACTGACATCAGTTGTCATGTCGATCACTTACTTTTGCCGCCACCGGAGACCGCCCCATGCATCGCCCGCTCGCCTTTGCTCTGCTGTGTGCCAGTTCGCTGTTTGTTCACCTCGCGGCGCAGGCCGGCGAGATCCGCCTGTACACCGATGACAATTTCAAGGGCAGGGTGGTGGTCTTGCGCGATACGACGGACGACTTGTCGCGTGTCAATTTCAATGACACCGTCTCGAGCATCCAGGTCGATTCGGGCAGCTGGGAAGTGTGCACGCATGCCGATTTCAAGGGCGATTGCAAGACCCTGGAGCGGGGCGATTACCGCTCGATGCCGGGCATGAACGATAAAATCTCGTCCGTGCGGGAACTGGGTGGCAGCAGTGGCAACAGCGGCGGGCGCCGCGCGGCGCTGGAGCTGTTCGCCGACGGCGGCCAGCGCGGCGCATCGGCCGGCGTGAACTCGGACCGCGACGACCTGGTCGACATCAGCTTCAACGACCGCGCCAGCAGCGCGCGCGTCGAGTACGGCTACTGGCAGCTGTGCAGCGATTCCAACTACCGTGGCAGCTGCCGCGTGTTCGGGCCTGGCAGCCATGATGATCTGGGCAGCCTGAATGGACGGGTGTCGTCGGCGCGCCTGGTCGATCCGCGCGAGGAGAACCGTCCGCAAAATGACGAGGGCCTGGTGGTGCTGTATGGGCGCGCGTTCCTGAAGGGGCCAGGGCTGCAGGTGAACCGTGACGTCAGCGACCTGGTGCGCCTGAACTTCAACGACCAGGCCGCATCCCTCGCCATCAACGAAGGCACCTGGGAAGTCTGCACGGACTCGCAGTTCAACGGCACCTGCGAGCGCATGGGGCCGGGCAAGTATGAAGTGCTGAACACGACGTTCGACAAGCGTATTTCCTCGCTGCGCCGCCTGTATTGAATGCGTGATCGGGCCTGTCGCGTGCCCTTGTATTTGTTACACTAGCATCCTGGCGCAACAGCCAGGCAAATCATCACCAAAGAATGAAGAATGGAGTTAATCATGACGGGCCCTTTCAAACACACGCTGGCATGCGCGGCCACCTTGCTGCTCTCGCTGGGGGCCCATGCGGCCGCCCATGCGGGCGATATCACCTTGTTCGAAGACGTTGATCTGCGCGGCCGCGCAGTAAACCTGCGCGAGACGACGGACGATCTGTCGCGCTTTGGGTTCAACGACAAGGTGTCGAGCATCCTGGTGCGTTCGGGCACGTGGGATGTGTGTACCGATGCCGGTTTTCGCGGCAATTGCCGTACCCTGGGGCCGGGCGAATACCGTTCGATGCCGGGCATGAACGACGCCATTTCCTCGGTGCGCGAAGCGGGCCGCGGCGATGGCTACAATCCGGGACGCCCGGGACGCGATCCCGACCGGGGCCATGGCGGCTATGGCCGTGGCGGCACCCTGGAAGTGTATTCGGGCGCGGGCCAGAATGGCGGCTCGGCGCGCCTGAACCGCGACACGGACGATTTCGTCAATATCGGTTTCAACGACCGCACCACCAGCATCGTCGTGTATAACGGCTACTGGCAGCTGTGCAGCGATTCGAACTACAACGGCGTGTGCCGCATCTTCGGCCCTGGCCGCCATGACGACCTGGGCCGCGGCCTCGATGGGCGCGTCTCGTCGGCGCGCATGGTCGACGAGCGCGAAGGGCGCCGCCAGCAGCAGTACGATAATCAGTACCAGCGGCCGCAGTACGACCAGCCGCAGTATCCGCAATACCAGCAGCCGCAGTACCAGCAGCGCGGCGCCGTCCTGCTGTTCCCCGAAGCGGGCATGCGCGGCGAGCCGCTGGCGCTGGACCGCAATGCGGAAGACCTGGTGCGCTACAACTTCAATGACCGCGCCTCGTCCATCGTCGTCTACGAGGGCCAGTGGGAAGTGTGCAGCGATTCGAACTTCCGTGGCCGCTGCGAAGTGATCGGGCCCGGCGAATATGGCCGCCTGAACAGCATGGAAAACCAGATTTCCTCGCTGCGCCGCGTACGCTGATCCCGTCCTGACGTCGTGCTGACACACCGCCTGCCGGGTTGATCCCGTCAGGCGGTTTTTACATTCGCTGCCGTGCGCTGACATTTGCTTGCCCTTTGTTACACTCGCCGCCTGCCGCCAGGTCTACACTGGCGAAAATGTATCCGTATTGGAGTTGTCATGGTTCGATCTTTCCGGCCCGCGCTGTTGTGCGCCGCCACCTTCCTCGCCCCCCTTGCCGCATCCGCGGGTGAAATCACCCTGTTCGAAGACGCCGGTTTCCGCGGGCGCCCCGTGACCCTGCGTTCCGACACGGGCGACCTGTCGCGCATGGGCTTTAACGACAAGACCTCGAGCATCATCGTGCGCTCGGGTACCTGGGAAGTGTGCAAGGACGCCAATTACCGTGGCAACTGCCGTACCTTCGGACCTGGCCGCTACGGCAGCATGCCGGGCATGAACGACGCCGTTTCCTCCGTGCGCGAAGTGGGCCGTCCGGGCCATGGCGGCGGCGATCACCGCCCGTATCCACCGCGCCCGCCGCGTCCGGAGCCGGAGCGTCCTTATCCTGGCTATCCCGGCCACGGCGGCGGCCACCGTCCCGACATGAATGGCGCCGTGCTGCTGTTCCCCGATGCCGGCATGCGCGGCCGGCCCGTGCGCCTGGACCGCGAAGTGCGCGACTTGAGCCGCTATGGCTTCAATGACCGCGCCGAATCGATTGTCGTCAATTACGGCCGCTGGCAATTCTGCGTCGATGCCAACTTCCGCGGCCGCTGCGTGGTGATGGGGCCAGGCAGCTATGGCCGCCTGCACGGTGGCCTCGACCGCCGCATTTCCTCGCTGCGCCGCGTGCGCTGATACGTGTCGGGCAGCGTTGTATCGTGCACACGCTGTCCAGCGCCCAATTCGTGTACTCTTCCCATAGGCAGTTCAACCATGGGGAGCGAGCACGGTGGAATACAAGGATTATTACAAGGAGCTTGGCGTCGAGAAGACGGCGTCCGAGGCCGAGATCAAGAAAGCGTACCGCAAGCTGGTGCGCAAATACCATCCCGACGTGAGCAAGGAACCGGACGCCGACAAGCGCACCAAGGCCCTCAACGAGGCCTACGGCGTGCTGGGCGACGCGGAAAAGCGCGCCGCCTACGATGAACTTGGGCGCAGCGCGCAAGGCCATCCACGGGGCGAGCCATTCCGTCCGCCGCCGGACTGGGGTTCGGGCTACGAATCGTCGGGCGCCGACGACAGCGACTTCTTTGCCGACCTGTTCGCCCACGTGGGCGGGCGCCGCCGCGCCGGCGGCAGTTTCCAGATGCAGGGCGAAGACAGCCACGCCGCCATCACCATCGACCTGCAGGACAGCTACCAGGGCGCCAGGCGCCACATCGTCATGCGCGTGCCCGAAGCGGATGCGCAAGGCCACGTGGTGACGCGCGAACGCACGCTGGAGGTGACGATACCGAAAGGCGTCACGGAAGGACAGCAGCTGCGCATGAAGGGGCAGGGCAATCCCGGCAGCGGAGGCGCGCCCGCCGGCGACTTGTACCTGGAAATCCGCTTCCGGCCCGATGCGCGCTACAAGGTGGAAGGGCGCGACGTGTTCGAGACGGTGCCCGTCACGCCGTGGGAAGCGGCGCTGGGCGGCGACATCGACGTGCCCACGCCATCGGGCACCGTGACCGTCACGGTGCCGCCCAATTCGCAGACGGGGCGCAAGCTGCGTCTGAAGGGGCGCGGCATTCCCGCCGCCCAGCCGGGCGACCTGTATCTGCTGCTGGAAGTGGTGCTGCCGCCGGCGAACGATGACAAGGCGCGCGAACTGTATGCAACCATGGCGCGCGAGATGGCTTTCAATCCGCGCCAGAAGCTGGGAGGGTAAATCATGACAAACAAGGTAATTGGCGAATTGCTCGAAGATCGTGCCCTGAGCCTGGAAGAACTGGCGCGCGCCTGCGCGGTGGAACCGGATTGGGTGGTGCAGCATGTGCAGACGGGCGTGCTGCTGCAGGACGGCCCGCCGGCGGGCCAGCTGACGGCGTGGCGCTTCACCAGCCTGGACCTGGTGCGCGCGCGCCGCCTGCACGAAATCGAATCCGTGTTCGGCGCGAACGCCGAACTGGCCGCGCTGGTGGTTGATTTATCGGAGGAAGTGGCGCGCCTGCGCCGCCGCCTGCACGTGCTGGGCGTCGAGTAGCTTTTACTCAGGCTCGCCGTGGCGTGCCACGGTGAGCCGCGCAATATAAAACTGCCCATCGACGACCACGCGGTGCGGGATGCCGGCCACGTCGAAGCCGGGACCGCCGTCTTCCATCCATTCCTGCGCCAGCGAGTCGAACTGCTGCGGCGTCATGCGCAGCATCTGCGCCGTGATGACGAAGCGCGCGCCTGGTTTTTGCTTGTTGACGAAGTCGTCGATGCCGGCCATGTGAATCTCTTCAAGGTTGTGTCTGAAATCGGGGTCAGACCCGTCGGGTCTGACCCCGGCACTTGTTTGGGGTTTGCTGCGGCATGATACCCGTCCGCGCGTTCTTCTAGAAGCCCTGGGGTCAGCCCCCGGACACGTTGGCACTCAGCCTTGCGGTGGCGCTGTTGAGGGACTCGGCGTCCCCGTCTGACGCCAGATTCCCGCCGCGGGCCACTATCATACCTTCGCGCTCACTTATCTAGAACCCCGCTTCTGGCAGCAGCGGCAACTGCTCCGCAAACCGCTCCGTCAGCCACTTGCCCGCCTGGCCCGGCGGCGTGTCGGCGCGCTGGATCAGGTAAATCGGGTAATTCTCGCCGTTGTCGACGGCCAGCGGCAGGTGCACCAGCCGTCCCTCCGTCAAATCCTCGCGCACCATCGCTTCTGGCATGTTGCCCCAGCCCAGGCCCGCGCGCAGCAGCGCGTGCTTGGAGCCGAGGTCGCCCAGGCGCCAGTTGCGCAAGCCCAGCACGCCGAAATCCTGGCCCTCCGTCAGCACGCTGCGGTCGCTGAGCACCAGCTGCACGTGTTCGCGCGCCACGCCGGACGCAATCGGGCCTTCCAGCTGCGCCAGCGCATGGCTGGGCGCGGCTACGGGAATCAGGCGCACGTGGCCGACGGCCAGGCGCTCGAAGACGCTGGCCGTGGCCGTCATCCAGCCGCCGAGGCCGATGTGGCAGCTGCCATCCATCACCAGCTGCGCCACGGCGCCCATGGCTTCGATGCGCAGGCGCAGGGCGACGGTGGGGAACTGGGCCTGGAACGCCTCGAGCACGCGCACCAGCACGCAGGTGGGGAACATCACGTCGACCACCACCGACACTTCCGCCTCCAGCCCGCCAGCCAGCGCCTTGGCGCGCGCGCGCATGGCATCGACCTTCAGGGCCACGGCGCGCGCGTCGGCCAGCAGGGCCTTGCCCGCGTCCGTCAGCGTGGGCTTGCGCTTGCCGCGGTCGAGCAGCACCACATTCAGCTGTTCTTCCAGGTTGGCGATGGTGTAGCTGATCACCGACTGCGTGCGGTGCAGCTGGCGCGCCGCGTGGGCGAAGCCGCCCGCGTCGATGACGGCGACGAACACGCGCAACTGGTCGAGCGAAGGCTGGCCCGGTTCTCTCATGGCAAATCCCTATCTAAAAATTCGATGTTAATCATTGATATTTACATGGTTTTCTCGATGGTAGACCTGAACTATGCTGTATGCAAGGGCTGCGATGCGGCCCATCCCGTCACCCGTTTTCCCAGGAGCACTTCATGAGCAAGGTTTTATACATCAATAGCAGCGTGCGCAACAGCGGTTCCCTGTCGCGTCAATTGTCGGGCGAATTCGTCGCGAAACTGGCCGCGCAAGGTGCCAGCGTCGTCGAGCGCGACCTGTCCGCGCAAGCGGTGCCGCACCTGACGGAAGAGGTGATGGGCGCCTTCTTCACGCCGGCCGAGCAGCGCAGCGCGCAGGCGGCAGCGGCGGTGCAGCTGTCCGATACCCTGGTCGATGAATTGCTGGCCGCCGACGTGCTGGTGCTGGCCGCGCCCATGTACAACTTTTCCGTGCCGTCGACCCTGAAGGCGTGGATCGATCACGTGGCGCGCGCGGGCCGCACTTTCCAGTACACGGCAACGGGTCCCGTCGGCCTGGCCACGGGCAAGAAAGCGGTGATTTTCACGGCCAGCGGCGGCGTCTACAGCGAAGGTCCGGGTGCCGCGTATGACCACCTGAGCACCTATCTGCGCACGGCGCTGGGCTTCATCGGCATTACCGACATCGAGTTCGTGCAAGCCGAAGGCGTGGCCATGGGCGAGGATGCCGTCGCCAGCGCGATCGCCAAGGGCCGCGCGTCGATCGAGGCCCTGGCTGCCTGAGTCTGGCCCCGCTCTAGTTCCAAAGAGGGATTGCCAATCTGCCATGGTTGACATAAGCTTGCCGGCGGTACGCCCCGTGCCAGGCCGGCGAGCCGTTCGCCATGAAAGTCCCTCATGCACAAGTTGGCAAGCGCAATACTGTTCGGCTGTTCCCTGTTTTCGGCAGGCATGGCGCTGGCGCAGACTGCGCCCGCTGCGCCGCCTGCGCCGCCCCATGTGGGCCGCCACGCCTCTACGCCCGAGGATATCCGCGCCATCGAGCAAGTCGTCGCCGACTTCCAGGCGGCCCTGATCGCCAAGGATGTCAAGCGGCTGTCGTCGCTGATGCTGCACACGAATATCCTGTTCGCCTCGCCGGCCGACGATGCTTTCATCAAGAAAACGCGCGCCACGACGGACGTCCACTTCGACGGCGTCGGGGCGGCCGGCTATGCCGGTTTCGCCAACTTCATCCAGCGCGAACCGCAGCGCACGGAAGAAAAATTCTACAACGTCAAGATCACCCAGGACCGCCATGTGGCGTGGGTCAACTTCGATTACGAATTCCTTGTCGGTGACAAATTGTCGAACTATGGCGTGGAAGCGTGGCAGATGGTCAAGCGCGACGGCGAATGGAAAATCCTCAGCGTCGTCTGGTCCATGCATCCCGCTGCCGAGGCGGGGAAGTAGGGGCCAGCGATGCCGCGTCAGTCGCGCGGCAGTTCGCGAATTTCCACCGTGCCCCCTGCGTTCAGTACGGGGTTTCCAATTAACAATTTTTTTGCATCGTCTATACTTTCAGCTTGCACACGTATATAGCCTGACAAGTGTGGCGTGACCGGTCTGGCCTGGCCGGACCGGTGCACGCAGATACCGGGACCGATGGAGCTGCCGCCGCAGAAGCGGCCACTGGCCCTGAGCATGGCGAAGTAGTCTTCCCAGGCGGACGTGGCGACGTCCATCGGTGTTTCCGTGTCGTCATGCATGAAGATGATGTAGTCATTCATCCTTTTTCTCCTGTGCCGCGTGATAAAAAGAGAGCTGAATTGAGTATCCTGAGCAATCGCGAGCGCATGGTTTTACCCTCACCGCGTCAGTCCGTAGAGACAAGCTGTCCGGCCATGTCATTTTTGGAGCGCACATCGTGCCGATAAAGTATGTTGATTTTTATGAGGTGAATTACACGGCGGAACCCTTGCGGGGCTGCAAGCTATGGGGCGCCTATGTTGCCATCTATGCCCCTACCGCCAATCCCATGCACAGGGTGAACCTGGTGAAAAAGCGCAGGGTGTCGGCTGACCACCAGTTTACAACGGAAGCGGATGCCATGGCGGAAGCGGGCGAGGCGGCCGTCAAGCTGGTCGAGCGGCGCCGGCGCCGCTATGTCTTCCACCCCTGATGCCACTGCGCCGCATCCTGCAGCGCGCGCCATGGCAGGATCTGCACGCGGCCCGAATGCACGGCTTCCAGTTCCACGTGCGTGGCCGGTTCATCCGGCGTGGCCGGGGCGCACAGCTTGATGACGAGAAAATGCTTTTCCTTGTTGACGGGCGTGACGGCCGTCCATTTGCTGTTGAGTAACTTGTTCGGGCGCAAGTTATTGCGATTGGCATGGTGCATGACGGGCTCCGGATTGGCGTGATGGCGATGTTGCCATTATCATGCAACTTCCTGCCACGCACGAGGACCGCCATGAAACGCCAGCTGCACTTGCTCGTCATCGACCCGCAAAACGATTTTTGCGACTTGCCTGCCACCTGGCTGCCGCCCGATGCGGCGCCGGCCTTGCCCGTGCCCGGCGCCCACGCGGACATGCTGCGCGTGGCCCAGCTGATCCGCGAAGGGGGAAGCGGCTTGACGCAGATCAGCGTGACGCTCGACGCCCACCACCGCTACGACATCGCCCACCCCGCCTTCTGGCGCACGGGCGATGGCGGCGCCGTGCCGCCGTTTACGCAGATCAGCGCTCAGCAAGTGCGCGACCGCCTGTTCCTGCCCGCCGCCAGCGGCGCCTTGCCGCGCGCGCTGGCCTACCTCGACGCCTTGCAGCAGGCGGGACGCTACCAGCTGATGGTATGGCCCGTGCATTGCGAGATCGGCAGCTGGGGCCAGAATATCCACGCGGCCGTGCGCGCCGCCTACAACGCCTGGGAAGCGGCCAACTTGCAAGTGGTGGCCAAGCTGAGCAAGGGTTCCAATCCGTGGACCGAGCATTACTCGGCCGTCATGGCGGAAGTGCCCGATGCGCAGGATGCGGCCACCCAGCTCAACCGCGCCTTCCTCGACACCTTGCTGCCGGCGCAGCAGATTTATGTCACCGGCGAGGCGGGCAGCCATTGCGTCAAAGCCAGCACCGAGCACATCGCCGATTACCTGGAAGCGCAGCAAGGCAGGGCGGCCTTGTCGCGCCTGGTCTTGCTGACCGACTGCATGAGTCCCGTCACGGGCTTTGCGGCGCAGCAGCGCGATTTCCTGGCTGCCATGCATGAGCGCGGCGCGCGGCTGGCCACGTCCACCGACGTCGTGCCTGAATTGCTGGCCAACGCAGGCGATTGACGCTTTCTGCAAGCGAACCCTGCTGAAATGCTTGCGGTGGCGTACTATTCTGGCTTCAGGAAGTTGGAGAAAACACACATGACCCCGATAGTGCGCAGTTTGCTGGAAACCGATCTGTATAAATTTACAATGTGGCAAGCCTTGCTGCACGGTCATCCGAATACCCATACCGAATACGAATTTGTCTGCCGCAACGCCACCGCCTTTCCCCTGGCCGAACTGAAGGATGAGCTGGAAGAACAGCTCGACCACCTGTGTTCGATGTCGTTTGCCGACGACGAGCTGGCCTATTTGCGCACGCTGCGCTTCATGAAGAGCGATTTCGTCGATTTTTTGACGGTATTCCGTTTCCAGCGCAAGTTCATCGACGTCAGCACCGATGGCGACACCCTGCTCGTGCATGCGGCCGGGCCGCAGGTGCACGTGATGGGTTTCGAGATTTTCGTGCTGTACATTATCAACGAACTGTATTTCCGCCGTTTCGACCTCGATGCGGCCATGCGCGAAGGGCGCCACCGCCTGGGCTTGAAAGTGGCGGCCGTCAAGGAATTCGGCAAGCTGCCGCGGCGCAAGCATCCGTTCGAGTTCTCGGACTTTGGCGTGCGCCGGCGTTTTTCCGGTGCCTGGCATGACGAGGTGGTGCAACGGCTGGCACGCGAAGTGCCCGAATACTTCAAGGGCACGTCGAATGTCTACCTGGCGAAAAAGCTCGGCATCGTGCCGATCGGCACCATGGCGCATGAATACATGCAATCGTTCCAGTCGTTTGGCGTGCGCTTGCGCGACTTTCAAAAGGCGGCCCTGGAAGACTGGGTGCAGGAATACCGGGGCGACTTGGGCATCGCCCTGACGGACGTGGTCGGCATGGATGCCTTCCTGGCCGACTTCGACCTGTATTTCGCCAAGCTGTTCGACGGCTTGCGCCACGATTCGGGCGACCCCGTCGAGTGGGGCGAGAAGGCGCTGGCCCACTATGCGGCCCTGCGCATCGACGCCAACACCAAGCGCCTCGTGTTTTCCGACGGCCTGGACCTGGACAAGGCATTCGCCCTGTACCAGCACTTCGCCGACCGCATCATGACGGGCTTTGGCATCGGCACCAACCTCACCAACGACGTCGGTTTGACGCCGCTCAACATCGTCATGAAACTGGTGCGCTGCAATGGTCAGTCCGTGGCGAAATTGTCGGATTCACCGGGCAAGACCCTGTGCAAGGATGAAACCTTCCTCGCATATTTACGGCAGGTGTTTCACCATCCAGCCGTCTAAGCGCCGAGTGGCGCAGGTCGGATGGGTGGCGTAGGTCGGATCAGCGCGGCAACGCCGTGCGTAATCCGACAAAACCGCGCTCCAAGTCGCGGACAAATGCGGCGGGCTGTACCCGGGTATGTTTGAAAATCCGCGCTTAAAACGCCCGCTTAAAATCCCGTCAGCACCGTGTCCATGTGCTCGACTTGCGGCGGGGCGGCGAAGAATTCGCCGACCAGGCTGCGCCAGGCCTGGAAGTCGTCGCTGCCGCGGAAATGCACGGTATGGTCTTCCAGGGTCGTCCAGCCCACTACAAGGCGGTAGGCGTCGCCGTTTTCGATCGAGCGCTCCAGTCGCATCGATTCGCAGCCGCGCGCGCGCTGGAACAGGGGCACGGCTTTCGCTACGGCCGCTTCGAAGGCCTCATGCGTGGCTGATTTGATCTGGATATGGGCAATTTCAAAAATCATGGCAAGTTCCGCTGTGGAATGAAGGAACGGTGATCTTGCCATAATTTCGCCGTGCAGGGGAGGGCGTCAGCCCGCCAGCGCCGGTGTGCCTGCATCGGCGCGCCGGCCGCCCGCGTGGCTGGCCGTGCGCTGTTCGATGTCGCAGCCATTGCATGCCTGCACGATGGCGTGCGCCCGTTCCTGCTCCTGCGGATCGCTGACGGCGACAATGAGGCGGAACATGCCGCGAAACGCCGTCTTGCCGTAGTTACGCCGGTACATATGGTTGTCGCCGCCGAACAGGGCGTTGATCGCGCGTTCCAGCCGGCTGGTCATGGTGTCGCGGTTGCCGACCGTAAAATTGCCCTGCACTGGGCCGGCCTCGTCGTCGCCCGCGTCCAGTTGTACGGCGTGAGGAGGAAAGCCTTCGGCCAGCAAGCGGATGCGGGCGCGCTCCGCATCGGGGAAATGGTCGAAGATACGTATCAGCGTGCTGCCGCCGCTGTTTGTGCTGCTGTCCATGGCCCGGCCTTTCAAGGAGGTGTACCTGATTTGACCGGCGAGCCTGTAAAAAATTCTGCCTCAGCCTGTAAAATCCTCGATCAAGGCGCAAAAGTTTGATAAATATCCAGTATGGCTACCAAGTCGCGCTAAGATACGCCTTGCGGAATCAATCTTTCATAGGAGAACTAAATGGCAGCGAAGAAAATTCTGTTTTTGACCGGCGATTTTGCAGAAGATTATGAAACGATGGTGCCGTTCCAGGCCCTGCTGATGCTCGGCCATACCGTGCATGCCGTCTGCCCCGGCAAGAAAAGCGGCGAGACGATCAAGACGGCCATCCACGATTTCGAGGGTGACCAGACTTACACGGAAAAGCCGGGCCACCTGTTCACCCTGAACGCCAGCTTCGACGAGATCGACCCGGTCCACTATGACGCCGTGATGATCGCCGGCGGCCGCGCGCCCGAATACCTGCGCCTGAACGAGAAAGTCATCGCCGCCGTGCGCCATTTCGCCGAGGCGGGCAAGCCCGTCGCCGCCGTCTGCCACGGCGCGCAATTGCTGGCCGCCGCCGACGTCATCCGCGGCAAGCGTATTTCCGCCTATCCCGCCTGCGCGCCGGAAGTGAAACTGGCGGGCGGCACGTATGCCGATATCGCCGTCACGGACGCCGTCACCGATGGCCAGTTCGTCACGGCCCCGGCCTGGCCCGCCCATCCGGCCTGGCTGGCGCAGTTCGTCAAGCTGCTCGGCACCGAGATCCGTTTGTAACCTTTACCTGTCCGGCAGGCCGCAGCGTTTGCCGGGCGTATCACTTTTCAGATTCGAGTTCTTCATGCATGCGCCGCGCAGTCAACCTTCCCGCAAACAACTTCCAGCCTCGCGCTGGCGCCAGCGCCGCCTGGCGCAAGCCGCATCGGGCCTGAGCGCCGCGCAGGAACGCCAGCTGGCCACCCTGCGTGACATTTCTACCCTGCTGGCGGGACAACACGCCATCGATGCGCTGTGCCGTGGCTTCCTGCGCCACGTGATGCAGTTCGCGCAGGCCGAAGGCGGCACCGTGCGCATCCTCGATCCGCAGCAGGACACCGTGCACATCATCGTGCACGAGGGTATTTCCGACGCCATGGTGGAAGAGGAACACTGTATCCGCAACAACGATTGCCTGTGCGGCGCGGCCGTGGCGCAGGGCGTGATTCAGATCCGCGATTTCCGCCAGGTCGAAGCCTTGCAGCGCTACCGTTGCCAAGATGAAGGTTTTATCGCCATCGCCGTTTTTCCCATCCTCGCGCGCGAGCAGGTGGTGGGCAGTTTTTCGCTGCACTTTGCCCGCCCGCAAGCCGTGCATGCGCAGCAGCAGGGCTGGCTGGAAACCCTGGGCCAGAGCCTGGGCATCGCCATCGAGAACCAGCGCCTGATCGCGCGCGAGAAGGAATTTGCCGTGGCGCGCGAACGCAGCCTGCTGGCCGAAGGCTTGCACGACAGTATCGCGCAAAGCCTGAACTTCATCAGCCTGCAAGTGCAGATGCTCGACGATTCCGTGCGCCGGGGCCAGCTCGACGAGGCGGCCGAAGTGTTGCCGCTGATGCGCATGGGCGTCGAGCAAAGCTACCAGGACGTGCGCGAATTGCTGGTCAATTTCCGCACGCGCTGGCATGGCAGCGACCTGGAAAGCAAGCTGTCGGAAGTGCTGGCCAAGTTCGAGCTGCAGACGGGCGTCGCCGGCAGCCTGGAAATGAGCGGCAATGGCGCGCCGCTGGCGCCCGAGCAGCAGTTGCAGATTCTGTTCATCGTGCAGGAAGCGCTGTCGAATATCCGCAAGCACGCGCAGGCCAGCAACGTGGCGCTGCGCGTGGAAAACGGGCGCGACTTTGCGCTGCAGGTACGCGACGATGGCGAAGGCTTTGCCGCCAACCTGCGCGACAAGAAAACGGAATTGCAGATCGGCTTGCGTATCATGCAGGAGCGGGCCGAGCGGCTCGGTGCGCAATTTGCCATCGACAGCACGCCCGGCGGCGGCACGACGATCTCGCTGGCCCTGCCGGCGGCCCGGCGCCAGGCCGCGTAACAGATGATTCATCCCTATCAGGCAACAAACATAGTGAACGCACCAATCAAAATCCTGCTGGTCGACGACCACACCCTGCTGCGCAGCGGCGTCAAGCTGCTATTGCAGCGCAATCCTCAATTCCAGGTGGTGGGCGAGGCATCGAACGGGCTTGACGGCGTGCGCCTGACGGCAGAACTGCGGCCCGATGTGGTGCTGATGGACTTGAACATGCCCGGCGTGACGGGCGTCGAGGCGCTGCAGCTGATCTTGCAGGACATGCCGCAGATGGTGGTGCTGATGCTGACCGTGTCGGAAAACGCGGCCGATCTGGGCGCGGCCCTGCGCGCGGGCGCGCGCGGCTATTTGTTGAAAAATATAGAAGCCGAGCAGCTGGGCCTGGCCATTTGCCGCGCCGCCGCCGGCGAATCGGTGATTGCCGACGCCATGACGGCCAAGCTCGTGTCGCAGTTCCGCGCGGGGCAGAACGCACCGCAGGAAGACTACGACAAACTGACGCCGCGCGAACGCGAAGCCATGGCGTGCCTGGCGCAAGGGCTGAGCAACAAGGAAATCGCGCGCCAGCTGGACGTGGCCGAAAGCACGGTGAAAATCCACGTGCAAAACATCCTCAAAAAGCTTAAGCTCAGCAGCCGCGTGCAGATCGCCGTGTATGCGGTCGAGCGTGAGTTAGGCAAATAAAGATCAAACAAAGCGCAAATAGTGCGCAAGGAATGCGCGATTGTTTGATCTGCATGGCGTTCCGGCCTAGACAACCCTAGTTCCTTTGACGTATGGCCTTGACCGTGCCTGCGCATTACACTCTTAGTCATTCGCTAATCTAATAAGAGAGTGTCATGCATAAGGTCAACGTCGATGGCTTGCTATCGAGCCAGGCTCTGTTCCGTCATATTTCCCCTTCGCAATTAGAGCAATTGCGCCAGGATGTCGTGCGTGTCGAAGTGGAAAAAGGCAAAGTGTTGTTCCGCAAGGGCGAAGTGGCGGAAGGCGCCTACGTGGTGGTCTTCGGCCTCGTCAAGCTGAGCGTGTTTTCCATGGAAGGGACCGACAAGGTCCTGGAATTGATCCGCCCGGGCCAGAGCTTCGGCGAAGCCATGATTTTCCTCGATGAACCGTATCCGTTCTGCGCCGAAGCGCTCGAGCACTGCCTGCTGCTGCGCATCCCGCCGCACGCGCTGCTGCGCCTGCTGGACCAGTCGCCCCGCATTGCGCGCCAGATGATGAACAGCCTGTCGCACCACCTGATGGGCTTCATTCGCAACGTGGAGCGCTGCTCCGTGCAGAACGCCACCCAGCGCGTGGTCGAGTATCTGCTGCAGGCATCGGATCAGCAGCGTTCGAACGAAGTCAAGCTGGACCTGAAGAAAAGCTTACTGGCATCGTTTTTGAACCTGGCGCCCGCCACCCTGTCGCGCGTGCTGCACCAGCTGACGGACTTGCACCTGATTAAAGTCAGCGGTTCGCTGATCCAGATCCAGCCCGATGCGTTGAAAACCTATCGTCACGGTTCCGCCGCGGCCATGCTGAACTAAGCTTTTTCAACAGGCAAGGTCAGCCGCCAGAACAGCAGGGCGAGCAAGCTGACCGCCGCGCCCAGCGCGCATACCCCATGCCAGCCCGCCAGCGCATACACGCTGGTGGCGGCAATCGCACCGAGTCCGCTTCCCACCGCATAAAACAGCATGTAGCACGCCACCAGGCGGCTGTGCGCGTCGCTGTCCTGCTTGAAAATCAGGCTCTGGTTCGTCACGTGGATGGCCTGGCCCGCCAGGTCCAGTGCGATGATGCCGACGACCAGGGGCCACAGGGCCGCGCCCGCAAAGCCGAGCGGCAGCCACGCGGCCAGCAGCAACAGCAGGGCCGCGCCCGTCGTCCACTGCGCGCGGCCTTTGTCCGCCATGTCGCCCGCACGCGCCGCGCCCAGCGCGCCGATTACGCCGACCAGGCCGAATGCGCCGATGGCCGCATGGCTGTAGCCCTGCGCTGTCAGGGGCAGCACCAGAGCACTCCAGAAAATATTGAAGACGGCAAACATCAGCAGGGCCAGCATGCCCCGCACGCGCAGCACCTTGTTGTGCACCAGCATCTCCAGCATCGAGGCGAGCAGGGCGCCGTATGCCAGCTTCTGACTGGATGCCTGCGCCGGCGGCAGCTTGCGCCACAGCAGCAACAGCAGGGCGCAGGCGATGGCTGCGGAGACAAAATACACGGCGCGCCAGTCGGCGAGATCGGCCACCACGCCGGACAGGGTGCGCGCCAGCAGCAGGCCGATCACCACGCCGCCCTGCGCCATGCCGACGACCCGACCCCGCTCATGGCTGGCCGCCGCGCTGGCCGCATAGGCGATCAAGCCTTGCGTCATGGCCGTGCCTAGCAAGCCCACCAGCAGCATGCCGCCCAGCAAGGCTGCCGTGGAACGGGCGCAGCCCAGCGCCGCCAGCGTGACGGCTAGCAAGCCCAGCTGGAACAGGGTCAGCCGGCGCCGGTTCAGCATGTCGCCCAGGGGAACCAGCAGCAGCAGGGCCAGCGCGCAGCCGAGCTGCGTGGCCGTGATGACCATGCCGCTGGCCGCCTCCGTCATGCCGAATTCCCGCGCCAGGGTGGCGAGCAAGGGCTGGGCGTAATACACATTGGCCACGCTGAGGCCGGCGGCACAGGCAAACAGCCAGACGAGGGAGGGGGCAAGCGTTGCCGGGGAAAGGGGAGAAGTTGTGTCGCGCATGGATGTCTATGTGGTTTCAAATTAAAACCAGTTGGAGTCTACGCCGAGAAGTTTTAAAATGCAACCACTCAATCAAGGAGACATCCGTGGCCAAGCGCAAGAGCCTGAAAACCGACCCCTGTCCCGTGGCGCGCGCGCTCGACGCGATCGGCGAGCGCTGGTCGCTGCTGATCGTGCGCGACGCCTTCGACGGCATGCGCCGCTTCGGCGAATTCCAGAAAAGCCTGGGAGTGGCGAAGAACATCCTGGCCGACCGCCTGCATACCTTGGTGGAGGAAGGTATTTTTACCATTGCGCCCGCCTCGGACGGCACGGCCTACCAGGAATATGTGCTCACACAAAAAGGCCTGGCCTTGTTTCCCGTCGTCGTCGGCTTGCGCCAGTGGAGCGAGGCGCAATTGTTCGAGGCGGGTGAGGCGCATTCGACCTTGCTGCAACGGGGTTCAGGCTTGCCCGTGCTCCGCATGGACGTGCTGGCCGAGGATGGCCGCGTCTTGCACGCGGGCGATACCGTCGTGCAGAAGGTAGGGGCGCCATGAGCCGCTCGGTGGCCGTCATCGGCGGCGGCATCACGGGCGTCACCACCGCTTACGCGCTGGCGAAACGGGGCGTCGATGTCAGCTTGATTGAGCGCCACCGCTATGCCGCCATGGAAACGTCGTACGCGAACGGCGGGCAATTGTCGGCCTCGCACGCGGAAGTGTGGAACCACAAGGCAACGATATGGAATGCGCTGAAATGGATGACGCGGCGCGATGCACCGCTGCTGCTCAATCCGACTCCCAGCTGGCACAAGCTGAGCTGGTTTGCGGAATTTCTCGCCGCCATGCCGGATTACGAGCGCAACACCATCGCCACGGCGCGCATGGCGATCGCCGCGCGCGCACATCTGTTTGCATGGGCGGAAGAAGAGAAGATAGCGTTCGATCACCGCCGCGCCGGCATCCTGCATGTGTATCGGGACCGGCACGGCTTCGAGCGGGCGGCCGGCGTGTCGCGCCTGCTGGCGCAGGGCGGCTTGCAGCGGCGCGCCGTCACGCCGCAGGAGATGCGCGCCATCGAACCGAGCTTGCACGGCGACTTTTACGGCGGCTACTACACGGACAGCGATTCCACGGGCGACATCCACAAATTCACCAGCGGCCTGGCCGACGCCTGCGCCCGCCTGGGCGTGGCCTGCCGCTACGGTGCGCAGGTCACCGCGCTGGCGCGCGAGCACGGCAAGGTGCGTGTTTCCATGGACGAAGACAGCGCCGTGTTCGACGCCGTCGTCATCTGCGCGGGCACGGCCAGCCGCGCCATGGCGGCCATGCTGGGCGACCATGTCAACGTGTATCCCGTGAAAGGCTATTCGATTACCGTGCAGCTCGATGACGCAGCCAGCCAGTCGGCGGCTCCGTCCGTCAGCCTGCTCGACGATGCGACCAAGCTGGTCAGCAGCCGCCTGGGTGAAGACCGGCTCAGGGTGGCGGGTACGGCCGAGTTCAACGGCTTCAATGACGACATCCGCGCCGACCGCATCCGACCGCTGCTGCAATGGGTGGAGCAGTGCTTTCCTGAAGTCAATGCGCGCAAAGTGATCCCGTGGGCAGGCCTGCGCCCCATGCTGCCGGCCATGCTGCCGAAAGTGGGGCCCGGCAAGGTGCCGGGCGTGTACTACAACACGGGCCACGGCCATCTGGGCTGGACCCTGGCGGCCGCGACGGCGGAGATGGTGGCAGAGGCGCTGCTTAATTCTTCGGCAGCAGATCGCTGAGCGCGGCGCGGCCCTTGACGGTGAGGAAGGGGCCGACCTTGTTGTAGGGCAGTAAAAAATCGTTTTCGCAGCCGCTGCCGTTCGAGTCTTCCCAGAACGACACGCCTTCCGGTTTCAAGGACAGGTGGAAGCGGCCGCGGCCGTCGTAATCCGTGCCCTTGCATTCGGCGTCGATTTTCACATCCTTGAACAGGGCCTGGCGCAGGCGGTCCGGCAATTCGGCCTTGTCGTCGCCATCGCTGGCGCTGGCGCCAAACCAGTTCCACACGTCCGTTTCCTGGCCCGTCTTCACGTCCCAGGTGCGGAACCTCATGGAGATGCCGTTGGCGCCATAGCCGGCCGCCCAGCGGTAGAATTTGATGGTCACCCAGCGTGGCGACCAGTAGATCGGTTCCGTATACACTTCGTCTTCTACCGTGAAACCGTTGCGGCCCAGGTATTCGCGGCGCGTGGCATAGAAGTCGGCCAGGTCCTTCTTGTTCTTCGCCAGCACGGCGCGCAGCTGCGCGTTGATTTTCGCGATGCCGTCGCCAGGCGCGATCAATTCCACCGTGATGGTGTCGCCCACTTGCAGGTTGCGGTATTGCTTGCCCTCAAAGGCGATGGGCTTGCTTATCTTGGTACTGGGAAAAACCTCCAGCGCCAGGTTGTAGGCATCGCTGCCGCACGATGGATGCTCGCGGTCGCCCGCCGCCTCCACCAGGCTCAAGGAAAGCGGCAAGGTCTTGCCGCTTTTCGGCTCGGTCCAGGTGCCTGTGACCTTGTTGCCCTGTGGCGCATTCAAAGACCACGTGCCCGTCGTGTCGCCCTTGGCGTCGAGTTCCTGCCACAGGATTTTGCCGTTCGGTTTGGTCAGCGTGATCGGCGTCTTGTAGCGCGTGTAGTAATAGCTGCCGCTGCGGTCGGCGCCCTGCGTGGGACTGGGTTGATTGAAGCAGGCGACGATATCGGCCTTGCCCACAGTGCCCTGCCACACCCCTTGCACGGGCGGTTCGGCCGCCATGGCGAGGTTCAGGGCGGGCAGGGACAGACATACAAACAAGAGGCGGCGCATCGGTTATTCCTGTGATTGGCGATGACCGATTCTACATGGCCTGGCCGGGAAAATACCGCACGCCAACTGTTACCCTTGCTTTTCCTGCGCCACGATGGCCATCGCCGCGCCCAGGTACTGCAGCATGGCGGCATCGACAAAGCTGCCTTCCATCAAACGCGGTTCCTGCTGATGCGCCTGGCGGAATTTCAGCTGCGTGGCCGGGTTGTTGCCCGCATACGCGCGGAACAGTTCCAGCCACTGCCGCGCCAGCTGCAGCACGGCCGGGTCGGTGGGCGGCGTGCGCGCATCGATGGCGGCGCGCACGGCGGCGATCAGGGCCGGCCACTCGCCCGAACGCTTGCCGTAGTTGGCCACCAGGTGCGCGTATTCCTGCTCGTCGAGGAATGGCTTGTACAGCGCCATGCGCGAGGCATTGAAAGCCCCCAGGATGAACCGCATCAAGTCCGCATCGACGCTGGTGGCGTGCTGCATGGAAGGCTCCTGCGCATGCATGTTGTTCAGCCGCGCGAACAGGCCCGGATGGGCGCCCGTGTCGCGCACCAGCTTGACCATCCATTCCGTGGCCAGGGCCTGCGCCCGCGCATCATCGGGCGTAGCGCCCGTCCCCTGCAGCGCGCGCACTCGGGCGACAAGCGCCTTCCATTCCTGTTCCACGGCCGCATCGGATAGCAGCGGCAGCTGTTGCAGTTCTTCGGCACTAAAGTATTTGTCGTACATGGTCATCAACTCCATAGTGGTGAGCCACTCGGTCAGTTCCGGCGCCTGTCCTTGTCCCAGTTGCGCCTGCAAGCCTTGCAGGCGCACACGCAGGGTGGAAGCTTGCGCGATCTGATGGTCCAGCATGGCGATCTGCCGGGCCACGATGGCGCTCAAGGGCAGGTCCGGGCCGGCGAGGGCGTTGGCGATATCGGCCAGCGACAGCCCGAACTTGCGCAGCGCCATGATCCGGTGCAGCCGGTCCATGTCGCCGTGCTGGTACAGGCGGTAGCCAGCTTGCGTGCGCCCCGAAGGCGAGAGCAGGCCGATGCTGTCGTAGTGGTGCAGGGTGCGGATGGTCAGGCCCGTGAGCCTGGCCAGTTCACCGATTTTCAACAGCATCGTCTTCTCCTTGTCTTCAGTGCGTGCTACCACGATGACGCCTGACGCCACGTCAGGGTCAAGCAGGAATGTAGCAGAGAGCCCAAAAAAAACCGAAAAAGAATCCGTTGACCTTCATTTTTTTGTACGGTATATTTATAAAACCGAATCATGATTTCAGTAAAAGAAACAGCTTCGGGCCAGGCGGCATGACGGCATGCTCGTTGTGCGGCGCAGCAAGAAGCGCCACTGGCAGGGCTGGAAAGACAATCCGCGCAGACGGATTTTTTTCACAGTTGGTTTGTACGTTAAATATAATATGCCGTCTGGAAGATCCGGGCGGCGAGAGAGACGACCATGATGAAAAGTATCGTTTGCGATACGCCCGGCAGTTTGCGCATGGAGCAGCGCCCCGTGCCCGTGCCCGCCGAGGGCGAAGTGCTGCTGCGCATACGCCGCGTCGGCATCTGCGGCACCGACATGCATATCTTCCGTGGCACCCAGCCTTTCCTCAGCTATCCGCGCGTGATGGGGCATGAATTGTCCGGCCATATCCACAGCGCGCCGGCCGGCTCGCGCCTGGCCGTGGGCGACCAGGTCTACGTCATGCCCTACCTGTCGTGCGGTACTTGCGTGGCCTGCCGCCAGGGCAAGACCAACTGCTGCACCCGCATCGAAGTGCTGGGCGTGCACCGCGACGGCGGCATGAGCGAATACCTGGCGTTGCCCGAGCGCTTTGTCTTCAAGACGGAAGGCATCTCGCTCGACGACGCGGCCATGATCGAATTTCTCGCCATCGGCGCGCATGCCGTCAAGCGCGGCGCGGTGGACGCCGGCAAGCGCGTGCTGGTGGTGGGCGCCGGCCCGATCGGCATGGCCGTGATGCTGTTCGCATCGTTGAAAGGCGCCGACGTGACGGTGCTCGATGGCCGCGCCGACCGCCTGCGGTTCTGCCGTGACGCGCTGGGCATCGCCCGCACGGTGCCGCTGGGCGAGGGCGACCAGCAGCAGCTGTCGGATGCCACCGGCGGCGAATTCTTCGACGTGGTGTTTGACGCCACCGGCAACATCGCCGCCATGGAGCGGGGCCTGGACTTTGTCGCCCACGGCGGCTCCTATGTGCTGGTGTCGATCGTGCGCGACCGCCTGTCGTTCTCCGATCCTGAATTCCACAAGCGCGAAACCACCTTGCTGGGCAGCCGCAATGCCACCGTCGACGATTTCGAGGACGTGGTGGCGGCCATGAAGGCGGGGAAAGTCCCCACCGCGCTGCTCAATACCCACCGCACCACGCTCGACGAATTTACCGGCGTGCTCGATCGCTGGATGCAGCCCGAGGCGGGTGTCATCAAGGCCATCGTCGAGGTCTGAGATGCGCGATCTCAACCCCATACTGCAATTTGGCACCAGCCGCTTCCTGCAGGCGCACGCCGACCTGTTCGTCAGCGAGGCGGCCGAGGCAGGCCAGGCGCTGGGGCAGATCACCATCGTGCAAACGACCGGCAGCGCGCAGGGCGCGGCGAGGGTGGCGGCGTTTCGCCAGCCCGGCGGCTATCCCGTGCGCATCCGCGGCTGGCAGGACGGCGCGCAAGTCGATGACGAGCGCCGCGCCCACGCCGTCACGCAAGCGTGGCAGGCGGGCAGCGACTGGCCGCAGGTGCGCGATGCGGCGGTGGCCGCGCGCGTGATCGTCTCGAATACGGGCGACACGGGCTACCAGCTCGATGCATCCGACCACGCCGGCATGCTCGACGGCGATACCGTTCCCGCCAGCTTTCCCGCCAAGCTGCTGGTGCTGCTGCACGGCCGCTTCCTGGCCTGCGCCGCGCCCCTCTCGATTTTTCCGTGCGAACTGGTGGCCGACAACGGTCATGTACTGCGCCAGGTGATCGTCGCATTGGCGCGGCACTGGCATTGCGATGCCGCCTTCATCGGCTACCTGGAAACGGGCTGCCTGTGGATCAATTCCCTCGTCGACCGCATCGTTTCCGAGCCGATCGAACCGGTCGGCGCCGTGGCCGAGCCCTATGCGCTGTGGGCCATCGAGGCGCAGGAAGGCATGCTGCTGCCGTGCCGCCATCCGCAGCTGGTGGTCACAAACAGCCTGCGCGAGTATGAACAGCGCAAGCTGTTTTTGCTCAACCTCGGTCACACGTATCTGGCGCAGCTATGGATGGAACGGGGCAGCCCGGCCGGCATGACGGTGCGCGAGGCGATGGACGATGGCGCCATGCGCGCCGCGCTGGAAGCCTTGTGGCGCGAGGAAGTGCTGCCCGTGTTTGCCGCCATGGGCGCGCAGCACGGCGACGCCGCGCTGGCCTACGTGGCGCAGGTCAGGGAACGCTTTTGCAATCCCTTTCTTGCGCACCGCCTGGCCGACATCGCCCAGCACCACGCCGGCAAGATCGCGCGCCGCATGGCGCCCGTGGCGGCGCTGGCGCGGCAGCTCTGTCCCGCGCTGGCGCAGCCGCGTTTGCGCGCCATGCTGGCGGCGGGAGCGCAGCCATGAAGGCCCCCGTCACCGCAGTTGTTTCTTTTTCGGCATGCCGATCCAATCCGATATCGACTAAAATGGCCCACTCATCCACTTTCCCTTTCGCTGGCATAGCGCGTTCATTCCTCCATGTCCAAACCCGCCACCGTCTTCAAGCGCAGTACCAATCTGCTGTTGCAATTTCTCGCCGAGAATGTCGCAGTGGGCGAGATGCTGCCGACGGAGCAGTTCCTGACCACCATCTGCCAGGGCAGCCGCACGGCCATCCGCAGCGCGATCGCTTACCTGTCGACGCGGCGGCTGATCGCCAGCCCGGCGGACCGGCGTCTGCTGCGCAAACCCATACCGGGCGACTACTTCGACATCTCCGAATTGCAGTCGGGGGCCGAGCGTATCCAGCAGGTGCTGATGGAGCGCGTGTATCAGCGCGACATGCCGCCCGGCGCGGAATTTTCGGAAGCGGAGCTGGCGCGCGAGGCGGGCGCCAGTACCGTCAGCGTGCGCGAATTTCTGATCGGTTTTTCGCGCTTCGGCCTGATCGAAAAGAAACCGCGCGGCGGCTGGCGCCTGTGCGCGTTCGATCGCTCGTTCGCCACCGAACTGGCGGACATGCGGCGCATGTTCGAGATGGCGGCCGTGGAGCAGTTTGCGCACCTGCCGCATGGCGATCCGGCGTATGCGGAACTGGCGCGCCTGATCAAACAGCACGAGAAGCTGGCGGCCAGGATAGCTACGCGCCACAATGCGTTTCCGGCGCTGGACCGCGAGTTCCACACCTTTCTGATCGGCCTCTTGAACAACCGCTTCGCGCAGGGCTTCTACGATATCGTCTCGTTTGTCTTCCACTATCATTACCAGTGGGACAAGGGCGAGGAAAAGGGCCGCAACCAGTACGCGGTGCAGGAGCATCTGGCGATCCTGCATGCGCTGGCGGAACACGACATACCGAAGGCGCTCGAGGCCATGCGTTCGCACCTCGATTCCTCGCGCCGCACCATGCTGTCGTCGATCGGCACGCGCGAAAAACTGAGCCAGCCGACCGTCTAGCCGTCATTGCCGGGGAGGGTGCGCCATGAGCCTCGCTTCCCGGCCTGCCAGCCTGCTGCTGATGTCGCCCGAGGATAACTGCCTGATCGCCAGGACGGCCTTGGCCAGCGGCGAGATCGTCGCCATCGACGGCTTGCCCGTCACCCTGGCGCAAGACATCCAGATCGGCCACAAGGTGGCGCGCCGCGCGCTGGCCGTGGGCGACAAGGTGCTGCGCTACGGCGCCCTGATCGGCAGCATCACGGCTCCCGTCGCCATCGGCGAGCATATCCACACGCACAACCTGGCAAGCGACTACATCCCCACGTTTACCCTGGGCCAGGACGGCCACCATTTCCTGCACAAGGACGATCAAGCATGAACGCTCCCGCAACGACACCGGCCCCGGTCCTCTCGGGCTACCTGCGCGCCGATGGCCGCAAGGGCATCCGCAATATCGTGGTGGTGGCCTATATGGTCGAATGCGCGCACCATGTGGCGCGCCTGATGGTCAACGCCTTTCCCGGCCAGCCCGTGCACCTGATCGGCTTTACAGGCTGCTTCCCCAACGAATACGCGGACCAGGTGATGCGCCGCCTGCTGACGCACCCGAACGTGGGCGCCGTGCTGCTCGTCTCCCTGGGCTGCGAAGGCTTCAATAAATATGGCTTGTCCAGCGCCGTGGCCGACAGCGACCGTCCCGTGCACACGATCACCATCCAGGAAAACAGCGGCACGCGCCCCAGCGTGAGCAGCGGCGTCGAATGGATAGGCTGGGCTCTCGATCACCTGGCGCGCCAGGAGCGCGTGCCGATGGGCATCGATGAACTCGTCGTCGCCACTATCTGCGGCGGCTCCGACAGCACCAGCGGCATCAGCGCCAACCCGGCCGTCGGTGTCGCCTTCGATACCCTGATCGCGGCCGGCAGCCCGTGCATCTTCGAAGAGACGGGAGAACTGGTGGGCTGCGAATACCACATGCAGCGGCGCGCCGTCAGCCCGGACCTGGGTAACGCCATCGTCGAAACCGTGGCCAAGGCCGCGCGCTACTACACCATCATGGGCCATGGCAGCTTCTCGCCGGGGAACGCCGATGGCGGCCTGACCACGCAGGAAGAAAAGTCGCTGGGCGCCTATGCCAAGAGCGGTTCCTCACCCATCGTCGGCATTTTGAAACCGGGCGACCAGCCTGCCGGCGGCGGCCTGTACCTGCTCGACGTGGTGCCGGACGGCGAGCCGCGTTTCGGTTTCCCGAACGTGTCGGACAACGCGGAAATCGTCGAACTCATTTCCTGCGGCGCCCACATCACCCTGTTTACTACCGGACGCGGCTCCGTGGTGGGATCGGCGATTTCGCCCGTCATCAAGGTGTGCGCCAATCCGCAAACCTTCGAGCGCCTGGCCGACGACATGGATATCAACGCCGGCAAGATCCTCACGGGCGAAGCCAGCCTGGAAGAGGTGGGCGCGGAGATCGTCGCCGCCGTGCTGAACGTGGCCAATGGAGAACCGAGCCGCTCGGAAGACCTGGGCCACCAGGAGTTCGTGCTGACCTATAAACAATTCGACGCGGTGGGGCCAGGCTGCTTCCCCTTGCGCGCTGCCTGAGGACCGGCTTCATGGATGTCACACAATTGCGTAGCTTGCCGCGTGGCGGCCTGTCGCTGCCCTGCATCGGCATGGGCTGCGCGCCGCTGGGCGGCCTGTACCAGCCGGTCAGCGATGCGCAGGCGCGCGCCACCCTCGATGGCGCCTGGGACGCCGGCGTGCGCTTCTTCGACACGGCGCCGTTCTATGGCTATACCCAGTCCGAACACCGCCTCGGCGCGGCGCTGCGCGAGCGGCCCCGCGATCATGTTGTCGTCAGCACCAAGGCGGGACGGCTGATGCGGCCCGACGCCTGCGTGCGTCCCGGCGACGACGGCTTTGCCGCGCCGCTGCCGTTCCGCCCCCATTACGATTACACGTATGACGGCGTGCTGCGTTCGCACGACGACAGCCTGCAGCGCCTGGGGCTCGAGCGCATCGATATCCTGTTCGTGCACGACATCGGCAAGGCCACGCATGGCGAACGCGAGCAGCACTACTGGCGCCAGCTGACCGAGGGCGGCGGCTTTCGTGCCCTTGATGAACTGCGCGCCGGCGGCCAGGTGAAGGCCGTGGGCCTGGGCGTCAACGAATGCGAGGTCGTGCTGCGGGCGATGGCGGAATTCGACCTCGATTGCACCCTGCTGGCCGGCCGCTACACCTTGCTGGAGCAGGCTTCGCTGTCGCCATTGCTGGACCTGTGCGTGGAACGCGGCAACGCCATCGTGATCGGCGGTCCGTTCAACTCGGGCGTGCTGGCGGGGAACGGCAAATTCAATTACGCCGATGCGCCGGCCGCGATACTCGAGCGCGTGGCGCGCCTGGACGCCATCTGCCGCGCATTCAACGTGCCGCTGCAGGCCGCCGCCCTGCAGTTTCCGCTCGCCCATCCGGCCGTCGTTTCCTGCATCCCGGGCGGCCAGGACCTGGCGCAGCTGCGCCAAAACCTCGACTGGTTCGCCACGCCCTTGCCGCACGCCTTGTGGACAGCCTTGCAGGAAGCTGGCCTGATCGATGCGCGCGCACCAGTGCCCAGGGGAGCCGGATGATGCGCATCGACGCCCACCAGCACTGCTGGCAACTGGCCGCGCGCGGCGGCAGCTGGCCGCCGCCGTCCCTGGCCGCCATCCACCGCGATTTTGCGCCCGCCGACCTGGCGCCCCTGCTGGCCGCGCACGGCATCGCCGGCACGGTGCTGGTGCAGTCGCTGCCGTCGTCTGCCGATACCGATTACCTGCTGGCGCTGGCGGAAAACACCAGCTTTATCCGCGCCGTCGTGGGCTGGACCGATTTGCTGGCCGAAGACGCGCCGGCGGCGATTGCCCGCCTGGCGTCGCACGGCAAGCTCAAAGGCCTGCGCCCGATGCTGCAGGACCTCGACGACGATCAATGGATCGCCAACCCGGCGCTGGCGCCAGCCCTGGCCGCCATGGTGGAACGCGGCCTGCGTCTGGACGCGCTGGTGCTGCCGCGCCACCTGCCCGCGCTGCTGCATTGCGCGCGCGCCTGTCCGCTGCTCCCCATCGTGATCGACCATGCGGCCAAGCCGCCGATCGCCGAAGCTGAATTTGGCCGCTGGCGCGAAGACATGGCGCAGCTGGCCAGGCTGCCGAACGTGCACTGCAAGCTGTCCGGGCTGGTGACGGAAGCGCGGTCCGGCTGGCACGTGGATGATTTGCGGCCGTATGTGGCGCATGTGCTGGAAGTTTTTGGAGCCCAGCGCGTGATCTGGGGCAGCGACTGGCCGGTAGTCGACCTGGCCGGCGGCTATGCGGCCTGGCTGGCCGCCAGCGAGGCGCTGCTGGCGCATCTCGATCAGCAGGACAGGGACGATATTTTTGGCCTCAATGCACTGCGTTTTTACGGCCTCAATCAGGAAACGCCATGAAGAGAATGGGCATGGTCATCGGCATCGCGCCGGACCGCATCGCGGAATACAAAAACCTGCACGCCGCCGTCTGGCCGCAGGTGCTGGCCAAGCTGACGGCGGCGCATGTCAGCAATTATTCGATCTTTTTGCGCGAACCGGAAAACCTGCTGTTCGGTTACTGGGAATACCACGGCAGGGATTTCGCGGCCGACATGGCGGCCATCGCCGCCGACCCGGAAACGCAGCGCTGGTGGACCTTTTGCGCCCCCTGCCAGCTGCCGCTGGCCTCGCGCGCCGAGGGCGAGCACTGGGCGATGATGGAACACGTATTTCATATGGCTTAGGCCTAAAAGAGGAGACAACATGACCGCCAGACTACAAGGAAAAATCGCCCTGCTCACCGCCGCCGGCCAGGGCATTGGCCGCGCCACGGCCGAAGCCTTCGTGCGAGAAGGCGCCACCGTGATCGCCACCGATATCAACCAGGCCCAGCTCGACGCGCTGAAGGAAGCGACGGGTTGCGCCATCCGCCGGCTCGATGTGACCGATGGCGCGGCGATCACCGCGCTGGCAGGCGAGATCGGCCCCGTCGATATCCTGTTCAACTGCGCCGGCTTCGTCGACGGCGGCACCATCCTCGACTGCGACGATGCGGCCTGGGACCGCTCCTTCGACATCAACGCGCGCTCCATGTACCGGCTGATGCGCGCCGTGCTGCCCGGCATGCTGGCCAGGGGCGCCGGCTCCATCGTCAATATGTCGTCGGTGGCATCGAGCGTGAAGGGTGCGCCGAACCGCTTTATCTACGGCACCTCGAAGGCGGCCGTGGTGGGCATGACCAAGTCGGTGGCGGCGGACTTCGTCACGCGCGGCATCCGCTGCAATGCGATCTGCCCCGGCACCATCGAATCGCCTTCGCTGAAGGAACGCATTGCCGCGCAGGCGGCAGCGACGGGAGTGAGCATCGATGAAGTGCAGGCGGCGTTTGTCGCACGCCAGCCGATGGGACGAGTGGGCAGGGCAGAGGAAATCGCCGCCCTGGCCGTGTATCTGGCTTCCGACGAATCGGCTTTTACCACCGGTATGGTCCACGTGATCGATGGCGGCTGGTCAAATTAATTACAACAACGAGAGACACACATGAAACTGATGCGGTATGGCGCCAAGGGCGCTGAAAAACCTGCCTTGATCGATGCCGACGGCGCCGTGCGCGACCTGTCCGGCGTGCTGCCCGATATTACGGCCGCGACCCTGGGCAAGGATGGCCTGGCAAACCTGGCCGCCGTCGATATCGCCAGCCTGCCGCTGGTGGCCAACCCTGGCCGCATCGCGCCGCCGTGGCAGGGCGTGGGCAAGTTTTTATGCGTGGGCCTGAACTATGCCGACCATGCGGCCGAATCGGGCATGGCCGTGCCGGTTGAGCCGGTGCTGTTCATGAAGGCCACCAGCGCCATCATCGGCGCCAACGACGCCGTCGTGCTGCCGCAGGATTCGCAGAAAAGCGACTGGGAAGTCGAGCTGGGCGTGGTGATCGGCACCACCGCGCGCTATGTGAGCGAAGCGGAGGCGCTGTCGCACGTGGCCGGCTACTGCGTGGTGAACGATTTGTCCGAACGCGAATACCAATTGGAGCGCGGCGGCCAGTGGGACAAGGGCAAGGGCTGCGATACCTTCGGCCCCATCGGCCCCTGGCTGGTGACCAGCGACGAAGTGGCGGACCCGCAAAACCTGGGCCTGTGGCTGGAAGTGAACGGCAAGCGCGTCCAGGACGGCAATACCCAAACGATGGTCTTCGGCGTGGCGAACCTGGTTAGCTACATCAGCCGTTTCATGACCTTGTACCCGGGCGACATCATCAGCACCGGCACGCCGCCGGGCGTGGGCATGGGGCAGAAACCGTCGGCCGTGTATTTGAAGCCGGGCGACACCATGCGCCTGGGGATCGAAGGCCTCGGCGAACAGCGGCAGACCGTGCATGCGTGGAATCCGCAGCTGATCGACAGTTAATACGGCAGCAGACCGGCGTGCCGCCAAGGTGCTCAGACATCGGCGCGCCGGCCTATGGCAGTGGAGTGGAGGAGACACACCATGAATCAATCCGAAGAGATACTGGCGCTGCACAAGGTCAGCAAGCGCTTTCCCGGCGTGCTGGCGCTCGACAACGTCAGTTTCAGCCTGCGCAAGGGCGAGGCCCATGCGCTGTGCGGCGAAAACGGCGCAGGCAAGTCCACCCTGATGAAGGTGATGAGCGGCGTGTACCAGGCCGACGAGGGGGAACTGGTCTACAAGGGCAAGGTGTGCAGCTTTGCCAGCAGCGTGGAGGCGGAGGCGGCCGGCATCGCCATCATCCACCAGGAACTGAATTTGATCCCGCACCTGAGCGTGGCGGAGAATATTTTCCTGGCGCGCGAACCGGTGCGCGGCATTTTTATCGACCGCAAGAAAATGCGTGCCGATGCGCAGGCGCTGCTGGACCGGCTAAAACTGCGTATCGACCCGCGCCAGCTGGTGAAAAACCTGTCCTGCGCGCAGCAGCAGATGGTGGAAATCGCCAAGGCGCTGTCACTCAATACCGAGGTGCTGATCATGGACGAGCCCACGTCCTCGCTGACGGAAAGCGAGACGGGCCAGCTATTCGACATCATCAATGAACTCAAGCGCAACGGCGTGAGCGTGGTCTACATCTCGCACCGGCTCGAAGAAATGCAGCACATCATCGACCGGGTGACGGTGCTGCGCGACGGCAAATTCGTCTGCACCGACGATTTTGCCGCCACCACCCTCGATGCCATCGTGGCCAGGATGGTGGGCCGTACCCTCGATGAAAAATTTCCCGACCGCGTCTCGACGCCGACGGCCGAAGTGCTGCTGCGCGTGAGCGATTTGCACCGCAAGGATGTCTTCGGCCCGCTGAGCTTTGATTTGCGGCGCGGCGAGATCCTCGGCTTTTCCGGCCTGATGGGCGCGGGGCGCACGGAAGTGGCGCGCGCCATCTTCGGCGCCGATCCGCTCACCGGCGGCGCCATCCACCTGGGCGACGTGGCGGTGACGATAGGCAGCCCCATCGACGCCATCGGACACGGTATCGCCTACCTGTCGGAAGACCGCAAGAGCCATGGACTGGCGATCCGCATGTCGGTGGCGGCCAACCTGACCCTGACGAATGTCTCGGCGCTGGCCAACCGCTTCGGCTTCATCGATTTCGCCAGGGAAGAGGCGGTGGCGCAGCAGTACATCGCGGCGCTGGGCATCAAGACGCCGACCTCGAAACAGATCGCGCGCAACCTCTCGGGCGGCAACCAGCAAAAGATCGTCATCAGCAAATGGCTGTACCGCGATTCGAAAATCATCTTCTTCGACGAACCCACGCGCGGCATCGACGTGGGGGCCAAGTTCGCCATCTACCAGCTGCTCGACAAGCTCGCGTCTGAAGGCATCGGCGTGGTGCTGATCACGTCAGAACTGCCCGAGATCATGGGCATGACGGACCGGGTGGCCGTATTCCATGAAGGGCGCATCAGCGGCATCGTCAATACGCGCGAGTCGTCGCAGGAAGAGATCATGCAGCTGGCGTCGGGGCGCGCAGCCAGTCCCGCCACTGGCCAGGCGGCAGTCCATTAAAAACAGAAAGCTTAAAAAAATGAACAAAGAACTGATCCAAAAATTCGCCGCGCTGGGCAGCCTGTCGCTGTTGCTGCTGGTGTTTTCCCTGACCAGCAATGCCTTTTTCTCCGTCAGCAATGGCATGAGCGTGGCCTTGCAGGTGACGTCGATCGCCTACCTGGGCATCGCCGCCACCTGCGTCATCATCACGGGCGGCATCGACCTCAGTTCCGGCTCCGTGCTGGCGCTGGCCGGCGTGGCCGCCGCGCTGCTGGTGAAAAGCGGCGTGCCCGTGCCGGTCGCCATGCTGGGCGGCATCGTGGTGGGCGCCATGTGCGGCGCCGTCAACGGCTTTTGCATCACGCAATTGAAACTGCCGCCCTTCATCGCCACCCTGGGCATGATGCTGATTGCGCGCGGCCTGGCGCTGCAGGTGACGGGCGCGCGTGCCATTTCCGGCCTGGGCGAGTCGTTCGGCGAACTCGGTAATGGCGTGTTGTGGCGCATCGAGCGCGACACGGGCGGCACCTTTCCCGAAGTCGTTTTCCCCGGCATTCCGTATCCGGTGGTGCTGATGGTGGTGATCGCCGTGGCCGTCTCCATCATGCTCAGCCGCACCACCTTTGGCCGGCATATCTATGCCGTCGGTTCGAATGCGGAAGCGGCGCGTTTGTCCGGCGTGAAGGTGGGCCGCGTGACCCTGCTGGTGTACACCCTGTCCGGCGCCTTGTCGGGCCTGACGGGCTGCGTGCTGATGTCGCGCCTGGTGACGGCGCAGCCGAACGAGGGCGTGATGTACGAACTCGATGCGATCGCCAGCGCCGTGATCGGCGGCGCCTCGCTGATCGGCGGCATCGGCACCATCTCCGGCACCGTCATCGGTTCCTTCGTCATCGGCATCCTGCGCAACGGCTTGAACATGAACGGGGTATCGAGCTTTATCCAGCAAATCATTATCGGACTGGTCATCTTGCTGACCGTCTGGATCGATCAGAAGCGCAACCGCGCCTGAAGCAGCAAGCAGCACGCATGAAGTCAATCTATTAAATCTATAATTACATGAGGACGACAATGAAAACCTTCAAAGCCTTCAACACCGTTTTGCTCGGTCTGTTGACCGCAGCATTTGCCCTGAGCGCCAGCGCCGCCTTTGCCGCCCAGGGCGAGATCGCCGTGATCGTCAAGACGACCAATTCCAACTACTGGCAAAACGTGAAAAAGGGCGCCACGGCCAGCGCCGCCGACGCCAAGGGCTACAGCCTGACCTTCCAGGGACCGGCCTCGGAATCGGCCATCGCCGACCAGGTCAGCATGGTGGAAAACGCCGTCACGCGCAAGGTGGCCGGCATCGTGCTGGCCGCGTCGGACCCGGACGCGCTGGTGCCGGCCCTGAAGAAAGCGTGGGAAGCGAAGATTCCCGTGGTGCTGATCGATTCGCTGGTGGCCGACAGCGGCAAGCGCTATTACCAGTCCTTCCTGTCGACCGATAACGAAGCGGCCGGCGAAGCCAGCGCCAAGGCCCTCATTTCGCAGGTCGGCAAGACGGGCAAGATCGCCGTGATGTCGTACGTGGCGGGCGCCGGTTCCGAGACGGGCAGGGTGGGCGGCTTCAAGCGTTACATCGAGAAGAACTCGCAGCTGCAGATCGTCGGCACTTATTATTCGCAGTCGCAGATGGCCACGGCGCTGAACCAGACGACCGACGTGCTGGCGTCGAATCCCGACTTGAAGGGCATCTTCGGCGCCAATGAACCGACGGCCGTGGGCATGGGCCGCGCCATCGCGCAGGCGGGCAAGGCCGGCAAGGTGATCGCCGTGGGCTTCGACGGCAATGAAGACCTGAAAAATTTCGTCAAGGACGGCACCTTGTACGCGACCGCCGTGCAGGGTTCCTACTCGATGGGCGCGCTGGGCGTGAAAACCCTCGTCAGCCTGATCGAAGGCAAGAAGGTCGCGCCCTTCGTCAACACGGGCGTGGTGATCGTCACCAAGGCCAATGTCGACCAGCCGGAAGCGAAGAACGTGCTGTATTAATTTTCAGATCGTCAGGCGCTGCTTCAATTCCTTGAGCAGCGTGCCGGTCCTGGCGGTCAGCTGGCGCGCCAGCGGCCAGGCCAGCGACAGCGGCAAGCCTGGCGTGGCGCAGGCGGGCAATACTTCGACGATGGCGCCGCTGGCCAGGTGCTCGTGCACCAGCCAGGTCGCCTGCTGCGCGATGCCCAGGCCGGCCAGCACGGCGGCCGTCTGCGCCTCGGCGTCCCCCACCGTCAGGCGTGGCTGGGCCGCGCGCCGTTCCACTCCATCCTCGCCTGCAAACAGCCACGGCGCCGCCGTGCCGTCGCCCCGCCCGTAGGCGATGCAGTCGTGGGCATCGAGATCGGCGATGGCGACCGGCGTGCCGCGCCGCGCGAGGTAGGCGGGCGCCGCGCAAAAGATCAGGCGCTCTTCGCCCAGATGCAGTTGCCCCAGCGCTTGCGATCCGCTGCCCGGCGCGCCGATGCGCACGGCGATATCGATGCGCTCCTCGAACAGGTCGGCAAAGCGGTCGCTGAAGGCGATCGACGGCTGCAGCTGCGGATATTTTTCACACAGATCGATCAGCGCCGGCATCACGCGCATGCGGCCATACGAAGCGGGTACGCCGATGCGCACCTTGCCTGCCAGTTCCCCTTCCTGCTCGGCCAGCACGTTTTCCGCATCGACCAGTTCCTGCAGCACGCGCTTGCAGGTGGCGTAATAGGCATGCCCCGCACTGCTCAACTGTAAACGCCGCGTGCTGCGCTCGAACAGGATCACGCCCAGGCGCGCTTCCAGGCGCGCCACGCTCTTGCTCACGGCCGAGCTGCTCAGGTGCAGTTTCTCGGCCGCCCGGGTGAAACTGCCGGCCTCGGCGGTGGCAAGAAACGGCGCGATGCCTTTCAAATGGTCGGACATGATTTGAGAATATTTTTCATGAATAAGGTGAAATACTATCGCGGATAAGAATTTCAGTCCGCTATATCATGGTTTTTTTACACAGCGATTGGAGTACCCATGCACAAGCACGCATTGATCATCGGCGCCAGCGGCGTCATCGGCAGCAACCTGGCCACGCATCTGCTGGCGCAGGGCTGGCAAGTGACGGGCGTCTCGCGCGGTCGCACCCCAGTCCCTGCCGGTTGCGCATGCTTGCCGCTCGACGCGACGGATGGCGCGGCCGTCAGCGCCGCGCTGGCGGGCCTGGACGCCAGCCACGTCTTCTTTACGGCATGGGCACGCCAGGCCAACGAACAGGAAAACATCCGCGTCAACGGCGCCATGGTCGCCAATGTGCTGGCCGCGCTGGGTCCCAATGGGCACGTGCGCCATGCGGCGCTGGTGACGGGCCTCAAGCACTACCTGGGACCGTTCGACGCCTATGGCAAGGGCAGCGTGCCCGTCACGCCGTTCCGCGAAGAGCAGGGCCGCCAGGACGTGGAGAATTTCTACTACGAGCAGGAAGACCGGCTATTCGCGGCAGCCGCGCAGTACGGTTTTACGTGGAGCGTGCACCGCCCGCACACCATCATCGGCTACGCGCTGGGCAACGCCATGAACATGGGCCTGACCCTGGCCGTGTATGCGAACCTGTGCAAGGCCAGCGACCAGCCCTTCGTCTTTCCCGGTTCGCCCGCGCAGTGGCATGGCTTGTCCGACATGACGGACGCAGGCCAGATCGCGCGCCACCTGGCATGGGCGGCGGAAAACCCTTGCGCGCGCAACGAAGACTTCAATATCGTCAATGGCGACGTATTCCGCTGGAAGTGGCTATGGCCGCGCCTGGCCGCCTACTTCGGCGTGGCAGCGGCGGATTTGCCCGAGGCGATGGCGCCGTTGGACAGCCGCATGCAGGACGCCCCCGCGCAATGGCGCGCCATCGCGCAGCAGCATGGTCTGGCGGAGTCGGATGTCGGCCGCCTCGCTTCGTGGTGGCATACGGATGCGGATCTGGGACGGCCGATGGAAGTGATGACGGACATGGGCAAGAGCCGCAAGGCGGGCTTCCTCGATTACCAGGATACGCCGGAGGCTTTCTTCAATCTGTTCGAGAAGCTCAAGGCGGAGCGCGTCATTCCGCGCTGAGCCGGTCGCATTCAACCATGTCGTCGGCTTACGCCGTGCCGGCTAAGCCGACCTACGCGATCTACGCGTCCATCGCGGCAATGCGTAGGTCGGATTAGGTCGAAGACCGTAATCCGACGCCACCAACAACAGCGCGTATGTCGGGGCAGATCGAAGACCGTCATCCGACACCACCACTATTCCGGCGTGCGGCGCGCCTGCACCCGCTGCCACTCGAGGCCCGGGCGGTCGACGCGAAATTGCAGCAGGCGTCCCTGCACCACCTCCGTCACGTACGCCGTGCGGCCATCGGGGCCGCCGAAGGTGATGTTGCTGGGCTTGGCGCCGGGCACGCTGATTTCGCGCAGGATGCGCCCTTGCGGCGACAGTTTGACCACCGTGCCTTTGCCGTAGCGCGTCACGTACAGGTTGCCGTCGACGTCGACGCGCATGCCGTCCATGCCGAAATCGTCGAACTTGATCAGCAGGCGCTTGCCGCTCAGGCTGCCGTCCGCGGCGATGTCGTACATCCAGATATTGCGCTGCACGCTTTCATTCACGTACAAAATCTTGCCGTCGGGGCTGACCTCGATGCCGTTCGCCGTGCCCATGGTGTCGAGCGCCAGGGTCACCGTGCCGTCCTGCGCGATGCGCCACACGCGGCCCGTGTTTTCTTTCCAGTTCGGGTCGCTCGCATACAGCACGTCGTCGGCCGTGATGGCGATGTCGTTCGGCTGCGTCATGCGCGGCTCGCGCGCGTGGATGGTCAGCGCGCGCGTGGCCGGGTCGACCAGGTAGACCGTGTGTTCCATGTAGTCGGCCAAATACATCTGGCCGCGGCTGCCGAAGCGGATGCCGTTGGCGATGCTGGTGCCGGGCAGGGTCAGGTACACCTCGCCGGTGCCGCCGGGGCTGACCTTGCCGATGGTTTGCTGGCGCGCGAAGTTGACGGCATAGATATTGCCATCCGCATCGACGGCCGGGCCTTCGATGCCCTTGGTAAAGGAATGCGGCGCGGTCAGGGTGGTGGCGAGGAACAGCGCTTCGTGCGCGGGCTGGCTGGCGCAGGCGGACAGGTTGGCCAGCGCGGCGGCCAGCATGGCGCTGCGCAGCCACGGCAGCGCGTATCGGGAGTGGGGCATCGTGATCTCTGTATGGCAAAGGTGGCGTATGTTACCCGACGCGCGCCGGCCTAGGCGGACACCACGACCAGGTCGGGGAAATCGTCCTGCCAGCCTGCCCATTGGTCTTGCAGGTGCGCATGCATGCCGGCAGGCTCCTGCGCCTGATCAAACTCGTCCGCGCTGGCCAGCAGGAAGCGGGCGATGGCGCGCAGGGTGGCCGGGTCGGCGTGGATGGTCACGTCGGAGCAGGGCAAGGGCCGCTCGGCGGGCTGGTCTTGCAGATAGCAATGTAGGGAAAGGTGTGGCTTCATGGAGATCAATTGTTGATGTACGCGCCCAGCATGGCATGCGCGTTCAGGGCGGCGCGGGCAGCGTCCAGTTCCTCGGGTGGCACAAGCCAGAACGTCCATCCCGCATGTGCTTCGCAGCGGCCATAAGCCTGCATGGCATCGTGCAGCGCTTGCCGGCGCTCGGGCGGAAGCGCGTCCAGTCTGGCTTGCGTGACAGCGTTGATGGTATATATATCGCGCAGGTGCTCGCCTTTCAGCCCGCGCCGCTCGATGGCGGACCAGTTATTCGCCGGGCAAGGGATGCCAAAGGTCATCGGATGGGCCTCATCGAGTTGCCGGTAGCCGAGCGCGTAGCCGGTGCCGTAGCCCTGCGTTTCAGCGTAGCAGTACACATACTCGCAGTGCTCGAACAGGCCGGGAATGGCCCGTGCACCGTCGAACAGCTGCGCCAGCGAAAGCTTGCTGGCGCGTATGGCCAGCACGAGCTCGGAGCGCGATGAATAAATGGCGAGCGCGTCGCAGTTGGTTGCCTCGTACGCTTCGTCGGGCGGCACGATGCGTGGGGAAAACAGGTCAAAGCTTTCGGTATCGGGCGCGAACAGCATCTTCTCGTAGTTTCGCTGTGAGAACTTGACGATCTTGCCGCGCTTGTTGCCGTAGCGTTCGACGCGCTCGCCGATCTGCGCGAACCAGGCGAACAACTGCGCGCTGGCGGCGGCGGGAACAAAGGGGCTATCTTTCTTGAATTCGCCTACGAGAAAGTGATATTGGTCCATATGCGGGTGTGGAGTGAATCGGCAACGCGCATGATGCCATGCGCGGCGCGATGCTGCTAGCGCGCACGCGCAAGGGGACGGCGGCAGGTGCTGCTTTGAAGCGGGACGGGCGGAACAGGAAAGATGCACGATTGCACTGCGCAATGGCCGGGTTCAAGCGTATGATGGAAACGGATGCGGCTGTCACAAGGCAGTGCCCGGCGCAGCCGCTGGATTTTTTTTCGTGGTTTTGGCAGCACCAACAACGAGGAGATATCATGGAAAAGCCCGAATTCATCCTGGCCGCCAAGGCCATGGAAACCCTGGAGATGTACCAGACGTTTTACGGCAACTCCGGCGAATACCAGGCGCACCAGCAGGAAGTGCTGAAACTGCTGCGCCACAAGGGCGCTTCCCTGCTGGTGTCGGACCATGGCCCGGCAAAGTTCCTGCTGGCCTTTGCCGATGCGCTGGAAGCGGCCAGCTTGCCCGGCGAGTATGTGCCGCTCAGCCGCAGGTAGGGCGAGCCTGTCCCGGCTGGCGATGTCGTCTTCTACGAGGGGGCGCGCCTGGCCGCCGTTCGCTCCCTCGTTCAGCCACACCCTGGGCAGGCGCACGGTAAATGCCGTGCCGGATTCCAGGCTCGACTCGGCGCCGATGGTGCCGCCGTGCGCGCTGGCGATTTCATGCGCGATAAACAGGCCCAGGCCGATACTGGTGGCATTGCGTGCCTTGTGATCGTCGGAAATGGCCAGCTGCACCAGGGGATCGAAAATGCTCTTCAGCGAGCTTTCCGGGATCTGGCGGCCGAAATTTTTCACCTGCACCACGGCCGTATCGGCATCGCCGCAGGCCGTGATGGTCACCGGCTGGTCGTCGGTGCGATATTGCGCGGCGTTGTTGAATAAATTGGAAAACAGCTGGGCCAGGCGGGCCGCATCGAAGTCGCCGATCATCTCGCCCGTGGTGCTCAGCTCGAATTTGCACTGCGGGTGGGCGGCCGAGGCATTTTCGACGGCCGTCTTGCGGATTTCCCCCAGATCGCCCAAGGTGGGTGAAATGGGCATGCATCCCCCCAGCTGTGTCCTGGCGAATTCCAGCAGATCGTTTACCATGGTTGTCATGGTCGCTGCGCTGGGGGCGACCCGCGTACCGATTTGTACCGTGGAAGAAGAGTTCGCGCTTGGCAGCTCCCGTAGCAATTCCCCTTTGACCATGATTGCCACTTTCCGGTCGTTTCGCGTGGGCGGCAGCATTTCGGACAGCGGTCCGCCATAGATCTGATAGTCACCCCGCAAGGGTCGTGGTTCGCCAGTCCATGCCGGCGGTTTATCCGCGGCCTGGGACGGCGAGAATAGAGCGAGCGCCATGGCGCAGCATGCAAGCGGAGGTTGCATCAGTGCTCTCCGATATGGCACTCACCGATGCCATGGCCGAGAGGAGACATGGCCCAGCAAGTGTCATGGTGACTTTTTTATATCATGTTTGTTACCAAGTGTGAGTATGTTGCTGCCTATTTCGTGCACACTTTGGCGGATATCAAACCGGGAGTGTATCCATGATCAGGTCACGCAGCTTGCCGCCACGAATGTTGGGAGCGGGCTTCCGGGGATTTTCCTTGCTGCCGCTGGCGATCTCATTTGTCGTGCTCGTGTGCCTGTCGCTCCTGGCGACCCAGTTATGGATGACCTTGCGTGCACGGGAAGTGCAATTGAATGAAGCTGCCCGCGAAAGCGCCAACCTGGCGCAATCTGTTGCCCAGCATGCCTATGACACCATCAAGGAGGCCGATACGGTGCTGGTCGGCCTGGTGGAACGGGTGGAGGCGGACGGTGTTTCCGACCTTGAACTGGCCCGTATCCATAAATTGCTGGTCACCCGCGTAGCCGAGCTGCGGCAGCTGCACGGTATCTTCGTCTATGCCAGGGATGGTAGCTGGCTCGTGAACTCTCAGAAAACCTTGTTGAGCAATCTGAATAATTCCGATCGAGAGTATTTCAACTACCATCGAACGCATGATGAGCGGGGGCCCTATGTCGGGCCTCCCGTGCGCAGCAAATCGACGGGAAACTGGATTGTTACGGTGTCGCGGCGGATCAATATGCCGGATGGAAGTTTCGGCGGCGTGGCGCTGGCGACCATCGATATGAATTATTTCAGGCTGTTTTATGAACGTTTTGCGATAGGAGAAAAGGGCGCCATTTTTATTGCGAATGGCACGGGCATTCTTTTATTGCGCAGGCCATTCGATGAGAGTTTGCTGGGACGCGATCTTTCGCAGTTTCCCTTATTTCATGATTATTTACCGAAAAGTCCCGTGGGCACGGCCGTGATCAAGTCGAGAGTCGATGGCGTGACGCGTATCAATAGCTATCGAAGAGTCGAAGAATATCCGCTGGTGGTCTCTGCCGCATTGTCACAGGATGAAGTCCTCGCTGCATGGCGCCTCGATACCGTGATACAAAACGCCGTGGGCGGGGTGCTGGTATTGCTGATCGCGTTTATCGGATACCGCGTGGTGCGGCTGATCGATTTGCGGGTGAAAAGCGAGGCGGGACTGGTTGAAGCGCGCAACGAGTTGGAATTGATCAATGAAACCCTGGCCCGCCTTGCCAATCAGGATGGGTTGACGGGGCTGGCGAACCGGCGCCACTTCGACCAGTCGCTGCTTGCCGAGTTCAGCCGTGCGCAGCGTGAAAATAACTCACTTGGACTTGTGTTGATCGATGTCGACTTCTTCAAGCAATACAACGATATCTATGGCCATGTGGCCGGCGACGAGTGTCTGAGAAAACTCGGCAAGGTGGTGGCTTACAGCATGCGCCGGCCGGGCGACCTTGCGGCGCGCTATGGCGGCGAGGAAATGGTCATTTTATTGCCGGGGACGGATCTGCCGGGCGCCTTGACGGTGGCGGAAGACGTCCGCCAGGCCGTGCAATCGCTGGGAATCGAGCATCGTGGCAATCCTCTTGGCGTGGTGACGGCCAGCGTCGGCGTGGCGGCGTTGATGCCGACGTACCTGGAAAACCAGGCGGTCGAGCTGGTTGAACTCGCGGATAAGGCACTGTACAAGGCCAAGGCATCGGGGAGAAACCGGGTCTGCTATGCGTCAGCTTGCGATCATGCCGAGCAGGCTGCGACAGCTTTGGCGTTTCGGTAGCCTTTGATGAAGGCTGATGGCGCTGCGTCGGGTTTGCCCTGCGCTGCGCGTGCGCCAGCCTGACCCATGTACAATCGGCAACATCCAGGTCGACGTGTCAGCTACTTCATTGCGGGGCATGCCCGAAGGTGACAAAAAATTGCAAACCTGGCTGCTGGCCTGGCGGGAAGCCTTCACGTGCGTGGGCCTGGGGTTGCGCGATGCCCGTCATGCGGGGCTGTGGTGGCGTTCTGTACTGTGGTGCATGGCCGTCGTGGCGCTGTGGCTGTGGCTGGGACTGTACAGCTATTTCGGCCGTTTCTTCGCCGAGTTGAGCGCCATGCCGGCGCTGGTGTCCGTCACCGGCCTGCTGGGCCTGAGCGTGATGAATGGTGTCGGGCCACTGGCCAATGGGCCGGCCACCGTCACGCAGATGGGCAATATCACTGGCGGACTGGACTGCGCCGCCAAGGCCCTGCTGTCGATCGGCCAGATCGCCCTGGCGTTGCTGGCGCTGGCTGCCTTGTTCTATGTCCTGGTTTTTATCGCCGGCGCCATCGGCACGGCGCGCTTGCTGCTGCGTTCCCTGCTGATCCCCCGTGTGGGCCATGTGCGTGCTGATCGCGTACTTGCTGACCTGGAATGTGCAGATGAGCTACGGCGCGGCGGCTGAAGATGTGCTTGGCATGGAACAGCAAGCGGCGCTGCGCGGCGAACAGCGTGCGGCGATTTTTGCACTGGGATTGCTGCTGTGTTTGCTGATGCTCCTGCCTATCCTCAACTTGTTGGTACCGGCTTTGCTGTGCAGCAGCGTCTGCCATTTGCAGAGACGAGATTGGGGCGCAGTGGAAATCTTAACCAACGTGAAGTGAACAAGGAGTGAACATGAGTGAACACGCAAGTTGGGGTACCCTGGAGCGCGCGATTGAGATTGCCGCCGCCACCCATGCCGGCCAGACGGACAAGGGCGGCGCGCCGTACATTTTGCACCCTTTGCGCGTGATGCTGCGCGTCGCCGCCGGTGTCCAGCAGATCGTCGCCGTGCTGCATGATGTGGTGGAAGACAGCGACGGCAAAGTCACTTTCGACGACCTGGCGCGTGAAGGGTTTTCCCGGGAAGTGATCGATGGCGTGCGCGCCGTGACCAAGATCGAAGGCGAGTTGTATGAAGATTTCATCGCCCGCGCGGCCTTGAACCAGGTCGGCAAGGCCGTCAAGCTGGCTGATCTGGCTGAGAATAGCGATCTGTCGAGGATAGGGGAGCCGACGCAGAAGGATATGGAGAGGATAGAGAAGTATCGGCGGGCGATCGGGTATTTGCGGGGGGATGGTTCTTAATTTTAAGGTGGCGAGGTGCGCCTTTGCGCAGCATCAATATCATGGCTTCAAGTAGCGGGAACACCTGAAAACGATCCCATCAGTGTATGGATGTTTGATTCTAAGCAATACCCAGAAAATGCATAACGGCAAAAATCGTCGCGTGCGCATGTTTTTTTGCGAGCGAGGGGGGAGCTCTGCCAACTGCATCGGCGCCTGACATGCTCCGTGATATATACGGGAGCATCACATGGCGCCATTTGCTTTGAGCTGAGCGCTGGGGTTTTACATTCAGGAGTGCGCATGCTGGAATTGCAGCCCAAGGATAGACGCGGCTACTTTAATCTTCCGCAAAGGCCGGAAGGCGCGGGTTACTACACCTATGGAACACCGCCCAACGGTGCCGGCCAGTATGCCCATCCCAAGTTGCTTTCGCTGCTATTCTTGGTTGAACATCAATGGCAGGGCATCGATAGCCGGAAAATTGGTTTTGGAAATATCAGCCTGGCTGATGGAACTCCCTACAGTGAACATAAAGGTCATCGAAGCGGAAAAGACGTCGACGTCCGATTGCTTCGCAAAGACAAAATGGAGAGCGCTGTAACAAGGTTTGACTCTCAGTATGATCGGGATGCAACGGCTCAGCTGATCAGTGTATTTTTTGAATTCAGCTTTGTCCAGGTTATCTTTTTTAATGACCCCACCATCCCCCGGATAAGATCACTGATACGCCACGACGACCATTTTCATGTCACGATCAAGTAGCGGAGCAGATGATATGAAACGTCTTCTCGCTGTTTTTCTTCTCTTTGTTTTGGCTACTGCCATGGCCCAATCCGCCCCCAAATGGCTATTTTCTTATCAGCCATTCAAAGGCCGCTATGCGATTTATGGCGGAAGCCTGAGCGATCCACAGCCGCCGACCAGAAAAGACAAGCGCATCGCGTTCTGGATCGACGGCAAGGCGGCGAAACAGCTATTTGATGCGATGGGCCCCGACTTGCGCAACGCGTGCGGCGTGGATGGCGAATATCGCCTGCGCCAGCGGGCGGAAGTGAGCTGCTCCTACCATCCCCGTGATGGTCATCATTGCGACTTCGGCTTTGATCTGCTGACCGGGCGCAGCATCGGCGGCTCCATATGCTGAAACGCGTCAGTCTGATACTTGCCACCATGCTGTGCTTGCTGCTGGCGCATCAGGCCCGGGCCGTCTGGGAGTTTGTACAGAAGGAATTTTCAGGTTCGTACGCGATCTATGGCGCATATCTCGACGATGCCGTGGCCCCGGTTGCGGGCGATACCAAAGTCGCGTTTCGCTTGACGGGAACCGCCGCAAAAGACCTGTTCGAAGCCATCGGTCCGGATATGCGCGATGGCTGCGCCGATCCGCAAATACGCATTCGTAATCGTGACATGCTGCTGTGCCGATATCGATCAAAGGATGGCTATCGCTGTGATTTTGGGTTTGATTTGTCGACGGGCTTGAGTATTGGGGGGGCGGTGGGTGGGGCGGTGTGCGGGGAGTAATCGCAGTTTTGATTCCTGAGTGCTGAGGTCGTGTCCGAATAGCGGACGCGACCTCAGCACCAATGAAGATATAGAGGTTATGTACAAATGGAGGCACTGACCTGGTTGCATATAGTGCCTTGCTCGCATTCTATTTCTTGAAATTTAGAAAAGCAATGACAGACCCTGGACCTCTCTCAGGACGACGTACCGCTTGCTCATCGGATTTTGCTATGCGTAGCGTGGCAAGATCAATTACCTCTCCTGGTGCATCAAAGTAGTTATTACGTAAACCACAAAGCTTCTGTATGTCTAGAGGGGAAAGGCCTAAATGACGCGGAAGACTCTCAGCTGGTAATATTCCCTCGTTTACCAACAACTCTACAGTACGACGCAGCAGTCGTGGTAATTCTGGATTCCATTTTTCATCTCCAGGTTCAGCCTTAGATCCCCATCGAGCAGAGCGACGTTTAAAGAGCGCCAATTTTTCCTCATCACTTAATAATCCAAGCAAATGTAATCGCATCATCATCGCGGCTACAGATGCTCCCCAACGTTGCTTCAGTATTAATAAGTTGTCCAAATTTGTCGGTACGCGAACTTCGCAAGAAAATTTTTCAGCAGGAAGTAATAGAGCACTAGCAAATCTATGTGCTTGCTTTTCCATTTGATTGTAGCGGTCTCGCTCATCGGCTCTAGATATATTTTTATGAAGTATTAGGTGTCCTATTTCGTGAGCGAGATCGAAGCGACTGCGAAATCCATTAGCTTTATCTGCTGATAGAAAAATAATCGGTCGGTTCAATAATTCGCTCCAACTCGACAATCCTTCAATAGCCGATATTTCAGTTTCCTCTCTAGCCACGATAATGCCTGCACTTTCAGCAGCCAAAGCAAGATTTGGAATTGGTCCATGTCCTAGCTGCCACAGTGCCCGGCACTCATCTGCAGCAAACTCGATATCAGTATCACTAATTTGCTCGGGATCTATGAAATTTCGTTGTGGTAGATTGACCTTAGGATATTCAACATATTCACTGAGGAGTGACGCAACTTCCTGTAGCCATTCTGTGCGTGCTTCTAACTTCGCACGAGCAGCTTTTAGGGTCGACGCATTACTGCGATATAACGGAGGGGAAATAGATTGCAATATTGGTCGTGTAAGCCACTCTGCTTGCACGTTGAGTACAGAAGCAAGGCGATCAAATGTATGGGTTTCTGGTGATTGATCACCTTTACACCATTTTGTGACTGTCGGTGCTGCTACGCCGACGAGACTTGCTAATTGGCCCTTGGTGAGGCCACGAGCCGCAATCGCCTGTTCAAGGCGTGCAGGCTGGAGATCATTAATTCCCTTGGTCATTTCCTGTTTGTTTCTTAGTATTTTTCTTGAGTTTTGGTTGAGCGTTATCAACTTGGGTAACAACGTTTGCTTGGTCGTAAAGACTCACAAAATCAGAAATGGTATTTATGTAAAGCCATGATTTCATGTCGGGTGCTGGTAATGCGATTTTAACTTGCGTTAACTGAGAAATTCCTTTTTCATCAATGCCATCCATAACACCAATAATAAATATTGTTCCTCCGGCTGGTGCGAGTGCGTCAGTAAAAAAGTCACTTTGAACATAACTACGCTTAATATCATCGTTGAGTTCAGCTAGTGCTTTACGTGTAGCACTACGTCTCAGGTTTACCCACTTGTGGCCCGGCACATTGAGTCGAACAATTTTAAATATACCTGATCGCCCTATAACTAATTGTGTTCCTTTTATTGGGGTTGGATCTGCATTTTGGGCCTCTAAAGCTTCATGGAAGGCTTCATTAATACGAAAATGCTTAATTTGACCTGCGGCGGAAGGACGGTGGCCTTTCGCAAAAGGTGAGGACTCAGTACGGCCTTTTTCATCGCCGTTATAGTAAGCATCTTCACAAGCCATAAAGATATCACGTGGAACATGCTTCATTATGAGCTGCTCTAGCTCGCGGAGGCCAAGTGGAGGTGCTGTATTCATGCGTCGCTCTCAAAGTTGTCTCTTGTGAAGGGAATGTTACCAGAAAAAATTTCGTGTGGAGGGCATTTTGCAAAAAAAGTTTCCGCAAACCCCGAATTTTCAGTTTTTCTTGTGATTGTGGTTTGAGCGGTTGTGGTGTTATGTAAAGGATGCATCTGGGTACGAGGAGCAAGTCCGCCATCCGCACACAGCCTGAGCAGCTAAGGTTGTTGTTAGGAAAAACCGCTTGCGGCGCAAGAGCTAGCCAGAAGAATCGGAGAGGGTTGCGCTTGCAAGCGCAACCCGGTTTTGCGGCGCCGAGCTGCGCTCGCCGAAGTCCCGCAAAACCCCCGCGCCCGTGCCGGACGCGGAGGCGACGCCCGCGTTCTGCATGCATGGAACAAATAAAAGGGCCTCCCCGCTGAAGCGGGGAAGCCCTTTTTATTTGTTCGGTGGTGGAGACGGCGGGAATCGAACCTACCGTAAACCCAATATTTTCGCGTATTTAACAGAATTTGCTGGCAAAATGCGGACATTGGCCTCGATGTTGTGACGAATTTTCATAATCTGGAATGCGCCCTAGTCGTGGTGATATCGGCTTTTTTTGATATTTAGACCTGCACGTCAACCCAAGGATACCCGAATGAAACCCCTCGTCCGTTATTTTTCGAAGAAGAATGCAGATGCGTTTGTAGATAGAGGTGAAGTACTCTTCCGCGCGCTTTCTTACTTTCGAGATTATGAGGACGAGGGCGTACGTGCGGACGAACACGAAGGAACATTGATTCATCTGCCGTCGGAAGGCCTTTCGATAACCAACGTAAGTACCAAAGAAACAATTGCCTTGCCGCATCGCTTCGAGGCTACTGCGAAGGAAGAGGAGATATTTGTCTACTGCATGAGTACAGAGATTTCTTCCGATATCGCGCATCGATTTGACGCCGAGGTAGCAGTGGAAATATTCGATCCTCTAAAATTTATTAGTCTAGTACGATCCAAACTTTCATTGAGACGGCGACTGCGTGCAGAGAAGCTCGTACATCATCAAGTTCGTTACTACGAGTGGGATGAGGCGCCGATTGTGGATTGGGCACTACCTGAGCGGATTGCTATGAGAAAGCCCAAATCATTTGAGTGGCAAAAGGAATATCGGTTTGCTGTCCCAGTTGGAGACGCCTTTCGTGTTGAAAATGTGAGTCTTAAACTTAGAGCGCCTGGTGATTTACGACTTCGGCGTGCCATGTTGCATCCTGAGTTGTTGTTAAAGCTCGGCAGCCTATCAAAAATTTGCCAGGTACATAAATTGAAGTAGGCTCTTCCATCTGCTTTCATTTCTAATCAATCATAGCCTTACACCAATAGGAGTATTCGTGTCATGCAGGAATTCGACGAAACTCTGTCACGTTTCGGGCTAACAAAGCTGAAGACGAGCCTTGACCTACAGTTGAATAATTTCGGTGATATCGCGGTGACGCGCGATGGTGATTGGCAGCTCGGAAATGCAACAGCTAATGGAATGTTTAGATTTATTGAGCGTTGGCGGCAAAGTGAGTCAACGATAAGAGAATTGTTCGTCCCGATGGTAAGGGCTGAACAGACATTCGAAGGGCTGTCTACTGCCCGGCAGCGAGGAGAACCGCCCACATTGTCCAAAGATGCAGCGGCTTTCCATGAAGTCACTGATGCTATCATCGAAGCACAGTTGGTTTTCTCAACCCTTGCCGGTTCTATAGCTGTAATTTTAAACAGTCTTTTTTATCGTTTGAAGCTGGATGTGAATGCATCTGACGCTCAGTGGCGCCAAGCTGGCAAGCTGTTCGCTACCTTTTCCATCGGTGAAGTATTTTCGGCCGCAGCAGCGAACTTTCGGCATTACGACGAATGGGCCGCTTCTAAATCTCTAACAGCGCAGCAGCTCAGTTCGATGAAGGTTTTATCTGGGCTACTGAACATACCTATTCAAACGGTTCATGGAGTCGCATCAATCCGAAACAACGTGTGTGGAGAAATTCTTATGCTCGTCAGTCAAGGATCAATCGACACGTTGAACGAGGTCACAGTTGGCTTTGCAAAGGCATTAGCCAAGTATGAATAGTGGGTATGGGATCGAGACGTTTTGTTTACCGAAACTGAGGTGTACACTTCGTAACTCTGTCTCGGCAAGTTCTTATTGGTTGTGATGTATTTTGCAACTATGGCTCTCCAAAGATTGCTTCTGCTTTTGAACCGGCTGTTTGGTCAGCATCTGGCATCCACCGTCCGTATACACGCGCAATCATTGTCCAATCCGTATGCCCCATCTGTTTTGCCACCCACATAGGGTGTTCGCCGGCCGATAGCATCATGCTGGCATAGGTGTGCCGTGTCTGATAAGGGTTGCGATACCGTACGCCAGCGTTTTGCAGAATGCCGGTCCATAGTGTCTTGCGGATTGGTTGGTCGCCCTCCCAGCGCCGTTCCAGGCGTGGATTTTGAAAGACTTCCTCGCTCTTCGCCCAGGTGAACGCCTTTTGCTCCTGCAGCGCATGCATGGCACGCTCCAGCAGCTTGACTTCACGGCGGCCGGCGCTGGTCTTGGTGCTTTCTGCAGCCTTGGAGTGCTGGGTGAGGGCTCGCGTCACCATCACCACGCCACGCACGAAATCCACGTCGGCCCAATCCAGAGCTACCAGCTCGGACGTGCGCAAGCCGGTCCAGAAAGCAAACTGCAGCAGGTTACGCCCCTGGCCGGTTGCCTGTGCCAGAATTGCAGCTTGTTCCTCTTTTGTGAACGGGTCGATATCGTCCTTCGACTGCGGCGCCTCGACTTTGGAATAGCACCAGCGCGCCAGCGGATTGACTTCTATCAGTTCGTCCTCTATCGCGTCGTCCAGCGCCTTGCGCAGCACGCTCTGGATGTTGGCCATGGTCTTGTTGGTCGCGCTCATGGGCTCCAGCTTCGCCCGCACGTCTTTCTTGCGCAGCGCCGACAGCATGATCGTCCCGAACCAGGGGATCAGCTGGCCGACGACGATCTTGCGATAGCCGTTGTACGTGCTGGCCTTGAGGTGCTTTTTCTGCCTGTCCAGCCACTTATCCAGAAACGCCTCGACGGTCTGCACGTCGCCGACCTGGTCGGCGAACTTGACCGCATTGGATGATTGCGGGAATGTGGCCGTATAGTCAAAGCTGTTGGTAGAGATCGCGTGCAGGATCGCCGCTCGATGGTTCTCGGCCCGTTTCAGGTTAGCGGAGGTGGGCTTGAGCGCGATCCTTTCCCGGCACCTGGTGCCGCGATACATGAAGGTGATTTCGATGCTGCTTTCCGATGCAGCTTTAACACCTCGCCCGTCTCTACCCATGATTCATACCCTTTCACGTCAATTAAAATTCGATTGTCTGGTGCCTTGATCCAGACGGCGTCCTTCGGCCAGATCCCGTCCCGGATCTTTGTTCTGATCGCGTCAGGGGTATAGCCTGATTCGCTGGAGAACTTTGGTATGGTCATATAGCGAAGCATTTTTTCCTTACCTCCGCTCAGCATCTGTCAAACATGCCTCACACGAAAAGTCGGCGGACATTTCGTACAAGTCCGATGGTTCTGCCATAACCGAACCGCAGCGGTCACATGAATGACGATGCTGGCGAAATGCCGGGCTAGTTGCCTTTGCGCGTTCCGTATTTTTGGAATATGCCCCTATCGCCAATGCGAACGCTTCTGCCTCGGTGTGCTGGGGAACTTCGACGCCTGGCTTGCGATAGTCGCGCAGTCTGCAAAATTCTTTGTATTGGTCCATTTTCTTTATGGCCTTACCAGAGCGGACAAAGGAACAGCACAGAACATACCCGGCCATTGGTGGTCCAGCTCCACCCAGGCGTGCAGTTCGCCGTTGCCTACGTCGCGGCGCAGCGCGTTGACGGTGCCTGCCTGGTAGCCCTCATCGGTATCGAACGTTACGCGGTCGCCCAGGGCGATTTGCCGCGGTGAATTGGCCAGGGTGTTCAGCATTGCAGGCTTCCTTTCAGCTTTTGGGTGTACAGAATGTTCAAGGTGATGTCGATCTGATGGATTTCTGCATGTGCGGCAGACACATCTGCCTGGTACACGCCTGTTTTCCGGATTCCACACATGTTGGTCAGCATTTGTTCGATGAGTCCCTCCTTGCGCTGGAGCGCCATACGGCGCTTCTCGTGCAAGTACCGCAGCTCGTTGGCGATCTCTGCGGGATCGCTTTCGTCGGTATCGAATGTCACGCGGTCGCCCAGGGCGATTTGCCGCGGTGAATCGGTCAGGGTGTTCAGCATTGCGGTGCTCCTTTCAATTTGGCGGTAACGCCGCACACGCCGAAGTGGTCGAGGGCGGCCTGGATTGCGTCGCCGCTGGAAGCGGCAATCGCGGCGTATTCAAAGCGTTCGGTTTGCGTGCGAACGGTCACGGAAAAGGTACTCATGTGGCATTTCCTCTTGTGGAAGACGAATCGGTGACGATCACGCGCGGGTAGGGGCAGGCGTTTAGCCTTGCCACTTCGAAAAGCAAATCGATCTTTTCTTGGTCGCCCGGGATCCGGGGGAATGGGCATAGATTGTTGTGTGCTGCACAAGCCCAAATCGCGGTTCGCTCTTCATCACAGATCGCCCGTACGATGTCGGGGCTGCGATCCGGCAGGGCAGGGTGGTCGGGGTGCGTACAGTTATTTACACGAGTCCGAGGAACGGCAACCCCAACAGCCACCCCGCGCCCGCCTGTGGACTGTACGGGCGTCCACGTATGGCGCACGGACTTGAACACCACGCCGATGAGGTCGCTGCAGCGCACGCCGTAGGGCGTGATGCGCTGGGTTTCGCCGTAGCGGCCGATGACCGTCTTTTCGTCCTTGGCCAGGGTGACGACCAGTTCCTTGCGCGGCACCAGGGCGCCGCCTTGGGCGCGCAGGTATTCGGCCCAGCAGGCGCGCTTTTCGCCGTCGATCTTTTGCACGGCATCCCAGGCGCGGCGCATGGCGGCCGGCGCCTCGTTGAGCATGTGCTCCTCGATGCGGCGCAGTTCGCGCCACACGGTGACGGGCGCGCCGCCCCATTGCTGGAATTGACGGATGCCCCAGCGCGACGCCCATGCCTCGACGCGCGCCGATGGCGTCAGCTCGATATCGCCTTCCGTATCCGGCGTGACGACATAGCCTTCTTTCGTCTTGTGGTCGACCACGCCGTCGATGTTCTTGGCCACGTACTTGGCAATGTAGCCGGCGGCGCTGCCCTTGGACCAGTCGATGCGCTTGACGTCCAGGCGGCGCTGGAAGGCGCCCGGTTCGCCACGGTCCACGCGCCAGGCATAGCGCTTCATGATGCGGATGGCGCGGCTGGCCACGTCCTGCAGGTGCGGCGTCTTGTATTTTTCGGTGGGACGCACGAACAGCAGCAGATGCCAGTGCGGGCAGCCATCGTGATGCGGCTCGGCGATGCGAAAGCCGTACAGGCCGATGCCACGGCGCGCCAGTGCGGAGCGGCACAGGGCCGTCATCTTGCCCAGGTAGGCGTTTGCCTCGCGCGGCGTGGAACCATCGTATTTTTCGTTCGTCTTGCCGCTGTGGTGCGTCGAGTGAAAGCGCGACGGGCACGTCCAGGTGATGAAAATGCCCTGGTCGCCGCACTCGCGGGCGATCTGCTCAAAACCGTTGATGCGCAACATCAGTTCGCCGCGCCGGATGGCCTTGTTGGCGGTGGTTTTCTCGGCCAGTTCGGCGATGCTGAATTGCTGGCCATTCTCGTTCTGCACCAGCGTGGCGGCCAGCGCTGCGGCGTTGCGGCGGTTCTGCGCCAGGCGGGCCAGCACGGCCTCCGTGCTGGCGTAGGGTTCAGCGTGATAGTTGACGTAGCCCAGGCGGATATTGCCGGCTTCAAAGGCGCGGCCTACGCGCTTGCGCAACTGGCGGCGCCACCAGCGCGCATCGACCAGGCGGGCAATGGTGTCGGTAGCGTCGTCAAATTCCGGCAGCTCGATGCCATATGATGCGCATTCGTCTTCCATGATCTGCAGGGCGTGCTTGTCGGAAATGGCGCTCCACAGCATCTTGACGATGCCAGCCGCCGCGCGCTCGGCGGTGGCCACGATGTCGGCGTCGCTTTGTGACAGATCCACGCCGGCCGGCACGTATTGTTCGGCGAACTCGCGCACAAAGCTGGTGGCAATGGACTCATAGACCTTATACCAGGACGACCAGGCCATCTTGGCCAGGGCCGCGTTGATGACGCGGTTGCGCCACTTGAACGGTATGCGGGCCAGCTCGGGCGCGAAGAACTTGGAGCGCAAAAATGCCTCGTGACGCTGGGCGGGCTTGAGAATTTCTTTAGATGGCATTCAACAGTCTTTCGTAGACACGGATAGCGGCAGAGGTGGCGGCGCGCAGCTCGATGCGCTCTTCCTCGGTAAATGAGTGGATGGGCGATTCCCAGCGGTCGGCGTCCATGCCGGCGGCGATCAGCACGGAGCGGCGAGCACCGCGCGGCGAAAATCCCCAGGCCTGGGCGATAAAGCGGGCCTCGCTGGCACGCCGCTGCTCGATGGCGCGCAAGCTGGCCCGTTCGGCCAGGCTGGCTTTCGCCGCAGCGATGGCCGCCAGCGCTTCCGGCGCCCCTGGGGGCGTCGGCACGTCCTTGTCGCGTGCGGCGAGGATGGCCGCCGCTGGCAAGAACGACAGGTGATTGTCGATAAGGGACGCCGGCATGGCTCAGTCCTTGATGAGGCCAATAGCCCGCAGCACGGCAGGGGTGATGACGATCAGCAGCGACAGCAGCCAGACGCCGCAGGTGTTGAGCAAGCGCAGCATTACCGCTCTCCCGCCATATCGCCGCCGCATGGGATTTTTCCGTCCGCATGCGATACCAAGACTGTCAGGCCGATTTGCGCCTGGCGCGCGATCTCTGGATGGACCATGGCCGCATACTTGCCACCTGGGCAGCAGTCGACCGCTGGGGGGATTACATCGCCCACATGGCCGCATGCTTGGCAATAGCGAACAGCGTTGACTGCGCCTCTCAGGCTGATGATGGCGAAATCTGCCATGGAGATTTCGCGCTGGACCCAAGTGCGATGCGAGGACTCAACACATTGCTGTAAAAGCTCTTTGTCCTGCAGGCGCTGACGCCCAAGGGCGCACAATGCGGTCAGCACAGACTCATGCGATAAGGTGACGGTTTTGAGCATTTGAAGACCGTTTAACATCGGTTTTCCTTATTTCAGGTTGAACGAATCCCGCACGCTCAAAAGGGAGCGCTGCAGGGCATAGCAAAAGAGGGGAGTTACGGCAGCCGGGCTACGGCGGCGCGAGGATCGGGATAGTCATCAGCAACCCGCAGTCAGGTCCAGGGCCAGTTGGCTGGTGGCTGCCGCGCGCGCATGCTGGGACATCGGGATGCGGATATCGGCCTTGGGCATGGCGGACAGTGAGAGGGTGCGCAGCACTTCCAGGCCTGCCACGAAGGAGTGCCCGCATTCTGGGTTCTGGCACATGTAGGTGATTTCCTTGAACATGGCGGACATCGTGCGGCTCTTGACGGCGCGGACGGTGTTTTCGCAATGCGGGCAGGGCAGGCCGATGACTCTCATTTCAGCTTTCTTTCCACTTGATACAGGGCGCGACCGCGACCCGTCATGTTTTTTGACTGCTTGCGTAAGCGCGACTTGACGAGCCATTCAGCCGCTTGCTCGATACTTGCCAGCCCTTGCCGTTGACGAACGACTTCCAGCGCTGCAAGTTCTTCGTCGTTGATATGAATTTCGTGATCGGGCATGTTCGGCAGCTTTTCAGTTACTCAAAAGTTACTATTCAGGGACTCGGTTTAAGCGCTGCGACGCTGTACGCTGTCGATGTCGTCATTCGCAATGGCGGCAAGAGCTTCACGCATGACAATCTGGCGCACCAGCACGGCTAATTCTTCGCCCTGATAATTGGCGATCGAGGAAACAAGCTGGTGCTCATAGTCGTCCAGGCGCAGCATGACTTTATGTTTGCGAATACGTTTTGTATCGGGGTACATGGGCCTGCTCCTGTGCAGTTAAGCGTGATGGACAACGGTCAATTGGACGAGTTCGGCTTCGTAAGAGTTCAGACCGCGCAGCAGCATCAAGCGCATGAAAGACGCTCGTGAACGGGAATCCTGCTGTGCAAACTTTTCTACACGCTCAATCTCAGGAGGAAGCAAGCGAATCGGGATGGGCTGCGAAAGTGGGTTCTTTGGCTGCCGCGTCACTGGGGCGATAGTTGTCATAAGGTATGATTTGTATACGTCACATGGTAATGACGTAAATATAGTGCGAAAAACTGCACTTGTAAAGCAAAAGGTGAGAAATTGCGTGAAATTATTGGAATGCGTCTTAAGGCTGAGCGTGAACGACTTGGCTATAACCAGGCTGATTTTGCGGCAGTAGGCGGGGCTTCAAAGCGCACGCAGATAGACTGGGAGCAAGGGAAGCAAGTACCAAACGCAGAGTTTCTGGCTGCTGTTTCGGCCATTGGGGTCGATGTGCTCTATGTGGTAACGGGCCAATTCACGCCAGGGAACCTAAGCTCGGACGAGAGCGAGGTTGTCGCTGGATACCGCAAGATGGATATTCGAGGAAAGGCTGGCGTGCTTGGTTTAATCGGAGGGATGAACCAGCCGCAGAACCTTGTGCAGCCAGTACACCATGGCGATATCGGCCAAAATATCTACGGCAATATCACAGGGCCAAACACAGTAAAAATGCCCAATAAGAGTAAAAAGAAACCCATTTGATGGGGTGTTTCCCCTCATCAATAGTCAGTGAGAGTGGACTTCATTTTGTGAAAAATATTGTCAAATTGAAATTATAAGTTGTAAAGATGTGGATTTCGGAATGGATAGACCAGAATTTAGCGGCGACGTTGGGCAGAATGTCTTTGGAAATATTATCGAAGCTCCCCGGTTGAACAATGTAGTTACACTTCACTTGGGGGCAGAAAAAAATGACGTTGAATTAATTACCGATTTCCAACGACGTCGTATCAATGCACTGGTGAAAGACCTGTCCGCGCTTACGGGCGACCATCCCTTGGACGTGTACAGAATCATCATTACAGACTTCGGTTTAAAGAAGATCAAGGAGCTACCACTTGAGAGGTACTCGGAAGTAAAAAATCTACTGGAGACCTGGATAAAAGATGCCAAGTCTGCCGATGTCCCTCCAGACCAAGGCGAGCCACCGTCAGAAAATCCTGCATTACCGCGACCTGTTGTGGGAGGCAATGCTAATAATGCCTGCCAAGTATGTGAGGAGCGGGCCGCTAACATCGGCAAACTTCAACGAACTGCAAGGGGACGTTTGATTTTGCTTAGCATGTCTTTAGCTGCATGCGGCTGGCTCCTATACAAGTCTCCCGTAAGCGGGGAGTCAAGCACTTCTTCCTTAGATAGTAAGTGCTACATTGCCGGAAAAGCCTACTCGATAGGGCATATTGAAAAATCTAGGGGAAGCGTCCCCGTTGAGTGCGTCGGCGCGACTGGCGATATGCCAGCAATGTGGCTTCCCGCTAATCGAGGGCATTAGCGACGGCAAATGCATTGTTTGCGGCGCAGCACTTCCTGATAGTTGAAATGCGTGAGCTGTGTGCTTAGCGCGGTTGCAATGGTTTCGTGATTTGTTGTCGCCAGAATCCTAAGCCATATTTCTTTGGAGCGCACCTGGTCAGATATCCCTAATATCTGCCGATGGATATGGTGCCGAATTTCGTTTTCCTGGCGTTCTACTTCTTCTAAATTTCTGTTGATCATGACACTCTCCAATATTGATGCTTTTGATGTATTAACTGGCCAAATTTTTGCAAAACTGTACGAAAATTTCCCGAAACCAATCTTCCTGGACGCGAGAAAATTTATAGAAGGTGGCGAAGCTGCATGCTTCAATGCTGACAGCTTCACAGGTGCCGAACTGACTCGACCGGCAGAGGCATTTATCAACACCGCCACATGGTTGGTGCAAGAGGGGTACATTTCTGTACGCCCCAATAGCAAGACAGCCACAGGCTTTTCGGATGCGGTACTTTCCGAAAAAGGTTTGACCGCCCTAAAAGCTGTTCCCGATAGTCTGGTCAGCCGCGTTACCTTGGGCGAGAGATTGGTGCAATCAGTGAAGGCCGGAACTATGGAGACACTCAAGGGTGTAACAAATGAAGTATTGAGCGTCCTGATAAAGTCTGTGACCCTCCCGTAGTTCGTCACGCCTGCGCTTTGGAAGCCGTTTCCGCCGGCTTCCATGGCTCCTCGCTGTTCTCCCGAATGATCTCGCGCACTTCCTTGATGCGCTCCCACGCCAATTTCGCCGCCCGCTTGGCGCCGTGCTTGCTCTTGTAAAGATGCTCCAGCGTCTTGAGCGTGCCCGTTGCACCGGCCTGTTCCTGCCCCGTCTTTTTCTTCTTCGCCGCCACGTCCTTCCATTTGGCCACCACGCCCGTGACGCCTTCGTCCGGGTCTTTCTCATCCTCGCGCTCGGCCTCGACCGCTTCCGTTTTCGTTTCAAACTCCACCCGCGTGGTAAAGCCGCTGCCGCCCAGGCTGTGCGTGACCTTGACCGATAGCCATTCGGTGGCGTCGATCTCGGGCTTGAATCCCTTCACGGTGACGGGCGATTGCGGGAACACGGCCGGGTTGCCCAGGGCCAGGCTCATTTCAAAGGTGGCCAGGCCGCGCAGGATGCGCTGCCATTCGGCGACGGCCGCCGCGCGCGCGTTCGCCTCGCTGGCAAAGGTGGTGCGCAGGCGTTTGCTGTTGCCGGGCACGCCGGCCACGACGCTGCGGCGGCGCGCGTAGCGCTCGTCATGCCAGAAGGCGCGCACGCCCGTGTAGGCGTCGCTTTCGGCGCTGTGGTAGCGGTGGCCGTCGCCCAGGGCGCGCGTGATGGGGATGACGGGCAGCGCCTTGCCGCTGGCCGTGCGGCTGTCGTTGATGGGAATGAACAGCAGCTTGTCATTCTTGACGGTGGCCACCGCGTCGTATTTCCTGCCCAGGCGGCGCAGGAAGGCCGCATCGCTTTCATGGGTCTGGTCGATGTGCTCGATGGCGGTATCGCGCAGGCGCGCCGACACGCCTGACGCCAGCTCATTGCGGAAGGCAATCGCCTCGATGATGGCGCCCAGGGTAGTCTTGTGAAAGCTGTGCTCCTGCTGCTGTTTGAAGGTGTCGATCAGGTTGGCCGACCTGGCGCGCAGGGTGATGGTGTCGGGCGCGCCGCTGTGCTCCACCTCGTCCACGGTGAACTTGCCCATGTCCACCAGGCCGGACGCTTGCCAGCCCAGCGCCAGTTCGATCTGCGCGCCGCGCGGCGGCAGGGCCAGCTTGCCGTCGCTGTCGTCCAGCGCAATGTCGAGCTGGTCGCTCTCGTCGCCGCGGCACAGCGTCAACGTCAGATTGATGAGGCGCGGCGAGACGATGGCGGTGATGTCCTTGTCCTCGATGGTGACGCGGAAGGCGGGGATATGCTCGCTCATTTGAACTTGTCCGCCGCGCTGCCGATGGCGCCGCTGATGCCGGCGCCGATCTTGTCTTTCATGTCGCTGACGACGCCACCGTATTTCGACGTGATGCCGCCGACCACATTGCCGACGACGCTGCCCACGGCGTTCTTCGCCGCGCCGGCCACGCTGCTGGTGATGCCGTCGATGCTGAGCATGTTTTTCAGGTCGCCGATGTCGCCCAGGCCAAGCATGGCCAGCACGCCGTCGTCGTCGCGTTTCAGAGCAATCGAAAATTCCACGCGCCTGGCGCCGCCGCTGCCGTCCAAGATGGTGCGCCCCTCCGTCATGCTGGTGATGCGGTAGGAGCCGAGAATACGGCCCGTACCCTGGATCAGTATCCACGATTTACCCGTGTCGGCCATCATGCGCAGCGCATCGAGCGAATACAGGGAGCCGGTCAGTTCCGGCGCCACCCAGCCCGATAGGGTAATCGTGTCGTCGCCTGGCCCCACGTACTGGTGCGCGTCGCGCAGGCCCACGCGCGCCGTGCCGGCGTGCTTCCATTCCGTTTGCCGCTGTAGCTCGTGATAGGCGAGGGTCGGCAGGCTGAAAACGAACATGCCTAAAATCATCATCATGGTGTGGTTCCTTTAATCGTGGTCGCGCAGGGAAGAGCGGATGCGTGCAGCCTTTTCTCGGTCGCGCTGTTCCATGGCCGCATACACGGCGCGGGCAATGGCCTGGGGATCGGAACCGGCTTGCGCCTGGATCGTGATTTCGATCTTGTCGCCCTGGATCGTCATGCCGGCGCCGAACCCGCCCTGGGACAGCGGCGCGCGTGTATCGAAGGCGCTGGCCGGCAATGCCGTGGCCGTGCCGATGGCGATGCCGGCGCCCAGTTGCGTCAGGCGCTGCGCCAGGCCCGATACCTTGGCAATCGGCGCGCCTTCGCTGCGGTCCAGGCCCACGGCCAGGCCCTGCATGGTGTAGTCTCCCAGCTCGGCAAACACGCGGCTCGGGCTGTGGATGCCCAGCTTTTCCTTGAACCAGGCAATGGTGCTGGAACCAGCATTGCTGATGGCGTCCTTGACGGCGCCCATGGAACCCGTGATGCCGTTGACCAGGCCGCGCAGGATGTTGGCGCCGAACTCGGTGAACTGCGCCGGCAGCTTGATGCCGAACCAGCTCATGACGCCCGCGAATGCCTGATAGAACACGCCGACGGGCGACCAGTTGATAATCAGGGCCGTAATGTTGCCCATGCCTCCGGCGCAGACCGTACGCAGGCGCGACCAGATATCGGCGAAGAAGGCTGCGATAGGTTCCCAGGATGCGGTAATGCGCTGCAGGATGCCGGCGCCAAACTCGCTGAATTTGGCCGGCAGGGCAATGCCGAACCAGCCCAGCACACCCGCGAAGGCGCGATAGAACAGGCCCAGCGGCGACCAGTTGGCAATCAGGGTGCTGACGCCGCCAATGCCTCCGGCAAAGGCCGTCTTGACGTGCGACCAGATGCCGCTGAAAAACGCCTTGATCGGCTCCCAATATTTATAGATCAGGTAGGCGGCGCCGGCGATCGCCGTCACGGCCAGGCCAATCGGATTGAGCATAAAGGCGCGGCCCAGCCACAGCACGGCGCGGCCCGTCCACATGAAGGCGCCGCCCAGGCCGCGCAGAATGGGTGTGAGCACGCCGCCCGTCACGCCCATTTTGGCGAACATGACGTGCAGCATGGCGTACGGGCCGATCATGGCGGCAATGCCCAGCATCAGCGGGCCGAGCACCAGCAGCAGGCCGGCCAGCACGGCAAAGGCCGTAATCATCACCTTGGCCACGGTGGGATTGCGCTCCATAAAACCGTTCAGGCGCGCGAACGCCGCAATCGCCATTTCAAGCGCTTGCGTGTACATGGGAAGAATTTTTTCTCCCATGACCAGCTTCAGGTCGGAAAGCTTGGCATGGGCTTCGTGTTCTGCACCAGCGCCTACCGCGCGCGCGCGGTCGTGTAACTTGTCCATGCCTTCGGTGTTTTGATTGAGGCGCTCACTCTTTCGCATTTGCAAGCGCTGGCCAACCACGCGCATCAAGAAGGCAGCACCGTTGCTATTGGAAATGAGGGTGCCGATTTTGCTGTTAATTGCATCTTCGTCTGTAATTCCTTTCGCAGCCAGCTTAGGCAGGAAAACTTTTTCTACCCAGTCCAATGGACTTTTTTGGAACAGTTCGCCTTCCAGCAGCGCGCCAGCCTGAATGTATTTAATTTGCCCCACCTTGTCGTACTTGATGTGCGTGCCATTCAACAGGCCAAGAGCTTGCATTTCCCTGGCCGAGCGTTGGGTGGTGCGTCCCTGGACAATGTTGTTGTACAGCGAGCGGAAGCCGACACCGGCTGTCGATCCTCCCAACTCCTGCAACATGGGTTCCATCTGATTGAAAAACGCGTTGTCGGTCAAACCTTTACCCGCCACGCCGCTACGAATCGTGAATTGACGCCATTCTTCGCCACTTACTCGCCCGCCTGTTGCAGCAATGATTTTTTGAATGCGATCAGCATCCTTCTTGAATGCCTCGACTGATCCAGCATTGCCGCGTAACTCAATGACCTTTTGCATAGCAAACAACTGCGCATTGCGTTCCCCAGCGGAATCTGGATAGAGGGTATCGTTGATGAACTTCATTTTTGCCAAGCTGGGCAAAGCCATTTCAGCATGGTGCCCGTCTGCAAAGATGGAAATTGAATCTCGGATCATTTCCGTCTTTTCCAGCTGGCTAACGCCATACGTCTTGAGTTCCTTCGCAAACGCAATCGCGTGTTCTTTTTCCTTGGCCGTGCGCGTACCCAGCGCGCGGATACGCGCCGTTTCGATTTCGTAGTGCTTGGCTTCGTGCAAGCCCTTGACGACGGGCGCGGCCGCCACAGCGCCGGCTGCTGTCGCACCAGCGCCGGCCATGGCAATGCTGCCCGCCTTGCTGCGCAGCTTGTCGGCGTGCTGGGTGGCGTTGGCGACGCGCTGCTGCTTGGCTGCTGACGCGGCCAGGCGCTTTTGTTGCGAGGCCAATTCAACGTTCGTCAACTGGATGCTGTTTTTAAGCCACTCCTGGGCCTTGCCCAGTTGGCGCGTGTCGATGCCGGCCTCCTTCAGGCTGGCGCGCAGGGCGCGGAATTGCTGGCTTTGCTCTCGACCTTTCAGGGTTAAGTCCTGCGTGACCTTGGTCGCGGCTTTCAATTCGCGCGTCATGGCACGCGTGGGCGCCTCGGTCTGCTTCATTTTCGCAGCAAGGTCGTTGAGTTTGTCCTGCGCTTCTTTCAGCTTGGCACGCGTGGCATTGATCCCGCTATGCAATTCCCGGAATTTCCCCAGGTTTCTCTGCTGGATGTTCAGCTCGCGCAAGCGGTCGCTGGTCGCTTTCAAGGCCTTGGCCGTGTCGCTGGAACCGCCCATGATTTTTTTCAGCGGGCCGGTAATCTTGTCCAGTGCCGCAAATACCACCTGTAATTTCAGATCCCGACCAGCCATCTATTCCGCTCCGCTTCGTTGCCGGGCGCGTTCGCGCCAGGCCATCAGTTCATTTATCGTAAAGTCGTCCATCGCTGCCGGCGTCCAGTGAAAGACGCCGGCAATGTCGGCCATCGCGTCTTCTACTTCGCCGGGGATACCGAAAGGCGATCGGCTTTGCTCGCCAAAAAACCGGCAACCTCGGCGCCCACGGCCAGCAAGTCCGCCGGGTCCATGTTGGCCACGTCGTGCGCGGTCAGGGTCGGTTCAGTGATGCGCGGCAGCAAGATCTGCAGGGCCGACACGTTCAGGTTGGCCAGCTCGATCAGGGAAATGCCGCGCAGGGCGCCCGCNCCGTCGTCCAGTGAAAGACGCCGGCAATGTCGGCCATTGCGTCTTCTACTTCGCCGGGGATACCGAAAGGCGATCGGCTTTGCTCGCCAAAAAACCGGCAACCTCGGCGCCCACGGCCAGCAAGTCCGCCGGGTCCATGTTGGCCACGTCGTGCGCGGTCAGGGTCGGTTCAGTGATGCGCGGCAGCACGATCTGCAGGGCCGACACGTTCAGGTTGGCCAGCTCGATCAGGGACACGCCGCGCAGGGCGCCCGCCTTGGGTTTACGCACGGTCAGCGCGGTGATGAAGCTGTCGCCGCGCTTGATCGGCTCGTCCAGTTCGATGACGGCGCTGTTTTGGATATCGGTATGCATGGTGTGGTCCTTGTAGTGTGGTGGTCAGTAAAAAAGGGATTACAGGCCGATGGCCTTGCGGATGGCGGCATTGCCGTCGCCGCCGCCGAAGTTCTCGGTGCCGCTCATGAAGTCCAGTTCGATGACGGTGGCGCCGTCGATCAGCAGCTTGTAATAGCTGCAGGGCATGGTGTATTTGTGGGTGGTGTCGTCGCCCATCTTGGCGCCACCCATATCGATTTCCTTGTAACGGCCGCGCACGACGATTTCGACGGCGGCCACGCTGCCCTCGTCGTCCTCCTGGTAGGCGCCGGCAAAGCGCAGTTGTACCGCGCCGTGCGAGTGGGCGCCATACTGTTTCAGGGCTTCGGCGATCAGGCCGCCGGCGCTCCATTCCAGCGACAGCGCCTCGTTGCCGAAGTCCACGGACACGGGGCCGCTCATGCCGCCGGCGCGGTACTCTTCCATCTTGCGGCTCAGTTTCGGCAAGGTGACTTCCGGCACCATGCCCAGGAAGGACACGCCGTTCTGGAACAGGTTGAAATTTTTCAGTTTGCGGGGCAGGCCCATAGCGTTCTCCGTTGTTCAGTTGCGCCCGCGCGGGCGCGGGCAGGGTGGTGCTGATGATGGTTAGGCGGCGATGCGCGAGGCGAAGTCAGCCAGGTAGCGGTCGGTGATGCGCTGCTGGAAGCGCAGGTTTTCCAGCGGCGGCACGGGCGTGTAGTCGTAGTCGATGGCCAGCTTGCCCGCCTTCAAGGTGTCCTTGTCGTTGTACTGCTCGTCATACCAGGCATGGCCGTCAATGATGTAGCCCTGGCGCTTGAGGTCGCGGAACTTGGCGTTGATGCTTTCCAGCATGTCGCGCACCAGGGATGGATGCAAGGGCAGGTCGACAAAGGCGAAATGCGCTTCGGCGATGGTGTCGGCCAGCACCTGGGCCGTGCGCGTATAGTTCTCGAAATAGAAGAAGCCGCCCGGCGCCTCGCAGGTGCGCGAACCCCAGAAGCGGTAGCCGCCCATGTTAATCAGGGTGGTGACTTCCTTGGCGTTGAGCACGCCGGCATCGGTGGCAGGGTCTTGCAGGTCGAAAAACACGTCCTGCGTCAAGCCGGTCGGGCCATTGACGACCACGTTCGACAGCGTTTTGTGCCAGCCTGTTTCCTCGTCGATCTTGGCGCGCAGGCCCATGGCGTAGGCCACGGCGGAAATACTCGCCTCCTCGTCGATGGCGGTATCCCAGTTCACAAAATCCGGCCAGATGATCATGACCTCGCGCTGGCCGAACTGGCCGCGATAGGTAGTGGCGGCCACCACGTTGCTGCAGCCATACGCGGAAGCGTAGACAAACGCGCGCAACTGCTGCGCCACGCTGGCCAGGGCATTGGTGACGGCCTTGGTGTCCAGGCCCGGCGCTCCCAGGATGCGCGGCTTCACGCCGAGCTTGCTTTGCGCGGCCAGCAGTGCTTTGGCGCCCAGGTACTTGCCATCGGGCGACACGCCGCCCACCACGTTGCTGGTGGTGTCCGCTTCCGTCTCGCCTTCGGCCACGCGCACCACGATGGTCAGGGGTTTTGTTTGCGCGGCAATCGCCTCCAGCGCGCGGTAGAGGGTGCCCGTCTTGCCGGCCTTGCCCATGGCGGCCAGCACGTTGGTGACGAGCACGGGCGTATCCAGTGGAAAAGCGATAGGGTCGGCATCGTCGGCCGTGGCGATCAGGCCCAGCACGGCCGTGGACACGGTGCGGATGGGGCGCGAACCCTCGTTGATTTCAATGACGCGCACGCCATGGTGGTAGTCGGTGGCCATTCTTGCTACTCCTGTTCAATTGGGTAATCGGTGGATGGGGTGCGCGGGTCAGGCGCGGAAAGTACCGGGGGCAAAGCTGCTGGAACGGCGATCCATACGTCATCGATCAGGCGCCAGTCGCCGGGCACCAGGTTGAAGCTCAGGGGTTCGGCCCGCGATAGGTCGCCCACTTCGTTGGCATTGACAAAGCCCCAGGCCTTGAGGACGTGCGTGACGGGGTCACGAAAAGAATTTTTCACTTAGCAATCTCCATTGGGAACGATATAGCCCATGACGGCGATATAGGCGCCACCCTTAGCTCCGGCCGTGATGGCGTAGTTGAAGCGCCTGNGACGTGCGTGACGGGGTCACGAAAAGAATTTTTCACTTAGCAATCTCCATTGGGAACGATATAGCCCATGACGGCGATATAGGCGCCACCCTTAGCTCCGGCCGTGATGGCGTAGTTGAAGCGCCTGGCGCTGTCGAGGGGAATCTCGACAGTCCCTGCGCCTTGCATGTAGGTGTCGGGAGTGGCGATGGAAAATTGCACTGGCGCGAACTGCATGCCCAAGACGACGATGGATAGCAAAAACATCGCTGTTGATGAGCTAGATAGCTGTAGCTCGCAGTGCAGGATTGCCCTTGTCGCGTTCGCCGGGACGTACTGGGAGCAGTCAACCGGCGCGGGTGGCGAGGTCACGGCGCCGCCGCTCAGCACGCGCGTTGCGCTGGAGTCGTTGGCGTAAAAGACCTTGGCGCCACGCGCAAGCATGGGCGTGATGACGTTGGCCCCCTGGTAGCGGATGGTGGTGGCATAGGCGAAGAAGGAGAACCCGGCCGGCAGCGTCGGGGCGTCTGCCGATGCGCTCCACAGCAGGGCGGTCACGCCCGTTGCGGGATTGAAGATGAAGTGCAGGTGTACCGACGAGGTGCCGGCAATGACGGCCGCCTGATCCCGGCCGTTCGCGCCTACCACGGACACGTCCGCCGTCAAGGCGCCGGTGGCATATTTCGTGATGGTCTGTCCGGTGGTCGGGTTGCGCATCGTGACGGCGAGCGCGGACACGGTGAATTTGTTCGCCGGCGAAGCGACGCTGTTCGCGCCCACCAGTCCCTGCACGCCGGCACGGCCCTGCGTTGCCTCGACCAGGGCGCGAGCGGTCACGATGCGCGCGGAATTGTCGCCGTGGGGGATCGTCGGCGCGCGCGGCGTGCCGGTGAGGTCGGGTGAGTCGAGCGGAGCTTTCAACGCCAACGCATTGGCAATCGTGGTGGCGAAATGCGGATCGCGTCCCAGCGCCTCGGCCAGTTCGGCCAGCGTGTTCAAGGTATCAGGCGAACTATCGACCAGGGCGGCAATCGCCGCCGCGATCTTGGCTTCGCCGTCGATCTTGCTCAAGTACTGCGGGTGCGGGTTAGTCTTCGCCTCATGCGCCATGACAGCCTCGGCGGCTTTGTCGTCGGCATACTTGCGCGTGGCCAGCACCACGGACGGATCAATTTTCAGCTCGATGGCGGCCGTGCTGGCGACGATCAGCACCACGCGCACCACTTGCGTGCGGCCGCTGCCCTCGACCATCAAGGGCTTGTAGCTGGGCGGGCAGTTGGCCACGGCGCACAGGTCGCCCGCCTCGTCGTAGATGCCGATTTCTCGCAGCCACCAGCCGCCCACGTCCTCGGGCAATACCTGCTCGACGATGATCTGGCTGGCGTTGGCCGGGTCGATGGCCAACTGGTTCAGGTCGGCGCGGCGCACTTCATGCACCAGCGCCTTTTGCAAGCGGTCCGGGATCGGCAGGACGCCGTTGCCGTCGCCCACGCCCATTTTTTTCAATTTCAGGGTTTGGCCAAGGGCGATGGCATTGGCCAGTTTGGCCTCGCCTACCTGCGTCAGAATGGCAAAGTATGTGCTCATGGATAGATGGTCATGGTGTCAATGGTATGGGGTGCGCCGCCTTGTAATAAGGTGCCGCGCACTTCGATTTCTTCGGCGATCCACGGATAAACCGTCATCGCATCGCCGTGATAGGCGGCCAGGCCGATCTGCACCTGGCCACGGGTTTCCAGATACAGCGCCAGGCCCGTCAGGTGTCGGCTGACGGGTTTGGCGTCGGCAATCAGGCGTTCCATTTCCTGAAACATGGCGTCCGTGATGCCCGAGTCCAGCACGCCGACGTCGAGGCGAAAGGTGCCCGGCACGCCTGGCGGCGCGGTCTGCCACCATTCGGTGATGCGGATCAAATAGCCCAGGGACTCGACCACGCGGCGCACGGCGGCAATCGTGCCCTTGTGCTTGTGGATGAAGTAGGACGCCTTGATGGTGCCGCGCTTGATCGATTCGGGCCAGGCGTCGTCCCAGCGGTCGACGGAACAGGCCCAGGCCAGAAACGGCAGCAGGGCGACCGGGCAGCGGTCGGCGCTCCACAGCTCGCGCAGCGGCACGGGCACGTTGACCAGCTCGGCGCAGGCCACGGCAATGGCGCGCTCCAGCGCCGTGCTGTTGGACGGCAGGGTCGGCACGGTCTTATTCATCGAGCACGACCACATTCAAATAGATTGCGGTGCAGCGCGCGGCCTGGGTGGCGTCCAGTTCGATGTCCGCCGCCGGGCTGCTCAAGACGACCTTGCGCACGCCTTCGACGTGGACGGCGGCGCTGCAGGCGGAGCGATAGATGCTGTGCCCCAGCGGGCGGCGCGGCTGGGATACGCGCACGGCGTTGGCGCGCGCGGCGTCCAGCAGGATCGGCACTTCCGGGCCGACGCCGATAAACAAGGTGGCCTCGATCTGGTAATCGATGACCTGGGCCGCCTGCACCGTGAGGCGGTCGCCCAGGGGGCGCACCTCTTCCGCATTGAGCGCGCGCGCCACGGTGGACAAGAGTTCGGCGTCGGCGATACCGGTGTCGTTGTTGGCCAGCACCGTGACGGTAACGCTGGCCGGCGCGGGGCTGGTGGCGCTTGCGTCCTTGACCTTGCCGTCGCTGCTGCGGGCGTGAAATTCATACGATGCCTTCGGGCCGGCCACGGACAGGCCGTCCGGCGCTTCCTGGATGCGCAGGCGGTAGGCGTCATCGTCTTCCGTGACAGCGGCCACGGGCGGCAGGGCGTTCGGATTGGCGGGCGTGATGACCAGGCGCGCCACGTTGACGTTGGCGCCCAGTTGATCGAGGTCGCCATTGAGGGAAAACGCCAGCATGACGGCGCGGGCCGCCTCGTTGACGCGGTTGCGCAGGATGGTTTCCTGATACGCGTTCTCTTCCAGCAGCTTGGTGGCCGGCTCCGATTCCAGCTCCAACAGGGCCGTGACGGCCGCGCGATCGGCTTCCGGCAGCAGACTCACTAGGTGGGCCTTGCGCGTGGCGAGGATGGCTTCGAAGTCCAGCACTTCCACCACGCTGGGCGCCGGCAATTGCGTCAGGTCGATAGGCGTGCTCATGCGGCGCCTCCTTTGACGGGCACGGCCAGGGTGATGCCCTGGCCATTCGCCGTGCCATCGAGTAGCACGGTGATGGCGCCGTCCGTGTCGCGCGTGAGCTGCACGCTGGCAAGCTGCAAACGCGGCTCCCAGTGGCGCAGGGCGAAGGCGGTGGCGGCATAGATGCGCAACTGCGTGGCGCTGTTCAAGGGCTGGTCGATCAGCTCGGGCACCTCGGAACCATAGCGGCGGCGCCGGATACGCGAGCCGATAGGTGTCGTGAGTATGTCGGTGACCGACTGGCGCAGATGGCCCAGGCCCGTGAGGCTGCGCCCGGTGGCGGCGTGCATGCCCATCATGGCAGCGGCCCGTTCGACTGGTCGCCGCCGGCCTTGACGCCGCCGTGCGTATGCTTGGCCAGGCTGATGGCGCCGGCCAGCACGTCGTCGCTGGCCTTGATGGTTCCTTGCACGGCCATGGCCACGCCGCCAGCGGCGCCGGCCTTGGCGTTCACGCCGCCGTTCAGGGCGGTGGCACCCTGCACGGTGGTGCTTTGCATGACGATCAGGTTTTTCATGACGGTCAAATCGCCCGTGCAGATGGTGCTGGGGGCGTTCGACGTCACTTTGTCGGCGGTAATGCTGGCCGTGCCGCCGGGCAGCACGGCGGTTAAGGCGTGGGCAGCATGGTCGTACTGCACCACAGCGCCGTCCGGGTAATGGGTGGTGTGGATGCTGTCGCTGGTTTCGGGCGCGTCAAATTCCTGCGAGTACAGCGCGGGCAGGATGACGCCGCGTGTCAGATCGCCGCCCGGGGAAAAGACGATGACTTGTTCGCCGATGGTCGGCGCTGACCAGGTGCGCGTGCTGCCTGCGCGTCGTGTGGCCCATTTCAGCCATTCGGTGGTGAGTGTCGGCCCAAGCCGCACGCGCGCCTTGGCCCCTTTGACCTCGGCAATGGTGCCCAGGCGGATCAGGTTTTGCAGCAAGCGGAGGAGGTCGGACAGGTCGGCATTCATGCATTGCATGTTGCCGAAGTCCGCGTGCGGATGCACGCGGGGGCGGGTTGATATGGGGCTTATCGACTATGACGGCTCATTTGGCATAAACTCATATTTTCCAAGCAAGGGCGATTTTGAGGGGGGCCGCTTTCGCCCCGAAGCGATTATTAAATATAGTAACCCCAGTGGGCTATCAGCTTTGACCGGGAGTCGTCGAGTTCCCCGAACCGTTACATCAGCGAGTAGGTTTAACACTCACCACGTCTTTGGCAAGCTCGACATCGTGCCGGGCCATCTCAATTATATTTTTTGCAAAGGCATCAAAAAAAGGGGATTTTTCGTAATGGCGCGGATCTGCCATCACTGCCTGGAATAGGCCGATTCTTGCAGGCCGACAATACAAGTCGACATCTGTGTGCTTACTGAGAATCCGACCGACGAGGCATTGCCTGTAGGTCCATCCCGCAGCTTCCACCTTAGCTGCCTCGGCCGCGTTGTCGATACTGGCGCAGGCAGTGAATAGAAAGGTAGGAAGGCACAGGAGTGTTAGTTTCATAAATATCTCAAACTTTCAGCTCAAATTGTTTTGATGGTTTGCACTGCTGCCTCTGACCGCTTGCCACTGTTGGCAGGTTCCGCCCCTAATCGGACCGGGAGGGATACCGAACGATCATTTGCCGTACGGATCGGCTTGCGCATCAGCAAAAGATGTCACCTTGACGGAGGGTTCATGGTGCATCATGGAAATAGCTGAAGCCAAGGAAGAGAACCGCAACAGTGCAAACTAGGCGCAGTACGAAGACGAGCGGTGGGCCGGCGGCGACTAACGATAGCCAGCTCTCGCCCCGCCGCCAAGTGCCGAGGAGCATGCCCCATACAAACGAGAAGCCAAAGAAAGCGATGGCGATTACTCCCAGAGTTGGAAGCCAGGGTAAAACAAAGAAAGACCAAATCGTAATCACGATGAGTCCGAGATTGCTAACGAATGTGATTGGAATTGAAAGCGCAACGAACACGTTGGATGCGCTGGATATCACGGTATCCTCCACGCGACCAACACCCGCTTTATCCAAGGTAGATTGCATGACGCCTGTTACGATTGCGAGTGCCAAGATGAAGTGAAGTGCGTTCATATGCACCTTAAGGTTTTAAAATTTTTCATTTTAAGGGGCGGCATCGAGAAGTTCCGCTTCTGGCCGAATTCAGTCATTGACTATGGCTATGCAGGTACAATCGAACGGGACATCTTTGCTAAACTCATCATCCCAGAATACGTCACACTTTCCAGACCACTTAAGTTCGAGGTGGCCTCCAGATTGAGTGCTAAACGTCACGATGCACGACCTGACATCATGATGCCCAAACACAAACATGTAACCACCTTCGGGATGGGGATATCCCTCATCGTTCGTGGCAATCCAGGACGTCCGTTTTACTCCTGGACCTGCATCCTCAAAAACACTAGCTAATAGCCCCTGATGATAAAGGTTAGGCGCCCAGCGCTCGCCATCATATTCTTCGTCTTCCGTCTCGACTTCAATTTCCCAGAGGTCCGCTCTGCGAGAAATTATGGCTCGCTTTACATTGAAACATCTAGGGCCCAAGATAAGCGTGCCGACATTTGAACTCATTTAACTGTTCCTCAAATATACTCGCTGCTCCCGGCCGGTTGCGGACGGTATCATGCAACTCTAACTCATTTGATAACTAATGTCAGTTGAAGTTTGCATTGAAGCATCTTAGTTTTTCTCCATATGATGCAGCAGCGATTCGCGTATTAACGTGCGATCCGGTTCACTCAAGCCGAGCAGCGGGCGCGCCGGGTATTTGTACAGTGGCCCTTTTTTCGACAAGCGGTCTTGCCGGCCAAACTGATGCACATGCGCCACGCGCGCCACCCATCCAAAGAACCCGACCTCGATCTGGTCGCCTGTCGCCTTCACCTTCAGGTGTTTGGCGGTACGTATCTTGGCGAACATGGCCGCCTTCTGCCGCTTGATGCGTCCATTCTTCCCCTTGAATTCCTTGCGCCGCTTGCGCGCCGGATAGGCCGTGCCATCCGGCCCCTGCTGCGCCTTGATGCGCTGCGCCTGGCTGCGCCGCAGGTCGATGGCCACCTTGTGATTGATGGCGCGGCGCTGGGCCGGCGCCAGCTTTGCCAGCAGGGCGCCTGCCCAGGCTTCCAGCGCGTGCAGGTCGTCGCTCATGCGGCCGCCTGCGGTACTTGCCATTCGGCCAGCAGGGTGTCGCCGTCGTACAACGTCCAGAATTCGTCCGTGTAGCCGGGCGTGCCCTGCGGCTCGGCGGCGTGCTGGATGTCGTGGCGGCCGCTGTCGCCGCGCTTGACAATGACGCGCTCGGTCAAGTCCAGCTTGATGGAAATATCGACGGTTTCATGGTTATTGAAATCGACTTCAAAGCTGATGCCGCGCTTGCGCTGTTCCTCGTTGGCCATCAGTTCGGCCTGATGAACTTTCAGCCAGGCGATCATGGCCACCATGATGGCGTCCGCGTCGCCCGCGTAGTCGGTCACGATCAGGTTCAATGTAAAGCGGTATTCGAAGGAGAGGGAGGCGGTGGCGGTGGCCACCACGTTGCCTTCATCGACGAAGACGACGAGGCGGTCGGGATCGCGCTGCAGCTCGGGGATGGCGGTGGCCAGGTGCTGGCGCAGGCTATTCGGTTTGTACATGGTAAGTGTCCCTCACTAGATTGTAGGCGTCGATACAGGCGTTGAGCTGGCGGGTGGCGGCGTCGCCGTCGCCGGCGATGGCGTCAAGAGCTGCCGCAGCCGCACCGTCAAGTTCGGCACGCGCTTGCTGGCGATCGACGCCGGCAGCGGCGGAATCTGCGGGGTCGGCGCCAGTGCCGGGGCGGTAGCCGGCGACGGGGATTGACAGGCGGATAGCGCCGCTGCGCACGTCAGCCATAAAGCGGTCGCGGTCAGTTTGGGCATGGTGGTTGTCCTCGGTGAGTTGATCGGTGCGCGTGGCGAGCTGGCCGCCGGCCGCGCGTTCCAGCAGCAGCACGCGGCCGGTGGCTTGCACTAGCGCGGCGGCGGCCGTTGCCTCGGCGGTGGCTGCGGTGCGGCGCACGTCGGCCAGGACGGCGTCGTTGCGCCAGCCCTGCGTCGTCCACCCCAGCACGGCGCCCGCCAGCAGGCCCACGGCCAGCGCGCGCCAGGGCGGTGCCGCCATCACAGCGCCACCCGCGTGCGCAGCCAGCCGAACAGGAAGCGGCGCTGCGTCTTGTTCGCTTCCGTGATGTCCAGATAGCACGCCGCCTGCAGGCCGTTCAGGGCGCGCAGCATGACGGCGGCGCCTTCCTGGCCGCGCCAGGCGAGAAAGGCGGCCAGCGCGCTCAGCGACTGCTTGCCCAGGCTGCCATCGACGGTGAGCACGGGATAGCGCGCGCCCGTGTCGTTAAAACCGTTCAGCCAGCGCTGCAGGAATTCGGCGGCCACGCGCGGCCCCATGTTCACACCCGTGTCGATCAGCTCGGCGCCGATACCGGCGTGCATCGCAAGCACCTGGTCGAATTTCGGCCCCGTGATGTAGCGCGCCAGGTAGATAGCGCGCGCCAGCGCCACGGGCAGGTCGCGCATGGCGCCCTGGTAGCCGTTGGCGCGGGCCACGGCCACGGTGATGCCGAAGTTGGTTTCGCCGCCCTTGTCGTGCGGGTCGTTCACGTAGCCGCCTTCGGCGCGCAGCACGTCATCGATGGCGCGCGCGATCAGCGGGTTTTCCGTGGCGGCCATCAATGCTCCTTCGCGTCGTTGACCAGCTCGGCGATGTCCTTGTCGCTGCGGCGCTGGAACCACAGGGCCACGGCGCGCGATACCCACCAGCCGGGCGCGCCCACGATCAGGTCGACGGCGGAAGCGTTGACCATGGCGCCGATGGCCGGCAGTTGCGCGCACAGCAGCTGGTACGCGGTGCCGCCCAGCAGGCACGAGAACACGCCGGCGCAGGCCAGGCGGGCGACGAATTCGCCCTTGTTGAATGTGCCGTCGCTGTTCAAGGGGGGCAGCACGATGTACAGCATGGCGGCGCCGATCATGCCCAGCGCGGCCTTGAAGCCGTACAGTTTGACCAGGGCGGCGAAGCCACCAAACGATTCTGCGGACATAGCTTGTTTCTCCATGATGAGGATAAATTAAAAGTTGTTAAAGAAGTCAGTCCCATAGCTGCACAACGTCGGCCGTGGCGGCCACGCTGGCGACAGGTTCCGGCAGGGTGACGACCAGGCCGGCCGGCAGCACGGCGCCGTGGCGGGCCAGCGCCGGATTCATTTCCAGCGTCTGCTCGACATAGCCGGCGCCGTCGCCCAGGTAGCGCCACACCAGCGCGTCTACCGTGTCGTGCTGCTGCGTGCGCACCTGCATCAGATCAATTCCACCGTCAGGTGCGTGCGCCCGACCATATCGGCGATGGCCCATTGCGCATTCCTGCGCTGGGCGCCGGGCGCTTCGTCCAGCCATTCCATGCTTTTCTTGTCGCTGGCCGATGACGCCGTGGTGTCGTAGTCGCGGTAACGCTCGATCAAGTCGGCCTTGGCCGTGCTGTAGACGGCGCGCCGGTACTGCGCCAGCAAACGGCTTTCGCGGTTGATGCGGCTGGCGGGCACGTCCGCCAGCGCGGCGATGCCGGCGGCGGCATGCGTGCTTTGCCAGGCGGCCAGCTCGCGGTTCACATGCAAAATCGCATCGACCACGGCTTGCACCAGGCGCGCGTCGGTGACGGTGCCGTCCAGGCGCATGGCGTCGCGCATTTCTGCCAAGGTGATATCGGGGAACCAGCCATCGTTTTCCACGATGCCGGGCGTGGGGCTGGGTGCCGGCGGCGTGCTGGCGGCACCTGGTGCGCGGGGAGGAAGGGCGATAAAGGACATGGTGTCTGCGGTGGAAGTGAAAGGGGAGGCGGTGGACGGGGTTCATCAGGCAGATAAAATCGCCAGAATCCCCCCGTGCCGCCTGTGCGCCGGGGGCTGCTCTTTAGCTGGAATCGGCCGCGCGCTTGATGCGCCGTTCCAGCCGTTCCATATCTTTCTTGACGCCGACGGACTCGGACAAGGCCCGCGCGCGCTGCAACTGCGCCATGGCCACGCCAGCTTGTTCCAGCAGGGCCGGGGCGATGTCCGTCGCGTCCTGCTGGTCCAGCACGGCCACCATGGCCAGGCCGATGGCCTTGTGCAGCTTGGCGCGCGCCTGGTCGGGCGCGTCGCTGGCGGCCGTCATGGCTTCGACGGCGCCCAGCACGGCCACGGCATGCTGCGGGTCGTCGCCCAGCTTGCCCTGCAGGTAGGCGGCGGCAAACTCGTCCAGCATCATGGTGGGAATGTCGCGGCTGTAAGTTTCCGGCAGGGTGAAGCGGTGTTCCATGCAGTAGGCGGCGATGACCAGGGCGCGGTCATACTCGCCCGTGTCGATGTGCCACACGAGCAGGGTGGCCACCACGTCGTCCTGCGCGCCCTTGCCGCCGGCCAGCACGCCGTCGATCCATTGCGCATAGGTCGCCAGCATGGTGGCCTTGACCTCGATCTTGCGCTCCACCGACTGGATGGATTTCAGGCGGCGCCGGTCGTCGGACAGTTTATAAAGCATCAGCTCGTAGGCGCTGCCGGTGGTCACGCCCTGCGGCTCGGCGGCGCCGGCCGTGCGCTCGGCCAGCATGCGCGCGCGGTGGCGCAGGGCAGGGGACAGATTGCCCATGGCTTAGGCTTTCAGCTCGATGTGCTCGACCAGCGCTGCCAGGCCCAGGTCTTCGATCACATACGCATCGTTGGACGACTCGTAGTTCTCGATGCGGTCGCGCGAAGGCTTGTCCTCGACGCGGCGGCGGCGCGCGCCGTCCTGGAAGTAAATCGACAGATTGTCGAAGCGGGTAATCAGGATGGCGTTGTCCGGGAAGTAGGGCACGCGCACTGCCGGCAGGCCACCGATGCGTTTCTGGCTGATGATGATGTCGGCCGCCAGGGTTTCCGTGGGCGCCTGCTTGGTGTTCACCAGCGGGAAGTATTTATCGCTCAACAGCTTGCGGCCGACGATGGCGACCAGGCCCGTGTCTTCCTGATACCACGGGTCCAGCAGGTTGACGGCATCGACCACGGCCGCGTCCAGATTGGCATAGTCATCATCCGCGCCAGTGCCGATGATGACCTTGCCCGGCAGGCCGGCGCCGGCCAGGCCCAGCACGCGCTCGGGCGCCTGTTCGCGCAAGTGCTGCAGCCAGCCCTTGTTGACGTCCTGCAGCAGCGGATTGGCGGCCAGGTCGGTGGTGGCCATGACCTTGACGCCATTGAAACCGATGACGATGCGGTCGAGCGCCTGGCGCGCAAGTGCTGCAGCCAGCCCTTGTTGACGTCCTGCAGCAGCGGATTGGCGGCCAGGTCGGTGGTGGCCATGACCTTGACGCCATTGAAACCGATGACGATGCGGTCGAGCGCCTGGCGGGTCACGATGGCATTGGCCACGCGCGCTTGGAAGTCGGCGAACTTGGCCCAAGCGTCCAGCTTGGCATACGTCAGGTGCGTGTCGAAGTTGGTCTGCTCGCAGCGGTATTTGGTGCTGTCCATGGTGGACAGGTCGCGCGTTTCGCGTTCCTTGGCCTTGGTGTCGGTGCGGCCGGCAATCGGGCCGGACACGCCCAGGCCCAGCTTTTCGCCTTCCTGTTCGCCCACGCCGATGACGTTGATTTTCGACAGGAACTCGCTCGATTCCTGCATTTTCGTTTCCAGCTTCTGCTGCACGCTGGGCGCTACGCTGAAGGTCTTGGCGACGCTATCCGTGTCGTTCAACTGGCCCAGGCGGGTTTCATACTGGCTGTAGACCTGGCGGGTGTGCTTTTTCATCTATGTTTGCTCCGTGATTGATATGAGGATGGGTAAGGGCGCGGGCGCTTAAAACTCGGTCTGCACGGCGCCGTCGTTGCCGGTGGCGGACGGGCGGCGCGGCGCGTTGCCGGGCGCCGCGTCCATCTGCGCCTTGAAAGCATCGAGGTCGGCCTGCGTGACGGTCAAGGCCGTTTCCGCTTTGTCCAGGCGTGCCAGGGCGCTGGCGTAGTTGTCATTGACCGTGACGACGTGGCCGGCCAGGGTTTCCACCGCTTCGCTGATGTCGGCGAATTGCGCTGCGTCGGTGCCGGATTTATTGGAGAAGCGCGACAGGAGGTTTTTGACGGCATCGGCCAGCTTGATGCCTTGCGGCTCATCGAATGCCAGCTCGACTTCGACGGCAGTGCTAAACAGGTTGGTGCTGTGCTGCTTGCGGTTGGCCGAGAATTTCAGGGCATCGGTGCCCAGGCTGGCCGGGCTGTCGGTGACGCCCAGGCCGACCAGATACGGCTGCGCGGTGTCGGCGAAGTCAGGCTGAATTTCCAGGCTGGTGTACAGCTTCTGTTTCGCCTTGTTGATGGCGACCAGTTCCGGCGTGGGCTCGATCTGCGCGAACAGGGCCAGTTTCTTCCCGTTGTCCGTGTCCACTTCCTCGGCTTTCACCGCGATCACGTCGCCGTAGGCTTTGAATTGGCTGTCGGGCAGGATGCCCCGGATGTGTTCCAGCCAGATGCGCGCGCCATAGGTTTTCGGGTTGTAGGTGGCGGCAAGCTGCTCGATAGTGGCGCGGTCGATGTTGCGGCCGTCCGTGGTAGCGCCTTCGGTGGCGACGCGGAAGAATTGGGATTTGGTTGCCATGGTGTCTGTCTCGGTTGATCGGATAACGCCATGGTCAACGTCTTGGCCCGGCGATTCAATGCGGGGCGGGTTGCTATGGGCCATAGCGACTTTTGCCTTTCCCCGTTCCGCGCGCGCGCGGCCTACGCTGGCGGCATGCTGACAATCGAGAAAACAAGCGAACAAACGGCGGACGAAAAAATCGCCGAACTGGCCGTGCCCGAATCCGAGCCGCGCCGTGCCGCGCGCGCCCTGTACTGGAAGGGCTGGCGCATTTCGTCCATCGCCCGCCACCTGGGGATCAAGCGCAGCACGATCAATAGCTGGAAGGCGCGCGACGAGTGGGACAAGGCGCAGGCCATCGAGCACGTGGAAGCGGCGGCTGAGCTGCGCCTGGTCAAATTGATCGAAAAAGAGGTCAAGAGCGGCAGCGATTACAAGGAAATCGATCTGCTGATGCGCGCCATCGTGCAGGCGGCGCGCGTGCGCCGCTACGAGCAGCCGGGCGGCAACGAGGTCGATCTCAACCCTAAGCTGGCGAACCGCAACGCGGGGCCGAAGAAGAAACCGACGCGCAACGACTTCAGCGACGAACAGCGCATTCAATTGCTCGACGCCTTTCAGGATTCGCTGTTCGACTATCAAAAGGTCTGGTATCGCAACGGCGACCAGCGCACGCGCGCCATCCTCAAGAGCCGCCAGATTGGCGCCACCTGGTACTTTGCCCGCGAGGCGCTGGCCGACGCCATGGCCACGGGCCGCAATCAAATCTTCCTGTCCGCCTCCAAGAGCCAGGCGCACGTCTTCAAGCAATACATCGTGCAATTCGCGCGCGAGGCGGCCGGCATCGACCTGACGGGAGATCCCATCGTGCTGCCGAATGGCGCCCACCTGTATTTCCTGGGCACCAATGCACGCACGGCGCAGGGTTACCACGGTAATTTCTACTTCGATGAATTCTTTTGGACGCAGAATTTCCAGGAGTTGAACAAGGTGGCCTCGGGCATGGCCATTCACAAGAAATGGCGCAAGACCTACTTTTCAACGCCATCCTCGACCACGCACCAGGCCTATCCGTTCTGGACCGGCGAGCTGTTCAACAAGCGCCGCGCCAAGGCCGAGCAGTTCAACATCGACGTGAGCCACCAGCGCCTGGCGTCCGGTTACACGGGCGAAGACAAGATATGGCGCCAGATCGTCACGATCCTGGACGCCGAGCGCGGCGGCTGCAACCTGTTCGACATTGACGAGCTGCGCAACTTCGAATACAGCCCCGACCAGTTCGAAAACCTGTTGATGTGCAATTTCATCGACGATTCGGACAGCGTTTTCCCCTTGAACGAGCTGCAGCGCTGCATGGTCGATTCCTGGGTCGAATGGGACGATTACAAGCCACTGCTGGGCCTGCGCCCCTTCGGCAACCGCGCCGTGTGGATCGGCTACGACCCGGCCTTGAACGGCGACAGCGCCGGCTGCGTGGTGTTGGCGCCGCCCATGACGGCCGGCGGCAAGTTCCGCGTGCTGGAACGCCACCAGTGGCGCGGGCAGAGCTTCGAGGATCACGCCGAAGCCATCCGCCAGATGACGCAGCGCTACAACGTCGAATACATCGGCATCGACACGACCGGCATGGGCATCGGCGTGCTGCCCATCGTGCGCGGCTTCTTCCCGGCCGTCACGGCGCTGAACTATTCGCCGGAAGTCAAGACGCGCATGGTCTTGAAGGCCAAAAACATCATCAGCAAGGGCCGGCTGGAATTTGACGCCGGCTGGATCGACATCGCGCAATCGTTCATGGCGATCCGCAAAACCCTCACGCCCAGCGGGCGCCACGTCACCTATGTGGCCGGGCGCAGCGACGAAACCGGCCACGCCGACCTGGCCTGGGCCTGCATGCACGCGCTCGACCACGAACCCTTCGAAGGCAGTACCGACAACCACCAATCCATCATGGAGATTTATTCTTGAAGATCTTGAACAAGGCACGACATCAGCGCGCCCGCGCGCGCTCCGCACCTGCTGCAACCACGCCGGCGCCGTCGGACGCCGCCGGCATCCAGGCCTTTTCCTTCGGCGACCCCACGCCCGTGCTTGAGCACGGCGACATTCTCGACTGCTTCGAATGCTGGAAGAACGGCGAATGGTACGAGCCGCCCATCAACCTGGCCGGCCTGGCCAAGTCGTTCAATGCCGGCGTGCACCATTCCAGCGCGATCCACTTCAAGGCCAACGTGCTGGCGTCCACGCTGATGCCCAGCAAGTACCTGTCGCGCGACGCCTTCAAACGCCTGGCGCTCGACTTCCTCACGTTCGGCAACTGCTACCTGGAAGACCGGCCCAGCCGCAGCGGGCGCCCGTTGAGCTATGCGCATGCGCTGGCCAAGTACATGCGGCGCGGCATCGATGGGGACACGTATTTCTTTGTCACCAATCACGGCACGGCGCACCAGTTCGAAACGGGCCGCGTGTTCCACCTGATGGAACCGGACGTGAACCAGGAGCTGTACGGCGTGCCGCAGTACCTGAGCGCGCTGCAATCGGCCTGGCTCAACGAGGCGGCCACCTTGTTCCGCCGCAAGTACTACAAAAATGGATCCCACGCCGGTTTCGTGTTCTACATGACGGACGCGGCGGCCAACACCCAGGACGTGGACAACCTGCGTCAGGCCATGCGCGACAGCAAGGGACCGGGCAATTTCCGCAACCTGTTCATGTACGCGCCGAACGGCAAGAAGGACGGCATCCAGATTCTCCCCGTGTCCGACGTGGCCGCCAAGGACGAGTTTTTCAACATCAAGAGCGTGACGCGCGACGACCAGCTGGCCGCGCACCGCGTGCCGCCGCAGCTCATGGGCATCTTGCCGAACAATGCCGGTGGCTTCGGCGCCGTCGAGCCGGCCGCGCGCGTGTTCGCCCGCAACGAGCTGGTGCCGCTGCAGTCGCAGTTCATGGCGATCAACGAGTGGGCCGGCGTGGAAGTGGTGAAGTTCGCCCCGTATGATCTGGCCACAGGCGGGGAGGGCGCGGCATGAGCGACCATATCGACAATACCGACAAGATCATCTTCGCCGAAGTGGCGCGCGGCCTGGCCGCCGTGCGCGGACGGCCCGCCCTGGTGGCGCACGGCGCCTGCCACTACTGCGACGAGCCGCTGGCACCCGGCCTGCCGTTCTGCAACGTCGATTGCCGCGACGATTACGAGAAGGAGCAGGCGGCCAAGGCCCGCGCCGGCCGACCAGGATAGCCGCTATGCTGCGATAGCCGGCAGGTTAGGGCGTTGACAGCCCAGCCGCGCCAGAGCGCCCCAGCCGCCCCACGAGCCGCCCACGAGGCGGCTTTTTCACGTCCCGACGAATGATATTGCTATGGAAGCTAGAAAAAGCCCCATTTCGGCCCGGCGCGCGCAGTTGTCCCCCCTCCACACCTGCCCGCTATATAGGGCTGTTTTGACTCAAATTTGCGTTATGGCCGAAGGGGCATGTGGACTGGCGCGGCGGGGCGAAGAGGGAGCGTGTGATTTGACGCATTTTGACGCACTTTGAGCGCTTTTTTGTGCGGGTGGTGTGGCGACGTGGGAAGGGTGTCATTTGCGCGCCACAGCACGCTTCCAGCGCTTTGCTGGCCCATGCTTCGCTCTCTATGTCGCGCGCATCATACGTTGCCATGCCCATGCGTCATGCCTGGATATTGCGACCTCAAGAAGTCTTGATATACTGTATGCATATACAGTATTTTATTCAGGGCTTGTCATGATTGTAAAAATGTTAAAGATGCGTCTCAACGGCGTGGAAGTGCCGAAGCGCCGGCTGCATGATCGCTACCACTCGGCGCGCGCCGGTACGCTGGAAGTGGTTGAAACGACAGACCAGGGATTGCACCGATTGGTGAAGCTCGCACGCTTTACCTATGGAGAGAGCGGAAAGTATGTCGAAACACTCTTTGATGTGAATTTGCTCTGGTATCGGGACGGCCGCATGGTACTGTCAGGGTTTGAACGCAGCAAAAAGGATATGCAATTTTGCGACTATGCGCAGTCCTGGCTGTGTTTTGTCGGGGTGGAACCGCCGCCGATGCCGGAAGGCAGGTAGAATCATTTGCATGTGCGCCGACTATACCCCCAGCCGTAGCGATCAAATCGAACAGCATTTCGCTGTCCGCTCCCCTCAATTTGACCTGCCGCCGGAAGCCTGGCCCGGCTATATGGCGCCGATCATCCGCGCTTCGCACGATGCGCCCGGCGAAATGGAAGTCGCGCCGGCATGTTTCGGCATGGTTCCGCATTGGGCCGATAAGAAATTAGCGCGCCAGACCTACAACGCCCGCACCGAAACCGTGGCGCAAAAGCCGTCCTTCCGCAATGCCTGGAAGCGCAAACAGTTCTGTATTATCCCCGCCGATAACTTCTTCGAACCTTGCTATGAGACGGGGAATCCAGTCCGCTGGCGCATCGAGCGCGCCGATGGCATGCCGGCCGCCATCGCCGGGATATGGGAATTCCGGCCACAGGATTTGCTGCTGTCGTTCTCAATGCTGACGATAAACGCCGATGGCCATCCGCTCATGCAGCGTTTCCACAAGCCGGATGACGAAAAGCGGATGGTGATGATCCTCGACCCAGACCAGTATCAAGGCTGGCTCGATGGTTCTCTTGTGACAGAGGAGGATTTGTTTCAGCAGTATCCAGCAGAGCGCTTTGTGGCTGTAGCTGATCCGCTTCCGCCGCGTGTGAAAAAATGAACACGGGCCGGTGTTGCAATGGGCAACCTGACTCCTTCGCATGATCCTCTCCGGCCAATTAGTTGAGTTAGGAATTACCGGAAGAGAATGAGACTTGAAAGTTAGCTTTCGCAACAGCGGCTAACGAGGCTTATGCTCAGTACGTCCCGCAATATTAGGGATGGAGTCGGCAGGACTCACAGTGGTTTGAACTGACGCCCGTCCAGCCAAGCGCTTGCGTGCTACCGATGCAAAGGTTTTGCCGGTTCGCTTCACCTCGCTAAAGATTTTCTGCAAATCTTCCCCAAAGATAGGAGACTCATCCGCCATAATTATTGTCGATAAATTGTAAACTTGTTCATCTTCCTGATCCGTTCTTGATGTTTCCTCGATCACCCAATCGGCGTCCACTTCCACCGCTTCCTGCATGCCTGCCCCCGCCGCACCGAAGCCATAGTGAACATTGGGTAATGCTCGCGCCTCAAGCATAAAAATGTCACGTTTGGAAAGTGGGACATGAAATTCATTAAAATCTATAAATGGACGGTTATCAATCCGCATTTGAAAGTGATAGTGAGGAAATGAAGAGTGGTGTCCACCGTGTCCCATGAAATCAGTTTTGGAGCAATCAAAACTCCACTCGATATTTTTCCATCGAATAGAATAACTTAATATTTTCCGATCAGATTTTTCATCCTCTAGATCATTGATATTCCTGAGAGGCTGCTCTTTGTTGGCGCACCATCGTAGGAAAGCTGCGATTGCGTGGTAATCATATCTAGCGAAAATTTTAGAAAAGTCTTTTTTCTTGAATTTTGTCCTGCGTAGAAGCCAATGTGAACAAGGCGCTGCCGTCCGCATCTGATCAAATTGCTCTCCACACAAATAGCAGCAACCTCTTTCATATGCTTCTTCAAATTTTTTTACTTGTGCATCGTGGTTTGCGCGATCCAGTTCATTTAACTGATTTCGTTGCTTATTTGTGAGGCTATAAAAAAAGGAAGAGGGGTCCATGCTGAAAAGATACTTTCGAAGTTAATTCAGGAGGTTGAAAATTTCAAGTCAATGAAATATAGTTTTAAGTTTTTGGTCCAGTATGGGGTTTTATTCACAATCATAATCATTGGTAAAATCAGCCCAAGCAGCGTCTCGAAGAATTTTTACCCACGCTCGATTGTAGCTTAGAAACCCTTGCGCAACGCTCATTACTCGGTCGTAGTCAACACTCTCCAATGACGATATTTGGAGGTTAAAGTCAGCTCCATAATGGCCCGCTGCATTATTTCTCAGTGGCCCCCATCGCTCCAGAAGACCTAGGGGGGCAGCAAATTGTATACGCAGTTCTTTTTTAATTTCCCTACTGATCGGCACCCCTCTCTCTGCCATCAGTTTTTCGATTTTCGGTGTCATTTCTTGCAGGCGCAATTTGTATTCAAACAGTCTTAGGATTAGTCCTTTTAAAGCCACTGCTTGAGCAAAATCTATTGGTTTGTTTCGAATTACTCCAATCATTTCTGTGGATATGTCATATTGGAATATGGCGCTTTGAAGTTTTAGCTCGGCAAAATCTCTGTGTAAACCAGAGATTGGTGATTTGAAATCGCGATAAGAAGAGTTGAGAACCTGTTCAGCTTTTTTTAAAATTTCCTCAAAGTCTGGCATTTTTTTCCTTTGTGTAGATAGATACTTTGGTAGGAATTTCATTGCCGCGCTGATGGCGCACGTTCGTGGTTCCAATCAGCTTTTCAACTTAGCCAGCTTCTACAGCACCCAGCGCATCAGTCCGTATCCGAGTGACAGACCTGACCCTCATACTGCGCTCGCCGGAGAGGCGAACGATTAGAACCTTCCTCCCTTAGACTCTCTGACATGAAACTTTAAGTCCGGGCTAACGGAGCGGACATACTCGCTTACTTTTTCAACACTTTGCATATGATTTAGGCTAATCGAGTTGAAGCCCAAACCAGTGAACTCGTCCAGTAGTCCGCCGCTCTCGATAAGAGCAGTTTTTTCATCGTTGCCCACTGCATATACCATAATAAACCTGATTTTCTTACTAATGACTTTGCCATTTATTTGTTTGGTATGTCGCGTCGCCATCACGTATCCTTGCAGGATCGCTTGCGCTATCATCATCGGTTTGGCAAAAGACTTGCATTTGATGCCACCCTCAGTAGTTGTAATATAAAAATCAATCTTTTCGTTTGGGGCCATACTGTGCTGCCACTCATCGCTTCCTACTGTGAGAAACGAGTAGCGCTCAGTCGCGATAGAAATAGTCTCAAGAGCTTTCAACACAAGGGGAGGTTCAAATTGGTGCATTGGGAACTGTATATGATCCCCGAAGACGCCAAACACATCGTAGATAGTGATCGGTCGATCTTTGTTATTTGATAGCACCACACTTTTCACCTGAGCTGGAAAAAAACGATCCTCGCCCATCTGAGCTGAACAGGAAATGCTTACCCCGATTTTCTTTATCGCCAAGTACAAACTTAGCGGGAAAATCACCAAACCTGGCACCAGTTTTAGAAACTCTTGAGAAGAGAACACCAAATTGCAAATTTCAGTCACTGATCCTCCACATAATCCAACGTAAAAAAGCTGTCATTACCTCGCGCCCAAAATTTATTGATTCTGCGCCCGACGCTGCCTGAAATCTATAAGAGCCTGTGCGACAGCCTCTTCGGGAATACGCGGAATTATGTTTGTCGGTATGATAACATCACAGTCGACTGGTTCAACGCCGTCGATGGTTAGTTCAACAGTGCGATTCGCGACAACGCTGTGGAAATAGCGTGTGAAATCTTCGACATCTTCTTCGCCAAAGTCGCTTCCGTCACGTATTCCGCTCTCATCCAGCAGCGTATGCATGCGTCCGTTTACCAAGTCCATTGCGAACGCAAGCAGTATAGTGTTGCGAACGCTCAGTAAAATGAATTTCAATACGCCGTCGCTGCATTCCGTCGGCACCAATTTCATAGTCTCAAACTGCTTTGGGGGCGAGTCAGGCCAGAGCCTTACAGATACGATTGCTTCATTGAGTTTGCCTAAGTCGCCGACCTCTGTCACTCGGCCGCCAACTTTTAAATTAGCTACCGACGCCTTAGGCATTAGCTCATGCCAAGGTGCCACTCGGTCTCGTATGCGGTAGAGGTCTGACTCATCAGGCACGCCGGCGTCCACCTTAATATATTGGATTGCCAGTGCCGCGATAATATTGAGGTCGGCAGCGATGCGCTGACGGTCTGCAGGAATGTCCGGATCCACGATGTTGCCACCAACGCTCGCATGAGCGACGGCGCAGCGTCCCGAATCGAAAAGGTGACGATTGACGTTGACGCCCTGGCCATTTAGCTCATGGATTCTTTTTACTGCTTGCTCATCCGTGAGAAGGGCTAAGTTTCGCTCAACCCAAGCAATACGGTCGGTTGCCTTGAATTGACTCTCGATGACCTTGAAAAACGACAAAAATGAATAAGGTCCATGCACATGCTCTAGTCGACGTCCTTCTCGCAAAAATGCGAGGGCCTTGCGTACTTGGTCGTCCTCAATGACGGGCATGTGGTTACAGCTAAAAGTTCTGTAGCCTGACTGCAAAAGGGTTGCGAACTTTGTACTGGTAGAGTAACGAATCATACGACTGCCCCAGACTTGCCCGGTGATATCAACGTAACCCCGCTTGTAAAAGCCGAGCACGGAAGTGAACCGATACACACGTGCCAATGCCTCATCGCAATTATTCTGCTTCGCGGGCGTACTAATACTTGGGCTGATACGTTGTTGGCCCTCCTGCCGCGCCCCATGGAGCAGATACTCGGCACCATCGTAATCTAACCAAACGTCGTCCTGAGGCCAAGCTATAGAGGAGGCTACGCCGACCGTAAGCCAGCCAAGGTGTTCGGCCACCTTGGCCAAGGCGTCGTCCCCGAAAAGGTGATGAATGTATGGTGTCTTCATGACTGACGATAATACGCGGTACGCATGTGTCTCGGGGATTTTCTCAGAGATTATGACGGGCATTGGTGGGGGCCGCGTAGGGGGGGAGAAGCAGTATGACGCTCATAGCGAGTCCCTCCTCAGATAGTCGTGCATTCGTGGCTTAAGTTGGCTTATCAACCAGCTCATCCATAAACACCCGCCCAGCGTACGAAAGAAAAAGGCCATCCGAGGAAGGCCTTTTTTCTTTCGCACACCGGAACTGAGCGGCGCAACTTTTAGCGTAGCTTTTATAAACTACCGCACATCATTCATAGGGGAAACACGCTGTTGTATCATCAGTGTATCGGCGTGAAGCCACGATCAAAGTTCGCGGCCAGGGCTGTGATGCTCAGCCTATTGTGAGGAGGGGACATAAAAAAAAGCTGTCATTTTGTTGTCATTCCTAGGCTAAAACAGCCCAAAAACAACCCAAATAATGACAGCCTTCTTCTTGCTAACTACTTGATTCTAAACAATTCAGTGGTGGAGACGGCGGGAATCGAACCCGCGTCCGCAAGCACTCCACAGACAGTTCTACATACTTAGCACTATCATTTAATTTAACTCAGCCAGCACGGATGTGCACGTTATGGGCAAGCGAGTTACCTATTATTTAGTCGGACGCTAAGTAACCCAGCATACGACGAGTCCCTGTAAATGACTCTAGAGCTTTTGACGGCCCACCCCAGGGACGAGGTGTTCTAGAGCTAACAGCGATTAAGCTGCCAGTGCGTACGAGTTATCGTTTGCAGTTAAGTTTTTTCTGGGTGTATTTACGAGGTAACCAGCCCTCGGTATGCCCTGCGCTGCTTTGCAACCCACGTCGAAACCAGGTCGTCCCCACAGAACCTTCATTGTAGCGCAATCTTCACACTCTTGCATGATGCATTCGCAGTCAGAGATATGCCAGGTGGCGCCAGTGTCAAGTCAGCATCGAAGCGCCGGCCGTTTCACGCCGCCAGTTGCCGCGCCTGCGCCGCCTTCACCACGTCCGCCACCAGATCGAGCAAGGCTTGCGGCGTATCGAGCAAATGGTCGGCGTTCCAGTGCTGCGGCTCGACGGGGCCGCAGTAGCCCCAGGCGCAGGCGACCGTGCGCATGCCGGCCGCGCGGCCGGCCTGGATGTCGCGCAGGTCGTCGCCCACGTACCAGCAGTCTTGCGGCGTCAGGTTCAGGCGGCGGGCCGCTTCCAGGAGGGGGGCGGGGTGGGGTTTCGGATGCGCCATGGTGTCGCCCGAGATCACGCAGCCGGCGCCGCCCAGGCCGATCTGGCCGACCAGCGGGTCGGTGAAGCGGGCGGCCTTGTTGGTGACCACGCCCCAGGCCAGGCCCAGAGCGCTCAAGCCTTCCAGCATGGCGGGGATGCCGTCGAACAAGCGGCTTTCCACGGCCAGCGCCGCTTCGTAATTGTTCAGAAAACCGTCTTTCAGGGCTTCGTAGCCGCTTTCGCCGGGGCCGATGCCATACGATGCGCCTATCATGCCGCGCGCGCCGGCCGAGGCCGTGGGTCGCAGGATGTCGTACGGGGTCGGCGCCAGGCCGGCGCGGGCGCGCAGCAGGTTGATGGCCGCTGCCAGGTCGGGCGCGGTGTCGGCCAGGGTGCCGTCGAGGTCGAACAGGATGGCGCGCGGGGCTGGCAGATGGTCAGTGATCATGGCGGGCAAAGTGTGTCAAGTAGGAATGAAAAATGGCGGCCGCAGCCGCCTTGTATTGTGCGTGATGGTTACAGCGGCCGGGTGCAGGCCACCAGGTAATTGACGCTGGTATCGCTATTAAGTGAGTAAATCTTGGTCAGCGGATTGTAGCCCATGCCGCGCATGCTGTTGACGTCCAGGCCGGCGCTGCGCAGGTATTGCGACAGTTCGGCCGGGGTGATGAATTTGTCATAGTCGTGCGTGCCTTTCGGCAGCAGACGCAGCAGGTATTCGGCACCGAGGATGGCGAACAGATACGCTTTCGGGTTGCGGTTCAGGGTCGACAGGAAGACGTGGCCGCCCGGTTTCACCAAGGTGGCGCAAGCCTGGACGATGGCGGCGGGGTCCGGCACGTGCTCGAGCATTTCCATGCAGGTCACGACGTCGTACTGGCCCGGCTCTTCCGCGGCCATGGCTTCGGCGGCGATCAGCTTGTAGCGCACCTTGGCACCGGATTCCAGGCTGTGCAGGTCGGCCACTTTCAAGGCCTTGTCGGACAGGTCGATGCCCGTCACGTCGGCGCCTTTGCGGGCCATCGATTCGGCCAGGATGCCGCCGCCGCAGCCGATGTCGATCACGCGCTTGCCGGCCAGCGGCACTTTTGCGTTGATCCATTCCAGGCGCAGGGGGTTAATTTCGTGCAGGGGACGAAACTCGGAAGTGGGGTCCCACCAGCGGTGGGCCAGCTCACTGAATTTTTGGATTTCGAGAGGGTCGGCGTTCATAGGTCGAATAATAGCGGCAATTTTACAATTGGGCAGCCACGGACGAAAAAAAACCCCGCCGTGGCGGGGTTTTTCATGCTGTTCTTGACTTGCGCGATGACTTGCGGCAAGTCCAGAGGGGCTCAGCTATTACTTGTTGCGGGTACCAACAACTTCGATTTCCACGCGACGGTTTTTCGCACGGCCTTCGGCAGTTTTGTTATCAGCAACAGGTTGTTTCTCGCCTTTGCCTTCGGTGTACACGCGGTTGCTTTCAACGCCTTTGTTGACCAGGTAGGCTTTGACAGCATCAGCACGACGTACCGACAGTTTTTGGTTGTAAGCATCGGTGCCGACGGAGTCGGTGTGACCCACAGCGATGATGACTTCCAGGTTGATGCCACCCAGTTGCGCGGCCAGCTCGTCCAGCTTGGCTTTGCCTTCTGGCTTCAGCGTAGCTTTGTCGAAATCGAAGAAGGCATCAGCAGCGAAGCTGACTTTTTCCGAGGTAGGAGCAACGACGACTGGCACTGGCACGACAGGTGCTGGTGCTGGTGCAGGTACGACTGGCGCTGGAGGAGCTACGCATTTGCCGTCTTGCAGGGTTTCTGGCTCTACGCACAGTGGTACGTCGCAACCTGGCACTGCGTCAGCAGGTGTCCAGTAGCCGGTGCGCCAGCACAGGCCGAATGGGTCACGCACGATCACGCCGCGGGCATCTTGCACGTAAGCGCTTTTTGGGCTTGGTGCTTGGATGTCAGTGGTAACTGGCGCGAATGGTGGGGAGGTTGGGGTTTGGGCCGAAGCCGAGCCAGCAATCACTGCGGATGCAGCGAAAAACAGCGTTACAAATTTATTCATTCTTTTTTCCTTTCGGGGGGTGATATCCGCAGAACAACACTGCGCTACTGGTGCTACGTGCCAAGATTTTATCATGTAGACCATATGCGCTCGTTTCAGATTGCGAAACTAGCAATTAACTTCCCAGTCATTTTGCCACACGCATCAGGGGCACACGACCGTGGTTAAATCAAAGCTTGCCCGATTTTAGACCGTGCGTTGTTTTTGCGCAACGAAAATGCCCATTTGTAACGCGTCTGTAACAATTGATCGTTTTTTTTGCCACTTTTAAGGGCAGGTGTCTTGAACTGGTATTGCCATTGTGCATTATCGTTAGGTCAACCCGCACGTCGCCGGTGCAAACCGCCGATCGGCCTGGCATGGCCAATTTGTACAGGTAGCTTGGCGCGCATGCTAAAATCGTGCGCTTGACTGTCAAGAGTGTCGAGTAAATGCCCACGACGACAGCCACCCCAGGATATGCAGTATTGCGTCATACATTGCGTAACAGATAAGTTAACCACAGCCTGAGATCAGTCGAACCGCCAATGGATCAATTCGCAAAAGAAACAATTCCTATTTCCCTCGAAGAAGAGATGCGCAAGAGCTACCTCGATTACGCCATGAGCGTGATCGTCGGTCGCGCCTTGCCCGATGCGCGCGATGGCTTGAAGCCAGTGCACCGCCGCGTCTTGTTCGCGATGCATGAAATGAATAACGTGTGGAACCGCCCTTACGTCAAGTGCGCCCGCGTGGTCGGCGAAACCATGGGTAAATACCATCCCCACGGCGATGCCTCGATCTACGACACCCTGGTGCGCATGGCGCAGGATTTCTCGCTGCGCTACATGCTCGTCGATGGCCAGGGCAACTTCGGTTCCGTCGACGGCGACGGCGCCGCGGCGATGCGTTACACCGAGTGCCGCCTCGACAAGATCGCCGGCGAGCTGCTGGCCGATATCGACAAGGACACCGTCGACTTCCAGCCCAACTACGACGGCAAGGAAAAGGAACCGACGGTCTTGCCGACGCGTATCCCGAACTTGCTGATCAATGGCTCGTCCGGTATCGCCGTCGGCATGGCGACGAACATCCCGCCACACAACATCACCGAAGTCATCGACGGCGCGCTGCACGTACTGCGCAACCCCGATTGCACGATCGATGAATTGATCGAGCTGATCCCGGCGCCGGACTTCCCGACGGCCGGCATCATCTATGGCGTGTCCGGCGTGCGCGACGGCTACCGCACGGGCCGCGGCCGCGTCGTCATGCGCGCCAAGACCCACTTCGAGGAATACGGCAAGGATGGCGGCCGCATCGCCATCATCGTCGACGAGCTGCCATTCCAGGTCAACAAGAAATCCTTGCTGGAGCGCATCGCTGAAAACGTGCGCGACAAGAAGCTCGACGGCATTTCCGACATCCGCGACGAGTCCGACAAGTCGGGCATGCGCGTGGTGATCGAGCTGAAACGGGGCGAAGTGCCGGAAGTGGTGCTCAACAACCTGTACAAGCAGACCCAGTTGCAGGACACCTTCGGCATGAACATGGTAGCCCTGGTCGATGGTCAGCCCAAGCTGCTGAACCTCAAGCAGATGCTGCAATGCTTCCTGTCGCACCGCCGCGAAGTGGTCACGCGCCGCACCGTGTTCGAACTGCGCAAGGCGCGCGAACGCGGCCACGTGCTCGAAGGCCTGGCGGTCGCGCTGGCCAACATTGATGACTTCATCGCCATCATCAAGGCCGCGCCGACGCCGCCGATCGCCAAGGTCGAACTGATGGCCAAGGCCTGGGATTCGTCCGTCGTGCGCGAAATGCTGGCCCGTACGGGCGACGGCTCGACGCCGGGCGGCGTGGACGCCTACCGTCCGGAGAACCTGCCGAAGCACTACGGCATGCAGGCCGATGGCCTGTACAAGCTGTCGGACGACCAGGCGCAGGAAATTCTGCAGATGCGCCTGCAGCGCCTGACCGGCCTGGAACAGGACAAGATCGTCAACGAGTACAAGGACGTGATGGAACATATCGCCGACTTGCTCGACATCCTGGCCAAGCCTGAACGCGTCACCGTCATCATCACCGATGAAATGACCCTGGCGAAGAACGAATACGGCGCCGGCAACAAGGACGTGCGCCGCTCGCAGATCGAGCTCAACGCGACCGACCTCGAGACTGAAGATCTCATTACGCCGCAGGACATGGTCGTGACCCTGTCGCACACCGGCTACATGAAGGCGCAGCCGATCACCGAATACCGCGCGCAGAAGCGCGGCGGTCGCGGCAAGCAGGCGATGGCGACGAAAGAGGAAGACTGGATCGACCAGCTGTTCATCGCCAACACGCACGACTACATCCTGTGCTTCTCGGATCGTGGCCGCATGTACTGGCTGAAGGTGTGGGAAGTGCCGCAAGGCTCGCGCAATTCGCGCGGCAAGCCGATCGTCAACATGTTCCCGCTGCAGGACAACGAAAAGATCACCGTGATCCTGCCGCTGTCGGGCGAGAACCGCACGTTCCCGGAAGACCATTACGTGTTCATGTCGACCAGCCTTGGCACCGTCAAGAAGACGCCGCTGAAGGACTTCAGCAATCCACGCAAGGCCGGCATCATCGCGGTCGACCTGGACGACGGCGACTTCCTGATCGGCGCGGCGCTGACCGATGGCCAGCACGACGTGATGCTGTTCTCCGATTCGGGCAAGGCAGTGCGCTTCGACGAGAACGATGTGCGTCCGATGGGCCGTACGGCGCGCGGCGTGCGCGGCATGAACCTGGAAGAAGGCCAGCACGTGATCGCCCTGCTGGTGGCCGAGAACGAGCAGCAGTCGGTGCTGACGGCCACGGAAAACGGTTACGGCAAGCGTACGCCGATTCTTGAATACACGCGCCATGGCCGTGGCACGAAAGGCATGATCGCCATCCAGACCAGCGAGCGCAACGGTAAAGTGGTTGCCGCGACCCTGGTCGATACCAGCGATGAAATCATGCTGATCACCACCGGCGGCGTCCTGATCCGCACGCGCGTGTCGGAAATCCGCGAGATGGGCCGCGCGACGCAGGGCGTGACCCTGATCGCCGTGGAAGACGGCACCAAGCTGTCCGGCCTGCAGCGCGTGGTGGAAACGGATATCGACGAAGTCGAGCTGACGACGGAGGCGGGCACGGAAGCCGCGCCGGCGCCGGCCGAACCCGCCGATCCGGCGGCTGCCGACAGTGTCGATCCGGCCCAGCCGGAGTAAGATGATTGGGGCTCTTTCGGGAGCCCCAATTGCTATTGGCGCGCCTTTTCGTGGTGCCGCCAGCAGAATTTCGTAGGTCGGCTTAGCCCGTCGGGCGTAAGCCGACATGCAGCCGGCAGTGCCCTTTTACCAGTCATTCACCATCCCGCATGCCATGAGAAAAATCGTCGCCACCTTCTTCGCCGCGTTCTCGCTGGCCTTCCTCGCGAGCCTGCCGGCCCTGGCCCAGAGCACGCAAGCCACGCCCGCCCGCCAGGCGGCGCCCAGCCCCGCCATGAAAGTGGCGGTGCGGCGCATGCTCGACGCGATGCAGTTCCCGCAACTGACGCGCAGCATCTTCGACCAGATGCTGCAATCGGTGCCGGCCATGATCCGCCAGTCGGCACAGCAGCAAATCAACAGCAATCCGAAACTGGACGAGCAGCGCAAGGCGCGCGCGCTGGCCAGCGCCGAGGAAGAAATTCCCCTGGCCATCGCCACCTTGACGCAGGTACTGGCCGACCCGACCCTGATCGATGAGCTGGGCGACGAAATGGTGCCCCTGTACGCGCGTTTTTACACGGTGCAGGAAGTCGAGCAGCTGACGGCCTTCTACAAGACGCCGCTGGGCCGCAAGATGCTGGCCACCATGCCGCAGCTGTCGGCCGAATCGATGGCCATCAGCCAGCGCGTGCTGATCCCCCGCGTGAACGCCGTGCTCGACCAGGTCATGCGGGCGGCCACGCAGTCGCCCCAATAATTTCATTTCACTAAGGACCGTATCGTGACCCATATCTACAACTTCTCCGCCGGCCCCGCCGTCCTGCCCAAGGAAGTGCTGGCGCAAGCGGCCGCCGAGATGCAGGACTGGCATGGCAGCGGCATGTCGGTGATGGAAATGAGCCACCGTGGTCCCGAATTCATCTCCATCTACAAGCAGGCCGTGGCCGACTTGCGCGAGCTGCTGGCCGTGCCCGAGAACTACAAGATACTGTTCCTGCAGGGCGGTGGTCTGGGCGAGAACGCCATCATCCCGATGAACCTGGTGGGCCTGGCCGCGCAGCAGCCGGCCACCGTGGACTTCGTGCACACGGGTTCGTGGTCGGGCAAGTCGATCCAGGAAGCGGCCAAGTATGCCAACGTCAACGTGGCCGCCTCGTCGAAGGCGACCCGTTTCACGGGCGTGCCGCCCGTCGCCGAATGGAAGCTGACGCCAGGCGCGGCCTACCTGCACATCTGCACCAATGAAACCATCGACGGCGTGGAATTCCAGCAGACGCCGAACGTGCCGGCAGGTACCACCATCGTGGCCGACATGTCCTCGCACATTTTGTCGCGCGTGATCGACGTGTCGCAATATGGCGTCATCTTCGGCGGCGCGCAGAAAAATATCGGCCCGGCCGGCCTGACCCTGGTCATCGTGCGCGAAGACTTGCTGGGCAAGGCGCTGCCGATCTGCCCGTCGGCTTTCGACTGGACCATCGTGGCCGAACATGAGTCGATGTACAACACGCCGCCCACCTACGGCATCTATATCGCCGGCCTGGTTTTCCAGTGGCTCAAACGCCAGGGTGGCGTTGCAGCCATGGAACAGCGTAATATTGAGAAAGCGGCGCTGCTGTACGCGGCGCTCGATGCGGACGACTTCTACCAGAACCGGGTCGATCCCGCCTACCGCTCGCGCATGACCATCCCGTTCTATCTGCGCGATGAAAGTCTGAACGACGCATTCCTGGCCGGCGCCAAGCAGCGCGGCCTGCTGCAACTGAAGGGCCACAAGTCCGTCGGCGGCATGCGTGCATCGATCTATAACGCGATGCCGATCGAGGGCGTGCAAGCCCTGGTCGATTATCTGAACGAGTTTGCCGGACGCTGAGTCGCTTAACCGACCGCGCCGGCCCGCCGCCGGCGCAGGCCGCGTGGCCATGATTGAAGTACAGCTGACGAAACAAACCACCATGACCGATAAATTGAAACCGCTGCGCGAACAGATCGATGCGATCGACGCGCAAATCCTCGAACTGCTGAACCGCCGCGCGCAAATCGCCCAGCAGGTGGGCCACGTGAAGGCCGAGACGCAGGCGCCCGTGTTCCGCCCCGAGCGCGAAGCGCAGGTGCTGCGCGGCGTGGCCGAGCGCAATCCCGGCCCCATGGGCGACCGCGAAGTGCAGACCATCTTCCGCGAAATCATGTCCTCCTGCCGTTCGCTGGAAAAGCGCGTGACCGTGGCGTATCTGGGCCCGGCCGGTACCTTCAGCGAACAGGCCGTGTATCAGCAGTTCGGCAGCGCCGTCGAAGGCTTGCCGTGCGCGTCCATCGATGAAGTATTCCGTTCCGCCGAGGCGGGCACGGCGGACTTTGGCGTCGTGCCGATCGAAAATTCCTCGGAAGGCGCCGTCAACCGCACGCTCGACATGATGCTGCAGACCAGTCTCATCATCAGCGGCGAAGTCGCCATTGCCGTGCACCACAGCCTGATGACGAAGAGCGGCAACATGGATGGCGTCACGTCCATCTGCGCCCATTCGCAGGCGCTGGCGCAGTGCCAGGTCTGGCTGAACCAGAACTACCCGCATATCGAGCGCCGCGCCGTGGCCTCGAATGCCGAGGCGGCCCGCATGGCTGGCGAAGACGGCACGGTGGCGGCGATTGCCAGCGAACTGGCAGGCGCGCAGTACAAGCTGGGCGTGGTCAAGGGCCATATCCAGGACGACCCGCACAACCGCACGCGCTTTGCCGTCGTGGGTACCTTGCAGACGGCGCCGTCGGGCAAGGACCAGACCTCGCTGGTGCTGGCCGTGCCGAACAAGGCGGGCGCCGTGTACCAGCTGCTGGCACCGCTGGCCAAGCACGGCGTGTCGATGACGCGCTTCGAGTCGCGCCCGGCGCGCATGGGCAGCTGGGAGTATTATTTCTATGTCGACGTGGAGGGCCACGTGCACGACGCGGCCGTCGCCCAGGCGCTGGCCGAGCTGCAGAGCAATGCGGCGTTTTTCAAGGTGCTGGGGTCGTATCCGGTCAGTCTGTGACGTCGTTGACTGGTGTCGGATTACGCTGCGCTCATCCGACCTACGGTAAGCTGTAGCTTGGGTTAGCGAAGCGTAACCCAACAAACAACCATGGTAAGCCGTAGCTTGGGTTAGTGCAGCGTAACCCAACAACAGCCACCAGCCTAATCATTCACCAACTTTTAAAGAACACCATGTCTAAAAATATCGGTCCAGAATACGTCCGCGCCATCGCCCCTTACCAGAGCGGCAAACCGATCGCGGAAGTCGCGCGCGAATTCGGCCTCGACGAGGCAGCCATCGTCAAGCTGGCGTCGAATGAAAACCCGTACGGCATGCCGGCATCGGCGAAGCAGGCGATGATCGCCGCCATTGATGACCTGGGCCGCTACCCGGACGCCAACGGCTTCGACTTGAAAGCCGTGCTGTCGAAGCGCTACGACGTGCCGGCAGACTGGATCACCCTGGGCAACGGCAGCAACGACATCCTGGAAATCGCCGCGCACGCCTTCGTGCAGCATGGCCAATCCGTCGTCTACTCGCAGTACTCGTTCGCCGTGTACGCGCTGGCCACGCAAGGCCTGGGCGCGCGCCACATCGTCGTGCCGGCACAAGCCTACGGCCATGACCTCGACGCCATGGCTGCGGCGATTGCCGACGACACGCGTCTGGTCTTCATCGCCAACCCGAACAACCCGACCGGCACCTTCCTGTCGGCGGCGCAGCTCGAAGCGTTCCTGCAAAAAGTGCCGGCGCATGTCGTCGTCGTGCTCGACGAAGCCTACAACGAATTCCTGTCGGCCGACGACCAGTACGAGTCGACGGCCTGGGTGCGCCAGTATCCGAACCTGGTGGTGTCGCGCACCCTGTCGAAGGCGTACGGCCTGGCCGGCTTGCGCATCGGCTTTGCCATCGCCCAGCCGGTGCTGACGGACCTGATGAACCGCATCCGCCAGCCGTTCAACGTCAATTCGCTGGCGCAGGCCGCCGCGATCGCCGCTTTGAACGACAAGGCATTCCTCGAGCAAAGCGCGCGCAACAACGCGGCCGGCTACCAGCAATTTACGGAAGCGTTTACGCAACTGGGCCTCGAGTACGTGCCATCGCACGGCAATTTCGTGCTGGTGAAAGTGGGCGACGATGATGAAGCCGGCGCGCGCGTCAACCTGGCATTGCTCAAGCAGGGCGTCATCGTGCGCCCCGTCGGCAGCTATGGCTTGCCGCAATGGCTGCGCATCTCCATCGGCCTGCCGCAGGAAAACGCCATCCTCATCGCCGCGCTGACGAAAGCGCTGGCCTGACGATATGATGACGCCTGCACTGAACAAGATCGTTATCTTTGGCGTGGGCCTGATCGGCGGTTCGTTCGCGCGCGCCTTGAAATATGCGGGCGCGGTCGGCACGGTGGTCGGCATGGGCCGCTCGCCGGCCTCGATGGCGCGCGCTTTGGCGCTGGGCATCATCGACGAGGTCGGCGGCGACATGGCGCAAGCCTTGCTTGGCGCCGACCTGGTGCTGCTGGCCGCGCCCGTGGCGCAGACGGGTGCCATCCTGGCGTCCATCGCGCCGCACCTGCGGCCCGGTACCGTCGTCACCGACGCGGGCAGCACGAAAAGCGACGTGGTGGCGGCCGCGCGCGCGGCGCTCGGTGCCAAAGTGGCGCAATTCGTGCCCGGCCACCCGATCGCGGGACGCGAGACGAACGGCCCCGATGCGGCCATCATCGATCTGTATCAAGGCAAGAAAGTGGTGCTCACGCCGCTGGCGGAAAACGCCGCGGCGGACGTCGAACGCGTGGCGGCCGCGTGGCGCGCCTGCGGCGCCATCCTGCACACCTTGAGCCCCGAAGAACATGACAAGGTGTTTGCCGCCGTCAGCCATCTGCCGCATCTGCTGGCTTTTGCGCTGGTCGACGACATCGCCAACAAACCGCACGCGGGCCTGCTGTTCCAATACGCGGCCAGCGGCTTTCGCGACTTTACGCGCATCGCCGGCTCATCGCCGGAAATGTGGCGCGACATCAGCCTGGCCAACCAGCCGGCGCTGCTGCATGAACTGGACGCCTACCTGGCGCAGTTGACGACCTTGCGCGCCCACTTGGCCGCGCACGACGGCGCCGCCATCGAGGGCGTGTATGCGAACGCCCAGCACGCGCGCCAGCAATGGATCGAGGCGATTGAAACGGCGGAAGTGCCGGCCGCGCCCACACGATAAATACTCAAGGATTCCAGCATGACCCAGACCAAGCACTACCCCCACCATATCGATCTGAAGCCGGTGATGCACGCCGAAGGCACGGTGCGCTTGCCCGGCTCGAAAAGCATTTCCAACCGCGTGCTGCTGCTGGCCGCGCTGTCCAAGGGCACGACGAAAATCATCGACCTGCTCGCCTCCGACGACACCTTCGTCATGCTGACGGCATTGACGTCGCTGGGCGTCAAATGGACGCAGGATGAATTGACGGGCGACCCGGCCACGGCTCACCAGGTGCACCATGTGGAAGGCTGCGGCGGCGTCTTCCCGCACCACGCGGCGGACCTGTTCATGGGGAACGCCGGCACGGCGATCCGCCCGCTGACGGCGGCGCTGGCCGTGATCGGCGGCGACTACACGCTGCACGGCGTGTCGCGCATGCACGAGCGCCCCATCGGCGACCTGGTCGACGCGCTGAACGCCGTCGGCACGCAGATCGAGTACACGGGCGAGCAGGGCTTCCCGCCGCTGCGCATCCGCCGCGGCCACATCCACGCGCAGCGCATTGCCGTGCGCGGCAATGTATCGAGCCAGTTCCTCACGGCCTTGCTGATGGTGGCGCCGCTGATGGCGCGCGACCATGCGGTCACCATCGATGTCACGGGCGAGCTGATCTCGAAGCCGTATATCGAAATCACCCTGAACCTGATGCGCCGCTTCGGCGTGACGGTCGAGCATGACGGCTGGCAGTCGTTTACCGTGCAGCCGGGCCAGCAGTATCAAAGCCCGGGCACGATCCACGTGGAAGGCGATGCCTCGTCGGCGTCGTATTTCCTGGCGGCCGGCGCCATCGGCGGCGGTCCCGTGCGCGTGGAAGGCGTGGGGCGCGACAGCATCCAGGGCGACGTGCGTTTCGTCGAAGCCTTGCAGCAGATGGGCGCGACCATCACCATGGGCGAGAACTGGATCGAGGCGCGCTCGAACGGCGTCTTGACGGCCGTCGACATGGACTTTAACCATATTCCCGACGCGGCCATGACGATTGCCGTGGCCGCCCTGTACGCGGACGGCACCTCGACCTTGCGCAATATCGCCAGCTGGCGGGTGAAGGAAACGGACCGCCTGGCCGCCATGGCGACGGAATTGCGTAAACTCGGCGCCGAAGTGGAAGAGGGAGCCGACTACCTGCGCGTGACGCCGCCGGCCGAAATCCTGGCGGCGACCATCGACACGTATGACGACCACCGCATGGCCATGTGCTTCTCGCTCGCCTCGCTCGATGGCGCCGCGCGCCGCGGCAACGAAATGCGCATCAACGACCCGAAATGCGTGGCCAAGACCTTCCCCGAGTATTTCGCCGCCTTCGCGGGGATTGCCAAGGACACCTTGATTTAATTGATTGTTTAAAACTATGCCAACTTCCAACATCCCAGTCATCGCCATCGACGGCCCCACCGCTTCCGGCAAGGGCACGGTGGCGCACCGCGTGGCCGACAAGCTGGGCTTTCATTACCTGGACTCGGGCGCGCTGTACCGCCTGACGGCCTTGAGCGCGCTGCGCCGCGGCACGGACTTGCGCGACGAGCACGCGCTGGCCAAGCTGGCCGAGCACTTGCCTTGCCACTTCGCCAATGGCGAGATCCTGCTGGCGCAGGAAAACGTCACCGAGCAGATCCGTGCCGAAGAGGTGGGCAATACGGCGTCGAAAATTGCCGTATTGCCAACGGTGCGCCATGCCCTGGTCAGCTTGCAGCTGGGCTTTCGCAAGACGCCGGGCCTGGTGGCCGACGGACGCGACATGGGTACGGTGATCTTCCCGCACGCCCCCTTGAAGGTGTTCCTGACGGCCAGCGTCGAGGCGCGCGCGCAACGGCGCTACAAGCAATTGATAGACAAGGGTTTTTCTGCTAATATGGAAGACCTTCTGATGGATTTGCAGACGCGGGACGAACGTGATACTCACCGTGCGATTGCGCCGCTGGTCCCCGCGGAAGGGGCGCATGTCCTCGATACGTCGGAAATGACGGCAGATGATGCCGTTGAAACCGTGTTGAAATGGTATGCAGCTGCAGCAAAATAGTGTGATTTCTATGCTATGTGGTGCCCGTTGACGGCTCCTGGCCTGTCCGGGTGTGTCAAAAACCTAACCCAGTTTAAGTCGCATCGTGCGATCTCTGCTGGATAACCTGTGTGAACCCTATGTCTACTGTTACAACTAACGAATCTACCGGTATGGAAAGTTTTGCTGCGCTCTTCGAGGAATCGTTGTCGCGTCAAGATATGCGCTCCGGCGAAGTTATTTCCGCTGAAGTCGTGCGCCTCGACCACAATTTCGTGATCGTGAACGCCGGCCTCAAATCCGAAGCATTCATCCCTGTCGAAGAATTCAAGAACGACCACGGCGAACTGGAAGTCAAAGTTGGTGACTTCGTTTCCGTGGCGATCGAATCGCTGGAAAACGGTTTCGGCGATACCATCCTGTCGCGCGATAAAGCCAAGCGTCTGGCTTCGTGGCTGGCTCTGGAAAAAGCGATGGAATCGGGCGAAATCGTCGTCGGTACCGTCAATGGTAAAGTCAAAGGCGGTCTGACCGTGTTGACTAACGGCATCCGCGCATTCCTGCCGGGCTCGCTGGTTGATACCCGTCCTGTCAAAGACACCACCCCATTCGAAGGCAAAACCCTCGAATTCAAAGTTATCAAGCTGGACCGCAAGCGTAACAACGTGGTTCTGTCCCGCCGCGCCGTCATCGAAGCTTCGATGGGCGAAGAGCGTCAGAAACTGATGGAAACGCTGAAAGAAGGCACGGTCGTGACCGGCGTCGTCAAAAATATCACCGACTACGGCGCGTTCGTGGATCTGGGCGGTATCGATGGCCTGCTGCACATCACCGACCTGGCATGGCGCCGTGTACGTCACCCGTCGGAAGTACTGACGGTTGGCCAGGAAATCACCGCCAAAGTCCTGAAATACGATCAAGAGAAAAACCGTGTTTCGCTGGGCGTGAAACAACTGGGCGACGATCCTTGGACCGGTCTGTCCCGTCGTTACCCACAAAGCACCCGTCTGTTCGGTAAAGTAACGAACCTGACCGACTACGGCGCGTTCGTTGAAGTGGAACAAGGTATCGAAGGTCTGGTACACGTTTCCGAAATGGACTGGACGAACAAAAACGTTGCTCCTAATAAAGTTGTCCAACTGGGCGACGAAGTAGAAGTGATGGTTCTGGAAATCGACGAAGAGCGTCGTCGTATTTCGCTGGGCATGAAACAGTGCAAAGCCAACCCATGGGACGACTTCGGTGTTACCCATAAGAAAGGTGACAAAGTCCGCGGCGCGATCAAATCGATCACCGACTTCGGCGTGTTCATCGGCCTGGCCGGCAACATCGACGGTCTGGTGCACCTGTCCGACCTGTCCTGGACCGAAACCGGCGAAGAAGCCGTGCGTCGCTTCAAGAAAGGTGACGAACTGGAAGCCATCGTTCTGGCCATCGACGTTGAGCGCGAGCGCGTTTCCCTGGGCGTCAAGCAACTGGAAGGTGACCCATTCAACAACTTCGCAGCCATGAACGACAAAGGTTCGCTGGTTACCGGTACCGTTAAATCGGTTGAGCCTAAAGGCGCCGTGATCCAACTGTCCGAAGAAGTCGAAGGCTACCTGCGCGCTTCCGAAATCTCGCGCGACCGCGTTGAAGATGCTGGTACGCACCTGAAAGTCGGCGACACCGTCGAAGCCATGGTACTGAACATCGACCGCAAGGCCCGTGGTATCCAACTGTCGATCAAAGCGAAAGACAACGTGGAAACCCAGGAAGCCATGCAGAAGATGGCAGCGACCGACAACAACGCAGCTTCGGGCACCACCAGCCTGGGCGCCTTGTTGAAAGCTAAGTTCGATAACAAGAACTAAGACTGCGGATACGGCAGATGACAAAGTCCGAGCTGATCAACCGCCTCGCTGAGCGTTATTCTCAGCTGGTGGCGAAAGATGCGGAGTATGCCGTCAAGACCATTCTCGATGCGATGACCAACGCCCTGGCGACCGGTCAGCGTATCGAGATCCGCGGTTTTGGCAGTTTTGCCCTGAACAGCAGGCCCCCGCGCATCGGCCGCAACCCGAAGTCCGGCGACAAGGTGATGGTGCCCGAAAAACGGGTACCCCACTTCAAACCGGGCAAACAGTTGCGCGAGCGGGTGGACGCGATGGTCGGGCAACCGATTATCGAGGATTAATCGTCTGCTGGAAGGCGGAAAATAAAGAGCGGCGTCCTTGGATGCCGCTTTTTTTTGTTAATATGCTGAGGAACACCTAACCAAACCTACTGCGCGTCGTGATTTGCGGCCTGCGATGCTCACCGTACTTCAGTACGGTTGCGCTTCTCGGCCACAAGGGGGCGCCGAGCCTCACTGCCGCTCGCTACGGTTTGATCAGCACTCTACGTTTGTGCCATGTGGCACGGGCATTTTTTGTACTTTCTGGACCTATCGATGAAAATCATCTCCACCATCGTTGGCTGTGTTCTCTTCGTCCTGTTCTTCAGTTTTGCGCTGAAGAATGCGCAGGTTGTCGACCTGCATGTTTTCCTCAATTATGAAATTCGCGGCCCCCTGGTCCTGATGCTGCTGGGCTTTTTTGTCGCCGGCGCCAGCTTGGGCGTCCTGGCGCTGACGCCGACCGTGTTCCGTCACCGCCGCGAAGCGAGCAAGCAAAAAACCACCATTGCCGCGCTGCAGACCGTTGGCGTGGCCAGCAATGTCCAGCCGCAACCGGACAGCGTGAGCGCGCAGTAAGCTGCGCCGTCGCTCCTATCTCTCTTACTCGAATAAAAACAATCGCATGGATTTTGAACTCTGGTGGCTCTTGGGTATCCCGATGTTTTTCGCGCTGGGCTGGATCGCCGCGCGCGTGGACATTCATCAACTGGTGTCGGAATCGCGCAGCCTGCCGCGCAATTACTTCAAGGGCTTGAATTTCCTGCTCAATGAACAGCACGACAAGGCCATCGACGCCTTCATCGAAGTCGTCAAGCTGGACCCGGAATCGGCCGATATGCACTTTGCGCTGGGCAACCTGTTTCGCCGCCGCGGCGAAACGGAGCGCGCCATCCGCGTGCACCAGAATTTGCTGGCGCGTCCGGACTTGCCGCTGGAACAGCAGGGCCACGCCGCCTACGAACTGGGCATGGACTACCTGAAAGCAGGTCTGCTGGACCGCGCCGAAGAAACCTTCAACAGCCTGGTCGACACGCAATATGCGGCCCAGGCGCGCCGCGCGCTGCTGGAAATCTACCAGCGCGAAAAGGAATGGCCACGCGCCATCGAAGCGGCCGTGGGCTTGCAGGAATCGGGCGCCGGCGCGCGCCAGAAGGAAATCGCCCAGTTCTATTGCGAACTGGCGCATGACGCGCTCGTGCACATGAAGCCGGACGACGCCATGCCGCTGCTGGAAAAAGCCTTGCAGACGGACCGCAAGAGCGTGCGCGCCACCATCCTGACGGGCGACGTGCTGCTGGCGCGTGGCGACGTGGAAGGCGCGCTGACCACCTGGCGCCGCGTGGAGCAGCAAAGCGTGCCGCACGTGGCCCTGGTGGCGCAGCGCCTGATGGATGGCTACACCAAGCTGGGCCGTGCACAGGAAGGCGTCAACCTGCTGCGCTCCTACCTGGAAGAGGCATCGTCGATCGACCTGATCGAAGTCGTCTTCAAGGCCGTTATCGAGCTCGACGGCGTGGAAGCGGCGAAGCAGCTGGTCAGTGCCGAGCTGCGTCGCACGCCGACTCTGCTGGGCCTCGACAAACTGCTGGAAGCGCGCATGATGGACGCGCCGGCCGCCATCTGGTCGGAGCTGTCGATGGTGAAAAACCTCGTGCACGGCTACACGCAGAAGCTGGCCCGCTACCAGTGCAGCCACTGCGGCTTCAAGGCGCGCCAGTTCTACTGGCACTGCCCTGGCTGCAACAAGTGGGAGACTTACCCACCACGGCGCACAGAAGAACTCAATGTCATGAACTGATTCGTACACGTCACCTTGTCCTGAGCAATGTGGCGTGTACTTCTATGTAAGACCTGCTTTTTATCCATACGGTACATCCATGAAAATCACTATTATCGGCACCGGCTATGTTGGCCTCGTGACCGGCGCCTGCCTGGCGGAGCTGGGCAACGACGTCTTTTGCCTCGACCTGGACGCACAGAAGGTCGCTCTGCTCAACAGCGGCGGCATTCCCATCCATGAACCGGGCCTGGAAGAAGTCGTGGCGCGCAACCGCGCCGCCGGGCGCATGACCTTTTCCACCGACGTCGAGGCGGCCGCCGCGCACGGCGTGATGCAATTCATCGCCGTCGGCACGCCGCCCGATGAAGACGGCTCGGCCGACCTGCAATACGTGCTGGCCGCCGCGCGCGGCATCGGCAAATACATGACCGACTTCAAGGTCATCGTCGACAAGTCCACCGTGCCCGTCGGGACGGCGGAAAAAGTGCGCGCCGCCATCCAGAGCGAACTCGACGCGCGCGGCGTGGCCGCCGCGTTCTCGGTGGCGTCGAATCCGGAATTCCTCAAGGAAGGCGCGGCCGTCGAAGACTTCATGCGCCCCGACCGCATCGTCATCGGCGTCGACGCCACGCCGGATGGCGAGCGCGCGCGCGAATTGCTCAAAAGCCTGTACGCGCCGTTCAACCGCAACCACGAGCGCACCTACTGGATGGACGTGCGCTCGGCCGAATTCACCAAATATGCGGCGAATGCCATGCTGGCCACGCGCATCTCGTTCATGAATGAACTGGCGAACCTGGCCGACAAGGTGGGCGTCGATATCGAAGCCGTGCGCCACGGCATCGGTTCCGACCCGCGCATCGGCCACAGCTTCCTGTACGCCGGTTGCGGCTATGGCGGTTCCTGCTTCCCGAAAGACGTGCAGGCGCTCGAACGCACCGCGCGCGGCCACGGCCAGGAACTGCTGATCCTGCGCGCCGTTGAAGCCGTCAACGACCAGCAGAAGCAGGTGCTGGGACGCAAAGTGGTCACTCGCTTCGGCGAAGATCTGACGGGCCGGCATTTCGCCGTCTGGGGCCTGGCCTTCAAGCCGAATACGGATGACATGCGCGAAGCGTCGGCCCGCGTGCTGCTGGCCGACTTGCTGGGACGCGGCGCCACGGTGGCCGTGTACGACCCCGTCGCCATGGCCGAAGCAAAGCGGGTGCTGCAACTGGACTTGACGCCGCAGCAATTGGCCAAGGTGCGCTTTGCCGACAGCCCGAAGGATGCGCTGCAGGACGCCGATGCGCTGGTCATCGTGACCGAGTGGAAAGCCTTCCGCAGCCCCGACTTCGAGCAGGTCAAGGCGCGCCTGAAGCAGGCCGTGATCTTTGACGGACGCAATCTGTTCGAGCCGGCCGTCATGGCCGAGAATGGCATCGAATACCACGGGATCGGTCGCTCGATCCTGACGCGCGCATGAGCGCCCAAGAGGTGGTCGCCTTGACGGCGCCGGCCGCGTTGGCCCAGGTACGCCTGCTGGTGGTGGGCGATGTGATGCTGGACCGTTACTGGTTCGGCGACGTCAGCCGTATTTCGCCGGAGGCGCCCGTGCCCATCGTGCGCATCGAGAAGCGCGAAGAGCGCCTGGGCGGCGCGGCCAACGTGGCGCGCAACGCGGCCGCGCTGGGAGCGAAGACGAGCTTGCTGGGCGTGGTCGGCGACGACGAGGCCGGCAGCCAGGTCGAGCGCCTGCTCGAAGGCGGCGGCATCCACAGCTATCTGCAGCGCGATGCGGCCATTTCCACCATCATCAAGCTGCGCGTGATCGGCCGCCAGCAGCAGATGCTGCGCATCGATTTCGAAGATGCGCCCAGCGATACGGTGCTGCGCGACAAGCTGGCGCAATTCAATGCCCTCTTGCCGCACTACGACGTGGTGATCCTGTCCGACTACGCCAAGGGCAGCCTGGTGAACGTGGCCGAGATGATCAAGGCGGCCCGGGCGGCTGGCAAGATCGTCATGGTCGACCCGAAAGGCGATGATTTCAGCCGCTATACGGGAGCGTCAGTGCTCACTCCGAACAAGTCCGAGCTGCGCCGCGTGATCGGCAACTGGAGCACGGAAGAGCAGCTCACGGAACGCGCGCAGCAGATGCGCGCGCAGCTGGGCCTGGACGCCTTGCTGCTGACCCGTTCCGAGGAAGGCATGAGCTTGTACACGGCCGACGAGGTGCTGCATATGCCCACCGATGCGCGCGAAGTGTTCGACGTCTCGGGCGCCGGCGACACGGTGATCGCCACCATGGCGGCCATGCTGGGCGCCGGCATGGGTCTGGGCGAGGCCGTGCGCACGGCCAACCGGGCCGGCGGCATCGTCGTCGGCAAGCTGGGCACGGCCACCGTCACCCGCGACGAGCTGTTCCCCCAGTAAGCAAGCTGTACCACCTGCGCCGGAGCGTTTGATCTGGCGCAGGTTTTCCCGCCGTTCCGCCGTCCCGTCTTGTCAACCGTATCACGTCCCAGCCGTTAAAGCCGTTAAGGCGCTGCTCTTCCCTTGCGTTCGAGTCATCTTGAAACCACATCACGGAGAGATACCCATGTTCAAAAAAATACTGCTGGCCATCGCCACCTTGATCGCGACGATGGGCTTTGCCTTTGCCCAGGTTGATGTCAACAAGGCGGACCAGGCGGCACTCGACAGCGTCAAGGGCATCGGTCCCGTCACGTCGAAAGCCATCATCGATGAGCGTGCCAAGGGCGGCGCCTTCAAGGATTGGGCCGATTTTGAAAGCCGCGTGAAGGGCATCGGTCCGAAAAGTTCCGTGAAACTGTCGGAAGCGGGCTTGCAAGTGAATGGCCAGGCCAAGTCCGGCGCGCCGGCTGCGCCCGCTCCGGCGGCGAAAGCTGCCCCGGCAAAAAAGGAAGCTGCTGTGAAGGAAGTTGCGGCGAAAGAAGCCGCACCGAAGCCAGCTGCTGCAACCGACACCGCTGCGGCGCCAGCCAAGACAGCCGCTGAAGCGAAAAAAGAAGCTGCTGCCGCGAAGAAAGAAGCCAAGGCCGCCGCGGCTGCCGCCAAGAAAGAAGCCGCCGCCAAGGTGGTGCCTGCCGCCGCGCCTGCCGCCGCAGCGGCCGATGCCGCTCCCGTGAAAACGGCTGCCGAAGCGAAGAAGGAAGCTGCCGCTGCCAAGAAAGAAGCGAAGGCTGCTGCCGCTGCCGCGAAGAAAGAAGCGAAACTGGCTGCCGCCGAGGCGAAGAAAGCGGAAGCCGAGAAAAAATAAGCGTTTTGTCGTAAAGCGTGTTGCGTGGTGGTGCCGCGCAGCACGAGAAGAAAACCCCGCGTGGTACCGGCCGCGCGGGGTTTTTTTATTGGGCGGCCTTGTCTTTGCGCAGGAATGGCGCCGTCAGCTGCCCCGCCAGCGTCTTCGGCATGGGCGCCTCGATGCCGCATGCGGCCGGCCAGGCGCGCGGCAGGTGATATGTGCCGAACAGCCGGTCCAGCAGGGGCAGGGTCGAGGCGTAGTTGCGGTTGATGTGTTCGAATTTGCTGTGATGCCAATGGTGGAAGGCGGGCGTGGCCACCAGCCATTCCAGCGGGCCGAAGCGCCAGCGCAGGTTGGCGTGGATGAAGAAGCCCCAGACGGTACCGATCAGCAACAACAGCGCGGGCGCGGCGCTGCCTGCCACACCGGGGCCGGCCAGGCCCAGCAGATACAGAGGTGTCAGGCCGAATAGGCGCGTGACCACCATGTCGACGGGATGGGTGCGGGTATGGGCGAGGAAGTACAGCTGTTCCGTACTGTGGTGGACGGCATGGTAGCGCCACAGCCACGGGATTTCATGGCTGAGCCTATGCCCCCAGTAAGTGCCGACTTCGCCGATCAGCAAGCCCAGTCCGAGCTTGGCCCACAGGGGCAGGGCAGACAGGGTGGCGGGGATGGCGTCCGGCAGCCAGCGCTGGCCAGCGACGGCGAGCAGGGCCAGCGGCGCGGCCAGCAAGGCGGCCGGCAGCAGGCTGCTGATGAAATAAAAGCCCAGGTCGCTGAACAGTTCGGTGCGCGAGCGCCCCGCATGGCGCTCGCCAAAGAAGCGCTCGAGCGGCACGAAGATCACGGCCAGCAACACCAGCCACAGGCTCAGGCGCAGCACGTCGACGACGATGCCGGGCAGCTGGGTTTGCAGGGTGTGCAGCAGGCTCATTTTATTCCATCAAGCAATGGCCAAGTGTTGCTGTCTCAGGCCGCAGCGGCCGTCTTGCGGCGGCGCGCCATGAAGCCGAACAAGCACAGGCCGCCGATCAGCATGCCCCAGGTCGCGGGTTCCGGCACGGCCGATACCAGCGACACGCCGTCGAGCAGCATGAACGGCGGCGCGCCCGTCGGGCTGCCCTTGGCCATGAACGACAGCAACTCGCTGCTGTTCGTGGCCGTAAAGGTCATGCTGGCCTGGTGCCAGCCCGTGAAGCCCTGGCTGACGTTGGACAAGGAGGCCGTTTGCTGCTTGCTGTTGCCCAGCGCAACGTCCCAGTAATTGACGGGATTGTTGCCGCGGAAACCCACTTGCTGGCCAGCGCCGTACGAAAAGCTCAGGGTGTAGGCTTGGCCGGGGACGAGGCCGCTCACCTGCTGCGTGACGGGGCCGGGGAAATAATCCCAGTCGGCCGCCAGCACGTTGCCGCCCGTGGGGCTGACGCCCAGACCGTTTTTCGGGCCGCGGCCACTGTAGGAATTCGGTCCCCACAAAGTCAGCGCCGTCTTGGCGTTGGTGTCGTCGATGTTGTTGCCGTTCAAGACGAAGTTATAGCCCTTGCTGGACCAGTTGCTCAGGTAGGTGCGGTCGGCGCGGTCGTAGTTGCCTTCGTTCAATTGCTTCGACGTGCCATTGCTGGTCAGCTCGAAATCGCCATTCTTGACGAGGTTGGTCGATGCCTGGGCCGCGCAGGTGCACAGGGTGACGGCAGACAGCGCCAATACAGACAATAAGTTAGGCATGAAAAGCTCCAAAAGTGACAGGAAAGTGTTGCATTCTGTCGGCGAGCTTTTGGCCAACGGCGGGATTCGTCGCGGAAGAGGCGAGAGGTAATTTCTGTGACAACGATGATGTCGCGGTGCGCAAATTATAGCAGCGTTTGGCAAAAGAGCATCTGGCATGTCTTGAAAATAACAAATATTTTTATGTGGCAATAATGTCAAGATCCGTTCGGCGCAGTGCGGCCAGGCTGCTACAGTTGCGACTCGATCGGTAGCCAGCGCATCACGGACACCAGCAGGCGGCGCCAGAAGCCTGACTCCGGATCCTGCGTCCACACTTTGGCGGGCTGCTCGGTGGCGTCGGACCAGCGCAGGGCGCCGTTGTCGAGGAATAAGCGGTAGCTGGTATCGTTGGCCGTCGAGTGCAGGAACAGCGTGCGCATGTCGGCCGCCAGCGCGGCATCGTCGAACAGCACGCCCATTTCCGTATTCAGCTGGGCCGAGCGGGGATCGAGGTTAAAGGAACCGACGAAGCCCCGCTGGCCGTCGACCACCACGGCCTTGGTATGCAGGCTGGCGCGGCTCGAACCCATCAGGCTGATGCGCTTGCGGTGCTGGGTCTTCAATTCAAACAGGGCGACACCGCCGCCCAGCAGCGCTTCGCGGTAGCGCGCATAGCCCGCATGCACGAGGGCCACGTCGGTGGCGGCCAGCGAGTTGGTCAGCACGCTGACCTGGACACCGGCCGCGACCTTGTCGGCCAGCATCGTGCTCAGCGCCGCGCCGGGAACAAAATAGGGCGAGGTCAGCAGCGCTTCCTTGCGCGTGTCCGTCAGCAGCGGCAGCAGGCTGTGCATGAGCCAGTGCTCGCTGCGCTGCAAACTGGCCACGGGAGCGGCTTTTTCCGGCGGGTCCGACAGCACCTGCACTTGCCCGCTCCAGTGCAGGCGCAGCCGGCCATCGAGGTGGGCCTGCAACTGGCCCGCATCGGTCAGTTGCTGGAGGTAGGGCGAAGCACCCACTTCGCCCGTGAGCGCATCAAGGCGCGCACGCACGGCCTGCAGCTCCGGCGCACCCGCGTCCTTGCCGGCGTGCAAGGCGCGGATGGGGATGACGGCGCGGCTGTTCCAGAAGCGGTCAAAGATGTCGCTCGTTTGCCGCACGGCGGGACCCACCAGCAGCAGGTCGGCATCCTGGAAATTGACTTGTTCGGCGGCGTCGAAGTACTCATCGCCGATATTGCGCCCGCCGACGAGGGCCACCCTGCCGTCGACGATCCAGGCCTTGTTGTGCATGCGCCGGTTCAGGCTGACGGCGCGCAAGGCCATTTCCACGGCGCGCATCCAGATGCCGTCGCGGTTGCGGCCCGGATTGAAGATACGCACGTCGATCAGCGGATGGCTGTCGAGCGCGAGGATGGCGGCGTCCTGGCCCCGTGCGTTGATATCGTCGAGCAGCACGCGCACGCGCACGCCGCGGTCTGCCGCGCGCAGCAGTTCGCGCACCAGCAGGCGTCCCGTGACGTCGTTATGCCAGATGTAGTATTGGAGGTCGAGGCTGCGGCCCGCTTCGCGCGCGCTCAGGGCGCGCAGGGCGAACGCTTCCAGATTGTCGTCGATCAGGGCCGTGCCGCTATGGCCGGGGTGCTGCGCCAGCTGGGGCGCCAGCACGCGGTCGAGCAGGGTGGCATCCGTCGCCAGGGGCAAGGCCGTGCCAGGCGCACCCAGCGAGCGTTCGGCGAAGCGCCCGTAGCTGTACAGGGCAGCGATGCTGAGCACGGCAAACAAGGTGGCCAGCAGCAGCAATTTGACGAGCATGCGGCGCACCGTCAGCGGACCGCGCGCAGGCTGTGGCGTGCGGGATGGAGGGCGGTCTGGCGCATGCGTGCCTTTCGTGAGCGGGGGAGTGGCCGATTGTAGCAGTTTCTACAATGCACGATTTCTGACCTGGAACATCCTTGCCTGCCGTCAAAAATGCGAGAATGGCCTGCTCAATCAATCATCGGGAGACGCACGCATGGTAGCGATTTTGACGGCAATGACGGCAGCCATGCTGTCGGCGAGTGTGGCGGCGGCGCCGGGCGCCGACCCGGCGCAGCAGCAGATACGGCAAGTGGTGGCCGACATCTCGCCGCAGCGCATCGAGGCGCATGTGCGCAAGCTGGTCGGTTTCGAGACGCGCCACACCATGTCCGATACCGTGTCCGACACGCGCGGCATCGGCGCGGCCCGGCGCTGGATCAAGGCGGAACTGGAGCGCTGCGGCGCACAGGCGGGCGGACGGCTGCAGGTGGCGTTCGACAGCCACGTCGCGCCCGTGTCGAAGCGCATTGCGCGGCCGACGGAAATCGTCAACGTGGTGGCGACCCTGCCTGGCAGCCAGCCGCAGTCGGCCGAACGCATCTATGTCGTCAGCGGCCACTATGATACGCGCGCCACCGACGTGATGGATGCGCAGGGCAACGCGCCCGGCGCCAACGATGACGCCTCCGGCACGGCGGCCGTGATCGAAATGGCCTGCGCGATGGCGCGCTACCAGTTCGACGCCACGCTCGTCTTCATGGCCGTGGCGGCCGAGGAACAGGGCTTGCTGGGTTCCGGCCACTGGGCGCAGCAGGCGAAGTTGAATAAACTCAACATCGCCGGCATGCTCAATAACGACATCATCGGCAGTTCGCGCGCCGACGACGGCACCGTCGATGGCGGCCAGGTGCGCCTGTTTGCCGAGGGCATCCCGGCCGTCAAGGAGATGAGCGACGGCGTGCGTGCCCTGGTGGCGACGGGCGGCGAAAACGATTCCCTCTCGCGCCAGCTGGCGCGCCATGTGAAACAGGTGGGCGAGCGCTATGTGCCCGGCTTTACGGTCAACGTCATCCAGCGCGCCGACCGCTACCTGCGCGGCGGCGACCATATGCCCTTCCTCGCGCAAGGCTATGCGGCGCTGCGTTTCACGGAACCGCACGAGGATTTTGCCCATCAGCATCAGGATGTGCGCGTGGAAAATGGCCTGCAGTATGGCGACCTGCCGCAATTCGTCGATTATGACTATGTGGCGAAAGTGGCGCGCGTGAATGCGGCGGCGCTCGCGTCGCTGGCCCTGGCGCCGGCCGCGCCCGCCGGTGTGCAGGTACGCACGGCCCAGCTGGAAAACGCCACCACGCTGCTATGGCAGCCGAATGCGGAGCCGGACCTGGCCGGCTACCGCATCGTCTGGCGCGCCACCACGGCGGACCAGTGGCAGGGTGCGCAGGACGTGGGCAATGTCACCGAGGCCAAGGTCAAGCTGTCGAAGGACAACTATTTCTTTGGCGTCCAGGCCATCGACAAGGATGGCAATGTCAGCGTGGCAACGTACCCGATGCCGCTGCGCTGATCAGGAACCGACGGGCAGGCGCGCAAGAAAGCCGTGAATCTGGGAAACGACCGCCGCGCCTTCGCCGACGGCGGCGGCCACGCGCTTGGTCGAGCCGGCCCGCACGTCGCCGATGGCGAACACGCCGGGCACGCTCGTTTCCAGGGCGGCCCGGTCCGGCAAGTCGGGGGGATACACTCCGTGGCCATGGGCGCGGCATTCGGCGCGCGTGACGTCGAAGCCCGTGCGGATGAAACCCTGTTCGTCGACGGCCACGGCGCAGTCGTGCAGCCAGTCCGTGTTCGGATCGGCGCCGACAAACAGGAAGACGCGGCGCACGGCGCAATCGCACTCTTCGCCCGTTTGATTGTTGCGCCAGCGGGCACCCGTCAAGCCCTCGTCGTCGCCTTCGAGGGCGATGATTTCCGTGTGCGTGTGCAAGGTGATGTTGGGCGTGGCGGCGATGCGCTCGATCAAATAGCTCGACATGCTGGCCGCCAGTCCCTCGCCGCGGATCACCATGTGGACCTTGGCGGCGTGGCCGGATAGAAACACGGCCGCCTGGCCGGCCGAATTGCCGCCACCGACCAGGATGATCTCTTCCTGCCGGCACAGCTTGGCTTCGATGGGCGAGGCCCAGTAATACACGCCCCGTCCCTCATAAGTTTTCAGGTTGGCCAGCGAGGGGCGGCGGTAGCGCGCGCCGCACGACAGCACCACCGTGCGGGCGCGCACCTGCGTGCCGTCGCACAGATTGACGCGCAGGGGCCAGCTGTCGCACAGCAGGTTGGCGGCGCTGGCCGGGGTGGCGATCTCGACGCCGAACTTTTGCGCCTGCACGTAGGCGCGCCCCGCCAGCGCGCGGCCCGAGATACCGGTGGGAAAGCCCAGGTAATTTTCGATGCGCGCGCTGGCGCCGGCCTGGCCGCCGTACGCGCGCTGCTCGAGCGCCAGCACCGACAAGCCTTCCGAGGCAGCATACACGGCCGTGGCCAGGCCGGCGGGACCGGCGCCTACCACCAGCACGTCGAAAATCTTGTCGCCGGACAAATCGGGCAGCATGCCCAGGCAGCGTCCCAGTTCCGCATTGCCGGGATTCTTCATGATCTTGCCGTCGGGACAGATCACCAGCGGCCATTCCTGCGGCGTGGGCTGGTAGCGCCCGGCCAGCGCGGCGGCGGACGTATCGGTGGCCGGATCGAGCACCGTGTGCGGATGGCCATTGCTCGATAAAAAGCTTTGCAAGTGAAACAGATTGCCATTGCCGCGCGGTCCCACCAGCACGGGGCCGCCCGAATTCGATTCGATCAGCGCCACGCGGCGCAGGATCAGCGCGCGCACGATGCGTTCGCCCATTTCCGCCTCGGCCACGATCAGCGCGCGCAAGGATTCCGAACTGATGTCGAGCAATTCCACGGCGCCCACGGCGCTGCCGTTGACGAGGGTGGGGCGGCCCGACAGTTGCGCCACCTCGGCAATGAAGTGGCCGACGCCCACTTCGCGCAGCACGGACGCCTGCCCCAGCACTTCGTGGCGCGTGATGCTGACCCGCCCGGACAGTATCACCAGCATGCCGAAGCTGCTGCTGCCCGCCTCGAACAGCGTCTCGCCATCGTTAAAATGGCGCCGCGTGCCATAGCGCTGCAAGCGCTGCAGTTCGAGTGCATTGAAGACGGGTGAGATCTGGTGGCTGCGGCCCTGCAAGTCGAGTGTGGCGAACTGGACGGGATCGTCCTGCGATGTTTCGGGAATGAATTCGGGAGTGCTGCTGGCCATGGCGGGTCCATTCGGAGGCTGAATAAGCAAATAACAAAAATAACTAACAGTGACGAGTCTAGCGCATGCGGCGCGCGCCTGCCGCAATACCCCTTGCGCACGCCCGGAAATGCCGGCGCGGCAGGCGCCATGCGGCCGGT
>NZ_NEHB01000017.1 GCF_002127655.1 Janthinobacterium sp. GW456P
GGTGGCCGGCGGCGGTTTGGCGGGGGGAGTCGACGCGGTGGCGGCCGCCGCTGGTGCAGGCGCAGGCGCCGGGGCCGCGTGGGCGCCAGCGGCAGCGCACAGGCTGGCCAGCAAGCAGGCGTAGTCAGAGAATTTCATGCATCCTTTGTGCGTGAGCAGGAGCGCAGCGGGCCAGCGCCCAGGGAGGCGCGCCGCTGCGCGCCCGCCCGGGAATTACAGGGCACCGTCTTCCAGCGCCGGCGCCGTTTCCGGCGTCATCATGTGGCCCAGCTTGCTTTGCTTGGTATTCAGGTAGTGCTGGTTGAACGCATTGCGGTTGACCAGCAGCGGCACCCGTTCGGCCACCGTGATGCCCAGCGCTTCCATGGCGGCGATCTTGCGCGGGTTGTTCGTCATCAAACGCAGGCTGTGGATGCCGAATTGCGCAAACATCGGTTTGCACAGGGTGTAGTTGCGCGCGTCGGCCTTGAAGCCCAGCTGTTCATTCGCCTGCACCGTGTCGGCGCCCGCCTCTTGCAGGCGGTAGGCGCGGATTTTGTTGATCAGGCCGATGCCGCGCCCTTCCTGGCGCAGGTACAGCAAAATGCCGCGGCCTTCTTCGGCGATGCGTTTCAAGGCACCTTCGAGCTGGGCACCGCAGTCGCAGCGCTGCGAAAACAGCACGTCGCCCGTCAGGCACTCGGAATGCACGCGCGCCAGCACCGGTTCGCCGTTGCCGATATCGCCCAGCACCATGGCCAGGTGTTCCTTGCCCGTGGCGTGTTCGACAAAGGCATGCAGGGTGAACTGGGCCCACGGCGTCGGCAGTGCGCAGGAAGTCGTGTAATCCAATTCGCCTGTCGCCAGGATGTCTGCGCCGCTTTGCATGGTTGTGCTCATATAGGTAATTGTCAAAAATAAAAGGCGCGCGACACCACTCCGGTGCCGGCGCGCCTTGCCATCATACCAAAAAGCAGGGAAACGTTTTCCCTGGCTGCCATTCGGTCGTTGCAATGTCTGGTGATGATGCTTACTTAGGGGCGCTTCCTCCATTTACAAGGTGAATTGCCGGCTTTGCCTGGCGGACGGCGCCGCCAGGCACGGGACATCAGCTGCCGATGCGGCCGCCGTCGTTCTTGGTGATCACGATGGTGGCCGAGCGGGGGCGCTTGCCGGCGCCATAGCCGGCGTTGGCCGGCCATTGGCTCGTGTATTTGGACGGGTCGCCGATATTCGCCAGCGCCGTGTTTTCGCCCGGATGCTGGATGTTGATGAACATGGTCTTGCCGTCAGGCGTTTCGCTGATGCCCGTGATTTCCGAGCCGACCGGCCCCACCAGGAAGCGCTTGAGCGTGTCGGCGCTCGGTTTCTTGCCGATGAAGGTGTCGACCGCCAGGTTGCCGCCGGCCGCCGTGGCGTAGTTCAGGGTGGATTTGGCGCCGTCGCCGACCTTGCCGGGAATGGCCGCCAGCATCATGCAGTTGGTCACGTCCGTGTACGCGCCATCGTCGGTCTGGATCCAGCAGATGCCCGTGTAGGGACTGAAGGCCAGGCCGTCCGGGCTCGAGAAATCCTGGTCTGCCGTCAGGTTCGACAGGTTGATCTTGCTGGCGTCGGCGCCGCTCTCGGCGCCAAACAGGTAGACGTCCCAGGTAAAGCTGGTGGCCGCGGCCGCGCCCGTGCCTTCCTTGAAGCGGATGATATGGCCGTTCGGGTTGCCGTTCTGCGCGCTGCTGCCCTTCATGTCCGTGTAGGCGCGCGGGTTGGCGCTGTCGGGCGCCAGCTGCGACGAGCCGCTCGGGTTGACGGTGCGGTTCGAGTTGTTGGTCAGCGTGTAGTAGATCTCGCCGTTGGCCGGGTTGACCGAGCACCATTCCGGACGATCCATTTTTGTTGCGCCCACGGCGTCGGCCGCCAGGCGGGCATTGACCAGCACGTCGGCCAGGTCGGCGAACTTGTAGCCGGCATAGGCCTGGATCTGCGCGTTCGACAGGGACAGCTCGATCCACTGGCCCGTGCCGTCGGCGGCCAGCTTGGCCACGTACAGCTTGCCCGAATCGAGGTATTTGTCGCCGGTGGCGATACGATCAAGCGGGTTGGCGTCCGCCGCGGCCCAGACGGCCGTCGTGACGAATTTGTAGATGTATTCGTTGCGCGAATCGTCGCCCATGTAGACGGCCAGCTGCTGGCCCACGGCCGGCACGCTGAAGGCGGCGCTTTCGTGCGCGTAGCGGCCCAGCGCCGTGCGCTTGCGGATCGGGCGGGTCTTGTCGTACGGGTCCATCTCGACGATGTAGCCCATGCCGTTCAATTCATTGCGGTAATCGTCGCTGCCATCGGCGGATGCGCCGATCTTGCTCAGATTCCAGCGCGCGTATTTGTCGTCGCTGCCGCCCGTTTCCCAGCCGTGGCGCGAGGCGCCGCCCTGGCTGCGGCCATAGCGGTTCAGCGACACCACGGACTTGTCGCCGCGCGCCGCGTTGTCGGTGGCCGAGCGCGTGAAGTAGCCGGCCCAGTTTTCTTCGCCGGACAGGTAGCTGCCCCAGGGCGACTTGCCCGTGCCGCAGTTGTTGATGGTGCCGCGCGTCTTGGTGCCGGTCGGCGAATACTTGGTCACCACGAGGGCGTTGCCGCGCACGGGGCCGGCAAGCTCGATGTCCGTCAACGGCGTGACGCGGCGGTTGAAGGCCGAATCGTTGACGGTGGCCCAGGCGCTGCCGGTTTTTTTGACTTCCACCACGCTCAGGCCGTGGACGGCCACTTCCTTGTCGACTTCGGCGGCGGGGCGCGGCAGCGTGGTGGTGCCGCCATTCACGTGCAGGAAGTGCGACGACAGTTTTTCATCGGTCGTCGCTTCGTGGTTCATCGCCAGCAAGCCCCGTTCGGCGCCGGAGGCCAGCGGCGCGCCGGCGGCGGACAGGCCGTAATACTCCATGCCGTCGTGGTGGTCGCCGGCGCGGTTGTCGAAATCGGTATCGCTGCCGTCGTTCTTGTATGCTGGCGTGGCTGCGCGCAGCGAGTCGCCCAGCGCATACAACGCGGTGGCCGTATAGCCGGCCGGCACCGACACGACGTCGGCCAGGCTTTTCGGCACGGCCGTGAAGGCCAGCAGTTTTTCAGGCGTCGGCGTTGGCGTTGGCGTCGGCGTGACGGCCGCCGCATCGCTGCCGCCGCCACAGGCGGACAGACCCATCGACCCCATGACGGCGGTAGCGGCCGTGACGGCGCTGCCGCGCAGCCAGTTGCGGCGGCTCAGGCGGGCATTCAGGATGCTGTTGAAATGGTTGTCGTGGGACTCTGTGCTGTCAATGTCGTGCAGATCGGTGGCGCCGAGGGCCAGATCGTTGGGCTTGTTCATGGGCTGCGATGTCCTGTGGTTGCGTGATTTAAAGGCAACCGCATGATAGTCAGCGTTTGTGACGGCGCCATGTCAGCCTGATGACAAAATGGTGACAGGCTGCCGCCGCAGGACGTATTTGACCTGGCGAAGACCGCGCTGCGCCAGCAGCCGCATGCCGCCGAAGATGGACAGGTTCTTCAGGAGGTTCGTCAGTTGGTCCTGGAAGTGGGGCGGGCGAGCGCCGCCGGCCACTTCCAGGATGATCACGCCCACCAGCAAGATGTTGGCGATAGGCAAGTTCAGCCTGGCCATGTCGCTGGCGCAAAGCGCGACGCGCAGCAGGTTTGGCCAGGCACCATCATTTAGGCAGGTCGAACAGCAGGAATTCCGCGTCTTCCGGCTGGGTAATGATCACGGCCGCTTCCTGCGTCAGCTTCAGCGCATCGCCCGCTTTCAAGGGCGTGCCGTTGACGACCAGGCTGCCGCGGATCAGGTGCACATAGGCGAGGCGGCCTTCGTCCAGCGCATGTTCCACTTGCTCGCCTTCCTGCAGGATGCTGGCGTAGATGGCCGCATTCTGGTGGATCAGCACGGAACCCTGGCGGCCGTCGCCCGAGGCGATCAGGCGCAGCTTGCCCCGTTTGCTTTCCGGCGTGAAGTGTTTCTCTTCATAGCTGGGGGGAATGCCCGTCACGTTCGGCTGGATCCAGATCTGCAGGAAGTGCAAGCCATCCGTGTTTGAATGGTTGAACTCGCTGTGACGCACGCCGTTGCCGGCGCTCATGCGCTGCACATCGCCGTAGTGCAGCACGGAACCGGTGCCCATGCTGTCCTTGTGCTCGAGCGCGCCGTCGAGCACATACGAAATGATTTCCATGTCGCGGTGGCCGTGGGTGCCGAACCCCTGGCCTGGCGTGACGCGGTCTTCATTGATCACCAGCAGGGGGCCAAAGCCCATGTGCAGCGGATCGTGGTAGCTGCCGAAGGAAAAGCTGTGGTGGGAATTGAGCCAGCCGTGGTTGGCGGCGCCGCGTTCTTCGCTATGACGAATCTGTAACATGGTGGACTCCGTTTCTAAAGGTTAATGTGCGATAATTTCGAAGGACCGTTGCCTGGCGCTATGCCGTGGCTTCTTTTCTGCCCTTCGCTGTACGATGAACAAAGTATAGGCGCCCATGCAGAGAAAGAAAAACGGAAAATCTTGCGACCTATGATCGAAAATATCGAATGTTAAGACTGAGCCTGGAAGCCCTGCAAATCGTCGACGCCATCGACCGCCGCGGATCGTTCTCGTCGGCCGGCAAGGAGTTGCATAAAGTCCCGTCCACCATTTCCTATACGGTGGCCAAGCTGGAAGACGACCTGGGCGTGCAGGTGTTCCAGCGCAATGGCCCGAAAGTCATGCTGACGGCGGCGGGGCAGGAATTGCTGAAAGAGGGGCGCTATCTGCTGAAGGCGGCGCAGGACCTCGAGCACCGCGTGCGCAGGGTGGCGTCCGGCTGGGAAACGGAATTGTCCATCGGCATCGATTCCATGTTTTCCGCCGTGGCCCTGGCTGACGACGTGCGCGCCTTTTACGACGTGGCGCAGCAGACGCGCCTGCGCCTGTCGCAAGACACCTTGTCGGGCACCTGGGAAGCGCTGCTGGACCGGCGCGCCGACCTGCTGGTGGGCGCGCCCGGCGACGGGCCGGCCGGCGGCGGCTATATCGCGCAGCCGATCGGCATGCTCGACTTCGTCTTTACCGTGGCGCCCACGCATCCGCTGGCGCAGGTGCAAGAACCCTTGTCGCGCGGCCATTTGCAGCAGCACCGGGCCGTGGTGGTGGCCGATTCGGCGCGCCAGATGGCGCCGCGCACGGTGGGGCTGCTGCTGGGGCAAGATGCCTTGAGCGTGCCGAACATGCAGGTCAAGTTCGATTATCAGGTGCTGGGCCTGGGCTTTGGCTTCCTGCCGGGACCGTGTGCGCGCGCCGCCATCGCGCGTGGCTTGCTGGTGGAAAAGGCCGTGGAAGAGCCGAAACCGTCGGAAACGTTTTATCTGGCCTGGCGCGTGGGCGAGGATGGCGCCGCACTGCGCTGGTGGATGGCGCGCATGCGCGAACCCGATGTGTTTGCCCGCCTGGCGCAGCATCTGCCGGGCCATTCGGCGTAGGTCTTAAAATGTTGACATACGCCAACACTTTTAAGTTACCATATTCACAGTATTTCCCGCCCGACCTCCACGCCCCACAGGGGGATTTTGATGATTACACACACCGCAGCGCCCCTGATACCTTCCCCTGACCTGGTCCAAGCGTGGGGTTGCCATGCTTGAGGCGAAGGTCGCGCTGTGCCTGCGTCTGGCCCAGGATGCCCGTGAACAGGCGGGGCTGCAGCAGGCCGCCACCCTGGCGCGGCTGGAGGAGGAACTGGAGCGGCTGCGCGGCGCCAGCCGGCCCGTGGTGCGCGTGGCGCCCCCTGACGCCTTGCTGGAAATCGATCCCGATGGCTTCTTGATCGGCTGGAACCATGGCGCCGAACAGATGTTCGGCTATTCCGAACTGGAAGCGCTGGGCCAGCACATCCTGTTTTTGTATCCGGAAGACGACGCGGAAGCGAGCGTGCTGGAGCTGCATTTCACCCAGGGCGACGTGGCCACCGATGTGCGCCGGCGCAAGAAGTCGGGCATGGTGACGTGGCTGCGCATGCACCGCCACGTGATCCACGACCAGGCGGGCAAGGGCTGCGGCATGGCCGTGCGCCTGTCGGCCATGAGCGAGCCGCTGTCCGACGTTGACAAGGTCCGCTTGCACGCCCGCATCATCGAAGACAGCGAGCAAGCCGTGCTGATCACGGATGCGGAAGAGCGCATCGTCTCGATCAACAGCTCGTTTTCCCGCATCACCGGCTATTCGCCGGCCGAAGCCATCGGCCGCACGCCGGACTTGCTGCGCTCGGGCGTGCACGACCCGGATTTCCGCGCCAAGGTGCGCGCCGCCATGCGCGGTCACGGCTCCTGGCGCGGCGAAATCATCGGCAAGCGCAAGAATGGCGAACTGTTCCCGCAAGACGTCACCATCAGCGTCGTGCGCGACGAATTCGGCGAAATCAGCCATGTATTTTCCCTGTTTTCCGATATCTCGGTGCACAAGGATGCCGAGGCGCGCATGCAGCGCATGGCCAACTACGACAGCTTGACGGGCTTGCCCAACCGCTGCCTGCTGAACCAATTGGTCGACCAGGGCCTGGCGGAAGCGAAACGCCAGGGCACGCACGGTGCGCTGATGGTCATCGACATCAGCCGCATCGGTTCCATCAGCGACACCTTGGGACATGAAGTGGGCGACCAGCTGGTGATCGCCATCGGCCAGCTGTTCCGTGGCGCCCTGCGCGACGCCGATATCCTGGCGCGCGTCGACAACAGCAAATTCGTCGTGGCGCTGCTGCACATCGAAAAGCGCGAACACGCGGCGAATGTGGCGCAAAAGCTGCTCAACCTGTTGGAGGCGCCGATCAATATCGATGCGCACGCGCTGCATGTGGGCGCCAGCATCGGCATCACCGTGTATCCGGAAGACGGCCTGGAAGCGCCGGCCCTGTTCCGCTTTGCCGACGTGGCCGTGGCCAAGGCGGGGCAGACCATCGAATCGACCTTCCTGTTCTATCGCGAAGACATGAACCGCAGGGCCAAGGAGCATCTGCGCCTGGAAAGCGAAATGCGTTTGGCGCTGGGCGACAAGGAGCTGGAATTGCATTACCAGCCGAAAGTGAGCCTGGCCAGCGGACGCATCGTGGGCGCGGAAGCCTTGCTGCGCTGGAAGCATCCGATGCGCGGCATGGTTTCGCCCGGCGTCTTCATCCCCGTCGCCGAGGAAACCAGCCTGATTTTGGAGCTCGGCACCTGGGTGCTGGACGAGGCCTGCCGCCAGATCCGCAGCTGGGAAGACCGGGGCCTGCACATGCCGGCCATCGCCGTCAACCTGTCGGCGCGCCAGTTCGATGAACAGTTGCCGGCGCGCATAGCGGCCGTACTCGAGCGCTACCAGGTGCGGCCCGAGCAGATCATGCTGGAAATCACGGAAAGCCTGTTGATGCGCGGCGCCGACAAGGTCATCGGCATCATGAACCAGCTGGTGGCCATGGGACTGGCGCTGGCGCTGGACGATTTCGGCACCGGCTATTCCAGCCTCGCCTACCTGAAGAAATTCCCCATCAGCACCTTGAAAATCGACCGCTCGTTTGTCATCGGCTTGCCGTTCGAGGAAAACGATTGCGCCATCGCCCGCGCCATCGTCACCATGGCGCAGCAGCTGCGCCAGGAAATCGTCGCCGAAGGGGTGGAAACGGCCGAGCAGATGCGCTTCCTGCGCGAACTCGGTTGCGACCAGCTGCAAGGCTATCTGTTCAGCCCGGCCGTGCCGGCGGCGGAATTCGAGCTGATGCTGGGCGAGGGGCGGCAGTTGCGCCTGGGCGAGGCCGTCGTTTAAGGCAAGCCCAGCTTGACCTTTTCCAGCAAGTAATCGAGCATCACGCGTACCCTGGCCGGCACCTGCAGGCCCGGTCCCACGAAGACGGCGTGCACGAGTTCCTTGTCGCCCGGATTGTAGTCCTGCAGCACGGGGATGAGTTGGCCTTGCTCGATGTCGCGCTGCACATGCTGGCGCGAAAAGCGCCCGAGACCCATGCCCGCCAGCACCAGCTGGCGCATGCTTTCACCATCGCTGACGCAGGTATTGCCCTGCGGCGTCACCTGCACGGTGTTGCCCGTCTCATCGCGGAAGGGCCAGGTTTCGTTCTGGCAGCGGAAGTTGAAGGCCAATAAATTGTGTTCGGATAATTCCTGCGGCGTGCGCGGCAAGCCGTGGCGCGCCACGTAGGCGGGTGCGGCGACGACGACCATCGTATCTTCGCCGAGTTTACGCGCCACCAGGTTCGATTCCTTCAGCTGGCCCGTGCGGATGGCGATATCGGTGCGGTCTTCCAGCAGGTCGACGATGGCGTCGCTGACGACGACGTCGAGCACGATGTCGGGATAGCGCTGCGCGAACTCGGGCAGGATGGGCAGCAGCTGGCGCACGCCGAACGGCACGAAACAGTTGATGCGCAAGCGCCCGCGCGGCGCGGCGCCCTGCGATGCTTCGCGCTCGGCGCCATCGATATCGTCGAGGATGCGCTTGCACTGGATAAAAAAGGCGTCGCCCTCGGGCGTGGTGTGCAGCTGGCGCGTGCTGCGCTGGAGCAGCCGGGCGCCGAGCCGCGCTTCCAGGCGATTGACGAGTTTGCTGATGGCCGACGGCGTCAGGGCCAGGCGGCGCGCGGCGGCGGAAAAGGCGCCCGTTTCCACCACGGCCACGAACACGGCCATCTCAAACGCGCGGTTGATGTCTTGCCTGGCCATTATTGAATCCATTTCATAGGTGTTTCCATTATGAGAGTCTATATCAAAAGTATTTATCCCGATACACTGGCCCGCTTGAACGATTTGTTGGAGCCATCATGACCACCGCACCCCCTGTTTCCCCTCCCGCCAGCCGCATGCCGCCTGGCGTCCTGGCGCTGGCCGTCGGCGCTTTTGCCATCGGCGTGACCGAATTCATCGTCGTTGGCATCCTGCCGGCCATCGCCAAGGATCTGCATATTTCCATCGAATCGGCCGGCTCGCTCGTCAGCCTGTATGCGCTGGCGCTGGCCATCGGCACGCCGCTGCTGGTGCTGCTGATGTCGCGCCTGCCGCGCAAGGCGGCCCTGCTGGCGCTGATGAGCGTGTTCCTGGCCGGTAATTTGCTGGCCGCCTTGTCGCATACGTTTGAGTTCTTGCTGCTGGGGCGTGTCATCACGGCCGTGGCGCACGGCACCTTCTTTGCCATCGGCGCCACCGTGGCCGCCAGCCTGGTCGCCAAGGCGCAAGCGGGCAGGGCGATTTCCGTGATGTTCGCGGGACTGACCCTGGCCATGGTGATCGGCGTGCCGCTCGGCAGCTTCCTCGGCAACCTGATGGGCTGGCGCCTGCCGTTCTTTGCCGTCGTCGTGCTGGCTGCGCTGGGATTGGCCGCCATGGCGCGCTGGCTGCCTGCCGGTTTGCAGCAGGGCAAGGGCGGCAAGGCCATGACGCAGCTGGCGGCCCTCGGCAGCGGCCCTATCCTGACGATGATGGCGGTGACCACGTTCGGTTTCGGCAGCAGCTTTGCCGCGTTCACGTTTATTACGCCCATCCTGACGGATGTGACGGGTTTTTCCGCCAGCATGGCCAGCGCCCTGCTGATCGTGTTCGGCGTCGCCACCTTTGCCGGCAACCTGGCGGGCGGCTACCTGACCAGCCACCTGGGCTGGCAAAAGGCGCTGCGATTGATGCTGCTGTTGCTGGCCGCTACGCAAGCGGGCGTGGCCTTGAGCATCAGTTCGCCCTGGATGATGACGGTGATGCTGTTCGTCTGGGGCGTGTTCGCCTTCGGCCTGTCGCCCGCCTTGCAGGCCGGCATGCTGGCGACGGCCGAGCGCTATACGCCGCAGGCCGTCGATTTCGCTTCCGGCCTGAATATTTCCGCGTTTAATCTCGGCATTTCCTTCGGTTCCATGCTCGGTGCGCTGATGGTCTCGCGCCAGCTGATGGCATCGTCGCCTTGGGCCGGCGTGGCCGCCGCGTTGCTGGCCTTGCTGCCGCTGGCCTGGCTGGCGCGCCGCAAGCTGGCCGCCCATGTGGCCGGGGCGGGCGCGCCGCATTGAGTCCGGCCCCGTGCGGCCCCGCTTATTCCAGCAGCGCGGCGATCGCCAGCGGCGTGGCGCTGGTGAGTACCTGTCCCGCATCCGCATGCGCATTGAAACGGTAGGCGAAGATACGGAAACCGGCCACGGTGTCGCCGGGAAAGGCGGGGCCGTCCTGCGCCGCCAGCGCGAGCGCCGCGCCATCGCCGCCCTGGTAGCGCACCTGCGCCGCCTGCGCTCCGGGAAAGGCAAACTGCACGCCGGCGCAGCGCTTGCCGTTCGCCCCGCCTGTGGAGCGCAGGTAGGCGAGCAGCTGTTCGCAGGCCGTGCGCAGCTCGGCCGCCGCATACACGCCATCGGGGCGCGTGACGATGGAGACCCAGGCGCTCCAGCTGAGCTGTCCCGGTTTGCGGTTCCAGCTCAGCTCCGCATTGTCGTCATAGGCGGCCCTGGAGAACGGGAAAACGGCGCGGCCCAGGGCATCGAGCGGCAGCGCCAGCTGCGTGTCCTTGCCGTGCAAGGCCAGGCGCAAGCCGTCCGTGGACACACCGGCGTCGCGCGGACGCAGGCGCAGATGGTTCTGCAGGAATTGCTTGGGCTTGCCGTACTTCTCGAACCAGATCATCTGGCGGTAGGCGTCGCGATACGCGATCCAGTCGCCCGCTTCCTGCGCGCCGGCGAACGCGGGCAGCAGTGCCAGGGCGAGTAGCAGGCGTCTGAGCATGGCGCTTAAAACCGGTAGCCGAGGCCGCTGGACCAGGTGATGACGTGGCGCCGTTCGATGACGGGACTGTGGGCGGGACCGCTGCCCAGGCGCGTGCCCGTCACGGCGCTGTTGACCAGCCACTTGCTGCTCAGGGCCCAGTTCCAGTTGATGCCCGCCTCGACGGCGGTGACGCCGCCGGCCGGTCGGTAGTCGCGCGCGCCGCCGGCAGCAAAGCTGACGGCGTAGCGCTCGTCCATCACGGTGCCGCTGGCCAGCGCCACGCCGGCCGACAAGGTTAGCGTGTGGTGGGGCGCCAGCGAGGGCAGGGTCTTTTGCAGGCCGAGCTGGCCGCGCCAGCCGCGCGCGCTCGTGTCGTACAGCAGCGTCGACGAGACGCGCGTCCGCTCGTCCAGGTAGTAGCCATAAAAGCCGCCCACGTCGGGCGATCCCTCGATGCGCCGCGTGCCGCGCAGGCGCCGGCCATCTTCCGGATCGCGCGCGTTGCTGGCGGCCAGCAGCGGGCCGTATTCGACGCCCGGCGTGGCCGACAGGTGCATGCCCGCCACGCCGCTGGCCGAGACGAACACGCCATTGCTCCACTGAACTTGCAGCAGCGGCCGCAGCACGGCGCCGCGCGGCGCGCCATCGTCCGTCGCGGAGCTGCCCGTGACAGCCGCTCCCACGTACATGTCCCTGCTGCCGTCGGGCATCATCAGCGCGCCGCTGCCGTCGGCCAGCGCCGGGCCGCAGGCGGCCAGCAGCAGCGCCATTGGCAGGAGCGGGGAGGAGGTACGGGGAGCGAACGTGTTCATGTCTTCCTTTTTAAAAGCCGAAGCGCACGCCGAGCGCCAGGCGGTTCATGCTGGCATCGAAGCCCTCGTGTCTGACGCTGGGCGCATGCTCCCATTCGAGCTGCAGCGCCACGTCTTTGCTGATCTGGTAGGCCGCGCCCACGCTCGCGTACAGGCCCGTCTTGCTGGCCGATTCGCCCGGCGGCGCATTCTTGCCGTCGATGGCGAATTTGACGCGGCTGTGCGCCACGCCGGCCTTGGCGAATAGCGACCAGTCCTCGTCCAGGCGCCAGGTGCCGCACGCCGCCAGGTAGGCGGCGCTGGCGCGCACCTCGAGCCGGTAGCCGGGATCGAGATCGAAGCGCGTCGCGCCGCCGCTGGCGCGGTAGCCGCCCTCCAGTGCCCAGGCCGGCGCCAGCGCGTAGCCGGCGAAGACGCCGAATGGCACGGCCTTGCCGCTGGCGCCGCGCTGGCTCGTCGCGCCGCCGTTGGCAAGCTCGATCTTGCCGTCGCTGGATGGGCTGACGTTGGCGCCCAGGTACAGGCCTTCGGCATGGGCCATCGAGGTCGCGGCAAGGGCCAGCAGGGTGCTGCATGCAAATTTTTTCATGTTCGGATTCCGGTTGAAGTAGGAGCCATGAATGTTAGGCAAACCTCGCCCCGGAATCCGCCTGTGTTTGTCCTTGAATTGTCCGCAATTTGTAGGCCGCGTTTGTATGAAAAGTGTACAAATGTGTACCTGATTGTCGAATATGCCACTTGCGCGCCGCGCTCCACTACAATACCCCACAAAAATGGCGGCGCGGAGGGGCGATGCAAGCGGTAATGCTGGTGGAAGACGATGCGCGGCTCGCCGCGCTGGTCAAGGAATACCTGGAGCAATACGACTATGCGGTCGACGTGGTGACGCGCGGCGACCAGGCCATGGCGCGCTTTCGCGATACCCAGCCCGAGCTGGTGATACTCGACCTGACCCTGCCCGGCGTCGACGGCCTGGTGGTGTGCCGCCAGCTGCGTCAGCTCAGCGCCGTGCCGATCCTGATCCTCACGGCGCGCGAAGATAGCTTCGACGAAGTGTCGGGCCTGGAGCAGGGCGCCGACGACTACGTGAACAAGCCGGTCCAGCCGCGCGTGCTGCTGGCCCGCCTGCGCGCGCTGCAGCGGCGCGGCAGCGCGGCGGCCGGCAGCGATATCGTCATCGGCCAGTTGCGCGTGTCGCGCGCGAACCGCGCCGTGCACTGGCGCGGGCAGGAAATCGCCATGAACAGCGCCGAATTCAAGCTGTTCGCCATCCTGGCCGACGCCGCGGGCAAGGTCATGTCGCGCAACGACATCCTCGTGCGCATGCGCGGCATCGAGTTCGATGGCCTCGACCGCAGCATCGACAACTGCATCTCGCGCCTGCGCCGCAAGTTCGACGACGGTGGCGCCGAACGCATCAAGACGGTGTGGGGCGAAGGCTACCTGCTCACGCCCTCGGCCTGGGAATGAACCGCCTGTTCTGGCGGTTCGCGCTGCTGGTGCTGCTGGCCGTCGCGCTGGGCAGCTGCGTCATTTACTTCACCTTCAGCCGCCTGTTCGGCGATCCGCTCGAGCATATCGCGCGCGACCAGGCCGCCGGCCAGATCTTCCTGCTGCAGCAGTACGTCGACCAGGCGCCCGCCGACGAATGGCTGCCGCGCCTGAACAAGGTGCGCGAAGTGTCGGATGTCACCCTGGAACTGCAGCCGCTGGCCGCGGTATTGGCGGCGCTGCCGGCGGCGCAGCGTGCGCCGCTGCTGCAAGGCGCCGTCGTGATGGACGTGGGCGGCAAGGCCTTCTACCGCCGCGTGGACGCCACGGGCGCGCGCTATGCCGGCTGCGAGGACGACGTGATCCACGCGCAGAGCCTGCCCATCGACATCGCCCAGGCGCTGCGCATGGAGGCGATCCGCTTTGCCGTCATCGCGCTATGCCTGCTGCTGCCGCTGGGCTGGTGGACGCGCGCGCATGGCCGCAGCCTGGCCGCGCTGTCGCGCATGGCCGACGATTTTGGCCAGGGCGACCTGACGGCGCGGGCGCAGGTCAGCTCCGCATCGAGCATCGCGCCGCTGGCGGCCCGCATCAATGACATGGCCGAGCGCATCGCTTCCCTGCTGGAGGCGCGCAAGCATTTGCTGCTGTCGGTCTCGCACGAGCTGCGTACGCCGATCGCGCGCCTGGAATTCGGTCTGGAACTGCTGGCCGCGCGGCATGCTGAAGGCCAGCCCGACCTGCGGCGGCGCGTCGACGCCATGGGCGCCGATGTCGAGGAACTGAAAACGCTGGTCAATGAGCTGCTGGGCCTGATGCAGCTCGATCATGCGCAAGCGTTGCCGCGCCAGCCGTTCGCCGTGGCGCCGCTGCTGCAGGCCTGCCTGGCCGCCTTGCCGCGGCAGGTGGACGCCGGCATCGCCGCCGACCTGGGCGAAGTACGCGGCGATCCCCGCCTGCTGGCGCGCGCCGTCGGCAACCTGCTCGGCAACGCCGCCAAATATGCCGTCGCGCGCATCGCGCTGTCGGCCGCGCGCGATGGCGATGCGCTGCGCATCGTGATCGAGGACGATGGCCCCGGCATTCCCGCCGGCCAGCGCGAACAGGTGTTCGCCCCGTTCTATCGCCTGGCCCGCGAGCAGGACCATGCGACCGCCGGCCATGGCCTGGGACTGGCCATCGCCGCCCGAGCCGTCGCGCTGCACGGCGGCGCCATCGCCATCGACGACTCGCCGCTGGGCGGCGCGCGCTTCACGATTTATATTCGGGCGTGAGGGCCGGTGCAGGGCGCCGCGCGCGCTGCGCCATGTATGAGCTGCCCATCGACGCGGCCATGATCATGGCGATGGCCAGCCACTGCCCGGCACCGAGGCGCTCATCGAGCAGGATGTAGGCCAGCATGGCGGCCACTGCCGGTTCCATGCTGCTCATGATGCCGAACGCTTGCGGCGTCAGCCGCTTCAGGGCCACCATTTCCAGCGAGATCGGGATGGCGCTGGAAATGAGGGCCACGCCCAGGCCGATGGCCAGGACGACGGGCGAGAGCAGGGCGGCGCCGCTGTGCGCCACGCCCACGGGCACCACCACCAGCGCGGCCATGGTCAGGCCCAGGGATACCGAATGGCCCGCATGCAGATGGCTGGCGCGCTTGCCGAAGACGATGTACGAGGCCCAGCAGACGGCCGCGCCCAGGGCGAACAGCACGCCCGTGGGATCGAGATTGCTGACGTCGTGGCCGAGCGGCAGCAGCAGCGCCAGCCCCGCCACGGCCAGGGCCACCCAGACGAAGTCGAGCGGACGGCGCGAGGCCAGCAGCGCCACGGCCAGCGGGCCGGAAAACTCGATCGCCACGGCGATGCCGAACGGGATCGTGCGCAAGGCCATGTAGAAGCACAGGTTGGTCAGGCCCAGCGCCGCGCCGTACAGCGCCACCGTGCGCAGGTCGGCGCGGCTCAGTTGCCAGCGCCACGGGCGCCAGAACAGCAACAGCAGCAGGGCGGAAAAGCCCACGCGCACGGCCGTCGTGCCTTGCGCGCCGACCAGCGGAAACAGGCTGTGCTTGGCCCATGAGGTGCCGAGGCCCAGCGCGGTGACGGAGCCGAGGATGGCGAGCAGGGGAATGAACGAGGAATAGCGGCGTAATGGCATGGAAATAAAAGGCTTGATATCGGAATAGCGAAAGTTTATTGTGTCTGCTCCGATATTTGCACTGCATTTTGACCTCCATGACGCAACTTTCGCTCACGCCGTCCCCCGCCCTCGATGCTTTCGACCTGGCCATCCTCGACATCTTGCAGCGCGATAACACGACTTCGCAGCGCGAGATCGCCCAGGCCGTGCATTTGTCGGCGCCGGCCGTGCAGCGGCGCATCCGCCGCCTGCGCGAAAGCGGCGTGATCCGCAAGGAGGTGGCCGTGCTCGACGCGAGCCGCCTGGGCCGCCCGCTGATCTTGACGGTGGAAGTGCATTTGCACGACGAACACCCGCAGCGCACGGCCGGCATGCGCGCGCGCATCATGGCCGAGCCGGCCATCCAGCAGTGCTACGGCATCACGGGCGAGGCCGATTACCTGCTGGTCATCACGGCCAGCAGCATGGCCGAATACGAGGCACTGACGGAGCGCCTGTTCGGCGGCGACGACAATATCCGCCGCTACCGCACCTCCGTGGCATTGACCTGCCTCAAGATGGGCTTGCACGTGCCGCTGGCATAGGATCGGACAGATGACGATCTCCAACAAGAAGCAAGCGGCCGTGACGGCAGCCATGCCCGCCAGCCTGCGTGCCGCCGTGGCCGGCTATCGATGGGTGCGCGACAGCGCCGGTGAATCGGACGCGGCCGTCTATCGGCTGCAGGGCAGGGACGGCGCGCCGGACCTGTTTTTGAAGCATGGCAAGGGTGTTGCCGCCGCCGAGCTCGCCGATGAACTGGCGCGTCTGCGCTGGCTCGCGCCCTACCTTCCCGTACCGCCGGTAGCGCAATTCGCCCAGGCGGCAAACCCGGACCAGGCATGGCTGCTGACGGCGGCGCTGCCAGGCACAACGGCGTCTGCGCTGCTGGAAGCGAACCCCGCGCTAAGGTCCACCGTGGTCGACGCGCTGGCAACTTTCCTGCGCCGCCTGCATGCGCTGCCCGTCGATGCCTGCCCGTTCGACGCCAGCCCTGCCGTGCGGCTGGCCCAGGCCCGTCGTCGCATTGATGCGGGCCTGGTCGATGCCGGCGATTTCGATGTCGCGCGCCAAGGCTGGACGGCGGAGCAGGTGTGGGCGGCGCTGCAGGATTGCCAACCCGCCGCGCCCGACCTCGTCGTCACGCATGGCGATTTTTCGCTGGAAAATATCCTCCTGCATGAAGGAACGGTCGTCGGCTGCATCGATGTGGGACGGGCGGGCATTGCCGACCGTTATCAGGATCTGGCCATCGTCTGGCGTGCTCTCGGTGAGTTGGACACCGCGTTACAATCAAGCTTGTTACAGCAATATGGGATCCTTGATGCCGATCAAGGCAAGCTGCAATTCCATCTGCTGCTCGACGAACTGTTTTGAGCACTGCCCGACGCAGTAGCGCCGCCTGCACTCGGGCATAATCAGCGGGGATGAAGAGGGGAGCACGGGAATGGGGGAGCAGGAAAATGCGCATCTGGCCGATCCAGGCCTGCTGGCCGCCTGGCTGGCGGCACGCTCGATTGCACGGGGCCTGCCGCCGCCCGTTCCCGATCACGGCGGGTGGCGCGTCGATACAGGCTTGCCGGGCGAAATCCGGCGCCATGTTTTTGCGGGACCGGTTCCAGGCATCAGCGCGTTGGCAGCCTCGATCCACGGCCCGCATATCTTCATCAAGATGTGTGGCGCCGGGCAGCAATTGCTCGGGCTGTTGCCGCCGCGTTGGCAACTTTGCCCTGGCGGCTATTTCATGCGCCATGCAGGCAGTCTGCGGGCGCCAGACCTGCCTGCCGGCTATCGGCTGGAAGTGACAACGTCACAGGCCATCACGACAGTGCGTATTCTGAGCGGCGATGGCGGTATTGCCGCCAGCGGCCATGCCGTGGAATATGCCGGCGTGTTTGTCTTTGACCGCATCGTTACGGAAGCGCCACATCGGCGCCGGGGGCTGGGCAGAGTACTGATTGCCGCGCTGGCGGCCCGGCAACGATCGGGCAGCGCGCGCCGCGTGCTCGTGGCAACCGAGGATGGGGCAAAATTGTACGCGAGCCTGGGTTGGCAAATCGAGTCACCGTATTCGACGGCGACGATTGCTTGACGTTGCGATACCGTACTTGCGCATCGTGGAGGCTGGGCGGCCATGTTGCGGCTTATGGCTCGTCACGCTCGGCATCGCGTTCGCGGCAGCTCAAGGACGCGTAATGGCCCTTGGGCAGGCGAGTCTGGATGGCAACCTCGCTCAATGCATGCCGGATATCGACGGGGTCGGTCAAGGTGCAGCGCTGGGCGATGGCGAACGCTTGCAGCTTCTGCGTGCTGCCCTGCACCTTGAGCGTTACGCCCGCTCCGGGGCTGACGCAGCAGCCGATGTACTGCGTGATGTATTCTTCCTCGATCAGCACCAGTTCATGCCCCATGAAGCTGGCCGGCTTTTTCAGCAGGTAATAATCGGTGTAATCAAAGCGCTGGTCCGGGCGCTTGCCGATGTAGCCTTCGCGCATGTAAGCGGCGATGGCCTTGCCGGAGGTGCCGGTTCTTTCCGTCGTGCCCTTTTTCAGGTGCAGCGCCTGGATCAGACCGTTTTCAAGACCGGGATGGGTGGCGAGGGCGCTGGAGCAGCAGGCGGCGAGTAAAAGCGAGCCGATCAGGCGGCGGGCGCGGCATGCCGGCATGAGAGTGAGTTCTTGCATATATTCAAATGAAGGGGCGGAGTGGCGCAGTGTAGCCCACGCCCGCCTGTGCGCGTGGCACAATGCGTGATCGGCACGCCACGTGCCACTTGACCCAGGACTTTCATGACCCGCGCCATCCTCGACGAAGCCCAGATCCATCCCGCCGCCCGCCCTTTGATCGGCAGCAAGCACCAGGACATCGTGCGCGAGGTGCAGGCCGCCATCGCCGCGCACCAGGTGGTGGTGGTCGGCATGGCGCTCAACCCGTTCCCGCGCAAGGCACGCAAGATGCTCGACGTGCTGGGCACGCCCTACCAGTACCTGCAATATGGCAGTTATTTCAGCCAGTGGCACCGCCGCAATGCCTTGAAAATGTGGACGGGCTGGCCCACGTTTCCCATGATTTTCGTCAACGGCGTGCTCATCGGTGGCGCCAGCGAGCTGCAAAAGCTCGTGGAAAATGGCGAGTTCAGCGCCATGCTGGCGAAGAAGGTGCGTGAGTTCTGAGCATCGCATGGCCAGTCTCTAGCGTGCCTTGATCTGGCCAAAACTGATGAGGGCGCCGATGCCGAGTGCGATACCGGCCAGTAGCAGCGCGACATGCATGCCGGCCAGCAGGTGTGCCGCGCCGCCAGCGACCAGCGAGCCGAATATTCCGACGCCGATCACCCCGCCCGTCTGGCGCGCGGCGTTCAGCGCGCCAGAGGCGATCCCCGTGCGTTGCTTGTCGGCAGTGGCGAGTACGGCCGTCGTCATGGCGGGAACCGTCAGCGCGACACCGACCCCGGCCGCCAGCAGCGGGCCGACGATGACACCATACGGCGTGGACGCGCCAATGCCGGCCAGCGCCAGATAGCCGCAGGCGGCCAGTGCTTGCCCCATCACCATGGGCAGCCGGGGGCCGTAGCGCGCCGTCAGCCGGCCAGACAGCAGATTGGCGAGCGTGACCAGCGCCGTCATTGGCAGGAAAGCCAGCCCGGTCATCAATGGCGTATACCCCTTGGTCGTCTGGAAAAACAGGCTGAACACGAACATCAGGCCGTAGTAGGCGAAGTTGGTGAGCAGTCCGACGGCGCAGGAAGCGCTCATCACTGGCGAGCGGAACAAGGCAAGCGGCAGCATCGGGTCGGCGCCCCGCGCTTCGACCAGGATGAACAGGGCGCCCGCCACGACGAAGCAGGCAAAACCGGACAGCACCAGCGGGTGCGTCCAGCCCAGTGCGCCGCTTTCGATAAAACCGAGGGTGAGTCCGCCCAGCGCGAGAATCGCCAGCACTTGCCCGCCCAGGTCCAGGCTCCGTCCGGATGACTTTGAACCCGATGGCGCGTAGGCCAGGGTCAGGCAGATGCCCACGAGCCCTAGTGGCAGGTTGAGCAGGAAAATGCTGGGCCAGTCGAAACGGTCGACCATGATGCCGCCAACCACGGGCCCGGCCGCCAGCGCCAGGCCGCCCACGCCCGCCCAGATGCTCACGGCGCGCGCACGCGCGGCCGCTTCCGGAAAGCTGGCGCTCAGCAAGGCCAGCGAGGCCGGCACGCACAGCGCCGCCCCCACTCCTTGGGCGACCCGGCCGGCAATCAGGGCGCCGATGGTGTCTGCCATGCCGCAGGCCAGCGATGCCACGGTAAACAGGGCAAAGCCCATGACGAAGATGCGTCTGGCGCCGTAACGGTCGCCGATGGCGCCGGCCGTCAGCAGCAGGCTGGCAAAGACCAGGGTGTAGGCGTTGATGATCCATTGCAAGCCGGTCACGTCGGTGCCCAGCGAAGCCTGGATACGTTCCAGCGCCACGTTGACGACTGTGACATCGAGGATGACAAGCACGAAGCCCAGGCTGGTGGCGAACAGGGTCAGGCGTGGAGATACGGCGTGCCGCAGTGTCAGGGTAGGCATGAGAAGGAAGTCCCGAAGAGGGTGTTCTGGTTGATGGGAGTCGTCGCGAAAAACGCCGACTGGTTCCGCTCTCATTGTATTGCCTTGAAAAATTAGATAAACTAGCTTTTTATTGTTTGACTACCTAGAAAATATTGGCAATGGATATCTTCAAGGCGATGACCATCTTCATCCGTGTCGTCGATACGGGCAGCTTGACGGCCGCGGCGGCGCAATGCGACCTGTCGCCCACGATGGTGGGCAATCATCTGCAGGCGCTGGAGGAGCATCTCGGCACGCGCCTCATCAACCGCACCACGCGGCGTCAGCATCTGACGGAATTCGGTAAGGCGTATTACGAACGCTGCATGGAGATCCTCGGCCTCGTCGGCGATGCCGAGGCGCTGGCGCTGGAAACGCAAAGCAGCCCGAAGGGGCGGCTGCGCGTGACCGCCTCCGCGACATTCGGCACGGAACGGCTGATCCCAGCGCTTGCCGACTATACGGCGCGCTATCCCAAGGTGGATATCGACGTGGTCATCACGGACACCGTGGTGGACCTGGCCGAGGATGGCTTCGAGGCGGCGATCCGCCTCGGCAACCTTGGCGACCAGTACGGGGCCGACCTGGTGGCCCGCCCGCTGGCGCCGTATCATTTGATGCTGTGCGCCGCACCGGCGTATCTGGCGCAGCACGGTGAGCCGCAGCGGCCCGAGGATCTGGCGCAGCACAATTGCCTGGCCTATGTCTATTCCTCGCGCTCCGAGTGGCGTTCGGCACAGCCATCCTGGCGCATGACGGGGCCGGAGGGCGACATCAGCGTGCCGATTGCGGGCAGGATGCGGGTCGACAGCGCGCAAGGCTTGCGGCGGGCGGCGCTGGCCGGCATGGGGATCGGCATGTTGCCCGAGATTATGCTGTCACAGGATATCGCCGAGGGCCATCTGGTACGCCTGCTGAACGGCTACACGCCGCCCAGCCGGCCCTTGCATCTCATCTATCTGCGCGACCGGCGCATGTCGTCCAAGCTGCGCAGCTTCGTTGATTTCGTGGTGGAGCGGTTTGGCGCGGCCTTATGAACGCGGTCGGTTTTGATGCGTGCGCAGCGGGTCGAGCAAACTGCGCAAATCGTTGTGGTCGAGCTCATACATCAGCGCAATTAAACTGCCCAGTTCGCCCGAGGGGAAGCCCTCGCGCGCGAACCAGCCCAGGTAGTGTCCCGGCAAGTCGGCCAGCAGCCGTCCTTGATATTTTCCATATGGCATTTCGCGCGTGACCAGCAGCGCCAGTTTTTCTGAATTCATGGTGGTGACCCCGTGTGGATGCGGCCAGTGTAGCAGACCATCAAATTGTTGAGTTGGACGCAATTATCTTCTGCCCGATCAGGTATTTTTCGGAATAAAGAAAACCCCGATACTGCATGCCAACATCTTTATCGGAGTTTGTCATGCCCATTGCCTTGCTCGCGCTGACCCTCAGCGCATTTGCCATCGGAACCACCGAGTTTGTCATCGTCGGGCTGTTGCCCACCATCGCCGCAGACCTGGGCGTCAACCTGCCATCGGCCGGCCTGCTGGTCAGCCTGTATGCGCTGGGCGTCGCCGTCGGCGCGCCCGTGCTGACTGCCCTGACGGGCAAGATCCCGCGCAAAACCTTGCTGCTGTCCTTGATGGTCTTGTTCACCCTGGGCAATTTGCTGGCCTGGAAGTCGCCTGGCTATGACACCCTCGTCGTCGCCCGCATCCTGACGGGGCTGGCGCATGGCGTGTTCTTTTCCATCGGCTCGACCATCGCCACGTCATTGGTGCCGAAGGAGAAGGCGGCCAGCGCGATCGCCATCATGTTTACGGGCTTGACCGTGGCCCTGGTGACGGGCGTGCCGCTGGGCACCTTCATCGGCCAGCACTTCGGCTGGCGCGAAACCTTCCTGGCCGTCTCGGCCCTGGGCCTGGTCGCCTTTGTCGGCAGCCTGCTGTACGTGCCGTCGACCATCAGGCACAGCAAGCCCGCCTCGCTGCTGCAGCAAGTGCAGGTGCTGGGCCAGCCCCGGCTGCTGCTGGTGTACGCCATGACGGCCGTCGGCTATGGCGGCTCCTTCATCGCTTTTACGTATCTGGCGCCGATCTTGCAGCAAGTGTCGGGTTTCAGCGCCGGCGCCGTGGGCGCGGTGATGCTCGTGTATGGCGTGTCCGTGGCGTTCGGCAATATCTGGGGCGGCAAGCTGGCCGACAAGCAGGGCCCGGTGCGCGCCCTGAAACGGATCTTTTTGCTGCTGGCGCTTGTTTTGCTGGTGCTGACCTTCACTGCGCCGCAGCCGGTGCTCGTCGTCATCACCGTCTTGTTGTGGGGCGCCGTCGCCTTCGGTAACGTGGCTGGCCTGCAAGTGTATGTCGTGCAGCAAGCGGAGCACTTCACGCCCAGCGCCGTGGACGTCGCTTCGGGCCTGAATATCGCCGCGTTCAATCTGGGCATCGCCGGCGGCGCCTGGGGCGGCGGCCTGATCGTGGAACACCTGGGCCTCGTGCACACGGGATGGATCGGCGCGCTGGTCGTGCTGGGGGCGTTCGGCTTGACCGTCCTGAGCGGACGCCTCGACCGTTTGAATCCCATCCCCGTGCGCAGCGGTGGCGAGAAATCGCTGCATGCGGTGGGGCATTAAGCCTGCTTGATCTGCAGGCAAGTTGCCGGGAAGGGCGGGAGCAGGGTTTACAATGGTGTTTCCTTTTCTCCCGCCCCTACTCACCATGTCCGATACAGCAATGTCCCCGCTGCGCCTGCGCGCCGCCATCAACCCCAAACCGCTGGGCGTCGCGCTGCTGCTCATCGTGCTCGGCGCCTGCTACCTGGCGCAAACCGTCGGCTTCAAGCTGGCCGCGCTGTATGTGGTGGGCGCCTTGTTGGGCATTACCCTGTACCACGCGGCCTTCGGTTTTACGTCAGCCTGGCGCGTCTTCATTGCCGATGGCCGCGGCGACGGCTTGCGCGCGCAAATGCTGATGCTGGCCGTGGGCGTGGCGCTGTTCTTCCCCGCGCTGTCGGCCGGGACCCTGTTCGGCACGCCGGTGGCGGGCCTGGTGTCTCCGGCCGGCACCTCCGTCATCTTCGGCGCCTTCATCTTCGGCATCGGCATGCAGCTGGGCGGCGGTTGCGCCTCCGGCACCCTGTACACGGTGGGCGGGGGCAGCACGCGCATGCTCATCACCCTGGCCGCCTTCATCGTCGGCTCCGTGATCGGCACGGCGCACATGCCATTCTGGACGGCGCTGCCGCAATTGAAACCGATTTCCCTCGTCACAAGCCTGGGCTTGCTGCCCGCGCTGGCGCTGAACTGGCTCGTCTTCGCGCTAATCGCCGGCATCACGGTGCTGGTGGAAAAGCGCCGCCATGGCAAGCTCGTCGCGACGCCATTGCGGGCCGCGCAGTCGTCGCCTTGGCTGCATGGCCCCTGGCCGCTGGTGGCGGGCGCCATCGCGCTCGTCGTGCTCAATTTCATCACCCTGGCATTGTCGGGCCGGCCGTGGGGCGTGACGTCCGCGTTCGCTCTGTGGGGCGCGAAAGCGGCGTCCTTGATCGGCATCGACACGGCCAGCTGGGCCTATTGGTCGACCAAGGCCAACGCGGCCGCCCTGGCCGCGCCCTTGACGCAAGACAAGACTTCCGTGATGGATATCGGCATCGTGCTCGGTGCCATGCTGGCGGCGGCCCTGGCCGGCCGCTACGCGCCCGTGTGGCGCATCCCGCGCCGCTCGGTCATCGCCGCCGTCGTCGGCGGCTTGCTGCTCGGCTACGGCGCGCGCCTGGCCTACGGCTGCAATATCGGCGCCTATTTCAGCGGCATCGTCTCGGGCAGCCTGCATGGCTGGCTGTGGCTGGTCTGCGCTTTCCTCGGCAATATCGTCGGCACGCGCTTGCGCCCGTGGTTCGGCCTGGAAGTGGAAAAAGTCAAACCGAGCGGCTGCTGACGCCGGCATAAACAGGGGCTTTGCTGTATATTTCTGCCCCTGTTCACCTTGCCGCCAGCGTATCGTCCATGTCGCCCCCCATCCTGTTTGCCGTCGTCCTCGCGTATTTCCTGATACTGCTGGGGGTAGCCTGGCGCACCTCGCGCCACGCGACCAACGACAGTTTTTTCATCGGCAACAAGAACAGCCACTGGATGCTGGTGGCCTTCGGCATGGTCGGCACCACGCTCACTGGCGTGACCTTCATCAGCGTGCCCGGCGCCGTGGGCAGCAACGGCTTCGGCTACGTCCAGCTGATGCTCGGCTATGTGCTCGGCTACCTGGCCATCACGTTTATTCTGCTGCCGCTGTACTACCGGCTGCAGCTGACCTCCATCTACCGCTACCTGGAACTGCGCCTGGGCCGGCGTTCCTACCAGAGCGGGGCCGCGTTTTTCATCGTCTCGCGGCTGCTGGGAGCCACGGCGCGGCTGTACCTGGTGGTCAATATCCTGCAGGCGACGATACTCGACAGCTTCGGCGTGCCGTTCTGGGCTACCGCCAGCGTCGTGCTGCTGCTGATCCTGCTGTACACGTATGAGGGCGGCGTGAAAACCATCGTCTGGACCGATACCCTGCAAACGGCGTGCATGCTGGCCGGTCTCGTCATCTGCAGCGTGTTTTTGCTGCGCGCCATGGACCTGTCCATCGTCGACAGCCTCGAGCGCATGCGCGCGCAAGGCCTCACGCGCATGTTCAATCTCGACCCGGACAGTCCCGCCTATGTGTGGAAGCACATCGTGGCCGGCATGTTCATCACTGTCGCCATGACGGGCATGGACCAGGAAATGATGCAAAAGAATATCTCCGTGCGCACCTTGCGCGACTCGCAAAAGAATATGCTCAGCCTGACCGTGGTGCTGACCGGCGTGCTGCTGCTGTTCCTCTTCCTCGGCGGCTTGCTGCACCTGTATGCGCCGCTGGCCGGAATCACCGCCACGGGCGACAAGCTGTTCCCGGCCGTGGTGCTGGGTCACTTTCCCGCCGCGGCGCAGCTGATCTTTTTCATCGCCCTCGTTTCCGCCCTGTTTCCCAGCGTGGACGGGGCGCTCACGGCGCTGACGTCCACCTTCTGCATCGATATCCTCGGCTTGCAGCGCAGGGCGGATCTCAGTGCAAGTGCACAGATGCGCTGGCGCCGCCGTGTGCACCTGGGCTTTGCCGCGCTGTTCCTGATCCTCATCATGGCCTTCAAATGGCTGGACGACCCCAGCATGATCGGCGTGATCCTGAAGCTGGCCAGCTACACCTATGGTCCGCTGCTGGGCCTGTTCGCCTTCGGCCTGCTGAGCCGGCGCGGCGTGCGCGACCGCTGGGTACCGCTGGTGGCCGTGGCCGGGCCGCTGCTGTGCGCGCTGATCGAGCAGGAGCAGGCGCGGCTGTTCGAGCACTACCGCATCGGCCTGGAATTGCTGATATTGAACGGCGCGCTGGTGCTGGCCGGCCTGTTCCTCATTTCCACGCCGCCAAGCCAGGGCGGCCAGGGCGCGCAATACTTGTCAAAATAAGACGAATCCCAAGGCGATCGCGGCCATTTTCAGCTATATTGGTTTCCTTTAGGTACATAACCTCACGGAGCATCAATGTCACTGAACCCCTTCCCGCCGCTGCGCCGCGGCTTTGGCGCATTCTGGCGCGCGCTGGACGCCACCCGCCGCGCGGTCATCAATCTGATTTTCCTGCTGATCGTCATCGCCATCCTGATCGCCCTCTTCGGCGGCGGCGCCAAGCCGCTGGCGGAAAAGACCACCCTGGTGCTGGACTTGCAAGGCCCGCTGGTCGAGGAAACCCCGGGCGGCGTGCGCGAGGCCGTGCTGGCCAATGTCAGCGGCGAAGTCAAGAAAAGCGTGCAGCTGCGCGACGTGCTGGCCGTGCTCGACACGGCGGCCAAGGACAAGAACATCGGCTCCATGGTCATCCTGCTCGATGAATTGCAGGGCGGCGGCCTGGCCTCGCTGCGCGAAGTGGCGGCGGGCGTGGAACGCTTCCGCGCCACCGGCAAGAAAGTGACGGCCTGGGGTTCGAGCTACAACCAGCGCCAGTACCTGGTGGCGGCCAAGGCCGACGAGGTATTCCTGCACCCCATGGGCGGCGTCATGCTGGAAGGCTTTGGCCGCTACCGCAATTACTACCGCGACGCGCTCGACAAAGTGGGCGTCACCGTCAACCTGCTGAAAGTGGGCACGTATAAGAGCGCGGCCGAGCCTTTCATCGCCAACGGCCCGTCCGACGCGGCGGCAGAAGCGGACCGCTACCTGAACAATGGCCTGTGGACCACCTACACGACGGACGTGGAAAAGGCGCGCAAACTGCCGGCCGGCGCCATCATGCAAGCGATCGACGCGCTGCCCGCGCTGATGACGGCGGCAGGCGGCGACATTGCCAAGCTGTCGCTGGACGCCAAGCTGGTCGACGGCCTGAAAACGCGCGATGAACTGCGCCAGTTCATGATGGCGCGCGGCGCGAAGAATACGGAAGGCACGAACTTCCGCCAGGTGAACTACACCGATTACCTGGCGCGCCTGCGTCCCGTGCACGTCGGCGACGCTGTCGGCGTGGTCATCGCCTCCGGCGAAATCGGCGACGGCATCGCGCCGCCGGGCGCCATCGGCGGCCTGTCCACCTCGCGCCTGATCCGCCAGGCGCGCGAAGACAAGTCGATCAAGGCCGTCGTGCTACGCGTCGATTCGCCGGGCGGCAGCGCCTTCGGCTCGGAACTGATCCGCCGCGAACTGGAATTGACGCGCGCCGCCGGCAAGCCGGTGGTCGTCTCGATGGGCAACGTGGCCGCTTCCGGCGGCTACTGGATCAGCACCTCGTCCGATGAGGTGATCGCCGACGCGGCCACCATCACCGGTTCCATCGGCGTGTTCGCGATTCTGCCGACGGCCGACAAGGTGGTGGAAAAGTTGGGCATCCACACGGCCGGTTCGCCGACCACCTGGCTGGCTGACGCGGGCAATCCATTGCGCCCGCTCGACCCGCGCTTCGCGCAAGTGATCCAGGGCTCGATCAACCACGTGTATGGCGACTTCCTGGGCCTGGCCGCCAAGGCGCGCAAGACGACGCCGGAAAAGATCAATGAGGTGGCGCAGGGCCGCGTCTGGACCGGCTTGCAGGCGAAAGAGCGCAACCTGGTCGACCGCATCGGCAGCTATGGCGACGCGCTGGCCTCGGCCGCCAAGCGCGCCAAGCTGGGCAGCGACTACCGCGTGACCTACCTGGAGCAGGAAACGTCGAACGTGGACCGTCTGATCGGCATGTTCGGTTCCAAGGCCATGGCTTCGCTGGGCCTGGGCGAGCACGTGAAGCTGGGCCTGGCCGGCACGGGCTTGCCGGCCGACGCGGCGCTGGGCATGGCGCAGGACCTCTCCTGGCTGTCGGGGATCACGCGCGAACGCAAACCGTTCATGGCGCTCACGCACTGCCTGTGCGAGGTGCCCCTGGGCGGCAAGTAACACCCACATCAACAGCATATCCAAGCCGGCTTCGCCCGGCTTGTTTTTCTTCAGGAGCAGACTATGGCAAGCGACATGAGTGCACCGACGGGTATCACCATCCGCCCTTGCATCAAGGGCGATGAACAGGCGCTGGCGCTGGTGGGGCAGGCGACGTTTCTCGAGGCCTTCGCCGGCATCCTCGATGGCGCCGATATTCTCGCCCATTGCCAGCGCCAGCACGACGCGCAGCTGTACCGCGACTGGCTGGCGCTGCCGGCCCTGCGTTTATGGCTGGCCGAGGCCATGCCGGGCGGCGCGCCCGTCGGTTATCTGGTGCTCAGTCCCGCCAGTCTGCCGCTGGCGGACCCGCGTCCGGACGACCTGGAAATCAAGCGCATCTACCTGCTGCACCGCTTCCAGGGCCAGCGCGTGGGCCAGCGCCTGATGCAGGCGGCGCTGAGCCAGGCGCGCGCCAGCGGGGCAGGGCGCGTGCTGCTGGGCGTGTACGCGGAAAACCACGCTGCGCTGGCGTTCTATGCGCGCTGCGGCTTTGCGCAGGTGGGACGGCGCGCCTTCCGCGTGGGCCGCACCGACTACCAGGATGTCATCCTCGGCATGACCTTGTAAATCCAGGTAAAGAATCGCGGCCGTCCGTGACCACTTGAGCCCCGGCGGCGCCAGGTCAAGGCGGCTGGCGGGAGATTTGTAGCGAGTTTGTATCTGCATGCGAGTCGCCCGCGTCCGCCGCACGCCGGGCGATGACGCCCCGCAAGCCTGATTTTTCCACCATTACCCCACAGGGTCGGCGTGCCTGCCGGCCTGCCTGCTCCTCCCATGTCTGCCAGGCTGTGTGTAATTGTTTCAGGCAGAAATGAAACAGTTACATGACTATGCTAGAGTCTTTTCACGCCAGGGAGCGATGTTTTTTCAGCTGACTTTCAGCTCTTGACTCCCCCGCCGTGTACCGAAACAACCCCGAAAACGGTCGTCCTGCCTGAGTGTGTTCCACCTCGGCCGGCGCCACAGACTCGCCGTGCCAGCGGCCACTACAAGGATAAGCGATGGATTCGCAGACTACACCCCATACCCCGCGGCGCAGCCGCCGTTCGAAAATCGTCGGCACGGTCATCGCGCTGGCCGTGATGGCTGCGCTGGGGGGCGGTGCCTGGTACCTGACCCACGCCGGCAGCAGCGCGCCGGGCGGCCCCGGCATGGCCGGACCCGGCGGGCCGGGCGGACCCGGTGGCCCCGGCGGGCGCCGCGGCGGCCCTTCGACCACCGTCGGCGTGGCCACGGCCGTGAAGTCCGACCTGCCCGTGGTGCTCGATGCGCTGGGCACGGTGACGGCCGCCTCCACCGTGACGGTGCGCCCGCAAGTGTCGGGCATTTTGAAGGAGCTGAAATTCAAGGAAGGCGGCATGGTCAAGGCGGGCCAGGTGGTGGCGCAGATCGACCCGGCCCAGTTCGAGATGGCGCTGATGCAGGCCACGGGCCAGCGCCAGCGCGATGAAGCGCAGCTGGAAAACGCGCGCCTGACCCTGAAACGCTATCAAACCCTGCTGGGCCAGGATTCCATCGCGCGCCAGGATGTCGACACGCAGGCCGCCCTGGTGAAACAGCTGGAAGGCACGGTGATGACGGACCGCGCGGCCGAAGGCACGGCCAGGCTGAACCTGGGCTACACCAAGGTGGTGTCGCCGATCAGCGGCCGCGCGGGCCTGAAGGTGGTCGATATCGGCAACCTGGTGAGTACCAGCGATGCGGGCGGCGTGGTGGTGGTGACGCAGCTCTCGCCCATCGACGTGGAATTCTCCGTGCCGCAAGATAAAGTGCAGACCATCCAGGAGCGCCTGAATGGCGGCGCGGCCCTGGCCGCGCTGGCGCTGGACCGCACGCGCACGCATGCGCTGGACCAGGGCGGCTTGACGGCGCTGGACAACCAGGTCGACGTGCAGACGGGCACCGTGCGTGCCAAGGCCCGCTACAGCAATGACAAGATGGCGCTGTTCCCCAGCCAGTTCGTCAACGTACGGCTGGAACTGGGCAATATCACGGGCGCCGTGCTGGTGCCCGTCACGGCCCTGCGTCACAGTAACAATGGCGACTTCGTGTATGTGCTGAAAGCCGATAAAACCGTCTCCGTGCGCATGGTCACGCGGGGCCAGGCCACCACCGATATGGTGGAAATCCGTGCCGGCCTGGAAGCGGGCGAGCAAGTCATCACGGAAGGCGCCGACCGCCTGAAGGAAGGCGCGAAAGTCACCCTGGCGGGCGACAAGCCGGCCATGGGCGGCGGTGGCGCGGGGGCGAACGGCGAACGCCGCCACCGCCGCCAGCATCCTGACGGCGCATCGGCTTCCGCCTCCGCGCCGGCCAGTGCGCCAGCCACGGCGCCGGCGAAGGGCGCGGCGCAATGAGTCCGTCGACGCCATTCATCCAGCGCCCCGTCGCCACGGCGCTGCTGATGCTGGCCATCGTGCTGGCGGGGCTGGTCGGCTTCAAGTTCCTGCCGCTGGCCGCCTTGCCGCAGGTGGACTTCCCCACCATCCAGGTGCAGACCCTGTATCCGGGCGCCAGCCCCGAAGTCATGGGCCAGACCGTGACGGCGCCGCTCGAGCGCCAGTTCGGCCAGATGTCGGGTTTACAGCGCATGAGTTCCACCAGCGCGGCCGGCGTCTCCCTCATCACCCTGCAATTCACCCTGGGCCAGACCCTGGACGTGGCCGAGCAGGAAGTGCAGGCCGCCATCAACGCGGGCGGCTCGCTGCTGCCGACGGACTTGCCGGCGCCGCCCGTGTACGCGAAGATCAACCCGGCCGATGCGCCCGTGCTGACCCTGGCCATCACGTCGGACACGATGCCGCTGACGCAGGTGCAGAACATTGTCAACACGCGCCTGGCGCTGAAGATCAGCCAGGTCAACGGCGTGGGCCTCGTGTCGCTGTCGGGCGGCCAGCGTCCCGCCGTGCGCATCCAGGGCGATACCAAGCTGCTGGCGTCCTACGGCCTGGGCCTCGACAGCCTGCGCACGGCCATCGCGGCGGCCAACGTCAACAGCGCCAAGGGCAGTTTCGACGGCCCTACGCGCTCGTTCACCATCAACGCCAACGATCAATTGGTGACGGCGGAAGACTACAAGCGCCTGATCATCACGTATAAAAACGGCGCGCCCGTGCGCCTGGCTGACGTGGCGAATGTGGTCGACAGCGCGGAAAACACGCGCCTCGGTGCCTGGTCGGGCAAGCAGCCGGCCATCATCCTGAACGTGCAGCGCCAGCCCGGCGCCAACGTCATCAAGACGGTCGACGCCATCAAGGCCCTGCTGCCTGACCTGCAGGCCAGCCTGCCGGCGGCCATGAAGCTCGACGTGCTGAGCGACCGCACGACGGGCATCCGCGCCTCGGTCGAACACGTGGAAATGGAACTGTTATTGTCGGTGCTGCTGGTGGTGCTGGTGATCTTCGCCTTTTTGCACAGCCTGCGCGCCACGGTGATCGCCAGCCTGTCCGTGCCGATCTCGCTGATCGGCGCCTGCGGCGTCATGTATCTGCTTGGCTACAGCCTGAACAACCTGTCGCTGATGGCCCTGACGATTGCCACCGGCTTTGTCGTCGATGACGCCATCGTCATGATCGAAAATATCGCCCGCTACATCGAGGAGGGCGAAACGCCGATGGCCGCCGCATTGAAGGGCGCGTCGCAGATCGGCTTTACCATCATCTCGCTGACGGTGTCATTGATCGCCGTGCTGATTCCCCTGCTGTTCATGGGCGACGTGGTAGGCCGGCTGTTCCGCGAATTCGCCATGACCCTGGCCATCACGATCCTCATTTCCGCCGTGGTCTCGCTGACGCTGGTGCCGATGATGTCGGCGCGCTGGCTGAAAAGCCACGCCGATGAAAAAATCAGTGCCACGGGCCAGCGCATCCAGGCTTTCCTCGACAAGGTCATCCATCAGTACGACCTTGCGCTGGTGTGGGTGCTGAAGCGCCAGGGATTGACCCTGCTGGTGGCCCTGGCCACCTTGCTGCTCACGGTGGTCTTGTACATCACCATCCCGAAAGGACTGTTCCCCACGCAGGACACGGGCCAGCTGCAGGCGCGCATCGAAACCTCGCAAGCCGTCTCGTACGCACGCATGGCCGCCTTGCAGCAGGCCGCCGCCAGCGCGCTGCTGGAAGACCCCGCAGTCGATACCCTGAGTTCCCTCGTCGGCGTCGACGCGGCCAACAACACCATGCTGCACACGGGCAGCATGCTGATCAACCTGAAGCGTCCGCGCAGCGGCAGCCAGGACGAGATCATGCAGCGCCTGCGCGAGCGCGTGGCCAAGGTGGCTGGCGTCACCCTGTACCTGCAGCCGACGCAGGATTTGACCATCGATGCGGAATCGGGCCCGACGCAATACCGCGTCTCGCTCGAAGGGGCCGACACGGCCACCGTCACCGAGTGGGCCGGCAAGCTGGCAGTCCGCATGCGCGAGCAATCGCAGCTGCGCAACGTCGTCACGGATGCGGGCGCGACGGGCGCCGCCGTCACGGTGGCCATCGACCGCGACAGCGCCGCGCGCATGTCCGTCACCACGGCCACCGTCGACGACGCGCTGTACAACGCCTTCGGCCAGCGCATCATCTCGACGATTTTCACGGAAACCAACCAGTACCGCGTGATCCTCGAAGCGCAGCCGGGCATCGTCACCACGCCGTCCGACCTGTCGGACCTGCAGGTGCGCACGGGGTCCGGCAAGTCGACGCCGCTGTCGGCCTTTGCCAGCGTCAGCGAAAAGCAGGCGCCGCTGCAGATCACGCACGTGGCGCAGTACCCGGCCACGACCCTGGGCTTCGACACAGCGCAGGGCGTGGCGCTGGGCAGCGCCGTCGACGCCATCCGCCAGGCGGCGAAGGACATCGCCTTGCCGCCCTCGGTGACGTTGACGTTCCTGGGCGCGGCCGGCGCGTATGAAAACTCGCTGTCGAACCAGCTGTGGCTCATTCTCGCCGCCGTCGTCTGCGTCTACATCGTGCTCGGCGTGCTGTACGAAAGCTATATCCACCCGCTGACGATCCTGTCGACCCTGCCGTCGGCCGGCGTGGGCGCCTTGCTGGCGCTGATGATCTCGGGGCAGGACCTGGGCGTGATCGGCATCATCGGCATCATCCTCCTGATCGGTATCGTCAAGAAGAACGCCATCATGATGATCGACTTCGCCATCGAGGCCGAGCGCGATGAAGGCAAAAGCCCGCAGGAAGCCATCCACCAGGCGGCGCTGCTGCGTTTCCGTCCGATTTTGATGACGACCCTGGCGGCGCTGTTCGCGGCCGTGCCGCTGATGCTGGGCTGGGGCGAGGGCGCCGAGCTGCGCCGTCCGCTGGGCCTGGCCATCTTCGGCGGCCTGATCGTCAGCCAGGTGCTGACCCTGTTTACCACGCCCGTCATCTACCTGGGCTTCGACCGCCTTGGTCAACGCTTTGCGGGCAAAGGGAAGAACGCTGTCAGTCTCGATAAACCGCGGGACCGCCTGGAAGACAAGGGGAGCGCCGCGTGAACCTGTCCGAACCGTTCGTCAAGCGTCCCATCGCCACCGTGCTGCTGACCATCGGCATCGCGCTGGCGGGCATCGGCGCCTTCTTCGTGCTGCCCGTCTCGCCGCTGCCGCAGGTCGATTATCCGACCATTTCCGTCAGCGCCAGCCTGCCCGGCGCCAGCCCCGCGACCATGGCCACCTCGGTGGCCACGCCGCTGGAACGGCGCCTGGGCGTGATCTCGGGCGTGAACGAGATGACGTCGTCGTCGGGCACGGGCTCGGCGCGCATCAACCTGCAGTTCGACCTGAACCGCAAGATCGATTCGGCCGCGCGCGAAGTGCAGGCGGCCATCGCCGCCGCGCGCGTGGACTTGCCGGCCACCCTGCGCAGCAACCCGACCTACCGCAAGGCCAATCCATCCGACGCGCCCGTGATCATCCTGGCGCTGACGTCCAAGACGCGCACGCCGGGCCAGATCTACGACGCCGTGTCGAACCTGGTGCAGCAAAAGGTGGCGCAAGTGAAGGGCGTGGGCGACGTGGAACTGGGCGGCGGTTCGCTGCCGGCCGTGCGCGTGGAACTGCTGCCCTACCAGCTCAATCACTATGCCGTGTCGATGGAAGACGTGCGCGCGGCCATCCAGGCCAGCAACGCCAACCGCCCGAAAGGGGCGATCTCCGGCGACGAGCGCAGCCTGCAGATCTACTCGGGCGCGGCGACGGCTTCGGGCGGGCGTAGCGCGGCCGATTACCGCAGCCTGGTGGTGGCCTGGCGCGACGGCGCCGCCATCCGCCTCGACGACGTGGCCGAAGTGCAGGACGGGGTGGAAAACAACAATACCCTGGGCCTGTTCAACGGCGACCCGGCCGTCATCGTGCTGATCACGCGCCAGCCCGGCGCCAACGTCATCGCCACGGTGGACGGCGTGCGCGCGCTGCTGCCGCAACTGCAGGCGCAGCTGCCCGGCGACATCAAGCTGCAGGTGGCGTCCGACAGCACCAATTCCATCCGCTCGTCCCTGCACGAGATCGAGTTCACCCTGATCCTCTCCATCGTGCTCGTCGTGCTGGTGGTCAGCGCCTTTTTGCGCAGCGTGCGCGCCACCATCATTCCCGCCGTGGCCACCATCGTCTCGCTGCTGGGCACCTTCGGCGTGATGTACATGCTGGGCTTTAGTCTGAACAACCTGTCGCTGATGGCGCTCACGGTGGCCACCGGCTTTGTCGTCGACGACGCCATCGTGGTGCTGGAAAACACGCAGCGCCACATCGAGGCGGGCATGGACCGCTTCAAGGCGGCCCTGCTGGGCGCGCGCGAAGTGGGCTTTACCGTGCTGTCGATCAGCCTGTCGCTGGTGGCCGTCTTCATCCCGCTGCTGTTCATGGGCGGACAGGTGGGGCGGCTGTTCCGCGAATTTGCCGTGACCCTGTCGGCCGCCGTGATGATTTCGCTGGTGATCTCGCTCACGACCACGCCGATGATGTGCGCCTGGCTGCTGAAAAGCGGGCAGCAGCATAAAAAGCCGGGTGCCGTCGCGCGCTGGTTCGAACGCGGCTTCGACCGCATGCTGAGCATCTACGAACATTGCCTGGACTGGGCGCTGTCGAGTGCCGCGCTGGTGATGACCATCCTCGTTTTCGTCGTCGGCCTGAACGTGTACCTGTTCGCGGCCGCGCCCAAGGGCTTCTTCCCGCAGCAGGATACGGGCCAGATCAACGGCGGCATGCGCGCCGACCAGAGCATCTCGTTCCAGGCCATGCAGAGCAAATTGCGCCAGCTGGTCAACATCATCAAGGACGATCCGGCCGTCGCCACCGTCGTCGGCTTTACGGGCGGCGGACGGGCAGGGGGCGGCTTCATGTTCATCGACCTCAAACCCGCCTCGCAGCGCACCGACAAGGGGCAGGCCGTGATCGCGCGCCTGCGCCCGCAGCTGGCCAAGGTGACGGGCATCTCGCTGTTCCTCAACCCCGTGCAAGATTTGCGCATGGGCGGGCGCTCGAGCAATTCGACCTACCAGTACACGCTGATCAGCGATAACCAGGCGGACCTGAAGAAATGGGCGGCGAAGCTGGCCGACCAGATGAAGCTGCAGCCGGCCCTGATCGACGTGGACACGGACCAGGCGGAAAACGGCGTGGAAACCTTCGTCTCCATCGACAAGGACCGCGCCACGCAGCTGGGCGTGCAGGTGCGCGACATCGACAATGCGCTGTACAACAGCTTCGGCCAGCGCCAGGTGGCGACCATCTACGATGAGCTGAACCAGTACCACGTGATCATGGAAGTGGCGCCGCGCTATGCGCAAAGTCCGGAAGCGCTGCGCTCCGTGTACGTGCCGGCCTCGAATGCGGCGGCCGTCGCCGCCAGCGCCACGACCGCCACGGCCACGACCGCCACGACCGCGGCCACGGCGGCATCGAACACGACGGCAGCGCGCGACCCGTCCAGCGGCTCGGCCCTGTCCACCACCCTGGCGCACATGGTGCCGCTGTCCTCGTTCAGCAGCTTTGCCGAAAGTTCGACGGCGACCTCGATCAACCACCAGGGCGGGGAACTGGCCACCACCGTGTCGTTCAACCTGGCCGATGGCTATCCGCTCAGCGACGGGCAGGCCGCTGTGGCCCAGGCGGAGTCGGAAATCGGCATGCCCGTGAACGTGCGCGGCAGCTTCCAGGGCTCGGCGAAGAGCGCGCAGGACAGCAACAAGGAGCAGCCGCTCTTGATCCTGGCGGCCATCGTGGTGATCTACATCGTGCTGGGCATCCTGTACGAAAGCCTGATCCACCCCGTCACCGTGCTGTCGACCTTGCCGTCGGCGGGGGTGGGCGCCGTGCTGGCCTTGCTGCTGTTCCGCATGGAGTTTTCCATCATCGCCCTGATCGGCGTGTTCCTGTTGATCGGTATCGTCAAGAAAAATGCTATATTGATCATCGACTTCGCGCTGGAGGCCGAGCGTTCGCGCGGCTTGAGTGCAGTGGAGGCGGTGCGCGAGGCATGTCTGCTGCGTTTCCGCCCCATTCTGATGACCACCCTGGCGGCGGCGCTCGGCGCCTTGCCGCTGGCGATCGGTTTCGGCGAGGGGTCGGAGCTACGCCAGCCCTTGGGGGTCGCCATCATCGGCGGCCTGATCGCCAGCCAGTTACTCACATTGCTGACCACCCCGGTGGTCTACATCCTGCTCGACAAGCTGCGCACGCGCAGCGCCGACGAGCAGCAATTGAGCCGCATTCCTGGGCCAGATAACCCGAGCACACAATCATGAAGCAAGTAAAACCTATCGTTTCGACCATGCCAGCACGCCACCTGCTGGCGCTGGCGGCAGCCGTCCTGCTGGCCGGCTGCGCCGTCAGCCCCGCGTATGAAACGCCGACGGCCGCCGCGCCGCAAACGTTCAAGGAGGCGGCCGGCTGGCAGCCGGCCGCGCCGGCCGACACCCTGGAGCGGGGGCCGTGGTGGACCCTGTTCGGCGACGCGCAGCTGAACCAGCTGGCCGCCAGCATCGACATCTCGAACCAGAACGTGGCGGCCGCCGTCGCCGCGTACGAGCAGGCGCGCGCGCTGGTGCGCGAACAGCGCGCCTCGCTGTTCCCCACGGTGAACCTGACGGGCAGCGGCGCCCGCTCCGGCGGCGGCGAGCAGCAGACGAACAACAACTTCAAGGCCGCCATCGGCGCGTCGTGGGAACCGGACGTGTGGGGCAAGCTGCGCGCCGGCGTGACGGGCGCCGATGCAAGCGCGTCCGCCAGCGCGGCGGACCTGGCCGCGGCGCGCCTGTCGGCGCAGGGCGAGCTGGCCACCAATTACTTTTCGCTGCGCCAGAGCGATGCGCAGATCGCGCTGCTGAACGCCACCATCGATGGCTACAAGCGCGTGCTCGAGATCACCGGCAACCGTTTTAATGCCGGCATCGCCGCCAAGTCCGACCTGCTGCAGGCGCAGACGCAGCTTGCCAATGCGCAGATCGACCGGTCGAGCCAGATCCGCGCGCGCGCCCAGCTGGAGCACGCGATCGCGATCCTGCTGGGCCGCGCCCCGTCCGACTTCAGCCTGGCCGTGGCGCCGTGGACCTTGACCGTGCCCGAGGTGCCGCTGGGCGTGCCATCGACCCTGCTGCAGCGCCGTCCCGACATCGCCGCCACCGAGCGCCGGGTGGCCGTGGCCAACGAGCAGATCGGCATCGCCCGCTCGGCCTACTATCCAAGCCTGAACCTGACGGGTTCCTATGGTTCCGGCGCCAGCCGTGTGGGCGACCTCTTCAATGCATCGTCGAGCCTGTGGTCCTTGGGCGTGTCGGCCGCGCAAACGCTGTTCAACGCGGGCGCCACCACGGCCAGCGTGGATGCGGCCAAGGCGGGCCATGAGGCGGCCGTGGCGCGCTACCGCCAGACGGTATTAAGTGCCTTTGGCGCCGTGGAAGACCAGTTGTCGGCCACGCGCGCGCTGGCCGAGCAGCTGGCACTGCGCCAGCAGGCGTCGGCGGCCGCCGACCAGGTCGAGCAGCAGATGCTGAACCGCTACAACGCGGGCCAGGTCGGCTATACGGACGTGGTGACGGCGCAAGTGACGGCCCTGTCGGCGCGCCGCTCGCTGGTGCAGGCGCAGGCGGACCGCCAGACGACGGCCGTGGCGCTGATCCAGGCGCTGGGCGGCGGCTGGCACACGCCGCCGACGCAGTAAGGGGGCGGCGCGGGGAAAACCCGCGCGCCAAATTCGCGTTTTGCCGCGCATCTTGAGTGCTAGAATGCAAGATTATCAATTCCCAGTCCGGCGTCCTTGCCGTGGCTGCTTTCTTGCAGACGATGACACGCAGCAAACACAGCAATACAGCAGTTCCCGAGGTGGCCGCCATCGTCTTTCCCGTGGTGGCCATCGGCGCTTCCGCCGGCGGACTCGATCCTATCGTCGCCTTCCTCGCCAATGTGCCGCAGGAAAGCGGCATCGCCTACGTGGTCATCCAGCATCTTGATCCGACGCAAAAGGCCATGCTGCCGGAATTGCTGCAGCGCGCCACCAGCATTCCCGTCACGGAAATCACGCACCAGGCGGAATTGCGTCCGAACCACATCTATGTGATACCGTCGAACGCCGACCTGACCCTGTCGAAGGGGCGTTTCGTGCTCAGCGAGCCGCTGCAGCTGCGCGGCCACCGCTTGCCCATCAATACCTTTTTCGAGAGCCTGGCCAGCGAGCTGGGCGAACTGGCCGTGGGCGTGGTATTTTCCGGCATGGGCAGCGATGGCACGCGCGGCTTGCAGGCGATCAAGCAGGCGGGCGGCCTGACGCTGGCGCAGCATCCCGATACGGCCAAATTCGACATGATGCCGCAAAGCGCGATTTCCGCCGAAGTTGTGGACCTCGTCGATTTTCCCGACAAGATGCCGGACAAGATCATCAGCTATTTGTTCCGCAGCAGCTTTCTCAGCCTGCCTGGCAGGGAACCGAACGGGCGCAATTCCCTACAGGAAATCGTTGCCCTGCTGACTGAACATACGGGCAACAGTTTTACGGATTACAAGATCAATACGGTGCTGCGCCGCATCGAACGGCGCATGAGCTTGTACCAGATGACGTCGATGGAGCAGTACGTGCCCTATTTGCGCGCCAACCCCGGCGAAATCGACTTGCTGTTCAAGGAATTGCTGATCGGCGTGACGAGTTTCTTCCGCGACCAGAAGGTGTGGGAATACGTGAAGATGGTGGTGATTCCGCAGATGCTGGCCGCCCATCCCGACGGGCGCGCCTTCAAGGCCTGGATACCGGCCTGTTCCACAGGCGAGGAGGCGTATTCGCTGGCCATGGTGTTCCATGAAGTCGTCGCCAGCATCAATCCGCCATCCAAATACAGCCTGCAGATCTTCGCCACCGACCTGTCGGCCGACGCCATCGACCGCGCGCGCCAGGGACGCTTTCCGCACAGTATCAGCAGCGACGTCTCGGCCGAGCGCCTGCAGCGTTTCTTCCTGCGCGACAAGAGCGAATACCATGTGAAAAAAGAGATCCGCAACACGATCATCTTTGCCCAGCAAAATATCATTTCGGACCCGCCATTTACCAAGCTCGACATCCTGTGCTGCCGCAATTTGCTGATTTACCTGAATGCCAAGCTGCAGCAGCGCCTGATTCCCCTGTTCCACTACGCGCTGAACCGCGATGGCGTGCTGTTGCTGGGCAGCGCCGATACGCCCGGGCATTTTTCCGACCTGTTTGCCCCCCTGACCACGTCGACGCGGCTGTATCGCCGCCTCGACAACCTGGCGCGCCAGCGCCTGCCGACCTACTTTCCCACCAAGGTATCGTTGGCATCCCCCCCTACACCTAGCGACACGAGAGAAGTCAGCATGACTGGAAAGATACAATCGCATGTCGAGCAATTATTGCTCCAGAAATATTCGCCGGCCGCCGCGCTGCTGAACCAGGACGGCGACATCCTGTATATCAATGGCCGCACGGGCGCCTTCCTGGAGCCGGCGGCCGGCAAGGCCAACTGGAATATCCACGCCATGGCGCGCGATGGCTTGCGCTATGAACTGGCCGGCCTGATCAAGCAGGCCCTGCAAAGCGAGAGCGTCGTGCGGCTGAAGGGCCTGGTCGTCAAGGACCATGCGGGCCAGTCGCTGGGCGTGGACATGAGCGCGGAGGCGCTGAGCCAGCCCGAATCCTTGCGCGGCATGGTCTTCGTCACGTTTTCCAGCGTGCCTTTGGTGGCCGAGGCGCGGCGCGGCCGTTCGCCCAATCCCAAGGTGCTGGAGCTGGAGCAGCAACTGGCCCAGGCGCGCAATGAAATCCAGGCCGTGCGCGACGAGATGCAGACCTCGCGCGAAGAGCTGAAGTCGGCGAACGAGGAATTGCAGTCGACCAATGAGGAATTGCAATCGACGAACGAGGAACTGACCACCTCGAAGGAAGAGATGCAGTCGCTCAACGAGGAGTTGTACACGGTCAATGCCGAACTGCAATCGAAGGTCGATGATTTGTCGCTGGTGAACAGCGACATGAAGAATCTGCTCAACAGCACCGATATCGCCACCATCTTCCTCGACAGCGACCTGCGCATCCGCCGCTTCACGGCGCCGGCCACGCAAATCTATAAGCTGATCCAGACGGATTTGCGCCGTCCGCTCAGCGATATCGTCAATGACCTCGACTACCCAAATCTGGAAGTCGATGCGCTGGAAGTCATCCGCAGCCTGGTATTTTGCGAGCGCCAGGTGGAGACCAAGAATGGGCGCTGGTACAACGTGCGCATCATGCCGTACCGCACCATTGAAAACGTGATCGACGGCGTCGTCGTGACGTTCATCAACATCACGGAATCGAAGCTGCTGGAAGCCCAGCTGCGCCAGATGCAGTCCGGCGCCGTGGCTGGCGGCACGACGGGGGAGAGCGTCCCATGAGCGAACCATTCGACGAGGGGAACGTGCCGGCCAGATTGCGAGAGCAAGCCGAGCAATTGGCGGCGCAGCAGCGCCAGCCCGTGCCGCAGTCGAATGAAGACGTGATGCGCCAGCTGCATGAGTTGCAGGTGAGCCAGATCGAGCTGGAAATGCAGAACGCGGCCCTGGCCGAGCTGGAGCAGCTGAAGAATGCATTTGAAAGCAGCCGCGACCGATATGCGCAGCTGTACGAGCAGGCGCCCGTCAGCTATTTCTCGCTGGCGCGCGAAGGCGTCATCACGCGCGCCAACGTGGCGGCCTGCGGCTTGCTGCGGCGCGACAAGAACCAGTTGCTGGGGCGGCGCTTCGAGCAGTTCATCGCGCCGCAGGCGCAAGGCGGCTTCCGCCGCTTCCTCGATACCGTCTTTAGCAGCGGCGCGCGCCAGGTGCTCGAGGCGCAGCTGTTCCAGGGCGAGGTGGGCGGCATGGTGCGCATCGAGGCCAATTTTGACGCCGCCAGCGACAAGGCGCGCATGCTGGTGACGGACCTGGGCGACGAGCTCGAACGTGAATCGGTGTTGCGGCGCGCCTTCGTCATCCTCGACTCCATCCGCGAAGGCGTGCTGGTCACCGATAGCGCGAACCGCATCATTTCCGTCAACCCGGCCTTCACCACCATCACCGGTTACCAGGCGGAAGAGGCGATCGGGCGCGATCCGTCCTTCCTTGGCGGTGGCACGCATTTGCCGCATTTTTATGAAACCATGTGGCGCAGCCTGCACGAGGATGGCAGCTGGTACGGCGAACTGGTGAACCGGCGCAAGAATGGCGAGCGCTTCGTCGAATCGCTGTCGATCACGCCCATGCGCAGCCCGGACGGCGCCATCAGCCACTTTGTCGGCGTGTTTTCCGATATCACCGAGCGCAAGCTGGCCGAGGCGGACTTGCGTGAACTGCACCGCGAACTGGACCAGAGGGTGGTCGACCGCACGGCCGAATTGCTGCGCGCCAACCAGCATCTGCAGCTGGAAGTGCACCAGCGCGAGCGGGCGCAGGAAGCGTTGCGCGATGCCGAGCGCTTCTTTCACGCCACCATCGATTCGCTGACGGACCGGGTGCTGGTGCTGGACCAGGCGGGCAGCGTCGTGCATGCCAACCAGGCGTGCCTGGCCTTCGTCGGGAAAACGTCGCCGCCGCTGCAGTACCTGGAATTTTGCGAGACGGATGCGCGCTGGCAGCGCAGCGCCGGGCGCGAGCTGGCCGCCGGCATCCGCGCCGTCATCGCCGGCACGGCCGATGCGTACGCGCTCGAATATGAATTTGCCACGCGCTCGGGACCCCGCTGGTCGCAGGCCAGGGTCAGCCGTTTTCTCGGCGAAGGGCCGCTGCGCGTGGTGGTGGCGCACACGGACATTACCGAACGCAAGCTGATGGATGGTGCGTTGCGCCAGTCGCATGCGCAGTTGCGCCAGCTGGCCCTGCACCTGGAAACGGCCAAGGAAGACGAGCGCAAACGGATCTCGCGCGATATCCACGATGAACTGGGGCAAAACCTGCTGGCGCTGCGCATCGATATTTCCATGCTCAGCGCCCGCACGGAAGGTTCCCATCCGCGCCTGCACCGCCGGGTTGGCGCCGTGCTCAGCAATGTTGACACGACCATCAAGAGCGTGCGCGGCATCATGAACGAACTGCGCCCGATGGCGCTGGACCTGGGCTTGCAGGCCGCCATCGAATGGCAGGTGAGCGACTTCCGCAAGCGCAGCGGCGTCGCCTGCCGCCTGCTGATACGCGACGAGGCGCTGTTTGCCGCCATCGGCAGCCCGGCCGAGATCGTGCTGTTCCGCATCGTGCAGGAAGCGCTCAGCAACGTCATGCGCCATGCCCAGGCCAGCCAGGTCGAGATCGAGCTCAGTTCGGATGCCTGCGCCGTGTACCTGGCCATCAGCGACAATGGCATCGGCATCACGCCGCAGCAGCAGCGCAAGAAACAGTGCTTTGGCCTGATCGGCATCGCCGAGCGGGTGACGGCGCTGGGCGGCCACTTCGAGGTGGGCGTGCCGGCATCGGGCGCGGGTTGCCGGCTGGCCCTGCAGATTCCCCTGCAAGGCGCGGAACGGCCAGCCGCCTGAGACAGAAAATTGCAATGGGATAATTTTTGCCGGCCAGGCAGGCAGGACAGGCTATACTTTCGCCTGCTTTTTATGGAGGAGCAAATTTTGTTCAAGACAATCGTATTACCAGTCGCCTTGATGGGCGCGTTCGCCGGCGCACACGCCGACGAAGGGCAGTGGCAACCACACCAGCTGCCACAGCTGAAAGCCGAGCTGAAACGGGTCGGCATTGAAATTCCCGCGGAAAAGCTGGCCGACCTGAGCAAGCACCCGATGAGCGCTATCGTGTCGCTGGGCGGTTGCTCGGCCGCCTTCGTCTCCGACGCGGGCCTGGTGGTGACGAACCACCATTGCGCCTATGGCGCCGTGCAGCGCAATTCCACGCCGGAACACAATTACATCACCAACGGCTTCCTGGCCAAGACGCGCGCCGCAGAGCTGCCGGGTGGTCCGAACAGCCTCGTGTATGTGACGGACAAGGTGGAGAACGTCAGCGACCGCGTGCTGAAAGGCTTGACGGCCGACATGAGTGGCCGCGCGCGCCACGAAGCCGTGGAAAAGCGCGTCAAGGACCTGATCGCCGAATGCGAAACGGACAAGATGTACCGCTGCTCCGTGCCCGCCTTCCACCGCGGCCTCGAGTACTACCGCATCCGCCAGATGATGATACGCGACGTGCGCCTGGTGTATGCGCCATCGGACAAGATCGGCAACTTCGGCGGCGACACCGACAACTACGAATGGCCGCGCCATACGGGCGACTACTCGTTCCTGCGCGCCTACGTGGGCAAGGATGGCCGTCCGGCCGACCCGTCGCCCGACAACGTGCCGTACCAGTCGAAGGATTTCCTGGTGGTCTCGGCCGAAGGCTTGAAGGCCGGTGACGGCATCTTGCTGGCGGGCTATCCCGGCCGCACCAGCCGCTACAAGCTGCCGGCGGAAATCCGCTTCGCGCGCGATACGGCCTTCCCCCTGAAAGTGTCGGAACTGCAAGCGGACCTGGCCGTGATGGCCGAGGCGACGCAGGGCGATGCCGCCTCCGCCGTGCGTTATGCCAGCGTGGTGAAAAGCATCAATAACGTGCTGAAGAAAACCCAGGGTTTGCTTGACGGTTTCGCCCGCAAGGACATCGCCGCCATCAAGGACGTGCAGGATGCCGAGTTCCGTGCCTGGTACGCGAAGCAGCCGAACGTCTCGCCGACTCTGCTGGCGGAACTGGACGCGGCGATCGCCAGCGACATGGCCTTGAGCGAAGAGGAGTTCGCCTGGAGCGTGGCCACCAACAGCGATATGCTGAAAAGCGCGCGTACCATCTACCGTTTGTCGCTGGAGCGCCAGAAAGCCGATGCCGAGCGCGAATCGGGCTTCCAGCAGCGCGATCTGGCCTTCATCAAGGCCCGTCTGGCCCGTTTGGAACAGTCGTATGTCAACAAGGTCGACCAGGCGCGTTTTGAAGCGGGCCTGAAGCGCTACGCGCAGCTGGCGGCGAAGAGCCATCCGCAAGGCCTGGACGCGCTGCTGCCGGCGCCAAACGCCGTGGCGGCCCTGTACCAGCGGACGCAACTGGCCGACACGGCCAAGCGCCTGGCCTGGCTGGAAAAGGACCAGGCCGCCGTGGTTCAGTCTGACGACGCCTTCATGCAGCTGGCCGTCAAGCTGCATCCGGTGGAACTGGCGCTGGAAGAGCGCCGCAAGGAAATTGACGGCAACCTGGAACGCGTGATTCCGCAATACATGCAAGCCGTGATTGCCTGGAAGAAGTCGCAAGGCAAGCCGGTCTATCCTGACGCCAACTCGACCCTGCGCGTGACCTACGGCACGGTCTCGCCGTACTCGCCGCGCGACGGCCTCACCAAGGGTCCGTTCACGACCGTGGAAGGCATCGTCGAAAAGGTCACGGGCAAGGCCCCGTTCGAAGCGCCGCAAGGCTTGATCGACGCCGTCAAGCAAAAACGCTACGGCCAGTTCCGCGATCCTGTGCTGGGCACGGTGCCCGTCAACTTCCTGACCAGCGCCGACACCACGGGCGGCAACTCCGGCTCGGCCGTGATGAACAAGCGTGGCGAACTGATCGGTCTGAACTTCGATTCGACCTATGAATCGATCACCAAGGACTGGTACTTCGACACGGCCATCACGCGCGCCATCCACCTCGACATCCGCTACATGCTGTGGGTGATGAAGGAAGTGGACCACGCGGACAACTTGCTGCAGGAAATGACCATCAAGTATCCGAAAGCAGTCAAAGCCGCGAAGTAATCAGTTTTAGCAAGCGCTGGAACAAAGCCGCATCCGCCGCAGGGCCGATGCGGCTTTTTTGCGTCTGGGCAACTAGCTTGAGTTCCATCAATACGCCCGCGCTCGCCATGGTTAGCATGAGCGATGGAGTCATGTCCGAGGGGCAATATGGATGATGGCAGGCTGGCAGCCGATCTGGCGCGCCTTTTCGCAGCAGGCGGTCAAGTGCAGGAGAGCCGCTTGCTGCGCATGGATTTTCCGCACGAGGACGGCCCGCCCGATACCGCGCTGCTGGTCAACAGCTTGCGCGCGCACGAGGAAATGTCGCGCGACTTCCGTTTCGACGTCGAATTGCTGTCCGACAATCTCCACGTTCCCCTGACAGCGATGATGGGCCGCATGGTCACGATTTCCATGGTGCGCGATGACGGCAGCTTGCGCCATTTTAATGGTTATGTCGGCGAATTCCGCATGTTGCGCAGCGATGGCGGTTTCGCGTTCTACCAGATGGTGTTGCAACCCTGGCTGGCGTTTTCCAGGCTGCGCATGGACAGCGTCTCGTTCCACGAACGCACGGTCATCGAGATCAGCGAAACGACCTTCGAGCATTATTTGCAGCGCGACTGGCAAAACCGGCTGCATGAGGAAAGAGCCATATTAAGCTGCGCCAACCAGCACAATGAAACCGATTACAACCATCTGCACCGGCGTTGGGAAGACCAGGGACTCCATTATTGGTATGAACACCGTGCCGACGGTCATACCCTGTGTTTGGGCGACAATACCTGGCTGAGCGACAGCATCGATGCATGCGACGGTCATGCCAGCGAAGCCGACGAGATGGCGTTTCGCAGCGGCGCCGGTTCGCTGGAGTGCGATGGCATCAGCGATTGGCAGGCAGTGCGCAAGATCGCTTCAGGCTCGCTCACGCTGGCCAGCTTCAACTACAAGCATCCCTATGCCAGCCGCGCCAGCGGCTATGCGCTCAACGAGCAGGGCGATGTATTTGCCCATGAACTATATCAAAACACCGGCTACGGCTATGCCGGCATGGGCGAGGGCGAAGCGCTGGCGCAACGCCGCCTGGAGGAAAGCAACTGCAAGGCGCAATATTTCGAAGCTGGCGGCAATCACCGCTGCGCCCAGGCCGGGCGCAGTTTCACGCTGGGCGGCCATTTCAGCGGCCAGCAAGCGATGCCGGCCCGAGGTGAAGCGGCGCGCCCGGACGTCGGCGCGCGCGAATACCTGATCCTGTCGGTCGACCATGTCGCCAGCAACAATTTTCAGGCAGGAACGGGCGCCAAGTCGCACTATGAAAACCGCTTCAGCTGCATCCGCAAGAGCATCCGCTGGTATCCGGGGCGGCGCTTCAACAGTGCGCCGTGTGCGCCGCCCGGCGTGCAGACGGCGATTGTGACCGGGCCGGCAGGCGAAACCATCCATACCGACGGGCTGGGCCGGGTGAAGGTGCAATTCCACTGGGACCGGCTGGGCAAGTTCGACGCCGGCAGTTCGCCATGGATCCGGGTCATGACGCCATGGGCGGGCCAGGCGTTCGGCCAAGTCGCGTTGCCGCGCATCGGCCAGGAAGTGCTGATCCAGTTTCTCGACGGCAATATCGACCATCCCGTCATTGTCGGCGCGGTGTACAACGGCAACCATGCGCCACCGTGGAATTTGCCGGGGCAATGCATGCTGGGCGGCTGGCGCAGCGCCGAGCTGATGCCTGGCGGCGGCCACGGCGTGCGCGGCAACCAGCTGGTGCTCGATGACACGCACCAGCGCATCCAGGCGCAACTGAAAAGCGACCATCAGCATAGCCAGTTATCGCTCGGCTGCATCAACCGCATCGAGGACGCCAGCGGGCGCAAGGATGCGCGCGGCGAGGGCTGGGAACTGGCGTCGGACGCCTGGGGCGTAGCGCGCGCCGGCCGCGGCATGCTGCTGACCACCGAAGCGCGCCCTGGCGCCGCCGCGCATATCAAGAGCATGGATGAAACCGTGCAGCGGCTGGCCGAGGCCGCTGAGCGGCACAAGGCGTTTGCCGCGCTGGCGCAGCAGTATGGCGCGCAAGAAAGCGCCGCCCAGCAAGGCGCCGCCGCCGATGGGCTGAAAGCCCAGCATGCCGGCATCAAGGGCGTTGCCGGTAGTGGCGCAAACGCGTTTCCCGAATTGTCCAGGCCGCATCTGGTGCTCGCCAGTGCGGCCGGCATCGCCACGACGAGCGCTCAATCGACGCACATCGCCAGCGCCGACGATACCGGCTTGACTGCCGGGCGCAATCTGTCGATGGCGGCCGGCGGCGGCCTGTTCGCCAGCCTCGGCGCGGCGTTCCGCCTGTTCGTTCACAAGGCTGGCATGAAACTGATCGCTGCGGCCGGCCCGGTGCAGATCGCGGCGCAAACCGATACGGTCGAGATCGTCGCCAACAAGGTACTGGAATTGATCAGCCAGGCCGACTGGGTGCATATTCGCGGCCGCAAAGGCGTGCGCCTGCACGGCGCCGATTGCATGCTTGAAATTAGCGACAAGGTGCAGTTTTTCACGTCCTCGCCGACGCTGTTTCATGGCAACCTCGAAACGCTGGCGCCGAAGAACCGGCCGCAAGCGGAGGTGGAACCGCCCATCGCACCGGTCGCGGGGCAATTGCAGCATACCATCCAGGCGCATGCGGACGGCGGTCACTACGCGAACGTGCCGTACACGCTGTATCAGGGGGAATCCGAAGTCGAGCAGGGCTTGACTGATGAATTTGGCCGCATCCTGATCGCGCACCAGGACGGCACGCCGCGCTACCGTGTCGTCCTTGGCAATGGCGAGGAGTTTGACTTGCAGGCCAGCGCGAGCTTCGACGCCAGCGCGGCGCCGGACGGCGAACAGCGCCTGTCGAACCGCGGCCTGCGTGCGCTCGACGCTACCGGCGACGGCCGTTCGTGGCGATGACCGTGTACTGACTGGAGAGACCATGCCCGATACGACCAAGCGCACCGAAACCACCCACATCGACGAAGTCAGCCGCACTGCCACCAGTTCGCTCCAGTGGCTGCTGGAAAACCGCAATCTGAAAGGCAATGCCAGCCACCCGATTACGCACAACAACAAGCTGACGCTGTTCATTTGCGGACAGGAAGGGTTCGCCGACATCGCCGGCGAGATCGCCAAGGCTAAACATTCGATCGACCTGTGCTGCTGGGGTTTCGACCCGGGCATGGAACTGGTGCGCGGCAACAGCGCCACCTGGCCGCGCGGCAACACGTTTGGTGACTTGCTGATCGCCGCCGCACGGCGTCACGTCAGGGTGCGCCTGCTGATCTGGTATGACCGGCTCGGTTCGCCGATGGTGCGCAGTATGCCAGGCTATTCGCATGACGCATCATCATGGAAAGCCGATGGACAACGCTTTGATGACATCAGCGCAAAAGCCAGCCTGGCGATGTTGCACGATGCGGTTAAAAAAAAGAAACATATTTTAGGCAACGGTTATTGGGGCGAGTACCTCCGGCCCGAGAATATTCCCATGATGGCGCGTCAAGAATACTGCCACAGCTGGTATGCAGCCGCGTTCCATGGCTTGTTGGAGGGCCTGGAGATCCGCTTGCGGCACGGCGACAGCACCGCGATCGGCAAGAGTATCGCGACCGAAATAAGCCAGCCGCACGGCTTGACGATGGGAGAAATCGAAAAGCCCGGCATGCAATACCTGGGCACGCACCACCAGAAGCCGGTCCTGATCGATTTCGATCACGAAGAGGGAGCCAAGGCCGTCGGTTACGTGATGGGCTTGAACTCGGTGACCGATTATTGGGATACGACGGCCCATCTGCTCGACGATACGCGCCGCGAACAGGGTGGCGTCAACGAGCGGCGCGAGTGTTTGCAGGGAATGGCCGCGGACGGCGGCTTTGCCACCTTGAAGCCGTACCAGGATTATGCCTGCCGCATCGACGGCGGCCGTGCGCTCATCGCGCTTTACAATAATTTCGTGAAGGCATGGGATCGCGCGATCGACGACCGCACGCGTTCGGCTTCCACCGACTGTGTTAGCCGGGAGTTGCCATGTGGCAGCCCACCGGCGCGGCTGTTGGATAAGGCCGAACCAAGCGACTCCACCGTGCAGATCGTCCTGACGCAACCCGAGGAGCAGGACAAGACGATCAAGGAAATCTATTTTCGCGCCGTGACCCAAGCCAGCCTGGCGGCCGGCTACCTGTATGTGGAAAACCAGTATTTCCAGTATGAGGAATGGGCACAGCATTTGCTTGCCGCGCGCAAGAAGGTGGTTGCCGCCTGGAAGGCCGGCAGTGTCAAAGCGGGCAAGAGTCTTGAAGATATGCCGGTCATGCACGTATTCATTGTCATTCCCGTGCCGGAGCGCGCGCAGATGGTGCCGCGCACCCACGACACGCTGGCGGCGCTGGGCCAGCACGCTGGCATGACGGGGCAAAACACCATGATCGACGACTACAACAAGCGGCCGAAAACCCAGCGTGTCAGGACAGGATTCGGCATTTCCGCCGAGGTGGAAGTCAAGTTGCCCGACGTGGTGCAGCATTCCAACGGCATCAACAAACCCGGGGCGATGACGCTTGAAAGCGAATTCGGGCTGAAGGTATCGGTGGCCATGCTCAATGTCAGCGCGTTTGACAAGGACCGCTGGCGCTACCGTGAAATCTACATCCATTCCAAATTGATGCTGGTCGACGACGTATTCATGACCTTGGGCAGCGCCAACCTGAACCAGCGCAGCATGGCCGTCGACAGCGAAATCAATATCGCCACCGTCGATTCCCGCGTGGCCCGCGATTTGCGCAAGCGGGTGTGGCGCATGCTGAGCGGCGGGCTGGTGGATGGCGGGGGAGGGACGAAGGGGGAGATTGTGGATGCTTACGGGAACTGGGTGAAATTAATGAAAGATAACCGCCGGAAAAAAAATTCGTATTCTGAAAATTTTGCAGATAAAAAAATGACCGGTTTTTTGCTGCCATTGGAAGATAAACGCAGCTCCACGATACGTTTGGGGTGAGCATGAAAAAGTATAAAAATTTCCCCTTCCCCCTGCCTTTTTTTATCTTGGCAGTTTTCCTGATTTTCACTTTAGGCGCCTGCAAAATGTCAAACGACAAAGTCCTGCCACGCAACCAAAGCCTGCCACTTTTCAATCCCCATGTAGCGGATTTTGTCTGTGAAACCGAGGCGAGCAAAGTGCCGCCCATCGATGCGCAAGCCGAGGACTGGTTTCTTGAAGCGCGCGCGCTGGAAGATCCTGAAATTTTCGTGGAAGACCGCGATTACAAGAAAATCGTCGATCTGACGCGCCAGGCGGCGCAGCGCTTGCACTGGAAGGCGATGCTCAATCTGGCCAGCCTGTATGTGGAGGGACGCGACCCCTTGCGTGGAGAGGAAGAAGCGGTGCAACTGGTGGAAAAGGCGATGCAACTCGGGATACCGGCAGCTTATGATCGGATGGGGACGTTTTATGCTAATAGCACGGGCGTTGACGGCGACATCACTCGCGCCTATGCATTCTGGCAAAAGGCTGCTGTCATGGGAAATCCTCAGGCGATGGTATTTTTGGCAGATAAATTAAATGTTGGACCCGCCAGTGAGGGCGCGGGTTATTGGTCGAATATTCCCGTCGCTACCAACATGTTGGAATGTGCATTTGGACAAGGATATGGTCCCGCAGCATTTGATTTGCATTATTTGTATGAGTCTCCACGGGCTGCCAATGGGAAAATAAATGGTTCGCGTAACGCTGAAACAAAAAATCGTGCATTAAAGGTATTGCATGAAGGCGTCAAGTTTGGCTGTGAAGACTGCGCAAATTCATTGGCAATTGAGTTCGGTTCACCTTTTGATCTTGCCGATATGCTGGCGCCCTATGTGGACAAGGCTCGTGGAGAGCGATATCGTATGCTTAGTAACGCCCTCGGCTTCAACCCCAATCGCCGCTTTCCCAACCTCGATAAAGTCCTGCCATTGCCACCTGCCGATCTGCCGCCGTGGGATGGTCAACGAAAGAGCCTGCTTGACGCGGCCATGGGCGTGCGTCCGCCGCCAGCCGTCCCGCAGCCAAGCGCCGCCGCGCTGTTGCAAGCACCGTATTTCCTGGCCGCCGACTATGCGCTGCGTCCTGCCGGCTGGCACAGCGATGCGCCGGCTGCGCCATTTTCCGCGTATTGGCAGCCGGCGCAAGGGCAGGGCGTGACGGAGCCGGCCCGATTGGTCCAGCAAGACGAACCCTTCCGCCATTTCAGCGTGCTCGGCGCCGATGGCAACAGCCGATATGGCGCCGTGAGCTGGGAGCCGTGCCTGACGATACGCCATGACCATGGCGCCGTGCAGCCGCGCGCGGCGCGCGGCTTGCTGCGCGAGGTGGCGCGGCCCGAGCCCTGGTTGAGCCGTGCTTGCGGACAAGCCTGTCCGGTCAGCGGCGTCTGGCAACCGTGGGTGTCGCCCGACCATCCGCTGCAGGCCATCGTCAACCAGTACTGGCGCCAGGCCTGGCTGAGCCAGGGCACGCCGTTCCCGCAGCCGCGCCGCGACTGGCTGCTCGATTTGCCGGACGACGAAGTGACGTGGCATTTGATGGACGCGTCCACTGCCGATATCGGATAAGGCAACACTGCAGCGATGGAGGAGACCATGGTCAGCAATCACTGCAGCAGGTTTGTCATGAGAAGACGGCTCGCATCGGCGTTCTTTTTGTGCGGTCTTTTTTTGCCGGCCTGCACAATGCAGAACGAAGAAGTCCTGCCGCGCAACCAAAGCCTGCCACTTTTCAATCCCCATGTAGCGGATTTTGTCTGTGAAACCGAGGCAAGCAAGGTGCCGCCCATTGATGTGCAAGCCGAGGACTGGTTTCTCGAAGCGCGCGCGCTGGAAGATCCTGAAATTTTCGTGGAAGACCGCGATTACAAGAAAATCGTCGATCTGACGCGCCAGGCGGCGCAGCGCTTGCACTGGAAGGCAATGCTCAATCTGGCCAGCCTGTATGTGGAAGGGCGCGACCCCCTGCATGGCAATGAAGAGGCGGTGCAACTGGTGGAAAAGGCGATGCGGCTGGGCATACCGGCAGCCTATGACTGGATGGGGACGTATTATGCGAACAGTACCGGCGTGAACGGCGACATCACGCGTGCTTATGCGTTCTGGCAAAAGGCGGCGCAGATGGGTAATCCACAAGCAATGGCGTTCTTGGGCGAAAAATTGACTGCAGGGAAAGATCATCCGGGGATTGATATGTGGGACAACATTCCTGTTGCAACCAAAATGCTGGAATGTGCGGTTGCTCAGGGTTATGGCCCAGCGGCATATGATTTGTATTATTTATATGCTGCGCCACGAACTGCAGATGGCACAATAATCGGCGATCACCGGACACCAGAAACAAAAGATCGAGCGCTAAAAATTTTACATGAAGGTGTCCGCCTTGGTTGCGCGCAGTGCGCACGCGATCTCTCGATAGAGTTCAGTCAACCTTTTAATTTGTCCGATATGTTAGTGCCGTTCATTGACAAGGCTCGCGGTGAACGTTATGCGGTACTTAATCGAGAACTAGGATTCAATCCCAATGCGCGCTTTCCAAATCTGGACAAGGTATTGCCGCTCCCGCCCGCCGACCTGCCGCCCTGGAATGGCGACAGGGATACCTTGCTGCATGCGGCCAAGGGCGTCCGCCCGCCGCCAGCCGTCCCGCAGCCAGGCGCCGCCGCGCTGTTGCAATCGCCGTATTTCCTGGCCGCCGGCTATGCGCTGCGTCCTGCCGGCTGGCACAGCGATGCGCCGGCTGCGCCATTTTCCGCATACTGGCAACCCGCCGGTTTGCGGTCCCGGCATGGCCTGCACTGTTCAAGCGCCACGGCCTGCCGCATTGGTTGTGCCAGGTATAATTTCCGCACTATCCACCGCTATTCTTTTTCGAAAGGCCTCCATGCCCCAGACTCCCGATTTGCCGCCGGATTGGCAGGCGTTTGAAACGGCCTACGACGTCGAAGCAAGCTGGTTCAGGCTGGCCAACGCATCGCTGGCATTGCTGGGTGCGTCCGCTTTCAAGGATCAGGCATTTTCAGCCTTTGCCTTCAATGCCGTCTCCTTTCCGTCCATTTCGCTGAGCTTTGACACCGATCCCGCTAACCGGGAGCGCGATTTCTATCCTCCGGACTGGTCGAACGAGTGCATGGAAGCCGACGTGCCGGAAATCGGCCAGCTGTGGGAGGAGGGCCATGCAAGGATAGAAGGCGCGCTGAGCGAGCTGATCGACGCTGCCGATGACGCGCTGCTCTGCGCCATCGAGGAAGGCTATCTGCACAGCCTCAGGAAAACCATGGTGCGGCTGGAAATGCACCATGCTTTCGACCAGATCAAGACGTGCGCGCCGTTCTGGACCGTGGTCACGCAAATCGATGCCGATACGGATGAAGAGGAGCGCCTGCTTGAACAGGTGCGTCTAGACCTTCTGGCGTGAGCGCTATATCAGGGCTTGCCAGGCCCTGACTTCTTCGTCTGTGAGCGTCGGCCCCCAGCCGCCGCGCAACGCCGCATCGTGCTGCACGTAGTCCTTCAGCTGCGGCACGGCCACATCATGCCGGACGCAGATGTCAAAGACGGCTTCCAGCTGGCGCCGGCTTGCCGCAAGGTCATCGCCATGCCAGGTACAGGCGCTCGTTTCCAGCACATGCTGCACCAGTTCTTCCAGCGTGCCGGGCAGGTGCCCGGGCATGGCCATGCGCACCTCGTCCGGCCAGGGATCGCCCATGCCCGTCACGGCCAGGGACGCAAAGCCCCGTTCCCAGGCAGCAAAATCCCCAGGCGCGACCTGCGCCAGTTTCCACACATGAGCGGCGAACGCGGACAGGGCGGGATGATCAATGTCGAAGCGCCGGCAAAAGCGTTGCAGGCACGTGACGGCAATGCATTGCCTGGCGATCACGGAGAGCGTGTCTATCGATATATTGTGCATGAGTCAAAGCTCCTGAGGTGGTATCTGCCGGTAACCGAGTCAATTTGACTGGATGACGTTTGTGCCGCCTGGCGAGGCAGCCTGCCGCAGCGCCTCCACCGGCAACTGAAAAAAGCGCGGCACCATGGCCGGTGACAGCTCATCGCCGCCGTCCGTCATGGCCAGGCGACCGCTCAGCAGCAGCATCACGTAGCCGTGGCCCAGCGACCAGCCGGCGCTGGCGGCGGCCTTGTCCCAGCGCGGGTCGAGGCCCGCTTCGCGCACAGCCGCGCCGGCCGTCTGCAGCACGTACTGGAAGCACGCTTGCGCCGCCTCCTGCAGTGCCGGGAACTGGCGCACGTCCTGGTGCTCGAACATCAGCCGGTAGTGGGCCGGCGCGGCCAGGGCGAATTCGATGTATTGCTGGCCCAGCAATTGAAAGCGCTGTTCGGCGGGCAGGCTGCCCGGCGGCGGCAGCTGCGTTTCCCATTTCTGTATCAGGCTGGCGAAACCGGCCGCGGCCACCTCGGCCAGCAGGGCCTCCTTGCTGGGGAAGTGGCGGTACACGGCGGCGACCGAGACGCCCACCGTGCGCGCCAGTTCGCGCAGCGAGAGGGCCGCATCGCTCTGCTGCGCCAGTTGCGCGATGGTGGCGGCGACCAGGGTGTCGCGCAGCTTGCCGTGGTGGTAAGTGCTGGTGCTTGTCATCGTATGTTATCGCTGTTCACATTGTCGTGTATGATGGGCATGTTATCACTGAAAACATGGAGAGCACATGCATGAGATGAACATTGCCGTCCGCACCGTGGACTTGCCGCCAGGCGCCAGCATCGCCCCCTTGTATCCCGGCAGTAACTTGGCCGATGCGTATGCCGTCGACTTGCCCACCGCACAGGCGCGGCAGATGGACATGCAGAGCCTGGCGCGCCAGCTGCTGGGCAAGCAGCCGGGCTGGGCGCGCAAGCTGATGGTGCTGCGCGACGCCATCGTGGCGCGCTTCGGCATCCGCACGGCAAAACAGATGGAAGCGCGGCCTGGCAAGCGCATCGGCATCTTCCGCATCTATGCCGTCAGCGACGACGAGATCATCCTGGGCGAGGACGACAGCCACCTCGATTTTCGTTTGTCCGTACTGCGCAACCGCGACGCGGGGCGCCATGGCAGCGTGACCGTCTCCAGCGTCGTGCATTGCCACAACCGGGTGGGGCGCGCCTACATCATGCTGATCCGACCGTTTCACAAGCTGATCGTGCGGCATTCGCTGGCGCGCGCGGCCAGGGCCGGCTTCGCCTGAGGCGGGGAGGGGGCGGACGGCAAGGGCAATCTTGCTTATTCATGGCCGGTATTGCATACTGCACCACCAGCCTCATCACGATTCCCATGAACGATACGCTTCTCCTGCTGGGTTTTGCCACCACGCCGCTTGAACTGATTTCCTTTGTCCTGGCACTGACAACCGTTGCGCTGAACATCCGCCAGAACCACTGGGCGTGGCTGTTCGCCATCATTTCCTCGGCCGCCTACGGTTTCGTGTTTTTCGAGTCGCGCCTGTATGGCGACATGGCCTTGCAGCTGCTGTTCATCAGCGTCTCGTGCTGGGGCTGGTATCAGTGGCTGCATCCGTCCAGTGGCGGCAAGACCCTGCCGGTCACGCGGCTCGATGGCCGTGGCTGGCTGGCCTGCGCGGCGGGCTGGCTGCTGGGCTTCCTGCTCATCGCCTGGCTGCTGACGACGACGGACACGGACGTGCCCCACGCGGACGGCTTCCTCACGGCAGGCAGCCTGGTGGGGCAATTCCTGCTGTCGCGCAAGAAACTGGAAAATTGGGTCGCCTGGATCGTCGTCGACGTGCTGTATGTGTGGCTGTATGTGCACAAGGGCCTGACCCTGACGGCCGTGCTGTACGCCTTCTTCGTGGTGATGGCCATCATCGGTTTGCTTGCATGGAAAAAGTCGGCACCGGCCGCGCCTGACGCCATGGTCCTCAAGTGACGGCGCCTTGCGTGCGCGTGGCGATCCTGGGCGCGGAATCGTCGGGCAAGTCGACTTTGGCGGCAGCCCTGGCCGAGCGCTACGACACCGTCTGGGTGCCGGAATACTTGCGTGAATTTGTCGAAACGCAGGGCAGGGTGCCGGTCGCGCAAGACCAGTACGGCATCGCGCTGACACAAGTCGAACGCGAGGCCGCCGCCGCCGCGCAAGCGCGCGGCTTCCTGTTCTGCGACACGACGCCCTTGATGACGGCTGTGTACAGCCGCCATTATTTCGATGGCGCCGATGCGCCGCTGGCCGCGCTGGCGGACGCCACGCGCTACGACTTGACCCTGGTGACGGCGCCCGACAGCCCGTGGGTGGCCGACGGCTTGCAGCGCGAATCGGAAGCCGTGCGCCAGCTGATCTACCGCTACCTGCTCGACGCGCTCGACGCGCGCGGCATCGCCTATCACGTGCTGCGCGACAGTCTGGAGGCGCGCCTGGAACAGGCGGCGCCCCTGCTGCAACAGGCGCTTGCCGCAGCGCCTGTTATTTCCCTCAATTAAAAGTCGAACTGCGCCGACACCTTGAACGTGCGGCTGGCGCCCGGGTACAGATAGCCATCGGACTCCGGCGTCACGTCGCGCCAGTAGAACTTGTCGGCCACGTTGTTGACGCTAGCGCGCAGCACGGCGCGCGTGCCGGCGATGCGCGTGGCGTAAGCGGCGCCCAGGTTGAACACGTGGTACGACGGCACGAAGGTGGTGTTGTTGTACTCGAATGCCTTCTTGCCGGCAAACTCCCAGCTGCCATTGACGCTCAGGCCCGCCACCTGCTGCACCGCGTAGTCCGCATGTACGGCCGCCTTGAAGGCGGGCACGTTCGGGACGCGTTTGCCGTCGAGGTCGGCATTGCCGGTGCCCGACTGCTGGCTGTTCAGGGCCGTCACGGAGGCACCCAGGCTCAGGCTGGACGATGCCTTGCCCTGTGCCGACAATTCCAGGCCGCGGTGCTGGGCCTGGCCTTCGCGCACGAAGTAGCCGGCCGTGTTCTGGAATTCCAGGCCCTTGCGGATCTGGAACAGGCTGGCCGCCACCATGAAGTCCGGCGTCACATCCATCTTGGCGCCCAGTTCGATCTGCTTCGAGCGGCTCGGTGACAGTTCTTCATTGGCATTCATCGCCTTGCGGTCGGCCGTGCCGCCATGTTCCATGCCCTGTGAATAGGCCACATACACGGAGACATTGTCGAGCGGGGTGTAGACGAGCGAGACGTTGGGCAGCAGGAAGTCGTGCTTGGCGCGCACTTCCTTGTCGGCCTTCAGCACATACTGGTAGCCATCGACATCGATATGGCGCAAGCCGCCATGCAGCTTCCAGTTCGGCGCCAGGCTGACGATGTCCTGCACGAAGACGGCGTTTTCCGTATCTTTGCGCACCAGGCGCACGGGACCCGTGACGCCGGGCGACGTGCCGACGATCTGCGGCTGGTAGATGTTGCTTACGCCGACCCAGTCATATACGTACAGGCCGGCGCGGTCCTTGCGGCGGAAGGTCGACACGCCGGCCGTGAATTCATGGCGCAGCGAACCGGTGGCGAACTTGCCCTGGATCATGGCTTGCGCGCTCAGCGGCTTTTTCGTCTCGCCCAGGCTGCGGTAGTCGTATACGTCGTAGTCGCCATTGCCGCAGAAGCCGGGGTACAGGTCCTGTCCGCTGCAGCCGTACGGGAAGGCCGTGTAATCGTCGCGCTTGAACGAGTGCTGGTTGGCCGACACGGTGGCGCGCCAGTCGTCATTGAAGGCGTACTGGAAGCGCAGGCCGATATTGCTGGTGACGGTTTCCACGGGGCGCGTCCATGGCTGCAGGTTGAGCATGGCGTCGGCGCTGATGCCGGTCGGCAGGGTCTTATTGTTCAGCAGCTGGAAGCCCGGCGCCGTCGCCTGTGCCTTGTCCTGGTAGTCGGCATCGAGCTGCAGCAGCGCTTGCGGCGAAATCTGCCAGTCGAAGGCGCCGGAAATGAACTTGCGGTTGCCGTCCGCGCCCTTGATGTAGGAGCGCAGGCGCTCGGCCGCCACGTTGATCCGGTAGCCGAAGCGCGTGTCGTCCAGGCGGCCGCCCAGATCGACGGCGCCGTACAGGGTGCCCCGCTCGCGCGTTTCCACGGTGACCGTGCGCAGCGGTGCGGCGGTCGGGCGCTTGACGATGAAGTCGATCACGCCGCCCGGCGCGGCCACGCCTGCCTGCAAGCCTGCCAGGCCCTTCAGCACTTCGATGCGTTCCTTGTTTTCCAGCGGAATTTGGGTGTCGCCAGGAATGGCCACGCCATCCTTGCGGTAGCTGGAATTGTTGTCGAGCTTGAAGCCGCGGATCGTGAACTGTTCCGCATAGCCGACGGCGTTGTAGGCATCGTTGATGCTGGCATCGAGCTTGGCGGCATCGCTGAGATTGCGGATCTGTAAATCCTGCATGTCTTTTTGCGAGATGACGGTGACGGACGCCGGCGTCTGCAGCAGCGGCGCATCGCTAAAGCCGCCGACGGAGGCGCGCCTGGCGGCCGGCGCCTTGCTGGCCGTGACGACGACTTCGGCCATGCTCGGCGCCTGCGGGTCGGCGGCTGCGGTGCTGTCATTCGCGGCGAAGGCAGGCGCGGCAAACGCGTGCAGGATGGCCAGGGTCAAAACAGAAACGGATAAATTCGGTGTGGACATAGATTGCTCGTGGTTCAAGCCGACTCTGTACAGAGCACGGCAGGCTGCTTGTTCGGCTGGCGCCAACGCAGGAGCTATCAAAGGAGGGAAGGTACTTTGCGCTTTCCTTCGCTGGCATTATCCAGATCAGGTACGAAGGGTATCTCTCACCCGGATGACTGCTCCAGGACCCCTAGCGAAATGACAGCTTAGCATGAAGCACGGCCCGCTGTCCCACCCGGCTGACCGTTTTACAACACTGTGACGCGAATCTACAAACTGAGTTCGAGCACCTTGCGGCTGACGGCGGGCGTCACTTCGCGCTGTTCGCCCAGCGCCGTCATGCCGTGCCCTTCCAGGGCGGACACGACGGCGTCCACGCTCGCATGGTTCAGGCCGTAGTCGGCCAGGCGCGTCTTGACGCCCATGTGGCGGAAGAAGAATTCCGTGCGCGCGATGGCCGCCTCGATACGGCCATCCTCGTCGCCGCCATCGAGGCCCCACACGCGGGCTGCGTATTGCAGCAGCTTGGCGCGCTTGGCCTGCTTGCGCACGCGCAGCATGCTGGGCAGGATGATGGCCAGCGTCTGCGCATGGTCGAGCTCGTACAGGGCCGTCAATTCGTGGCCGATGGCGTGCGTGGACCAGTCTTGCGGCACGCCCACGCCGATCAGGCCGTTCAAGGCCAGGGTGGCGCTCCACATCACGTTGGCGCGCACGTCGTAGTCGTTCGGGTGCGACAGCGCTTTCGGGCCTTCCTCGATCAGGGTCAATAAAATGCCTTCGGCGAAGCGGTCCTGTACGGACGCGTTCACGGGGTAGGTCAGATACTGTTCCATCACATGCGCGAACGCATCGACGACGCCATTGCCCACCTGGCGCAGCGGTAATGTGAAGGTCTTCGACGGGTCCAGCACGGAGAATTTCGGATATACCTTGCGGCTCATGAACGAGCGCTTTTCCTGCGTGGCCTTGCGCGTAATCACGGCCGAGCCGTTCATTTCGGAACCCGTGGCCGGCAAGGTGAGCACCGTGCCGAAGGGCAGGGCGGCCTCGACGATCTTGCCGCCTTTCGCCAGGATATCCCACGCTTCGCCCTCGTGCAGGGTGGCGGCGGCGATGAACTTGGTGCCGTCGACCACGGAGCCGCCGCCGACGGCCAGCAGGAAATCGATGCGCTCGCTTTTCACGAGGGCCACGGCCTGCATCAGGGTTTCATAGCTGGGATTGGGTTCGATGCCGGAAAATTCCAGCACCGTGTGGCCGGCCAGCGCCGCCCTGACTTCATCGTAGACGCCGTTCTGCTTGATGCTGCCGCCGCCATACGTCATGAGCACTCGGGCCTGCGGCGGGATCAGCGCCGTGATGGCGGCGATCTGGCCCTGGCCGAAGAGGATTTGCGTCGGATTGTAAAAATCGAAATTGAACATGTGGCTCCCGCTGCCGAGGTGTAGGCTGTTGCTGAGCCATGATTATGGCCGAACGGGTGAAATTGTGTCGTGGACGCTTGAGCTTTTCGTCCGCGCGGTGGAGAATGCAGCCGATGTCACCACCACGCGAAAAGGAATGCGCATGACCACCGTCCCACTGGAAGAATCCGGCTTGCCGGCCACCGCGCTCGACATGCACCGCGCCATCGGCGCCACCATCGCCGCGCTGCAGGCGTTGGACTTGAACAGCCAGCGTTTCGAGGCGTGCACGGATCCGGAACTGCGCCGCGTGCTCGCGCATGCGGGTGACACCAGCCGCAAGGAAGCGGCCATGCTGCTCGAATGGATGCGCCGCCGCGACGCGCGCCTGGACGCGGCCTTGAAGGAAGCGCTGTTCAAGGCGGGGCCAATTGTTGCTCAGTATCACTATGACGAGAAAATATTGTAACTATTGGTTTGTTGTCGTGGCGTACCATGCGCCATTTAACCTTTGCTTCGCGTAGACTGTGCCCCGAACACGATTTTGGGGGAGTCTGCAGAAATGAAATCATTACCATACCGAGAAGGCAGCTGGTTTGCCGTGCCCCTGCCGGGCGGCGGTTATGCCGTCGGCGTGGTGGCGCGCAGGGCGCCTGCCGGGCGCATCATGCTGGCGTATATGTTCGGGCCGAAGCGCGACAGCTTGCCCACACTGGAAGAGCTGGAAGGCTTGCGGCCGGAACAGGCCGTTCGCCGCCTGCGCACGGGCGACATGGCGCTGCTCAACGAGCGCTGGCCCCTGCTGGGTGACAGCCGTCACTGGGAGCGCGACGCCTGGCCCATGCCGGCCTTTATCCGCCGCAATGAATCCCTGCAGCGCGCCTGGCGCGCCAGCTATGCGGACGCCGATCCTGCCAAGCTGAACCGAGAGGAGTCAATCCCCTTCGACACGCCAGGCATGGAAAGCGATTCCCTGTACGGCTATGGGGCGACGGAATTGTTGATGAGTAAATTGCTGGCGCAGGAGCAGGCATCAACGGCGTAGGTCGGATTAGGCCGGCAGGCCATAATCCGACAACATTGTTGGCTATTTTTGTCGGATTACGCGGTTCCCGCTAATCCGACCTACGCCGCTGGCAAGCTGATCTGAAACGCCAGGCCGCCGCCTTCGCGGTTGCGCACCTGCAGTTCGGCACCGTGGCGCAGCAGCACGCGGTCGACGATGGCCAGGCCAAGGCCGGCGCCATTGGCCTGCCCGCGTGCCGTGTCGAGGCGGGTGAACGGCTTCATCAATTGCTCGATCTTTTCCGCCGGCACGCCCGTGCCGTGGTCCTGTACCTCGATGATCACCTTTTTCGCGCCGTGGCTGGTGCGCACGTGGCAGACGATGTCGATTTCCGTCATGTCGCTGCCCGGCGTCTTGCCATAGCGGCGCGCATTTTCGATCAGGTTGTTCAGCACGCGGCGCAGGTCGGTGGGGTTGCCCATCGCATGCGCGCCGTCGGCGATGCTGGCGTTGACCTTCACGTCCGGCAGGCGCATCGCTTCGCGCGTCATGTCGTGGAGCAGGCCGCTGAGGTCGACATCGGTAAAGCTCGACGCTTCCGTCGGCTTGGCGTAGTCGAGGAACTGGCCGATGATGGCGTCCATCTGCCCGATATCGGACTGGATGCCTTCGCGCGCCTCGTCCGACAGGTTGGCCATTTCCACTTCCAGCTGCATGCGCGCCAGCGGCGTGCGCAAGTCGTGCGAAATGCCGGCCAGGATCACGGCGCGGTCCGATTCCACCTGTTTCAGATCATCGACCATCTGGTTGAAGCTGCGGTTCGCCTCGATGATTTCGATCGGTCCCTTTTCCGGCAGCGGCGCCGGCTGCTTGCCCTTGGCGATGTCGCGCGCGGCCGCCGTCAGACGCGACAGCGGCAGATTGATCAGGCTGGAAATGATGGCTGCGCCCAGCAGCGACAGCAGCGATACCAGGCTGGCCCAGCCCAGCCACTGGAAGCCCGTGAGGCCGCGCAGGCGCTCGCGGTCCAGCATCAGCCAGTACTCGTCGTCGTCGATCTTGAAGCTGACCCAGAAGCCGGCCACGCCGTTGACGCGCGCGGAAAAGCGCGTGTCCTTGCCCAGCTTGGCTTTCACCAGTGCCTCGATCTCGGGCATCAGGTAATTGTCGGGCGGCGGCTCGATGCGGTCGTCCTCTTCCAGCGAGAAGATGCGGATGCCTTCGTTGCTGACGAGGTCGAACAGCAGCTCGCGGCGCAACTCGGGCGCCGAGTGCGTCAGTGCCGCATGCGTGATGGTGACGACGGAAATGATCTGGGCGGAAATCTGCTGCGCCTGCGGCTCGCGCTGGATGACGGAAATCATGCCGATCCAGGTGATCATGCTGACGGTGGTCAAAGTACCCAGCAGCAAAAAGGTGCGCCAGAACAGGCCGCTTTTCAGCCGCGCCAGGCTGATATCGGGAACAAGCTTCATCATGCCTCGCCAGCGATCAGCGCGGCTGTCCGTCCGGGATGAAGACGTAGCCGAGGCCCCACACGGTCTGGATGAAGAGCGGGCTCGACGGATCTGGTTCGATCAGCTTGCGCAGGCGCGAAATCTGCACGTCCAGGCTGCGGTCGAACACTTCGTATTCGCGTCCGCGCGCCAGTTCCATCAGTTTTTCGCGCGACAGCGGCTGGCGCGCATGGCGGGCAAACACTTTCAGCACGGAAAATTCTCCCGTGGTCAGCGGCACCGTTTCGCCATTCTTTTTCAAGGTGCGCGTGCCCAGGTCGAGCACGAAGTCGCCGAACTCGAAGGTTTGCGGCGTTTCCGACGGCGCGCCCGGGATTTCATCGGGACCCTTGCGGCGCAGCACGGCGCCGATGCGGGCCACCAGTTCGCGCGGATTGAACGGTTTCGGCAGGTAGTCGTCGGCACCCATTTCCAGGCCCACGATGCGGTCCACGTCCTCGCCCTTGGCCGTCAGCATGATGATCGGCGTCTGGTCGCCCGCGCCGCGCAGGCGGCGGCAGATCGACAGGCCGTCTTCGCCGGGCAGCATCAGGTCGAGCACCAGCAAGTCGTAGCGTTCGCGCAGCCACAGCTTGTTCATGGCCGTCGCGCTCTCCGCCGTGAAGACATTGAAACCCTGTTCGGTCAGGTAGCGCCGCAGCAGGTCGCGCAGGCGCACATCGTCATCGACCACCATGATTTTTGCCTGGTGGCCATGGATCGATTGCGTTGTTGTATTGCTGCCGGTAGTGGAGGTTGTGGTCATTTAGGGTGTCGTGTTATCTTATATTAGTTGCTATAGTAACGCCTCGCGCGGCGTCGGCAAGGGGCTGTGGCGACCCATTACAAAGTGTTACAAACTTTACCCAATTACTCTTACTGCACCGTGTAAAGCATCATACACTGGGGCCACAGTGGAAATCAGCTTTAGTTTATACGGCATCGCGGAAGAGGAACTCAATGAATATCTTTACTAAAAAAATTCACGCCGCTCCCAGCGCAGCTATCGCCGCACGTACGACTGTGCTGTCCGCATTTGCCGTTTGTTCCGTGTTTGCCGCCAGCTTGGCGCTGGCGCAAAACCAGCCGCCGCCACGCCGTGACGACCAGCAGCAAATGCAGGCCCAGCGGTATGAGCAGGTACAGCGCAGCAATAGCAATGATACGCGACTGCGCGAACAGCGCGACGCACGCAGTTTCGACACCCGCGCCGAAGAGCAGCGCCGCGCCAACGAGGGCGCGGACGCCTCACGCCGCACGGGCCGCATGACGCCCGACGAACGGCGCGACCTGCGCCGCCAGATCAACGAAGTGGGCCAGGATATTTACTCCAACCCGCCACGCCGTTGATGACATCCGGCAATACCTACTGCGCGTCGCGACTTGTGGCCTGCGATGCTCACTGTACTAAAGTACAGTTCCGCTTCTCGGCCACAATTCACTTCCGCTCGCTACGGTCTTGCCAGATGTCGTGACTGTACCTGAAACATCCATCTCCATTTTCCCCCCATGTTTGTTGCGTCAGGATTATGCTGATCCGGCACACCGCCACGCCCCGTGATATTGTTCTAGTGCACTGAGACAATTCTCTGAATGTGTTGCAGGGGGAGGCAAGGCGTGAGCGACGACGACACACCCGTTCCTGATGCGGCCCCCGCAGGCGGCTTGCCGTACGGCCTGGTCCAGCGCGACGGGGGCGTGTTCCTTGACCTGTCGCTGGCGCCGGCGCAGCTGCGCGCCGCCGTCGACCAGCTGTTCCAGTCGGGGCAGTTGCTGGCTGGCCTCGATTACGGTTTGTTCCTGCTGACCCTGTTCCATGCGCCCACGCCCCGCGCCGCGCCCAAGGGCGAGGCCTTGCTGCGCATCGCCGTGCGCGTGGCGCCATTTCCGCCCCCGCGCCGCGCCCTGTATAAACAGGTCAAGATCCACGGCGACAGCGCCGAGTTTTACTTTGAAGCATTGCTTCCTGACGCGGATGGCCAGGTGCCTGCGCGCCGCGAGTTTGACGAGCTGGTGGCCGACCTGTGGTGCAAGGGGGTGCACTACGGCATCGATAGTGTGGCCGTGCGCGCCGTTCTCGCCAGTGGCAAGGCCGAGCGCATCACGGTGGCGCGGGTGCTGCCGCCGCAGCCGGGGCGCGACGCCCAACTGGTGGCGGTGTCGCAAGGCATCCACCGCGACGATGCGCCACGCGAACGCTCCGATGGCCGCCTCGATTTGCTCAGCTTTAAGAACCGCTTTCCACAAGTCAAAAAACACGCGCGCCTGCTGCGTCTGCTTCCAGGTGCGCCCGGTTTGCCCGGCTATGACCTGGCCGGCAAGGCACTGCCGCCGCCCGCGCCGCTGGAGCTGGACCTGGCCACAGTGGCGGGGCCGGGCACGGCGGTCGAACATTTCAGCGATGGTGATTTTGTCGTCGCCACCACGAATGGTTATGTGAACGTCGATGAGCACGGCAAGATGTCCATCGAGAACAAGATCGTCAGCCGCGAAGGTGTCAGCAGCCGCACCACGGGCAATCTGAAGCTGCGCGCCGCCTACGAAGAATATGGCGACGTGCAGGAGCAGCGTCAGCTCGACGGCAGCGACATCACTATCCATGGCGACGTGTATGGCCATTTGCACTCGCATGGCGGACTGATCTTGTTGCAGCGCAACCTGGTGGGCGGCACGGCGGTCAATGAACACGGCGACGTGCGCGTCGATGGCGTCGCTTCCGGTTCCGTGCTGCAGGCGCTGAGCGGCGAAGTGCATGTGAAGCGCGCCGAAAGCTGTGTCATCGCCGGCACGCGCGTGGTGATCGACAGCGCCAGCAATTGCGAGATCATCGCCGACGAGGTCGTCATCGAACTGGCGGAAGGCTGCGCCGTGGCGGCGCGCACCATCCGCATCGGCAGCGCCGGCCCGCGCAAGCAGGTGGAAATGCTGCTGTTTCCGCTCGTGCCCGATTTGAGCGCCCTGGAGCAGCAGATCGCGGAAAGCCTGGCCAAGGCGGCGCAATTCCTGCAACTGCAGCACAAGCGCCAGCAGGAAATCGATGCCATTGCGCAATTGCCGGAAGTGCGCAATTACCTGACCCTGGCGGGCCAGCTGCGGCGCGGCGAATTGCAGTTGCAGCCGGCGCAGCAGTTGCAGTACGACAAGCTGGCCACGCGCATCGCTCCCGTCCTGAAGGAAGTGGCGCGGTTGCGCGTGGAAGTCAAACAGTCGGAAATCCTGCATGCGCAGATGCTGGCGCTGGTGGCGCAGCTGCGCCAGGAGCGGCAGGCGACGGCTGGCCAGTCGCGCTGCACCCTGGGCCTGGTCGATGGAGAAACGACGGTGCGCGCCCTGGTCGTGCCGCCCGGGCCGGCCAAGGTCTACGACCGGCCGCCGAAAGAGATCAAGGCCTTGCTGCGCAGCGTCACGCCGGCCACGCAAGCCGTGTTCGCGGAAAGCACGGGCAGCCTGGAGTGGATATACCAGCCGCCACCCTGATCAGTCGATCACCTTGCCGCGCGACTGTTTCAGCACACTGTGCGTGCTCTTGCTGTCGAGGCGGCGGCGCTGCGAGCCGCGTGTAGGCTTGGTGGCGCGCCGCACGGCGGGCAGGAAGGTCACGCTGTCGATGATTTCCTGCAAGCGCCGCAACGCTTCTTCCTTGTTCTGCTCCTGGCTGCGCGACTGCTGCGCCTTGAGCACCAGCACGCCATCCTTGCTGATGCGGCTGTCGCGCAGGGCCAGCAGACGCTCCTTGTACGCTTCCGGCAGCGACGAGGCGGCGATGGGGAAGCGCAAATGGATGGCGCTGGACACCTTGTTGACGTTCTGCCCGCCCGGACCCTGGGCGCGGATGGCGGAAAATTCAACTTCAGCGGGGTTGACGAGGTGTTGCATGGCCTGCCTGTAGGGAGTGATGTGGGTATTGTAAGGGAAGATGGCTGCGCCGGCGCAAGGGCGGGCGGCCAGTCGATGATGTCTTCCGGGAAAGTTGATGTTTCTCAACGCCGGGGGCGGGGATGCTGGTTAGCATGGGCCAACGTTGCGCCACTGCGCATCCTGGCAGCGCTTACCGGATGAAAGGAACACCATGCAGCCCACGACCACGCCTGGCGCCGCAGCGACGGCGGAACGCGGCACCGCGCAATCTCTGAAGCAGTACTTGAGCTTTCGGCTGGGCGGCCTGGAATACGGCCTCGATTACCGCTGCGTGCGGGAATTGCGGGCACTCAAGGAGCTCGACCGTTTTTCTTCGGAAGGGGAAGTGCTGCACAGCGTGGCCGTATCGCGCGGCGTGATCATCCCCATCGTCGATATGCGCGCCGCGTTCGGCAGCGCCCACGGCGCGCCAGACCCGGCCACCGACGTGATCATCTTACAGCTGAGCAATGGCGTGATGGGCATGGTGGTCGACGGCGTCACCGACATCGTCAGCCTGGCGCCCGCCGACATCGCCGCCGTGCCCGGCCTGGGCGAGGCGGAAGCCGATTACCTGCAGGGCCTGGCCACGGTGGCGGGGCGCCGCTTGATCCTCGTCGACATCGACCGCCTGATGGCGATCCGCAGCCCCGGTCCGATGCAGGCAGCCTGAAAAAAAAAGACGACCCGGAGGTAATGCCGTTCAGTGAAGCTGTCCGACGCATTGAAAGGCAAAGGTGTCAGGCGTAAAAACGTAAAATTGGCGGGCCGAAGACGCGAGCTTGGCCCGGTACACCTGTGCCGGCGACTGGGGCTTTATTCCGTTTTGCAGGTCTACTGGTCGCGTAGGGGCGCTATCTGAACGGCATTACGACCCGGAGGTCGTCTTTTGTCGTTGCTTGATTAACCGAGTTTTTCCAGCTGATCCTGCAAGTCCAGCCATTCCGCTTCCAGCTGCGCCAGGTCCTTGGTGAAGAAGGTCTGGTCGGCCAGCAACTGTTTCAGCTTGGCCTTGTTGGCGGCGTCGTAGATGGTCGGCTCGCCCAGCTTGGCGTCGGTTTCCGCCTTTTGCGCGTTGCGCTTGGCAATCTGCTCTTCCTGGCGCTTGATCTTGTTTTCGATCGGCTTGCGCAGGGCGGCCGTTTTCTGGCGCTCTTCCGCTTCCTTGCGCTTGTCGCGCACGGGCGCGGCAGGGGCGGCGGCCGGCGCAGGTACGGACGATGTTACCGGGAAATCGGTCTTGTTGGCCTTGCCGGCGGCCGGCAGCACATCGGTACCCTTGCCCAGCTTGGTCTTGAACAGCCAATCCTTGTAGTCGTCCAGGTCGCCGTCGAACGGCTGCAGCTTGCCGTCAGCTACGATGATGAATTCGTCCGTGGTGGCGCGCAGCAGATGGCGATCATGGGACACGACGACCAAGGTGCCTTCGAACTGCGCCAAGGCTTCCGTCAGCGCTTCGCGCGTTTCCAGGTCCAGATGGTTGGTCGGTTCATCGAGCAGCAGCAGGTTCGGACGCTGCCAGACGATCAGGGCCAGCGCCAGACGGGCTTTTTCGCCGCCCGAGAAAGGCGCGATCGAGGCGGTGACCATATTGCCGGGGAAGTTGAAGCCGCCCAGGAAGTTGCGCAATTCCTGCTCGCGCACGGTGGGGGCGATCTTGGCCAGATGCCACAGCGGCGATTCGTCATGGCGCAGCATTTCCACCTGGTGCTGGGCGAAGTAGCCGATGTTGAGGCCCTTGCCCATGGTGGCGTCGCCCGTCAATGGCATCAGTTCGCCGGCGATGGTCTTGATCAGGGTCGATTTGCCGGCGCCGTTCTGGCCCAGCAGGCCGATGCGCTGGCCGATCTGCAGCGAAAACTTGATGCCGTTGACGATGGTCTTGTGCGTGATCTCGCCCGTCGCTTGGTTCTCGATCTTGTAGCCCGCATCGACGTCTTCCATCACCAGCAACGGGTTCGGGGCCGACAGCGGCTCGCGGAATTCGAACGAGAATTCGGCGGCGGCGCGCAGCGGCGCCAGCTCTTCCATCTTCGCCAGCGCCTTCATGCGGCTTTGCGCCTGGCGGGCTTTGGAAGCTTGCGCCTTGAAGCGGTTCACGAACGATTCCAGGTGGGCACGCTTGCGCTGCTGCTTTTCCAGCGCGCCGGCGGCCAGGATCATCTGCGCCGCGCGCTGGCGCTCGAAGCTCGAATAGTTGCCCGAGTAGCGCTTCAGCTTGCGCTCGTCGATATGCACGACCACGTTGACCACTTCGTCGAGGAAGTCGCGGTCATGCGAAATGATCAGCAAGGTGCCGGCGTAGCGCTTGAGCCAGTCTTCCAGCCAGATGATGGCGTCCAGGTCCAAGTGGTTGGTCGGTTCATCGAGCAGCAGCAGGTCGGACGGGCACATCAGCGCCTGCGCCAGGTTCAGGCGCATGCGCCAGCCGCCGGAGAAACTGGCGACAGGCTGCTGCATCTGGTCCAGGGTGAAGCCCAGGCCCAGCAGCAATTGCTCGCCGCGCGACTGCACGGTATATGCGTCCGCATCGGCCAGCGCGCTGTAGATGTCGCCGATGGCGATGCCGTTTTCCGACGTGGCCGGCTCCGATTCCAGGCGCGCCAGTTCCGCTTCCAGTTTGCGCAAGGTCACGTCGCCGTCGATCGCATAGTCGAGCGCGGCACGGTCCAGCGGCGGCGTTTCCTGCGCCACGTAAGCCACGCGCCATTTGGCCGGGAAATCGATTTCGCCCTGGTCAGGGTGCAATTCGCCGCGCATCATGGCGAACAGGCTCGATTTGCCCGCGCCATTGGCGCCGATCAGGCCGATCTTGTCGCCCGGATTGAGGGTGACATCGACTTGTTCGAGCAACGGTTTGATGCCGCGCATCAGGCTTACTTGTAGGAAACGTATCATTTTTTTCTTTGTGTAGGCTGGGCTTTACCCCTCGCCGTAAAATTCAGGTAGGTCGGATTAGCGTAGCGTAATCCGACAAGTGTGTGCGCTGCCTGTCGGATTATGCCCTTCGGGCTAATCCGACCTACCAAGTCGATTAAACCAGCTTCAACTGCTCGGCCGTCAGCAGGAACACCATGTCGTCGCCGGCGCTCGTCGTCAGCCAGGTCAGGCCCAGCTCGCCGAAGGCCGCTTCCGCGTATTCGCGCTCGTTGCCGATTTCAATCATCAGGATGCCGTCGTCCGTCAGGCGTTCGGCCGCGCCTTTGATGATTCTCCGCACCAGGTCCATGCCGTCGCTGCCGCCGTCGAGGGCGATTTGCGGTTCGGCCAGGTATTCCTGGGGCAGGGCGCCCATCGACGCGGAATTCACGTACGGCGGGTTGCTGATGATCAAATCATATTTCTTGGCCGGCACGTTCGTGTACAGGTCCGATTCGATCAGGTTCACGCGGTCCTGCAGTTTATAGGTGTCGACGTTGCGCTTGGCCACGGCCAGCGCGTCGGCGGAAATGTCCACGGCGTCGACGGCGGCGTTCGGGAAGGCATCGGCCATCATGATGGAGAGGCAGCCCGAACCGGTGCACAGTTCTAGGATGTTTTCCACGGCTTCCGGTTCTGCCACCCACGGCGAGAAGTATTCAGGGATCAGTTCGGCAATGAAGGAGCGGGGCACGATCACGCGCTCGTCCACGTAGAAATTGTACGTGCCCAGCCAGCCTTCCTTTGTGATGTAGGCGGCCGGCACGCGGTCGATGCTGCGGCGGTCGATCACCGTCATCACGCTGGCCACTTCCGACGGCAGCAATTTGGCATCGAGAAACGGTTCGAGCTTGTCGAGCGGCAACTTCAAGGTGTGCAAGATCAGATAGGCCGCTTCGTCGAACGCTTCGGCGCTGCCGTGGCCGAAAAACAGCTTGGCGGTATTAAAACGGGTAACGGCGTAGCGCAGCAGGTCGCGTGGCGTGGAAAACGGGTTCGGGGTCATGGCATTCTCGAAAAGACGGTGTTCTGGCCCGCCGTGACGGGCCTCGGTATTCTTGTTCAGGCGGGCAGCAAATGCTCCAGCGTGCGCCGGTAAATATTCTTCAGGGGATCGATGTGGCGCAGTTCGATGTGCTCGTCGATCTTGTGAATACTGGCATTGGGCGGCCCGAATTCTATCACTTGGGGGCAGATTTGCGCGATAAACCGGCCATCCGAGGTGCCGCCCGTGGTCGACAGCTCCGTCGTCAGGCCCGTTTCTTCCAGGATGGCGGACGACAGCGCATCGGAGAGCGTGCCGCGCGGCGTGAGGAAGGGCAGGCCGCTCAGGGTCCACTGCAAATCGTACTGCAAATCATGTTTGTCGAGGATGGCGTGGACCCGTTCCTGCAAGCCCTCGGCCGTGCTGGCCGTGGAAAAGCGGAAATTGAAGTCGATGACCATGTCGCCGGGAATCACGTTGTTGGCACCCGTGCCCGCGTTGATATTCGACATTTGCCACGAGGTAGGGAGGTAATATTCGTTGCCCGCGTCCCATTTTTCTTCGACCAGGTCGGCCAGCGCCTGCGCCGCTTCGTGGATCGGGTTTTTCGCCAGGTGCGGGTAGGCGATATGGCCTTGCACGCCCTTGATCGTCAAGCGGCCCGACAGCGAACCGCGGCGGCCGTTCTTGATCATGTCGCCCAGCTGCGCGCTCGAGGTCGGCTCGCCCACCAAGCAATAGTCGATCTGCTCGCCGCGCTCCTTTAACTTGTCGCAGACGATGACGGTGCCGTCCGTGGCCGGGCCTTCCTCGTCGCTGGTGATCAAAAAGGCGATCGAGCCCGTGTGCTGTGGCGTGGCGGCGATGAATTCCTCGCAAGCGACCACCATGGCGGCGATCGAGGTCTTCATGTCGGCCGCGCCACGGCCGTACAGCTTGCCGTCGCGGTGCGTGGGAATGAAGGGCAGCGAGCGCCATTGCTCGACGGGACCCGTCGGCACCACGTCCGTGTGGCCGGCAAACACGAACACGGGCGACGTCGTGCCGCGCCGTGCCCACAGATTGGTGACGTCGTTCGACTGTATCGTCTCGCAGGCAAAGCCCAGCGGCGTGAGGAGGTCGATCAGGTGCTGCTGGCAGCCCTTGTCATCGGGTGTGACCGAAGACAGGGCGATCAGTTTTTCGGTCAGGGCGAGGGTTTTGGAGGTGGTCATGGGTAAGGTCGTGCCGGCAACATCGTTCCGGTGGTCAACTAAATAGATTACAGCGAGAAAATGGTCTGGTACTGCGCATCCGAAAACGCCACGCTGAACTTTCCATCCTTGTCCAGCACGGGGCGCTTGATGATGGACGGGTTTTCCAGCATCAGGTCCAGGGCGCTGGCCGCGTCCGTTATCGACGTCTTGCGCTCGTCGGGCAGGGCGCGCCAGGTCGTGCCTTTCTTGTTGACCAGCACATCCCACGGCAATTGCTGCAGCCACGCCTCGACAGTGGCGCGTTCCAGGCCCTGCTTCTTGAAGTCGTGGAAGGTGAAATCGAGTTGCTGTGCGGCCAGCCAGGTGCGGGCCTTTTTGACGGTATCGCAATTGGGGATACCGTAGAGTGTAATGGTCGTCATGGGTAGGGCTAAGGGGAATGAATGCGGTTCGCTTGATCGCGGCGCTTGCGCCAGGACAAAATGCGGTGGTAGCCGACATTATACAGTCGAAGCGCAGCCGATGCGGCAGTGCAACACGTCCCTTGACTTCCCTACACCGGCCGTGGCGCCGTCTTGCCTGATTCAGCCGGACCGAAATGCAGACCAAGCCGCAAGGCCAGGGCGCGCAGGGCGCCGCTTTCCTGCAGGTGCAGGGCAAGCGCGATGTGGCCGTCGGGGCGCACCAGATAGGCCGCGTCGCGCCCCAAGCCGGCCAGCTTGGCGGCGACATTGAAGGTATAGCAATGCACGGGCAGTTTCAGCACGCGCGCCTCGTCGAGCAGTTCGGGCGCCGCTTCTCCATAGATGTGCAATTGCCAATCCATGCTGCGCAGGGCTAAAAAGTTGTCTTGCGTGCCGTCCGAGAACCACGGCAGGCGGTCGCCGCCGCGCAGGTATTCCGCATGGCCGGCGGACAGGGCGCTGTCTTCATAGCTGATCTCGATTTGCGACACGGTCTTGAACAGCAAGCGGCGCGCCCGCGCGAAGCCGGACAGGAAGGGCAGCGCGTGTGGCACCAGCCAGCGCCGGAGGAATTGCCCGGCCATGCCCTGTGCGACGATGGCCTGGAAGGCGCGGTCCGTGGTGGCGACGAGCTTGCGGGCAAACACGATGCGCTCGCTTTCATAGGTGTCGAGCAAGGCGTCGTTGCTCTGGCCGTGCAGCTTTTGCGCCAGTTTCCAGGCCAGGTTGACGGCGTCACCCAGGCCCGTGTTCATGCCCTGGCCGCCCACGGGGCTGTGCAGATGGGCGGCGTCGCCGAGGATGAAACAGCGGCGCGCGCGGAACTGGCCTGCCACCCGGTGATGGACCTTATAGGTGGAAAACCAGTTCACGTGCTCGACTTTGATGCCCAGCAAGGCTTGCACCTGTTCCCGCACGTCGTCGAAGACGGGGGGCGGCGCGCCATCGGGGCGGTCGGGCAGGATGCCGATCAGGCGCTGCATGCCGCTGGTGCGCACGGGCAGCATCAGCGCAAACGCGTTCGCGCCCAGGTGGGCGTGCAAATCTGTATTGTTGCCGGCCACTTGCGCATCGGCCACGTAGTACAGGTGGTCGTAGGTGCCGCCGGAAAACTCGAAGCCGGCGATCTCGCGTACCTTGCTGCGGGCGCCGTCGCAGCCGCAGATGTAGTCAAACGTGCAATACTGGCGTTCGCCATTGTTGAGCAGGATGGCTTGCACTTCGCTATCGTCCTGCGTCCACAAGTCCAGGGTGACGTTCCATTCCACATGCACGCCGGCCGCCGCCAGTTTGCTGATCAGAAAGCGTTCATGCTCGTCCTGGGGCAGGCTCAGCACGAAAGGGTAGGGACTCAGCCCTTCGCCGATCTCGCCCAGCGCCAGTTTTACCAGCTCTTCGCCGCCTTCGTGGATGTGCATGGCATTGATCTTGATGCCCAGGCTGACCAGCTCGTCGGCAAAGCCCAGCTGCTGGTAAAACTCCAGGGTGCGCGCATGCACGGCCATGGCCCGCGACGCCTGGCCCGGTCCGCTGTTTTTATCGATGATGCGGCAATCGACGCCATGGCGCGCCAGGCGCAAGGCAAGCATGAGGCCGGTAGGGCCGGCACCGACGATCAATACGGGAGGAGTATTCATGCCATCCAGTATAGGACAGGATGGGGAAGGGCTGCGCGACGATTGAAGATGGTATTCAGATGCGATGCGGGAGATGTGTGGTGCTGGCCTTGGCGCCAATTTGACTGTTGCGCAGTTTTTTCAGTGTGGCAAATTGCGCGCCATCTTCATCTATGCGATAGTCCTTGAGCAGAGTGCCCTGCGCGTCCCAGACTTGTTCCTGGATGCATATTCCGAGTTCATAGCGTCCGTCGGATTTGCGCGCGCCATTGTCGTGCCATTCATGCGCCGGGCCATGTAACGCGTTCAGGGCAAACCATTCTTCGCGAATAAGCCTGCTCGCAACCGACCATTGCCGAGAAATACCATTTTTCTGGCCATCAATAAAACTGGTTTCTGTTATCAATGCGCCATCCGTATCGTTTTCAAATGCTATGCCGCTAAACGGTGTGCCTGTGTAGCACATCAGCAGGCAATCCTCTGATGGCTCCAACGCCTCGTAATCGACTCTGGACATGCTTTACCTCAAACAAGTGTTACGCTGGCGTGGATAGAAATAAAAATGTCCCGCCGTAGCGGGACATTCAGGTGTGACCGATACTTCGCAGCGCAGTGATTAAATGCCGCGCAAGAGTTCGTTGATGCCGGTCTTGGCGCGGGTTTTCGCGTCGACGCGCTTGACGATCACGGCGCAGTACAGCGAGTACTTGCCGTCATCCGAAGGCAGGTTGCCCGAGACCACGACGGAGCCGGCCGGCACGCGGCCGTAGGTCACTTCGCCCGTGGCGCGGTCGTAGATCTTGGTCGACTGGCCGATGTACACGCCCATCGAGATGACCGAGTTTTCTTCGACGATCACGCCTTCGACGATTTCCGAACGGGCGCCGATGAAGCAGTTGTCTTCGATGATGGTCGGGTTCGCTTGCATCGGCTCGAGCACGCCGCCGATGCCGACGCCGCCGGACAGGTGGACGTTCTTGCCGATCTGCGCGCAGGAGCCGACGGTGGCCCAGGTGTCGACCATGGCGCCTTCATCGACGTAGGCGCCGATGTTGACGTAGGACGGCATCAGCACGACGTTCTTGGCGATGAAGCTGCCGCGGCGGGCGACGGCTGGCGGTACCACGCGGAAACCGCCCTTGGCGAAGTCTTCGGCCGTGTAGTTGGCGAACTTGGTCGGCACCTTGTCGTAGAACTGCATCGTGCCGTCGGACGGCAGGACGACGTTGTCTTCCAGGCGGAACGACAGCAGCACGGCTTTCTTGACCCACTGGTTGACGACCCAGTCGCCCGAGGTTTTTTCCGCCACGCGGATGCTGCCATTGTCCAGGCCATGGATGACGTGGGAGACGGCGTCGCGCAGTTCGGCCGTGCCGTTGCGCGGATTGATCTCGGCGCGGTTTTCCCAGGCCTGGTCGATGATGGTTTGCAGTTGTTGGCTCATGATGATGTCTTGTTTATTTAGTTGGTTGATGCGGATGCGGAAAGCTGCTGGCAGAATTTTACTATGCGCAAGGCCGCTTCCAGCCCTTCGGCCGTCTCGGCCACCAGGGCCATGCGGATGCGGTTGCGGCCCGGATTGATGCCGTGCGCGTCGCGCGCCAGGTAGCTGCCAGGCAATACCGTGACATTATATTCGGCGTACAGGCGTTGCGCGAATTCGGTGTCGGACAGGCCCGTGCGGCTGACGTCTGCCCACAGGTAGAAGCCGGCGTCCGGCAATTGCACGTCCATCACCGCTTGCAGCAGCGGCGTGATGGCGTCGAACTTGGCGCGGTACTTGGCGCGATTTTCCTCGACATGGGTTTCGTCGTTCCAGGCCGCGACGGAGGCCGCCTGCACGGCGGGGCTCATGGCGCCGCCGTGGTAGGTTCGGTAGAGCAGGAATTTTTTCAGCACCTCGGCGTCGCCGGCGACGAAGCCCGAGCGCATGCCCGGCACGTTCGAGCGCTTCGACAGGCTGGAAAACACCACCAGGCGCGCATACGGGCGCTCGATCGTGGACAGGCCCAGCATGTGGGCCGCCTGCAGCGCGCCCAGCGGGGGCGTGTCGCCGTGGTAAATCTCGGAATAGCACTCGTCGGCGGCGATGACGAAGTCGTAGCGCTCGGACAGGGCGAACAGGTGTTCCCAGTCCGTCAAGGTGAGCACGGCGCCCGTCGGATTGCCGGGCGAGCACAGGAACAGCAGCTTGACTTTTTCCCACACGGACGCGGGCACGCTGTCGTAGTCGCAGCCGAAGTTGCGCGTGGGGTCGGAGTTGACGAAATACGGTTCGGCGCCGGCCAGGTAGGCTGCGCCCTCATAGATCTGGTAAAACGGATTCGGGCTGATCACGAGCGAACCGGCCGATGGATCGATCACCGTTTGCGCCAGCGCAAACAGCGCTTCGCGCGAACCGTTTACGGGCAGGATTTGCGTGGCAGGATTGAGCTTGGGGATGCCGTAGCGGCGTTCCAGCCAGCCGGCGATGGCGCTGCGCAAGGCTTCCGAACCGATGGTGGTCGGATAGCTGGCCAGGCCGTGGATATTGTCGACCAGCGCCTGCTCGATGAAGGCCGGCGTCGGATGCTTGGGTTCGCCCATGCCCAGGCTGATGGGCGCATACTCGGGATTGACGGTCACGCCGGCAAACAGCTGGCGCAGCTTTTCGAATGGATATGGTTGCAGTTTAGCAAGAAGTGGATTCACGGAACGGACCAGGGCAAGAGTGGAAAGACGATATTGCTGAGCGATGTGGCTTGGTAATGGCTGAATAATGGCTGAACGATTGCTTGGCGCGGCAGGCTTGATGCCGGTCAAATAATAGGCTGCGTCTTTCATTATAGCCGTCCTCGCGGGGCCGCTGTGCAAGCCGCGCCAGCTTGATCGCTGCCCGGCTGGTCCAGGCATGCCGCGGCGGGGAGTGCCGCGCCATGGCGTGGCAAGGTAAAATACGGCATGCCTATCTTACTTCCCACCTTGCTTGCCATTGAAACTTCGTCCGAACTCGCGTCCTGCGCCTTGCTGCGCGGCGATGCCGTTCTTTTCCGCGCGTCGTCGGGCGTGCGCACCCATTCCCAGTCGATCTTGCCGATGGTGCAGGAATTGCTGGCCGAAGCGGGCGTGACCCTGGCCGACGTCGATGCCATCGCCTACGGCTCCGGTCCCGGCTCGTTTACGGGCGTGCGCACGGCCTGCGGCATCGCGCAGGGCCTGGCCTATGGCGCCAATTTACCCGTCGTGCCCGTCGTCACGCTCGACGCCATGGCGCTCGCCTGCCACCAGCAGCATGGCGCGCAGCGCATCGTGACCGTGCTCGACGCCCGCATGGGCGAAGTGTACTGGGCCCAATATGATTACCAGGATGGCTTGCAAGCCGTGCTGCCGCCGGCCCTGAGCGCGCCGGCCGGCGTGGCGCCGCAAGGCGACGTGGTCGGTTGCGGCAACGGTTTTAGCGCCTATGCCGAAGCGCTGGCTGCGCTGCCGTGCGCCGCCACTGCCGACGTCGCCATCATGCCGCACGCCGTGCAAGTGGCGCAGCTGGCGCGCATCGCCTTTACGGCCGGCCAGTTCGTGACGGCGGCCGATGCGCAGCCTTTGTACTTGCGCAACAAGATCGCCTACACGAGCGCCGAACGCCTCGACATGCAGGCCGCCAAGGCCGCCGCGGAGTCCGCGCAATGAGCGTGGCGGGCCAGGATCGCGCTGCCGGCTGGGACTTGCTGCGCCTCGACTATCAGCCGATGCAGGAAGCGGATCTGGCGGAAGTGCTGGCGCTGGAGCAGCGCGTCTACCCGCATCCCTGGACGCACGGCAACTTCGTCGATTCCCTCAAGAGCGGCTATCCGGCCTGGGTCTTGCGTGACGTGGATGGCACCTTGCTGGGCTACTTTTTGCTGATGCTGGTCGTCGACGAGGCGCATTTGCTCAACGTGGCCGTCGAGGGCGCCATCCAGGGGCAGGGACTGGGCCGCTTCCTGCTGAACCAGTCCTGCGCCTGCGCGCGCCAGCTGGGCATGGAATCGATGCTGCTGGAAGTGCGTCCGTCGAATGTGCGCGCGCTTGATATTTACCAGCGCTATGGATTTGAACAGATAGGCCGGCGCAAGGGATACTATCCGGCCAGCAACTCGCAACGTGAGGACGCCATCGTGATGCGTTATACCTTATGAGCCGCAGCGCCGTTTTTCTCGATGAAATGGGTGTCGGCCCCTTGTGGCGCTTGCGCCAGGGCGCCGCACCCGAGGCTGTTGACGTCGTCGCCGACGCTGCCGTGGATGCGGAAGTCGCTGTGGCCCCGCCTGTGGTCGAAGCCATTGAATCCGTGACCGCAGTGGTCACTGAGGTGGTCGTTCAGGTACAGACCGAAGCGCCCGCCGCTGTTGCCGCCACGCCAGTTCCCGTCGCCGCGCCTGACGACACGGCCTGGTTCGACGATGCGCCGCCACCGCCGCCCGCCAGACAGCTCAGCGATACGGACATTGCCGCCCTCGACTGGGAAGGCTTGGCGGCGGCTGTCGCCAAGTGCGCGCGCTGCGACTTGTGCAAGACGCGCAAGGGCGTGGTCATGGGCCGTGGCGACCGCCAGGGCGCCTGGCTGATGCTGGCCAGCAGCCCGTCCCGGCTGGAAGAGCGCGAAGGGCGCGCCTTGCCGGGCGAGCAGGGCAAATTGCTCGACAATATGCTCAAAGCCATCGATGTCGATGCGGGCGGCGATGTGTACATCACGCACTTGCTGAAATGCCGTCCGCTTGACGAGGCGGGCCAGGAACGCTTGCCCACGGAGGCCGAGTCCGCCGCCTGCCGTCCTTATTTTGAGCGCGAACTGGCCTTGCTGCAGCCGCGCACCATCGTCACCCTCGGTTCGATGGCCGCGGCCGGCATCAATCCCGGCGAAAAGCCCGTACGGGGCAAGGTGCGTCAGCTGGGCAACGCCTCGCTGATCGCCACCTTCCATCCGGAAATGCTGCTGCAGGACGAGACGGGCAAGGCCAAGGCGCGCGCCTGGGCCGACCTGTGCCTGGCGAAAAGCACGCACGGTGGTTGATACGGCCGTCGCTACCTTCCAGGCCCGCTTCGAACGCCGCTGGGGACATTTGACTCACCCACGCGTGCGGGCGCTGGCCTGGCTGCTCGACTCGCCCGACTTGCTGGACCCTGCCAGCCCCCACTGGGGCGGGCGCATCGCCAGTTTGCCTCCCGTCGCGCCTGCCGTGGCGGCGTGGCTGGGGGCGCTGCAGGATGACCCGTCGCCGCTCGATGTGGCGCTGGGCAGCCGGTTCTATTCCCGCCTGGGCCTGTACGCTGAAAAGCTGCTGGCCTTTTATTTTGAGCAGCACGGACTGCTGCAAGCGCATGGCTTGCAAGTGCAGGTCAACCGCAACGACACGGTGGGCGAGTTCGATTTCCTGCTGCGTGACGAGAGTGAATTGTTGCACTGGGAATTCGCCACCAAGTTCTACCTGCTCGAAGGGGCGCCCGATCCCGGCGTCTTCAATCACTTTATCGGCCCGAACCTGGCCGACACCCTGGGCTTGAAGATGCGTAAGATTCTCGACAAGCAACTGGCCTTGTCCCGCCATCCGGCCGCGCAAGGCCTGCTGGCGCACCCCGTGCGCGCGGCGCAGGCGCTGGTCAAGGGCTGGCTATTCTATGCGCCAGGCGCCACACCCGCCATGGACGGTATTTCCCCGGGGCATGGGCACGGTTTCTGGTGCACCCCGGCCCAACTGCCCGAGCAGCGTTATGTCGTACTGCCACGCCTGCAATGGCTGGCGCCGTTCAAGGGCCGCGACGTGGAAGTGCTCGATGTGGAGGCCCTGCGCGCGCAGTTGTTTGATCTGTCGCAACCGGTGATGGTGGCCACGGTGGATACTGTCGAAGGCTGGGAAGTGGAGCGTACGCGCGGTTTTGTCGTGCCCCAAGACTGGACGCAGCAGGCTGCCGCGCGGCGAGTAACAGGCGCGCTTCCTGCGTAGGTCGGATTAGCGCGCAGCGCGTAATCCGACACTACACCGATGCCACCTCATTGCCTAGTGCTTTTGCTCGCCAATCAGCGACAGATTGTCATGCTCAGCCTGGTTCAGCTTGTGCTTGCGCATGATGGCGTACATGGTACCGGCAACGAACAGGCCGAACAGGGTGATGATGATATTGAGCGGCAGGTGCAGACGGATCATGATCGAATACACGGCCAGCATGGTGAGAATCGACAGGTTTTCATTGAAGTTCTGCACGGCGATGGAATGGCCCGCGCTCATCAGGACGTGGCCGCGATGTTGCAGCAGGGCATTCATGGGCACGACGAAGAAGCCGGACAGGGCGCCGATCAGGATCAGCAGCGGGTAGGCGATCCACACGGAGTGCACTTGCGTCATCATCATGACGATCACGCCCATGGCGATGCCCAATGGAATAACGGTCAACGATTTGCGCAGAGGAATGAAGCGCGCCGACAGCACGGCGCCGCCGGCCACGCCGATGGCGACCACGCCCACCAGGCTGGTCGCCTTGTCGAACGGCATGTTCAAGGATTGCTTGGCCCATTCCAGCACGATCAGTTGCAAGGTGGCGCCAGCGCCCCAGAACAGGGTCGTCACGGCCAGGGTGATCTGGCCCAGCTTGTCTTTCCACAGAATGGAATAGCAATTGGCAAAATCGGTGATCAGTTTGATAGGATTGCGTTCCTGGTGCGGATACACGCAGCCCGTGTCGGGTATCTTCAGGTTGGCCAGGGTTGCCAGCACGTAAATACCGACCACGACGCACAAGGCCGCTTCCGTCTTGCTGGTGATGCCCGTGTCGATCAGCGGGATGTCGATCGACAGCAGCAGGTCGGACACGTGGCCGCTGACGAGCGCGCCGCCCATGACGGTGCCGAGGATGATGGAGGTGACGGTCAAGCCTTCGATCCAGCCATTCGCCGCCACGAGCTTTTCCGGCGGCAGCAGTTCCGTCAGGATGCCGTACTTGGCGGGCGAATATACGGCCGCGCCAAAACCGACGACGGCGTAGGCAAGCAGCGGATGCACGTGGAAGAAGACGAGGGCGCAGCCGAAGATCTTGACCATGTTGGCGATGAACATGACCTTGCCTTTTGGCAAAGCATCCGCGAAGGCGCCGACAAAAGCGGCCAACAGCACGTAAAACAGCACGAACGATAACTTAAGTAGCGGCGTGATCCACGCCGGGGATTTCATGGACACCAATAAATCGACGGCGACAAAAAAGAGGGCGTTATCGGCCAGCGAGGAAAAGAACTGCGCCGCCATGATGGTATAAAAACCACGATTCATTCTGGAATGCCTGAAATCATATCTGGCTTGCTTTATACCACGAAAAAACGGCAAACCCCAAGTTTGGCAGGGGCTGCTTTGCATAGTCTTGCCTAAGCGAAGCTTAATTATTCTGCCGTAGAAAAATACACACACATGTGAGCATTTTGTATATGGTGTCCGGCGCACCTATCCTGCTTCCGCTTGCTGCACCCGCTTGCGGCGCCCGCTCGAGTCCCATCCGGTAAAATATGGCTTTCCCACCTGCCGTGAACGACGCATATGCCCAGGCCCATCCTTGCCACTATCCATATTGATGCCATGCAACATAATCTGGCGCGCGCCCGTGCCGGCGCCCGTGGCGCCAAAGTATGGGCTGTCGTCAAGGCCAATGCCTATGGCCACGGCCTGGAACGGGCCATGCGGGGCTTTGCCGAGGCCGATGGCCTGGCGCTGGTCGAGGTCGATTACGCCGTGCGCTTGCGCGAACTGGGCTGGAGCAAGCCTATCTTGCTGCTGGAAGGGTTTTTCGATGCCAGCGATTTGCCGGTCATGGCCCAATACGACTTGAACGGCAGCGTGCATTGCGAGGAGCAGATCGCCATGCTGGCAGCGGCGCAGCTGTCGCACCCCATCGACGTGCACCTGAAAATGAATACAGGCATGAACCGCCTGGGCTTCACGCCGGCTGCCGTGGCGGGTGCTTATGCGCGCCTGCGCGCCATGCCGCATATCGGCATGATCACCGTGATGACGCATTTCGCCAATGCGGACGAGGCGGGGCCCACGCGCCTGCCTTTGGCCCAGCAGATGCTGCGTTTTGAAGCCGGCGTGGCCAGTATCGGCGCGGCCGGCGAAGGCACGCGCTTGCCGCGCAGCCTGTGCAATTCGGCCGGCGTGCTGATGCACCATCTGGACAGCGACTGGGTGCGCCCCGGCATCATGCTGTATGGCGGCACGCCCAGCGGCGCTCCGGGCGGCACGTCCGCGCAAACGTTCGGCTTGCTGCCCACGATGACCTTGCGCAGCAGCATCATTGGTATCCAGGATATCGCCGCCGGTGAGGTGGTGGGCTACGGCAGCCGCTACCAAGCGGCAGGCAACGTCAAGGTGGGGGTGGTGGCCTGCGGCTACGCGGATGGCTACCCGCGCCATGCACCGGAAGGCACGCCCGTGCTGGTCGACGGCGTGCGCACGGGGCTGATCGGCCGGGTTTCGATGGACATGCTGATGGTGGATCTGACCCACGTGCCGGGCGCCAAGGTCGGCAGCAGCGTCACCTTGTGGGGGCAGGGCATGCCGATCGACGAGGTGGCGCTGGCCGCCGGTACCATTGGCTACGAGCTCATGTGCGCATTGGCGCCGCGCGTACCGGTGAATGAAGCGTAGGGTGACGCGGAAGCGCGGTTTGTATATACTGTATATATAACCAGCTATTTTATTTTATCCGGGCAAAGTACACCATGGCAAAAGTCAAGACCATCTACACCTGCAGCGATTGCGGCGCCATCAGCAACAAATGGATGGGGCAATGCACCTCGTGCAACCAGTGGAATACCATGGTGGAAACCCTGCCCGAGACAGGCGGCAATAACCGCTATTCGAACCCGCAGCATATGTCGCTGGCACAGACGGCGCCCGTGCTGTCGCTCGACGATATCGACGCCATCGACGTGCCCCGCTTCGGCACGGGCATCGAGGAATTCGACCGCGTGCTGGGCGGCGGCATGGTGGCGGGCGGCGTCGTGCTGATCGGCGGCGACCCCGGCATCGGCAAGTCGACCCTGCTGCTGCAGGCGCTGGCCAACATGTCGCACCACAAGCGCGTGCTGTACGTCAGCGGCGAGGAATCGGGCGCGCAGATCGCCCTGCGCGCCAAGCGCCTCGTCATCGACGCCAAGGAACTCAAATTGCAGGCGGAGATCCAGCTGGAAAAGATTCTTTCCACCTTGAACGACCTGAAGCCGGAAGTGGTGGTCATCGACTCGATCCAGACCGTGTATTCGGACGCCCTCAGCTCGGCGCCCGGTTCCGTGGCGCAAGTGCGCGAATGCGCGGCGCAATTGACGCGGGCGGCCAAGCAGACGGGCGTGACCATCATTCTGGTCGGCCACGTGACGAAAGAGGGGGCGCTGGCCGGCCCCCGCGTGCTCGAGCACATCGTCGATACGGTGCTGTATTTCGAGGGCGACGCCCATTCCAGTTTCCGCCTCGTGCGCGCCATCAAGAACCGTTTCGGTGCCGTCAATGAGCTGGGGGTGTTCGCCATGACGGAAAAGGGCTTGAAAGGGGTGTCGAATCCGTCGGCCCTGTTCCTGTCGCAGCACGACAACCAGGTGCCAGGCTCGTGCGTGATGGTGACGCAGGAAGGCACGCGCCCCTTGCTGGTGGAAATCCAGGCCCTCGTCGATACCAGCCACTTGCCGAATGCGCGCCGGCTGTCCGTCGGCCTGGAACAGAACCGCCTGGCCATGCTGCTGGCCGTGGCGCACCGCCACGCGGGCATCGCCGCCTTCGACCAGGATGTGTTCATCAACGCCGTCGGCGGCGTCAAGATCACGGAACCGGCGGCCGACCTGGCCGTATTGCTGGCGATTAACTCGTCAATGCGCAACAAGCCCCTGCCGCGCGGACTCGTGGTGTTTGGCGAAGTGGGGTTGGCCGGCGAAATCCGCCCCGCGCCGCGGGGCCAGGAACGCTTGCGCGAAGCGGCCAAGCTGGGCTTTACCCTGGCCGTGGTGCCCAAGTCCAACCTGCCGAAGCAAGTCATCGAAGGCCTCAAGGTCATCGGCGTCGAGCGCATCGACGAAGCGTTTAACAAATTGCGCGACCTGGAGTAAGAGTTGGTATGGTTTAAATGCCAAGCTTGAGGTAAGTCAAACAAAGTTTCCGTTTGGAACTATAATATTTGTCCGATGAGTTCGCGTAGCGAGTTCGCGTCGACAATGAATTAATAGAGAAGCGGAATATAGTGTTAGTTGAGCAAAGACAGGGCGCACGCAAGATATTGCGTGCCAAGGCAATGTTGGTGATGGACGGCGCGGACCCTGTGGCGGCGCGCACCCTTGACGTGGGGCCGGGCGGCATGACGGCCGTCATCGCGGAACCGCTGCCGACAGGCAAGCAGGGCAAGGTGCTGTTCGAGCTGTTTTACGATGGCGCGGCGCACATCATTGAGGCGCGCGTGTCTGTCTCCCACTGCATTTTCAGCAGTGCAGGTTTCAAGGTGGGACTCACTTTCCCGCAGCTGGACATGGCTGTCAGCAGCGCCATTTCGAGATTCATGCGCTGAGGCACGCCCGGGGAGCGCAGCGGGCGAAATGCGCTAAAATGGTGCATATGGGTTTGCAGTCAGGAAAAACCTGTTCTGTTCGCTGTTTTGATATTCCGGTAATACTGCATAATTATCAACCAGAAGAGGGACCTTGCCGCGCCACGCGCGCCTGCCGTCCGTTTCCAGCGCAGCACGGTCAAGACCTGAACCGTGTGCCTTGACCTTACACCCGACGGGAACGCCTACCATGTTTAATTCGACCATCAACAGCAGGGCCTTTACCAACAACACGCAGCAGACGACGCAGGGCAATATTTCGGCCGATGTGTATGCGAAGGTGGAGCGCCAGATGCAGTCGCAGAACACGGGCGTCGTCAAGCTCAACGCCAGCCTGGCGCGCGACCAGGCCAAGTTTTCGGGCCTGGGCCAGCTGCAATCGGCGCTGGCAAAATTCCAGACCGTGGCCAAGAACATGGCCGGCAGCGGCCTGGCCACGTCGGCCACGTCCAGCGCCAAGGATGTGCTGAGCGCCACCACCACCGACAAGGCCGTCAGCGGCAGCCATGAGCTGAACGTCAAGCAGCTGGCGCAGGGGCAGACCTTGCAGAGCGGCGTGCAGAAATCGTCGAGCGCGGCGATCGGCACCGGTGCGCCGGCGCTAGTCAAGATCGAGGTAGGCACGGCCGACGGCAAGCAATTTACGCCCGGCAGCGGCAAGATCATTTCGCTGACCATCGACAGCAGCAACAATAGCCTCGACGGCATCGCCGCCGCGCTCAAGCAGCAGGGCGTCGACGCCAGCGTGGTGAAGGGCGCCGATGGCTACTCGCTGGCCATCAATGGCAAGAGCGGCGCCGACAGCAGCATGCGCATCAGCGTGTCCGGCGACGCGGCCGTCAGCAACCTGCTGAGCTACGCGCCTGGCGCCGGCAAGGGCCTGCAGCAAACCGCCGCCGCGCAGGATGCGCTGCTTACCGTCGACGGCAAGGAAATCAAGAGCGCCACGAATACCCTGACGACGGCTGTCGAGGGCGCCACCATCGAATTGAAGAAAAAAGGCACGACCGATCTCGTCATCGCCAAGGACAGCAGCCAGATCGCGACCAACGTGGCCAGCTTCGTCACGGCCTACAATGAACTCAACAGCAAGCTGCAAAGTCTGCAGCAGGGCGACTTGAAATCCGACACCGCCCTGGGTCAGGTGCGTTCGCAGATGGAGCAAGTGCTGCGCACGGCCAGCACAGGCGTGCCCGCCTCCATCCTCAGCAGTGCTGGCGTGACCTTGGGCAAGAGCGGAGAACTGGTGCTCGACGATAAAAAACTCAAGGCCGCCATCGCTGCCGACCCTGATGCCGTCAGCAAGTTGTTTACGAATAACGGCAAGGGCGTGGCCGACCAGTTTTCCAGCAAGATCGGCGAGTTGACAGGCGAAACGAGCATCATCCGCAAAGAAGTGCAGACAGTCGGCAAGGACATCACCACGCTGACCAACAAGAAAGCCGTGCTGGCCAAGGCGCTGACGGCCCAGGCGCAGGCGCTGATCAAAGCCTATTCGGCCCAGGAGCAGATGGGAACGAACTCGGCCTTGCCGGGCTATACCGGTAAAAATTCGCTCTTCGACTTTATGGCTTAAGAGCGCTCGCTCTGGGCAAAGAATGCCGACGGCGAACTGCCGAAGGTCTTCTTGAACATGGCGGAAAAGGCCGACTGGCTGGCGTAGCCCAGTTCTTCGGCCACCTGCGACAACGGCACGCCGCGCGCGATCAGGGGCGCCGCGTGCGCCAGGCGCACCTGCTGGCGCCACTGGCCAAAACTCATGCCCAATTCGCGTTCGAACAGCCGCGCCAGGGTGCGTTCCGAGGCGCCGACCAGCTGCGCCCAGTGTTCCAAGGTCTGATTCAGGCCCGGTTTCTCGATCAGGCTGTCGCACAGGGTCTTCAGGCGCTTGTCGCTGGGCAAGGGGACGCGGATGGGGCGCGTGGCCGAGCGTTTCAATTCATCAAGGATCAGTTCGGCCAGCAGCGCTTCGCGCGCCGGTTCCTGGCCCGGATCCAGCTGTTCCAGTGCCATGATCAGCTGGCGCAGCAGGTTCGACACTTCCAGTACCTTGCAATCCTGGCCCGCGAACGGCGCGCGTGCGGCATGGATGCACAGGGGGCGCAAGCGGGTTTTTTCCAGTATCGTGACGGCATGCTCCACATTGGGCGCGATCCAGATGGCGCGCATGGGCGGCAGCACCCAGCTGCTGTTGTTGGCAGTGATGCGCAGTACCCCTTCGAGCGCCATCGTGACCTGACCCCAGGGGTGGGTATGCGGTAACAAGAATTCATCGGGTTGCAGGTCGCGCGCGATCATCGTCACGGGGATGGTCGCGCTGGGCGCTTCCCGCGGCGGACACATGCGGGTATGGTGGAGGATAGGTACACCCATCAGCTTGGCCTTAATTCGATAAATTATGTCATCCTGTCGGAAAACAGACGATGATATTTTGCATACACTTGAGCTTCACCAGTATAAGACAGGGTATGACATGATAACAACTAACTCAGCGTCCGAACTTCCAACCTTGCGCAGCGATGCGCGCGTCATCGCCCTGGTGGGGCTGGCGCATGGCGTGTCGCATTTCTACCATCTGATCCTGGCGGCCCTGTTCGTCTGGCTGAAACCCGCATTCGATCTGTCATATGCGGAGCTGGGCCTGCTGATGACGGTGTTTTTCATCATCTCGGGCGTGGGGCAGGCGCTGGCCGGTTTTGTCGTCGACCGCTTCGGCGCCCGCGCCGTGTTGTTTTCCGGCGTCTTTCTGCTGGGCATATCGGCGCTGGCCTTGTCCACCGCGCACAGCTATGCCGCGCTGATGCTGGGCGCCATGCTGGCTGGCATGGGCAACAGCGTGTTCCATCCGGCGGACTACACGATCCTCAACCAGCGCGTCTCGGCGGCCCGCGTGGCCTACGGTTTTTCCGTGCATGGCATCAGCGGCAACATCGGCTGGGCCCTGGCACCGCTGTTCATGACGTATGTCGCCACCCATTATGACTGGCGAATCGCGCTGCAATGCGCGGCCGTGCTGCCGTTCGGCGTGCTGCTGATCCTGTTCCTGAACCGTCACGCCATCCGCCCCGCGTCTGTCAAGAAGGCCGCAGCGGGTCAGCCGGCTGGCGGTGAAGGCACCCTGGATTTTCTGCGCCTGCCTGCCGTGTGGATGTGCTTTGCCTTCTTCTTCATTACCGCCATCGCCCTGGGCGGCATTCAGAGCTTTGCCAGCGTGGCCCTCGTCAAGCTGTACGGCATGAGCCTGGCGTTGGCCACCAGCGCCTACACGGCCTATATGCTGGCCTCGGCCGTGGGCATGCTGGCCGGCGGCGTGGTGGGCGCGCGCAGCAAGCAACCGGACCGCAACGTGGCGATCGCCTTTTCCGCCGCCGCGCTGCTGGCCGTGCTGCTGTCCATGGCCGTCGTGCCGGCCTGGGGCGCGGTGGTGCTGATGGGCGCCATCGGCTTGACGTCGGGCGTGGCGGGACCGTCGCGCGACCTGATGATACGCGCGGCGGCGCCGAAGAATGCCACCGGGCGCGTGTATGGCGTCGTGTATTCGGGCCTCGACAGCGGCCTGGCCGTCGGTCCCCTGTTCTTTGGCGCGCTGATGGATGGCGACCATCCGGCCCTGTTGTTCGTGTTTATAGGCCTGTTCCAGGCGCTGGCGATTGCCACGGCCGTGGGAGTGGGCGGCAAAACGCGTGCCGCCGCGCTGCAAAAGGCATAGAATCGTTGCCATCTGCTACGAAAGGAGTCCCCATGACCTTTGCCACCACCGACCTGTGCGACGACTATGCTGCCATGCTCGACGACGGCACCCTGGCCGTGCTGCCGCCCGTGTACCGCGCTTTCGGCCAGCGCGTGCGTTTCAGCGGGCCCGCCACCACCTTGCAAGTGTTCGAGGACAACGCCCTCGTGCGCAGCACGCTGGAAACGCCGGGCCAGGGCCACGTGCTGGTCATCGATGGCGGCGGCAGCCTGCGCCGCGCGCTGGTGGGCGGTCAACTGGGCGTGCTGGCCGAAAGCAATGGCTGGGCCGGCATCGTTGTCGATGGCTGCATCCGCGACAGCGAGGAAATCAATGTCTGCCAGATCGGCGTGCGCGCCCTGGCCACGCATCCGCGCAAGAGCAACAAGACGGGCGCTGGCCAGCGCGACGTGCGCGTGCAGCTCAGTGGCGTGGCCGTGCATCCGGGCGACTGGATCTATGCCGATGCGGACGGCATCCTGGTGGCGAGGCAAGAACTCGATTGACGGCGTAGTGCGCCTGAAAACGTTGCAAATTATCTACATTCAATATATTTCTGCAAAGTTCTTTGATTTTCATCATGGCTGAGATATGATTTCACTTAAGGAAACTTTAATATCGATAAAGCAAGGAAATCAGATCATGAAAATCGCCACCATCGCAGCAGTTGTCGCCCTGTTTGCCGCAGCCAGCGCCAGCGCCAGCGCCAGCCCAGTCAACCTGATTACGAACGGCAATTTTGACACGGTCGCTTCCGGCTACACCTTCGACAGCGGTTTTAAAGTCGTCAACAGCGGCTCTTCGGCCATCACGGGCTGGACCGTGGGCGCCAGCTCCGTCGACCTGATCCGCAATGCGTATAACGCCATCGATGGCTACAGCGTCGATATGCTGGGCACGCCTGGTCCTGGTTTCCTGTCGCAAAATTTCAATGTCGTTGCCGGCCAGACTTACAATCTGAGCTTTGACATGGCGCGCAATTCCGGCGGCCCCGCAGGCCAGGGCGTGAGCGTCAATTTCGGTGGCGCGGCCGGTAATTTCTACTCGACCGCCGCCGTGTCGAACACCTTGTACAGCCACACCCTGAGCTTCACTGCCGCTTCCACTGGCCTGGCGACCCTGTCGTTTGCCAGTGCCGCCAAGGCCGGCACGCCATTCGACAATTACTCGGGCGCCGTCATCGACAACGTGTCCGTGATGGCCGCCGTGCCGGAACCGGAAACCTACGCCATGTTGCTGGCCGGTCTGGGCCTGATGGGTTTCCTGCGCCGCCGCAAGGCTGCCAAGTAAGCCGGGTTGGCCTGACATCAAACCGCCTGCTGCCATGCACAGGCGGTTTTTTTTGGCTCTGTCCCCGCTCAGCAGGGGACGTCCGGGAATTTTCCTGTGTCCCTGCTGTCTGACTGTGCATCGCAGACCAACGGGAGCCTTCCATGCGGACAGGCCAATGCAACACCTTCATCGCCCGGTTCGCCGCACTGAACCGTCGCCAGCGCCCGGCAGGAACAGCCACGGCAGCAGTTTAGGGATTTGCATCGGCATCTCCGCGCAATGGGCACGCCGCCGCTGCCGCCCCCATACGCCGTACCAGTTCGCCGCGCAACTGCGTCAATCCATCGATGCGCGCATCGATTTCGCCCAGCTTGCGCGCCAGCGCCGCGCGCAGCAGATCCGCCGTGGCGGGATCGCCTGCGGCCGCCAGCAGCGGCATGTCGGCTTCGATTTCCGCCAGGGTAAAGCCCAGCTGCTGCGCCGTGCGCAGGTAGCGCAGCCAGTCGGCCGCTTCGGGCGGGTAGTCGCGGTAGCCGTTCGCGCCGCGCCGCGCGCGCAGCAAGCCCCGTTTTTCATAGAAGCGCAGGGTATCGCGGCTCAAGCCCGTCGCCTGTGCCATCTCGCCGATCTGCATGGTTCTTTTCTTTCATAAAATGCTTGACCCTGGAGTGTACTCCAGCCTCGATCATGGGCGCTTTCCACTGACAGGAGTTCCCCCATGTTGTCCGTTTCCGCCTTCCGCCGTGTGGTGCGCGCCAGCGCCATTTATGATGTGCTCATGACTGCCCCGTTTATCACGCCGTGGACGTTTTTGCTGCTGCGCGAGCACTTGAACGCTATCAACGTGGGCCTGGGCGGCGCGCCGCTGCCTCTCTTCGAACCCTTGCATCTGCTGTTCAGCAGCTTGTTTGGCAGCGTGGTGATGGTCTGGTCGGTGCTGCGCATGCTCGACCCGCAGCCGCGCTTCGGCCGCTATGACGCGGCGGCCCGCTACCTGTTTTCCACCTGGATGGCGTGGGCCTTGCTGGTGACGGGCCAGCCCGTGCTGTGGCTGTTCATCGTGCCGGAACTGGCCTGGGGCCTCGCGCAAAGCCTGCCTCTGCACGGCGCCGTGGCCGGGCGGGAAGGGCGTGCGCACGAATCGCTGTTGAGATGAATATAACGAAATGCAATAATGGGCGTGCTTTACAGCAATAAACGACTATTAAAGGAATGACTATGCAGCAGGATGCCGCTGGAAAAAACATGGCGTTGCTCGATCCGGTGGTGGCGCCGCGCATCGCGGTGACGCGCCTGGTGGCGGGCCTGCTGCAAGGCTTGCTGCTGTACTGGCTGTACAGCACGGCGCAAGACAAGGTGTGGCCCGCGACGGAAGCCTACCTGCTGGGTCCGCTGATGCTGATCAGCCTGCTGCTGCCCATCCTGCTGGTGTCCAGCCTGGGCCACATGTCGGTGAAACGCATCGCCCTGTGGATGGCGGGCGCGGCTGTCGTGCTGGCCGTGCTGGCCTGGCATGACGTGGCGCGCGGCGCCGAACATGTGATCTGGGGTAATTACAAGCCGGGCGCGCCGCTGCGCGTCATTTCCGCCCAGCTATTCGGCTTCTGCGTGGTGGGCTTGTATATTGCCCACGCGCTCGTGCTGGCCAGTGCCCAGGATGGCCAGCGCATCGCGCGCTATCCCACCTACTTTGAAATCGCCTGGAAGCTGGGCATCCAGCTGCTGTTTTCCCTGCTGTTCGTGCTGGGTCTGTGGCTGGTGCTGTGGCTGGGCGGGCAGCTGTTTCTGTTGATCAAGCTCAGTTTCCTGAAAAAGCTGCTGGGCCAGGCGTGGTTCGTGATTCCCGTCATCTGCTTCGCGTTTTCGTTCGCCATTCACATCACGGACGTGCGCCCATCCATCGTGCGCGGCATCCGCACCTTGCTGCTGGTGCTGCTGTCGTGGCTGGTGCCGATCGCCGCCGTGCTCGTTTCCGGTTTCTTGCTGACCCTGCCATTCATCGGCTTCGAGCGCCTGTGGGCCACGCGCCATGCGGCATCCGTGTTGCTGGGCATGGCCGGGGTGCTGGTGGTGCTGATCAATGCCGCCTTCCAGAATGGCGAAGTGGGCCATGGCGTGGCGCGCGGCATCCGACTGGGCACGCGCCTGGCATGTTTGCTGCTGCCGTGGGTGGTCGGCATCGCCATCTATGCGCTGACCCTGCGCGTGATGTCGCATGGCTGGACGTCCGACCGCCTGATCGCTTGCGCCTGCCTCTTGATCGCCACCTGCTACGCCGCCGGCTATGCCTGGGCGGCCAGCAAGTACGGCGACTGGCTGCACCTGATTGCCAACGTCAACGTGGCCACGGCCTTTGTTACCCTGCTGGTGCTGTTCGCCTTGTTCTCGCCGCTGGCCGACCCGGCGCGCATTTCCGTGGCCAGCCAGATGGCGCGCCTGGAGAGCGGCAAGGTTGGCGTGGACAAGTTCGATTTCGAATATTTGCGCTTCCAGGGCGCCCGCTACGGCCAGGCGGCCTTGCAGGAACTCAAGACGCGCACGACGGGCCCGGACGCCGCCATCGTGCGGGCCCGTGCCGAGGCCATGCTCAAGCGCCAGAACCGGCTCGACGAGACGGGTGCGCTGAGCGACGTATCGATCAACCTCACCCTGCGTCCGGCAACGGCGAAGCTGCCGCAGAGTTTCCTGCGCCAGGACTGGACGCAAGTGAGCCCGGCCTGGCGCTTGCCCGCCTGCTTGAAGCGGGCAGGGCCACAGTGCGATGCCTACCTGCTCGATTTCGATGGCGACGGCAAGCAGGAAGTGCTGCTGATCAGCAATGACCCGCGCGCCTCATCCGTCTTGCTGGCGGAAAAGGACGACGGCAGCTGGACCGCGCGCGGGCAAATCCCCACCGACGCCCTGCGCTGCAAGCCCCTGCGCGAAAAACTGCAGGCGGGCGAATTCCAGCTGGTGCCGCCGAAAGTGCGCGAGCTGGAAGTCGACGGCCAGCGCGTGCCGATGACCTTGTACACGCAGGAGGACGAGCTCAGCTGCCCGGAGGAGACGGCGGCGACGCCGTAAATGGCCTGAGGAGGGCTGGAAGCGCCTGATAGAACCACTTGCTTGTCATGAATACAATGACTTCATGGGCCGAGCGATTTCGGCCGTCCGCTATCGGCCAGTAGCAGACAATCGAAATTTTTAGGAGCCAACATGACTGCGCAATGTCCCGATATCTTGATTGTTGATGTCGAATCTATTTTACTGTCGGGCTTGCAGTTGTACGGTGTCTGCATCGGAGACATTGATGAGCCGAGAAAGTCATCTAATTATGTATTTGTGTCATCGGCCGACGAAACGAAGATGACTGAATGCACAGCGTTATGGCGTGGTTATGTGTCGGCGTATCGGCTTAAGAGCAACGGAACGTTGGTACTTGAACGAATGGAATACCCATTTTCGGATGGCGTGGTGGCAGATGAAATAAACGAAATTCTTCTAGGAGATTTTTGGCTTGATCTTCGGGTTTGGTTTATGGGCGACGCAGTGAGGATTCCATTCCGGGATGGTTTGGTATCGCTTGACCGTAGCACCTGGAGGTTTTCGTCCGGCGTCCCGCTTCCACGACAGTGGCCGAGGCAATAAATGAAGGTCCGCAATGGGGCGGAACGCGGCAACGACGGCAACCGGGCAGAAGCAGACATTCAAGTTGACGTGACAATGTGTGACTTATCTCGCTTGCTAATTCGTTATGCTCACGGGCCGCTGGCGGCCCGAAGCGGACGCCGTAACATCGAATCCGTATGTCCACACGAGGAAACGAAGCCTATGAATGATTTTGAACAATTCTCTTACTGCCACATTTGTGCCGCGTTGGCAAACATCGATACGTCGACCATTCCGGATATTTATGCATTGTCATTCTTCATTTACGATAACGACGACGATCCGCGTTATCCGGTTCTGCAACTTGGCTACAATACATTGACGCATTTGACGGAATGCACGCCCTCAGCGTCCGATGCCGCAGAAGCGAAATGGAACTTTGCCTTTTGGCTCCAGAACGAATTGAAATACATTGGTGAACCCGATACGGAAGGCGGCCAACTGCTGGAAGAGCTTCTGAAGGCACGAGGGCTATGGTACACAGATGAAGATGAGGAAGCCGACTTTGATCGGTGTATGCGCATTGGGGGCGACATCAACGCCTACTTTGTAGACGCATGTGTTCGGATCGCACGGGCACTTCATGAAAACGGCGTTATCGAAAAGGGCTTTTCACGCCCGATCCCGATTGTCGTGCATGAACTCGAATACTATGATGAGATTGCTGTACAAACGCGATTGGCCAATCCGCCAGATTTGGCGAAAGAATTTGAAGACTGGATCGCCAGCATGTAATGGAATCTGTTCGCTATGGAGCGGCATCCGCCAACGACGGCAACCGGCCAGAAGCGGTCTTTCAAAACCGCCCTTGCAGAGAAACAACCAAAACAGGATATTGTTGCATCGTGAAAATTAAAGACGAAGATGTAATTCAAGCACTGACGGTTAATGGCATAACTTTAGACCGCTGGCTCTCCCTTGACAGTCATCTCGTCGGCTATCTTGACGAGAGTGGTGGTCTAATGGCACGCATCATTGAGGATGATGCGCTCGCCGTCGCGGCTTCCAAGATGCTTCAAAAGCGGGGGCAGATTCACATCATTAAGCGCGTATAGCAGTGTTCGCCTTGGGGCGGAACCTGCCGATGACAGAAACCGGGCAGTAGCGGTCAGTCAGATTCGACCACGAGGGGCAAAACTGTATCCCCAGTGAAAATTGGACACCTTTTAGGAGAACGTAGTGCAACCACAGTTAGATGAAATTAAGCGGCGTGAGATGTCTGCGCTAGCCGCGATTCGTGATGCGTTCGGTACCGAAGCTGATGAATACGGTGGAACTCTATTCGTCTCTCACCACCTCGAAGAGTTGGACGCCACCTATTGGCAGTCGAATCTGGCCACTACGTCCCCCGAACCCGAACAGGTTCTTGGCCTCTTGGAATTGAAGTCTCACTGGGGGGACGAGGATGAGAACGGTATTGATGTGTTCGATTTTACTTTGCCTGGCAAGGTCACAAATTACGTACTTAGCGTCCGATTCGATGAAACAGGTGCCATCGAGGAAATTTCCATGGAAAGCTAAACGCAGTATGCCCAATCTTGCAACCGACTCGGATATGCTTTAGCGCTCCGACGCGCGTCTGCTTTGGACGTAGTTGGCTGTCGCAAGGCGGCCAGCAGCGGATGCCCAACTCGCGACTTAAAGGTACTAAGTGGCCTATCATCTGATGATATTTAAACAGTCTACAGCGATTGAGCCAACCATCAGTCTGTACTTAGGTTCCGCTCAGACCGTGTATCTCTATTGGGAAGCCGCAAGCTTCGATATCGGGCTGCCAACGATTAGTACAATTACAGAACGAGCTGATTCTGAGGCGGGATTCTGCCTTTCGGGTGCCACGCTTACTGCTTTTAAGGTGGAGTTGGAGCTGCTATACAAACACTGGAATACATCACACAAAGGCCACGAATTGCCGCCTACGCATTGTCAACTGATGCGTGCAGTGATTTTAGCATTGGACGATGAGTCGTTTGACAACGCAACGCTGATGATTGCATAGCTCGCTGGTAGGATTTGAGAGTCAACTTTGGGGCGGAACCTGCTAACGACAGCAGCCGGCCAGAAGCTGACCTTCGCAATGTCGACTTTTTTTTCACAACATGGGGAAAGGACGATGGAGAATGTAATCAATACTTTCGGCACTTTCGTTCGCGAGGTAAAAGACAGCGATTTTCATGAGTGGCAGGCATTGTGGCTTGGTTACAATGAGTTCTACGGTCGCCACGGTGAAACCGCGCTACCTGAAAAAACGACTTTGATGACTTGGTCACGTTTTTTTGACGCCTACGAACCGATGCATGCTTTGGTAGCCGTGAAGGAGGATAAGGTGGTGGGGTTTGCTCATTTTCTATACCACCGAAGCACAATTCAGATCGGTCCTAGCTGCTATTTACAAGATCTGTTCACTACTGTATCGGTTAGGGGGCAGGGTGTTGCCCGCTGTCTTATTGAACGGGTCTATGTCGAAGCCGCAGCCGCTGGATGCCACCGAGTGTACTGGCAGACGCACGAGACGAACGCTACCGCAATGCGACTGTACGACGGGATTGCTGAGAAGTCTGGCTTCCTCGTTTATCGAAGATTGCTGTGATATAAATCGGCTGAAATCGGCCAGAAGCAGCCATTCGCGTTTACGTGGCATTGCGTGACTTTTCTCGCTTGGTAATTCGATATGCTCATCGGCCGCTGGCGGCCAGAAGCGGTCACTCCAGAAGCGGTCACTCGCGCGAGCAAGAAAAAATGGAAGATAAAATAATGCTCTTGTGGAAGATTCAATCAGCTATTCAGCAGATTCAGCCTCTGGCAGTGAAAGGCTGGCCGCCTGGGCAATCCGGGGCGGGGTCAGGTCTGCCATTCGGACACGATCTCAGCCTAGGTGTTCAGACTCACAGCAAACCGTGCAGTACTAACTGTTAATACGGCACTACTTACTATGCTGTGTATGCGTATTGACGCTGAGCTTACGCAGAGACTTCAGCTTGGGGATTCGCATAGCTGGGCTTGTGTCAGAATGGCAGACCTGCCCCTCAGACGCACGGTTGGAATGGACTGTTGATGCGAAGAGTTCATTCGAGGCAATGACTATGTATTATAGATTTCGAGATTGGGGGGCTACACAACGTCCTTTCCTGAGATCGATATGATTCCATATGCCGACGAATAATTTTTCAGCTAACGGCCAGAAGCGGTCGTTCATTTCATGGGACGACAAAGTCGCGAGTTGAATGGCGGTGTCGCTATTCATTTCGCGCAGCATTACGGTCTGGCTCTACGCTATGTCTACCAGTAGCCTGTTACTTTGAATTTTGGGAAACACAATGTCCATTGAAACTACGCGTATCGAGACCATTATTAAGGTTCACTTGGCTCCAGAACTTCGTGCAGAAGGCTTTACGGGATATGGAAGGACGTTCCGCCGCACTCGGGATGGTCAAATCCATGTGGTCAATATTCAGGGGGCGAGGTATGGAGGACAGTTCGCGATCAATCTTGTTATTCAACCAGTTGCAGTTCCTGATGTACTAGGTAACGCATCCGCCCCAAAGAAGATCGCTGAGTCCGCGTGTGAGTTCAGGAGGCGATTGTCGGAATCCGGGGCAGATCAGTGGTGGCGCTATGATGATCAGGCATCACTTGAAAGGGCAATGAACGATGCAGCCAAGGTCTACGTGGCATACGGTCGCCCGGTGTTTGATGCGATGTCGATGCCGGCCTCTTCACTCGACACAATGAAAGTGGAACACTTGGTGGAAGGTCCGATGGAGTTCAGTGGATTTGGGATAACGAACGTTCGCTTAGCTCTTGTACTCGCGCGTCTGCGCGAAGTGGAAGGGAGAATCCCCGATGCCGTTTCATTTGCAGCGTACGGACTCCAACATGCAATCAATGCATTTGGACTTAGATCGGAACTGGAGCGAATCGCAGCACTGCCCCATAGTCCGCCGGACCAAATGAGCTAGCGTGCCCTAGTAGCCAGAACATCGGAACGCTGCTTTGAGTCTTTACCAATGTCCCCAATGGGGCTGAAACCGCCGACGACGGCAAGCGGCCAAGAGCGGCCGTTCGAGTCTCCGTGAGCAGAGCAGAAATTTCCTATGCACTCAATTCGAATTAATTCAAACCTGATAGTCGACGACGAGACCTTTCACTCGGTTTTCTCTGATGCTTGTGGGTTCCCAGATTTCTACGGGAGAAATATGAACGCATGGATTGACTGCATGGGATACCTCGACGAGCCGTCGGCACAGATGTCATCTGTACATGTCGCTGCAGGTGAGAGTTTGGCTTTGGTCATTGACGGCGCATCATCCTTCAAGACTAGATGTCCTGCATTGTATGATGAGCTGCTTAAGTGCGCTGCTTTTGTAAATGAACGATGCGAAGAAGCAGGGCGAGCGCCTCTGCTAGCTATCACAATGCACGCCTGATGGGTAACGGTGCCATAAAAACGTCAGTAGAGTTCTAGTTCACGAACGTCCGAAATGGGGCGTAACCGACCAACGACGGCAACCGGCCAAAAGCAGCCGTTCGAAATTAATCAACTCTGTGTAGATCACCATGCCAAGAAACCACCCTGGAGAAGTTGAGCACACCGTGTCGTTTAACCAGCATCTCGGCCCACGGTTCCAGTCCGCAGGATTGAGGGTGCAATTTCATTACAACCAAGTGCCGGGTATCCACTTTAAAGTTGAGCCACCTGTGGAGTACGCGGACGCGATTTTGAGAGGCCTGCAACATGGACTCGACCGGTATTTTCCCTCGTTTCCATCAACAGGCAGTATCTGGGTCAATGAGGTAATAGTTGATGAGGTTAGTTCCTCCCAAGCGGCCTTTTACCGAGCAGCAGTGCTTGTGATGCATCAGGCACTGGGTTTGGTCGAAATCATGGAGACGGATTTCCGTTCGCGGGATCTCCCGAAAGCATAAGAACATGCTTGCAGTGCTGTCGCGAAGGTCTGCTTCGGGGCGAAAGCAGACGGTGCCATTTAGGTAAAGCGCTACCGCTAGCTCAGTTTTGATCCATGGTTCCAGGCATATGAGAGCCTGATGGGGCGTGGCAGGGGCCTGGGCGGGGCGGTCCCTGTCGCCGCTGTAGCCGTCGCCCGACTGATACAGCATGTGCCTGTACGCGGCGCCTTGTGTCTTGTCGCCGCCGGGCCGCGCTCCTAGACTGGGGCCTTCTCCACCTGCGACTGCCTGCCATGACCGAACTCCTGCCCCTGATGAGCTATTGCTTTGTGATGTCCGCCACCCCCGGGCCGAACAACGTCATGCTGGCCACCACCGGCGCCAATTTCGGCTATCGCGGTGCGCTGCCGGTGATCCTCGGCATCCAGGCCGGCATTTTCGTGCAGACCATGCTCATGTGCGTGGGGCTGGGCAGCGTGTTCGTCGCCTACCCGATGGCGCAGCAGCTACTGCGGATCGCGGGCGCGCTGTACCTGGTGTTTTTGGCCTGGAAGCTGGCCGGCGCCTCGGTGGCGGGAAGCAGCGCGCCGAAGGCCGTGTCGTTTGCGCAGGCGGCGCTGTTTCAGGCGCTGAACCCGAAGAGCTGGCTCAAGGCGGTCACCATGGCGTCGGTCTTCATGCCCGTGCACGGCAACATGCTCGCCAGCGCGCTGCTGGTTTCCGTGACCGGCACCGTGGTGGGGGCGCCGTGCAACGCCATGTGGGCGCTGTTCGGCGTGTCGATCCGCGGCGTGTTGAAAGCGCCGCGCAAGCAGCGCATCTTCAATCTGACGATGGGTGCCATCCTGCTGGTGCTCGCCGTGATGTTTTTACGCTAGACTTGCGCCATGTTCGCCATCGACCGCTCCTCACCCATCGCCCTGTTCAAGCAGATCGAGGCCGCATTGCGCCAGCAGATCGCGCAACGCGTTCTGCCTGGCGGGACCAGGCTGCCGTCGATACGCCAGCTCGCCACGCAGCTCGCGGTCAGCACCAACACCGTGGTGGTCGCGTATGACAGGCTGGTGGCCGCAGGGGTCATCGATACGCACGGCACGACCGGCTTCTTCGTCTGCGCACCGGCTGACGCCAGCCGCGCCATTCCCGACGAGGTGGCGCTGGAAGCGGGCCAGGAGCAGGAGCCGGTCTGGCTGAGCCAGCAAGTGAACGACCAGCGGCCGGGCGTGCTGCTGGCCAGCAGCGGCGCCTTGCCGCCCACCTGGCTGCAGGATGCGCTGCCGGCGGCGGCCGTGCAACGCGGCCTGGCGCGCAGCGCGGCCGGCATGGCTTCGCGCTGCCCGCCGCAAGGGCTGGCCGAACTGCGCGAGCAGATCGCGCTGCTGATGCGCGGCATCGGCATCGCGGCGGACGCGAGCCACATCCTCACCACGTTCGGCGGCACCCATGCGATCGATCTGATCTGCCGCACCTTCCTGCAGCCCGGCGATACGGTGCTGGTGGAAGACCCCGGATACTTCCTGATGTTTGGCCGGCTGCGCCAGGACGGCGTGCGCCTGGTGCCCATCCAGCGCCGCCCCGACGGCCTCGACCTGGACGAACTGGAAGCGGCCTGCCGCGCGCACCGTCCGCGCCTGCTGTTCGTGCAGACGGCCTTGCACAATCCCACCGGGTGGAGCAGCAGCGCCGCCAACCTGCACAAGGTGCTGATCATGGCGCAGCAACATGGCTTCCTGATCGCCGAAGACGACGTGCACGGCCATTTCCAGCCGGGCCACAGCACGCGGCTGGCATCGCTGTCCGGACTGGATGGCGTGATCTACTATTCCAGTCTGTGCAAGGCGCTGAGCCCGGCCCTGCGCATGGGCTACCTGGCCGCGGCGCCGGCCCTGCTCAAGCCCTTGATGCGCACCAAGATCCACGCTGTCATGACCTTGCCTGCGCTGAACGAATACGTGCTGCTGGAAGTGCTCAAGGCCGGCAATCTGCGCAAGCACCTGGAGCGGCTGCAACGCAAGATCATGGTGGCGCGCAACGCCAGCACGCGGCAGCTGAGCGCGGCCGGCGTGCTGTTCGAGCAGCCCGGCGATGCGGGCATTTTCCTGTGGGGCTCCATGCCCGAAGGGCTGGACGTGGACTTGCTGGTGCAGGACGCCTACCGCAACAAGATCCTGCTGATGCGCGGCGCCGCGTTCTCGGCCAGCGACACGCCCGACCGGCACATCCGCTTCAACGTCGCCTTCAGCCAGCATCCGCGCGTGAGCGCCTATCTGGAAGAACGCCTGCGCGCGGTGGCTGGCGCGCGCTCAAGCCTGGCCCGCGCCGCCGCCGGCATCGAGGGCACGCCCTGAGCATAGTCCGCGCCTTTCTTCAGTATTTATTGATATTCTGGAGGAACGATTTTTTCGCAAGTGTGTCGATTTTGTATGCGTCCACCATCGCAGGGAAGGCGCACCGCTTGCCCATTCCACCTTCACCAAGGAAGCAGGGAAACGCCATGAACAAACAGATCATCCTCAACCTGCCCGTAAAAGACCTGGATAAATCCAGGGCTTTCTTTTCCGCTCTCGGCTTCACCTTCAATCCCCGCTTCAGCGGCGAGAACGCGGCGTTCATGAACATCGTCGAAGGCAGCATCGAGGCCATGCTGACGACCGAACCGTTCTTCCAGTCCCTGACCGGCAAGCCGCTCGCGGATGCAAGGCAGGCCAATGAAGTCGTCATTTGCCTCAGTTGCGAAAGCCGGCAAGAGGTGGACAGCCTGATTGCCAAGGCCGTCGCCGCCGGTGGCCGTATACCGCATCCGCCCGAAGACCATGGCTTCATGTACGACCAGGGCTTCGAGGATATCGACGGCCACCTGTGGAACCTGGTCTGGACGGCGCCCGAAGCCTGACGCGCCGAGCAAGCGGGACAGGCCGTATCAGTTCTTCGTGCGCACCTGGCGCACGTGGTTTTCCAGTTCGCTGAACGAGGGGCGTTCCGTGGCGGAAATGACCTTGCGGCCGAATTCCACGGCCAGCGCCGGGGCGTAGCCGTTCAGGCTGGCCAATAACGTCACTTTCACGCACTGGTACATCTTCGCCGTTTCATGGTGCTTGCGGCGCAGCAAGCTGGCCAGCGGCGCGATGAAGCCGTAGGCCAGCAAGATGCCGATGAAGGTGCCCACCAGCGCCTGCGCGATCAGCACGCCCAGCTCGGCCGGCGGCAAGCCGACGGAGGCCATCGTGTGCACCACGCCCATCACGGCGGCCACGATGCCGAAGGCGGGCATGGCGTCGGCCAGCTGCGAAATCGTCTGGATCGGCATTTCCGCATCTTCATGGTGCGTTTCGATCTCGTTATCCATCAGGTTTTCGATCTGGTAGGCGTCCATATTGCCCGACACCATCAGGCGCAGATAATCGGTGATGAATTCCAGGATGTGCTCGTCACCGAGCGTGTACGGGTATTTCACGAAGATGGCGCTGCGATAGGGGTCGTCGATATCGTCTTCGACCGACATCAGGCCTTCCTTGCGGATCTTGCTGAGGATTTCATACATCAACCCCATCAGCTCCATGTAGCGCGCCTTCGTGTATTGCGAGCCGTGGAACAGGGTGGGCAGGGCGGCGAACGTGGCGCGGATGGCCTTGGCGTCGTTGCCGACAAAGAAGGTGCCCAGCGCGGCGCCGCCGATCATCAGCAGCTCCAGCGGCTGGAACAGGGCGCCCAAGTGTCCCCCCTGCATGGCGAAACCGCCGAAGACGGAAAACAGCACGACGAGAAATCCGAGTATGACTAGCAAAACCTACTCCTTCATAATATTGCCATATCGCAATATTGTAGTTTAACCTGATTCTGCTGCTGTGGCCGAGTCCGGCTGCAATTGCTGGATGAGAAAATTGATAAAAGCGCGCACTTTGGCGGGCAGCTGGTGGCGGCTCGGATAATAGGCGTACAGGTCGGCCGGCGCCAGCGCATAGTCGGCCAGCACCACGCGCAGGCGGCCGCTGTCGAGGTAGCGCGCCAGGTCCCATTCCGAACGCAGCAGGATGCCGTGGCCGTCCAGGGCCCAGCCCAGCACCACGTCGCCATCGTTGCTGGCCACCGTGCCGCGCACTTTCACCGTGTGCGTGGCGCGGCCGCGGCTCAAACGCCAGATGCCGTAGGCGTCGTCGTTCTGCCGGTGCACGATGCAGCGGTGCCGCGCCAGCTCGTCGGGGGTGTGCGGCGTGCCGTGCGCCTGCAGGTAGGCGGGCGAAGCGCACAGGAAGCGCCGGTTCGACATGATGCGCCGCGCCGACAGGCGCGTGTCGGGCAAGTCGCCGAAGCGGATGCCCAGGTCGTACGCCTGCTCGACCAGGTTGATGGGGCTGTCCGTCAGCTGCAGCTGCACTTCCAGCTGCGGGTGGCGCAGCGCGAATTGCGACAGCAGGGGCGCGATCACCGTGCGCCCGAAGCCCAAGGTGGCATTCACGCGCAGCAGTCCGCGCGGCTCGGCGCCGCCGCTGGCCAGCGACTCTTCCATGGCGCGGATATCGTCGAGGATTTGCCGCGCCTGTTGCAAATAGTTTTCGCCATCGCCCGTCAGGCTGATGCGCCGCGTGCTGCGGTTCAGCAGGCGTACGCCCAGGCGCTGTTCCATCAGCACCAATCGCTTGCTGACGGCGGGTGGCGTGATGCCCAGCTCGCGCGCCGTGGCCGACAGGCTGCCCAGCTTGGCCAGCAGCACAAAGAAGGCCATTTCCGTGGTGGCGTCCGTTTTCATTGGTTCATCTTTCACTTCAAGTGAATAATGCTTTAAATTGATATCGATTATATGGCTTTGTATCGCGGGTAAGCTGGCGTCATTGTTTTCAGCCACAGGAGAGCCGCATGAAAATCGTCGAAATCCGCGAAAAGACCATCCCCATTTCCTCGCCCATCCGCAATGCATACATCGATTTCACGAAGATGACGTTAAGCCTGGTGGCCGTCATCACGGACGTGATGCGCGACGGCAAGCCCGTCGTCGGCTACGGCTTCAATTCGAATGGCCGCTACGGCCAGGGCATGCTGATGCGCGAGCGCTTCATTCCCCGCATCCTCGATGCCGATCCCGTCTCGCTCGTCACGGACGACGGCAGCAACCTCGATCCGCACAAGGTGTGGGATTGCATGTACACCAATGAAAAGCCGGGCGGCCACGGCGAGCGCTCGGTGGCCATCGGCACCATCGACATGGCCATCTGGGATGCCGTGGCGAAGATCGAGAACAAGCCGCTGTTCCAGCTGCTGGCCGAGCGCCACGGCACGGGCGTGCCTGACAAACAGGTCTTCGTGTATGCGGCCGGCGGCTATTACTATCCGGGCCAGAGCCTTTCCGCCCTGCAGGACGAGATGCGCAGCTATGTCGACCGTGGCTACACGGTGGTCAAGAAAAAGATCGGCGGCGCCTCGCTGGACGAGGATTTGCGCCGCATCGACGCCATCATGGAGGTGCTGCAGGATGGGCAGAAGCTGTGCGTGGATGCGAACGGCCGCTTCGATCTCGATACCTCGATCGCTTACGCCAAGGCGCTGCGTGAATATGACCTGTTCTGGTACGAAGAGGCGGGCGACCCGCTCGACTTCGAGCTGCAATCGACCTTGCGCAGCTATTACGACAAGCCGATGGCGACGGGCGAGAACCTGTTTTCCATGCAGGATGCGCGCAACCTGATCCGCTACGGCGGCATGCGCGCCGACCGCGACTGGCTGCAGTTCGACTGCGCCCTCAGCTACGGCCTGGTGGAATATTTGCGCACCCTGGACATGCTGCACCAGCACGGCTGGTCGCGCAGCCGCTGCATCCCGCACGGCGGCCACCAGATGTCCCTGAATATCGCGGCCGGCCTGGGCCTGGGCGGCAACGAGTCGTATCCGGATTTATTCCAGCCCTTCGGCGGTTTTCCCGATGGCGTGCGCGTCGAAAATGGCCATATCACGATGCCGGACCTGGTCGGCATCGGCTTCGAGGGCAAGGCCAACCTGTATGCGGAAATGCGGGCGCTGAGCGGCCAGTAAGCTTACTCGCTGCGCTGCCAGAAGCGCAGCCGGTTGCCGAACGGGTCCGCCACTTCCAGGATGTGGCCCCAGTCCTCGTCGCGGATGCCGGGCCGCGCATACGGATAATCCCTGGCCTGCAGTTCCGCGTGCAGGGCGGCGACGTCGTCGACGGGGATCAGCAGCGCCGCGCCCGGCGTCGCGTCGCCATAATGTTCGGACAGGTGCAGCACCAGCTCGCCCCGCGTCACCTGCAGGTACAGCGGCGCCGTGGGCTCGAAGCGGTGTTCCCAGTCCAGGGTAAAGCCGAGGAAGCCGAGGTAGAACTCGCGCGCCTTTTCTTCGGAAAAGATGCGCAGGATGGGGATGGCGGCATGCATGGCGGTGCTTTCAACAAGGTGGCGATGCCGCCATTCTAGCGTCAGGCCGGAGTCTGCCGTTTCACCCGGGCTGCGGGACTGGTCTTCTCCCAGCGGAACAGCCACATGATGATCAATTTGGTCGTGGCGCTGACGCAGGCGAGCAGCAGCAAGGGCCAGCCCGTCGACAGGCCCATGACGCAGGCAAAAAAGATGGTGCTGACATCCATCGCCAGGATGAACTGGCTCATCTTTAACGACACGGCGCCCGTCCTGCCCGACCGGTAAATGAGGCGAATCTGGTGCGCATAGCCCTGCGCCAGCAGCACCGTGACGGCGACGATCAGGCTTTGCGAGATCAGGCGCTTTTCATCGCTGAACGTGGGGCCGAAGGCCAGCCCCGCCACGCCGGCGCCCAGCAGCAGCGCGCAGGCCAGCAGCGCATGGCGCGATGCCCGGCTGCGGCGGTCGCGCTCGATTTCATACAGGACGGCCAGCGCGATCAGGGACGCTGCCAGGCGCGGCCAGACGATGTAGTGGTTGAACGGCGTGATGGAATAGCCGTACACAAAGAACGCGCAATACGCGAGGAAGCTGACGCTGAACTGATTGATGGACAAAATGTCCGTCGTCTGGCCGGCGCCGATGCCGGCATCGCGCTTGCGCTGCCAGATTTTTTGCAGCTGCGACCATAAACCATACAGGCTGATGACGATGAACAGGGAATTGAGGCTGCCGGCGAGGGCGTAGAGGGAAGGGGGCTGCAAGCTATCTCCTGGAATGGCCAAGGCAGCGCTGCCAGGACAGGCCGCCTTGTCTATACATTTTATTTGGACAACATGCTCTCATGAAATAAATTGGCAGGCAAGCAAGGATTTTGCGGCCGGGCCTGTTGCGGCCGCCCTCGCTTGAAACTTGCCCGGACGCACCTGTTCCTGCGCTTGCCCTTATAATCGGGACATGACTTTCTTATCACTGCGTGCCCGCTCCGTGCTGGCCACCCTCGGCAAAATGGCCGTTTCCCTGATTCTCCTGTTGACCGCCCTGTGGGGCGCGCTGGCGCTGTGGTACCAGCTGTCCGGCGGCACGGCGGCGCAAGCCATCGGCGCCTTGCTGTGGGGCGCGCTGGGCGTGGCCAGCATCGCGCTGTGGTGGGCGCGCGGCGACGCGCGCGTGCTGCTGCCGTATGCGGCCGGTTTCATCCTGCTGCTCGTGTGGTGGAGTTTGATCGCGCCGAAGCAGCAGCGCGTGTGGGCCGACGACGTGGCGCGCAACGTCACGGGCACGCTCAAGGGCAACCTGGTCACTCTGGACAATGTGCGCAATTTCGACTGGCGCAGCGATGACGACTACACGGTCAGGTGGGAGCAGCGCAGCTACGACCTCGACGAACTGCGCACGGTGGACACGGCGCTGTCGTACTGGACGGGGCCGTATATTGCGCACACGCTGATCTCGTTCGGCTTTGCCGACGGGCGATTTTTGACGTTTTCCATCGAGATCCGCAAGGAAAAGGGCGAGAGCTTTTCCGCCATCGGCGGCTTCTTCAAGCATTTCGAGATGAGCCTGATCGCCGCCGACGAGCGCGACATCCTGCGCGTGCGCACGAATGCGCGCGGCGAGGACATGCATTTGTACCGCGTGATGATGCCGAAAGCGGCCATGCGCTCGCTGTTCCTTGCCTACCTGGACGAGGCGCAAGCGCTGAAGGCCCAGCCGCGCTTCTACAACACCCTGACGGCCAACTGCACCACCATCGTCTTCGAGATGGTGCGCCGCATCGTGCCGGGCCTGCCGCTCGATTACCGGCTGATGGCCTCGGGCTACCTGGACCGCTATCTGTTCGACGTCCAGGGCTTGGTACCTGGCCAGACCTTCCAGCAGTTGCGCGATGGCGGCCACGTCACGGCGCGCGCGCGGGCCGCCAACGACGATGCGGACTTTTCGCACGCGATCCGGCGCGGCATGCCCGGCTACGATGAAACAGGCCATCCGGCGCTGCAAATGCCCAAGTAATGATCTACTGTCGCCACGACGCCCAATCAAACCGTAGCGAGCGGAAGGAAGAGGTGGCCGAGAAGCGGAACTGTACGAATAGTACAGTGAGCATCGCAGGCCGCCTATGCCGACGCGCAGTAGGTTTGGTTGGGTGTTAACGGCCATTGCCTTATACTGTCGCTATTCCGACCGGCCGCACATTGCGGCCGGTCTCACTTTCCGAATAAAGAAGGCCCGCTATGCCATTTTCCTCCCTGGGTCTGATTCCCGCCCTGGTCCGCGCCGTCGAGAAGGCCGGCTATGCCGCGCCGACGGCCATCCAGGCGGCCGCCATTCCCGCCATCCTGCGCGGCAGCGACGTGCTGGGCGCGGCGCAGACGGGTTCCGGCAAGACGGCCGCCTACGCGCTGCCGCTGCTGCAGGCGCTGATGGCGCCCGTTTCCGGCCCGCGCCAGGTGCGCGCGCTGATCCTCGTGCCCACGCGCGAGCTGGCCGCGCAAGTGGGGCAGACGGTGCATGCGCTGGCCAAGCCGCTGCCGATCAAGCTGAAGATTTCCGTGCTGTTCGGCGGCGTGTCGATCAATCCGCAGATGATGGACTTGCGCGGCGGCGCCGATATCGTCGTCGCCACGCCCGGCCGCTTGCTGGACCTGGTGCGCCAGAACGCCGTCAAATTGGGCGGCGTGTCGCTGTTCGTGCTCGACGAAGCCGACCGCTTGCTCGACATGGGCTTTAGCGAGGAAATCAAAGCCATCCTGGCGCTGCTGCCCGGGCAGCGGCAAAACCTGTTCTTTTCCGCCACCTTCCCCGACAGCGTGCAGGCGCTGGCCGACAGCCTGCTGCAGAAGCCCGTGCGCATCGAGGTGGCATCCGAACCGAAGGACCAGCCCGACATCGTGCAGCGCGCCATCACGGTCGACGTGCCGCGCCGCACGCAGCTGCTGCGCTACCTGATCCTGCAGCAGCAGTGGGACAGGGTGCTGGTGTTCGTCGCCACCAAGTACGCGGCCGAACACGTGGCCGACAAGCTGCAGCGCGCGGGCCTGCACGTGGGCGCCTTCCACGGCGAATTCAGCCAGGGCACGCGCAGCCAGCTGCTGGCCGACTTCAAGGCGGGCCGCCTGCAGGTGCTGGTGGCCACCGACGTGGCCGCGCGCGGCATCGACATCGCCGGCTTGCCGGCCGTCGTCAACTATGACTTGCCCCGCTCGGCCGTCGATTACACGCACCGCATCGGCCGCACGGGCCGCGCCGGCGAAAGCGGCACGGCCATCAGTTTCGTCACGGCCGACACGGAAGCGCATTTCCGCCTGATCGAAAACCGCAACGACTTGCGCATCGTGCGCGAAGTGGTGGCCGGCTTCGAGCCGACGGAACTGCCCACGCCCGTGAGTACCGCGACCGATACGGTGAACGGCGGCGTGAAGGGCGCGCGCAAGAGCAAGAAGGACAAGTTGCGCGAAGCGGCTGCCATGGCGGCAAAAGCGGCCGGGGACAATTAAATCCGTTTTATGTGCGCTCGCCGCTTGAATGCCCACGCTTCCCGGACTAAGATTGTGTTTCTATAAAGCAAGGGGACGGCAATGCACAGGATATTCATCACGCGCGCGGGCGCTTTGGCTTGCGCGCTGGCGCTGGCCGGTTGCGCCGGCATGGGCGGCAACATCGGCACGAGCGGCATGCAGATGCCGGGCAAGGCGCCTGCCGATGCCGCCGTGGCCGCCACCTGGTACAACCCGCCCAGCGAATTTCCCGGCATTTGCCTGACCCAGTTCAAGGATGGCAGCCTGCGTTTCGATGGCGGCTTCGCTTTCTTCAATCCGGGCCGCTGGGAGTATGACGCGGCCACGTCCGAGCTGCGCCTGCAACTGGCGCCGACGCCGTCGTTGGAACTGTCGCACGCGCAAATTGTCCTGCACAAGAATCTGCTGCGCGTCGACGGGCAGAAAAACACCCTGGTGTACGGCGTCAAGGCCGATACGCAAGCCATCGGCCTGGGCGGCTTTGTGTTTTACCGCGACACGCCTTGTCCGGCACGGCGCGGATAAGTGCAGGATAAGTGCAGGATAAGTGCAATGAAGGAATATTTAGTCGTATAATTTCAACGCAAGCTGGATGCCGCGCAAGACTCGCAAGACTGTCTCGCGCGGCAGATTCCCCTCCAGGCAAGCTCCGATATCGCCATGGCGATGAGAGGATGGTCCGATGGATGTGCACGACGAGCATGGCATGCCGGGTATGGCGGCGCTGGCAGCGGACGCCGGGCAGCAGCCTGCCGCGCCGCCGCGCACCTTGCTGCTGGTCGATGACGAGCCCAATATCCTCGCTTCCCTCAAGCGCCTGCTGCGGCGCGATGGCTACCATATCATTACGGCCAACAGCGGCCAGGAAGGGCTGGACGTGCTGGCCAGCCATGCCGTCGATGTGATCGTGTCGGACCAGCGCATGCCGGGCATGCTGGGTGCCGACTTCCTGCGCAAGGCCAAGCTGCTGTGTCCGCAAACCATCCGCATCATGCTGTCGGGCTATACCGAGTTGCAGGCCGTCACGGACGCCGTCAACGAGGGCGCCATCTTCAAGTTTCTCACCAAGCCCTGGGAAGACCACCAGCTGCGCGAGCATATCGCCGAAGCCTTTCGCCTGAAGGGCATCGACGACGACAACGTGCGCCTCAATGCGCAGCTGCGCGACGCCAACCAGGCGCTGGCGGCGGCCAATGCCGCCATGCAGGCGCTGGTGCGCCAGCAGCAGCACCAGATCAGCCGCGACGAGGTCAGCCTCGGCATCGCGCGCGAATTGCTGCAATTTCTGCCGCTGCCCGTGATCGGCCTCGATGAGGACGGCATGATCGCCTTCATCAACGCGGCGGCGGCCAACCTGTTCGAACGGGGCGCGGCCCTGCTGGGCAACGAGGCGGCGATCGTCTTGCCGCAATTGTTCGACGGGCAGGGCGCGCCTTGCCTGGCAGCCATCGATGGCCAGCCGTATACCGTGGCGGTCCATCCGATGGGCCTGCATTCGCGCTCGCGCGGCAGCCTGGTCACCCTGAGTCGTCATGGAGTGGATACATGAGTGAAAGCGGACGCGAAATTTCCATGGAGCAGGCGCAGGAAGGCATGGTGCTGGCGCAGGCCTTGAACGACGCCAGCGGCGCCGTGCTGCTGGCCCAGGGCGCCACCCTGACGGCGGCGAGCCTGACGGCTTTGCGCAGGCGCAATGTGGAGCGCTGCCACGTCGTCATGGACGAGGCGCCCGACCCCGCCGCGCAGGCGCATGCCGAGCAGGAACGCTTGCGCCGCCTCGAGCGCCTGGCCGTGCTGTTCCGCGCCACGCCGCCCGGTTCCGCCGGGGCCGAGCTGCTGGCGCTGCTGCAGCGCTACCGGCAAGGGAGCGGCGCATGACACGGCTCAGCTTTGAACATATCATCCGCCAGATACAGGAACTGCCGTCGCTGCCGGTGGTCGTGCTGGAGCTGCTGTCGAGCATGGACCAGGATGACACGGACGTCCATGTGCTGGCGCAAAAGATCGAACTGGACCAGGGCCTGGCGGCGAAAACCTTGCGCATCGCCAATTCCTCGTTCTACGGCATGCAATCGAAGGTCACCAGCATTCCGCAAGCCGTATCCGTGCTGGGCTTTCACAGCATCCGCACTGTCGTCACGGCCTGCGCCCTGACGGGCAGCTTCGCGCCCGTGAGCGGCGGCTTCGATTTCCAGGCCTTCTGGCGCCATTCGCTGGCCACGGCCATCGCCGCGCGCCTGCTGGCGCCGCACTTGCGCGTCAATCCCGAAACGGCGTTCACGGCTGGCCTGCTGCACGACCTGGGTACCCTGGTGCTGGTGACGCGCTTCCCGGCCGAGCACGCGCTCGTGCGCAGCCACCGTCAGGCGCATGACTGCCAGATGGCCGAGGCGGAACTGGCCGTCATCGGCATCGATCACGCGCAGGTGGGCCGCGCCCTGGCCGCCTACTGGAAGTTTCCCGAGTCGATACAGCAAGCGGTGGCCGACCACCACGCCATCGAGCGGCTGGAGGCGGGCGGCTTGCCGCTGGCCGTGCATATGGCCAATGCCGTCGCCCTGGCGCTCGACCTGGCCGGCGTCGACGATGCGCTGGTGCCGCCGCTATCGCCCGCGGCCTGGCGCAGCCTCACCCTCGACGAGCAGGCCTGGCTGGCGCTGCTGGCGCAAACCGAACACACTTTCGATGAAATGTCGCGGATCATGCTGGCATGAACAGGATAGAGGCCATGGAAACAGACGCAGGGCAGCCGCTGCCCGCCACGCCGGAACGCCGCCGCAGCGACTCCATCGCGCTGTCGGCATTTTTCGACGGCCATCCCGTGGCCACCTTCGCCATCGATACGAACCACGTGGTGACGCACTGGAACAGCGCCTGCGAACAGCTGCTGGGCTTCACTGCCGCCGAGATGGTCGGCACGCGCGACCACTGGAAGGCATTTTATCCGCAGCCGCGCGCCTGCCTGGCCGACCTGCTGGTGGCCGACGATATCGCGCTCGGCGAAAATGACCTTTACCTTGGCAAGCTGAAGCGTTCACCCGTGATCCCCGGCGCCTACGAGGCCGAGGATTTCTTTGCCGATATCGGGCCCGACGGCCATTGGCTGCATTTCACGGCGGCGCCCTTGCGCGACCGCCAGGGACGCCTGGTGGGCGCCATCGAAACCCTGCGCGACGTGAGCGAGCGGCGCCTGGCGGAACTGGCGCTGCGCAAGGCGCACGACAACTTGGAACACCTGGTGGCCAAGCGCACGGCCCAGCTGGCGGAAATGAACGAGCGCCTGGCCGACGATATCCGCCAGCGCCAGATCGCCGATCTCGAATTGCGCGAACGCAACCTGGCCCTGACGGAATTGAACAGCAAGCTGTCGCTGGCCCAGCAAAAGCTGCTGCAGTCGGAAAAGCTGGCCTCGATCGGTCAGCTGGCCGCCGGCGTGGCGCACGAGATCAACAATCCCATCGGCTATGTGTTTTCCAATGTCGGCACCCTGGAAGGCTACCTGGACGACCTGTTTTCTATGCTCGACGCCTACGAGGACGCCGAGCCGGCCGTCGCCGACCCCGTGGTGGCGGCGCGCCTGCGCGCGCTGCGCGAACAGATCGACCTCGATTTCCTGCGTACCGACATTCCCATGCTGATGGGCGAGTCGAAGGAAGGCATTTCGCGCGTGCGCCGCATCGTGCAGGACTTGAAGGATTTTTCGCGCACGGATGCGCACCAGGAGTGGGTCTGGGCCGACCTGCGCCAGGGCATCGATACCACGCTCAACATCGTGAACAACGAGGTCAAGTACAAGGCCGACGTGGTGCGCGAGTATGGCGACATTCCCGACATCGAATGCCAGCCTTCCGAGCTGAACCAGGTGATCATGAACCTGGTCGTCAACGCGGCCCACGCCATGGGCGAGGCGCGCGGACGCATCACTCTGCGCACGGGCAGCGACAACGCCACGGAAGTGTGGATCGAGGTCGAGGACACGGGCGGCGGCATCGCGCCCGAACACCTGTCGCGCATCTTCGACCCCTTTTTTACCACCAAGGCCGTCGGCAAGGGCACGGGGCTGGGCCTGTCGCTGGCCTACACGACGGTGCAGAAACACCATGGCCGCATCGACGTGCGCAGCGTCATCGGCCGCGGCACCACCTTCCGCATCACCTTGCCCGTGCGCCAGGCGCAGCCCGTCACACCATGAACGAACAGGACAGCATGAGCACGAGCACCAGTATCAGCGCCAGCACCGCGGCCGCGCCGCCCACCATCCTGTGCGTCGACGATGAACCGAATATCCTGTCGTCGCTGCGGCGGCTGTTCCGTCCGCACGGCTACCGCGTGCTGACGGCCGACGGCGGCGCGGCCGGCTTGGCCCTGCTCGAGAGCGAGACGGTGGACCTGGTCATCTCCGACATGCGCATGCCGCACATGGATGGCGCGCAGTTCCTGGCCCAGGTGCGCCAGCGCTGGCCCGGCACCATCCGCCTGCTGCTGACCGGCTATGCCGACATCCAGTCCATCCTCGACGCCATCAACCAGGGCGAGATCTACCGCTACGTGACCAAGCCGTGGGACGAAAACGATATCGTGCTGGTGGTGCGCCACGCGCTGGAACGGCGCGCGCTGGAACAGGAAAAACGGCGCCTGGAGGAGCTGACGGCCAGCCAGAACGTGGAGCTGCAGGCGCTCAACGCCAGCCTGGAAGCGAAGGTGGCCACGCGCACGCAGCAGCTGAAACAGTCGCACGACGAGGTGCAGGCGGCCAACGAGCGCCTGAAGGCCACGTTCGTGACGACGATCAAGGTGTTTTCCAACCTGATCGAAATGCGCGGCGGCAAGCTGGCCGGCCATGCGCGGCGGGTAGCGGAACTGTCGCGCAAGCTGGCGCAGGCGCTGGGCCTGGAAGGGCAGGAGGCGCGCGACGTGTTCATCGCGGCCCTGCTCAAGGATATCGGCAAGCTCAGCCTGAGCGACGACGTGCTGGAACTGCCGGCCAGCGCCTGGACGGGCGAGCAGCTGGCCGCGTTCCGCAAGCATCCGCTGCGCGCCGAGCAATTGCTGATGGCGCTCGACGAGCTGCGCGCCGTCTCCGTCATCCTGCGCTCGCAGCTCGAGCGCTTCGACGGCGGCGGTTTTCCCGATGGCCTGGTGGGCCTGGCCATTCCCATGGGTGCGCGCATCCTGGCGCTGGCCTCGGACTACGACGGCTTGCAGATCGGCGCCATGGTGCAGCGCAGCCTGCGTGCCGAGGAAGCGCGCACCCTGATCTACGACAGCGTCGGCAAGCGCTACGACCCGGCCGTGGTGGCCGCTTTCCGCGGCATCATGGAAGAGACGGAGCCGCCGGCGCGCGACCTGACCGTGCTGTCGGGCCAGCTGGAACCGGGCATGGTGCTGTCGCGCGACCTGATCAGCCGCGACGGCCTGATGCTGCTGGCGGCCGAACACGTGCTGACGGCCCGCGTGATCGCCCAGCTGCTCGATTTCGAAGGCAAGAATGGCGGAAGGCTGAGCATCCGCGTGTACGCGCCCGTGAAGGAAGTCTAGGCGTTCGCGGCGGCGGGCGGCTGCAGCGGCAGGTGCACGGTAAAGCGCGTGCCCTGGCCCACTTCCGACGCCACTTCGATGCGTCCGCCGTGCTTGTTGACGATGCCGTACGACAGCGACAGCCCCAAACCCGTGCCGCTGCCCACGGCCTTGGTGGTGAAGAACGGCTCGAAGATGCGGTTCAGGTGCTCGGGTGCGATACCGGCGCCCGTGTCGCCGATCTCCACCCACACCCAGTCGCCCGCGTGGCCCGTGCGGATGCTGATCACGCCATCGCTGCTGATGGCCTGGCCCGCGTTGACGAGCAGGTTCATGAAGACCTGGTTCAGCTGCGAGGCCAGGCACAGGATCGGCGGCAGCTCGCCATAGTGTTTCTCGATGCGCGCCTTGTATTTCAATTCGTTGGCGACGATATTGAGGGTGCTGTCCAGGCCAGCATGCAGGCTGGCCACCTGCCAGTCCGTCTCGCCCACGTGGGAAAAATCCTTCAGCGCCTGCACGATGTCGCGCACGCGTTTCAAGCCATCCATCGATTCGCGCACCAGATCGACCATGTCGTCCTGCAGGAAGGCCAGGTCGGCCTGCGCGCGCACCTCGGCCACGCGCGCGGCGAGGGCCGGGCCGTCCGGCGTGTCGCGCATCGCCGCTTCATATTGCCCGATCACGCCGAACAGGGTGCCGACATAGCCTTGCAGGGAACTCATGTTGGAGTTGACGAAGCCGATCGGGTTATTGATTTCGTGCGCGATGCCGGCCGCCAGCTGGCCGATGGAGGCCATCTTTTCCGATTGCAGCAGCTGGTCGTGCGCTTCCTGTAACTTGCTGATCAGTAGTTGCTGCTCTTCGCCGCGCGCCTGCAGCATCGCTTCCATGCCCTTGCGTTCGGTGATGTCCGTCAGCGAACCGATCACTTCGAACGGCACGCCGTGCTCGTCGCGCACGAGGCGCAGGCTGTCGTGCATCCACAGGTAGCTGCCGTCGCGCACGCGGAAACGGTATTCATAGGCGCGCGCGCCTTCGACAAAGATCTGCGCCAGGCTGGAAAAAATGCCGGGCGCATCGTCCGGGTGGATATGGTCGAACCAGAAATTGGGATCGGCTACCATTTCCTCGGGCTGGTAGCCCAGCACATTGAGGGCATTGTTGCTGACAAAAGTCATCTTGAAGTCGCCGCTGGGCACGGTGCAATAGATGATGGAGGGTGTATTGTCGAGCAGGTATTGCAGGCGCACGGCCGTGGCCGCCGAGGCGTCATCGCCAGGCGCCGCCCCGGCAGGCCGGCCGGTATCGGGAGTGGAAAGGTCGAAATCCTCGAACTGCATCGTCACACCTCGCTGCCTGCATGGCATTGATGTCCTGGCTCGATTATGCCCGATTATTCCGGGCTTGGGCTCGCCAGCGGCATTTTTCAGGGGGCCGGCGGCTGCTCCACGACCGCCATGCGCCGCGCGAGGCGCTGCGCCGCTTGCGTGTCGCCCGCCTGTTCGGCGCGCAGGCGCTGCACGCCCAGCCAGGCCAGCAGCGGCCGGCGCCA
>NZ_NEHB01000018.1 GCF_002127655.1 Janthinobacterium sp. GW456P
GCGCCAGCCGACGCCGTCGCTTCGGCGCCGGTCGCCGCTGCCGCGCCTGCCGCTGCACCTGCCGCCGCCGCGCCTGCCGTGAACGGCAAGCTGGCGCACGCGTCGCCATCGATCCGCAAGTTCGCGCGCGAACTGGGCGTGGACCTGGCCCGCGTGGGCGGTTCCGGTCCGAAGGGCCGCATCACCCAGGAAGACGTGCAGAACTTCGTCAAGGGCGTGATGTCGGGCGCCGTCGCCGCGCCAGGCGCTGCCAGCGCACCGGCTGCCAAGGGCGGTTCGGGCGTCGGTCTGGACCTGCTGCCATGGCCGTCGCTGGACTTCAGTAAATTCGGCGCGACCGAATTGCTGCCGCTGTCGCGCATCAAGAAAATCTCGGGTCCGAATTTGCACCGCAACTGGGTCATGATCCCGCACGTCACGCAGTTCGACGAAGCGGACGTGACGGACCTGGAAGCGTTCCGCGTCGACACCAACGCGGCCAATGCGAAGAACAAGGATGCGGCCAAGCTGACCATGCTCGCCTTTGTGATCAAGGCCTCCGTCGCCGCGCTGAAGAAATTCCCCGCGTTTAACGCCTCGCTCGACGCCAAGGGCGAAAACCTGATCCTCAAGCAGTACTACAACATCGGCTTCGCGGCCGACACGCCGAATGGCCTGGTGGTACCCGTGATCAAGGGCGCGGACCAGAAGTCGGTCTCGCAGATCGCCCGCGAAATGACGGAACTGTCGCTTCAGGCGCGCGAAGGCAAGCTGAAACCGGCCGACATGCAGGGTGCCAGCTTCACGATTTCGTCGCTGGGCGGCATCGGCGGCACGCACTTCACGCCTATCGTCAATGCGCCGGAAGTGGCGATTTTGGGTCTGTCGAAGGCCTCGATCAAGCCGGTATGGGATGGCAAGGCCTTCCAGCCGCGTTTGATGATGGGCACCTCGCTGTCCTACGACCACCGCGTGGTCGATGGCGCGATGGGCGCGCGATTCTCCGTGTACCTCGGCGAAGTCCTGGCCGACATGCGCAAAATTCTGCTGTAAGGAGCGATTGATGAGCACAGTAGAGGTAAAAGTACCGAATATCGGCGACTTCAAGGAAGTCGAAGTCATCGAACTGATGGTCAAGGTGGGCGACACCATCAAGGTGGACCAGTCCCTGATCACGGTCGAATCGGACAAGGCCAGCATGGAGATCCCGTCGACCCACGCAGGCGTCGTCAAGGAATTGAAAGTCAAGGTCGGCGACAAGATCGCCGAGGGCAGCGCGCTGCTGGTGGTGGAAGCGGCGGAAGGCGCGGCAGCTCCGGCAGCCGCACCGGCGTCCGCTCCTGCGCCTGCCGCAGCCGCTCCGGCAGCGGCGGCACCGGCCGCGGTCGCCGCCATCCCGGCCGGCAATTACAGCGGCCAGGTCGACATCGACGTCGACATGATGGTGCTCGGTGGCGGTCCTGGCGGCTACTCGGCGGCGTTCCGCGCGGCCGACCTGGGCATGTCGACGGTCATCGTCGAGCGCTATGCGACCCTGGGCGGCGTGTGCCTGAACGTGGGCTGCATCCCGTCGAAGGCGCTGCTGCATGTCGCTTCCGTGATCGATGAAACGGCGCACATGTCCAACACGGGCGTGACGTTCGCCAAGCCGACGATCGACATCGACCAGGTACGCAAGTACAAGGAAGGCGTGATCTCGAACATGACGGGTGGCCTGGCCGGCATGGCCAAGGCGCGCAAGACGCAAGTCGTCACCGGCGTGGGCCAGTTCCTCTCGGCGAACCACATCGAAGTGACGGCAGGCGACGGTTCTAAAAAGGTCGTGCAGTTCAAGCAAGCCATCATCGCCGCCGGTTCGTCCGTGGTGAAACTGCCATTCGTGCCGGAAGACCCGCGCATCGTCGATTCGACGGGCGCGCTGGAATTGCGCCAGATCCCGAAACGCATGCTGGTCATCGGCGGCGGCATCATCGGCCTGGAAATGGCGACTGTGTATTCGACCTTCGGCGCGCGCATCGACGTGGTCGAAATGATGGATGGCCTGATGCAGGGCGCGGACCGCGACGCGGTGAAAGTGTGGCAGAAGTTCAATGAGAAGCGCTTCGACAACATCATGACCAAGACCAAGACGGTCGCGGTCGAGGCACTGCCGGAAGGCATCAAGGTCACGTTCGAAGCGGCCGAAGCGGGTGCCACCGCACCGGCGCCGCAAGTCTACGACCTCGTGCTCGTCGCCGTGGGCCGCAGCCCGAACGGCAAGAAGATCGCCGCCGACAAGGCCGGCGTGAACGTCACCGACCGCGGCTTCATCGAAGTCGACAGCCAGATGCGCACCAACGTGCCGAACATCTTCGCCATCGGCGACCTGGTGGGCCAGCCGATGCTGGCGCACAAGGCCGTGCATGAAGCCCACGTGGCCGCGGAAGCGGCTTCCGGCCAGAAATCGCACTTCGACGTCAAGGTGATCCCGTCGGTCGCCTACACGGATCCGGAAGTGGCATGGGCCGGCATCACGGAAGATGAAGCGAAAGCCAAGGGCATCAAGGTCGAGAAAGGCCACTTCCCGTGGGCCGCCTCGGGCCGCGCCGTGGCCAACGGCCGCGCCGAAGGCTTCACCAAGCTGCTGTTCGACGCGGAAACGCACCGCATCATCGGCGGCACCATCGTCGGCACGCATGCGGGCGACATGATTGGAGAGATCGCGCTGGCCATCGAAATGGGCTGCGACGGCACCGACATCGGCAAGACCATCCACCCGCACCCGACCCTGGGCGAGTCGATCGGCATGGCCGCCGAAGTGTACGAAGGCGTGTGCACGGACTTGCCGCCGCCGCGCAAGCGCTGATGTTGTAGCGCTATGTCGTAACACTAAAAACCCCGCAAGCGATTGCGGGGTTTTTTACTATCCAACCATCGCCGGCACGCACGCGGGCGACAGGTGAACGATGAAGCGGCGAGATCGCGCTGGCCATCGAAATGGGCTGCGACGGCACCGACATCGGCAAGACCATCCACCCGCACCCGACCCTGGGCGAGTCGATCGGCAGGTTGGCAAAAGCGCGCCGCAGCATACGAAGGCGTGTGCACGGACTTGCCGCCGCCGCGCAGGCGCTGATAAAAAATTAACTTTCAGTACAAAAAAACGGGACGTGTTCCCGGTTTTTTTTATTTCCCTTGACCTTCAGCAGGGTAAACCGTGGCGCGGCGGCAGCATGTGAAAATTGGTGAGTATTGCCGTATGGAAAAAATGGCAGAATGGCGGTCTGTAACCATGTTTTGCTTCTATGGAAACGTGCGATTTTTCCAGCAATGTTGCCAGCGTGGGAGTCGGTCAAGTTCCGCTGTAGCAGGAGCCTGTCCCGGCAGATGAATACATCCCCTGCTGGCGCCCTCAGAAGCGGGGACTGCGTTGATCGTCGTCGCGTGGCTCGCCATGCATCCTCCTCACGCCTTGTCCGCGCTCCTGATGCACTGCCAGCAGAAGACGCTCCCTACTGGGATAGGCTCTAAGAAAGTTTTGCAACGATGAGAAAATTTACCGCCCTTCATATCGCCGATGTCCGTTTGCGCCGGGCTGATGAGCAAGAGCAAGCCGTGATGCTGCATGCCTTGTACCAGGATGTGGCCGCTATCCTCGCGGCGGGCAAGTGGATCGATGCGATTTTCTTCACAGGCCAGCTGGTGGCGCCGGACGCCTGTGCCGGCACGACGCCCGTGTACGTCTACGAATACTTCTTGCGCCCCTTGCTGCAGGCGGCCAGCTTGCCCGGTGCGCGTTTCTACCTGGTGCCGGGCAGCCGCGCGCAGGGTGTCGCCGCGGCGGCGCTGGGCAATGCCGGCTTCAGCTTTTTCTCTGCCGACGAGCACGCCAGTGCCGAGCAGCGCGCGCACTACAAGAATATCCACGCCGTGTTCCATGGTCACCAGCATACGGGCGATGCCAGTTCGCTGATGAAGTCGCTGGGCATCCTGTTCAAGAGCAATCCAGGCAGCCTGTACGGTGCGAATGGCCAGATGGCGGCATTTTCCGTGCTCGAGTTCGGCACGGGCGAGGCTGATGGCGGCGGGGCAGGCGCGCAGTGGACGGTGTCGCTGCGCGAGTTTGATGACGTGAGCAAGAACTTCGCCCTGTCAGTGTTGTACACGCCGAACGGCCAGGAAACGGGGCAGGTGGATGCCGAGTATGTGTTTGCCACCTTGCTGCCGCAGCTGGCAGGCGATCGCGCCTATCTCGATGGCTTGCTGTGCAAGGCGGGCGCGCAACGGCGCGAGGATGCCGGCGTCGCTGCCGACGCGCGCGAATTCCTCATCGAACTGGCGTTCGTGATGTTCGAGGCCAAGAGCGTGTTCCTCAGCGAGGCGGAGCTCGAGCGTTTTGTCAGTGACTATTGCGGCGTGAAGGGCTGGACCATGGCGGCCGGGGACTGGCTGGCGCCGCTTTATGCGCATGGCTTGCTGCTGTGCGCCGATGGCCAGGTGGCGTTTTCCTTCGATTACTTCCGCACGTATTTCCTGGCGCAACGCTTTGAAACCTCGTTCGACCTGATGCGCTACGGCCCGGACCGCTACGATGGAAGTGAGCCTTCACTCAGCGTTGATGGGGCGTCGGCGGCCCAGCCTTTCCTGCGTGCGCTGGGCTTGAACGATGAACAGGTCGAAGCGGCGCCGCCGGAAGACTGCAGCCGTCCTGGCTGACTTCCGGGGCCATCCGTCCCGCGTCAGGCCGCCAGCGGCTGGCGCAGGGTGCCGTGCAGGAACAGGTCGAGGCTGACCGCCACCTTGGTGCGTAATTGCGCCACGTCGGGCTGGGCCGGCGGCGGAAACAGCAGGCGCGACATCTGGTCGCCCAGCAGGCAATTGAGCAGGTGCAGCGCCAGCACCGATGGCGTCAGCTCCGCGCGAAACAGGGGCGCGATGTCGGGCCGGCTGAAAAACTTGGTCAGCATCTCGCGCGTCTGTCCCGGCCCCACCTTGTAAAACGTTTCCGCCAGTTCCGGGTGCGTGGCCGCTTCCGCCACCACCATGCGATTGAGGCGGATCGCCGCCGGCATGGTAACGAGTTGCACAAACAGCAGGCCGAACTCGCTCAAAATGGCGGGCAGGGGCCGCATATCCGTTTCCAGTGCCGGCATGGTCGAGAAGTAAGCGGCGCGGCGCAGGTCCACCACGGCGTTGAACAAGCCCGACTTGCCGCCAAATTTCACATAAATCGTGCGCACGGCCACATGGGCTTCGCGGGCGATCATTTCCAGGCTGACCTTCCCATACCCTTTTTCCAGAAACAGGCAGCCGGCCGTGTGCAGCAGGTTCTCCATGCGCGCTTCCATGTCGGCCGCGCGCGGCCTGCCGGCTGGCTTGCCGCAGCAGGAAATCTCCTGGGTGTCGGCGGATTCTTTATCGGTAGGCAAGGTGTCGCTGAGGCCGGGATCGGACATGGTCTGGGTCTCTTTATAAGTGGGAAGGTAAGTGATGGCTTACACTGTAGTGCAAATTAAAATGAAATGCAATCGTTTCATTTCTTGACTTTGGCTTTTCTTTGCCCAATAATGAACCTATATCATTTCATTTTCGGAGCGAGTATGTCCAACCAGCCAGGCCAAGCAGAGCACAAGGTGCTGAGCGCCGTCCCACCCGCGGCCCCTGCCGCACCTTCCACGCCCGCCGCTGCCGCCAGCTCCGCACCACCGAACAACCGCGTGAAAATCATCGCCGGCCTGATCGTCCTCGTGGCGCTGGGTGCCGGCGCGCGCATGTGGTACCGCAGCCACTATTTCGTGGAAACGGAAAACGCCTATGTGGCCGGCCACGTGCATCCCGTCTCGGCGCGTATTTCCGGCGTCGTCACCAAGGTTTTTATTGATGACAATCAAATCGTGAAAGAGGGCGACGTGATCGCCGAACTCGATCCCTTCGATCAGCGCGTGAAAACCGAGCAGATCGCCGCGCAGATCGCCAGCGCCGAGCAGCAAGTGCTGCAGGCCGACGCGCAGATCGCCCAAGTGCAGGCGCAAGCGAGCGCCGCCCAGGCGCAAGTGGCGCAAGCCGATGCGCAATTGCTGCGCGCGAAACAGGATGCCGAGCGTTACGGCCAGCTGTACACGAGCCAGATGAAAGCCGTCTCGAAAGCGGAACTCGACGCGGCCAACGCGGCCCGTTCGAGCGCCGTGGCCGACCTGGCCGCCCGCCGCGACAGCGCCTCCGCCGCGAAGTCGCAGATCGGTGCGGCGCAAGCCGCGCGCGACGTGGCCAAGGCGCAAGTGGCCGTGCTGCGCGTGCAATTGAAGGACGCGCAGCAGCAGCTGCAATACAACCGCATCCTGGCCCCCGTCGCCGGCCGCATCGGCAAGCGCAACGTGGAAACGGGCATGCGCGTACAGCCTGGCCAGCAATTGACGGCCATCGTGCAGGACAACGTCTGGGTCACCGCCAACTTCAAGGAAACCCAGCTGGCCGACCTGCACCGCGGCCAGAGCGTGCACGTGAGTATCGACGCCATGCCGGGCAAGAAACTGGTGGGCACCGTGGACAGCTTCGCCCCTGCCTCGGGCGCGCAATTCGCCCTGCTGCCGGCCGATAACGCCACCGGCAACTTCACCAAGATCGTCCAGCGCGTACCGGTGAAAATCGTCTTCCAGCCGGAAGACATCAAGGCCATGAATGGTCGTCTGGTGCCGGGCATGTCGGTGATCGCCGAAGTGGAAGTGAACCAGCCGGAGCCGGCCCAGGACAAGGCCGCGCGCCACGCCGCCGCTCCCGCCGCCCAGACCGCCACCCGCTAAGCTTCCATGAGCAGCTCCTCCACCACGCTGGCGAAGCCGCCAGCGTTTCCCGTGATCAACGAGAAAGTCTCCGGGCGCACCTGGCTGGCGGTCGGCGCCGGCATGCTGGGCGCCTTCATGGCGGTGCTCGACATCCAGATCACGAACTCCTCGCTCAAGGATATCCTTGGCTCGCTGTCGGCCACCCAGGAAGAGGGCTCGTGGATTTCCACGGCCTACCTGGTGGCTGAAATTATCGTCATTCCCCTCACCGCGCTGCTGGCGCGCGTGTTCGGACTGCGCTCCTACATGATCGGCACCACCGCTTTCTTCCTGCTGTTCTCCACGTTGTGCGGGGCGGCCTGGAACCTGGAAAGCATGATCGTCTTCCGCATGCTGCAGGGATTCACGGGCGGCGCGCTGATCCCCATGGCGTTCACCCTGGTGATGCTCAAGCTGCCCGCTTCCAAGCGCGCCGTCGGCATGGCCATTTTCGGCCTGACGGCCACCCTGGCACCAGCCATGGGCCCGACCCTGGGCGGCTATCTGAGCGAGCTGTATGGCTGGCCCTCGATCTTCTACATCAACTGGGTACCGGGCGTGCTGCTGATCGCCGGCATGATCTATGGCCTGGACAAGGAGCCGATGCAGCTCAAATTGTTCTGGAAGGCCGACTGGCTGGGCATCTTCTTCATGGCCCTGGGCCTGGGTTGCCTGACCATCTTCCTGGAAGAGGGCAACTCGAAGGACTGGTTCGACTCCGGCTTCATCATCACCTTCGCCGCACTGGCCCTGACAGGCATCCTGGGCTGGGTCGTCACCAGCGCCACGCGCGCCGAGCCCTTCGTCAACCTGGCTTTGTACGGCCAGCGCAACTTCCTGGTCGCCACCGTGCTGTCGGCGGTGACGGGCATGGGCCTGTATGGCTCGGCCTTTTTGCTGCCCCTGTTCCTGGGCCAGATCGCCGGCTACTCGCCGATGCAGATCGGTGAAGTCATCATGTGGGTGGGCTTGCCGCAGCTGTTCATCATGCCGTTTGTCGCCAAGCTGTCGTCCGTGGTGGACAACCGCATCCTGTGCTCGTTCGGCCTGTTGCTGTTCGGCGGCTCGTGCATGATGAATGCCTACATGGACGCGTCCACCGGCTACGACCAGCTGCTGTGGTCGCAGGTCGTGCGCGCGCTGGGCCAGCCCTTCGTCATGCTGACCCTGTCGAACTTCGCCATGAAGGGCATCGCGCCGAAGGACATGGCGTCCGCTTCTAGCCTGTTCAACATGACGCGCAACCTGGGCGGCTCGATCGGCATCGCCCTGCTGGCAACAGCGCTGAGCACGCGCGAGCATTTCCACTCGCAGCGCCTGGGCGAAGCGATCAACGCGTATTCCAGCGCCACGCAGCTGCGCATCGACCAGCTGACGTCATCGTTCCTGTCCAAGGGCTATGACGCCGTCACGGCCGGCAACCAGGCCTTGCAGGCGATCGACGGCATCGTGCGCCGCGAAGCGTATGTGATGGCCTACAACGACGGCTTCTTCCTCGTCGGCGCCATCCTGCTGGCCTGTATCGTGCCCCTGTGGCTGGCCGACAAACTCAAAGCCCCCGGTGGCGGTGGCGGCGGTCATTGAGCGCCGCACGCAGCCACCTCAAGAACAAGAAGGTACACATTATGCAAACAGTATTGACGAAAATCGCGCTGGCCGCTTCCCTCGCCGTGGCGCTGTCCGCCTGCGGCACCGTGGGCCAGGATTTCACCGCCCCGGCAAACGTGGCCGGCAGCGACACCTTCCGCCACGGCGCGGCCGCCGCGGATGCCGCGCAGTTGCCCAAAGAGTGGTGGAGCATCTACGGCGACGCCACGTTGAACCGCCTGGAGCAAAGCGCGCTGCAGGACAATCCCGGCGTGAAGGCGGCGGGCGAGCGCCTGCTGCAGGCGCTGGCGCAAAGCGGCACGGCGCGCGCCAACCAGGGCCCGAGCGTGAACGTCAGCACGGGCATCTCGAACTCGCGCACCTCGGCCAACACCTCGCAAGGTCTGGCCCTGGGCAACCGCTCGATCAGCGGCAATAACTTCTCCGTGGGCGGCTCGCTGTCGTATGAAGTCGACTTGCTGGGCCGTGTAAAACGCATGGTCGAAGCGGCCGATTCGCAAGCCTTGGCGGCGCAGGCCGACCGCGACGGCGTGCTGCTGATGCTGTCGTCGCAAGTGGCCAGCAATTACTGGCAGCTGCGCGGCCTGGACGCGGAAATGGCCATCCTGAATGGCGCGCTCGACACGCGCCGCGAGTCGGCGCAGCTGGTCGAGGCGCGCTTCAATGCGGGCCTGACGAATGAGCTGGACCTGGCGCGCGCGAAAGTCGAACTGTCGAACGCGCAGGCCGACCTGCATGAAGTCAAGCGCCAGCGCAATCAGCTGGAAAACAGCCTGGCCACCCTGACGGGCAAGCCGCCGTCGGCGTTGCAATTGCCGGTGGCCGCCGATCCGTCCATCTTGCCGCTGCCGCCCGCCATTCCCGTCGGTTTGCCCGCCAGCCTGCTGGCGCACCGTCCGGACCTCGTGTCCAGCGTGGCGGGCCTGCGCGCGGCGAACGCGCAAGTGGGCGTGGCCGAAGGCGCGTTCTATCCGTCGCTGCAATTGACGGGCAATTTCGGCTACGCTTCGGAAAAACTGCGCGACCTGGCGCAGGGCGGTTCGCGCCAGTTCAGCTTTGGCCCGCTGGCCCTGTCCCTGCCGATCTTCGACGGCGGCCGCAATCAGGCGAATCTGGACCTGTCCAAGGCGCGCTATGCGGAAGCCGTGGCGAACCATGAAACGAAGCTGCTGACGGCCTTGCGCGAAGTGGAAGATGCGCTGTCCGACGTGGAGCAGCGCCAGTTGCAGGGCGACGCGCAAGCCCAGTCGCAGGCAGCGGCGGCGCGCGCCTACCTGGTGGCGCGCACGCGCTACGAGCGCGGCATCTCGACCTACCTGGACGTCACCGATGCGCAGCGCAGTTCGCTGGCAGCGGACCGCGCCGCCGCGCAGATCAAGACCCAGCGCCTGCTGGCGACGGTCGCCGTGGCCCGCTCGCTGGGCGCTGGCTGGCAGCATTGAGGGACACCAGATAAAACCTACTGCGCGTCGCGCTTTGCGGCCGGCGATGCTCACCGGCTCGGCGCCCCCGTACTAAAGTACGGTTGCGCTTCTCGGCCACAAATCGCTGCCGCTCGCTACGGTTTTCTCTGGTGTCGCAAGGTCAACCATGAGCAACAAATGACAAGGCTATCCAACTAGTTACGTGAGCGTGGCCGGTGGCGGTGTCGCCGCCGGCCCGTAGCGTTCCAGCAGAAAATCGATGAAGGTCGTCAGCTTCGGCGTGGGCTGGCGGTCGCGCGCATACACGAGGTGCATGGGGCGCGGCGCCGGCACGTAGCCGTCCAGCAGCGGCACCAGCCTGCCGGCGGCGATATCGCCGGCCATCAGGATCTCCGCCTGCATGACGATACCGAAGCCGTGCAGGGCCGCCACGCGCAGCGCCTGGCCATTGTTCGAGCGGAAGCGGCTCTCGCGCACGGGACTGCCATCGTCGTCGCCGCTCCTGGCCAGGCGCCAGCGCACGTGGCGCGTCCATTGCATGAAGTCCAGGCATTCGTGGCGCGCCAGGTCGGCCGGCGTGCGCGGCGTGCCGTGTCTGGCCAGGTAGGCGGGCGCGGCGCAGATCACCATGGCATACGGCCGCAGCACGCGCGCCACCATGCCCGAATCTTCCAGCTTGCCGATGCGGATGGCCGCGTCGAATCCTTCCTCCACCAGGTCCACCGTCCTGTCGTTCAGGTTCAGTTCCAGGCTCACTTCCGGATACGCATCGAGGTAGTCGGCCATCAGCGGCGCGATGCACTCGCTGCCAAACGACACGGGCGCCGTGATTTTCAGCTTGCCGCGCGGCGCCGCGCGCATGGCTTCCGCGCCCCGTTCCGCCGCATGGATGCTGGCCAGGATCTGGCGGCACTGTTCCGCATACTGCTGGCCGATTTCCGTCAGGCTTTGCCGCCGCGTGGTGCGCGCCAGCAGCCGCGCACCCAGCCGCTCTTCCAGGTATTTGATGTGCTTGCCCACCATCACGGGCGAAATCTGGAACGCCTCGGCGGCGGCCGTGAAACTGCCCGCATCGACGACGGCGACAAAAATCTCCATGCTGCGCAATTTATCCATGGCATCCTGATTGCAAACTGTGGGTTGGTAATCTTGTAAATTCTAGCGTATTTATTCCTTTTTGTAAGCGGCGCATACTGGCTCCATCGTTCAACCCACACAAGGAAGCAACATGAAAATCGTCATCATCGGCGCCAGCGGCACCATCGGCACGGCCGTCGCCGCTCAACTGGCGCAACGCCATGAAATCATCGAAGTGGGCAGCCGCAGCGGTACGCACCAGGCCGACATGGGCGACATCGCACAAGTGCGCGCCCTGTTCAAGCGCATCGGCAAGGTCGACGCCGTCGTCGTCACGGCAGGCAAGCTGCATTTCGGCCCCCTGGCTGAATTTACGCCCGAGCAATTCCGCCTGGGCCTGGACAGCAAGCTGATGGGCCAGGTCAATGTGGCGCTGGTGGCGCAGGAATACCTGAACGACGGCGGCTCAATTACCTTGACCAGCGGCATCGTGGCCGAGCAGCCTATCCGCTTCGGCACGGCCGCCAGCATGACGAATGCCGCCGTGGAAGGCTTCGTGCGCGGCGCCGCCATTGAATTGCAGCGCGGCGTGCGCATCAATGTCGTCAGCCCGACGGTGCTGGCCGAATCGCTGGAGTCCTACGGCCCCTTCTTTTACGGCTTCGAGCCGGCCGCCGCCAGCCGCGTCGCCCTGGCCTACAGCCGCAGCGTGGAAGGGGCGCAGACGGGGCAGGTGTACAAGGTCTGGTAGGCCCGCTTGCCATGCCATGGGGGCAGGTGGGACAATCGCAGGCTGAACAAGAAAGCGCTGGCGTGCCATCCGCGCCAGCCGCTCCTGAGAAAAATCCAACCGAGACTTCCATGAAAAAATTCCTGATTCCCCTGCTGATGGCCGCCGCCGTCGGCAGCGCCTGCGCCGCAACGCCAGCCACCCCGGCCAGCGCGCAACAACTGACGGCCATGAGCGCCCGCTATGCGCCCGTCGCGCTGACGGCCGACGTCACCCACCTGTCCGCAGGCGACCGCCAGGCCATCGCCAAGCTGGTCGAGGCGGCCAAGCTGGTCGACGTGCTGCAGCTGCGCCAGCGCTGGTCCGGCAATGAAGCGTTGTGGACCGCCCTGAAGAAGGACAAATCCGCGCTGGGCCAGGCGCGCCTGAATTATTTCTGGATCAACAAGGGACCGTGGTCGGTGCTCGATGCGCACGCCTCGTTCATGCCGGCCAGCTACGCCGGTATCGCCATTCCCGCGCACAAGCCGGAAGCGGGCAATTTCTATCCGCAGGGCGCCACCAAGGCCAGCCTGGAAACGTGGATGAACGGCTTGCCGGCGGACGACAAGCAGCAGGCGCAATGGTTCTTCACGACCATCCGCGCGGGCAAGGATGGCAAATACCAGACCGTCAAATATTCGGACGAATACAAGGTGGAGCTGAAACAGCTGGCCAAATTGCTCGACGAAGCGGCGGCCGCCACGGACAACGCATCGCTGAAGAAATTCCTCACCTTGCGCGCCAAGGCTTTCCTCGACAACGACTATTTACCGTCCGACTTCGCCTGGATGGACCTCGACTCGCCCGTCGACATCACCATCGGCCCGTATGAAACGTATAACGACGAACTGTTCGGCTACAAGGCCGCGTTCGAGGCGTACGTGAACATCCGCGACCAGGCGGAAACGCAAAAGCTCAATTTCTTCGCCAAGCACATGCAGGAACTGGAAGACAACCTGCCGCTCGATGCCCGCTACCGCAACCTGAAAGTGGGCGCGCTGGCGCCGATGGTGGTGGTCAACCAGGTGTATGGCGCCGGCGACGGCAACATGGCCGTGCAGACGGCCGCCTACAACTTGCCCAATGACGAACGCATCATCAGCGCGCGCGGCTCCAAGCGCGTGATGCTGAAGAACGTGCAGGAAGCCAAGTTCAAGGCCACCCTGACGCCGATCTCGAAACTGGTACTGACGCCCGAGGCGCAACAGGATGTCGATTTCAATTCCTTCTTTACGCACATCCTCGCGCATGAAATCATGCACGGCCTGGGTCCGCACGCGACCGTGGTCGATGGTAAGCCATCGACGCCGCGCCAGGACTTGAAGGAAGCGTATTCCACCATCGAGGAAGCCAAGGCCGACATCACGGGCCTGTTCGCGCTGCGCTACATGATGGACAAGGGCCAGCTCAACGATACCTTGGGCCAGGGCGAGGCGGCCGAGCGCAAGCTGTACAACACTTTCCTGGCATCGGGTTTCCGCACCCTGCATTTCGGCCTGACGGATTCGCATGCGCGCGGCATGGCCATCCAGATGAATTACATCCTCGACAAAGGCGGTTTCGTCTCGCTGGGCGACGGCAAATTCGGCGTCGACTTTGCGAAGATCAAACAGGCCGTGATCGACCTGGACCGTGAATTCCTGACCATCGAGGCGACGGGCGACTATGCGCGCGCGCAAGCGATAATGACGAAGTACGTGGTGATCCGCCCTGAGGTACAGGTGGCGCTCGACAAGATGAAGGCCGTGCCCAACGATATCCGCCCGGAATTCGTCACGGCCCGCGCACTGGATCAATCGGCGAAGAAATAAACCTGGCTTGATCGTTATCAGTCTGGAAAGCCGGCGCATCCGCGCCGGTTTTTTTTTCGTCTTTATTTGCGAAAAGTTGCCAGTTTTTCCTTGTGGAAATATTTTCACCGCTTACTCTGCAGTGGTAAATCCTCCTTGCTTCCCGCCGATCCCATGCTGAAACCGATCTTGTTGATGAGCTTGCTCATCGCTTTATTTTCTTTGCCTGCAGTGGCCGCCGCCCAGCTCACCGAACTGGAAATCCATTGGCTGCAGGCGGGAAAACCCGTCATCGATTATGCGCGCACGCAGGGCTTGCCCATCGATATCATCGTGCAGCCCCAGGATGCGCCCGGCGCGGTGCCACTGGCGCTGGGCTATGCAGCAGGGCGCTGCAAGCTGGTGCTGTCCTTGCGCGGCAATGCGCAGGCGGAGGGCGTCTTGCAAGATGTACGGCCCGCGCGCCACGCCCTGATGATCGAAGCGATGACGGCGCATGAAATCGGCCATTGCCGGCGCTATGCGCAGGGCGACTGGCACGTCTTGCCGCGCGGCTTTGTCGAGCCATCGAGCCTGCAGCCGGGCAAGCTGACACCGCTGGCGCAGGAGCTGCGCGAGACGCGCCGCGAAGAAGGGTACGCGGACCTGGTGGCCCTGGCCTGGATGCATGGACGCCACCCCGGGCAGTACAGGGAGGTGTTGGCCTGGATGCGCGGCGTGCGCGCCGCAGGCGGTTCGCACGCCACGCAAGGCTGGCTCGCGCTGGCCGATGGCGCAGGTGTGTTTGATGAGTCCGCTTCGCCATTTGTACAGGCGCAAGTATTGTGGCGGAAGGGCTTGAGCGGCGACAAATGATGCTGCATTTTTAAGATGAATGGCTTGTCAGCGTGTGCTGTCGCACGGAGCTTTGCGTCCGACAGGGGTCTAATCTGGGCATCAACTAACCAGAGAGGAACCATCATGAACAAAATGATCGCACTCATGCTGGCCGCCAGTGCCAGCGCCCTGCTTGCCGCCGCGCCCGCGTATGCGCAGGATGCCTCGTACAAGAGTTTGACGGACAAGGCATCGGCAGACTACAAACAGGCCAAGGCCGCCTGCGACAGCCACAGCGGCAATGCGAAAAAAGTCTGCGTGGAAGAGGCCAGGGTGGCGCGTGCCAAGGCCGATTCGGACGCCGTGGCGGAATATCGCAACACGCCGCGCGAGCTGACCAAGGCCCGCAAGGATGTCGCCAATGCCGAGTATGACCTGGCCAAGGCCAAGTGCGGCGACCGCACGGGCGCCGACAAAACCACGTGCATGAACGATGCCAAGGCGGCGAAAACGGCCGCGCTGGCCGACGCCAATACGGGCGCCAAAGCCGGCACCAACGTGGCGCAGAATCCGCCCGCCACCACGAAGGAGAATTGCGACGCCATGGATGCGCCGGCCAAGGCCGCCTGCGTGACGCGCAACGCGGCCGGCAGCACCAAGACGGCCGTGGCCGACTCCGTCATCACTACCAAGATCAAGGCGGATCTCGTCAAGGACAATGACTTGAAAGCGCTCGACGTGCACGTGGAAACGGTGAATGGCGTCGTCATGCTCAGCGGCTTCGTGCCTTCCCAGGCGCAAGTGAAAAAAGCCGCCGACCTGGCCCGTGGCGTGGAAGGCGTGACGGATGTGAAGAATGGCTTGAAGGTGAAGTAAGCCACATTCTGCGCAGCGTTAAAGTCAGGACTGGAGCGGCACGCAGCAGTGCCGCTCCAGTTTTTTGATTGTATAAATTACGATCATAATATAACATGAGAAAAATCCCGCCGGCTGGTAGTGGCCGGCATCCGTTTTTTCTCATGAGGACAGCATGCTTTCTCTTCCCTTTTCGCAATGGCTGGAGCGGCGCGGCATCCACTTTGCCTGGGTCATCGTCGCCATTACTTTCCTCACGGCACTGACGTCGTCGGCCGCGCTGGGCTTGCCGGGCGCGCTGATGCAGCCGCTAAGCCGCGAATTCGGCTGGGATGCCGAGCAGATTTCCTCGGCCCTGGCCGTGCGCTTCGTGCTGTTCGGTTTGATGGGGCCGTTTGCCGCCATCCTGATGGAGCGCTTCGGCTTGCGCAATATCATTTGCGTGGCCCTGGGCCTGATCGCCACCGGCATGCTGCTGGCCACGCGCATGACGCAGTTCTGGCACCTGGTGGCCCTGTGGGGCATCCTGCTGGGGCTGGGCTCGGGCATGACGGCGCTGGTCTTGAGCGCCGTGGTGGCCAACCGCTGGTTCGAGACGCACCGGGGCCTGGTGGTGGGCGTGCTGACGGCCAGCTCGGCCACGGGGCAGCTGCTGTTCCTGCCCGCGGGCGCCTGGCTGATCGAGCACTACGGCTGGCGCGCGGCCGTCATGCCCGTGTTTGCCGCTAGTGCCATCGTCGCCGTGCTGGCCTTCCTGTGCATGCGCAACCGTCCGCAGGACGTGGCCTTGCGTCCCTACGGCGCCGATCCGGCCGCGCCCCTGACGGCGCCAGTGGCCGCGAAAATGACATTTGCCACGCCGTTCCTGATACTGCGCAGCGTGGCGGCAAACCGCACCTTCTGGATACTCTTCGGCACCTTTTTCATCTGTGGCCTCAGCACCAACGGCCTGATCCAGACGCACTTCATTTCCCTGTGCGGCGACTCGGGCCTGTCCGCCGTGCCGGCCGCTTCCGTGCTGGCCATGATGGGCGCGTTCGACCTGTTCGGCACGATCTTGTCCGGCTGGCTGTCGGACCGCTATGACAACCGCAAACTGCTGTTCTGGTACTACGGCTTGCGGGGGCTGTCGCTGTTCTGGCTGCCGTATTCGGAATTCACCCTGTACGGCCTGTCGCTGTTCGCCATGTTCTATGGCCTCGACTGGATCGCCACCGTGCCGCCGACCGTGAAACTGGTGGGCGCCACGTTCGGCCGGGAGCGGGCGGGCATGGTGTTCGGCTGGATCTTCGCGGGCCACCAGCTGGGCGCCGCCGTGGCCGCGTATGGCGCGGGCCGCATCCGCACCCTGATGCTGACCTACAACCCGGCCCTGTTCGCGGCCGGCGCCGCCTGCCTCGTCGCCGCGCTGATGGTGCTGGCGATCGCCCGCCAGAAGGCGGCCGTGGCCGCTGTCCAGCCGGCATGAAAAAAGCCAGGCCCGCTTATGCGGAGCCCGGCTTTTCATTTTTTCAAGCACGTTTCAGGATTTACTTGAGGTATTTGGCGAGCCATCCTTCGACTTCACTGTAGAAGAAACGGCTGTTCTCGCCCTTCAAAATCCAGTGGTTTTCGTCCGGGAACACCAGCAATTTCGCCGGCACATTCAGGCGCTGTTGCACGGCAAAGTTCATCAAGGCATTGTTGGCCGGCACGCGGTAGTCGAGTTCGCCCACGGTGATCAGGATGGGGGTGGTAAATCCCGTGCCTTTTTCGTGGTTGCCCGCCTGCATGATGGGGCTTTGATCGCGCCATACGGGCAGGTTCGACCAGACGGGGCCGCCCGCATTCGTTTCACGGCCGAAGCCGCCATCGCTGGTGCCCCACTGCATGATCAAATCCATTTCGCCCGCGTGCGAGACGATGGCCTTGTAGCGCGTGGTGGTCGCTTGCAGCCAGTTGGCCAGATGGCCGCCATAGCTGGCGCCGCCAGCGGCCAGCTTGGTGCTGTCGATAAACGGGTATTTCTTGATGGCTGCATCGACGCCCTGGTTGACTTCATCGCCCGGACCTTTCAAGGGGTCGAACTGAATCGAGCGCGAGAATTCCTCGCCATAGCCGGTGGAACCCTTGTAGTCCGTCAGCAGCACGACGTAGCCAGGCTTGGCCAGCAAGTGATAGTTCCAGCGCAGCACGAACTGGTCGCGCCACATGCTGGCGGCGCCGCCGTGGATGACGGTAAACAGCGGATATTTCTTGTTCGGGTCAAAGTTGGCGGGTTTGACGAGCATATTGTGGATCCGGCGGCCGTCTGCCGTGGTGAACCAGAAGTGCTCGGGCGCCTGCCAGTCGATTTTATCTGCCTTGTCCGTATTGAAAGCCGTCAGCCGTTTCGGCTGCTTGCCGTTGAACGCATAGATTTCCGGCGGATTGATGGCCGACTCCCACACGCCGACGAGGGCCTTGCCGCCGCTGCTCAGCGAGTTGATGGTGCCCGTTGGCAAGGATGGCTCTTCGCGCACCTCGCCGCCCCTGGCATCGATCGAGTACAGTTTTTCCAGGCCCGCATGTTCATAGCTGAAGATGACGCGCTGGCCGCCTTCGGGCAGCACGTAGCGTGAAATCGAGCGGTCCAGCTTGGCCGTCAGGATGGCTGGCGCAGGGTTGCTCATCGGCCAGGCAAAGCTGGCCAGGCGTTTCACGTCATACACTTTACCGGGCGTTTGCGCGTCGCTCAAGGCGAACAGGGTCTTGCCGTCGGCCGCGAATTTCAGCGAGCCATAGCTGTGCTTGTCCTGCGTGAGGCGCTGCGCCTCGCCACCCGCCACGGGCAGCAGGTACAACTGCGAATAGACGGCTTCGCGCTGGGCCGCATCGCGGTTGGTGGCCGCGTTGAAGACGACGGCCTTGCCGTCCGGCGTCCAGACGGCATCGAGCGATTGCCCTTCGTCGCCCTGGCCGCCGCCAAAGCCCGGCAGCGCCACCAGTTGTGTGCCCGACAGGATGTCGCGCGGCGTCGCCGCAGCTTGCGCATCGACGATGAACAGCCGCACCTGCTTGTCGGTCAGCCATTTGTCGAAATAGCGCGGTGCCGTCGTTTCATACGAACGGGCGCTGACTTTGCGCTCCTTGCGCTCTTTCGCGCTTTGTTTGACGTCGGCTTCCGTCTTGTTGCCAGGATAGATGTCGCTGATGAACAGCAATTGCTTGCCGTCAGGGCTCCACTTCGGCATGCGCGCGCCCAGGGTGAGCGAGGTCAGGCGTTGCGCTTCGCCGCCGGCGGCCACGTCGAGACGGTAAATCTGGCCCGCTTCATCGCCGTCGCGCTTGGCAACGAAGACCAGCTGGCGGCTGTCCGGCGACCAGGCCACGGCGCTTTCGCCGCCCTTGGAATACGTCAGGCGGCGCGCGGGGCTGTCATCCAGCAGGGACTTGATCCACAGGTCCGACCATTGCTCTTGGCTTGAGTAGGCGCTGTCGACCACGGAAAACACGGCCCATTTGCCATCGGGGCTGGCGACGGGCGCGCCCACGCGTTTCATCAGCCACACGTCTTCATGCGTGATGGCATGTTTGGCATTGGCTTGCGTTTGCGATGCGGCAACTGGCGTGCCGGCCTTGGTATCGGCGGCGTGGGCCAGCGAGGCGCAGGCTGCTGCGATCAGCAGGGAGCCGAGGGAACGGCGAAGACGGGGTGAGGTCATGGGCGTGGTCCGGGTAGTGAAAAAAGTACAGCGGGCAACATTATTGCCCATCGATTCGGCCACTGCCAAGGCCATGAACCGTTACTTACCAGACGGGAGTGGCGCGTATCGGGCGGGCAGCGCGTATCCGATCAGTTAAACTTGCCGCTTTACTCAGGCTGGCGCGGATTGAACATGAAAATTTGTCTACCCTTATTGAAAACGGCCTTGCTGGGCGCAAGCTGCCTGCTGGCGGCCCCGGTTTTTGCCGCTGCGCCCGCTCCCTACCCGAACACCAGCGCCATGGGCGTGGGCCATGCGGAAAGCACGGCCTGGTATGCGGGCTGCCTGAAGGTCAAGGATGCGGCGCCGCCGCCGGCCGACCTGCCGGCGCCGTCCGCCGTGGCGTCCTTGCAGCAATGCCAGGCAACAGACCTGTATTACGATACCAAGAGTATGTCCTCGCCCAAGCCGGCCGACTGGCGTCCTGCGCGCCATTGCGCGATGGCAACGCAGAACAGCGCCGTATTGATGATGCTGTACCAGAATGGGCAGGGCGTGCAGAAAGACCCGCTGCTGGCGCTCAAGTATGCGTGCAGCATCGACGCGGCGCCGGCCGAGATGCAGGGCCGCATTGAACACTTGCAGAAGATCAATGCCAGCGGGCGCGGCATGATCGACTTGTGCGATGACATCACCAGCGGCTACATGATGGGCGTGTGCAGCGCCATCGATGCGCGGCAAAAGCAGCGCGCGCGCACGCAGGCGACAGGCAAGGTCAGCGCAAGCATGCCGGCCGTGGCGCAAGCGTCGCTGCAAAAGCTGCAGGCGGCCGCAAGCAAGTTTGCCGATGCGCGCGCGGCCTATGAAACGGACTTGAGCGGCACGGCGCGCGCCGCCCAGAGCATTGCGGCCCGCACGGCCGAACTCGATCTGCTGGCGCATGAGCTGCGCGAGTATGAAGCGGGCAAGCTGCCGGCCAGCATGACGAAGGAGCAGGCGGCGGCGCTCGACAAGGAACTCAACGCCATCTACGGCAAACTGATGAAAAAGCCGGCGCAGCCCCATGCGGGCGCCGTGGACAAGGACGGCATCCGCGCCACCCAGCGCCTGTGGCTTGCCTACCGCGATGCCTGGATGAATTTTGGCGCCGTGCGCTATCCGTCCGTCACCAGCGAGACCTGGGCCGGCCTGCTGACGTCGCGGCGCAATGCGCAGCTGCACGATTTGCTGGAGGATTGAGGCATGCGCGAAGCGTACTACCACGAAGACGATTTTTGCATGATCGAACTGCTGCCGCTGGATAACTTGCAGCACTGCGTGACGCAGATGGGCGAGCAGCAGGCGTTTGCCGATGCGCACCGCAGCGGCGCCGGCTGGACGGACATGTACGTCATCAAGGCGCCACCGTCGCCACTGCGCGCGCTGGGCCTGACGGCGGAGCAGCTGCGCCTGGCGCTGGCCGATGCCTTGCCGCCGTATGACGCCGTCTACACGGGCTACAGCAGTTACCGGGTGGAATGCAAGAACGTGCTGGCCTTCGGCGGCGACAAGACGGAGACCTTGTTTGCGGGCCTGGACGACCAGGGCATCGTGTGCGACCTGTGGTGCAGCGATGGCATGCCGCAACTGTTGCTGCTGCCCTTGAAAGCGCAGTTGCTGCTGGCCGACTGGGGCGCGGGCTTGGCCTGTCCGCTGGCCGATGGCGACTTGTTCGCCCGTTATTTGCAGGAAAACGAGCTCGGTTGATTCATTCGCAGGCGATGGCGTTTGGCTGCGCCACTTTCACCACGGACGCCAGGCGCGCCATGTCGTTGCCGTCGCCTTGTTCGACGTACGGTTGATATGTGTCAATGACGATGCGCGCACGCGCTTGCCAGCCGCAATTGTCGGCCTGGCGCGCGGGCACGCGCAGCCGCCGGCGCGCCTCGGCGTCGTTGCTGAAACAAAACCACGCATCGTGCGTGGCGGCAGGGCGGGGCAAGCGGCCCCATTGCGCCTTGTCGGGCGCGAAGCAGACGCGGTTGCCGATAATTTCCAGGCTCATCTCGTCCGTGCGGGTGCTGTACTGGCCGTCGAGCACGATGGGCGCTTGCGCCCGGGCGGACAGGCAAGCGGTGGCCAGGAGGAGGGCGGCGGCAAGTTTCATGCGGTTCTTTCGGGGCTGGCGAGACGAAGCGCCAGTATAACCGCGTGGCCGGAAACGCAAAAAGCCCATCCGTGAGGATAGGCTTTTTAGTACTGCGCATTCGTGGTAGGCCGTGCGGGATTCGAACCTGCGACCAACGGATTAAAAGTCCGCTGCTCTACCAGCTGAGCTAACGACCCGAAAGAGGCCGCATTATATATCAGTTGAAAAAGAATGCAAAGCATTCCTGCACGAAAATGACTATGGCTCAATGCAGGGCTGCCGTGAGCTTCAGCACTTCGGCGATGCTGGTCGTGCCATCGATGATCTTGCGCGCGCCGGCAAGGCGCAGCGGCGTCATGCCGTCGAGGATGCTCTGGCGGCGCAAGGCGTGCAGGTCGGCGCCCGCCTTGACCAGCTGGCCGAACGTTTCCGTCACGCTCAGCAGTTCATAAATGCCGGCCCGCCCCAGGTAGCCGCTGTGGCGGCACATGGCGCAGCCGGCGGGGCGGTACATGGCGTGGGGCCGTTCCAGCTGGCCGCCCGTCAGGCGCTGCCATGCAGCGTCGTCCGGGGCGCCGCCCGGCTGTTTGCAGGCCGGGCACAGGCAGCGCAGCAGGCGCTGCGCCAGCACGCCGATCAGGCACGCTTCCAGCAGATAGGCGGGCAAGCCCAGTTCCAGCAGGCGCATGACGGCCGAGGGCGCGTCGTTGGTATGCAGGGTCGACAGCACCAGGTGCCCCGTCAGCGCCGCCTGAATGGCCATCTCGGCCGTGGCCAGGTCGCGGATCTCGCCCACCATGATGATGTCGGGATCTTGCCGCATCAGCGCCCGCACGCCATCGGCAAACGACAGTTCGATGCCGGCCTGGGTTTGCACCTGCATCTGGTTGAAGGCCGGTTCGACCATTTCGATGGGGTCTTCCACCGTGCACACATTGACTTCGCTGCCGGCCAGCGCCTTCAGGGTGCTGTACAGTGTGCTGGTCTTGCCCGAGCCGGTGGGGCCCGTGATCAGCACGATGCCGTGCGTGCGCGCCGTCAGCTGGCGCCAGCGTTCGGCGTCCGCGGGCGGAAAACCCAGCTCCGCCAGGCTCTTGACGGCCACTTCCGGGTCGAAGATGCGCATGACGAGCTTTTCGCCGAAGGCCGTGGGCAAGGTCGACAGCCGCAGCTCGATTTCCTGCCCTTGCGCATTGCGCGTCTTGATGCGGCCATCCTGCGGGCGGCGCTTTTCCACCACATCCATGCGCCCGAGCAACTTGATGCGCGCCGTCATGGCCAGCATGACCACGGGCGGCAGCTGGTAGGCCTGGTGCAGGCGGCCGTCGATGCGCAGGCGCACGAGGCCCGCGTCGCGCTTCGGTTCCAGGTGGATGTCGGAGGCGCGCTGGGCGAACGCGTATTGCCACAGCCAGTCGACGATGCGCACCACGTGCTGGTCGTTGGCGTCGAGGCTGGTCTTGTTGCGCCCCAGCTCCACCAGCTGCTCGAAATTGTGGCGCAGCGCCAGGTCTTGCGTGGACGCTTGCCGGGCCACCTTGACGGAAGTGGCCAGACTGAAAAATTGCGCGATGGCGTCGGCGATGTGCAGCGGGTTGGCGATGACCAGGCTCAGCTTGCGCGGCGCCAGGTTTCCCAGCTGCGCCTGCCAAGCGAGCGCATACGGCTGGGCCGTGGCGATGACGATGCGCTCCACGGTGCTTTCCACGGGCAGGATGTTGAAGCGGGCCGCATAGCCGGCCGTCATGACGTCGGCCACCTGGCTGAAATCGATGTGCAAGGGATCGATGCGCAGATACGGCAGGCTTGCGCGTTGCGCCAGCCACGCGCACAGGGTATCGAGCGTGAGTGCGCCGTGGGCGATGCTGCACAGCGGATGCAAGGCGGGCGCCGGCAGCAGGGCGGCCTGGGTGGCGATGGCGGCCGCTTGCGCGGCGCCAAGCATGCCGTCTTCCTGCAGCCAGGCCAGCAGTTGCGGCAATTCCAGCGGCGTGTCGGGAGGTTGAGGAGGGGAAGCGGGCATGGCCGGCGCCTTTCCGGGCTGCCGGCCTTGCCTGGGACTGCCGGCGTTTACAGGGTGCTGACGATGCCCTTGACCCAGGACTTGGCGGGCAGCTTGGTCTCGGCGACGATTTGCTTGGCGCGCTCGAGCAGGGCGGCCTGTGCCTCGGTATCGAGCGCCACTTTCGTCTTGAAAGCGATCGCCACCACATTCCCATCATGGACTTCCGGCAGGCAGATCACCTGTTCGAACGCAAACTTCATCGCCTTGATGTTCTTTGCATAGCTGGGATGGTCGCCAAACAGGTTGACCGTCATGATGCCGTGCGGCGCCAGGCAGGCGCAGCAGGCGGCATAGAAGTCAGCGCTGTCGAGCACGGGACCGCGCGCCGTGGCGTCGTACAGATCCACCTGCAGGGCGTCCAGGGTACCGTGGTTGGCGTCGTCGTTGACGTAGTCGAGCGCATCCATCTCGCGCACGTGCAGGCGCTCGTCGTTGGGTGGCAGCTTGAACATCGAGGCGCAGATGGTGATGACGGATGGATTCAGTTCGATGGCCTCGACCTGCGCCTGCGGGAACTGGCGGTAGCAGAACTTGGTCAGCGCGGCCGTGCCCAGGCCCAGTTGGGTGATGCGCTGCGCTTGCTCGATCCACAGCATCCACGCCATCATCTGCTGCGCGTATTCGAGCTCCGGCCAGTCCGGCTTGCGGATGCGCATGGCGCCCTGCACCCATTCCGTGCCGAAATGCAGATAGCGCACGCCATCCATTTCAGACAGGGTGACAGGGGCGTAGCGGGGCTTGCGCGCAGGGCGCGAGGATTCGACTTGTTCGATGGATTTTCGTTTGATAAGCATAAGGCGGCCTGAAAGTGTGGCGCATTATAGCCCGTGCCGGGGAGGCATAAAAAATGCCGGCCCCGGAGAGTCGGCATTTTTCTACCCGTAATACTGAGTACCAACGTCTGACAGAAGCGTCGCGAGCGGAAGGCAGAGGTGGCCGAGAAGCGCAACCGTACTGAAGTACGGTGAGCATCGCAGGCCGCCTATGCCGACGCGCAGCAGCTTATGTCAGGCGTTACTGCTGAGCAGGTTCGATGGAGACCCGCAGACGGATGCGCTCGCCCGGATCGTAGGACATGATGCTTGTATAGTTGCGGCCGCGATAGTCGTAGGTGACCTGGTAGCCATTGTTGCGCGATTCCCAGTGGTCGACCTGGCGACATTGCTTGACGGCTTGTTCCTGCATGCCGCCCTGGTAGTTGTTCTGGTTGTCGACACGGTCGCCGACGACGGCGCCGGCGATCGCGCCCGCCGCTGCTGCTGCCGTGCGGCCATTGCCGCCACCGACCTGGCTGCCGAGCAGGGCGCCGGCGATACCGCCGACGATGGAGCCGCCAGCGCTGCGCTGTTGCGGCGGTGCCTGCACTTGCACGTATTCCGTACGGCACTCCTGGCGTGGACGATTGATCTGTTCCACTTGCGGCACGACGCGTACGACCTTGCCGAAATCTTCAAAGTCGGCGGCCTGGGCGAGTGGCAATGTGCCGAGACAAACGGCTGACAACATCAATTTGGCTTGCAAGTTCATTTGTAACCTCGTTATCTAGAGAATCTTTCAGGGTATTTTTTACAACTTGGGACTATAGTAATCCCGCCAGACCGGGGCAAGTGTTTCGCATGGCAACAAAATGTAACAGCCCAAGCCCCTTGCCCCACAGTCTGTAACATGCACTTTCAATCGATACAAGATGTTGAAGTGACTTGAAACCAGCGGTTTGTAACAAATCTTGCGTTTGACATCATATTCGGGTTGATTCATGCAGGACAACACGTTACCCTAATACGCGTATGGCTTATATAAAATCGCACTGAATCGCATAAAAGTTGATACAGATCGAATCACCGCGTGCGCATTGACCCGCGTGCGGGGATGCAATAAGAAGAGCAGCTAGAAAAAATCCATACATAACAGGTCGATTTGAGGGAAAAATGAGTTTGTTACTAACCGTGCCGCCCAACCTTGTCCAGTCCATCCGTGCCTTTCGCGTGACCGAATTACAAGACGAGGCGATCCGTCTCGGGCAGCACTTTTTATATGCGCATTGCAACGCTGGACAGACCAAACAACAAGTCATCGGCATTATTGCGGAAGCTTTCCTGTTTCCGAAAAACCTGGCGAAGAATTTCGATGCCCTGCGCCTGTGCCTGACGGACACCATGTTCAAGGCCGGCACGCAGACGGGCTTTCTGGTGGTGCTTGAGCAATTACCAAATACGCAAAAATTCGACAAGGAAGCGCGCGAGATCCTGCTCGACGTGTTCCGCGACGCGGCCGACTACTGGGCCGAGAAGAAAGTCCCGTTCCGCGTCTTCTATTCGTTTGAGTAAGCACCTACTCACGCTGCGGCGCCGCCAAACGAGCCTTTTTTGCCCCTATTGGGCGGCGTAATCCGGCAGCGGCGGCGGCCTGGCAAGTATGTTGCGTCGCAACAATAATAGCGGCCTTTCTTGGTTCGCTTCGCCATAGCGGGTACAATGCGCGCTATGAAAAATATCGTTATCCTCATTTCCGGACGCGGCAGCAACATGGAAGCGGTCGTGCGCGCGGCGCAAGCCGAGCAATGGCCAGCCCGTATTGCCGCCGTCATCAGTAACCGGGCCGATGCCCAGGGACTGGTTTTTGCCGCGGAACATGGGATAGCGACCGCAGTCGTTGCCAACAAGGATTATGCCAGCCGAGAACAGTTCGATGCGGCGCTGCAAGCCGTGATCGACGGCTTTGCCCCCGACCTGGTCGTGCTGGCCGGTTTCATGCGCATCCTGACGCCGCCCTTCGTCGAGCATTACGCGGGGCGCATGCTCAATATCCACCCGTCGCTGCTGCCGCTGTTCCCGGGCATGGCGACGCACCGCCAGGCGCTCGCGGCGGGCGTGACGGAACACGGCGCGACCGTGCATTTCGTAACTGCCGAGCTCGATCATGGCCCGGCCGTGGCGAGCGCGACCGTCCCCGTCTTGCCGGGCGACACAGAAGAGAGCTTATCGGCGCGCGTGCTGGTACAGGAACATCTGCTTTACCCGCGCGCCATTCGCCTGTTCATTGACGATAAACTGTCAGTCGAGCATGGCCAGGTCCGCGTGGATCCTCAATAAAATATTACAGGAAGAATAACAATGAGATTGCCTCCAGCGATACTTGCCAATGCTGAAGAAGTATTGCGCGAAATTTTACGTTTCACGGCCCCGGCCGACACCACCCTGTCGCGCTATTTCCGCGACCATCCGCGCCTCGGTTCGCGCGAACGCGGCGCCATCGCCGAAGGCATTTATGCCGTCCTGCGCAACAAATCGTTCTTCACGGATTTCGCCGAAGCGGGCAGCGGCCCGACCATGCGCCGCCTGACCATCCTCGGCCTGGCTGAAGCGGTGGGCGCCGACTCCTTGGGCGGCCTGACGGAAGAAGAAGTGGAATGGCTGGAACGCATCACGCAGATCGACCGCAGCCTGATGCCGGCGAACATGCGCGCCAACATGCCGACCTGGCTGTTCGACAAGCTGATCGCCCAGTTCGGCGAAGCGGAAACGATGAAGCTGGCCGATGCGCTGAACGCGCCGGCACCGCTGGACTTGCGCGTCAACTCGCTCAAGGCCACGCGCGACGACGTGATGCTGGCCCTGGCCGAAGCGCCGATTCTCAGCACGCCGACGCCGTATGCGCCGCTGGGCTTGCGCGTGATCAAGAAGCCATCGTTGCAAAACCTGCCGTTGTTCCAGAGCGGCGCCATCGAAGTGCAGGATGAAGGCAGCCAGATCCTGTCGCAGATCGTCGGCGCCAAGCGCGGCGAAATGGTGGTCGATTTCTGTGCCGGCGCGGGCGGCAAGACCCTGGCGCTGGGCGCGCTGATGCGCAACACGGGCCGTTTGTATGCGTTCGACGTGTCGGATAAACGCCTGGCCAAGCTGAAGCCGCGCATGGCCCGCAGCGGCCTGTCGAACGTGCATCCGGTGCTGATCGCGCATGAGCGCGATGCCAAGATCAAGCGCCTGGCCGGCAAGATCGACCGCGTGCTGGTCGATGCGCCGTGCAGCGGCCTGGGCACCCTGCGCCGCAATCCGGACGTGAAATGGCGCCAGCAACCGAACTCCATCGTCGAGCTGCAAGCCAAGCAGGCCGCCATCCTGGCCGGCGCGGCGCGCCTGGTCAAGGGCGGCGGCCGCCTGGTGTACGCCACCTGCAGTTTCCTGAACGAAGAAAACGATGCGATCGCCGAGCAGTTCCTGGCTGCCAACCCCGACTTCACCCTGGTGCCGATGCACAAGGTGCTGGCCGAGCAGAAGATCGAACTGGAAATGGGCGACTACCTGAAATTGTTGCCGCACTTGCATCAGACCGACGGCTTCTTCGCCGCCGTGTTCGAGCGCAAGGTCATGCCGAAAAAAGTCTACGCCGACGAAAAGCCGGCCGACGACGTTGACGCTGACGCAGCCGAATAAGCTGCTCTCGGGCCACCGCCGCGGCATCGCGGCGGTGGCCATGCACTTGCGCCAGCCCGTCTGGCGCAGGTTGCGGGCACCCCGCCCGATTATTTCCCCGCACTATCTTCCAGACCCCATCCGCCATGAATGAAACCCCGCTGCTTAACCTGATCACTGATTTTGTCGACGATTTCCGCCAGCCGGCTATTTTGTGGCAGGCGCTGGCGATCATTGCCTGCCTCGCCTTGAGCTGGCTGCTGGTGCGGCAGTTGCGCGTGTTCCTGCACCATCGGGCGGAAGCGGCCGCCACGCCGGCCGCGCCGGAAACCTTGCAGCGCACGGACAGTTTCATCCGCATTTTGACGCCCGTGCTGGCGGCCATGCTGCTGGGCATTGCGCAGCATTTCCTGGCCAAGTTCCAGTCGGTGAACTTGCTCAGCATCGCCATTCCCCTGTGCACCTCGATGGCGCTGGTGCGTTTCGGCTTCTATGTGCTGCGCCGCATTTTCGCCCGCCACGGCGAGATCAGCCCCACGATGTTGTTGCTGGAAAAAATCTTCACGGTGGTGGTCTGGGCCGGCATGGCCCTGTACATCACGGGCCTGTGGCCCGATTTGCATGCCTTCCTGGAAGGCATCGTCGTGCCGCTGGGACGCAACAAGGTGTCCGTGGCTGCCATCTTGCAAGCCGCTATTTCGGTCGCCGTGCTGCTGGTGCTGGCCATGTGGGCCGGTACCTCGCTCGACGAGCGCCTGATGAAAATGCAGGGCTTGCACACGTCCTTGCGCGTGGTGCTGTCGCGCATGGGCCGCGCCGTGCTGATCCTCGTTTCCGTGCTGGTCAGCCTGTCGCTGGTGGGCATCGACCTGACGGTGCTGTCCGTATTTGGCGGCGCCTTCGGCGTGGCGCTGGGCTTCGGCTTGCAAAAGATCGCCGCGAACTTCGTTTCCGGCTTCATCATCCTGCTCGACCGCAGCCTGACCATCGGCGACATGATCACCGTCGGTCAATTTACAGGCAAGGTCACGCAGATCAATACGCGCTATACTGTGTTACTGGGTGGCGATGGCGTTGAATCCATCGTGCCGAATGAAATGCTGATTTCCGGCGGCGTGCAGAACATGTCGTTGAGCAACCGCATGGTCTGGTTGTCGACGGCCGTATCGGTGGGCTATGAAACGGATCTCGATGTCATCTTCCCCTTGCTGGAAGCGGCGACGGCCAAGGTGCCGCGTGTGTCGCAAAGCAATCCGCCATCGGCGACCCTCGTGCGTTTCGGCGCCGACGGCCTCGACGTGCAGATCGGTTTCTGGATCGCCGATCCGGAAAACGGCACCGGCGGCGTGAAGTCGAATGTGAACCGCGCCATCTGGCGCACCTTGCAGGAACATAAGGTCACTGTACCGTTTCCGCAACGCGAATTGCGTATTGTTGGTACGCCTCCTGCCCCGCTCGCCAGCGCGGCAGACGGTGAGTCCCCGCCATCCGGCACCCAGCCTTAACCTCGCTGCCTGCCTCCGTTTTTGCCTGATAACACCCATTAGGGCGTACAATCACGCCTAAAATTAACTCTGCCGGACCTCCAGAGTCACTGGAGCGACCGTGCGCACGCCCTGTCCACTTGGAGTAGTAGTAATGACATTGAGTTCCGTTTTACACGACGTTTTGCAGTTCATGGCCACGGGGATTACCGATCTGTCCGCATGGCAAGTTTTCCTGTACACCATGGTGGTCACCCACATCACGATCGCCAGCGTCACGATTTACCTGCACCGCCACCAGGCCCACCGCGCGCTGGAATTGCATGCGCTTCCCAGCCATTTCTTCCGTTTCTGGCTGTGGCTGACGACGGGCCAGGTCACCAAGGAGTGGGCCGCCATCCACCGCAAGCACCATGCCAAGTGCGATACGGAAGAAGATCCGCACAGCCCCGTGACGCGCGGCATCAAGAAAGTGTTCTGGGAAGGCGCCGAACTGTACCGCGCTGAATCGAAGAACATGGAAACGATGGCCAAGTACGGCCACGGCACGCCGACGGACTGGATCGAGCGCAACCTGTACACCAAATACAGTTGGCTGGGCGTGGTGATCCTGTTCGTCGTGAATTTCGTCCTGTTCGGCGTGATCGGCATTTCCGTGTGGGCCGTGCAAATGATCTGGATCCCCATCACGGCGGCCGGCATCATCAACGGCATCGGCCACTACTGGGGCTACCGCAACTATGACTGCGCCGACGCGGCCACCAACATCATTCCGTTCGGCATCCTGATCGGCGGCGAAGAGTTGCACAACAATCACCATACGTATGCGACGTCGGCCAAGCTGTCGTCGAAATGGTATGAAATCGATATCGGCTGGGCGTATATCCGCGCGCTGGAAATGCTGGGCCTGGCCAAGGTGAAAAAGCTGGCGCCGGCACCGAAGTTTTCCCATGGCAAGATGGAGGCGGACTTCGAGACCTTGCAGTCCGTCATCGCCAACCGCTACGACGTGATGGCCAAGTATGCGAAATCGATCAAGCATGCCTGGAAGGAAGAGCTGGAACATCTGAAACACAAGGCGGAGCTGGAAAAGCGTTTCCTGAAATCATCGCGCAAGCTGATGCAGCGCGAGCCGGGCAAGCTGGCCGATGCGCACCATGAGCAACTGTCGGAACTGTTCCAGCACAGCAAGGCGCTGGAAACCATGCACCACATGCGCGTGGAGCTGGGCGCCATCTGGGAGCGTTCGCACTTTACGCGCGAGCAACTGCTGCAGAAGCTGCAAGACTGGTGCGCGCGCGCCGAAGCGTCGGGTATCCAGTCGCTGCAGGACTTTTCCTTGCGCCTGCGCAGTTATGCATAAAGTGATGCATAAGTAAGCTGCTGCATATCAAGGCCCTGGTTTCCAGGGCTTTTTTTCGTCCCGGCACAAGGGCGGGAGGAGGGCGTGAAAATCGGGGCGAAAAAAAACCGCTCATCGGAGCGGCTCTTTTTACAGAACACAAGATCAATTACTTGATTTTGGTTTCTTTGTACGTGACGTGCTTGCGTGCTTTAGGATCGAATTTCATGATCTCCATTTTCGCAGGCGTCGTACGCTTGTTTTTGGTGGTCGTGTAGAAGTGACCCGTACCGGCGGTCGATTCTAACTTGATTTTGTCGCGGCCTGATTTTGCCATGATAGCTCCCTTATTCTGCTAATTAGACTTTTTCGCCACGAGCGCGCATATCGACCAATACGGCGTCGATGCCGACTTTATCGATGACGCGCAGACCGGCGTTGGACAAACGCAGGGAGACCCAGCGGTTTTCAGATTCAACAAAAATACGACGATTCTGCAAGTTAGGCAAAAAACGACGTTTGGTTTTGTTGTTTGCATGGGAAACATTGTTGCCGACCATCGGCTTCTTCCCAGTGACTTGGCAAACACGTGCCATGGCGCACTCCTTAAAGATATTCCAAATTGGAAAAACGAGAGTATATCCAAAATAAGCAGATTTATCAATGACTTGCGAAAAACAATTGTGTCATGTTGCATTGGATTTATTTAACAATTTGACTTTTACCCTTCTTCCTAGGGGAAAGCACTGGTAAACAGCGCTGTTTACTGTTAGACAAGCGTCCCGCTGCTGTCACGTATGTCCTTGTTTACACATGGTTAACTGTGAATCGGCTGGCGCCGGCCTAGATCTGGCCATGTTCCGCAAACGAATGCACTTGCCGCCCGGCCACGACGAAATGGTCGAGGATGCGCACGTCCACCAGCGACAACGCTTGCGCCAGCGCGCGCGTCAGCAATAGATCCGATTCGCTCGGTTCCGGCGAGCCGGACGGGTGGTTGTGGGCCAGCATGACGCTGGCCGCGTTGTGCAGCAGCGCCTGTTTCACCACTTCGCGCGGATACACGCTGGTGTGGGTGAGGGTGCCGCGAAACATTTCCTGCGTCGTGATCAGGCGGTTCTTGACGTCCAAAAACAACACGTGAAACGCTTCATGCGCCAGATTGCCCAGGGTTAGGCGCAAATAATCTTTGACGGCGTGCGGCGAATGGAGGGCTTGCCCCGCCTGCAAATCTTCGATGATGGCGCGCCGCGCCAGTTCCAGCACCGCTTGCAGCTGGGCGAACTTGGCGCTGCCCATGCCATGCACGGCGGAAAAACTCACGAGGCTGGCGCCAAACAGGCCACGCAGGGAGCCGAAGTGTTCGACCGTGTCGCGCGCCAGCTCCACGGCGCTCTTGCCGCGCACGCCCGTGCGCAGAAACACGGCCAGCAATTCCGCATCCGACAGCGACTGCGCGCCATCTTCGATCAGGCGTTCGCGCGGCCGTTCGCCGGCCGGCCAATCCTTGATGCCCATGTTGTTCTCCTGTTTGGCACCGGCGCGCGCCCCAGTGCGGCCTTCTTTGACGAAGCCATGGGGCAGGCGCGGCCAGTGTGGCTTACAATATCGTTTTGCACCAGTTACCTGAAAACTACTATGTCCAACGAGCAACCAGCAGTCGTCACCGAAGCCGCTTACCTCACCCTGCATTATCGTCTTGCTACTGTTGACGGTACTGATATTGTCACTACCTTCAGCGGAAATCCCGCGACCTTGATGCTGGGACAGGGCCAGCTGGCGCCATTCCTCGAGCAACGCCTGCTGGGCTTGCCTGAAGGCACGCACCAGACGTTCGAGCTGGCGGCCGGCGAAGGCTTTGGCGAACGCAATCCCGAGCTGGTGCAATCCGTTTCGCGCGCGACGCTGGACGAGAACTCGGTGCCGGGCGCCGACTACAAGATCGGTGACCTGGTCGACTTCGCCGCGCCGGGCGGCGGCCGCTTTGCCGGCGTGCTGCGCGAAATGCGCGAGGATTCTGCCCTGTTCGACTTCAACCATCCGCTGGCCGGCCAGCCGCTGCGTTTTGAAGTCAAGCTCATTTCGGTCCTGTAAGGAATAGCGATGGATAAAGAACTGTTACTGGCCCAGCCCCGCGGTTTCTGCGCTGGCGTCGACCGGGCGATCGAAATCGTCGAGCGCGCCTTGCAGCAATTTGGCGCACCGATCTACGTGCGCCATGAAATCGTCCACAACGCCTATGTGGTGGCCGACTTGCGCAACAAGGGCGCCATCTTTATTGATGACCTCGACGACGTGCCTGCTGGCAATACGCTCGTGTTTTCCGCGCATGGCGTGTCGAAAGCCGTGCGCGCCGAGGCGGAGTCGCGCGGCCTGAGCATTTTTGATGCGACTTGCCCTCTGGTCACCAAGGTTCACATGGAAGTGGGCAAGATGCGCCGCGAAGGCCGCGAGATCATCATGATCGGCCACGACGGCCATCCCGAGGTGGAAGGCACGATGGGCCAGGCCGACATGGGCATGCATCTGGTGGAAACGCTCGACGATGTGGCGGCATTGCAGGTCGCCAATCCGGACAGTCTGGCCTATGTTTCGCAAACAACGTTGTCAGTTGACGACACCAGCGACATTATTGCGGCCTTGAAAGCGAAATATCCGAATATCGCCGAGCCGAAAAAAGGCGACATTTGCTACGCCACCACCAACCGTCAGGAAGCCGTGAAATTCATGGCGCCGCAAGTGGAAGTGGTGATCGTTGTGGGCAGCCCGAACAGTTCGAATTCGAACCGCTTGCGCGAAGTGGCCGAGAAGATGGGCACGCCCGCCTACATGGTCGACAATGCCTCGCAGATCGACCCCGCCTGGCTGGAAGGCAAGCTGCGCGTGGGTGTCACGGCTGGCGCCTCGGCGCCCGAGGTGCTGGTGCAAGCCGTCATCGACCGCTTGAAAGAGTGCGGCGTGAAGAGCGTGCGTCCGCTCGATGGCGTACAGGAAGCCGTCACGTTCCCGATGCCGAAAGGCCTCGATGGCATCAAGCGCGACGTCGCCTGAGCCTGCGGGACGATTGAGTATCGATGAGATAGTTGCTTCAAAACCGAATTTAATTCGGAAATGATCGGTTTATTCCAAGTTTAGTTTTTGCAAAAGATCGTTATGATTGCCTCAAGCTTGAATATGTTGTCGTTATGACTAAGCAAGGTCACGCCCGTTTTGAGTGCGTGCACCATGTTGGTGAGAACGGTCCAGGGATGGCACTGCAGGATTTCTTCCTCCGGTGCCGTTTTTGTATCAGCGACATGTTCCGGCGGAAGTTGTTCCCGAAAAATGTATATTTGATAGGGCAATCTGACCATGGATACATTCATCCAGCAAATCATCAACGGCTTGGTGTTGGGCAGCATGTATGCCTTGATCGCCCTCGGTTACACCATGGTGTACGGCGTGTTGAACCTGATCAACTTCGCCCACGGCGATGTGCTCATGATCGGCGCCATGGTGGGCTTGACCATCCTTAAGCTGCTGGGCATTTATGTGCCGGACTGGCCCGGCTATTTGAAACTGGCCACCGCCATCCTTGGTGCCATTCCCATCTGTATTCTGGTCAACATCTTCATCGAGCGGGTCGCCTACCGCCGCCTGCGCAACGCCCCCCGCCTCGCCCCCCTGATTACCGCCATCGGCGTCTCCATCCTGCTGCAAACCTTCGCCATGATGATCTGGACGCGCAATCCGCTGCCATTTCCCCAGTTGCTGTCGACCGACCCGCTGCACATCGGTGGTGCTGTTATTTCCCAAACGCAGGTATTGCTGCTGGCCCTGGCCGCCATTTCCATGGGATCCCTGGTCTTACTTATTGAGAAAACCAAGATGGGCCGCGCCATGCGGGCCACGGCGGAGAACCCCCGCGTGGCGGGCCTCATGGGGGTCGATTCCGACAAGGTCATCGTCGCCACCTTTGCCATCGGCGCCGCGCTGGCCGCCGTGGCGGGCGTGATGTGGGGCGCCAACTATGCTTCGGTAAAGTTTTCGATGGGAGCGCTTCCCGGGCTGAAGGCATTTTGCGCGGCCGTGCTGGGCGGCATCGGCAATATCTATGGCGCCATGCTGGGCGGCATCCTGCTGGGCCTCATCGAGAGCCTGGGCGCCGGGTATATCGCCTATCTCACCGGTGGTTTCCTCGGCAGCAATTACCAGGATATCTTTGCCTTCATCGTGCTGATCATCGTGCTGACCCTGCGCCCGTCCGGCATCATGGGCGAACGCGTGGCCGACCGCGCCTGACGTCATCCATAAAAACAAGGAGTTGACCATCATGGCACTACTCGATTTTAACGCTAAGAAAAATCCGACCAAAGCCTACGCCGGCATGCTGGGCCTGGCCGCGCTGCTGATGGTATTCCCGTTTTTTGCCGCCCAGTTCGGCAATTCATGGGTGCGCATCGTCGACATGGCCTTGCTGTACATCATGCTGGCCCTGGGCTTGAACATCGTCGTCGGCTTTGCCGGCCTGCTCGACCTCGGCTACATCGCCTTCTACGCCGTGGGTGCCTACCTGACGGCCTTGCTGGCGTCGCCGCAGTTCGCCATCCTGCTTGAATCGGTGGTGAACCAGTATCCGGTGCTGGGCGCATCCCTGGTGCAACTGATGGGGCCGGAAATCCGCGAAAACGGCATCCACCTGTCTATCTGGATCATCGTGCCCCTGGCCGCTGCTGTGGCTGGCCTGTGCGGCGCCTTGCTAGGTGCGCCGACCTTGAAACTGCGCGGCGACTATCTGGCCATCGTGACCCTGGGCTTTGGCGAGATCATCCGTATTTTCATGGGCAACTTGAATGAGCCCATCAATTTTACGAATGGCGTGCAAGGCATCAACATGGTTGACCCGATCCGCATCTTCGGCGTCAACCTGGCGGGCGAGGCGGGTACCAACAGCACCGTCGTGGTCGGCGGCTTTTCCATGCCGTCCGTGAACGCGTATTACTTTTTGTTCCTGTTTCTGTGCATCGCCGTCGTGTTCGTCACCAAGCGCCTGCAGCATTCGCGCCTGGGCCGCGCCTGGGTCGCCATCCGCGAAGACGAGATCGCCGCCAAGGCCATGGGCATCAATACCCGCAACGTCAAATTGCTGGCCTTTTCCATGGGCGCCTCGTTCGGCGGCGTGGCGGGCGCCATGTTTGCCGCCTTCCAGGGCTTTGTCGCGCCGGAATCGTTCTCGCTGACGGAATCGATCGCCGTACTGGCCATGGTAGTGCTGGGCGGCATCGGCCATGTCCCTGGCGTGATCCTGGGCGGCGTGATCCTTGCTTCCATACCCGAAGTGTTGCGCCATGTCGTCGAGCCGGCGCAGAAGGCGCTGTTTGGCGAGATCATCATCGACGCTGAAGTACTGCGCCAGTTGCTGTACGGTCTGGCCATGGTACTTATTATGCTTATACGCCCTGCCGGCCTCTGGCCATCGCCGAAGCACGAAGACCGGCCGGACCACGATGTCGACCAGCCCGACAAATCCACCGGCGTCGTGTCCGCGTAAGGGAGGGATAGCATGAGCGAACAGATCATTCTCAATATCGCCGGCGTAAATAAACGTTTCGGCGGCTTGCAGGCGTTGACGGACGTGGGCATTACCATCAAGCAAGGGCAGATTTATGGCTTGATCGGCCCGAACGGTGCCGGCAAGACGACCTTCTTCAACGTCATTACAGGCCTGTACCAGCCCGACACGGGCACTTTCGAGCTGGCCGGCAAGCCATATTCGCCGTCCGCGCCGCACAAGGTGGCGAAGGCGGGCATCGCGCGCACGTTTCAGAACATCCGTCTGTTTGGCGACATGACGGCGCTGGAAAACGTCATGGTGGGGCGCCACGTGCGCTCGCACCAGGGCGTGTTCGGCGCCATCTTCCGCCACAGGGCGGCGCGCGAGGAAGAAGCGTCCATCCGCCGGCGCGCCATGGAGCTGCTCGATTTCGTCGGCATCGCCCAGTTCGCCAGCCGCACGGCGCGCTTCCTGTCGTACGGCGACCAGCGGCGCCTGGAAATCGCCCGCGCGCTGGCCACCGACCCGCAACTGCTGGCACTCGACGAACCGGCGGCCGGCATGAACGCGACGGAAAAGCTGGCCCTGCGCGAGTTGCTGGTGAAAATCAAGGCCGAAGGCAAGACCGTGCTGTTGATCGAGCACGACGTGAAACTGATGATGGGATTGTGCGACCGCATCACGGTGCTTGAGTATGGCAAGCGCATCGCGGAAGGCTTGCCGGCCGAAATACAACAAAACCCGGCCGTCATCGAGGCTTACCTGGGAGGGTCGCACGCATGAGTAACAGTGTACTGAAGGTATCGGGCTTGCACGTGGCCTACGGCGGCATCAAGGCCGTGAAAGGCATCGACCTGGAAGTCAACCAGGGCGAGCTGATCGCCCTCATCGGCGCGAACGGCGCCGGCAAGACGACGACCTTGAAAGCCATCACGGGCACATTACCTGCATGCAAGATCGAAGGGACGATCAGTTACCTGGGCGAAGCGCTCAAGGGCACGAAATCGTTCCACCTGGTGGAAAGGAAGCTGGCCATGGTGCCGGAAGGACGGGGCGTGTTTACCCGCATGTCGATCCGCGAAAACCTCATGATGGGCGCCTACACGCGCACGGACAAGGCGGGTGTCGAGGATGACATTGCCAAGTGGTTCGACGTGTTTCCGCGCCTCAAGGAGCGGGCGGCGCAGATGGCCGGCACCCTGTCGGGCGGCGAGCAGCAAATGCTGGCCATGGCACGCGCCCTGATGAGCCATCCGAAGCTGTTGCTGCTCGACGAGCCGTCGATGGGCCTGTCGCCCATCATGGTCGAGAAAATCTTCGAGGTGATCCGCAAGGTGTCGTCCGAAGGCATCACGATCTTGCTGGTCGAACAGAATGCCCGTTTGGCCCTGCAGGCGGCGCACCGTGGCTATGTGATGGATTCCGGCCTGGTCACCATGGGCGGCAACGCGGCGGCCATGCTCGACGACCCGCGCGTGAAGGCGGCGTATCTGGGCGAGTAAGCTGCCAGGAAATATTTTGGCATAAAAAATGCCCCAGCTGGGCTGGGGCATAATGGCATCCGTCAGGGAAGTGCGGGATGGATGCCTGGAGGAGCAGGTAACAGCGGACCGCCGTGGCGGTCGCGCGATAATTACTTGGCAGCAGCGCGCGGCACGACTTTTTCAGCCGCTTGCGTGAACTGGTTCACGGCCGAGGTCAGGTTCGCTTCGATCGCTTCAACGGCTTGTTTGCTGGTTTTCGAGAACTGCTCGTAGCCTGCATTGGCGTTGCCGATGGCGCTTTTCAGGATGGCGACGGCGTTTTCCGAACCGGCTGGCGCGTTCTTGGTGACTTCTTCCACCAGGGACAGGACTTTGCGGTTGGTTTCAGCGATTTGCGTTTCAGCAGCTTTGCTGAACTCGGCTTGGGTGCCCGACGTGATGGCAGCCAGATGGCGGCCGTAAGCGATGGCTTTTTCGGCGCTAGGCTGGGCTTGAGCAGCGCTCAGCGAGAAGAATTCTTGTGGATCTTTTGCCGACAGCAATTGCTTGGCGGCGGCGGTCGATTCTTCCAGGGTCGCCTTGGCAGCGGTCAGGTTCAGTTCGACGATCTTTTCGATGCCTTCGAACGCTTTGCCCGTCAGCGACGAGAACAGGGCGAATTGGGCTTCCAGGTTGGCTTTGGTAGCGGACGAAAATTGCTCAGGAATTGAAAACATATAAATCTCCAAAAAATCGAAATCTGGTTAATTTGATGCTGCGTGTACCGTTTGGGAAAGCAGGTGAATCTAAATTTTTCAAGCTGAACAAGAATTGTGCAACGCAACAAACCCTATTCTACGGCGAAAAAAAACGAAGTCAAGCGTTTCTTGTGCGATGCAACAATTGAATAGATTTGCATCAAAAGTCATTGTTTCTAAAGAGAAATATTTGATTTCTACGTGTCAATGGTTTATGTCTAAACCATCATTTCCAGTGGCTGCGGGGGACGATCGCGGCGCAGCATGCTAGACTTTGCCTCCCGCACTGGCGCAGCTCTCCGGTGCCGATCCTGTTTCCCGAGTTGATACCATGTCCAATCTTCCCGCCGCGGCTGGCGCCAGCGGCAAAGCTTCCAAAATCCCTTTCCTGACGACCCTGGTACCGATGGCCTTGCCTGGTTTCTTCGTGTTGTTATGGAGCACAGGTTTTATCGTCGCCAAGTTCGGCCTGCCGTACGCGCCGCCGCTGACTTTTTTGCTGCTGCGCTTCCTGGGCGTGCTGGTGATCCTGCTGCCGCTGGTGCTGCTGTTGCGCGCGCCGTGGCCCGTGGGGCAGTTCCGCCAGATCGCCGTGGCCGGCATCCTGATGCAGGCCGGCTACCTGGCCGGCGTGTGGTGCGCCATCAAACTGGGCATGCCGGCCGGCCTGTCGGCCCTGATCGTGGGCATGCAGCCCGTGCTGACGGCCTGCGCCGCACCGCTGATCGGCGAATCCGTGCGCCCGCGCCAATGGCTGGGCCTGTTCTTCGGCTTGCTGGGCGTGGCCCTGGTCGTCTACGCGAAGATCAACCTCGTGGGCTTGACGGTGGAAAGCGTGCTGCTGTGCGTGTTCGCCCTGCTGTCGATGACGGCCGGCACCATGTATCAAAAACGCCACTGTCCCCAGTTCGATTTGCGCACCGGGACGGTGGTGCAGTTTGCCGCTTCCATCGTCGTGGTCTTGCCATTCGCCTTGTATTACGAAGGCTTGGACCTGCATTTCAGCAACGTCCAATGGACGGCGAATTTTATTGGCGCCTTGCTGTGGTCGGTACTCGTGCTGTCGATCGGCGCCATCTTTCTGCTGTTCGCCCTGATCCGCCGCAGCGACGCGACGAAAGTGACCGGTTTGCTGTACCTGACGCCGCCCACGACGGCCGTGATGGCCTGGCTGATGTTTGGCGAAGCATTTAATATGCTGGGCATCGCCGGCATGCTGGTGGCCGTGATCGGCGTGGTGTTTGTAGTCAAGAAATAGCAGGGAGCAGCGCAGTGAGCAAGCCAGTATCTGAAACACAGGCGGCGCAGCAAGCCGTCGATAGCGTCATCCTGTCGCGCCGTTCGATCCGCGCCTTTTTACCCACGCCGGTGGCGCAGGACGAAATCGCGCGCATCCTGGAAGTGGCGGCGCGCGCGCCCTCGGGCGCCAACATGCAGCCGTGGAAAGTGTATGTGCTGTCGGGCGAAGCGCGCCTGCGCCTGTCACGCCGCATCCTCGAGGCCTATGCCGCGCCGAAAGCGCCCGATGCGCCCGCGCGCACGGCGTCGTACACCTATTACCCGCGCCAGTGGACGGCGCCGTTCATCGAGCGCCGCCGCAAGATCGGCCTGGATCTGTATCAGCTGCTGGGCCTGGAACGGGGCGATACGGCCGGCATGGCGGCCCAGCATGGGCGCAACTTCCAGTTTTTCGATGCGCCCGTGGGCTTGATCTTTACCATCGAACGGGTGCTGGAACAGGGTTCCTGGCTCGATTACGGCATGTTCTTGCAAAATATCATGCTGGCGGCGCGCGCGCGGGGACTCGATACCTGCCCGCAAGCGGCTTTCATCCACTACCATGACATCATCCGCGACGAGCTGGGCATACCGGCCAGCGAAATGGTGGTGTGCGGCATGGCCCTCGGCTATGCCGACCCGGACAAGATCGAGAACCGCCTGAGCACGGAACGCGAGCCGCTGGCCGGCTTTGTTAAATTCATGGACAAATAGACACTGCAAGCGATGGGCAGGCGCAAATGGCCGATCAAGGATGAGCTTGTTTGCTGATCGCCAACGCTTTGTATTTCAGTGCTGCAATAAATACTGTCCCAACTGTTAAATAGGCTTGCGAATACTCTGCATTTCGCTACACTGCAATAAGGCAACAGCTTCACGGGGAATTATCGAATGGCTAAGTTTAAACTTGCGCTGGGTGTCCTGGCTTCCCTGTTGTTTGCACTGGCGCCGGCTGCGGCCGTGCACGCCAGGGACGCGAACGGCAAATCCTCAGCCTCCAAGAAACACAACACCAAGAAAATCAAGGTCGTGCTGCGCAAGGGCGCGACGGCCGCGCCGCGCGAAAAGAGCGTGCGCCGGGTCGTCATGGTGCGCGGCAAACGCAAGGTCATCTATCAAAAAGTCAGCAGCGTGGCCGTGCCCATGGCCGCCCCGATGCCCACCATGGGCGACCTGGCCGGCCTGAACCTCACGCGCGATCCGCTCGACCTCAAGTCGAGCGTGGCACTGGTGCTGGACCAGGCCAATTCGGAAGTGCTGTTTGAAAAGAATTCGAATGTCGCCCTGCCCATCGCCTCCATCACCAAGATGATGACGGGCCTGGTGGTGGTCGAAGCGCACCAGGACATGGATGAATTGCTGACGATTACGGACGAAGACGTCGACCGCGCCAAGTTCAGCAGCTCGCGCCTGAAAGTGGGTTCGCAATTGACGCGCGCGAATATGCTGCACATCGCCCTGATGAGCTCGGAAAACCGCGCCGCCTCGGCGCTGGGCCGCAATTATCCGGGCGGCTTGCCCGCGTTTGTCGACGCCATGAACAGCAAGGCGCGCCAGCTGGGCATGATGGATACGCATTACGTCGATTCCAGCGGCTTGTCGAAAATGAACGTGGCCAGCGCGCGCGACTTGGGCAAGCTGGCCATGGCCGCCTTCCGCCATCCGCTGCTGCGCGAGTACTCGACGGACCCGAAAGCCATCGTCGAAGCCAGCGGCCAGCCTATGCAGTTTGGCAATACGAATCACCTGGTGGCCAATCCCGGCTGGGAAATCGGCTTGCAAAAGACGGGCTTCATCAATGAGGCGGGACGTTGTCTGATGATGCAGGCCGTCATCGAAGGACGGGCCGTGATCATGGTCTTCCTCGATTCCAAGGGGAAACAGTCGCGTACGGCCGATGCGGGACGCATGCGCAAGTGGCTGGAAGCGTTGAAACCGGCCAACATGAGCTTGCCTGGCGGTTAAAAGACAGGGCAGCGTTGCTGCCCTGTTTCTTTAGTCTTGCGGTATAAAACCCAAGGTCACTGAAATCTGGTTCGCCGTTTCCACCAGGTCCACCAGCCACTCATCCTGCAGGCGATCGGCTGGCGCCGAGATCGACAGGCCAGCGATCAGCTTGCCCGAATCGTCGCGGATGCCGGCGGCCATGCAGCGCACGCCCAGCTCCAGCTCTTCATTGTCGCGCGCATAGCCGCGTTCGCGCACCAGGCTCAGCTCGCGCTCGAGCTTTTGCAGATCCGTGATGGAATTCTTGTTGTGCCCGGCCAGGCCCGTGCGCGTGGCGTACGCGCGGATGGCTTTCGGCTCATCGACGGACAGGAACAGCTTGCCGGTCGAGGTCAGGTGCAGCGGGCCGCGGCCGCCGATGGCGCGCACCACCTGCATGCCCGAGCGCTCGGAAAAAGCGCGGTCGATGTAGACGATCTCGTCGCCCTGGCGCACGGATAGGTTGATGGTTTGCTGGGTTTTCTTGTGCAGCTGGCGCATGAAATCGAGCGCCGCTTCGCGCACGCTGAGGCGGCTTTTCACCACATTGCCCAGTTCCAGCAGGCGCATGCCCAGCCGATACGTGCCCGGTTCGATGCGGTCGACAAAGCGCGTGAGCACCATGTCGTTGAGGATGCGGTGCGCCGTCGAAGGGTGCAGGCCGGAAACCTTGGACAATTCCTTCAGGCTGACCGGGTCGGAATATTTGGCCAGGGCATCGAGCAGGGCGACCATGCGTTCGATCACCTGGATCGTCGTCTTTGGGGCTGCGACCGGTTCAATTTTCATGATGGATTTGGTGCAATGCAGTATTCATGCATCTTTATACCATGATGTGAAAAAATAGTGAAATGTTCCGAGATATAAAGCGAATAAATTGTCACAATCCCTATTGTGCCCGTCATAATGCGTGAATAGCATGTGCTTTGAACCATGGAAAACTATGCAACCTGTCAATGAATTCAAGAGCAAAAGCGGCTTGAAACGGATTTTTTCCGCCTTCTTCTACTCGCTCGATGGCTTGAAGGCGGCCTGGCGCCATGAACACGCATTCCGCCAGGAACTGGGCCTGTTCGTCGTCGGCACCGTGATCGCCTTGCTGCTGCGCATCTCCGCGTTTGAAAAACTGGTGCTGATCGGCGTGCTGTTGCTGGTGCTGATCGTCGAACTGATCAATTCGGCAATCGAAGCCGTGGTCGACCGCATTTCGCTCGAGCGCCATCCGCTGTCGAAAAATGCCAAGGACTTCGGCAGCGCCGCCGTGCTGCTCACGTGCATCCTGGCCTTCGCCACGTGGTCCGTGGTGTTGTTCAACCGGTTCTATTAAGCACTAAATCCCCCCTTGTGCGACGTGCATATGCAAAAATCGCATATCAAACGGCGAAACGCTTCGTTCTCTTTGCGGTCGCCGGGCCGTAATCTGGTGGCTCTGCAAGTTCAACCACACGGGGATCTTAGATGCTGTCGAAAAAAATCATCATTGCCGCCGCCCTCAGCGCGTTTGCCGTCCTGCAAACGGCGCAGGCTGCCGATATCACCCTGCTCAACGTGTCGTATGACCCGACGCGCGAGCTGTACCAGGATGTGAATACGGCGTTTGCCAAGGAGTGGAAAGGCAAGACGGGCGACAACGTCAAGATCAAGCAATCGCACGGCGGTTCCGGCAAGCAGGCGCGCGCCGTCATCGACGGCCTGGAAGCGGACGTGGTGACGTTGGCCCTCGCCTATGACATCGATGCGCTGGCCGAGCACAAGCTGCTGGCGGCCGACTGGCAAAAGCGCTTGACGCACAACAGCTCGCCTTACACTTCGACCATCGTGTTCCTGGTGCGCAAAGGCAACCCGAAAGGTATCAAGGATTGGAATGACCTGGTCAAGCCGGGCGTGTCCGTCATCACGCCGAATCCGAAAACCTCGGGCGGCGCCCGCTGGAATCACCTGGCAGCCTGGGGCTACGCGCTGCGCCAGCCGGGCGGCAACGAAGCCAAGGCCAGGGATTTCCTCGGCAAACTGTATAAAAACGTGCCCGTGCTCGATTCCGGCGCGCGCGGTGCCACCACCACCTTCGTCGAACGCGGCATCGGCGACGTGCTGATCGCCTGGGAAAACGAGGCGTATCTTGCCGTCAAGGAACTGGGTCCGACCAAGTTCGACATCATCACGCCGTCCGTCAGCATTCTGGCCGAGCCGCCTGTCGCCGTCGTCGACAAGTTTGCCGACAAGCACGGTACGCGCAAGGTGGCCGAGGCTTACCTGAACTATCTGTACACGGACGAAGCGCAAGACATCATCGCGAAGAATTACTACCGTCCGGCAACGGACAAGGCGGCGAAGAAATACGCGTCGCAGTTCGCCAAGGTCAACCTGTTCACCATCGAGCAGGTGGCGGGCGGCTGGACGGCGGCACAGAAGGCGCACTTTGCCGACGGGGGCATCTTCGACCAGATTTATCAACCGAAATAATCTCCATGGCAGGCGCAAGCCTGCCTGTGCCGATTTTTGAAGGATCCATCATGGCGCTGCGCAGCTTTTCCGATTACCGGGTACTGATCGTGCCGGGCTTGCATAACAGCGGTCCCGAGCACTGGCAGAGCCGCTGGCAGCGTCTGTATCCGCAATTCGAGCGGGTCGAGCAGGATGACTGGAACGCGCCCGACCTGGCTATCTGGTCGGCGCGCCTGGACCAGGTGCGGCGGCAGGATGCGCGCCCGACCCTGATCGTCGCCCACAGCTTCGGCTGCCTGACGACGGCGCACAGCCTGGCGCGCGACCCGCAGGGCGTGGCCGGCGTGCTGCTGGTGGGGCCGGCCGACCCGGACAAGTTTGGCGTGGCGAAGGCATTGCCGCAAAAGCGCCTGCCTTGCCCCGGCATCCTGATCGCCAGCCAGACGGACCCGTGGATGACGGCCGAACACGCGGCGCAGTGGGCGCGGCGCTGGAATTGCAAGTATATTGATGGCGGTACGCTGGGCCATATCAACGCCGAGTCGGGGCTGGGCGACTGGGTCTATGGCCAGGCGCAACTGCAAACGCTGTTTGATCTGGCGCAAAGCGACAAGCGCCACCGTCAGGCAGCCTGATACGACGAACATTGTCGCCACACAACCTCTCAAGGAGATCACGATGACTTTACGCTTGGGCGATGTCGCCCCTGATTTTGAACAAGACAGCTCGATCGGCCCGCTCAAGTTCCACGAGTGGGCGGGCAATTCCTGGGTGGTGCTGTTTTCCCACCCGGCCGACTTTACCCCCATATGCACGACGGAACTGGGCCTGACGGCCAAGCTCAAGCCGGAATTCGACAAGCGCAACGTGAAGGCCATCGCCCTGTCCGTGGACGCGGCCGAGTCGCACAAGAGCTGGATCAAGGATATCGAAGAGACGCAAAACACGGTGGTGGGCTTCCCCATCATCGCCGACGTCGACAAGAAAGTGTCGGTGCTGTACGACATGATCCACCCGGAGCAGTCCGTCACGGCCACCGTGCGCTCCGTTTTCATCATCGACCCGAACAAGAAAGTACGGCTGATCCTCACGTATCCGCTCAGCACGGGCCGCAACTTCAATGAAATCCTGCGCGTCATCGACGCCCTGCAGCTGACGGACGGCTACACGGTGGCCACACCCGGCAACTGGAACGATGGCGACGACGTCATCATTCCCTTGACCGTGCAAGACCCGGACGTGATCAAGCAGAAATATCCGAAGGGCTTTACGGCCGCGAAGCCGTACTTGCGCCTCACGCCGCAGCCAAACAAATAAAAGTTCCTACTTTCATAAAAAACGCACCTCGCCGGTGCGTTTTTTTTCGCCTGTCGAATCTGCCGGCAAGTATGCAAAATCCATCTAAGCAAATGAGAAATGGTTAGTTCTTTTTATAACGTCTGCATGTGATTATTGCGCTCTATAACTCAAAAATGTAATAAGAAGGGGTTTCTATGTCTGCAGCATCAGCATCAGCAGCGCCGCTCAAGGCGCGCGGAGCGCCGTTTCGGGTCATGCCGGGGTTTAAGCTGTCACTGGGCTTCACGCTCTTTTACCTGGCCTTGATCGTCCTCATTCCGTTGTCGTCGGTATTCCTGAAGACCTTCACCATGACATGGGACGCCTTCTTCAGCGCCGTCACATCCGAGCGCGTGATGGCCTCGTACCGCCTGACCTTTGGCGCCTCGCTGATCGCCGCCCTGCTGAACGTGGTGTTTGGCGGCATCCTGGCCTGGGTGCTGGTGCGCTACAAGTTTCCCGGCAAGCGCATCATCGATGCGCTGGTCGACTTGCCGTTCGCCTTGCCGACGGCCGTGGCCGGCATCACCCTGACGGCCCTGTATTCCTCGAACGGCTGGTTCGGCCAGTTCATCGAAGGCGTGCTGGGCATCAAGGTGGCGTTCACGCCGCTGGGCGTGGTGGTGGCGTTGACCTTCATCGGCTTGCCGTTTGTCGTGCGCACCGTGCAACCGGTGCTGGAAGACGCGGAAAAGGAACTGGAAGAGGCGGCCGCCAGCCTGGGCGCCAATTCCCTGCAAACGTTTATCCGTGTCATCTTCCCCACCATCTTGCCATCGTTGTTGACGGGCTTTGCGCTGGCCTTCGCCCGCGCCACGGGCGAGTACGGTTCCGTGATCTTTATCGCCGGCAATATGCCGATGGTGTCGGAAATCACGCCGCTGTTCATTATTACCAAGCTGGAGCAATACGATTATGCGGGCGCCACAGCCATCGCCGTGGTGATGCTGGTCGTGTCCTTTTTGCTGTTGTTGACGATTAACCTGTTGCAAGCATGGACGCGCGGAAAGGCGAAGAAATCATGAGTACGCATACGACTGCCGCCGCTGGCGTGGACACTGCGCGGCCGACGGCGCGCCGCTTCGAACCGAACGTCGGCCCCGTCGTGCTGGAACCCTTGTGGGTGCGCACGGTATTGATCAGCATCGCCTTGCTGTTCCTGACCGCTTTCCTCATCGTGCCCCTGGTGGCCGTGTTTGCGGAAGCGTTCAAGAAGGGCTGGGAAGCGTATGTCGCCGCCATCATCGATCCGGACGCGATTTCCGCCATCAAGTTGACCCTGATCACGGCGGCCATCGCCGTGCCGCTGAACCTGGTGTTCGGCGTGGCCGCTTCCTGGTGCATCGCCAAGTTCGAGTTCCGCGGCAAGAGCATTTTATTGACCCTGATCGACTTGCCGTTTTCCGTCTCGCCCGTGATTTCCGGCCTGATCTATGTGCTGATGTTCGGCGCCCAGGGCTGGTTCGGCCCGTGGCTGCAGGCGCACGACATCAAGATTCTGTTTGCCGTGCCCGGCATCGTGCTGGCCACCATCTTCATTACCTTCCCGTTCGTGGCGCGCGAACTGATCCCGCTGATGCAGTCGCAGGGCAGCGAAGAGGAAGAGGCCGCCATCGTGCTGGGCGCCTCGGGCTGGAATACCTTCCGCCGGGTCACTTTGCCGAACATCAAGTGGGGCTTGCTGTATGGCGTGATCCTGTGTAACGCCCGCGCCATGGGCGAGTTCGGCGCCGTGTCCGTGGTCTCCGGCCATATTCGCGGGGAAACGAACACCATGCCGCTGCAGGTGGAGATTCTGTACAACGAGTACAACTTCGCCGCCGCGTTTGCCGTCGCCTCGCTGCTGGCCTTGCTGGCGCTGGTGACCCTGGCCCTGAAAGCCTTCATTGAGTGGCGTTTGAACGAGAGCGACGCCGACGATTCCGCCTTACGTTCTACGGAGCACTGATATGACCATCGCAGTTAAAAACATCCACAAGCGCTTCGGCGATTTCGTCGCCCTCGACAATATCTCGCTGGACTTTCCCGCCGGCGAACTGACGGCCCTGCTGGGCCCGTCGGGTTGCGGCAAGACCACCTTGCTGCGCATTATTGCTGGCCTGGAACACCCTGACAGCGGCCAGGTGCTGCTCGATGCGGAAGACGCGTCGAACCGCCACGTGCGCGAGCGGCAAGTCGGTTTCGTGTTTCAACACTATGCGCTGTTCAAGCACATGACGGTATTCGAGAACGTGGCGTTTGGCTTGCGTGTGAAGTCGCGCAGCGAGCGCCCGTCGGAAGACCAGATCCGCCGCAAGGTGAAAGATTTGCTGGAGCTGGTGCAACTGGACTGGCTGGCCGACCGCTATCCGCCGCAACTGTCTGGCGGCCAACGCCAGCGCATCGCCCTGGCGCGCGCCCTGGCCGTCGAACCGCGCGTGCTGCTGCTCGACGAACCGTTCGGCGCGCTGGATGCCAAGGTGCGCAAGGAATTGCGCCGCTGGCTGCGCCGCCTGCATGACGACTTGCACGTGACCAGTATTTTCGTCACGCATGACCAGGAAGAGGCGCTGGAAGTGGCCGACCAGGTGGTGTTGATGAACAAGGGCACCGTCGAGCAATTGGGTTCTCCTGAGCAAGTCTACAACCACCCGGCGTCGCCGTTTGTCTACGGCTTCCTCGGCAACGTCAACCTGTTCCATGGCCGCGTGCATGACGGCGTGATGGCGACGGGCGACGCCAGCTTCGAGGTGCCCGATTATGCGGGCGTGAGCGACAGCAAGGGCACGGCCTATGTGCGTCCGCACGACCTGGAAATCGACCGCTACACGCAGGGCGCCGAAGGCATCGTGGTGAAGCTGAGCCGCGCGCATGCGATCGGCCCGCTGGCCCAGCTGGACTTGCAGCGCGTCGACAACAGCGAGCTGATCGAAGCAGTGATGTCGAACGAGCGTTTTACCCATCTGCAGCTGAAGGAAGGCGAGACATTAGTTGTCCGCCCGAAACGCCTCCATGTATTTGTTGAACCCAACCGAACTTGATACAGGATAGCCATGAACTTTCAACAATTGCGTTCGATCCGCGAAGCGGCCCGCCGCGGCTATAACCTGACGGAAGTGGCGAATGCCCTGTTCACGTCGCAACCGGGCGTGAGCCGGCAGATACGCGAACTCGAGGACGAGCTGGGCGTGGTGATTTTCGAACGCAACGGCAAGCGCTTGACGGGCTTGACGGAGCCGGGCAAGGGTATCCTGAAGATCGTCGACCGCCTCCTGATCGAGGCGGAAAATCTGCAGCAGGCCAGCCTCGAATACAGCGGCCAGACCAGCGGAACGTTATCGGTGGCGGCCACGCACACGCAGGCGCGCTATGCGCTGCCGAAAGTGGTGCAGGGCTTTCGCGCCGCCTTCCCCGATGTGCGCATCGCGCTGCAGCAAAGCGCGCCCGAGCATATCGCGGAATGGGTGCTGTCGGGCAAGACCGATATCGGCATCGCCACGGAAGGCTTGAGCCAGTTCCCCGACCTCGTGTCGTTCCCGTGTTACCGCTGGAGCCATCTGATCGTCGTGCCGGACGGCCACCCGCTGCTCGAACACTCGCCGATCCGCCTGGAGGACTTGGCCAAGTATCCCTTGATTACCTACGACAAGGGGTTCACGGGACGGGGCCATATCGACGATGCCTTCGCCAAGGCGGGCGTGACGACCGACATCATCCTCACGGCCATGGATTCCGACGTCATCAAGCAATACGTGGCGCTGGGCCTGGGCGTGGGCATCGTTGCCTCGATGGCCTTCGACCATGGCCGCGACAAAGGGTTGCGCGCCGTGGAAGCGTCGCACCTGTTCGCCACCAACACGACGCGCCTGGCCGTACGCCGCGGCGCCTACCTGCGCGCCTACGCCTACGAGTTCATCCTGCAGCTGGCGCCGGACCTGACGCGTGAAGACATCGACCGCGCCATGGCGGGCGAAGAGGCTCTTTAAGCCAGTGCGGCCCGCTGTGCGCGCGTCAGGCTGGCCACGGCGCGCGCGTAGCTATCCTGCACCAGTTCCGCCAGATAATCTGGAGGGAAGCGCGTCACATCGACGATGGTCACCCAGTGAAAGCGGCCCATGTAGCGGGCCGGTTTTACGCCCGGCATGTCCGTCAGTTCGATGAATCGTTCTGTGCTGACGCGCAGGCTGAAGCGCCACTGCTCCGGTGCGCTGGTCTTGAAATAGGCAAACTTCTTGCCGCTCACTTCATACACGAGGATGTTCGACGGCGCATCGTACAGCGCGGCTTGCGCACCGGGCAGGGCCGCGCAAAATTCCTTCAGTTCATCTGTTGTCATTCGTCCACTGCCATGAATTGTTGTGTGTTGCGGTCGAAGGCATAGGCCGCGCCGGCAGGGGCATCCAGCAGCGCAATAAAACGGTCGTCCACGCTGAGCACGGCGCCCAGCGACACGAGGGCCACGTTGGCGCTGTCGTTGATGTAGTCGTCGCTCTCGTCGTTGGCCGTGAAGCGCCAGCCGCTGTCGTCGTCGTTGTCCGGTTCCTCGCGGTACAGGTAGCCGACGGGCGCGCCGTCTTCCAGCACTCTTTTCGTCACGAAGCACAGGCCCGCGTAGCGGTTGACGAGGTTGTCGTCATCGTCGTGCTGGGTATTGATGATGTGGCGCGCCGCGAAGGCGATGGGGTCTTTGGCGCGCAAATCGGCGATGTAGCCGGGCATGTTGTCGAGCTTGCCCGTAAAGTGCCCATGCGGCCCGACCGTGTCGACCAGCACCCACATGCGCTCGGCGCCCGGCGCCTGCGGATCGTCGCTGTGGAAGGCGAAGATCAGCTTGACCACCTCGCCGGGGCGCACCTGGGCGATGGCTTCGGGCGGCGATTTATAGAACGTATAGGGGTGGCGCGCCGCCAGTTCGGCGGCGTCGGCCAGGTGCCAGCTGGGCATGGTCATCCATTATCAAAAAAAGTAAAACCCATGGTAGCCGATTGCGTGTCAGGATGACCACGCATACCTGCAGGCTTGCCATTGCCGCAGGGCTAAGCCGCCGCTTGGCATGTGCGGATATACAACAAGCCGTTTTCCCGGAGCAGCGCCCGCGCATGGCAAGGAGGGCGGCACGCCCCTTGATAGCCGGACCCGGCAAGAAACTGATGAGATCGATTAAAAATGCCAATGGTAAAATTTGTTTCTTTTATTGCATTTTGATTTCCTGAATGATATCTTTTGCTCAATCGCAAAAAAATATAACAAAAATATAATCAATATTGTTTTTTTTGAAATTTATCAATAGGGGAAATTATGAACACGACTAAACATGCTGTGCTGGGTCTCTGCCTTGCTGTCTCGGCTTGCCTGGCGCCATTGGCCCAGGCGGCGAACTGGGTGGAAATCACCGATCCCGCCATGAGCGGCTTCCTGGTGGGCGGCAAGACCGTCACCTACGGCAGCGTGGCAGCGGATTCGGTCTGGGTCTATGACGGCGCCAACCCGTCTGGCCCGCAAAGCGCGGCCGCCATCCAGAGCTTGGTCAGCAGCAAGTTTGGTCTGCCTTCCAGCGGCACGGGCTCGCTGGTCTTTGCCGCCCAGGGCGACCTGGAAAGCGGTAAGTCCGGTTCGTTCACCGTCAAGTCCAGCTTCGACTACCTGGCCGTGCACTACGGCCGTGGCGAACTGCTGTTCCACTGGGACGCGCCGCTGGCCGCCAATACGCTTATCACCATTAGCAACCTGCCGCGCGGCCTGAGCAATTTCCGCGCCTACAGTTCCGTCTCGGCCGTGCCTGAGCCAGCGACCTACGGCATGCTGCTGCTGGGCCTGGGCCTGGTCGGTTTTGCCGCGCGCCGCCGCCGCGCCTGAGCCTGCAGCGCCCGCGGGCGCAAGACATGAAAAAAGCCCGCGCATCGGAAGATGTGCGGGCTTTTTGCATGGCGGAGCGGTATTTACCAGCTATAGCCAGCCTTGGCGTAGTAATAGCGGCCGTTGAAACCGTTCGGCGCGAAGATGCTGTACGGCTGGGTACCGTTGACGTTCAGGTTGCCCGCGCTCGTCACTTGCGCCGGATAGCGGTTGGTGACGTTGTCGATGCCGGCCACCAGGCGCCAGTTCTTGCCCAGTTTCACGGAACCGGATACGTCCAGCACCCATTGCGGGTCATACGTCTGGTCCAGCTTGACGTCGTTTTGCGGCACGGTGAAGCTGCCATAGCGCGTCACGACGCCGTGCGCATTCCAGATGCCGACGCTGTAGTCGGCGGCCAGGCTGAACTTGTCCTTCGGCGACGCCACCGTGATGCGGTCGATGCTCTGGCGGTCGATCAGTTTCAGGTTGTTGGCCGTCAGGATGGCGGGATTATCGGCGATTTTCCGTACCGTGCTCTTGTTGTGGTTGTAGGCCACGGTGAGGTCCAGGCGGTCCTTGTCCTGCAGGTCGATGCGGTAGGTGCTGACGATGTCCACGCCTTCCGTGCGCGTGTCGACGGCGTTGGTGAAGTAGCGCGCCGCGCCCACGGGCGTGCCTTGCGCCGCCAGCTGGCCCTTGAGTTTGTCGTTCAGTGCCAGGTTGGCCGAGAACAGGATGCGGTTGTCGATGTCGATGCGGTAGGCGTCGACCGACGTCGTGAAGTTGCGGCTGGGCTGGAATTGCAGGCCCAGGCTGTAGTTGCGGGCCTTTTCCGGCTTCAGGTCTTGCGCACCGAGGGCGCGCGCCTGCGGCGTATTGACGGCAAAGGTGCCCGTCTCGATGGCCGTATTGTTGCCGTTGATGACCTGGAAGTTGGTGGTGGTGATGGTGTAGTACTGCTGCGCCAGCGACGGCGCGCGGAAGCCGCTCGACACGGTGCCGCGCAGGGACAGTGCATCCGTGAACGAGTAGCGGGCCGAACCCTTGGCCGAGGTGGTGCTGCCGAAGTCGCTGTAGCGCTCATGGCGCAGGGCTACGCCGCCCGACAGTTTTTTCGTCGCTTCCGCTTCCAGGTTCACATAGACCGACTCGTTGTGGCGCGAGTGGCTGCCCGCGTTGGCGGGACGGAAGCCGGCAAAGCCTTGCGAGCCGCCGCCCGTGTACGACGCTGCGTCGCCGGCGCCGATGCTGTATTTTTCATGGCGCGCTTCGGCGCCGACGGCCACGGTCAGCGGACCCGTGAAGTAAGACACGGGAAATTCGCGCGCCGCATCGAGGTTGAACACCGTCTGTTCATTCTTCAGCGAGCCGGCATAAAAGTGCGTGGGGCTGTTCGCGCCCAGCGACTGGTTGACCGTGTTGTCGAGGTCCAGTTCGAACTTGTTGCTGCCGTAATTGAGGCTGGCATCCCAGCGCCAGCCGGCCGCCTCGCCGCGCAAGCCCGTCACCAGGGACTGGTCGGTCAAGGTGCTGTTTTGCAGCGGCAGGAAGCCTTCCGGGAAGATCGGCGTGCGCTGCGAATATGCCTTGGTCACGGAGTCCTGGATCAAGGCCGTGCGCCAGGTGGCGGCGGCCGACGTGTCGCGCTTGCCGTAGTTGCCGAAGGCATACCAGTCGAGGTTGTCGCTGATGCGGTATTCGCTGTTGAGGAAAAGCGTCGCCGGCTTGCTTTCCGGGTCGCCATAGCGCTGGTTGACCTTGCCGTAGCGCGGTTCCAGCGGATTGCGGAAATCGGCGCCGGCGCGGTTGGTCGGATCGCGTTCGGCCACTTCCGCCGAGACGCGCACCCAGCCGTCGTCGCCCAGGGCGAAGCCGGCCGAACCCTTGATGGATTTTTGCTTGCCGTCGCGTTCCTGTGTCTGGCCATAGCCCACTTCGACGTCGCCGCCGGCCGCGCCTTTTTTCAGGATGATGTTGATCACGCCGGCGATCGCGTCGGAGCCGTACTGGGCCGCCGCGCCATCGCGCAGCACTTCCACGTGGTCGATGGCGGCCAGCGGGATGGCGTTCAGGTCGACGGGCGCCGAGCCGCGGCCCAGCGAACCGTTGACGTTGACCACGGCCGAGGTGTAGCGGCGCTTGCCGTTCACCAGCACCAGGGTCTGGTCGGGCGACAGGCCGCGCAACTGGGCCGGGCGCACGGCGTCGCTGGCGTCGGCGCCCGTGGCGCGGGCGAAGTTCAGCGATGGCAGCAGGCGCGCCAGCACGGTCGCCAGTTCGGCCGAGCCCGTGCTTTGCAGGTCGCGCGAGGTGAGGATGTCGATCGGCGATTCGGAATCGATGGTGCGGCGGTTCTTGGCGAAGGTACCGGTGACTACCACCGATTGCAATTCGCCTTCGGCCGGCAGCTCTTGCTGCGCTTGCGCCTGCATTGGCAGGCTGAAGCAGGCGAGCAGGCTGGCGGCGATCACGGTTTTGACGGGCAGGGCGGGAAGTTGGGAGCGGGCGGTGCTTGAACTCATCGACGATATCTCTTCGGTTGTGGTTGCGCGGACCATGGCGGTCCGGTGATGCAATCAGATTAACAGTGGGCACGCGGCGTGCTTACGAATCGTTCTGTCTATCGATATGCAATAAATATCTGAAAGACGTCAACATGGCGCGCGTAGCGCATATGGCCTCGTTTCCAGCATACGACCGGGCATGGCCAGGCCGCAATGCTGCACAGCAGTAAATTGCCGGCTGTTGTATAAATACGACTATCTGCGATGAGCGTGGGGAGCCTGGCGGCGGGGCCTACTGTCCCGGATTGGGCAGGCTTGCGTGGATGGCGTCGACGGCCGCCACCAGCTCCGGCGACAGGGTGAGGTGATGGGCGTCGATATTTTGCTGCAACTGCGCCACGCTGGTGGCGCCGACGATGGTTGACGCGACGAACCAGCGCGAATAGCACCACGCGAGCGCCAGCTGCGCCGGCGTCAGGCCGTGCGCGCGGGCCAGCGCCGCATACTGGCGCGCCGCCTCGATGGTGGCGGGGCGCACGTAGCGGGGACTCCAGCCGGCCGGAAAGCGCGTCAGGCGGCCCTCGGCCTGCGGATCGTCGAGGTATTTCGCCGTCAGCTGGCCGAACGCCAGCGGGCTGTAAGCCAGCATGCTGACGTTCTCGCGGTGGCAGGTTTCGTCGAGCAGGCTCGTCTCGAAATGGCGCGCCGTCAGGTTGTACAGGTTCTGGATCGACGCGATGCGCGGCAAGCCTTTCAGCTCGGCCTGCTTGATGTATTCGCACACGCCCCACGACGATTCGTTCGATACGCCGATGTGGCCGATCTTGCCCTCTTCAATCAGCTTGCCCAGCACGGCCAGCGTGTCTTCGATGGCGACCGACGCGTGCTCCTTGCGCGGGTTGTACACGCTGGCGCCGAAGATGGGCAGGTTGCGGCTGGGCCAGTGCAGCTGGTACAGGTCGATGTGCTCCGTCTGCAGCCGGCGCAGGCTGTCTTCGACGGCGGCGCGGATGTTGACCGCGTCGTGGTCCGTCTTGCCCTTGCGTATCCAGTGCATGCGCGAGTTCGGCCCGGCCACCTTGCTGGCCAGGACGATATCGCCGCGCTTGCCGCTTTTCTTCAGCCAGCTGCCGATGTAACGCTCGGTGCTGCCCTGCGTCTGCGCGCTGGCCATCACCGGATACATTTCCGCCGTGTCGATGAAGTTGATGCCACGTTCCAGCGCGTAATCGAGCTGGCTGTGCGCTTCGGCTTCGCTGTTCTGCTCGCCGAAGGTCATCGTGCCCAGGCAGATCGTGCTCACTTCCAGGGCGCTGGCGCCCAGCCTGACCTTGGCGATCATTGCGCCTGTTTGCCGCGCAGCGCGCGCGCGCAATCCTTGATCAGGGCGGGACCAGCGTAAATCAGGCCGCTGTACAGCTGCACCAGCTGCGCGCCGGCCTCGAACTTGGCCACGGCGTCGCTACCCTGCATGATGCCGCCCACGCCGATGATGGGCAGCGCGTCGCCCAGTTCCGCTTTCAGCAGCCGGATCACGTTGTTCGACAGTTCGAACACGGGCGCGCCCGACAGGCCGCCCGCTTCGGCACCGTGCGGCATGCCTTCGACGGCGCTGCGCGACAGCGTCGTGTTGGTGGCGATGACGCCGTCGATGCGGTGGCGCGTGAGCGACTCGGCGATGCTTTTCACCTGCTCGCCATCCATGTCCGGCGCGATTTTCAGGGCCAGCGGCACGTAGCGCTTGTGCTTGTCGGCCAGGCGCGCCTGCGCGTCCTTCAGTTGCGACAGCAGGGCGTCGAGTTCCGACGCGCCCTGCAGCTGGCGCAGGTTTTTCGTGTTCGGCGACGAGATGTTCACTGTCACGTAACTGGCATACGGGTAGACTTTTTCCAGGCACAGCAGGTAGTCGTCGGCGGCACGTTCGATGGGCGTGTCGGCGTTCTTGCCGATGTTCAGGCCCAGCACGCCGGCGCGGTTCTGGTAGAACTTCGACGCCTGCACGTTGGCGACAAACGCATCGACGCCGCCATTATTGAAACCCATGCGGTTGATGATGCCCTGCGCCTGCGGCAGGCGGAACATGCGCGGTTTCGGATTGCCCGCCTGCGCGCGCGGCGTGACGGTGCCCACTTCGATGGAGCCGAAACCCAGGTCGGCCAGCGCGTCGATGTAGGCGCCATCCTTGTCCAGGCCAGCGGCCAGACCCACGGGATTGGGGAAGGTGATGCCCATCACCGTGCGCGGGTCGGCAGCCGGCTTGCCGGCCAGCTTCGTCAGGCCCAGCGCGCTGGCGCGTTTCAGGGCGGGCAGGGTGAGATGGTGGGCCGCTTCGGCATCCATCGAAAACAGCAGCGGGCGGGCGAGGGAGTACAGGAATTTTTCGGACATGGGGCGCTTTGAGTAGGTGTGCGGGCTGCCGGGAAGGGCTGGCGGCGCGCGAAATTAAGTGCCGTATTTTACCGTGTTCCGCGCGGCTGCCGGGTGTATAGTTCTCTTTGGTCTAATGCAACATTGATTCCTTGTCAATTCGCATTCGACCGCGGATCTTCCTGTTTTTTCTCTGTTCTGTTGACTTCTATAAGCGAGACATCGATTGAAAAAGACACGCATCTTGACCGCCATCGCGGCCGCCAGCGCACTGCTGCTGAGCCACCCGGCCCTGGCCCTGCCCAATACCCAAGACACCCGCATGCTGAGCGAACCGGCCGTCTCCAGCCGCCATATCGCCTTCATCTATGCGGGCGATGTATGGCTGTCCAACCTCGATGGCGGCGGCGCGCGGCGCCTGACCTCCGACCTGGGCGGCAAGTCCAATCCCGTGTTCTCGCCCGATGGCAGCCAGATCGCGTATAGCGCCAACATCGACGGCAATGTCGACGTGTATGTGATCGCGGCCGCGGGCGGCGTGCCGCGCCGCCTGACCTTCCACCCGGGTGTCGACCTGGCGCAGGCGTTCACGCCCGATGGACAGTCCGTGATGTTCACCTCGCCCCGCGCCGCCTTCAACAACCGCTTCCAGAAGCTGTTTACGGTGCCGGTGGCGGGCGGCGTGGAAACCCAGCTGGAGATCCCGAACGCGTCGCGCGCCACGTATTCGCCCGATGGCCAGCGTATCGCGTACAACCCGCTGGCGCCCGCCTTCAAGCAGTGGAAGCGCTACCGGGGCGGCACCAATTCCTGGCTGTGGCTGTTCTCGTCCAGCGACAAGTCGATCGAAAAAATCCCCCAGCCCACGACGCGCTCGAACGACGTTGACCCGATGTGGATAGGCGACACCGTGTACTTCCGCTCGGACCGCAACGGCGAATTCAACCTCTTTGCCTATGACGTGAAGACGAAAGCCGTGCGCCAGCTGACGCGGCACGCGGATTTCCCCGTGCTCAATGCATCGGCCGCGAACGGCACCATCGTCTACGAGCAGGCCGGCTATCTGCACTCTTTCGACATCGCCAGCGGCCAGGCGCGCAAGCTGACCATAGCCGTGGCCAGCGACCTGGGGCAAACGCGCCCCCGCTGGGTCAAGAACGCGAAATACATCCGCGACGCGTCGATTTCGCCGTCGGGCGCGCGCGTGGCGTTCGAATACCGGGGCGAGATCGTCACCATCCCCGCCGACAAGGGCGACGTGCGCAACCTGACGCAGTCGGCCGGCGCCCACGAGCGCACGCCGATCTGGTCGCCCGATGGCCGCTCGGTCGCGTATTTCTCGGACGAGTCGGGCGAGTATGAACTGCATGTGCGCGCGCAGGACGGCAAGGGCGCCGTGCGCAAGTTCAAGCTCAATGGCAGCGGCTTCTATGACAATGCCGTCTGGTCGCCCGACAGCAGAAAAATCGCGTTTGCCGACAATGGCTGGAGCCTGTACGTGATCGACATCGGCACTGGCAAGCTGCAAAAAATAGCCACAGAGCCGATGTATGGTGTCGACAAGAGCATGCGCGCCGCGTGGGCGCCCGATTCGCGCTGGCTGGCCTACACGCTCAATTCGCCCACCTACACGCGCAGCGCGTATATCTATTCGATTGAGCAGAACAAGTCGATGCCCGTGACCGATGGCCTGTCCGACGTGGCCCAGCCCGTGTTCGACAAGAGCGGCAAATACCTGTACTTCTTCGCCTCGACGAATGCGGGCCCCAGCAACAACTGGTTCTCGCAGCAGAACGAAGACAACCTGGTGACGCGCACCGTGTGGATGGCCGTGCTGCGGCGCGACTTGCCGTCGCCCTTGATCAAGGAAAGCGACGAGGAAAAGGCCGCTGGCGCGGACGCCAAAAAGGACACGGCGAAAGCGGAAGCGGAGCCGAAGAGCGAGCCGAAGATCGATCCGAAGACGGGCCGCGACGATCCGAAAGTCACGGTGGCCCCCGTGGCGCCGATCCGCATCGACTTCGACGGCATCGCCACGCGCATCGTCGACTTGCCGCTCCCGGCCGCGCAGTTTTCCAGCCTGGCCGCTGGCGCCGCGGGGCAGATCTTTTTGCTGCGCGAAAGCGACGGCAAGAAGGCCGTGCAGCGCTTCGATCTGAAGGAGCGCAAGGCGGAAACCGTGGTGGCCGAAGCTGACGATTTCGAGGTCTCGGCCGACGGCAAGAAGCTGCTGTACCGCCATAAGGACAACTGGGCCATGGGGAGCGCCACGGGCAAGCTGCTGGCGCCCGGCGAAGGCAAGATCAAGGTCGACGCCATCGAAGTGAAAGCCGACCCGCGCGCCGAGTGGACGCAGATTTTCAATGAAGTATGGCGCATCAACCGCGACTACTTCTATGACCCGGGCATGCATGGCGTGGACTGGAAGGCCATGCGCGACAAGTACGCCGTCTTCCTGCCCGAGCTGTCGAGCCGCGCGGACCTGAATCGTTTGATCCAGTGGATGTGCAGCGAGCTGGCCGTGGGCCACCATCGCGGCGGCGGCGGCGACGATTTCATCGAGGCGAAGAAGGTGCCGGGGGGACTGCTGGGTGCCGACTATGAAGTGCGCGACGGCCATTACCGCTTCAAGAAAGTGTATGGCGGCTTGAACTGGAATCCGGCCCTGCGCGCGCCGCTGACGGAGCCGGGCCTGAACGTGCAGGCGGGCGAATACCTGCTGGCCGTCGACAGCCGCCCGCTGGCGCCGCCGACGAATCTCTACAGCGCTTTCGAGAACACGGCCGGCAAGGCCATCGACCTGACCGTGGGGCCCTCGGCCGACGGCAAGGGCGCGCGCACGATCACCGTGGTGCCCGTGCCGACCGAGGATGCCTTGCGCAACCGCGACTGGATCGAAGGCAATATGCGCAAGGTGAACGCGGCCACGGGCGGCAAGGTGGCGTACGTCTACGTGCCCAATACGGCGGGCCTGGGCCACACCTACTTCAAGCGCTATTTCTTCCCGCAGGCGGACAAGCAGGCCATCATCGTCGACGAGCGTTTCAACGGTGGCGGCAGCGTGGCCGATTACTACATCGAGATCCTGCAGAAGAAGGAAATCGCCTGGTGGACCATGCGCTACGGCGCCGACATGAAGACGCCGTCCGCTTCGATCCAGGGCCCGCGCGCCATGCTGATCGACGAGACGGCCGGTTCGGGCGGCGACCTGCTGCCGTGGATGTTCCGCAAGAACAACATGGGCCCGCTGATCGGCAAGGCGACATGGGGCGGCCTGGTGGGCATCCTCGGCTTTCCCGTGCTGATGGATGGCGGCACGATCACGGCGCCGAACCTGGCGTTCTGGACGCGCGAAAACGGCTGGGGCGTGGAAAACGAAGGCGTGCCGCCCGATATCGAAGTCGAGCAAACGCCGGCCGACGTCATCGCCGGCCGCGATCCGCAGCTGGAAAAGGCGATCGAGGTGATCCAGGCTGAACTGGCGAAGAACCCGCCCGTGCGTCCGCCACGTCCGACGTTTCCGGACAAGAGCAAGTAGCAAGTAGGTCGGATTACGCGCTTGCGCGCTAATCCGACCTACCTGATGTTAGAGGATGACCCACTGCCCCTTGATCCGTGCTTCCAGTGGCTTGAAGTTGATTTTATACGCCATCTTCGGACTCTGTTCTATCCAGTAGCCCAGGTAGATGTAGGGCAGGCCCAGTTCGCGCGCCTGGGCGATCTGCCACAGCACGTTGTAGGTGCCGTACGAGGCGCCCGGCACGTCGGGGTCGAAAAACGTGTAGACGGACGACAGGCCATCGGCCAGCACGTCGATGATGCTGACCATGCGCAGGGTACCGTCGGGGTCGCGGAATTCCACCAGGCGCGTGTTGACCCGGCTTTGCAGCAGGAATTGCGCGTACTGGTCGCGGCTGTCCTGATCCATGCCGCCGCCCGCGTGGCGCGTGCTCTGATATCGCAGGTACAGCTCGTAGTGCTCGTCGAGGAAGGAGAGGGTGGCCACGCCCGCTTGCAGGCTGGCGTGCCGGCTCCAGGCGCGGCGCTGGTTGCGGTTCGGTGCGAACGCGTTGGTCACCACGCGCACGGGGATGCAGGCCTGGCAGCCGTCGCAATACGGGCGGTAGGTGAAAATGCCGCTGCGGCGAAAGCCGTTGCGCACCAGTTCCGAATACACGTCGCTGTTGATCAGGTGCGAAGGCGTGGCCACCTGCGAGCGGGCCTGGCGGTCGTCCAGATAGCTGCACGGATACGGTGCCGTCGTGTAGAACTGCAGGGTGGCAAACGGTAGTTCGTTCAGGTGCGTCATGCTGATCCTGTCTGGTCTGTCAGCGGCGGTGTGCCTGGAGCTATCATAGCTTTTTTACGCCGGTGGCGCAGCATGCCAATCGGTGATTTGCGCTGCTTCAATGGCGATCCTCACATGGGCCAGGAAGCGCGCGCGCGAAATGGGCGCCGCGCCCAGCGAGGCCAGGTGTTTTGTTTCTTGCTGACAGTCAATCATGGCCACGCCGCGCGCCCGCAAAAAGCGCACGAGGTGCGCCAGCGCGATCTTCGAACCATCCGAAACGCGGGCGAACATCGATTCGCCATAGAACATGCGCCCGATCGACACGCCATACGCGCCGCCCACCAGTTCGCCATCGAGCCACAGCTCGGACGAGTGCGCGTAGCCCAGCTTGTGCAAGCCCGTGTAGCCGGCGATGATTTCGTCGGAAATCCACGTGCCCGGACCATCCTTGCGCGGCGCCGCGCAGGCGCGCATGACGGCCTCGAAATCGCCGTCGAAGCGCAGCTGCCAGCGCCCGTCCGTGGCGGCGCTGCGCTCGACCTTGCGGATCGCCTTGGCCAGGCTGTCGGAGACCTTGAAGTCCGCCGTCATCAGCACCATGCGCGGGTCGGTGCTCCACCACAAAATAGGCTGGCCTTCGGAAAACCAGGGGAAGATGCCGCGCCGGTAGGCGTCGAGCAGGCGCGCGGGCGACAGGTCGGCGCCGGCCGCCAGCAGGCCGGGTGCCTCGTCGGTCAGGGCGCGCGAGACGTCGGGGAACGGGGTGTGGATGTCGAGCCAGGGAATCATGCGGCGTCAAAGGTGGCAGGTGAGAGTGGCTTACTCGGCATCCGCGCGCGCCATCGGGCGCGTGATGTCGCCCGTATGCACGCCGTAGCTGCCGCCTTCGCGGATTTTCACGCGGTCGGCAAAGAACAGTTCCAGGGTGGCGCGGATGGTGGGGAAGGCCAGGTCATCCCACGGAATTTGCGCTTCCGTAAACAGCCGCACGTCCAGGCTTTCGATGCCGGGCGCGAAATCGAGGTCGCGCAAACGCGCCAGGTAGAACAGGTGCACCTGGTGCACGCGCTGCACATTGAGCAGCGAAAACAGGGGCCCCAGCTCGATATTCGCGCCCGCTTCCTCCACCGTTTCGCGCTCGGCCGCGTCGGACGTCGTTTCATCGTTTTCCATGAAGCCGGCCGGCAGGGTCCAGTAGCCGAGGCGCGGCTCGATGGCGCGCTTGCATAGCAAGACCTGCAGCTGGCCATCCTCTTCCCACACGGGAATCGAGCCGACCACCATCTTCGGGTTCTGGTAATGGATGGCGTCGCAGTTGGCGCACACATAGCGCGGACGGTTGTCGCCTTCCGGAATGGACAGGCTGACAGGGTGGGCGCATTCGGAGCAGAATTTCATGGGCAGTCTTAGGATAAGAGATGTCTGGTTTAACGCTTACTGTACACCGATTGCGTGCCGCGTGGCGAGCTGCGCAGGCACGATTGGCTGCCGCTCATGCAGCCCGTGAATTCATTAGATTGGTCTATTACAGTTGAATTTGAGATAGCTATTGCCTAAGCCACCCGTTTGCCCTTATAATTCTTGTGCGGGGTGGAGCAGTCTGGCAGCTCGTCGGGCTCATAACCCGAAGGTCACAGGTTCAAATCCTGTCCCCGCAACCAATGCCGGAAAGCCGCTGATACTTGAAAAAGATCAGCGGCTTTTTTCATTCTCAAACCGCCCACGCAGGTCTTGCAGCCGCCTGCCGCGATTAGCTCCCCGCAGTGCAGCAAACTGGTATATAATTCGCCTGCGGGGTGGAGCAGTCTGGCAGCTCGTCGGGCTCATAACCCGAAGGTCACAGGTTCAAATCCTGTCCCCGCAACCAATTCGAAGCCGCTGGTTCCTCGCAAGAGGGCCAGCGGTTTTTTCGTTTACGGCGCGATGTTGTCTGCCAGCTGGCGCGCATACACCACCAGCCTCAGGTGGCGGTCCGCATCGATGGTCAGCGAGGTGTGTTCATACGCGACTTGCTCGCCGCCGACGTCCAGCTGGCGCACGCCGGCGCACGGCGCATGCACGTCATGGCGGCGCCACCACAGCCTGAATTCGGGCGAGACTTTTTCCAGTTCCGCCACCAGCGCGTGGATGTCCGCTTCCTGCGTGGCGCGCGCATAGTCGCGGCGAAAGCTCGACAGCATCAGCGGCGCCTGCTCTTCCCAGGCCGTGAAGCGTGCGCGCAGCAGCGGGTCGGTAAACAACAGCCACAGCAGATTGCGGCGCGCCGGCACATGCGCGCCGAAGCCGAACAGGGCGTCCGCGCCTGCATTGAACGCCAGCACGTCCCAACGCAGGTTGAGCACATAGGCCGGATGCGCCAGCTCGTGCATCAGGCGGCGCACCGGCGGCGGCACCACGCAAAACGTCTTGCCTTCCTCGGCGGGCGGGCGCGCGTGCGCCAGCAGGAACAGGTGGCGGCGTTCTGCCGCATCCAGTTTCAGCACTTCGGCCAGCTTGTCGAGAAAGGCGCTCGAGACGCCGATGTCGCGCCCTTGCTCGAGCCAGGTGTACCAGGTCAGCCCCACGCCTGCCAGCGCCGCCACTTCTTCGCGGCGCAAACCCGGCGTCCTGCGCCGCCCGCCGCCAGGCAAACCGACGTCCTCGGGCGACAGGCGCGCGCGCCGTGCCTGCAGGTAGGCGGCCAGTTCGTGGCGGGTGCGGGCCAAAGTGCGCATGGTGCGGTCTTTCCGGTGAGGCTGTTGCTATCAGTAATAGCATAAACAGTTAAATTGTAATTGTTTATATTGTATTCCAGAATGCCTGCTTTCTTCCTGAGGGCTGGCCCATGTCTGACTATTCATCTTCCCGCACGCCTGTATCTGCTGATGCCGCGCTGCCCGTCGCCGTCTACCTGATTGCCATGGGCGCGTTCGCGCTGGGCATGGCGTCGTATGTGACGGCGGGCCTGATGCCGCTGATCGCCGGCGCGTTTTCCGTTTCCCTGGCGATGGCCGCGCAACTGGTGACGGCGTTTACCCTGGCCTATGGCCTCGGTTCGCCGCTGGCCGTGGCCTTGCTGCCGGCGCGCGCGCAGCGCTCCGGCCTCTTGCTCGCCCTGGGCGTGTTCGTGCTGGCGAACGGGGCCAGCGCGCTGGCGCCCGGGTTCGGCAGTCTGCTGGCATGGCGGGCCATGGCCGGCATCGGCGCCGGCGTCTACCTGGCGCTCGGTATCGCGGCGGCGGCGGGCGTGTCGGCGCCGCCGCAGCGCGGAAAGGCCATCGGCGCGATCATGGGCGGCATGGCCGGCGGCACGGTGCTGGGCGTGCCATTGAGTTTGCTGCTGGCGCGGCAATTGGGCTGGACGGCGGCCCTGTGGCTGGTCGCCATGCTCGGTGCGCTGGCGCTGGCGGGCTTGCTGTGGAAACTGCCTCCACTGCCGGCCGCACCGGCCATTTCACTGCGCCGCAAGCTGGCATTGCTGGCCGATGGGCAAGTGCTGGCCATCCTGCTCGTGTCGCTGCTGGCGGCCATCGCCAGCCTGGGCATGTACACGTTTATCGCGCCGCTGCTGGCGTGGTCCGCACAGGGGGCGGCGATGTCCGCCACGCCCTTCCTGTGGGCGTGGGGCATGGGGGGAATCGCGGGGAGCGTGCTGGTCGGGCGATGGGCCGACAAGGTGGCGGCGCCGAAACTGAGCTGCTTCATCTTGCTGTTGCTGGTGCTGGCCTTGTGCGCGCTGCCGCTGGCGGCCGGCTGGTCGGCCTGGCTGATGCTGGCGCCTATCGTGCTGTGGGGCGCGGCTGGCTGGGCCCTGCAAGTGCCGCAGAACCAGCGGCTGCTGGCCGTGCGCGCGCGGCAGGGCGACGGCAATCTGGCCGTCGCCCTCAACGAATCGGCGCTGTACCTGGGCAGCGCCATCGGCGCCGCCGCAGGCGGGGTACTGCTCTTGCTCCACTGGCCGATGTGGCTGCTGGCGGCCGGCGCCGCCTCGGTTGCCGCCGCCGCGTTGCTGCTGCAATGGTGCGGCGTGAAATGGATTGCAGAATTCCGGAAAATGGAAGAGTCTGTTTAGTGACTTTCCAGCTGCGCGTACACGGCGTCGGCGATCTTGCCCAGTTCCTGTTTGGGCAGGCTCGCCGAGAGGGCATAGCCGAGCTGGCCGTCGATCCAGTAAAACACGCTCAAGTCCTTTTCCTGCGTGTAGCGGAAGGCCGTTTCCTGCCTGCCGGCCCGCTCCCGGGCCACGTACAGGGTCAGGCGCTTGCCGCCTCCATCTTCGTACATGAATTGCGCCACGGGGCCGTCGCCATCGCCGGGCAGCAAACGTCCGCCGATCAGATGATAGCCGAGCGGCGACAGCGCGGGCGGCTGCAATTTGCTGCCCAGGCGTTTCGACAGCCATTGCACCAGGTGCGCCTCCTGTTCCACGCCCACCTCGACGGGGTGGCGCACTTCGGGCGTGTAGACGGCATGGGCGATGGCGGCGCTGCGCGCCAGCGACATCGGACTGGCGCTGGCGGTCGGCATGTCGCCGCCATCGCCGCGCAGCAGCCAGCCGCCCGCGCCGCCAGCGAGCACCAGCACGATGGCAGCTGCCGCCTGCATGGCGGGGCGCCGCCAGGCGCCGTTCGCCGCCGGCGTCGCCGCCGCCTGCCGCAGCGCCGAGGGTAAGGCTTCGTCCAGCACGGGATCGAACAGGTCGCGCAACTGGCGGTTCTGTTCCTGCCAGGCGTCCACCCTGGCGGCGTCTTCGGGATGCGCGCGCAGGTGGGCGTCGACGGCCGCGCGCTGGTCTTCGGGCAGGACGCCGTCGGCCAGGGCGTGCAATTGCGCTTCGCTGATGGCTTGCCTTGTCATTTCACGACTTTCAGGGTGGGTGGGCCGCTGCCCTGGCTGCCGGCAGGGCGGCCGTCGAGCAGGGTGCGCAGCTTGTCGCGCCCGCGCGACAGGCGCGACATCACGGTGCCGACGGGGATGCCGAGGGTGGCCGCCACCTGCTCGTACGGCATCTGTTCGAGCGCGACGAGCAAAATTACTTCGCGCTGCCCCAGCGGCAAGCGGGCCAGCGCCGCATCCATTTCGCCGATGGCGATGGCTTGCCCCGGCGCGTGTTCCGGCGCGGGCAGGAGCTCGTCGTCGTCGAGTTCCTGCAGCGCCAGGCCGGGGCGGCGCAGCTGGTCCACGTGCAGGTTATGCATGATGGAAAACAGCCAGGGCCGCATCTCGCCGCCGCGCTGCAACTGATCGAGCTTGCGCCAGGCCCGCTCCACGGTGTCCTGCACCAGGTCGTCCGCGTGCACGGCGCCCGCCAGCGCGCGCGCATAGCGGCGCAGGCCGGGCAGGCACGCTTGCAGCTGGCGGCTATCGTCTTGCGTGGTCATCGTGACGGCGGGCAGGGCTGCTTACGGCTTGACGACGTGCCACACGTTCTTGAAATTGTCGCCGGCCACGTCGCCCGGCTTCTTGTCTTCCTTGTACAGGTACAGGGGCTTGCCCTTGTAGGTCAGCTGCATGGCGCCGTTGTCTTCGCGCTTGATGCTGCCATACGGGGCGGCGGGCGCCGCTTCGGTGGCGATGACGGCGGGCCAGGCCACCAGGCAGCCGCCGCTGCAGGCGCTCTTGCCGCTGTCGGCGACATCCTTGTCGAACACATACACGGTCATACCGCTGGCGTTGACCAGCATGCCGTTGGCGGGCATGACGTCGGCGGCGAAGGCCAGCGGTGCGGCCATGGCGGTGAACAGGGCGGTGGCGGCGAAAGTGGTAAAGCGCATGATGGTCTCCTTGAGGTTTTGAGGGCTTGCAAGGGATAGACGCGTGCCGCCCGCCGTTTATTCCCGCGCGGTTGACATATTTTTTGCCGGCGCATGCAGGCTGGCCCACAGGTGGGCGGCCGCCATGGTGCGGTGCGGCGCATACTGGCGCAGCCACTGTTCCGTGCGCGCCATGTCCGGTTTCGTTTCTTCGCCGAGCAGCTTTTGCAGGGCGGCGCGGATGCCCACGTCGCCATGCAGCGAGCAGTCGGCATAGCCGTAGCCGCGCAGCAGCGCGTAGTTGACGGTCCACGGGCCAATGCCCTTTACGGCCAGCAGCGCCTGCGAAATGGCCGCCACGTCGCCGGAAGGGGGCAGCTCCAGCGACAGTGCCCCGTCATCGACGAGGCGCGCCAGGCGCAGCACGGTTTCCGCCTTGGCGCGCGAGAATTTGCGGCTGGTCAGCTCCTCGATTTCCAGCTGCGCCACGTCGCGCGCCTCCGGGTAGCACCACAAGCCGCTGGCGTGCCGGCGCCCCGCCTGCAAAATAAAAGTGCGGCGCAGGGAAATGGCGAACGACAGGTTGATCTGCTGGCCGATGATGGCCCAGGTCAGCGCCTCGAAGGGGCTGGCCGATTGCACGATGCGCAAGCCGGGATTGAGCCGGACCAGGGGCGCCAGCAGCGGATCGCCGGCGGCCAGCTGCGCGAACGGCTGCGGGTCGATGCGCAGGCCGAGAATATTGAGCAGGGCGCCGTGCAGCGCCGTTTGCAGAGCGTCGCTGGCGCTGCCGTCGATCTCGGCGCGGCAGACGGCCGTAGCGTCCGTGAAGGCCACCTCCAGCACCACGGGCACGCCGTGCAGCAGGATGCCCTTGCGCAGGCCCGTCGGCGTGACTTGTTCCGCCACCGCTTCCCCGTCGCGGCTGTGGAAGGCGATGACATCGTCGCGGCGGTAGCCGGCGGGCAGGGGGAGGGTCCAGTGCAGCAGGGTCATGGTGGCCAAAATCAGTGAAGGTAGCAGGGGCGCGCCGCCGGCGCACCGCGTTTCTTGCTGCGGTTCTTAACGGACGCAGATATCGGTGGTGGGCGGGCTCAGGGCCGCCGCGTGCTGGATCTGCAGCGCGTCGGGCACGCCATTTTTCACGGCCGTCAGCTCGGCCAGGATGGAAATGGCGATTTCGGCCGGCGTCTTGCTGCCGATGTACAGGCCGATGGGACCATGCAGACGCGCAAGCTGTTCCGCGCTGACGTCGAACTGCAGCAGCCGTTCGCGGCGCTTGGCGTTATTCGCGCGCGAGCCGATGGCGCCGACATAAAAAGCTGGTGATTTCAATGCTTCCATCAGGGCCAGGTCATCGAGCTTGGGGTCGTGCGTGAGGGCGACGACGGCGCTGCGGCTGTCGAGTTTCAATTCCAGCACCAGGTCGTCCGGCATGGCGTGCAGCAGGGGCACGCCGGGCACGTTCCAGCCGCCCCGGTATTCCTCGCGCGGGTCGCAGACGATGACGTGGTAATCCATGGCCGTGGCGATCTGCGCCACGAAGCGCGACAGCTGGCTGGCGCCGATGATCAGCAGGCGCCAGCGCGGGCCGTGCTGCGTGGTGAGCGCCGCGTCTTCCAGGGCCAGCACGGCGCCCGGCGCGGCGCGCCGCAGGCTGACGGCGCCGTTGCGCAGGTCGAGGCGGCGCTCGACCAGTTCATGCGCTTCCAGGCGCGCCAGCAGTTCGGCCACACGGCTGCCCGCATGCAGCGGTTCGATGGCCAGTTCGATGGTGCCGCCGCAGGGCAGGCCGAAGCGGTGCGCCTCGTCGGCACTGATGCCGTAGCTGACGATTTCCGGCAAGGTGCGCACGATGCCGTGCATGCGCACGGTGTCGATCAAGTCATCCTCGATGCAGCCGCCGGAAACGGAACCGACCACCGTGCCATCGTCGCAGATGGCCAGGGTGGCGCCCACGGGGCGGGGGCTGGAGCCCCAGGTCTTGATGACGGTGACGAGCTCGCAGCGGTGTCCGGCGGCGAGCCAGGCGGCGCTGGTTTTCAGAACTTCGAGGTCGATGCTGTCCATGGGGCGCGGGAGTGATGCCGCATGTTTGCGGCAAAATATGGAATAGTATTCAAGATTGTGGATATACTACCTGTTCCACCACCCTGCGGAGAATTTTCATGTCAAATGAAGTCAAGACGCAAGAAGACGGCATCCCCAAGTTTGGCAAACTGCTGATCGCCCTGTTTCTGGCGGTGGTGTTTTGCGGCGCCCTGACCTGGATCATGGGCACCTACTTCCCCAACTTCCCCGGCGCCTGACCAAACCTGCTGCATCAGGATGCAGAACGTCTAACAGAACCGTAGCGAGCGGCAGCGATTTGTGGCCGAGAAGCGCAACTGTGCTTGAGCACAGTGAGCATCGCAGACCGCAAAGCGCGACGCGCAGTAGGTTATGGTAGGCGTTCTAAGGCTTGAGCGGTTTCTTCGCCGCCTGCTTGGCACGCACGTCGGTCACGGCGCGGTTGACGGCGGCCATGCGCGAGTTGGTGCCCGGGTGCAGGGCCGTGTAGCCGTTGGCGACCGTGGCCGGTACTTGCGTGGCCAGGCGCTGCCAGAAGCGGGCGGCGTTGTCGACGTTGTAGCCGGCGCGCGCCAGCAGGTAGATGGCCAGGGTGTCGGCTTGCACGTCGAGTTCCTGCGGCATGGCCTTGATGCCGGCGGCGCCCGTCAGCATCGACACGTCGGGCTGCACGGCGCCCAGGCTGTCGATGATGCTGCCGGCCGTACCCGCCGTGCGCTGGCTGCGCGCGTGGTCGAGGATGTTGTGCGCCATTTCGCGGGCGATGACGAAGGCGATGCCTTCGTCGTTTTGCGCCGCATTGACCATGCCGCGCGTGAGCATGATGCGCGAACCGTCCGAATACGCGTTGATATTGTCGGCATTGCCCAGGGCGACGCGGAAGGCGCAGGCGCGCGTGACGGGAATCTTCAGGTCCTGCTGCTGGCCGTCGCGCGCGATGGTCATGTTCAGGCTCGCGCTTTTCGAGGCCAGCGGGCCGACGATGGCGCCGAACGGGCCTTCCGCTTTCGCGCCGGCCGGCAGCGGCTTGCCTTCTGCGGCCAGCAAGCCGTCGCCCTTGCGCAAGCCGGCGCGCGCGGCGCCGCTGCCCGGCAAGACGCCGGAGACCTGCATCTGCTCGCCGTAGCCGAGGGCTGCCTGCGCCGCATCGGCATAGATACCAGGGTAGGAATACTTGTTCTGCGCCGTGAAGCCGAGCAGGTTGCGCGCATACGTCTTGCACAGGTCCGCGTTGTTGATCAGCAGGGGCGCCGAGACTTTCGACAGGCGGTCCTGCAGCGCCACCATCTTCACCAGCTCTTCCTGCGCCGCCTTTTGCTGCGCCGTCGGCGCGGACGCATCGGGCGCCGGCACGACGTTGAACGGGCCGCTGACATTCGTCGTTGGCGTGGTGCAGGCAGAGAGTAGGGCAACGCAAGCCACCAGCAGTGGCGAGGCCAGATGGCGCAGCGAAGTCGTGGCTGGGGTCAGATGGCGTAAACCTGGCATAAGACAATCCTTCTTGTAACTCCTGACAAAACCTACTGCGCGGCGCGGGTCGCGGCCTCCGATGCTCACTGTGCATTTCACAGCTCCGCTTCTCAGCCACAACTCACATCCACTCGCTACGGTTTGTCAGTCGCTGTTAATGTTTGCCGGTGCTGCCGAAACCGCCAACACCGCGTTCGCTGTCGCCGAATTCCTCGACGACGTTAAAGCCCACTTGCAGCACCGGCACGATAATCAGTTGCGCCAGGCGTTCCATGGGATTGAGCGTGAAAGCGCTCTGGCCCCGGTTCCAGGTCGATACCATCAGCTGGCCCTGGTAATCGGAGTCGATCAAGCCTACCAGATTCCCCAATACGATGCCGTTTTTGTGGCCCATGCCGCTGCGCGGCAGGATCATGGCCGCATACGACGGGTCGCCGATGTGGATCGCCAGGCCGGTGGGAATGAGCACGGTCTGGCCGGCTTCGATGGTGATGGGCGCATCGATGCAGGCGCGCAGGTCGAGGCCCGCGCTGCCCGGGGTGGCGTAGGCCGGCAGCAGTTCCTGCATGCGGGCGTCGAGGATCTTGATGTCGATATTTTTCATTAATTTAGAACGTAAGGGGTTACTTGAGGAGCGAGTTTTTTGCCAGCCGCTTCGAGATTTCCGAAATCAGCTGGCGCGCCAGGTTCAGTTTCGAGGCGCGCGGCAGCACGGTATGGCCTTCCTCGTCGAACAGGATGATGGTGTTGTCGTCCTGGCCAAAGGTGTTCTGTCCGATATTGCCGACCAGCAGGGGAATGCCCTTCTTTTCGCGCTTGACCGAGCCGAATTCCACCAGGTTTTCCGATTCGGCGGCAAAGCCCACGCAATACGGATAGCCGGCCAGGTTGGTGCGCGCCGCCACGGTGGCCAGGATGTCGGGATTTTGCGCGAACTGCAATTCGGGCACGGAGCCGTCGGCCTGCTTTTTCATCTTCTGGTCGCTGGCGTTGGCCACGCGCCAGTCGGCGACGGCGGCCACGGCGACGAAGACGTGCTGGCCATCGACGTGGGCCAGTACCGCATCATGCATCTGCTGCGCGCTTTGCACGTCGATGCGGCGCACGCCGAAGGGCGCGTCCAGGGCCGTGGGGCCGGAAATGAGCAGCACTTCGGCGCCCGCTTCGCGCGCCGCGCGCGCCACCGCATAGCCCATCTTGCCCGAGGACAGATTGGTGATGCCGCGCACGGGATCGATGGCTTCAAACGTGGGGCCGGCCGTGACCAGCACGCGCTTGCCCGCCAGGACTTTCGGCTGGAAGGCGGCGATCAGTTCCGTCAAGAGCTGTTCCGGTTCCAGCATGCGGCCCAGGCCAACTTCGCCGCAGGCCTGTTCGCCGGCGGCAGGGCCGAACAGCTTGATGCCGTCGTCGCGCAGCTGCTGCACATTGCGCTGCGTGGCGGGGTTCTGCCACATTTCCACGTTCATGGCCGGCGCCACGAGCAAGGGCAGGTGGGAGGGACGGGCCAGGCACAGGGTCGAGAGCAAATCGTCGCACACGCCATGCGCGAGTTTACGCAGAAAATCGGCCGAACACGGCGCGATCAGGATGGCGTCCGCATGGCGCGTCAGATCGATATGCGCCATGTTGTTGTCTATGCGCGCATCCCACTGGCTCGTGTGCACGGGGTGGCCGGACAGGGCCTGCATGGTGACGGCCGTGATGAAGTGGCTGGCCGCATCCGTCATCACCACCTGCACCGAGGCGCCGGCCTTGGTCAGTGCGCGGCACAGTTCCGCCGCCTTGTAGCAGGCGACGCCGCCCGAAAGTCCCAGGACGATTTTTTTGCCGGACAATTCCATGCCGTTCTCCCGCGTGTTTATTTGTTTACCCGGCGCAGTTCATCGATGATGAACAGGGCCGCGCCGATGCAGATGGCACTGTCGGCGATATTGAAAGCGGGGAAATGGCCCCAGCTTTTCCAGTGGAAGTCGAGGAAATCGACCACGTGGCCGTAGACCAGGCGGTCGATGGCGTTGCCCAGCGCGCCGCCGAGGATCAGCGCCAGGGCCCAGCAGAACATGCGCTGGCCGGCGTGCTTTTTCAGCAGGTAGACGATGTAGATGGCGGCCGCCAGGGCGATGCCGGTGAAGAAATAGCGCTGCCAGCCGCCCTGGTCGGACAGGAAGCTGAACGCGGCGCCCTTGTTATACGCGAGCACCAGGTTGAAATACGAGGTGATGACCATCTCTTGCGCATAGCGGAAGGTCTTCAGGATCGTGATCTTGGTGATCTGGTCAAACAGGATGACGATGGCGGCAATGCCCAGCCAGGGCACGAGCGATGCCGAGGATGACGATTTCGATGAAAAACGGTTTTTAGTGGCCATATTTTTCCAGGGAAGATAAAGCCGCCGCCTGGCAGCAGGCGGCGGTTGGACTCATAGCATACAACGACGGGCAAAATCGTAGCGAGCGGCAGCGAGGCTCGGCGCCCCCGTTGGCCCGAGACGCGCAGCTGTACTTTAGTACAGCGAGCATCGCAGGCCGCAAATCGCGACGCGCAGTAGATTTTGACGACGTTGTCTAGGCGAAGCGGCGAACTTCGCCCTTGCCAAACAGGTTGCTGACACAGCGGCCGCACAGGGTAGCATGCGCGGCGTCCGTACCCACGTCCGCACGGTAGTGCCAGCAGCGCTCGCACTTCGGCGCCGTCGACGCGGCCACGACCACTTCCTCGGCCGCTTCGTCGGCTACTTCGGCCACGGTGGCCTGCGAGGTGATGAAGACGAATTTCAAGTCGTCGCCCAGGGTGGTCAACAGCTTGTACTTCATCGGCGCGGCCTTGATCGTCAGTTCCGCCTGCAGCGAGGAGCCGATGGCGCCCGAGGTGCGCAAGTCTTCCAGCTGTTTCGTGACGTCAGTGCGCACGGCGCGCAGGGCCGTGTATTTCTCCAGCAGCTCGGCCGCGTCCGAGACTTCCGGCAGCTGCCACCAGGTTTGCGTGAAGATGGTTTCATCGCTGGCGGCATAGGCTTCGCTGCCGGCGAAGACGGCCCATGCTTCTTCGGCCGTGAACGACAGGGCCGGGGCCATCAGGCGCAGCAGGCTTTGCGTGATGTGCCACAGGGCCGTCTGCGCCGAACGGCGCGCGTGCGACGTCAAGCCCGAGGTGTACAGACGGTCCTTCAGGATGTCCAGGTAGAAGCCGCCCAGATCTTCCGAGCAGTAGGTCTGCAGCTTCGACACGACGGGGTGGAACTCGTAGCGCGCATAGTTATTTTCGATCTGCTGCTGCAGCGATGCCATATTGGCCAGCGCATAGCGGTCGATTTCGAACAGTTCCGCCACCGCCACGGCGTCCGTGGCCGGATTGAAGTCCGAAGTGTTCGCCAGCAGGAAGCGCAGGGTGTTGCGGATGCGGCGGTACGATTCCGTCACGCGCTTGAGGATCTCGTCGGAGATCGACAGTTCGCCCGTGTAGTCGGTCGAGGCGATCCACAGGCGCAGGATGTCCGCGCCCAGCGTGTCCGAGATCTTTTGCGGCGCCAGGGTGTTGCCCAGCGACTTGGACATCTTCTTGCCTTCGCCGTCGACCGTGAAGCCGTGCGTCAGCAGCGCCTTGTACGGCGGGCGGCCATTGAGCATCGACGACACCAGCAGCGACGAGTGGAACCAGCCGCGATGCTGGTCCGAGCCTTCCAGGTACAGGTCGGCCGGGAACTGCAGCTGCGTCGAGTGCGAACCGTGGGCCTGCGGGCCGCCCAGCACCGTCTGGTGCGTGGCGCCGGAATCGAACCACACGTCCAAGGTGTCCTTGTTCTTCGCGTAGATGGCCGCTTCGTCGCCGATCAGGTCTTGCAAGTCCAGCGCCTGCCATGCCTCGATGCCGTCTTTTTCGATCAGCTTGGCCACTTGCTCGAGCAGTTCCGGCGTGCGCGGATGCAGGTCGCCCGTTTCCTTGTGCACGATGAAGGCCATCGGCACGCCCCACTGGCGCTGGCGCGACAGGGTCCAGTCGGGACGGTTGGCGATCATGCCGTGCAGGCGCGCCTGGCCCCAGTCCGGGAAGAACTCGGTGTCGGCGATGCCTTGCAAGGCCGTCTCGCGCAGGGTCGCGCCGCCGTCCTTCGGCGTCACGTCCATGCCGGCGAACCACTGCGAGGTGGCGCGGTAGATGATCGGCGTCTTGTGGCGCCAGCAGTGCATATAGCTGTGGTCGAACATCTTGACTTCGAACAGCGCGCCCGCTTCTTTCAGGGCGTTGCAGATCGGTTTCGACGCTTCCCAGATGCTCATGCCGCCGAACAGGGGCAGGGTCGAGGCGAACTTGCCGTCGCCCATGACGGGCTTGATGAAGTCGTCGTCCTTCATGCCGTGCGCCTTGCACGAGATAAAGTCGTCCAGGCCGTAGGCTGGCGCCGAGTGCACCACGCCCGTGCCGCTTTCCGTGGTCACGTATTCGGCCAGGTACAAGGGCGACAAACGGTCGTAGAAGGCATCGCTTGCATGCAGCGGATGGCGGAAGCTGATGCCGCCCAGGGCCGCGCCGTCGCAGGTGGCGATCGTCGTGCCTTCGAGCTTGAAGCGCGCCAGGCTGGCCACGACCAGGTCTTGCGCCAGGATCAGCAGCAGCGGCTGGCCATCGCGCTCGGTTTTCACCAGCGCGTATTTGACTTCCGGGTGCACGTTCAGCGCCTGGTTCGACGGGATGGTCCACGGCGTGGTGGTCCAGATGACGATGAAGCCGTTATCGGTCGGCAGCGACGGCAAGCCAAAGGCGGCCGCCAGTTTTTCCGGCTCGGCGAACTTGAACCCCACGTCGATGGACGGATCGCGTTTTTCCGCGTATTCCACTTCCGCCTCGGCCAGCGCCGACTGGCAGTCGAAACACCAGTTGACGGGCTTCAGGCCGCGGTAGACATAGCCTTTTTCCAGCAGCTTGCCCAGCGCGCGCAGCTCGTCGGCTTCATTGCCGTGCGCCATGGTCAGGTAGGGGTTGTCCCACTCGCCCAGCACGCCCAGGCGGATAAAGTCCTTCTTCTGGCGCTCGACCTGCACGTTGGCGTAGGCGCGGGCCTTTTCCAGCACGTCGGCCGTCGGCAGGTTCTTGCCGTGCAGTTTTTCGATCTGGATCTCGATCGGCATGCCGTGGCAATCCCAGCCAGGTACATACGGCGCGTCGAAGCCGGCCAGCGAGCGCGACTTGACGACCATATCCTTGAGGATCTTGTTGACGGCGTGGCCCAGGTGGATGTCGCCATTCGCATACGGCGGGCCGTCATGCAGGATGAATTTCGGACGGCCGGCGGCGGCCTTGCGCACGCGCTCGTAAATTTTCTTGTCTTGCCATTGCTGCACCCATTGTGGCTCGCGCTTGGCCATGTCGCCGCGCATCGGGAACGGGGTTTCCGTCATGTTGACCGGGTATTTGCTTTCAGGCTTCTTGTTCTGCTTGGGCGTGGCTGGCTTGTTTTGATCGGACATAATCTTCTTTAATGATATTGAATGGTTTGCGGCGACAGGGGCCGCCAGGCGGCGGAGTTGGCCGGCGTCAAATTCGGTCGGTGGCGGTAATGGCGCCGCTGCGCTGCTCGAACCAGGCGCGCGCCTGGTTTGAGTCGCGCTCGATGGCGGCCGTCAGGGTGGGCAGGTCGTCGTACTTTTCCTCGTCGCGCAGCTTTTGCAGGAATTCCACGCGCACCAGCTTGCCGTAGCACGACTGGGCGAAATCGAACAGATGCACTTCCAGCAAGACGCGGCCGCTGTCGTCGACGGTGGGACGCACGCCGAGGCTGGCCACGGCGGGCAGCGGCCGCGGTCCCAGGCCGTGCACCTGCACGACGAAGACGCCGGACAGGGCGGGGCGGTGCGCCACGCGCAGGTTCAGGGTGGGGAAACCGAGGGTGCGGCCCAGCTTCTGGCCGTGGATGACGTGGCCGGAAATGGCGTACGGGTGACCCAGCAGCTGCGTGGCCAGCGGGAAATCGCCGGCGGCCAGGGCCAGGCGCACGGCCGACGAGGAGATGCGCGTGCTGCCATTCATCACCGTCGGTAAGGTTTCTACATGGAAACCGTACTGGCGGCCCGCTTCCTGCAGCATGGCGACGTCGCCGGCGCGCCGGGCGCCATAGCAGAAATCGTCGCCGACCATCAGCCATTTCACGTGCAAGCCGTCGACGAGGACTTTTTCCGTGAATTCCTGCGGCGTCAGGGCGGCGAACTGGGCGCTGAAGTGCTCGACGACCACCCGGTCGATGCCGGCGTCGTCCAGCGACTGCAGCTTGTCGCGCAGGTTGGCGATGCGCTGCGGCGCTTTCGACAGGTCGCCCGCACGCTGCGCGAAGAATTCGCGCGGGTGCGGTTCGAACGTCATCACGGCCGCTTCGATGCCGAGTTCGGTAGCTGCTTCGCGCACGCGCGCCAGCAAGGCCTGATGGCCGATGTGGACACCGTCAAAATTGCCGATGGTCAGCGCGCAAGGCGCGCGTGCCTGGGCATTGGGAAGTCCGCGGAATACCTTCATAGGAATCTGATGAAAAACTGTGCCAAAAGGGGGATTATACGGACTGTTTCAGGGATGCACACCCGACAGGGCGGCCGCAGGGGTAATTTCCCTGCTGAAATGATAAAAAGCGTTGCCGGCGGGTGTGCTGGCAACGCTTTTTGCTGCGGGCACTCGACTAGCTGCCCGACAGTATCTTGGAGATATAGTCTTACTTGTTCATTAATGCCCAGTAGCGTGCCAGGTCCGCAGCACCATCCGTGCCCTTGACGGCTTTGAGCGCGGTCGATGCGTTGGATTTCTTGCCGGCGTGGATGTAGGCGATGCCCAGATGCAGCTTGGCTTCTTCCGCATACTTGGCGGTGCCCATCTTCACGGCGTCATTCATCAGGCCCAGGCCTTTGTCGGCCTGACCATCGTAGACCAGGGCGAAGCCCAGCTTGCTCAAGCTGTCGGCGTCCTTGTTCTTGACGTATTCCGCTTCCGACTTGGCGGCGTTGGCTTTCAGGTCAGCCTGGGTCTTCAGGGCCAGGTCTTTCAGGCGCTGGTGACGGGCGGCATCGGCGCCGGTGCCCAGCACGCCTTTTTTGTAGCCCTGCTCGATGATGCTCAGCGCTTCGCCAGGATTGCCTGCTTGCAAGGCCAACTGGCTGATTTCCATGTATTCGGATGGCTTGGTGAACAGGCCATTAGCCAGGCGCAGGCGCTGGACGTCCAGGCCCAGGCGTTGCGAGAAGCCGGGTTTGCCGGAAACGCGGTTCAGCAGGTCGGCCCAGTAGCTGGTTTTCGGATAGCTCGATGCCAGTTTTTCCAGGGTGGCGACATAGCCAGCCTTGTCGTTCTGCTTCAGCTGGATATTGGCCAGCATTTGCAGGCTCGCTTCCGAGTTGCCGCCGCGCGCTTGCAGCTCTTTCGCCGCTTCGGCGTAGTTGCCGCTGACGTAGTAGGTCTGGATCAGCAGTTCGCGCATCTGTGGATCTTCGCGGTCTTTCAGCGAACGTTTGATCCAGGTGATGGTGTTTGGCCAATCCTTGGCGCGGTAGTACATGCCTGCCAGCGCTTGCGTGAATTTGGGGGCTTCGGCGGCGCTCAGGCGGCCGGAGTTGATGACGGCTTCGAAAGCCTTGATGGCGGTGCCGTTGTCGCCGGCGGCGGCAGCGGCCGAGGCGCGCACGCGCTCGATCTGGTAGCTTTCAAAGGCGGTCTTGCCGCCGACGCTGTCAGCTTCGCGCAGCTTGGCCAGCGCTTCCTTGTTTTTGCCGCTGCTAGCGAGTTTCTGTGCTTCTTGCAGTGGCTTGCCCACTTCGGCACGCACGGTGTCCGCGGCGTATGCCAGCGAGCCCAGGCCGATTACGGGAGTTGCTGCGGTAAAACCGATAGCGGCCATGACGAGGCCGAGATGAGCGAGACGAAACTTGGACATAAGAAAGTCTTTCAGTAAAAAGCGAATAGGCAGGAAGTCCTGCCTATTCGGATGTAAAGAGAACCTGATTGCTGCAGCTTACTGGAATTGCTCGTTGCCGACCAGACCGATTTTGGTCACGCCCAGACGCTGCGCCGACGCCATCACACCGGCGACGACTTTGTATTCCACCAGCTTGTTCGGACGCAGATGCACTTCCGGCTGGTCTGCTTGCGCAGCAACATTGCTCAGCTTGGCTTCCAGCGAAGCGCGGTCAGGAACGACCTGATTGTCCCACAAGATCGTACCGTCAAAATCGACATCGATCGTGACGACCACTGGTTCGGTTGTCGGTGGCGGCGGGGTGCCGACCGGCATGTTCAAGTTCACCGAGTGGTTTTGCTTAGGAATCGTGATGATCAACATGATAATCAGCACCAGCATCACGTCGATGAGGGGCGTCATGTTCAGTTCCATCATTGGTTCCGGATCCGCGCCTGGAGCGCTTCCCGAACCGACATTCATACTCATAGTGTTTCCTTTAAGAAGTCCAACGAAGCACCGGGCGAAACTGCCGCCCGGTCAGCTTCCGGCAGTGGCGTCCCCGTGTTGCCGGGACGCCGCCGCCAGTCGCTATCAGCCCTTGTCAGGTGGTTCGGTGATGAAGCCGACCTTCTGGATCCCGGCACGTTGGGTCGTGTAAATAACCCGGCCGATCGATTCGTAGCGTGTTTCTTGGTCGCCACGAACGTGTACTTCCGGCTGCGGTACTTTCACTGCTTCAACTTTCAGATAATCGAACAGTTCGCTCGTATCTTTCAGTTTCTTCTGGCCCAGATAAATCTCGCCATCCTTGTTGACGACGATGTTGACGTTTTCTGGCTTGCTTTGAAGGGCTTGGTTGGCCTCGATCGGCAGATCGATTTTCTGCAATTTGAGGACAACCGGACTTGTGATCAAGAAAATGATCAGCAAAACCAACATGATGTCGACGAGCGGCGTCGTGTTGATTTCTGACATTACTTGATCTTCATCTCCGCTGTCGGAGCCGACGGACATCGACATGATTCTTATCCGATCTTTTTAGCGCCGGCAGCACGGCCAGCTTCGCTGGTCGACATGGCGCCGGAGATCAGTACCGAGTGAACGTCGGCGCTGAACGAGCGTACGTCTTCCATTGCGGTTTTGTTACGACGCACCAGCCAGTTGTAACCCAGAACGGCAGGAACGGCGACCAGCAGACCGAAAGCGGTCATGATCAGTGCTTCACCAACTGGACCTGCAACTTTATCGATCGACGCGTTACCGGTCATGCCGATGTTGGTCAGCGCGCCATAAATACCCCACACGGTACCGAACAGACCGATAAACGGTGCGGTCGAACCAACGGTTGCCAGGAACGACAGGCCATCTTGCAGACGCGACTGGACTTTGTCCGAAGCGCGCTGGATCGACATCGTCACCCAGGTCGACAGATCGATTTGTTCCAGCAGGGCGCCGTCATGGTGAGCCGTTGCCTTGGTGCCCGATTCAGCGATGAAGCGGAATGGCGAGCCTTCGGTCAGGGTTGCCGAACCAGCAGCGATCGAAGGGGCTTTCCAGAATTTGGCAGCGGTTTCTTTAGCTTGCTTGAAGATCTTCATTTGATCCATCAGCTTGGTGATGATGATGTACCAGCTGCCGATCGACATGATGGCCAGGATGATCAGGGTGGCGCGTGGCACGAAGCCGCCGTCCCACACTGCTTGCAGGCCGAACGGGTTGTGGACTTCTTCGGTTTTGGCTGGAGCTGCAGCGTCAGCGGCTGGAGCTGCTGCGTCTGCTGCTGGAGCGGCTGCGTCAGCAGCTGGTGCTGGTGCTGCTGCAGCGTCTGCCGCTGGAGCCGAAGCGGCAGCCGATGCTGGCGCGTCAGCGAATGCCGGAGCTGCTACCAGAGCGGTAGTAGCGGTAACGGACAACAGAACCGCGGCAAAAAATGCGGACAAACGGGTATTCTTAAACATGCTTCCTCCAAAATTAAAAATAACAGATCGCTGAACGTAATGACAACGAAATCATAGTGTGAGACAGGGGATAACTGCCTCGGGTTTTAATCCAGCGACCAAACGTATTGCATTTGCTGCCAGCCTTGTTCCGGCTTGCCGTCAACTGTTGCCGGCTTAAATGTACAGCGGCTAATACCTTGCACTGCGGCTTTGTCCAGGTCTCTGAAGCCGCTGGACTTCACGATCTTCGAATCAGCGACCTTGCCGTCTACACCGATCAGGAACGACAGTGTCACCACACCGGTTTCCTCATTGCGCTGCGACGACTTTGGATAAGCCGGCTTTTCGCAGACACTGAAGTCAACCACGGCCGGCGTACGCACCGATTTGGCTGGTCCAGGAGTTGGCGCAGGCTGTGCAGGCGGTGCTGGCGGTGCCAATACATTCGTGGCTGGCTTCACAGCAGTCGTATTTGCAATCACGTTTTGCTGTGGTGGCGGCTGCTGCACGTTCACCTCGACTGGCGGAATGAATGGCGGCGGTGGCGCTTTCATTTCTGGCGGCGGTGGTGGCGGTGGAAGATCCTTCGGTGGAGGCGGTTTGACTTCCTCGATAATCTTGGTTTCAACCGGTTCCATCATTTTGGTGACCAACCGCTTGCCCAAGCCCGTCACGATCCCGTAAGCCGCGAGAACGTGCAGCAGGACAACGATAGTGATGCCTGTGTAGTTCTTGGGACTTTTCTCGTTCGAAAAATTCATGCCTGCTTTCTCCAAATACCATCTCTTGTCTTGCAACTGAACCCCAAAATGACGACACAAAGCTCCAGCCGTATCCGGGACGTCGCCGAATTATACATACGAATTCTTTATTTTACACAGATTTTTAACGCCTAAAACCGGTTAAATTTTTGGCGCTTTTGCGCCCTGAAAACGTACTTGCTTATGTCATCTTTGCACGCTTTCGGACATAAAAAAAGGCGGTCTTATCGGTTTTTTACAGCCGTTTTGGGCTACCACTGCTAAGTTCTCCGATGTGCCCATCTGGCGGAATTATATTTCGTGATATTCAATATGGAAACCGCTAAATTTGGAGGAAAATCTTTCCTTTTGGAAATGTTTTAGCTCGGAACCAGACCACTTAGCGGCGTGCGCGCACCAAACGGGTGCGGAAGGGACTTTATCCAGGTCAAAAAAGGCGGTCCTGGCGGCCCTTTTGACGCCGCCAGGCCATACGGAATTCCTATGTAGGCATAGGAAACGCTTATATTCTTGCCATTGATTATTATCAATAAATCATTTCATGGCCGGACGACAGGGTCGTCGCGCCGGTTGCGTTTTTCCCGCCGGCAATTCAGAGTGCCCAGGACGACGCCCTGCGGATCGACCGTATCGAGGTGGACATCGAAGCCCCACAGCCGCGCCACGTGCTTGAGCACCTCGGCCGCCTGCTGGTTCAGCGGGCGGCGCTGGAACTGCGTGTGGCGCAAGGTTAATGCGCGGTCGTCGCGCGTATTGACGGACCAGACCTGGATGTTCGGCTCGCGGTTGCCCAGGTTGTACTGTTCGGCCAGCTGCTGGCGCACGTAGCGGTAGCCGGCATCGTCGTGGATGGCGGAAATGGCCAGCTTTTCATTCTTGTCGTCGTCGAGCACGGCAAAGAAATGGAATTCGCGGATCAGCCGCGGCGATAGATACTGGGCGATGAAGCTTTCATCCTTGAAATTGCGCATGGCAAAGTCCAGGCTCTTGCGCCAGTCGCTGCCGGCCATGTCGGGAAACCAGGCGCGGTCTTCGTCCGTCGGGTGCTCGCAGATGCGGCGGATGTCGCTCATCATCGCAAAACCCAGCGCATACGGGTTGATGCCGCTGTAATACGGGCTGTCGATGGGCGGCTGGTAGACGACGTTGGTATGGCTTTTCAAAAATTCCATCATGAAGCCGTCGCCCACCACGCCTTCGTCATAGAGCTGGTTCAATATGGTGTAGTGCCAGAAGGTGGCCCAGCCTTCGTTCATCACCTGGGTTTGCCGCTGCGGATAGAAATACTGGGAAATCTTGCGCACGATGCGCACCATCTCGCGCTGCCACGGTTCCAGCAGCGGCGCGTACTTCTCGATAAAGTACAGCAGGTTTTCCTCGGGTTCGGGCGGAAAGCGGGGGGCGGCCTTGCGCTGGTCGTCCTCGTCTTCGTCCTCGTCGCGCCGGGGCAGGGTGCGCCACAGCTGGTTGATCTGCGACTGCACATAGGCTTCGCGCTCTTTCTGGCGCGCATATTCCTTCGCCATCGACAGTTTCGCCGGGCGCTTGTAGCGGTCCACGCCATAGTTCTGGATGGCGTGGCACGAGTCGAGCAGCAATTCCACGGCATCGACGCCATGGCGCTGCTCGCATTCGGCGATGTAGTTCTTGGCAAACACCATATAGTCGATGATGGCATCCGCATCCGTCCAGGCACGGAACAGGTAATTGCCCTTGAAGAAGGAATTGTGGCCGTAGGCCGCATGCGCGATCACCAGCGACTGCATGGTCAGGCTGTTTTCCTCCATTAAATAGGCGATGCACGGGTTTGAGTTGATGACGATCTCGTAGGCCAGGCCCATCTGGCCCCGCTTGTAGCTTTTCTCGGTCGACAGAAAATGCTTGCCGAACGACCAATGATTATAGGAGACGGGCATGCCCACCGAGGTGTAGGCATCCATCATCTGTTCGGCCGTGATGATTTCCAGCTGGTTCGGATAGGTGTCGAGGCCAAACTGTTTCGCCACACGGCGGATTTCCTCGTGGATTTGCTCGATCAGCTCGAACGTCCATTCCGACTGCTCGGGCAGGGCGTTCGGGTGGCGCAGGCGCACGAACGGTTCGCCCGGAGTATTGCTGGCGCGATCAAAGGCTGCACTCATCATTTCACCTGTTTCTTGAACAGTTCGCGGAAGACCGGGTAGATATCGGCCGGCGTGACGATCTTTTGCATGGCGAAATGGGCGTGATGGTCGAGCACGCCCGCATATTGCTCCCACAGGTTTTGCTGCGGGCCGTCGGTGATCTCGACATAGGTGTAGTACTGCACCTTGGGCATGATGGTATTGATCAGCAACTGGCGGCACAGCATGGAATCGTTGTCCCAGTTGTCGCCGTCGGAGGCCTGCGCGACATAGCTGTTCCATTGCCCGGCGCCATAGCGTTCGTCGATGATGGTATTGAGCAAGTGCAGCGCGGACGACACGACGGTGCCGCCGGACTCGCGCGAATTGAAGAATTCATGCTCGTCGACCTCCGCCGCCGCCGTATGGTGGCGGATGAAGACCACCTCGATCTTGTCGTAGACGCGCTTGAGGAACAGATATAACAGGATGAAGAAGCGCTTGGCCGTGTCCTTGCGCGACTCGTCCATGGAGCCGGAGACGTCCATGATGCAGAACATCACGGCTTGCGTCATGGGCTTGGGCACCTTGATGCGGTTGCTATAGCGCAAGTCGAACGGGTCGATGAAGGGAATCGCCAGCAGGCGCGTGTGCAGGTGGTGGATCAGGCGGCGCAGTTCCGTGACGAGCGGGTCGCTGTCGGGCGCGCCTTCGTGCAGCAGGGTCGCCAGGTCTTCCTCTGCCTGCGCCAGCTGCTTGCGGGCGCCGCCGCCGACGGCGATGCGCCGGCCCAACGCGCCGCGCAGGGAACGCAGCACATGGATGTTCGACGGCGTGCCCGACATATTGTAGCCGGCGCGCTGGTTCTTGAATTCCGTGGTGGCCGTCAGCTGGGTTTTCACCATGTGCGGCAATTCCAGGTCCTCGAAGAAGTAATTCATGAATTCTTCGCGCGACAATTCGAAGATGAAATCGTCTTCCGTCGTCTCGTCGCTATTGCCCGCCTTGCCCCGCCCGCCGCCGGCGCCGCCTTTCGGCCGGGCGATCTGGTCGCCCTTCAGGTATTCCTTGTTGCCGGGATTGACCACTTCCCATACGCCGCCATGCGCGTGGCCAAACGACGGTTCGCCCACGTCCTTGACGGGGATGCTGACCTTCTCGCCGTTTTCAACGTCCGTGATCGAGCGCCCCTTGATGGCGCGCCCCACGGCATCCTTGATCTGGCCCTTGTAACGCCGCAGGAAACGCTCGCGGTTGACGGCGGATTTATTCTTGCTTTGCAAGCGCCTGTCGATAAGGTATGTCAAAGGGTGCCTCCTTGCTTCTCGTCTTGCGCGCCCCGCCGGTCGTCAGGCCGGAGCGCGCCTCCGCTGTCCGCGCTAGGATGACTTGCGTACTCGCAAGTACCATTCGCATAACAGGCGTACCTGCTTGGCCGTATAGCCTTTTTCCACCATGCGGGCCACGAAGTCGGCGTGCTTGTTGGCATCGTCGGCACTGGCCTTGGCATTGAAGGAAATCACGGGCAGCAATTCCTCCGTATTCGAGAACATTTTCTTTTCGATCACGGTGCGGAACTTTTCATAGCTGGTCCAGGCGGGATTCTTGCCGCCGTTCGATGCCCGCGCACGCAGCCCGAAGTTGACGATTTCGTTGCGGAAATCCTTCGGATTGGAAATGCCCGCCGGCTTCTCGATCTTTTCCAGCTCATTGTTCAGCGATTCGCGATCGAAACTTTCGCCCGTATCCGGATCGCGGTATTCCTGGTCCTGTATCCAGAAATCGGCGAACGTCACATAGCGGTCGAAGATGTTTTGCCCGTATTCCGAATAGCTTTCCAGGTAGGCCGTCTGGATCTCCTTGCCGATGAATTCCACGTAGCGCTGCGCCAGGTGCTCTTTAATATAGGAGAAGTAGCGCTGTTCCAGTTCCGGCGCGAACTGCTCGCGCTCGACCTGCTGTTCCAGTACATATAATAAGTGCACGGGATTGGCGGCCACTTCGGAATTGTCAAAGTTGAACACTTTCGACAGGATCTTGAAGGCAAAGCGCGTCGACAGGCCGTTCATGCCCTCGTCCACGCCCGCGTAATCGACGTATTCGTGCATGGACTTGGCTTTCGGGTCCGTATCCTTGAGGTTTTCGCCATCGTAGACGAGCATCTTCGAAAAGATGCTGGAGTTTTCCGGGTCTTTCAGGCGCGACAGGATGGCGAACTGCGCCATCATGCGCAGGGTGCCGGGCGCGCACGGGGCTTTCACCAGCGAGGAATTGGCCACCAGCTTGTCGTAGATCTTGATTTCATCGGACACGCGCAAGCAGTACGGCACCTTGACTATATAGATACGGTCAAGAAACGCCTCGTTGTTGCGGTTGTTTTTGAATGTCTTCCATTCCGACTCGTTCGAGTGGGCCAGGATGATGCCGTCGAACGGTATCGCACCGAAGCCTTCCGTGCCCTTGTAGTTGCCTTCCTGCGTGGCCGTCAGCAGCGGATGCAGCACCTTGATCGGCGCCTTGAACATTTCCACGAATTCCATCAAGCCCTGGTTGGCCAGGCACAGGCCGCCCGAATAGCTGTAGGCATCGGGGTCGTCCTGCGCATAGTCTTCCAGCTTGCGGATGTCGACCTTGCCCACCAGGGACGAGATATCCTGATTGTTTTCGTCGCCCGGCTCCGTTTTCGAGATGGCGATCTGTTTCAGCACGGACGGGTAGCGCTTGACGACGCGGAACTGGTTGATATCGCCATTGTATTCATGCAGGCGTTTCACGGCCCACGGGCTGGGGATGTTGCGCAGGTAGCGGCGCGGGATGCCGTAATCCTCTTCCAGGATGGTGCCGTCCTCTTCCTCGTTGAACAGGCCCAGCGGCGACTCGTTGACGGGCGAGCCTTTCAGGCAATAGAAGGGCACGTGTTCCATCAGCGACTTGAGTTTTTCCGCGATGGACGACTTGCCGCCGCCGACAGGTCCCAGCAAGTACAGGATCTGTTTGCGTTCTTCCAGGCCTTGCGCCGCGTGGCGGAAATACGAGACGACTTGCTCGATGACTTCCTCGGTGCCGTAGAACTCGCGGAAGGCGGGATAAATCTTGATCACCTTGTTGGCGAAGATGCGCGACAGGCGCGTGTCGTTGCGCGTGTCGACCAGTTGCGGCTCGCCGATGGCGGCCAGCATGCGTTCGGGCGCGCTGGCATACGTCAGCTTGTCCTTCTTGCACAGGGCCAGGTACTCGGTGAGCGACATTTCCTCTTCGCGGGTGCGCTCGTAGCGTGCTGCATAGTTATCAAAAATGGTCATGTCAATGTCCTTTAATGTCAACCTGAACTGCCGTCACCATGGCCGCCCGCCTGGCACTCGCCTGGGCTTGCCGTCTGAACTTTTCCTGTACCTCGTACCGATTTTTATTGTTGTTTCAAGCCCGGCTGTCTTTGCGAGTCCGGATTGCCCGGACCAAAAAACTGGCGCTTGATGCCGTGCGCTGACGTGGCCAGCCGGCTTATTTTTTCACTGTTGATAGCGCTTGTTGCACCTACCTTTACCCCATGAAATTAATTATTGCTCTAAAGGATCAGGAAGTCAAAAGATATGTCAACATATCCTTAATACTTGTTTGTAAATTGTTGATTTAATTGGATAAATCATCAAATTTTCCATCCATTTCAATGAACTTTTGTAGACCTTTTAAGCCATCATACGACAATTCGCCAGCGCGTGCCGATGCCGGCCATGGCGCCGCCGCTGGCGCCATGGCGGCCGGGCGCCGGTGCGGCTGGCCATCTTGCGCTAAGATGCCTGCATGTCTGATGGCCCTGCGCGCCGCGCGTGCGCGTGCGCGCGCCAGCATCATTTTTATCGTCACCCTATAAGGAACACCCATGATGAACCCCCAATTGCGCGCGATCGTCCGCGGCATGCCAAAAGCCGAACTGCATATCCATATCGAAGGCTCGCTGGAGCCAGAACTGATTTTCGCACTGGCCGAGCGCAATGGCGTGCCGCTGGGCTATGAATCGGTGGAACACTTGCGCAGCGCCTATGCTTTTACGGATTTACAGTCTTTTCTCGACATTTATTACGCTGGCGCAAGCGTGCTCTTGAAAGAGCAGGATTTCTATGACATGACGCAAGCCTACCTGCGCCGTGCCGAAGCCGATAACGTCTTGCACACGGAAATCTTCTTCGACCCGCAGACGCACACGGCGCGCGGCGTGGCCATGGCCGACGTGATCAACGGCATCCACCGCGCCTGCCAGGACAGCCCCGTCAGCGCGGCCCTGATCCTGTGCTTCCTGCGCCACCTGAGCGAGGAGGAGGCGTTCGAGACCCTGGAAGACGCGCTGCCGCACCGCGACAAGTTCATCGGCATCGGCCTCGACTCGTCGGAAGTGGGCAACCCGCCCGAGAAGTTCTCGCGCGTGTTTGCCCGCTGCCGCGAACTGGGCCTGCACCTGGTGGCCCACGCGGGCGAGGAAGGCCCGCCAGCCTATATCCGCACGGCGCTCGACGACTTGAAAGTCGAACGCATCGATCATGGCGTGCGCTGCCTGGAAGACGCGGAACTGACGGCCCGCCTGGCGCGCGAACAGGTCGCGCTCACCGTCTGCCCCCTGTCGAACACCAAGCTGCGCGTGTTCGACCAGATGCATGACCATAATCTGGTGCAACTGCTCGACGCCGGCCTGCTGGTGACGGTGAACTCGGACGATCCCGCCTACTTCGGCGGCTACATGAACGACAATTTCGACGCCATCTTCGATGCGCTGCCGCTGGGCCTGTCCCACGCGCAACGCCTGGCGCGCAATGGTTTCATCGCCGCCTTTTTGCCGCAGGCGCAGAAAGACGTTTTCCTCGCCACCGTCGATGCGTATTTCGCGCAGCACGCGGCGGCCCACGGCGCCACGCAGTAAACCAGCATAAAGACCCGCCGCCCATGCTCCGTCTTTCCCTGAAAATGACCGGCCGCGACTGGCGCGCCGGGCAACTGCGTTTCCTGCTCGTCGCGCTGATCGTCGCCGTGGCGGCCCTGTCGGCCGTCGGCTTCTTCGTCGACCGCCTGCGCGCTGGCCTGAACCGCGACGCGCACCAGCTGCTGGGGGCCGATCTGGTCATCAACGCCGACCAGCCCGTCAATGCGGCCTGGCGCGCCGAAGCGCAGAAGCGCGGTTTTATCCTGGCCGACACGGTGACGTTTCCCAGCATGGCGCAGGCGGGCGAGGGCGAGCAATCGCTGTCGCAGCTGGCGTCCATCAAGGCCGTCTCGCCCGGCTACCCGCAGCGGGGCAAGCTGAAAATCACGACCAAACCGAGCGAAGCGCAGGATGCCGTGGGGCGGCCTACGGATCAGGTGCCGGCGCCCGGCACCCTGTGGGTCGATGCGGCGATTTTGTCCAGCCTGAATGCGAAGCTGGGCGACACTGTGACCTTGGGCGACAAGGCCTTTACCGTCACGCAACTGATCGCCAGCGAACCGGACCGCGGTGCTTCCTTTTTGAACTTCGCCCCGAGAGTGATGCTGCCCTTGAGTGATCTTGCCGCCACGGCGCTGGTGCAGAACGGCTCGCGCGTGTCGTACCGGCTGCTGCTGTCGGCGCCACCCGCCAAGGCGGCGGAACTTGCGCAATATCAAGCCTGGCTGGAAAGCCAGATCAAGGCGCAGTCAATAAAAGGCGTGCGCATCGAATCGCTGGAATCGGGCAGTCCGCAGATGCAATCGACCCTGGACCGCGCCGACCGTTTTCTGTCGCTCGTCGGCCTGCTGTCGGCCATGCTGGCGGCCGTCGCCGTGGCCATGGCGGCGCGCCGCTTCATGCTGCGCCACCTCGATGCCTGCGCCATGCTGCGCTGCCTGGGCCTGACGCAAAACCAGGTGACGGCCATGTACGTGATCGAATTCCTGCTCGTCGGCCTGGTGGGCAGCGTGATCGGCGTGCTGGTGGGTTTCGGCGGCCACCTGGTGCTGCTGGAGTTGCTGGGCAAGCTGGTGCAGAGCGATTTGCCGCCCGTGTCCCTGCTGCCCGCGCTGCAGGGCGTGGCCACCGGCATGTTGCTGTTGCTGGGTTTCGCGCTGCCGCCGATTTTGCAGTTGCGCAATGTCCCCCATAMCCGCGTGATCCGCCGCGAACAGGAACCGCCGCGGGCGCTGGCCATGGCCACCTACGGCCTGGGCATCGCCGCCTTCGTCGTGCTGCTCTTGTGGCAGGCGGGCGACGTGAAACTGGCCTTGCTGACGGCGGCCGGCTTCCTGGGCGGCTTCGCCCTGTTCGCTCTGGCCGGCTGGCTGGGCATCAAGTCGCTGAAAAGCCTGCGCGGCGCCTTCAGGCACCAGGGCTGGCGCTTTGCCGTCACCTCCCTGCAGCGCCGCCCGGGCGCCACCGTGATCCAGGTGGTGTCGCTGGCGCTGGGCCTGATGGCTTTGCTGCTGCTGACCGTGGTGCGGGGCGACCTGATGGTGGCCTGGCGCAATGCCACGCCGCCCGATGCGCCGAACCGCTTCATGATCAATATCCTTCCCGAGCAGAAAGACCCGATCGCCGCGCGCCTGGCGCAAGCGGGCGTGGCCAACGCACCGCTGTATCCGATGATACGGGGGCGCCTGGTGGCCGTGAACGGCAATGCCATCACGGAGAGCACCTACGAGGATGACCGCGCCAAGGGCCTGGCCGACCGCGAATTCAACCTGTCGACGATGGCAACCATGCAGGAAGAAAACAAGCTGGTGGCCGGCAAGTGGTTCAGCGACAAGCCCGGCGCGCCGGCGGAGGCGTCGGTGGAAGAGGGCATCGCCAAGACCCTGAAGCTGAAGCTGGGCGACAAGCTGCGCTTCGACATCGCCGGCCAGAGCGTGGAAGCGGCCATCACGAGTTTGCGCAAGCTGGAATGGGGCTCGATGCGCGTCAATTTCTTTGTCATCATCAATCCGGCCGCCATGGCGGACACGCCGCAGACGTGGATCACGGCGTTTCACTTGCCGCCGGCGCAGGCGGACCTGGGCAACGCCCTGCTGCGCGACTATCCGAACCTGACGGTGGTCGACGTGGGCGGCGTATTGAAACAGATACAGGGCGTGCTGGACCAGGTGGTGACGGCCGTCGAATTCCTCTTTGCCTTTACCCTGGCCTCGGGCTTGCTGGTGCTGTATGCGGCCTTGATGGGCTCGCAAGACGAGCGCACGCGCGAAGCTGGCTTGCTGCGCGCCCTGGGCGCCACGCGGCGCCAGCTGGCGCAGGCGCAGCTGATCGAGTTTTCCCTCGTCGGCGCGCTGGCCGGCTTGCTGGCGGCATCGGGCGCGGCGGCCATGGGCTGGGCCCTGGCCACGTATCAGTTCAGGTTCGCCTGGAGCTTCGCACCGGGCGTGTGGGCCTTCGGCCTGCTGGCCGGCGCCCTGTGCGCGATCGCCGGCGGCTGGCTGGGGCTGCGCAACGTGCTCAAGCATCCGCCCTTGCAGACCCTGCGCGAAGGCTAGTACAGGCTGTTGTCGGCATGCGCGGCAAGTCGTCCGGGGACGGCTTTTGCCGAAGGCGATGACGGGGCGGGCGCCGCAGGGTCAGTTGCGAGCGCCCAATTCCTTCCCGTCAGCGGCATGGAGCCCCATGGTTGCCCCTTTACGATAACAGGAGAGCGAGATGCCGGTCTGCCGTTTGAAGTAGCGGCACAGGTAGGAGGCATCGTCAAAACACAGCTGGTCGGCGATCCGGCCTATCGGCATGTCGCTATAGGCAAGCAAGGCCTTGATTTCCAGGATGACCTGGCGATCAATCAAGCCTTTGGGGCTGTCATTGAAAAATAGTTTCGTCAGTTCGGAAAGATAGAACGGCGTGATGCTGAGGGCGGTCGCATAGAACGTCACGCTGCGGTGGTGAACACAATGTTTGCCGACGAGTTCCCAGAAACGCCAGCTGATCGTCTCCTTGCGATTCCATACCCTGCCAGTTGCCTGTTCCGTAGGGATCTGGCCGGCGATTTTCAGAAACAAGGTTTGCAACTGATTGCGGAGCATGAGGTGCTTGTAGCGTTGACAATTGCGCGCAAGGTCCCGCACTTGCGTCAGCCAGGCCGCCACCAGCGGCTGGTCCTGTTTGCCCGGGACGCAATGCGGGTGTGCATGCAAATACATGAACAAAGCGTTGGGCAAGGGATACGCCACCTCCGCGGCAACGTTTTTGGGCAGCAAGCAGAAAAACATCGTGAAGCTGCGCGAGCGGCGCCTGAGCAGCGCGATCGTGTCCTCTGCAAGCACCAGTACATCCCCAGGCTTGATGGCACACTCCTTGAAATTGAGCGAGAAGCGCGCGACGCCAGTCTGGCAGACGAGCAGCGTCAGATAGGCGTGGCCGAAGGAGAGCGGCGCGCCGATGCCGTCGGCAAAGCTGCTGGCGCCGACGAGGGGCAAATCGTCGTGCCCGATTAATTGCGGAATATGATGATGCACGTCGGCCTTCAAGGAATGCAAGGGGCTACATCATAGAGCAAGGCCGCATGGGAGTTGCGAAAAACACCGAAAGCGCCGAGGTATTGCCATCAACAGGCACCCTGTCCCTCTATAAGATATTCACTTCGACAACACCTCGGGAACAAAACAATGCGACTCGAAACACCGCGCCTGCTACTGCGTCCTTGGCGGGAGACTGACGCCGCCCATCTGTATGATATTGCAAGGGATCCCCGCGTTGGCCCCATTGCGGGCTGGCCTGCGCACACCAGCGTAGAACAAAGTGCCGAAATCATCCGAACGGTTTTCAGGCACCCCGAAGTCTATGCACTTGAACTGAAGGAAAGCGGCCGTGCGATCGGCTGTGTCGGTATTCTCATCGGCAAGGATAGCAATTTCGATATTGGCGACGACGAGGGCGAGATTGCCTACTGGATTGGCGTGCCGTACTGGGGCCAAGGCCTGACTCCGGAAGCCGTGCGCGAAGTGATGCGGCACGCCTTTGCCACCCTGAAGCTCAAGGCACTCTGGTGCGGCTACTTCGCCGACAATAGCCAATCCCATGCGGCGCAGTCCAAGTGCGGCTTCCGCCATCATCATACGGAAGAGAACAAGTACAACAAGTTTCTGCAGGACTATCGCACAGAGCATATCAGCCGTATTACCTGGCAGCAGTGGCTCGAATCGGCAGGGAACAGCACGCCACCGTTGGCCCCGTGACGCGCTGCGCGCCTAGGCGCTGACGCTGTCGCCCGCGCCCGCGCGTAAAAATTGGGCGTAGGACAGGACCGGCTGCCCCAGCTGGTGCGCCGGCACCTCGAACAGGGCCCAGAAATACGTCACGCGGCCCAGGCAGATGGTGGGCGCGGCGCAGTAGCGGAACCAGTTCTCGCCGATCTGCGCCGCGTACATGCCGTCGCTGTCGGCATCGGAAAAGTAGGGAATCACGCGCATTTCCAGCAGGGCCAGCAGCAATGATTCGGGTGCGTCGCTGTCGCGCGCCATTTCATACTGCGTGTGCAGGCTGCGTTCCGTCTCGATGATCATCAGCTTGGCGTGGCCGTCGCGCGTGAAGAACAGGATGCCGCTGGGATTGGGAAAGATATAAAACTCGACGAAGCCGTGGCGCTGGCACAGCTCGTGCACGACGGCGGCCAGCGCCTCGTCTTGCAGAAAACTGTAGTCGTGCAGCATCAGCAGATCGCGCACGGTTTCCGATTGCTGCAGGAAGAATTCGCGCTGCAGGGCAACGATTTCCTGTTCCAGGATGTCGAGCGCATCGTCGTCGCTCTTCTTGATGTAGCGGTCGATCAAGCCCCGGTTGAAGGCCGTCACGGCCACCTTTTCATCGGCCGCGCCCGTAAATAAAATCTTCTTGCACGGCAAGTCGCGCACGGCCTGGCAGAATTCCAGGCCATTCATCTGCGGCATCGAATAATCGACCACCAGCACGGAAGGCACGGCAAAGCGCTGCGCCTGGCCACTGATGCGCCAGATGCGTTCGATGTCGAGCGCCACGTTGCACTGGTCGGGCGGCAGGTTTTGCGTGTCGAAGTTGACGTGCAGCGGCGTCTCGCCCGGCTGCGTACTCTGGCGCAGCCAGTGCAGCGCGCTGCTCGTGTCGTGGAACGTCTTGCGCGCCAGGCCGGGATCGAGCTGGAACGCCATGCTTTTCAGGAAGGAATCGCTGTCGTCGATCAATACGGTCAGGGTCGGATGGGTGTAGACGGGCAGTTGCATGCGTCACCTCGCGCGGTGGATGGATGGAAAACGGGTGTGCGTGGGCACGGGCAGGGGCTGGGGAAATTCCAGCACGAAGATGGCGTAGGCGCCTTCGCGCGCGACGCAGCGGATGCGCGCCTGCCAGGCTTGCATGATTTGCCGGCACAGGGCCAGGCCGATGCCGCTGCCGTTATGCGAGGGATACGAATAGAAGCGGTCGAAGATCAGCGGCAACCGGCTGGTGGCGATGCCGCAGCCCGTGTCGATGAACAGCAGGCGCGGCACGGGATGGGCGCCATCGATGATGATGCGCACTCTTCCCTTGCCGGCGCGGTGGATGCTTTTCAAGGCATTGCGCAGCAGGTTCAGCAGGATGACCACGCACAGCTCGGACTGGCCGGGAAAGGTGAAATCGGCGCGCACGTCGACCTTGACGATGTCGCGCTGGGCCGTGCTGGTAAACGGGTAGCGGCGCAGCACGGCCGTCACGCTGTCGTGCATGGCCACCGCCTCGTTGGCTTCGAGCTTGCGGTTGACGGCGCTGGCGCTGAGCAGGAACAGGTCGATCATGTGGTGCATATGGCGCACTTCGAACTGGATGCGCGCCAGCGCTTCCCGGCTGGCCTCGTCCGGCGGCTGTCCTTGCAGGTTTTGCTGCAGCCCGCGCTGCAGGCCGCGCACGTTTGCCTCGACGCTGACGAGAGGCGTGCGCAATTCATGCGCCACGCTGCCCAGGCCGGCCGCCAGCCCGGACAGTTTCTCCTGCGCGCCCACGTTGCGGCCCACCTTGACGACGGACAGTACGGCAATCGTGAACCAGTGCACGGGCAATTGCTGCAAGACATCGCGGCTGAGCAGGAAGGCGGGATCGCCGGCCACGGCAAACGCCAGGCATGCCAGCAGGGTGCCGCTCAGGTAGGCCAGCATGGCGATGCGCGTATCGAAATGAAACAGCACGACCAGCGCCACCAGCAGTGAATGCATCCACAGCGTCGAGGCGTGGTTCATCAGGAACATATATGTAAAGAAAAACGGCAGTTCGAAGGTCAGTCCCAGGAACAGGTAGACGCTGAACCAGGTATTGCTGAAGCGGTCAGGCCATAGCGCGGGCAGGAACAGCAGGGCGGAGATGGTGCGCAGCAGCGGCGATTCGTATTCTTGCGGAAAGAAGTAATGCCACAGCGCGTAGTACAGGGGCATGCCCAGTGCACCGATGAGCGCCAGGGTGCGCACCTGCGCACGCCGCACGGGCGTGTGTTCGATGGCGTCGTGGAAATGCAGGAAAGGCTGGAGCAGCTTGCCTTGCCATCGTTTTCCGGAAGGGGACTGCGCATGCATCATGATCAGGGGGGCGTGTTCGTTGAGGCGTATCAATGCAACATGATCGGCGGGTTCTCTCTGTATCAGCAGGATATCGGCACAACTGTTGAGCTGTATCAAACGCTTGCCGGATGACTCGCGCATGTTGGACGCGGTAGTTCCCACCGCAACCAATCAGGAGTTCCTATGTTAAACGCCATTTCCCCCCTGTCGTCCCGCGCTGTTCACGCAGAACAACACATGCCCGCCTTCGTGCGCGCGCGCATGGATGAACATTACGTCGAGCGCATCGAGAAGCTGCTCGGCGGCGAGCACTTGCATGAATGGCAAGCCGCGCCGGCCGGTGCGGTCATGCTGGCAGGCAATGATTATCTGAACATCGCCGGCGAGGCGGCGCTGCTGGCGGCCCAGGCGCGCGTCTTGCAGGGCGGCGGCGCCATGCTGATGTCGTCCGTGTTCCTGCAGGAAGGCAGCCGCCAGCACCGGCTGGAACACAAGCTGGCGGATTTTCTCGGCAGTGAAGCGTGCGTGCTGGCGCAGTCGGGCTGGGCCGCCAACGTGGGCTTGCTGCAAAGCCTGGCCGGACCCGGCATCCCCGTGTACCTCGACATGCAGGCGCATGCGTCGCTGTGGGAAGGCGTGCAATCGGCGCAAGCCGTGCCCGTCGCCTTCCTGCACAACGATGGCGCCCACCTGCGGCGCCAGCTCGACAAGCATGGCCCCGGCATCATCATCGTCGATGCGCTGTACAGCACGAATGGCAGCGTGGCGCCTCTGCTGGACATGGTGGAAATTGCCGAACGCAGCGGCAGCATGCTGATCGTCGACGAGTCGCACTCGCTGGGCACGCACGGCCCGCAGGGCGCGGGGCTGGTGGCGGAGCTGGGCCTGGCCGAGCGCGTGCATTTCCGTACGGCGTCACTGGCCAAGGCGTTCGCGGGCCGGGCCGGGCTGATTACCTGTTCGGCCCGTTTCAAGGGATATTTTTTGTCCGCCTCGCGGCCCGCCATCTTCAGTTCCTGCCTGCTCGAACACGAGCTGGCGTGGTTCGATGCGGCGCTCGATTTCATCCGCGCCGCCGATGGCCGCCGCGCCGCGCTGCACCGCCACAGCGTGCAGCTGCGCCAGGGGCTGATGGATCTCGGCTACAACGTCAGCGACGGCACCGAGCAGATCATCGCGCTGGAAGCGGGCAGCGAACCCGATACCTTGATCCTGCGCAAGGCACTGGAACGACACGGTATCTACGGCGCCGTCTTTTGCGCGCCGGCCACGCCGAAGAACCGTTCACTGGTGCGCCTGACCCTGAATGCGGGCTTGCGCGAGGACGAGTGCGCAAGAGTGCTGGCCGCCTGCGCCGCCATCCGCGACGAGACGGGCATGGCGCGCTGGCCATCGACGCGGCGCCTGCGCAAGCTGGCGCTGGTGTAAGGGACGGTATCAGCCGCCGGCCGGCTGCTTGCCGGCGATCGTGACCAGCAGCATGGACAGAGGCGCCAGCTGGTCCGCGCTGGCATTGCCCAGCAATTCCTGGCCCAGCGCCTGCGCCGTCGTGTTCGCGTGCGCCAGCAATGCCAGTCCCGCCTCGGTGATGGCGGCATAACCGACGCGCGCATCGCGCTGGTCCGCCTGGCGCGCCACCAGGCCGATTTTTTCCAGCGGCATCAGCGAGCGCGTGATGCCGGACGCCGTCAGCGCCAGGCGCTCGGCCAGGTCGATGCGGCGCAGGCGTCCGCCGGGCGCCCGCTGCAAGTGGTACAGCAATTGGTAATCGCTGAAACTCAGGCCGTGCAGATTGCCCAGGATGCTGTCGAAGCGGCGCACGATGAGCGCCTGGGCGCGCGCCAGGCGCAGGCAAAAATCCAGCGCGCCGCCGCCGTCCGGCGTCGGGAGAGTGTGATCGGTCATGACATCCTTTTCATTTGCTGTGCAGTGCGTGAGTGCGCAAGTGTAAAGCATGGCGGTTCAATAGCGTGCCTGTCCCTGTTCCAGCAGCTGCGCCTGGTGCAGCGCCAGCAGGGCGTCCAGCTCGGCATCCGCGTCGAAGGCGGGATCGGCGGATAGATTGACGGTGTCGATGATGTCGAAGCGGAAAGCCGCCGCGCCGTCGCGCCGCCAGTCCGTCTGCAGGCGCGCATTGCGGTGCGTGCCCAGCGCGAGTTCGAAACGGTGGCGGTTCAGCGCGCCGGGCGCGTTGCGGCTGCGTTCGAGCAGGGTGCAACCGCTGGGCAGGTGGCGCAGCGCGATGATGCCCAGCGCGGGCGCTTGTTGCCGGTAAGCTGCTTTCAAGGCTGCTTGCTGTGTCTTATCCATGTTGTGATTTCCTTAAGCTTGGGTGACGTAATCGGTGCTTGCGATGTGGGCAATATCCGTGAACAGGGTGGCAGCGATGGCAGCGGCCAGCAGCAGGGCGCCGCCGGCGCAGAACAGTTCGCCCACGCTCAGGTGGCGCAGCAGCGCGCCCGTGGCTGCCGCCGACAGGGGCGCCAGACCCAGGAAGATGCCCATGAACAGCGCCATCGCCCGGCCCAGCATGGCGGGCGCCACGCGCCGCTGTATCCACGTAAAGATCGCCACCTGCACATAGCCGCCCAGTACGCCCGTGACGGCCAGCAAGGCCGCGCCGTGCCAGGCCGAGCTGATTTGTCCCAGCGCCATCAACAGGCAAGCCACGATGGCGTCGGCGGCCAGCAGGGTCGCGCCGAAATGGCGCCGCAGCCAGGCGCCGCCCAAGCCGGACGCCAACATCCCGGCCAGGGTGCCGGCGCCGTGCGCGCCCATCAGCACGCCCAGCGCCGCGGCGCCGTGCAGGCGCTCGCTGGCCAGCACGGGCAAGGCGACTTGCAGCGGACCCATGACGAAGAATGCCACCACGGCCCAGTAGGCATAGCAGCTGCGCAAGGCCATATCGCGCCACACCATGGCCAAGCCCGCCGTCATGTCGCGCCACATGCCGTGCGGCGCGGCAGTCGCGGTCGGCGGCCGCAGCTTGACTTGCCGCAAGGTCCAGGCGGAAAACACAAACGTCAGCGCATCGATGGCAAAGGCGGCGGCCAGCGCCGTCATGCTGGTTTGCTGCCCGCCATCGCGGGTGCCCATCACGAGCGCCGCCAGCAGGGGACCGGCCAGCAAGGACAGCTGGCGCACACCCATCTGCAAGCCATTGGCTTTCTGCAACGATGATGCCGGCACGGCTTGCGGCAGGATGGCCGTGCCGGCCGGGATGCCGAAGGCGGCCGCGATGCCCAGTGCCAGCGCGGATGCATACGCGAGCGCCAGGCTGGCCTGGTCCAGCACCAGCAGCCCCGCCAGTGCCAGCAGGATGGCTGCGTTCGCATATTTGCTCAGCAGCAGCACGCGCCGGGGCGAATAGCGGTCGGCGATGGTGCCGCCCAGCAAGATGAGCGCGGCGCGCGGCGCGCCCATCAGTGCCACGGCGATGCCGAGGCTGAGGCTATCGCCCGTCAGGCTCAGCACCAGCCAGGGCAGGGCCAGCAGGCTGAACTGGTCGCCCAGCATGGAGACGAGTCCGCCGCCGAGCAGCCAGCGGAAGTTGGTATTGCGCAGCAAATCAGTGTCTGTGGCGGTTGGCATATTCGTCTTGTCTCTGTTTTAAAATTGCATAGTAGTTGATAAAAGCTTGAGTAGTCAAGTATATTGCTGTTTATTGTGGCAGGCAGCGCCAGTGGCGCATGCAGCGCCGATGCTTGCGCTATCATGGCGGCCATGACTGATACCACTGCCCCCACCCTGTACGAGACCATCGGCGGCGCCCCCGTGCTGCGTGAAATGGTCGACCGTTTTTATGACTTGATGGAACTCGAAGCCGAGTTCGCCGGCATCCGCGTCATGCATCCGCCCTCCACGGACGGTTCGCGCGACAAGCTGTATTTCTTCCTCACGGGCTGGATGGGCGGACCGGACTTGTATATCGAAAAATTCGGCCACCCGCGCCTGCGCGCGCGCCACTTGCCTTACGCCATCGGCACCAGCGAGCGCGACCAGTGGCTGCGCGCCATGGCCTGGGCCATGGAAGACACGGGCATCGAAGAATCCTTGCGCCTGCGCCTGATGGAATCGTTCTATCAGACGGCCGACTGGATGCGCAACAAACCTGACTGACACCCATGAGCCCTATCGAGTTCTACAGCCTGCTGGGCGCCGCCATCGTCGCCATCGTTCTGTTGCTATTGATCTTGCTGCGCCCCCGTGGCGCGGCCGGCGATGGCGCCACCACCCTGGCCCTGGTGCAGCAGCACCAGCAGCAAAGCCTGGAACGCATCGACCGGGTCGAGCGCGAAGTGCGGCTGCAACTGCAGGCGTCGGCGCAAGCGACGCGGCAAGACCTGGCCGCAGGCCTGGCGCAATTCCAGGCGGCAACCCTGCAGCAGCTCGACAGCCTGCGCACGCAGATGCAGGCGCAGGGGAAAGTCGGGCGCGAGGAACAGGCGCAAAGCCTGGCGCGTTTTGCCGACAGCACCAACCAGACCCTGGCCCAGCTGACGGAATCGAATGCCCAGCGCATGCTGGAAGTGCGCGCCACGCTCGAGAACAAGATCCGCGACTTGCAGGCCGACAATGGCGCGCGCCTGGAAGAGATGCGCAAGACGGTCGACGAGAAACTGCACGCCACGCTGGAAACGCGGCTTTCCGCCTCATTCCAGCAAGTGTCGGAGCGGCTGGAAAAAGTCCACCAGGGACTCGGTGAAATGCAGCAGCTGGCGCTGGGCGTGGGCGATTTGAAGCGGGTGCTCACCAACGTCAAGACGCGGGGAACCTGGGGCGAAGTCCAGCTGGAAATGCTGCTGGAGCAGGTACTCACTGTCGACCAGTACGCGAAGAACGTGGAAACGGTGCTGGGGACCGGTGCGCGCGTGGAATTTGCCTTGAAGTTGCCGGGCATGGTCGAGGGCGGCGCGCCCGTGTGGATGCCGATCGACGCGAAATTCCCCAAGGAACAATACGAACGCCTGGTCGAGGCGGCCGAGCGGGCCGATGCCGAGGGCGTGGCCCTGGCCGGCCGCGAACTGGAACGGGCAGTGCGGGGCGAGGCGAAAACCATCGCCGAGAAATACCTGGCGCCGCCGCAGACCACCGACTTTGCCATCCTCTTCCTGCCGACGGAAGGCCTGTATGCGGAAGTGCTGCGCCGCCCGGGCCTGGCCGACGAATTGCAGCGCCTGCACCGGGTCAGCATCGCCGGGCCATCCACTTTGACGGCCTTGCTCAACAGCCTGCAGATGGGTTTCCGCACCCTGGCGCTGGAAAAGCGCTCGTCCGAAGTGTGGCAGGTGCTGGGCGCCGTCAAGACGGAATTCGGCAAGTTTGGCGAGGTGCTGTCGCAAACCCGGCTGACCCTGGAAAAGGCGGCGAAGAATATCGAAAGCGCGGAAGTGCGCAGCCGGCAGATGGCGCGCAAATTAAAATCCGTGGAAGCCTTGCCGGGCGAGGCGGCTGCCTTGCTGCTGGGTAAGGCGGACGGCGACTAGCGCCGTCCTGTTCGCCGCAGCGGCCCGCTAGGCCTGTTGTTCCTCGTCCATCTGGCGCTTGACGATGGCAGCGGTGATGCTGCCGGGCGCCTCGAGCTCGCGCTGCGCCAGTGCGCGCATGGCGTCATTCGCCAGGCCGACCAGCAAGGCGGCGCACAGCGCGCCGGCTTCGGCGGCCTGTCCCTGGCCGCGCAGTACGGCAGCGGCGATCCGCACGTCTTTCACCAGATTCATCAACTCAGCCGCCAGGCGCGGTGGCGTGCCCGGCGCAGGAAGCAGGGGCTGGCTGGCGGCCAGGGCATTGACCGTGTCGAGGTGTGCCAGCGGGACGGGGCAGCGGTAGCGGTCCGCCAGTGCAAAATTGCCGACTTCGACGAGGGCTGGCAGCGCTTGCCAGGCATACTGGCGCGCCAGGTCCGGGGCGCTGGCGTCCAGCCGGGAGAACAGGTCGGCGGTGGAGCGGACATCGCCCAGCGTCTCGTTCATTTCCGCGATGAGAGAAAAACGCGATGTGCGGCCGAACGCGTCGCTTGCCGGCGGCGCGCTACTGTCGTGGCGTCCGAAATCGTGCTCGCCTGACAGCAGCAGCTGTATTTGCGCGTCACGCTCCACCTGCAGGGCGGTGTACGCCGGCGCGTAAGCCTCGGCCAAAAACTTCCACTCCAGCATGAGGATGAAATGGCTCGACCTTGCCGGATTCACGACTCGTCCGGCGTCGGCGAACAGCTGTTGCAGCAGCGGCAGCGCTTCCGCATGCCGGCCTTCCCTGCGCAGCGCAGTCATGCGTGTCAAACGGCTATCGATGTCGGGCATGGCGGTCCTTGTCTGGAATGCATCATAGTAACAAGTCCGCATCAGGCTGGCTATGTCTCAGGCGGCATGCTTGCCGGCCCGGCGTTTTCTGGTGGCAAAGGCCGTCAGCGCCAGTCCCGCCAGCAGCATGGCCCAGGTGTGCGGTTCCGGTACGGCCGGCAGGACTGTCGGGCCGGTGGGCGGCAGGGTCGGCAGGATCACTGCGGGCGGCACGATGATGCTGCTGCCCTGGTCTGGCGGCTTGCCGCCACCGCCGCCACCGCCGCCGCCCGTGCCGGCTGGCGGGCCGATATCGCTGACGGTACGCACATAATCGAAGGGCAGGAAAGGAATGCTGGCCACCTCGGGCGGCATGGCGCCGCCCGTGAAAGAACCGCCGCGCAAGGCGTCGGGATTGTCGATCAGGGGTACGCCTGCCGTTTCCGGGGCGGCGGGCGCGGCGGCAGCGGGTGCTGCACCGCCGGGAGCGGCACCACCGGCCGCCGGCGGCGCCGACGCGGGCGCCTGGGTGATGCGGCTGACGTTGCGGCAAATCGTCGGCACGAGGATGCACTGTCCCTGCACGCAATACACGAGTCCCCGTTCCTGCATCTGCTCGCTCCAGCCTGCGCGCGTGACGTTGCGGCATACGCGGCCGGGGCCGAAATGCATCTCGCTGATGCGCGCGTTGTAGTTGCCCTTGCCGCGGATGGCGTCGCGGCTGATCACGACGATCTCATCGTACTGGCGCGCGCGCATGCGCTCCTTCAATTGTTCGCGCACTGGCGGCGCGATATCCGTATAGCGGTCCACGGCCGCCACCACGTCGCCCATGAACGGGTCGACGCCGGGACGGTTCCAACTGCAGTTATCGAGCACGTCGGCGCGGGCCACGCCTTTCGCATACGCGGGCAGGGAAGCCAGAGACAACATGCCGAATAGGACTGCCGCACCCAGCATGCAGGTGCTCGCCAACCATGGGCCTTGTTTCATTGTTAGTTTCCTCGTGAAAACAATATCAAAATTGAACTTTTTTGTGCGAGTGCGAATGTTATCACCGAAGAAACTTCAATATCAACTAATAAATAAAATTATTACAATTAGTGTTGTGTTTATTGATTCATTTTAATGAGAAATGATTAATATTTTTATCTCTGCAGGCGCAGGTGTGCCGCACGGCAGGAAATTGATTGCGAAGGGGAAATGCAAACGGCCCGCGCAGGGCGGGCCGTCAAGGAGGGGGGGGGGGAGGCAGTTGCTTACATCAGGCCGTGAAATAGCACAACGTCAACCAGGTCGCCGGCCGCCACGTGGCCTTGCGCCTCATGCAGCACGATCATGCAATTGGCTTGCGTCATTGAGCGCAGGATGCCCGAGCCTTGCGCGCCCGTCACGCGCACGTGCTGGCGCCCGTCCGCGCCCCGCTCGACGATGCCGCGCTGGTATTCGGTGCGGCCCCGTTTCTTGCGGATCGGTGCCTGCGCCGCCACCTGCAGCAGCGGCAGGCTGGCCGTGTTCGCGTCGGCGCCCATCAGGCGCAGCAGGGCGGGGCGGGCGAGGAAATAAAACGCCGCCATCACGGCCACGGGGTTGCCGGGCAGGCCCAGCAGCAAGGCCGTGTCGCCCTCGCTGGCGATCCGGCCAAAGGCCATGGGGCGGCCCGGACGCATGTTGATCTGCCAGAAGGCGACGTCGCCGAGGCGCGCCAGGATCTCGCGCGTAAAATCGGCCGCGCCGCTGGACACGCCGCCCGAGGTGATGATGACGTCGGCCTTGGCGCAGGCGCCGCGCAGGGCCGCTTCCAGCGCCTGCGGATTGTCCTTGACGATACCCATGTCGAGCACCTCGCAGCCGAGGCGGGTCAGCATGCCCAGCAGGGTGTAGCGGTTGCTGTCGTAGATGCAGCCCGCATCGAGCGGCTCGCCGATCGAGCGCAATTCGTCGCCGGTGGAAAAGAAGGCCACGCGCAGGCGGCGGCGCACGGGCACCGTGGCGATGCCCAGCGAGGCCAGCAAGCCCAGTTCGGCCGGCCCGAGTATCTTGCCTTGCAGCAAGGCCGGCTGGCCCTGCATCAAGTCTTCGCCCTTGAAGCGGCGGTTGTCGCCGGGGCGGATGCAGTCCGGCGCCAGCGTGATGCTGGTTTCATGGGCGTGCAGCACCAGTTCCTGCGGCACCACGCTGTCGCAGCCGTCGGGCATGACGGCACCCGTCATGATGCGCGCGCATTGGCCGCGCTCAACTGTGACCGTGCCGGGACGGCCCGCCAGGATGGTGTCGACCACGGCCAAAGTCACCGGCGTGTCGCCGCCCAGGTCGGCGCCATGCAGCGCATAGCCATCCATGGCGGAATTGTCGTGCGCGGGCACGCTGATGGGCGAGATGATGTCGGCCGCCAGCATGCGCTCGAACGCTTGCGGCAGCGGCAGTTCCTCGATCCCGGCCACGGGCGCGACGGTGTCGGCCAGGATGGCTTGCGCCATCGGCACGCTCAATCCCCGCGCCTGCAGGGCGGCCAGTTCGTCCGGGGTATTGATGTTGCCGAACGCGGCGCCATCCTCGAACAGCACTTCGGCCAGCTTCAAGGGGCCGTGCCAGGTGCGCATGCGGCGTTCGCCACTGCGCAGATACGCATCGAGCTGGGGCAGTGCCGATGTTTTCACCAAGCAAAAGACGGGATGGGGGCGGCGCACGGCCGATCCCGTCGCCGGATCGAGCTCTTCGGTGACGGCGATGGCCAGGTCCGCATTGGCTTGCGTCAAACCGGCCGCCAGGCGCGCGGCCAGGTCGGGCGGCAGCAGGGGCGAGTCGCACGGCACGGTGAGCAGGTAGGGCGTGCTCGCGTGCTGCATGCCGCTGTGCAAGCCGGCCAGCGGACCCAGCTGGCCCGGCAGCGCGTCCGGCCACACGGGCAGGCCGAAGCGCGCGTAGCCGCCGGCATCGGCGTGGACACTGATGGCGAGCTGACCCACTTGCGGCGCCAGACGCTGCAGCACGTGGCGCGCCAGGGGCTGGCCATGCAGGGGCAGCATGCCCTTGTCGCGCTGGCCCATGCGCGTGCCCAGGCCGCCGGCCAGGATCAGGCCGGTAATGTCGTGTTTGTTGATCATGTCAGGTAGGAAAATGGGTGCATGCGCCATGGTAGCAGCGGCGGGCGTGCGCCGCGCCCGATTTAGCCGCCGATGTACGACATTTCCACTTTCTTTTTACCGTGCTCAAGCGCGCCGCCCGTCAAATCCGTCTGGCTGGTGCGCAATTGCGAATAGCGGTCGGCGCGGCCGCGCCACAATTGCGCCACGGCCGAGGAAATTTCCGCGTCGCTGTGGCCGCCGCGCAGCAGGCTGCGCAAGTCGTGGCCGCTGCTGGCGAACAAACACGTGTACAGCTTGCCTTCGGTCGAGAGACGGGCGCGGCTGCAGTCGGCGCAGAACGCCTGCGTGACGCTGGAAATAAGGCCGATTTCGCCGCCGCCATCGGCGTAGCGCCAGCGCGCCGCCGTCTCGCCCGTGTAGTTCGGGTCGATGGGCAGCAAGGGCATGTGTTCGCCGATACGGCGCACCACCTCGGCCGACGGGATGACTTCCTGCAAGTTCCAGCCGTTCGAGGCGCCCACGTCCATGTATTCGATGAAGCGCAGGATGTAGGGCGTGCCCTTGAAGTGGCGCGCCATGGGCACGATTTCCTGCTCGTTCATGCCGGCCTTGACGACCATGTTGACCTTGATCGGTCCCAGGCCCGCCGCATGCGCGGCATCGATGCCGTGCAGCACGTCGGCCACGGCGAAATCGACGTCGTTCATGCGCTTGAAGGTGGCGTCGTCGAGCGAGTCGAGCGAGACGGTGAGCCGGTTCAGGCCCGCCTCCTTCAATGCTTGCGCCTTTCTGGCCAGCAGGGAACCGTTGGTCGTCAGGGTCAGGTCCAGCGGCTGGCCCGACGGCGTGCGCAGTGCGGCCAGCATGGCGATGAGCTTTTCGATATTTTTGCGCAGCAGCGGCTCGCCTCCCGTCAGGCGGATCTTTTCCACGCCGTGCGCGACGAACAGGCGCGCGATGCGCGTGATTTCCTCGAACGACAGCAAATCCGTGTGCGGCAGATACACGTGGTTCTTGTCGAACACGTCCTTCGGCATGCAGTACACGCAACGGAAATTGCAGCGGTCTGTGATCGAGATGCGCAAGTCGTGCAGGGGCCGGCCCAGTTGATCGTTCAGCAGGCCTGTTGGCGCTTCCAGGGAGGCCGGGATGACCGGTGCGGCCCGTCGCCGCTCCGTCATCATGATGATTTTTTCTGACATGAGCCTAATAATCTTGCTGTTTTTCTAATTCCGGCGCCGGATAAGGGCCGCCTGATTCGCTCACCATACCACGATCGGGGCGCGGCCGCCGGCGGCGGCTAGAAACCCGCTTCGCGGCGCGCCACGCCCGCGGCCGCGCGCAGGAAACGCCATGCCGGCGCTTCCCATTCCCCGGCGATGGCGACCCTGCCGCGCCACGCTGGGCTGCTGGCCGGCAGTTCGGCGTCCGCATCGAGCAGCACCCGGTACATGGCCTGTTCTGGATACAGCACGCCGTTCTTTTCGCGCACCAGCACGTCGCCGCCGAACAGCGCCGCCAGTTCCGGCTCGTTCAGGGTGCGGCTGGCATCGCGGTCGATGCTGGCCACGGTCAGGCGCAGCGCGGGGCCGGCCAGGCCGTCGGCGAGGAACAGGGCACGGTCGCCGCGCGCGATGCGCCGCACGGCATCCTGGTCGACGTAGGCCACCACCTGCCAGCGCCCGGCGCCTACCAGCGAACCCAGATATTCCTGCCCTTTGAGCCATTCGCCGGGCCGCAGGTCGGGATCGACGTCGACCAGCACGCCCGCGAACGGCGCCAGCGGCCGGTAGCGCTGCAAGTCCGCGCCCACCGTCGCATGCTCGGCGCTGGCGTAGGCCAGCTGGTCGTTCAGCACTTGCCAGTCCTTGCGGCTGGCGGCGTCCAGGCCTGCCGCCGCCGATTGCCATGCCAGCAAGTCCTGGCGCGCGCCCGTCTCGCCTTCGCGCAGCGCCAGTTCGGGCGATGACAGGCGCAGCAGGGGCTGGCCGGCGGCGACGCGCTGGCCATTGGCCACCGGCAGCGCTTCAAGCGCCGCGTGCGCCGGCGCGTACAGCGCCAGGCGCGCCTGCGGCTGCAGCACGCCGGAGGTCAGCACCCGGTCCGGCCACGGCAGCATCAGCAGCAGCGGCAGCAGCGCGGCCAAGCCGGCGCTGCGCCAGGCGCGGCGGCTGTGCCGCAGGGCGTCGCGGCGCGAGCGCCACACCTGCAGTTCGCGCCACAGCGGCAGCGCGACAAACCAGCAAATCTCGACGAGGAACAGCAGGATGCCGACGGCCTTGATGAAGAAGTGGTACACGAGTGCGGCGATGCCCAGAAACAGCACCAGCCGGTAGATCCATACGGCCCAGGCGAACAGGATCAGGCCGGCGCGCCGGCGCGGCGGAAACGATTCCGGCGCCGGCTCGTTCAGCGCGAACAGGCGTTCGCGCAAGTCCCAGCGGGCCAGCGCGAATGCGCGGCTGTGCAGGTTGGGCAGGCCCAGGTAATCGGACAGCAGGAAGTAGCCGTCAAAGCGCATGAAGGGACTGGCATTGATGGCCACGGTGGTGATCCAGGTGGTGGTCGAAAGCAGGAAGGCGACCTGCTTGGGGCCGCCATCGGGCAGCCAGGTCCAGGCCAGCGTGGCCCAGGCGGCGATCATCAGTTCCGTCATGATGCCGGCGCCCGCCACGGCCAGGCGCTGCTCGCGGCGCGCCAGCTTCCACACTTCGTTGGTGTCCGTGTACGCCACGGGCCACATCACCAGGAACGCCAGGCCCATGGTCGGCACGCGGCAGCCGTAGCGCTTGGCCGTCAGCGCGTGGCCCATCTCATGGCAGACCTTGGCGAAGGTGATGGCGGCGCCGTACAGCAGGGCACCATGCCAGCTCAGCGTGTCGAGCAGGGTGGCGGAAAAGCGTTCCCAGTCGCGGTAAGCGCCGGCCACACCCAGCAGGCCGGCGGCCAGCGTCAGCCAGCGGAAGGCGGGCGAAAACAGCCACCCGAGGCGCGGCGCGAGCCAGTCCAGCCAGCGGTCCGGACGCACCAGCGGGATGCGGAAAAACAGGTAGTTATGCAGCAGCCATTGCTGCCAGCTGCCGCGCTGGCGCTGGCGCGTGGCAGCCATCGCCGCCGCAGTGCCCTGGCGCGGCTGCAGCAGCTGCTGTTCGCGCAGGAAGTCGAGCAGGCGCTCGATGGCGCCGCCGTCGAGTTGCAGGGTGGTACTCTGGTTGATGTCGTCGATGAGGGCCTGGGCGTCGTTGTTTTCCCAGCGGCGCAGCATCTCGAAGCTGGGCCAGTCGAGCTGGAAGAACAGGTTGCGCACGGGGTCGTGCAAGGTCCAGCTGGGCTGGCCGTCGGGCAGGCGTGGGCCGGCATGGATGGACAGCTCCTGGCGCAGCAAGGGTAAGGCGTGCATGCGGCTCCGTTCTACAGGGCGATGAACTGGCGGATGCTGGCCAGCGGCCGTCGCAGTATCCAGTAGAGCAGCGGCACCCGTTCGCCGCCCAGCTTGGCCGTGCCCTTCAGGCCGATGCGCTGGCCGGTGGCGCCGTCCAGCCTGGCGCGCACGCGGTAGGCATAGCTGCCGTCGGGGCGCGCGGTGGCGCGGTGGCTCATGTAACGCACATACGCTTCGAGCGGCGTCAGCGGCGCGGCCGCCAGGTACAGCTTGAGCGGGGCCCGCTCGGCCAGCGGAATGGCGTCGCCGATCGGCACCCACGCTTCGATCTCCACGTCGTCGGCGGCCGCCACCTGCATGATGCGTTCGCCCGTCTGCACGGGCCGGCCTATCCATTCCGACGGGTCGTCGAACAGGGCGATGCCGGCATGCGGCGCCAGCACGCGCGAGCGCTGCGCCTGGCCTTCCAGGAACGCCGCCTGCGCCTGCTTCTCGGCGATCTTGCCCAGCAGCGCGGCCAGCTGGCTCTTGGCGCGCGGGTCGTTGAGTACCATCTGCGCCGTTTGCCGGTACTCGGCCTGCGCCGTGGCCAGACCTTCGCGCGCGACGTCGAGGCGGCTGCCGATGGGGGCCTGGTCGAACGAGAACAGGGGCTGGCCGGCGCGCACGAGCTGATTCGGGCGCACGGAAAATTCGGCGATCACGCCATCGAGGGGCGCGCGGATGGTGGCCGGATTGGCCGCCACCAGCTCACCCGGCGCCAGTACCGTCAGGCGCACGGGAAACAGCAGCACCGCCAGCACTGCCAGCGCGGCGCCCAGCCGGCGACGCCAGCGCTGGCCTTGTCCATCGCCCTGCCACCACAGGCGCAGCCGCGCCGGCAGCGCCGCCGGCGACCAGCGCGCGGGACCTTGCCTGGCGCGCCACGCATGCTGCCAGATATCGGCCCATTCGGTGAGCAGGGCCAGCTGCCCGGGCTGCAGCGGCGCGTCG
>NZ_NEHB01000019.1 GCF_002127655.1 Janthinobacterium sp. GW456P
CCGCCGCCTGGGCGATGGCGCGCGGATCGCCCGAACCGCGTGCCTGCGCGGCGCGGTTGACGGTGTCGGCGGCCAGGCGCACGAACTGCTTGGCGCCCTCGAATTCGCGGTCTTCATTCGACGACGACTCCGCTTCCAGCCCCAGCGCATTGCCGGCGGCCGAAGCCAGGCCGCTGCCGATCTTGGCGCCCAGCGGACCGCCGAAATAGCCGCCGATGGCGCCGCCGGCCAGGGGAATCGCCTTTTTCGCTACGCCCTTGAGCACGCCGCCGATGGCTTGGCCCACGGGCGACTTGATGATGCCGCCCGCCACCGAGGCGGCCTTGCGCAGGAAATTGCCGAGGAACTGTTCCAGTTCGGCTTCATTGCTGACCGACAACAGTTCATTCGCCAGTTCCATTTCCTCGGCTTCGGAAAACATGGCGCTTGCGCCGCCCTCGCCGCTCCACTCGCCCTGGCCAAACTCGAACTGTTCCGCTTCAAAGCCGGACATCTCCTGCCCGTATTCCAGGGTCGTACGATCTAAGTCATGCATGATGAGCTCCTGTAAGTTAACACCTCGGTTGACACTCAGTTGACACTACGGCGCGCCGGACAGACTCGCCGTCCGGCTAACAATCGAGCACGACGATGTACCCGCCCTCGCGGCGCCAGCGGCCACCGTCCGGCCCCGGCGCTTGCGCCGCCTGCCTGAGCAAGCCTGGCGCCACGCTGCGTGCCACTTGCGACAGGGCCGCTTCCACCCGCGCCTTGGGCGCGCGCGCGCCCGTGCCGCCGTCCTGCGCCAGCGCCGTATTGACGGCATCGATCAGATGCACGACCTGGCGCGCCAGTTCGAATTCCTTGTCTTCCGGACTCAGTCCTTCCAGTTCCATGCCGAAGATGCCCGCGGCGCGCCGCTTGAGCGCCTGTGGCGAACCGCCATGCAGGGGCAGCAGGGGCGCCACCACCTTGCCCAGCAGCTGGCGCAGCGGCCCTTCCAGCGGCGTGCCGCGCACTTGCTGGCCCGCCGCGGTGGCGCCCAACTGGCGCGCCAGGAAACCGTCGAACTGGGACGGCGCCTGCAATTCCAGCAACTGCGCCGCCAGTGCCAGCGCATCTTCGTGCTGCCGGGACAGCACGCCCGGCGCTTCCGGCAATTCCATTTCGGGACGATAGGCGAGCAGGCGGCTGGTCATGACAGGCTCCGGTAAAAGGCGGGCGGATGGTCCATGCCCTGTTGTCGCAAGGGCCGTGCCAGCAACGACAAGGGAAAAGCAGCGGGGGAGCGGCGAACGGCGTTTCGCCGATGGCGTAAAAACCATGGTTTCCGGCGTAGCTGTTTTCGCTCTGTCCATGAGCGTTTGCACAAGCTTAATTCGAGGCAATTTATTACGTCGCCTATCGACCACAAGTAGGCGTTCGCATAAAAATATTTTCCCATTTGTAAAAAATAAAGTTCCTCAAACATCTCCCAACAAGCACGCAAAATCGCTTAAAAATCCATCAAATCAAAAAATGGACAAGACGTAAATATTCTTTTGAGCACGCACTTTCAGTCGGCAGGCAATACAATTACGAGGTCAGATTTTGATTGCCACAAAGAAACTAAATGAGCCACCCTACTTTGCGCCGCTTGCTGGCTGTAACACTCCTGAGTTTGCTCACCGCCTGCGGCGGTGGCGGTGGCGGCGACAGCCCGGCCGCTACGGTACAGAAACCCGATATCACGGCGGTACCGCCCGCGGATGTGACGCCGGGCGAGACGGCGATTCCCGGGGAAACCGTCCCGCCGCCCCCACTGATCACGCCACCGGTCGCGAAGACGATGACTTTTACGCGCCAGCAGGCATCGCGCTTCCTGGGCCGGGCCACGTTCGGTCCCAATATGGCGGCCATCGATGCACTGGCCGCCAGCGACAGCAACGCCTGGTTCAAGTACCAATTTTCCAGGCCGCAAACCTTGCATCGCAAATATCTCGACGCGAAATTTCCACCGGCGGGCACGACGGCCAGCAAAGCCTTGCCGCAGGATTTTTACGAGTCGTTCTGGCAGCAGGCCGCAGGCGGCGACGACCAGTTGCGGCAACGCACGGCGTTTGCTTTGTCGGAAATTTTCGTCATTTCCACGCAAAACGAAGCCGTGTGGCCGCACGTGCGTGGTGTCGCCAGCTATTACGACATGCTGGGGCAACATGCTTTCGGTAACTTCCGCACCTTGCTGCAAGGCGTCGCCACGCATCCGATGATGGGGCTGTATCTGTCGCACCTGCGCAATCAGAAGGAATCGGCGACACGTACCCCCGATGAGAATTTCGCCCGCGAAGTGATGCAGTTATTTACCATCGGCCTGTATCAGCTGAACGCTGACGGCAGCTTGAAATTGTCCGGCGGCAAGCCCATCGACACCTACTCGCGCGACGACGTGAGCGGCCTGGCGAAAGTATTTACGGGCTGGAGCTGGGCCGGACCGGACCAGGCCGCGAACCGTTTCTTTGGCAGCGTGGCCGATCCGGACCGCGACTGGAAGCCGATGCAAAATTACACCGCCTTCCATTCCACCGGTGAAAAACGTTTCTTGGGCGTCAGTATTTCGGGCGCCACTACCGGCGAAGCCGACCTGGCGCAAGCCCTTGACACCCTGTTCAATCATCCGAACACTGGGCCATTCTTCGGCCGCCAGCTGATCCAGCGGCTCGTCACCAGCAATCCCAGCCCCGCCTATGTGGGCCGAGTAGCGGCCGCGTTTGCCAACAATGGCGCAGGCGTGCGCGGCGACATGCAGGCGGTGCTGCGCGCCGTGCTGCTCGATCCGGAGGCGCTGGCCCCGGCCGGCACGACCTTGCGCACGGGGAAATTGCGCGAACCGCTGGTACGCCTGGGTAATTGGATGCGCGCCTTTAACGCCAAGGATGCAGCCTCGCAATACCGCATTTACTACCTGAGCGATCCGCTCACGGGCCTCGGCCAGAATCCCATGAATGCGCCATCCGTCTTCAATTATTTCCGTCCCAGCTATGTGCCGCCCAATTCGTCGCTAGCGGCCGCCAGCCTGGTGGCGCCGGAAATGCAGATCACAGCGGAACCGTCCGTCACCGGCTATCTGAACTTCATCCAGGATGCCATCAGCGGCGGCGTGGGAGAAAGCGCCTCGGTGAAGGCGGACTATGCGGCCGAGCTGGCCCTGGCCGACCAGCCGGCAGCCCTGCTCGACCGCGTCGACCTGCTGCTATTGGCGGGCAACATGTCGACCAAGCTGCGCGGCACCATCCTCTCCACCGTCAATAGCGTGCCGATTCCGGCCGCCACCGGCAGCAATGCCGCGCAGGTCAACCTCGCAAGAACCTACCGCGTACGCCTGGCCATCTTTCTGTCGATGGCCTCGCCTGAATATCTGGTCCAGAAATAAGGAAGCCGCATGTCCCATCTCCCCCCTTTTTCCCGCCGCCGCTTCCTTGGCTCCATGCTGAGCCTGGCCGGCAGCACGGCCGCGCCGTTCGCCCTCAACCTGGCAGCCATGGGCCAGGCCGCAGCCCAGTCGGCCGATGACTACAAGGCGCTCGTGTGCCTGTTCATGGCCGGCGGCAACGACGCGTTCAACACGGTGCTGGCAACCGATACATCGTCCTGGAATGAATACCAGCGCCTGCGCAACACGGGCAGCAATGATTCGATCCACTTGCCCGCCGTCGGCGCAGCCGGCGGCGTGTTGCCCATCGTGCCGGCCACCGCGCAAGCGGGACGCAGCTTTGCCCTGCATCCCGCCCTCGGTCCGCTGAAAAGCCTGTTCGATGACGGTCGCGCCGCCGTCGTCGCCAATGTGGGCACCCTGATTCAGCCCGTCACCTTGGCGCAATATAAGGCAGGCAGCGTGGCCCTGCCGCCCAAGCTGTTTTCGCATAACGACCAGCAATCGACCTGGCAATCGGGCTTGCCGGAAGGCGCCAGCATCGGCTGGGGCGGACGCCTGGGCGACCTGCTTGGCGCAGGCAACGGCAACGCCATGTTCACGGCCATGTCCGCTGCATCGAACGCGCTGTTCCTGAGCGGGCGCCAGGTGCGCCAGTTCCAGGTGGGCCAGGCCGGTGCGGTGCCGATCCGCAATATCAATCTCAGCGGCAGCCTGTTCGGCACGGCGCAGGGACCGGCGGCCTTGCGCCAAATCATCACGACGGCCGGCAGCGACCTGATGGAGCAGGAACATGTGGCCGTGATCGAGCGCGCCATCTCCAGCCAGAGCGTCCTCAGCGGCGCCATGCTGGCGGCCGGTGGGGGCGGCGTGCCCAATCCGCCGCCCTACATCAATCCGAACACGGGCGCGTCCGGCGTCAACCCGCTGGCCGTGCAATTGCAGACGGTGGCGCGCATCATCGGCGGGCGCGGCACCCTGGGGGCGAAACGGCAAGTATTTTATGTGACTCTGGGCGGCTTCGACACGCATGACCGGCAAAAGGCGCTGCATGCCGACCTGATGGCCCGGCTGGCCCATGCGCTCGCATACTTCGACACGGCCCTGGCGGCCCTGCAGGGCGCGGATCTGCGGCGCCAGGTGACGACCTTTACGGCGTCGGACTTCGGCCGCACTTTCAGCAGCAATGGCGATGGCACGGATCACGGCTGGGGCGCGCACCACTTTGTCGTGGGCGGCGCCGTCAAGGGCCGCGACATCTACGGCGCCTTCCCCGTCACGGGCCTGGGTCACGAGCTGGACGTCGGTTCCGGCGCCCTGCTGCCGACCACTTCCGTCGACCAGTATGGCGCCACGCTGGCCAAGTGGTTCGGCGTGGCCGACAGCCAGCTGGCCGAGGTGTTCCCGAACATCGGCAATTTCAGCCGGCGCGATCTGGGTTTCATGACGACAACTTAACCGTTCACGACGATCACCAGCGTGGCGACGTAACCCTGCGTGGCATTGCCCGTCACCATGGCCGCCTGCAGGCTGGCGCCGTCGCTGAAAACGTTGTCGCTGGCATAGCTGATCTGCGCCAGCTTGCGCGCGCTGGCCGTGTAGCCGCTGGCCGCGTAGGCCTCGTTCAGTGTCGCCAGTGGAAACGTGAATTGCGAGGTCTTGATGCGGTTCGAGGCAGAGGCCGCCTTGGCCAGGCTGGGATAGACCTCAAAGTGCACGTGCGGCATGCGTCCCGCGTAGCAGCCGGGAAAGATGGTCGTGAAGCTGAGATTGCCAGCGCTATCTGTTTCCTGCACGCCGCGCAGGTAACTTTGCGCTGTCACGCCGCCCGAATACAACGAATACAGGCCGTCGCGGTCGCAATGCCATACATACATGGCGTAACCGGCCAGGCTGGCGCAGCTGCCGCTGGCGTTGAGCAACTGCAGCTGGATGGTGAGCGGCACGCCCGCCGCCACACCCGTGGCGCCATTAAAACTGGCGCGGATATCGCTGCGCACTACGCCCGACTGGTTCAGCACGTTAATGATGCTGCCGCCATACGTGTTCGTGCCATCGGCAGGATACGGCCCGCCCGTTTCCTCGGGAATCACCGTGCAGGCGCCCGCGGACGGTAGCGCGACGGTGCCGGCGCTGCCGGACGTGCCCGTGCTGGCAGCGCTGCCTGCGGCCATACTGCTGGCGTGCGTGCCGCCGCCGCAGCTGATCAGGGGCCAGGTGGCTGCGCCGGCCAGCAGCCGGCGCAGGACTTGCCGCCGCTCGGCCGCCTGCCGCATCATTTCGAGGTCGGATGCCAGACCGCGATCATGTAATGCCATACATACTCCATCAAGTAGGGCAAGCCCGCGAATGCCGGGCTCAGGCTGGCGCACAGGTACAGAAGCTGCGCGGCCCGTTGCGAGAGCGCCTGCAAGCCGCTTCCTGACCGCCTGTCGCCGCTGACCGGACGCAACATGCTGACTCTCCGTGGCGATTAATGGGCGCGGCGCGGGCCGGGCTGGCCATCGTGCCGCTGCTGCGCCTGCTGGCGCTGTGCCGGTGTCAGCACGGCCAGCAATTGCTGCTCCAGCCGCGCATGCTGCAAGCTGATCTTCGCCATGGCTTGCGCCGCCGTGTTCGCCAGCGCGCTGGCTTGCGCATCGTCATAGGCGCTGGATGCAGCCAGCGCGCGCAGCTGCTCGTGGGCCTTGAAGGCGATCTTTTCCTGCTCCCGCAGCAGGGGCGCCAGGGCGTAGGTGGCGGCAAAAATTTTATCCTGCTGCGCTTCGCTCAAGTCGATGCCGCGCAGAAATGGCGGCAAGCCTGGCGCGGCCGGTACGCCTGGGCCGGGAACGAAGCCGGGCGGCGGCCCGTCCATGGCGCGCGGCGGCGGGCCGTCCGGTGCGCACGACTGCTGGGCCAGGGCGAACAGCGGCATGCTGCATGCGCACAGCAGCAACAGGGATACAACGATACTCAAGTATTTCATCGGGCGTTCCTTTCGTGGAGGTCAGCCCTGATTGTCGGCGTCTGGCGTGTAAAGCGGCGTCAGGGCCGCGTAAAAGCGTGTAAAGGAAGCTGCGCAAATGTAAGCGGACGTATGTAAAAGCGGGTAAAAGGGCCCTGAGCCGCGCCAGTTGACTGCTATCATCGGGCGATATTCACCCGAAAAAAGCACAGGCATGAGCAAGGTTTTGTTAATCGATGACGACGTGGAATTGGTCGGCATGTTCCAGGAATACCTGACGCAGGAAGGTTTCGACGCCCGCGCCGTGCATGACGGCGAAAGCGGCGCGGCCGAGGCGCTGACGGGCCTGTACGCCATCGCCATCCTCGACGTCATGATGCCGCGCATGAATGGCCTGGAAACCCTGCGCCGCATCCGCGCCGGCAGCAACCTGCCCATCCTGATGCTGACGGCGCGCGGCGACGATACGGACCGCATCGTGGGCCTGGAGCTGGGTGCCGACGATTACGTAACAAAACCGTGTACGCCGCGCGAGCTGACGGCGCGCATCCGCGCCATCCTGCGCCGCGCGCAAGCGGCGCCGCACGACAGCTCGGGTCTGGCGCCGCTCACCGTGGGGCAACTGACGATGTGGCCAGAACAGCGCCGCGTTGCCTGGGCCGGCGCGCACCTGGAGCTGACGAGCACGGAATTTAACCTGCTGGAAGTGCTGGTGCGCCATGCGGGCAAGCCCGTAAGCAAGAATCAATTGTCGGAACTGGGCCTGGGACGGCCCATGGCCCGCTTCGACCGCAATATCGACGTGCACTTGAGCAGCCTGCGCCGCAAGCTCGGCAGCCTGGCCGACGGCCGTTCCTGCCTGCAGACCGTGTACCGTCTCGGCTACCAGCTGCTCAAGGAGTAAGCGTGGGCCGTCTGTTCTGGAAGTTTTTTCTGTGCATCATGCTGGCGCAAGTGACGGCCACCATCGGCATCGGCGGCACCTTCTGGCTGAAAAACCGGGCGGCGCAGCAGGAGCGGGCCCTCGACATCGACACCAGTCCGCCCGCGCAAATGATCATCGAGGCCGCCAGCGCCACCCTGGAAGCGGGCGGCGGCCAAGCCTTGCGGCAATTCCTGGGCAAGCTCGAGCGCATGCGCGTGTTTGCCGTCGATGCGCGCGGGCACGAACTGATGGGCCGCGCGGTGCATCCCGCCATGCTGAGCAAGGCGCGCGCCATGCTGGGCCAGGAACAGGGCCAGGCCCATCCCGTCGTGCGCGAGACGGTCGGCAGCGACAAGCAGCGCTACCTGCTGTTCCTGCCCTCGTCCGAACGCTTCCGCAATGCCGAGGCAGGCGCCGCGCGCGACACGCTCAACGCCGTCGCCATGACCGGCCCGCGCGCCATGGGAGCCGCTCCACGGCCCCATGAAGCGGGTCCCCCGCCGCCACGCGGCGAATTCGGCCGCGGCATGCCCCCGCGAATGGACACGCCCTACCGCACCTTCATTCCCCTGGGCGCCGCCATCGCCGCCAGCCTGCTGTTTTCCTTCTTGCTGGCCTGGTATTTTGCGCGCCCCATCCGCGACCTGCGGCAAGCGTTCGAGGCCGCCTCGCACGGCGACCTGGCGCCGCGTTTTCACGCCAGCGGCAAGCGCGGCGATGAATTGACGGACCTGGGCCGCGATTTCGACCGCATGACGGGGCGTTTGCGCCAACTCATGGAGAGCCAGACGCGTCTGCTGCATGACGTCTCGCACGAGTTGCGCTCGCCGCTGGCGCGCCTGCAGGCCGCCATCGGGCTGGCGCACCAGCAACCGGACAAGATGGACGCCTCGATGCAGCGCATCGAACGCGAAAGCGAACGCATGGACAAGCTGATCGGCGAGCTGCTGACCCTGTCGCGGCTGGAAGCCGGTGCCGGCTCCCCGCTCAGCGAAGACGTCGACATTGCCGAACTGCTGCACGACATTCTGGAAGACGCCCGCTACGAAGCGAAGGCGCGCCAGGTGGACATCGCCCTGTCGGGCGACGCGGCCAGCGCCGACGCCGCGGTCACGGGCCGGCCCGAACTGCTGGCGCGCGCCGTGGAAAACGTGGTGCGCAACGCCGTCAAGCACAGCCCCGATGGCGGCACGGTGGAGGTGGAACTGTCGCGCATGACTGAGGGGCTGCGCATCGCCGTGCTGGACCGGGGCCCCGGCGTGGCTGGCGCGGATCTTGCCCGCATTTTTGAACCGTTCTTCCGCGCCAGTAATACCCAGCACAGCACGGATGGACACGGCCTGGGCCTGGCTATCGCCCAGCACGTCATTAAGGCCCACGGCGGCCGCATCGGGGCCAGCTTGCGCAGCGGTGGCGGACTATGCGTGGAAATGTTGTTGCCTGTCAAAACTCCAGGCTGACCCGCCAGCGAGCCTGTCCATATGGATTGCCGGCAACCTGCTTACGCCTGCGTATCGATGATGCTGCCCAGCGTGGAAGAGGCGGACTTCGCGGGACCGGTCGCCGTGCCGCCGCTGCTGGCCGTCTGCGTATCCTGTTGCGCCGCCTGCTGCGCGGCCGCCGCTTGCAACTGAGCAATTTGTGCCTGCAAGGCCTGAATTTGCTGCGCCAGCTGCTGCTGCAGCTTTTGCGACGCATCCGTCTGCTCGCCCTTCTGCGACTGCGTCAACTGTTTTTGCGCCGCCGTGATCTGCTTTTGCAGCGCCGCGATCTGCGCACTGCTGCCCGCACCGCCACTGCCGGCCGCGCCGACTGTACCGACCGCGCCGCCGGAACCGATTGCCGCCACCATATTGCCTCCCTGATTATTCAATACCTTATTATCGACGTGCAAGGTATTGAATACAGGGCGGCAAGTGTAAAGGCGGGTAAAGCCATGTAAAGACGCCGCGCGCACCATCCGATTGCACGCCAGCAAGAAAAACTGGCACACTGGCGCTTCCTGCCTTGACCACGATCCATGATGATGACGCCCCTGCTGCCCGCCCTGCCCGACCTCGTGCCCCGCCAACGCTGCGGCGTGATCGAGTTTCCCGTCCACCACATGCGTGGCGGCACGTCGACGGGCCTGGTCTTGCATGCAGCCTCCGTGCCGGCCGAACAAACGCTGCGCGAGGAATTGCTGCGCCACCTGATGGGCGTGCCCCAGTCCGGCCGGCAGCCGGGCAACCGGCAAATCACGGGCCTGGGACGGGGCGCGCCCACCAGCAATAAAGTCTTCCTCGCCGGGGTGGAACAGCATGCGGGCCAGCCGCGCCTGGTCAGCACCCTGGCCCAGCTGGCTGGCGAGCACGGCGATATCGACTGGAGCGTGAACTGCGGCAATATGTCGTCCGCGCTGCAACTGTGGGGACTGGACAGCGGCGTGATCGAAGCGCTGGCCATCGGCGCGCACGATATCGATATCCACAACACCAACACGGGCGTCATTACTACCTCGCGCATGGCGCGCGAACTCGATGGCAGTTTTACGGCCGCCAGCATTCCTGGCGTGACCGGCAACTTTCCCCGCGTGGACCTGTTCCTGCGGCAGCCGGCGGGCGCCAAGACGGGCAAATTATTGCCAACAGGTAATGCGCAGGATGTGGTGCACGGTTATGCGGTCTCGTGCGTGGATGTGGCCGTGCCCATGGTCATCGCGCCAGCGAGCCAGTTCGGCAAGACGGCGCATGAGTCGATCGCGGAACTGGAAGCGGATACCGCGTTCATGCAGGCGATCCGCCAGGTGTGGAGCGCGGCGGGACTGCTGATGGGCTTGCGCAAGCGCGATGGCGGGTTGATGACCCTGGAAGAGCTGGAACGCAGCGAAACCATCCCCAAGTTCTGCATCGTGGGGCCGGCCGCAGGAGAGGGAAATATTGCGGTGCGTTACTTTACGCCGCAAACGGGACACGCTTCGCTGGCCGTCTCGGGCGGCTGCTGCCTGGCGGCCGCTTGTCTGATACCGGGCACGGTGGCGCATGCACTGGCGCGCGGCGTGCCGCCAGTCAAGCAAGCGGAAACAGAGATTGCACTGGGCCTGGCCAACCCGGCCGGCATCCTGGACACCACCATCGTGGCGCGCCAGAACGGGGCAACGGGCAACATCGCCATCGACGGCGCGGCCTACCGGCGCAGCGCGCAAATCTTGCTGCGCGGCCATGTCCCCCTGTACCAGCCGTCAACGGCGCTGAAGGCGTGGCTGCTGAAACAAATCTGAGGAAACAACCTGGCAGGACTGGCGCCCTGCCCGTTCAGGCAATCATCAGGTTTTTGGCAGGGTCACGCCCACCTGGCCCTGGTACTTGCCGCCGCGGTCCTTGTACGACGTTTCGCACACTTCGTCGGATTCGAAAAACAGCACCTGCGCCACGCCTTCATTGGCGTAGATTTTCGCCGGCAACGGCGTCGTATTCGAAAACTCCAGGGTCACATAACCTTCCCATTCCGGTTCGAACGGGGTGACGTTGACAATGATGCCGCAGCGCGCATACGTGCTCTTGCCGAGGCAAATCGTCAAGACGTTGCGGGGAATGCGGAAATATTCCACGGTACGGGCCAGCGCGAACGAGTTCGGCGGAATGATGCAATAGCCCTTGCCGGACACATCGACGAAGTTATTCGCGTCAAAATCCTTCGGGTCGACGATGGTGGTGTTAATGTTGGTGAATAATTTGAATTCGTCGGCGCAGCGGATGTCATAGCCATAGCTGGAGGTGCCGTAGGAAACGATGCGGTTGCCGTCGCGTTCCTTGACCTGGCCAGGTTCGAACGGCTCGATCATGCCCGTTGTTTCCGCCATGCGGCGTATCCATTTATCGCTTTTAATCGTCATCGCAGCAGTATCTTTCTAGAATATCGAATGGCTGGGGCGGCGCGCCAGGTGCAGGCGCGGCCCGAATGGCAGGATTTTACGCGAAAATCCGCCGCTGTTGGCCCCCATCCCCTGAAAATCCTTGGCGTAAGGCTATTGTTTCGCCAGCAATGCCGTGATCATCTCGCGCACCACTTGCGCCGTCAGTTCCGGGTTTTCCATGGGAAACAGATGGCCGCCGGGCACCTGGCGGAAAAACTTGCCGACCAGCTTGCGCGTGGCCGTCAAGCCCGCTTGCCGGCATTCCACCGATTCCGTGCCGCCAATAAAGCCGATGGGCACCGGCAAACCATCCTTGACGAGGCCGCCGATATGGTGGGGCAAGCTGCGGTAGACCTGTGTTTCCACTTCGCGCGTAAAGCGCAGCTGCACCCCGTCCGGATGGGGAGCCAGGCCGCTGTCGATGTAATCGCGCAAGACTTGCGGCGCCCAGATGGCGAACATGTCCTTGGCCGCGAAGTGTTCATACGCGGCTTGCGCGTCGGGCCACAGCTTGCGCCGTTTGGCGGAAAACCGCGAGGGGGAAAACCGCTCACCCAGCGCCGTGTTGCGCGCCAGGCGCACCAGCAAGGCGCGCCAGCCCGCCACCACGGGCGAATCGAGCAGGACCACGCAGCGCACCAGGTCAGGCCGCTGCTTGGCCACCATCACGCTGAGCATGCCGCCCAGCGAATGGCCGACGAGGATGACGGGCGCGCTGTAGCGGCGCTCCAGGTCGTCGATGTACTCGCGCACCAGCTCCGGCCAGCCCGTGCTGACCGGGTAATCCGGGTCGTGCGCATGCATGTCGAGCGCCTGCACGGTGTAGTGCTGGCCCAGCAAGCCGAACAGCTTGCGGTAGGTGCCGGCAGGATAACTGTTGGCGTGGGCAAAGTGCAGTTGCGGGAGGGTCATCGTGGGGCTGTGCCGTTAAATGCGATAGGCAATTGTAATGGCATGCCGGCAAGACGGATCAGAGGAAGGCCTCTAATTGCCCCCGTACCGCCGCCATGCCGGGCACGAACGAAGCCAGCACTTCGCCCAGCTCGGCGTTTGAATCGACGACGCAAAAAGCCTCGTCAAACGCGTGATGGCGGTTCATGGGATTGCGCACGACGATGCATTCCAGCCCGGCCGCCCTGGCGGCGCGCAAACCGCGCGGCGAATCCTCCACGGCCACGCAGTCGGCGGCGGCCAGGCCCAGGCGCTGCAAACCCAGCTGGTAGCCGTCGGGCGCCGGCTTGCTTTCCCCATACATTTCGCGCGTCAGCACGAAGTCGAAGTGAGGCAGCAAACCCGTGGCCGCATGGCTGATCCGGAAATGCTCTTCGTAGGCGCTCGTCACCACACCCATGGCCACGTGCGGGCGCAGCGCCGCCAGCACCTGTTTGACGCCGGGGATGGCCAGCTGGCGCGCCTGGCGCAGCCGTTCGCTAAACAGCACGGTGCGCTCAGCCCGCAGGCGCTCGACCAGCTCGATGGCATGGCCCTGCCCCAGCAGCAGATGCCAGGCGCCGTAGTTATTGTCGAGGAACCAGTCAAAGAATTGCTTCGGCGTCAGGTCTATGCCGTAGGGCAAGAGCAAGTCGCGGTTGCTTTCGTAAAACAGCTGTTCGGTCGCGACCAGCACGCCATCGTTGTCCCACAGCACACCCCGGATGGTTTTCATGGCTTGACGTCGTCTAAAGACTTACTTGAAGAAGATGTCGTAGGACAACTTCACGATCAGCAGCACCAGCAGCACCAGGAACAGGATGCGCACGAAGGCGGCGCCGCGGCGCACGGCGATCCAGGTGCCCGTCAAGGCGCCCAGGATATTGCACACGGCCATGGGCGCGGCCACCGCGTAGACCACGTGGCCGGCGGGAATGAAGAAGGCCAGCGCGGCCACGTTGGTGGCGATATTCACCAGTTTCGAGCAGGCCGAGGCGAGGATGAAATCGAAGCCGAAGACGCGGATGAAGAGGAAAATCAAAAAGCTGCCCGTGCCCGGCCCGAACAAGCCGTCATAAAAGCCGATGGCGCCGCCGATGACGATGGCCAGGAGGCGTTCGCGCGGGCCGATGGGGCGCGCCTCGCGCGTCGTGCCGAAATCCTTCTTGATGAAGGTGTAGATGGCCATGATGATGATCAGTACCAGCACCATGGGGCGCACCACCTGCTGCGGCACGTAGGACACGGCGGCCGCGCCGATGAAGGACATGACGAAGGCGCTGGCCACGGCCGGCAGCACCAGCAGCCACGGGATGTGCACCTTGCCGACGAACGAGCGGGCGGCAAACGTGGTGCCGCAGGCCGACGCCAGCTTATTCGTGCCCAGCAAGGAGGTCGAAGCCATGTTCGGCATCAGGTTGAACAGGGCCGGCAGCTGTATCAGCCCGCCCCCGCCCACGGCGGCATCGATCAGGCCGGCAAAGAAGGCAAATAAACACAGCAGCGAGATGGTCAGCATGATAGGCAAGTGGGAATGGGCGACAGCGGCAGTATAGGCGTCAGGCACTTTTTCGGATGCAACTTCAAATTGCGCAAAACGCAATCAGCCGTAACGCTTGACGGAATGCGCCGCGTACGGTCTACTGGCCTCTTTTGCCGGGAGTCACGCGATGTCGATGAAACTGATGTGGGAGATCCGCGCCTTTTGCACCGTGGTGGAAAAGCGCAGCTTCATCCACGCGGCGCGCATGCTGGGACGCTCGCCATCGGCCGTCACGCGCGCCATCCAGTTCCTCGAGGAAGCCATCGGCGCCGAGCTGATCCTGCGCACGCAAAAGCAGTTCACCCTGACAACGGCCGGCGAAACGTATTACGCGTCGGCCAGGCACTTGCTGGAAACGCAGGCCGAGGCGGAAGAACAACTGGCCGAACTGAGCAATTCACCGCAAGGCTGGGTGCGCCTCTCGGCGCCGGAAATCTTGTCGCTGGGCTTCCTGCCGAAAGTGGTGGCGCAATTTTCGCGCGACTATCCGAATGTGTCCGTCGACATCCATTTCTCGGACAAATCCATCGACCCCATCCAGGAAAAGCTCGATTTCGCCATCCGCGGCGCCTTCCCCCAGTCCAGCGAGCTGATCGGCTACCCCCTGTGGAATTACCGCCGCTATATGTACGCCTCGCCCGAGTATATAGAACGCATGGGCGCGCCCGAGGAACCGGAAGAGCTGGCCGGCCACGACGTCATCATGCACTCGGCCCCCCGCATCCTGCGCGACTGGCATTTCGTTTCCACCGAGCGCAACGTGCGCTACCAGGTGCAGCCGCGCTTCCGCTTCACTTCCGGCATCGCCACCTTTCAGGCGGCCCTGGAAGGCGCCGGCATCGTGCGCCTGGCCAGCTGGCTGGCGGAACCGGCCGTGGCGGCTGGCACCCTGCGCCGGGTCTGCACGGCTTACCGGCTGACGTCATCGAAGGAGCTGGACCCGAGCATCCATGCCGTGTACGGCACGTCGAAGATGGCCAAGGGGGCGCGGCTGTTCCTGGAATATGTGCGGCGGCGAGGGCTGGAAATACCCGATGAACGGGCAAGTTAGCATCTATTTTGCGGCGATGACATCGCTATACACGGCAAAGTCAGCGCCATCGCAAACAAAGGCGGCCACCTCGCGCATGCCCAATCGTTCATGCGCGCGCAGCGAGCCGATATTGTCGCGCCGGATGAACAGCACCGCCTCCGCCCCCCCCATGCCGCGCGCGCATGGCAGAGTACAACAGCGCCAGCAAGCCCTGCCCCCGCTCCGGGTCCGCGATGCGGACGGGGCCATATACATAGGCCTTGTCACTTCCCGCATACGCGGCCAGCATGGCCAGCACCACGGGCGCCTGCGCGGTGGCTTTTTCCGCGCTGAACAGCACCCCCACGGCAGGCCCGCCCGCCACGCGCCGCGCCACGATGACGGGCGAGGCGCCATCGGCCATGCTGGCCACCTTGTCGCGCGAAAACTCACCCGTCAGGCTGCCGCCCTGCGAGGGGGAATTGGCTTGCAGCAAGGTCGTGATGGCGTCGATGTCGGCGGCCTGGGCCAGGCTGATCAGATAATGCCTGCTTAAATGTAACAATCAATGCTCTTCGATTGAGTTCTTCCGTTGACATGCTGCTGAAGCGAATATGAAAACAGCTAGTGTGCAACTGCACAATCCGCCACCTTGCTGGCCTTGGCGGCATCCGCCAGCTGCACGGCGCTCCGCTTGACGTCTCCCCACAGGTAAAAGATGAGGCAAATTCCCATCAGTGGAAAAATAAAGTGCAGGACCTCATACTTTTTTTGCGCGACAAGACAGTTTTCGCTAACGCACCTGTTCTTTCGCCATAGCCCCACCACGCCGTGGCGACAGACATACATGACCGCGTTCATCGTCACGGCGAGGAACCAGACCATCGCAATAACGAGCAGACTCCCTAACCATTGACGGGCATTCGGCCAAAAACTCTTCGTCAGCACTTCCGAAAAGACGAGCGACAATAACATGCCGGTACTGATGGACACCGCATGTGAAATGCCATGGATGACAGGCACCAGCATTTTCTGCCTTAAAAAATGCCCCCATTCAGCAGCCAGCAGCATGGTGCATGCCACCAGAAACAGGACAAGACTGAACAGGGGCCCTTGAATATCCTGGTAATGCAGAATGAAGTTCCGATGTAGCGCCTTGGCCATGTCATTGACAAGCTGATCGCTCGTAAATTGCAATCCAAATAAAATCAAGCCGGTAAACACGCCACTCGCCATGCCGATACCCGTGTGCTGAATCGACTGCGCCAACGCTGGCGAAATCGCCTCCATATGCCGCAACCATTTATCCCACCGTCTCAAACGCAGGCGCTGGTACGCGGCATCGGCTTTCGCCAGCAAGCGCTCGAAGGGATTGCATTCCTCGCACATAACAAACCTCCCGTTCGGCATCCGAAGATGCCGTATTACCCCGTACTACCCCATATCATCTTATTGCTCATGCCAATAGCGCGGCCGGCTGGCCCGGTACCGCGTCACAGCCATCTCTTCCCCCAACTCCAGCACCACCGCTCCCTCCACATCCGTTCGCAGCCGCACGATGCCCATGTCGCCATAGCGCGCATACACTTGCGGCTTCGGATGCTTATAGCGGTTGCGGTGCCCGACCTGGAAGATCGCCAGGGCCGGATGTACGGCGTTCAGAAATGCCGGCGTCGACGAGGTGCCGCTGCCGTGGTGCGGCGCCAGCAGTACGTCGGCCGCCAGTTCACCGTCTGCCGAGCGCGCCAGCAATTGCGCCTCTTGCGCCGCCTCGATGTCGCCGGCCAGCAAGATTGCATGCTTGCCCGCGGAGATTTTCACGGTGCAGCTGCGGGCGTTCGGCGTCAAGCTGATGTCCGTGTGGCTGGCGGGCAAGGGGTGCAGCATGGCAAAGTGCACGCCTTCCCAGGTCCAGCTTTGACCGGCCACGCAATGCAGATACGGACGCCCGGCTTGCCGCCGGGCATCGACGGCCGGATGGCCATCGAACAGCGACGAGGCCAGCCAGCCCACCTGCACGTTTTCCAGCAGGGACACGGCGCCGCCCGCATGATCGAGATCGCTGTGGGAAATGATCACGCCGTCAAGCTTGCCGATGCCGCGTGTGCGCAGATACGGCACGATGACACGGCTGGCGCCATCGGCATCGAGGCTGTAGGCGGGCCCCGTGTCGTACAGCAGGCGGTGGCCTTGCGTTTCCACCAGCACGGCCATGCCTTGTCCCACATCAAAGGCCGTGACCCACATCTGGCCAGCTGGCGGGCTCGATGGCAAGGCCGTCAGCAGGGGCAGCCAGCCCAGCATGCCGGCCCAGCGCTGCGGCCATCCGCGTGGAGCCAGCAGCCAGGCGGTGCCGAACAATGCCCAGCAAAAACTCCAGATTGGGGGCGCGGGCGCCGTCCAGACGGCGAAGCGGCACGCGCCCAGCCAGTCCAGCACCTGCGCCAGCATCTGCACGATGGTGTGCGCCAGCAGCAGCAACCCATCGGACAGCGGCGCAGGCAGCAGGCTGCCCGCCAGCGACAAGGGCGTGACGACCAGGCTGATGACGGGTATGGCCAGCGCATTGGCCACGGGGGACACGAGCGAGACTTGCGAAAACAGCAGCATCGTCAACGGCACCAGCCCCACCGTCACCACGTATTGCGTGTGCGCACCGAGCGCCACGGCCGCGCGCAGGCGGCGCCAGCGCCCGGCCTGGGCCGGCAGGGGCGCCGTGGTGCGGCCCGCCGTCGCGTACAGCATGGTGGCGACGGCGCCGAACGACAGCCAGAAACCGGGCCACAGCACGGCCCAGGGATCGAGCAGCACGACCACGCCCAGCGCCAGGCACAGGATATGGACGATGCTGGTGATGCGCCCCAGCCACAAGGCCAGCGCCACGACCAGCAACATATACAAGGTGCGCTGCGCAGGCACGCCGAAGCCGGCCAGCAGCACATACACCAATGCCGCCAGCGCGCCGGCCAGCGCCGCCACCTTTTGCGCCGGCAGCAGCAAGGGCAGCTGCCGGTCCGTGAAAAACGAGCGCCGCCACAACGCGCCCGCACCGAGGGCGAACAGTCCCGCGATCATCGTGATGTGCAGGCCGGAAATCGAAATCAAATGACTGACGCCCGTGCGGTTGAACACCTGCCAGTCCGACTGGGCAATGGCGCGCTGGTCGCCCACCACCAGCGCCACGATCACGCCCGCATACTGTTTTCCGTCAAGGCTGCGCAGTATGCGCGCACGCAAGGCCGCGCGGCTGGCCTCGACCACGTTGCCGAAACCGGGCACGAAGGCGGCCAGGCGCACGTTCGGCGTGTCCGCGCGCGGCTGCGGCCGTACATAACCGGTGGCGCGTACGCCCTGCTCCAGCAGCCACGCCTCGTAGTCGAAACCCATGGGATTCGCGTTGCCGTGCGGACGCTGCAGACGCACCGTCAGGCGCCAGCGTTCGCCCGGCTGCACATCGCCCACCTCGCTCGTCACTGCATCGCGAAAGCCCGCGTACCAGGACAGGGCAATCAGGGGCGGCACCTTTGTCCCCACAGTTTTTTCCACGGCAAAATTGAAGCGCACACCCTGCTCGAAGCGGTACGGCAAGCTGGCCACCGTGCCCGTGACGACGATATCCTGTCCCTCGTCGGCCAGCGCCAGCTGCGGCGCCAGGGCGGCCTGGGCCAGCCAGGCGGCCCAGTAAAAGCCCAGTCCCAAGCCAGCGGCAAGCGCAAACACGCAGCCCCAGTGCGCGTGTCGGCGCAACGGCCACGCCATCAGCAGCGCCGCGCCAGCGATCACCGACAGCAGCGCGCCCGCTTGCGGCGGCAAGCCTGCCTGCGTCTGCAAGCAGGCGGCGCCAGCGGCAAAGCCGAGTATCAGGGTGCGCATGGGAAGGCAAATCCGCTCGCTGCGAAAGGGGCTCGAAAGGGGCTCAGTTACTGTGATCGCTTTCCACGCCTTGCCGTCTGATCTGGCGCAATGGTGCAGTGGATAAGATCGTTCAGGCATGCCATACGCCATCACCATTGGCGAAACTTTCACCATGCTAATATGACCATCCGGCGCCCAGGCGCCACGACTTGGCGGACCTTGCATGACCCCAGTGACAGCGGCAGAAACTTATTTGCAGGACTTCCATCAACGCCAGGTCGGCGTGACGCCCGCCGCGTTTGCCGACCTTCCTGCCCACTCCTCAACGGCTACCTGGGCCTCGTCCTATGCCGTGTTAAGCGACCTCGTGCCGGCTAGCCCAAGTCCCTTGACCGTGCTCGACCTGGCCTGCGGCGACGGATATCTGCTGGGCTTGCTGGCAGCCAGGCAACAATCTCAATTGCAACTGCTCGGCATCGACATGAGCGAGGCCGAACTGGCCGCCGCGCGCGCCGCCCTCCCTGCCTCCGTGCGGCTGCGGCAGGGACGCGCCCAGGCGCTGGACCTGCCATCGGCCAGCGTCGATTGTCTCGTCTCGCACATGGCGCTGATGCTGATGGACGACATCGAACAAGTCGTCCGGGAAATGCGCCGCGTGCTGCGCCCCGGCGGCCAGTTCGCGGCCATCGTCGGCCGGACTTTCTTGCTGGGCGAAGTGAACGAGGTTTTCATGCGCGTCTTCAAACCCATCGCCAGCGACGCGCTGCCGCCGCTGCGCTTTGGCGACCGGCGCGCGGGATCGGAAGCGGGCTGGCGCGCGCTGCTCAATGCCGGTTTTGCGGACGTTGAATTCGACGACATCGACGTGCCCTGGTCGCCCACGCCGGGCGAACTGTGGACCGCCCTGAGCGACACCTACGATATCGACCGCCTGGACGATGACGCCAGGCAGCGTCTGCGCGGCGCGTTCCTGGAGGCCGCAGCGCCGCTGCAAGCCGGCGACGGATTGATCGCCACCGGCTGGGGACTACGCGCCGTGCGCGCACGGGCAGCCTGAGCTGCCATGGGCGCCATGACCTGCTGGCGTCAGCGGCAACAGGCTATGATAGTGGCTGCCGCAGCGCGCAGTACTCCTCGGTCAATTGCAGGATTGCAGGCAGGCGGACCGCTCGGCCCCGCACTCGGCTTGAGAGGTACCGCCAGCGATGCAAGCCCGCCACTCGGCAGCGCAGGCGCTATAGCAGTTGGCAAAGGCTGGCGTCGCAGTCACCGCCAAACCGAGACCTGACGCGAAAAGAAATGCAGCGAGCTTTTTATTCATGGAGTTCTCCCAAAATCGGATGGCTGATGAATCCCTGCGCGCGCCATCCTCTGGCGCAGGGCCACATACACCGGTATGTCGGGTGTCATCGCGCGCTGGGTGTGCGGCAGCGCGAAATGGAAAATCCTGCGGCCGCCAGCCAATCCTGGCGCACCGTCAAATCAAAACCGTTCATATCAACGCGACATGCCCCAGCCGATAACCAGAGCGGCATCCCGAATAATGCCGTACGTCGCCGTCAATTTCAGATATTTTAAAAACATGCCAAAATCTTCTCGCGAAATCTGAAGACCATGATCAGCCCACCATTATTAATTGTCAAGATAATTCAATTCATTTCATGCCACTGCCCAATTCCTCACACAATGAAAAATACAGACACGATACGAATATAATCACCATGGATATCCATAAAAACATACTCTTTATTATTATCGACGCCACGACAATTGAAATTTTAACGTTAAATTCAAAAATATAACAAAGTTAATAAAAAGACATTCATGGAAATTCCAGGCGAATAAAAATACAGCAGAAAATCCCGATACGCGCAAAGCAAGGTGATTTGCAACCAGCTGGAAGCGCCGTTCTCCATGGTTGCCAGTTGCTTATCCGCCTCAAGGAATCATCGCTTTACAGCTCAGCCCTCGTGCGGCGGCCGCACCGTGCGCCGGGGAAAAATCCTTGCCCTGCGCGCGGTATAATCGGCCTCGCTTACTTCAACACCCAGGCACGACATGACTTCCTCCGCACTTCCTCCCGACACTTCCACCGACCTTTCCGACAGCACCGAAGACAATAACGACGCCACCCTGGTCGCGGAACTGGGGGAGCTGACCGAGCATATCCGCCTGGTCAAGATGGAAGGCCGCGTCTTCGTGCGCTTTTCCGGCGAGGTCAAGGCGGGCGGCTTGCGCGTGCCGTATGCGCTGGTGCCGGCGCAGGGCGTGCTGGCGCGGCCGGCCAAGTGGCGCAAGATGGACCGCGAGACCAAGCTGGCCCTGGTGCGCGAACGGGCCAGCGCGGCCGTCTTCGAGGAGCTGCGCCAGCACGTGATCGATTTCGTCGCCGATATCGCGGGCCTGAGCGAGGACGTGGAGACGGACCCGATGGTCTTCCTGCACACCTTGGCCGACATGCAAACGTCCGAGCCGGCCGGCATGGTGTTCGACCGCATCCGCCAGCGCTTCAACCACGCCATCGAGCGCCAGCAGGAAGAGCAGCACGCGGCGCGCACGCGCCAGAGCATCAACCTGGCCGAGTATCCCGCCTCGTTCGAGATGGCGCGCCGCCTGCCGCGCCGCTTCATCGCCCTGCTGGGCCCCACCAATTCCGGCAAGACGCACCGCGCCATGGAAGCGCTGGTGAAGGCAAAGAGCGGCATTTATCTCGCGCCATTGCGCTTGCTGGCCCTGGAAAACTACGAACGCCTGCAGGAAGCCGCGCCGCATGGCAAGCCGCTGGCCGTGAGCCTGATCACGGGCGAGGAGCGCCGCGTGGTCGACGGCGCCACGCACGTGGCCAGCACGGTGGAAATGCTGGACACAAAAACCGTCGTCGAAGTGGCCGTCATCGATGAAATCCAGATGCTGGCCGATCCGGACCGGGGCGCCGCGTGGACGGCGGCCGTCTGCGGCGCGCCCGCCCACACCGTCTACCTGGTGGGTGCGCCGGAAGCGCGGCGCGCCATCGAGGCGCTGGCCGAACGCCTCGACTGCCCCCTGGAAGTACATGTATTGAAACGCATGGCGCCCCTGTCGATGGAGCCGAGCGCCGTGCGCAAGGTGCGCAACCTGCGCCGCGGCGACGCCGTCATCGCCTTTTCGCGCCGCGAAGTGCTGATGTGGCGCGACATGATCACGGAAACGGGATTGTCGGTGGCCACCGTCTACGGCAACCTGTCGCCCGAAGTGCGGCGCGCGCAGGCGCAGCGCTTCCGCGACGGCACGGCCGATATCGTCGTCGGCACGGACGCCCTGGCGATGGGCCTGAACATGCCGATCGCGCGCATCGTCATGACCACCTGCGTCAAATACAATGGCCGCGAAGAGGAAGAGATTTCGGCCGCGCTGGCGCGCCAGATCGCCGGACGCGCGGGCCGCTACGGCGTGCATGAAGAGGGACTCGTGGCCGGCTACGACAACGAGACGCATGAAGTGATGCGCGCCCTGCTGAAGGAAAAGCTGCACCCGCTCAATACCAGCGGCTTCGCCGTGGCGCCCTCGCTGGAACACCTGCACCGCATTTCGTCGGTGACGGGCGAACTGTCGCTCAGTAAACTGCTGCGCCGCTTCATCCACAATATCGACGTGCCGGACGGCTTCTTCTTCCCGCGCATCACGGAAGACCAGAAGGAGCGCGCCGTCTGGCTCGACACCCTTCCCCTGTCCGTGGCCGACAAATTTACTTTGTCGCTGGTGCCGATATCGAGCAAGGTGCCCTCGCTGCAGACGGCGTGGGAGCACTGGGCGAAGAATCTGTCGCAGGGAAAAACGAGCACCTTGCGCCAGCACGCGTACGGCGGCGGCACGCAGAATCTGCAGCAGGTGGAAGACACTTGCCGCTACTATTCCGCGTATGCCTGGCTCAGCTACCGCCTGCCCGAATTCTTCCCCGATATCGCGGTCGCGCAAAACCTGTCGCGCGATGCCTCGGAACGGGTCGACTCCATCCTGCGTGCGCACAATGCGGCGTCACGGGGGCGCTCGAAGAAATTCAGGTAAACGTCAACGGAGTGGCCAGAACCAGACCTCGCCGCAATCCCAGTAGCATTCGGTGCCGCAGATCTTCACGCCGATGGAGGGCAGCAGGATGTCGATATGCCCGCCCGCGCCGCCCAGGTAACCGGGAATGCGGAAGAAGGCGACGACACCCTGGCGCTGGCCGATGCCTTCCATGGCGTCATCTCTGGTAAATTTTTCGGGCGCGCCAAACATCGAAGGGCTGGCCAGCATGTGCGACAGCTTGGCCTGCCCCGGTTCGATCAGCGCGCCCTTGAATGCCCCCTTGCGTATCGCCATGCGGCCTTTCAGCTGGATGCCGGCCTTGATCAGGGCCAGGCTGACGCGGATGGCGCAGGTGTTGGCAAAGCTGTCCTTGCCGATCAAGTCTTCCCAGCCGATTTCGCGGAACAGGGCGGCCTGGTCGACGGCCGCCACGCTCGAGTAGTTTTCGCGCAGCTTGATGAATGCAGGTTTCACGTCAGCCTCCCGCTGCCCCTTGTCGATAGGGAATATCAGGCCGATTGTAGGAGGATATGCGAGCCCCGCATTGAGCGAGGTCAAGCGTAGGTCGAGTCGGTTGCGATGGCGTCGGATTACGCGCGGCGCCGCCGCGCTAATCTGATCTACGGCTTGGCAGCCGCGTAATGCAGCTTGAGCACCAGCCCGTTATGATCATCAGCCATGTAGATATCGCCATCCTGCCCCTGCTTCACGTCGACGGGCGCGCCCCTGCCCTGCTTGCCCTTGCGCTCCCAGTTGCTGATCAACTCGACGGACTTGCCCAGCGGCGCACCGACCTTGTCGGGCAGCAGGGCCACCAGGCGGTGGCCGTTGCTGCGGTAGCCGTGGTAGCCGATGATCAGGCTGTTCTTGTACAGCTCCGGGAAGCGGCTGGCCGTGTAAAACGTCATGCCCAGCGGCGCGGCGTGGCCGGGCAGCAGGCGCTGCGGCGCCGCGTATTGGGCGGCGCAAGCCGTCTTCGGATATTCGGGACTGGCGACATTGTCATCGTAGCAGTACGGCCAGCCGTAATGCTGGTCGGCCTTGACCAGGTTCAGTTCTTCATGCGGCAGGTTCTCGTCGCTTTTGAGCTGCGGCATGGCCGCCTGGATGGCGTCGCGCGCGTTTTCCGCCTGCCACAGCTCGCCCGTCGCCGGATGGAAGGCCAGCGCCATCGAATTGCGCAAGCCGCGCGCATGCGTGCGCCAGCTCGTCACCGTGCCGGCCGGCCAGGCCATCTTGTATTCGCGGATGGCGCCCAGTGCTTCCGGGCCTTCCGCCGAAGGACAAGCCTTGGCCGGATCGGGCGCCTTGCCGTCGTTCTCGCAATGGTCGGTGCTCGAACCGACGTTCACATACAGGTCGCCCTTGGGGCTGAAACGCATGTTCGTCAGCAGGTGCAAGCCCAGGCCCGGCAGGCGCGGCGTCTTGGCCGTGCCGCCGATCACGTCGGTGATGGCGCGGGCGGGATCGCGCAGGTCGAAGCGGAAGATGCGCCCCACCTCGCCCACGTAGACCAGGCCGTCCGGTCCCTGCACGATGCCGTTCGGGCGATCAAGTTTGTCGAGCAGCAGCTTGCGTTCGTAGCCGCCGCCGGCTGCCTTGCGCTGCAGCAGCCACAATTTACCCTGCTTCGGCGCCCATCCGGCCATGTCCGTGACGAGGATGTCGCCATTCGTCAGCGGCAGCACGCCGCGGGGAAATTTCAGGCCGTCGGCCAGCACGGCTACGCAAAAGCCGGCCGGCGTGGTGACGTCGAGGCGCGGCATGCCGTCGCACTGGGCGCCGGCCGCCGCCATGGCGGGCGCAAACGCGCCGGAAAGGCAGGCCGCCAGGGCGCCCGCAAGCATTTTCTTGTTCATGGTCTCATTCCATCAAGGGTAATCGGGGCAGCACGGCGCGCGCGTTGGCGCTGGTTTGCGCCGCCAACTCGGCAAGTTCCAGGCCGCGCAATTCGGCCAGCACGGCGCCGATGCGGGGCAATTCTTCGGGGCTGTTGCGGCCCGGGTGGATCCAGCTGGGCGAAATATCGGGCGCGTCCGTCTCCAGTACGATGGCGTCCAAAGGCAGTTCGCTCGCCATGCGGCGTATCTGCAAGGCGCGCGTAAACGTCATGGCGCCGCCGAAACCGAGCTTGAAACCGAGGGCTATATAGCCCTGCGCCTGCTGGAAGCTGCCGTTGAAGGCGTGGGCGATGCCGCCGTTCGGGCGAATCTGGCGCGCGTGCTTGAGGACGATGTCCTGCGAGCGGCGCACATGCGTGAGCACGGGCAAATCGAAGTCGCGGGCGATTTTCAGCTGCTCGCGCAAAAAATGCTCCTGCTTGGCGCGCATGGCCGGTTCGCACAGCATGGGGATAAAGAAATCGAGGCCGATCTCGCCGATGGCCACAAAATTCGGGTCAGCCATGGCCAGCGCCACGGCTTCGCGCAGGGCGATCAAGTCGTCCTCGGTGGCATGCGGCACGTAGATCGGGTGGATACCGAGCGCATAACAGGCGTTGGGCGCCGCTGCCGCCAGGCCCCGCACGATGGCGAAATTGGCCCGTTCGACGGCGGGGATGACGATCATGCCCACGCCCTGCTGCCGCGCCCGCGCCGCCACCTGCAGCGATTCGCCGCCGAATTCGTGCGCGTCCAGGTGGCAATGCGTGTCGATCCACAGCATGGCGGTTCCTTAGTATTGCTCAGTATTGATAAGGCTGCAGCCCTTCGTCCGTCAGGCGCAGCACGCGGTCGCAGCGCCTGGCCAGTTCGATATCGTGGGTAACGATGACGAAGGCCGTGCCCAGGGTGCGCGACAGTTCCAGCATCAGGTCGAAAATCTGTTCGGCCGTGGCGTGATCGAGGTTGCCCGTCGGTTCATCGGCCAGCACGCAGGCCGGCTGCGTGACGAGGGCGCGGGCCAGGGCCACACGCTGGCGCTCGCCGCCCGACAATTCGCCCGGCGTGTGCGTGACTCTTTTGGCCAGGTTCACGCGCGTGAGAATCTGCTGCGCCAGCTCGGTGGCGGGCGCGCGCTTCATGCGCCGTATCATCAGCGGCATGGCGACGTTGTCGAGCGCCGAAAACTCGGGCAGCAGGTGGTGGAACTGGTAGACGAAACCCAACGAGGCGTTGCGCAAATCGCCGCGCGCCTTTTCGCTGAGGGTGGCAAAGTCCTTGCCCAGCAGGGTCACCTTGCCGCTGGTGGGCGTATCGAGCCCGCCCAGCAGGTGCAGCAGGGTCGATTTGCCCGAGCCGGAGGCGCCGACGATGGCCACGCGCTCGCCGCGGTGGACGTCGATGTCGATGCCGGCCAGCACCTGCACCTTGTAGCTGCCCTGCGTAAAAGTCTTGCCCAGGCCGCGGCAGGAGAGGACGGCGGAATCGGCGGAAGCGCCGTTGGAGGCAGGTTTGTTCAGATCGGTCATGGTCGTAGTCAGTGGTTTATTCATAGCGCAGGGCTTCCGCAGGTTTCACGCGGGCGGCCCACCAGCTTGGGTACAGGGTCGCCAAAAAGGCGAGAATCACGGCCAGCACGCCGATCTTGGTGACGTCGGGCCAGCGCAGGTCGGACGGCACGGTGCTGATGAAATAGATGTCCTTGGAGAGGAACTGCACGCCCAGCAGGTGCTCGATGAAGGGCACGATGACGTCGATGTTCATCGCCACCAGCACGCCGCCGCCCACGCCCAGGATCGTGCCCAGGATGCCCACCAGCGCGCCCTGGATCATGAAGATCTTCATGATGGAACGGGGCGAGGCGCCCAGCGTGCGCAGGATCGCGATATCGGCCTGCTTGTCCGTCACCGTCATCACCAGGGTCGACACGAGGTTGAAGGCGGCCACGGCGATGATCAGGGTCAGGATGATGAACATCATGCGCTTTTCCGTCTGCACGGCAGCGAACCAGTTGGCGTTCAGCTTGGACCAGTCGCGCAGCCACAGGTCGCCCGGCATGGTTTTTTTCAGTTCCGCCGCCACTTGCGGCGCCTGGTTCATGTCGGCCAGGCGCAAACGCAGGCCGGACGGGCCATCGAGGCGCAGCAGGCGCTGGCCGTCTTCGATATTGATGAAGGCCAGGCCGGCGTCGAATTCATTGTGGCCCGCCTGGAAAATGCCGCTGACGGTAAAGCTGCGCATGCGCGGCAGCACGCCGGCCGGCGTGACCTGGCCCTGCGCCAGCATCAAAGTCACTTTTTCACCGAGGTTGACGCGCAGGGCGCGCGCCAGCTCGATGCCCAGCACGATATTGAAGGTGCCCGGCTGCAGGGCCTTGAAGCTGCCCATGCGCGTCTGGCCGGCCACATCGGAGACGTTCGGCTCTTCCTCGGGCAGCACGCCGCGCACGATGGCGGGACGCAGCGCATCGTCGCGCAGCAGCATGCCCTGCGTCTCCACGAACGGCGCGGCGCCTTTCACGGCCGGATTCTTGAACGCTTGCGCCGCTTCCGCGCGCCAGTCGGGCATGCTGCCGCTGTTGTCGAACACTTCCACATGGGCCAGCACGGACAGCATGCGGTCCGTCACTTCCTTCTGGAAGCCGTTCATCACGGACAGCACGACGATCAGCGCCGCCACGCCCAGGCCGATGCCGGCCATGGAAATGAGGGAAATAAAAGAGATAAAACTGTTGCGGCCACTGCGCTTGCCGGCCCGCGTGTAGCGCAGGCCGACCAGCCATTCGAAGGGAATATTTTTTAACATGCTCATTAATTCGTTAATTCTCGGGGGTCTGACCCGCCGGGTCTGACCCCAGCAGTTTGTTGATCAGCCATTTACTCATAGCGCAGCGCCTCTGCCGGCTTGACGCGCGCGGCGCGCCAGCTCGGGTAGATGGTGGCCACCAGCGCCAGGCCAAAGGCGATCAGGCCGATCTGCGCCACGTCCAGCCAATGCACGTCCGACGGCACGGCGCTGATCTGGTAGATTTCCTTCGAGATGAAGTGCAGGCCGAAGATGCCTTCGATGAAGGGCACGATGACGCCCACGTTCAGCGCCAGCACGACGCCGCCGATCACGCCCAGAGCACTCCCCAGCAAGCCCACCAGCGCGCCCTGGATCATGAATATCTTCATGATGGAAAACGGCGAGGCGCCCAGGGTGCGCAAAATGGCGATATCGGCCTGCTTGTCGGTGACCGACATCACCAGGGTCGAAACGAGGTTGAAGGCGGCCACGGCGATGATCATGCTGAGGATGATGAACATCATGTTCTTCTGGCTTTGCACCAGCGCATACCAGCTGGCACTGGCGCGCGACCAGTCGCGCATCCACAGCTGGCCCGGCATCGAGGCCTTCAGTTCGCGCGCCACCTGCGGCGCCTGGTTCATGTCGTGCAGGCGCAGACGCAGGCCGGACGGGCCGTCGAGCTGCAGCAGCTGCTCCGCGTCCTGCATGTTGACGAAGGCCAAGCTGCCATCGAGTTCATTGTGGCCCGCTTCAAAAATGCCGGCCACCTTGAGCGCGCGCATGCGCGGCATGACGATGCCATTGGCCGGATCGCCCGCCCTAGGCTCGCGCTCGAGCATCAGCGTGACGTTCTGCCCCACTTTCACATCGAGCGCCTTGGCCAGGTCGATGCCCAGCACGATGCTGTACGAGCCTGGCGTGAGTTCATTGAAACTGCCCTGCTTCATCTGGGCGGCCACGCTGGAGACGGTGGCTTCCTGCTGCGGCAGCACGCCGCGCACGATGGACGGGCGCATGGTTTCGTCATTGAGCAGCATGCCCTGGGTTTCCACGAAGGGCGATACGGCTTTCACTTGCGGGTTGGCGTAGGCGGCGCGCTCCTGCGCCTGCCAGTTGGGCATGGAGCCGCTGGTGTCGAATACCTCGACGTGGGCCAACACCGACATCAGCCGGTCGGTGACTTCCTTCTGGAAGCCGTTCATGACGGACAGGACAACGATCAGGGCGGCCACGCCCAGGCCGATGCCGGCCACGGAAATGAGGGAGATGAAGGAAATGAAGCTGTTGCGGCCACTGCGTTTCCCGGCGCGCGTATAGCGCACGCCGMCCTGCCACTCAAAAGGAAATTGTTTGATGATGCTCATGCGCTCCCGCGACAACGATGATATGCGAGCGCGCAGTGTGCCACACAAATGACATTTCATGCGTGAAACACATCACCGTGGCCCCAATTTCGCGCACCCGCCGCCAGGCGAAAAACGACGGGGACTACTCGCACTGCGCCACAATCGCCTACAATCTCGGGATGAATCAACTTACCCTCGTCCTGCCCTTCGCCTTGCCCAATGCCGAACTGGCTGCCGACCTGCTCAAGGTCTTGCAGGCGCCCGCGCTGGCGGCGCTGCTGTCGCGCACCTCCACTTGCAATTTAGAAACCTTTGACAATGCCAACCGCCTGCTGCCGCATGAAGCGTGGCTGGCGCACGCCTTGGGCCTGTCACCCGCGCCCAACGGCGCGGCGGCGCAGGCGGCCTTTGCCGCCCAGGCCATGCGCGGCTACGGCCTCGTGCCGGAACCGGGCGCACGCTACTTCCTGCTGCATCCGGCCCACCTGGCCATCGCCCGCAGCCATATCAGCCTGGAAGAGTTGCGCCAGCTCAAGCTGAGCGAGACCGAGGGCCGCGCCCTGTTCGACATTGCTGCCCCGTATTTCGACGAGATCGGCCAGCCGCTGGCGTATGGCGACGCGGGTACCTGGTTCATGCGCGCCGATGGCTGGTCCGACTTGCAGTGCGCCACGCCGGACGCCGCCACCACGCAAGACCTGTCCGTCTGGATGCCGGAAGGGGAGCACGCGCGCGCCGCGCGCCGGCTGCAAAATGAAGTGCAGATGCTGTGGCATGAACACCCGGTCAATGCGGCGCGCGAAGAACGGGGCTTGAAAGCCATCAATGCGTTCTGGCTCTGGGGCGCCAGCGTGGCCACGGCGCAAGCTCCCGGCTGCGCCGCCAGCCTGCATACGCATAACGCACCGGGCTGGCTGGCCGCGCTGGCGGAACCGGCGCAGCGCGATGCCAGTCTAAACAGTGTGCTGGCAAGCAAGCGGGACGCGATCGTCGTGCCGGGCGGCCTGATCGAGGCGGCGCAGGCGCAGGAATGGGGCATGTGGCTGCAGCAGTTGCAAGCGCTGGAAGCGGACTGGTTCGCTCCCCTGCTGGCCGCCCTCAAGGACGGCCGCGTGGAGCAGCTGCGCCTGGTGCTCAGCCACCGCGACGCCTGGCTGGACTGCACCACCAGCAAGCACGCGCAGCGCAAATTCTGGCGCGCGATTTCCCTGAACAAGTTGAAAACATCATGACCCGTACCCGCATCGCCACCCGTCCCTGCCCCTACCGCGAATCCGAAATGCTGCGCCAGGGCGGCATCCACCCCGTGCTGGCCCGGCTGTATGCTGCGCGCGGCCTGTCCGACGCGGCAGAACTGTCAAGCGAACTGGCTGCCCTGATGCCGCCGTCCGGCTTGCTGCACATCGGCGCGGCGGGCGCCTTCCTGGCCGACGCGATTGCCGCAAAAAAACGCATGGTCATCGTGGCCGACTACGATTGCGACGGCGCCACCGCCTGTGCCGTGGCCATCCGCGGCTTGCGCGCCATGGGCGCCGACGTCGATTTCATCGTGCCCAACCGTTTTGAATACGGCTACGGCCTGACGCCGGAAATCGTTGCGCTCACCGCGCGCGAAAAGTCGCCCGACATCATCATCACCGTCGACAACGGCATCGCCAGCATCGACGGCGTAGCCGAAGCCAACCGGCGCGGCATCCAGGTCGTCGTCACCGACCACCATTTGCCGGCAGACACCCTGCCCGACGCGGCCGTCATCGTCAACCCGAACCAGCCCGCCTGCGGTTTTCCGTCCAAGCATCTGGCGGGGGTCGGCGTCGTGTTCTACGTCTTGCTGGCCCTGCGCGCCGAGCTGCGCAAGCGGGGCATCTTTGATGCGCAAACGCAACCCAAGCTCGACAACCTGCTCGACCTGGTGGCGCTGGGCACGGTCGCCGACGTGGTGCGCCTCGATACGAACAACCGCATCCTCGTCGCGCAAGGCTTGAAACGCATGCGCAAGGGCAATATGCACGCGGGCGTGGCCGCCCTGTTCCGCGTGGCGGGCCGCGAAGCGCGCAGCGCCACGCCGTTCGACCTGGGCTTTGCCCTCGGGCCGCGCCTGAATGCGGCCGGCCGCCTGCAGGACATGTCGCTGGGCATCGAATGCCTGATCACGGACGACGAAGGCCGCGCCTGGGCGCTGGCCCAGCAACTGAACGACATCAACCTGAAGCGCCGCGAAATCGAGGCGGAAATGCAGGATACGGCCCTGCTGCACCTCGACGATTTCGAGCCGGCCAACAGCAGCACCATCAGCGTCTTCGATGCATCGTGGCACCAGGGCGTGATCGGCATCGTCGCCTCGCGCCTGAAGGAAAAATTCTACCGCCCGACGATTACCTTTGCACCGGGCGCAGACGGCTGGATCAAGGGTTCCGGACGTTCGATTCCCGGCTTCCACCTGCGCGACGCGCTCGACCTCGTGTCGAAACGGGCGCCGAGCCTGATCGACAAGTTCGGCGGCCACGCCATGGCGGCCGGCTTGACCATCCGCGCCGACGCCTTCGAGGCGTTTTCCCAGGCCTTCGAAGCCGTGGGCCAGGCCTGGCTCAGCGCCCAACAGCTGGAACGGGTCGTGGAAACGGACGGCCCGCTGGAAGACGCCTACTACACGACGGCCTTCATCGAGCTGATGGATGGCCAGGTGTGGGGCCAGGGCTTCGCCCCGCCCGTCTTCTGCGACGAATTCCGCGTCGTCAGCCAGCGCATCCTCAAGGAACGGCATTTGAAACTGCTGCTGGAAAAGAACGGCGTGCGCTTCGACGCCATCTGGTTCGGCCACACGGACGCCCTGGGCGAACGCACAAGGGTCGCCTTCCGGCTTGATGCGAATGAATACAATGGCACGACCAAGGTGCAATTGATGGTGGAGCACGCCGAGCCTGCGTAGCGACACCTTCCGCTCGCTACGGTACTGTCCGGTGTTGCGACGTTTGTGGTCTTACGCCTGTCACAACGCTGGCTGGAACATCCCTGCACTCCACCTGAAAGCAACTTCATGTTGACCGGCCTGAACCACCTTACCCTCTCCGTACGCGATCTTGATCGCAGCGTCGTCTTTTATCGCGACCTGCTGGGCCTGCGCCTGCATGCGCGCTGGGAGCGGGGCGCCTACCTGTCGGCAGGGGATTTGTGGCTGTGCCTGTCGCTGGATGCGGGCGCGGCGATCAGCGCAAGCGGCTACACGCACTATGCGTTTTCCATTTCGCAGGAAGACTTTCCCGCCTTTGCCGCCCGCCTGCGCACGGCTGGCGTGGCGGAATGGCAGCACAACCGCAGCGCCGGCGATTCCCTGTATTTCCTCGACCCGGACGGCCACCAGCTGGAAATCCATGTGGGCAGCCTCGCGCAGCGGCTGGCCGCCTGCCGCGCGGCGCCGTACCAGGGCATGGCATTCGAAGACTGATGCTCGAATACAATATTCGATAAATTCATTAAATTCATTAATATATCGTCGAGAGCAAGCACCGTTGCTGCAAAAAAACACTGTCACCCGTCGATATCCGTCCGATAATCTTGTATTGAAGGCTTATTCAAGCTGACAAGATTCCGTCCTGGAATGGGCAAAATCACCACACTTCATTGTGAAAATAAAAATATTGATTGAAAATAGTTAACACTTATTTGGCAAATTCACTAGAATTGATAACGCATCTTGAAGTTCTTGAGGATGCATGATCAGTTCTGAGGGCAAACCCGTCGAAAGGCGGGGACGCAAAGCCACCGGCCTACCGCGCGCAAGCGCCATGGCAGCGGGGCTGCCAATGCAGGGCCGGGACCGCCAGCGCGCGGCGCCAGCCTCGATGCATTGTCGAGATGTGGCCCTCGCCCAACTCGGAGAGTTTCGCCATGAAAAAATTCATTCCCCTGCAGCCCCGCCACAGGCCAGCGCCGCCCGCCGCCATCGCCACGGCCGCGACACAGTTCAGTGTCGAGGTACCCGTCCTCCCCGCCGGCGTCGGCGCGCTGGTGGCGCAGCCGATGTTCCATGCGGCACCGGCCCTGCTCGATGCGCCTGACGGGCGCGACAACGCCAACAGCAGCGGCTCTGCCCACTGGCGCCCGCACCTGCAGCGCGTGCCCCGCGCCATGGCGGACATGGCCACGCGCCGCCTGACGGCGCAAAAGATCGCCGCTGCGGAACAGGCGGCGCAGGATATCGCGCCGCTGCTGGACGGCGCCGCCGCGCCGATGGCCGGCAGCAGCGTGGTGGCCACCTACTCGCCCGCGCAAATCCGCGCCGCCTACGACCTGCCCGCCCTGCCGGCGGCGGGCACGGCGCTGACGCCGGCCCAGGCGGCCCAGCTGGGCGCGGGGCAGACGATCTACATCGTCGATGCCATGCATAACCCGAACGCGGCGGCCGAACTGGCCATCTTCAACCAGAAATTCGGCTTGCCCGGCTGCACCACCAAGGCCATCGCCACGAATGCCAGCCTGCCCCTGCCGCCCGCCCCGGCCAGCGGCTGCGAATTTTCCGTCGTGTACAACACGCCATCGAGCACGATGACGGCCACCGCGCCCGCCTATAACTCGGGCTGGGCCATGGAAATCGCGCTAGACGTGCAATGGGCACATGCCACGGCGCCGCTGGCACGCATCGTGCTGATCGAGGCGCCCGACGCGTCCATCAACGGCCTGCTGGGCGCCGTGCGCCTGGCCAACCTGATGGGGCCTGGCGTCGTTTCGATGAGCTTTGGCGCCGCCGAAGGCAGCTGGACGGCCTCCGTCGACAGCGCCTTCACGGGCAAGAACATGAGCTACCTGGCCGCCACGGGCGATTCGGGCAGCGGCGTGTCCTGGCCCTCCGTGTCGCCCAACGTGCTGGCCGTCGGCGGCACCACGCTCAGCTACAGCGGCAGCGGCGTGCGCAGCGAAGCGGCCTGGTCCGGCACGGGCGGCGGCATCAGCGCCTACACGGCCCTGCCCAGCTACCAGACGGCCAGCGTGCCCGGCCTGACCAATCTGCTGCGGCGCAACGTGGCCGACGTGGCCTTCAATGCCGACCCCGCCACGGGCCAGTACACGGCCGTGATGGCACAAGGCAGCAGCACCGCCAGCTGGCTCAGCATCGGGGGCACCAGCCTGTCCACGCCGCAATGGGCCGGCCTGGTCGCCATCGCCAACGCCAGCCGCGCGCTGCAGGCCAAGACAGCGCTCGGCTTGCCGCACAGCATGCTGTACGGCCAGATCGCCACCGTACCCGGCACCTTTGCCAGCAGCTTTACCGACATCACGCGCGGCAGCAACGGCACCTGCAGCGTATGCACGGCCAGGGTTGGCTATGACCCGCTGGGCGGCCTGGGCACGCCGAACGTGAAAAGCCTGCTGGCCAGCCTGTCGGGCACGCAGATCGCCACGGCCGCTCCCGTGGTGGCGCCGGCCAGCATCAGCGGCGCGGCCGGCAAGCCGCTGTCGTTCACCGTGGCGGCCAGCGCGGCCAATCCCCTCAGCTACACCATGCTGGGCGCGCCGGCCGGCATGAGCATCGCCTCGACGGGCGTGGTCAGCTGGGCCGCGCCCGTCACGGGCACGTATGCCGTGACCATGGTGGCCAAAGATAGCGTCACTGGCCTGACCGGCCAGGGCGTGACCAGCATCGTCATCGCCCCCGTCGCGCCTCCCGTCGTCGCGGCCGGCGCCATCACGGGCAAGGTCGGCACGGCGCTGGCGTTCAATGTCAGCGTCACGGCCGCCAATCCCGTCAGCTACGCGCTGAGCGGGGCGCCGGCCGGCATGGCCATCAGCAGCGCCGGCCTCGTGAGCTGGGCGGCACCCGTGGCCGGCACCTACGCCGTCACCGTGACGGCCACGGACAGCAAGACTGGCCTGAGCGGCAAGGGCGTGTACACGGTGGCCATCGCCGCCCCGCTGCCGCCCGTGGTGACGGTCGCCAGCGTCAGCGGCAAGCCCGGCGTGGCCCTGTCGTTCACGGCCACGGTGGTGGCGCCCAACCCCGTCACGTACAGCCTGTCGGGCGCGCCGTCCGGCATGACCGTCAATGCCGCCGGCGTCGTCAGCTGGGCCAGTCCCGTGCTGGGCAGCTACAGCGTGACCGTCATCGCCAAAGATACGAAAACGGGCTTGACGGGCCAGGCCGTGGCCACGGTGAAAATCGCCGCCGCCGGCCCTACGATCAGCGCCGCCGCCATGACGGGCGTGGCCGGCAAGGCCATGAGCGCTAGCATCGTGCTGACGGCGCCAGGTGCGACCTCGCTGCGGATCTCGATCGACGGCGCGCCGCTGGGCATGCAGTTTTCCATGAGCGGCCTGACCATCACGGCCTACTGGCCGCAGCCGGTGGCCGGCAGCTATACGCTGAAGGTAGTGGCGCTGGACAATAACGGCTTGACGGCGCAGCTGAACATACCCGTGACCGTCACGGCACGATAAGCTGGCGCAACCGTCCACCCTGCGGGGCGCAGCGGGACTCACGTCCTGCCGCGCCCCGTTTTGCATGCGTGCGGCCCTTGCAGCGAATCCATAAAAGGAGTATAAATAATCCATAAACAGAGTTTTATTGAAGGACATATCATGAATCTCGCCTACGCCTACCCCAAGAGCCGCTTCGAGCCGGACATCCTCGTCGACCTGAACGCCAAAGCCGAGCGCGAGCGATTGTCGCAGGCGGCATTGAAGGGCTTTTTCAAGCTGGCCGCCGCGTGGAAACTGCGCGACGACGATGCGCGCGAATTGCTGGGCGGCCTGTCCAGCAGCGCCTGGTACGAGTGGAAGAAGCACCCGGACCGGGTACTGGAAGTGGACCGCATCACGCGTATTTCCTATTTGCTCGGCATCTACAAGGCCCTGCACATCCTGTACGGCGACAAGCTGGCCGACGAATGGGTAAGCTTGCCCAACAAGAACCCCATCTTCGGCGGCCGCACGCCCCTGTCGCAGATGCTGGCTGGCGGCTTGCTGGCCATGCAGACCGTGCGCAAGCTGCTCGATGCGCGCCGCGGAGGGCTGTGATCGTGCCGGTCGCCGTGGATTCCGCCCTGCCGCCGCTGGCCGCCTTGCGCCAGATCGACACTTGCCGCCTGATCCCGTCGCGCTTCGCCGACATGGAGGATTCCGTGCTGGCGCCGCTGGCCGAGGACGACGACCACCTGCGCGAGCTGTTCGAACTCGATAACGCGACCAACGCGCGCCTCGTGGCCGAGTACGGCGGCGCGCCAGGAATTGGCGTGGACGAGCTGGTTTTTGGCGTGCCGCACTTTCGCATCATTAACGCCGCCTACACGTATGCCCGCCCGGAAGGAGCGCGCTTCAACGATGGCGAACGGGGCGCCTGGTATTGCGCCTTCGACATGTCCACGGCGCTGGCCGAGATCATTTTCCACAAGACCGTGGAATACCAGGAAATCGACTATTTCGACGACAGCGTCAGCTATCAGTCGCTGCTGGCCGATTTTTCCGCCAGCTTCCACGACCTGCGCGGCCAGGAACGCTATGCGGCTTGCCTGGACCCGGCCAGCTACATCGCTTCGCAAGACCTGGCCGCCATCCTGCTCGACGCCGGTTCCATGGGCGTGATCTTCCCCAGCGTCCGGCACGCCAGCGGCACCAACCTGGCCTGCTTCCGCCCTGCCCTGGTGGGCAATGTTCGCAAAGGCGCCGCCTATCGGTTAACATGGCAGGGTACGCCGACGCCGCAGGTGGAAGCCATCCCTGGCAAATAAACCGCGCGCACCGGTACCCGACTCACCGCAACCTGAGCTCACATGCAAACTAATCCTGAAAAAGACACCGAACTGCGCCATAAAGTGAACAGCGAAACGGCCCGCCTGGCCTGGAGCGAACTGGAAAAGCACTTCGCCCAAGGCAATGTCGTCTGGATCGCCAATGAACTGGACCTGGTCGAAGTGGCCGTGCGCATCTCGCACGACGACAAGGCCACCATCACGCAATGGATGGTTGACGGCAAAGTCGCCAAGGTCTCGGACCAGCAGGCGCTGGAGTGGCAGGCCGCCGATGCGTCCCTGTGGGCCGTCGTCGTCAGCCCGTTCATCCTGGTGCAGCAGGAAAAACCCACCCGGCATTGACGCCGCCGCGCACGCTCGCCATGACCGGGGGCCGGCAATCCATCGTCCCGTTCAGACGCGGGCTCACACTGGCCTTGTTGACGGGCGAGGCAGGGTCCGCCGTGCGGTCAAGCGATCATCGGCATGGCCGGCGGCAAGCTTGCTATCGCCGTACTGGCTGAGTAGTGCGCCCTGGCCGTGGCCTGTCGGTTAACATGGCGGGCACCACTAGTCGAGAACTGATACCGCATGCAAGCCCACCCAGATCACCCATCCCTGCGCCTGCGCACCCTCATCGACGCGGCCGCCCTCGAACGCATGGCGCCCGAACTGGAAGCGCTCTTCCATGCCAGGCTGCTGGCGAACAGGGTGCGCGGCGGGGTCGAACAACGATTGCAAGCCAGCCAGCGGCAGATGCAACAGGCGTTCGCCCAGTCGCCCAGGCTGCATGCCGTGATGGTATGGGGCAGCGTGATGGGCCTGGCAATCGCCATGGCTTTTGCAGCGAGCGGCGGCCTGCTTGTGCACGGATATCGGCTCGATATGGCCTGCATCGCGCTCTTCGGCGCGATCCTGGCGCTGCTGGTGCTGCTGCCGCGCGTGATCGTCTGGCAGCAGCAGCCATGGGAATGGCTGTGGCGCAGCCTGGCACGGCGCCTCGTCGCCAGACAGCTCAAAAACGCGCGCGCACTGGCGCCGTTCGAGGCGCAGTACGATATCGACGGCAGGACGGTCACCTATACGCGCATCACGCCGGCCTCCGCCACCGTCAGGTGGACCCGCACGCTGGCGGAGCCTGGCACGTTCGGCAACGGCTACACGGTCTTCTTCGAACCCGCCCCGTCCATGCATTGCGTGCTGCTGCTGCACGCACCCGATGCGCGTTTCGAGGCGCTATGGGCTCAGTGCCCGCCGCCCAGATAGGCCGCGATCACCTTCGGATCTGTCTTCAAACTCTCGGCCGGGCCGTGCACCGAGATGCTGCCGTTTTCCAGCACGTAGCCGTAATCGGCCACGTTCAGGGCGGCGGCGGCGAATTGCTCGACCAGCAGCATGGTCACGCCTTCGGCCTTCAATCGCGTGATGATGCGGAAGACTTCCTCCACCAGGATCGGCGCCAGGCCCATCGACGGTTCGTCCAATAGAATCACTTCCGGGTTCAGCATCACGGCGCGGGCCATGGCCAGCATCTGCTGCTCGCCGCCCGACAAGGTGCCGGCCAGCTGGTCGCGCCGCTCCTTCAGGCGGGGAAACAGCTCCAGCGCCTTGTCCAGGTCGCGCTTGATGTCGCCTTTCGGGCGCGCCCGCGTAAAGCGGGGAAAGGCGCCCAGCAGCAGGTTGTCCGTCACCGACATCGAGGCAAACACGCGCCGCCCTTCCGGCGAATGGGCCAGGCCGGCGCGCGCGATCTTGTGCGAATCGAGGCCCGTGACATCCTTGCCTCCCAGGGCGACGGTGCCGGATTTGGGTTTGAGCATGCCGGAGATGGCGCGCATGGTGGTGGTCTTGCCGGCCCCGTTCGAGCCGATCAGGGTCACCAGCTTGCCCTTCGGGACGTCGAGCGAAATGCCGTGCAAGACTTCGACTTTGCCGTAGGCGGCGTGCAGATTGTGTATGGTCAGCATGGTCTTCCTCTCAGTGCGCCGCAGGGCTCAGGGTCTCGGCGCTGCCGCCCAGGTAGGCTTCGATCACTTTCGGATCGCTCTGGACCAGCGCGGGCGCGCCTTCGGCGATCTTCTGGCCGAAGTCCAGCACCGTCACCACGTCCGACAGGGCCATCACCACGTCCATGTGGTGCTCGATCAGGATGATGGTGATGCCGTGCTCGCGGATCTTGCGGATGATGGCCATCAGCTCCTTGATGTCGGGCGCCGTCAGGCCCGCCGCCGGCTCGTCGAGCAGCAGCAAACGCGGATTGAGGCCCAGCGCGCGGCCGATTTCCAGCAGCCGCTGCTTGCCATACGGCAGATTGCGCGCCTCTTCGTTGGCCAGGTCGGCCAGGCCGACGAATTCGAGGATGCTGGCGGCCCGCTCGCGCGCGGCCGTCTCTTCGCGCCGGTAGCGCGGCGTGTGCAGCATCACGTCCAGCACGTTCGATTTAAACGTGTTGTGCAAGCCCACCAGCACGTTTTCCGTGGCCGTCATCTCGCCGAACAACTGCACGTTCTGGAAGGTGCGCGCCACGCCGCCCAGCGCGATCTCGGACGGCGTGCGGCCGGAGATCACGGCGCCGGCGAATTCCACCTTGCCCGCCGTCGGCTTGTAGATCCCCGTGAGCACGTTCATCATCGTGCTCTTGCCCGAGCCGTTCGGCCCGATCAAGCCGTGCACGGAGCCTTGCGTGACGTTCAAGTCCACCTGGTTCAGCGCTTTCAGGCCGCCGAACTGCATCAGCGCCTGGTCCACGCGCAGCAGGGTCGCGCCCTGCTGCCCGCCCTGGGCGTGGTCGAACGGCGCCACGCCGTGGGAAGCGACGGCCTGCACATGGCGCCGGCCCTTGCCGATAAAGCTCATCAAAAAGCCCACGATACCGTCCTGCAGGTAATACACGACAAACAAGGTCATCAAACCGAAGATGGTCAGCCGCCAGTCGACCATGTTTTCCAGCTTGTAGGAAAACGCGGCCAGGCCGATGGTGGCCACCAGGGGCACGAGCACGCCGCGCACGGTGGAGCGTTTTTTCGCCAGCATGAAGAGGGAACCGATCACGCCCAGCACGGCGGCGGACACGGCGATCTTGCGAAACAATTCGATGTCAGACAGCAGGCTGGGCAGCATGACGACGATCAGGGCACCGATCATCGCGCCCGAACGCGTCTTGCGTCCGCCCATGATGACGGCCAGCAGGAACAGGATCGTCAGCTCGAAGTTATAGGTATTGGGCGAGATGTATTCCTCCGAATACGCATACAGGCTGCCGGCCAGGCCCGCGAAACCGGCGCTGATGACGAAGGCGTAGACCTTGTAGCGGTACACGGACACGCCCATGCAGTCCGAGGCGATGGGGCTGTCGCGCAAGGCTTCGAACGCGCGTCCCAGGTTCGACTTCAGGATGCGGTGCACCACCACCAGCGAGATCACCAGCAGCGCGGCGACCATGTAGTAGTACTCCACTTCCGTCAGCTTGTGGCCGAACAGGACGGGTTTGTGGATCTTGATACCCATCGGGCCTTCGGTCAGGAAGCTCATTTCATTGATCAGGATTTGCACGATGGTGCCGAAGGCCAGGGTCACCATGGCCAGGTAGGGCCCCGTCACGCGCAGGGCCGGCAAGGCCAGGATGGCGCCGAACAGGGCCGCGCCCCCGATACTGGCGGGGATGGCCAGCCAGAACGGCGCGCCCAGCTTGAACACCAGCACGCCCGTGGCGTACGAACCGATGCCGAACAGGCCCGCGTGGCCCAGCGACACCTGCCCCGTGTAGCCGACGACGATATCGAGGCCGAACAGCAGGATGGCGTAGATCAGGATGGTCTCGGCCAGGTGGATGTAGTACGGGTTCGGAATGACGACGGGGAACAGCACGAGCGCGGCCAGGCCCGCCGCGCTCAGCGCCAGCATGGTGATTTTCTTGTTCATGTGGTCCTCAGACTTTCTTGATCGCGGCTTTGCCGAACAGGCCGGACGGTTTCACGGCCAGCACCAGCAGCAAGAGCAGCAGGCCGGGCACTTCCTTGTAGCCGGTGGAAATGTAGTAGCCAGTGGTCGTTTCCGCGATACCGAGGATCAGGCCGCCGACGATGGCGCCCACGCCCGACGTCAGGCCGCCGATGATGGCCACGGCAAACGCCTTCAGGCCCAGCGAGGCGCCCATGGTGGCCCCCGTCAGTGTCAGCGGCGCCACCAGCACGCCGGCAAAGGCGGCCGTGGCCGACGACAGCGCGTAGGAAAAGGTGATGACCATGCCCGTGTTGATGCCCATCAAACCGGCCGCGTCGCGGTCGTTGGCCGTCGCCACCACGGCCTTGCCGTAGATCGATTTGCGGTTGAACACTTCGACGGCCAGCATGATGGCCAGCGCGCCGACGATGACGGCCACCTGCATCTGCTGCACGTTGGCGCCAAACACCTGGAACGGCGCGGCCGACAGGGGCGACGGGAACATCAGGTCATCCTTGCCCCAGATGTTTTCCGCCACGTTCTTGAAAATGATGGCCAGCGCGATGGTCGACATGATCCAGCCGAACTCGGACTTGATCTTGATGGCGGGCCGCACGCCTATCCATTCGACGAACACGCCCTGCAAGGCGCCGAAGACGATAACGATGGGGATCATCAGCAGGTAGCTCATGTACGGCCCGCCGTGGATGGTACCCACCAGGGACAGGCCCACGAGCGCGCCCAGCATCAGCGATTCGCCCTGGCCGAAATTGAGGGTGCCGGACGTGGCAAAGGTCAGCTGGTAGCCGAAGGCGATGACGGCATAGATCATGCCCAGCGCGATGCCGCTGAAGACAAGCTGCAGGAAGATTTCCATGGTGTTCCCCGAAGGATGGGAGATAAAAAAATGGCCAGTCCTGATTCCTCAAGGCTGGCCACTGCGCGGCAAATGTCTGCCAGGCTTATTTCGCGAGGACGACTTTGCCGTCCTTGACTTCACCGAAGACCGTCAGGTCGGCCGTGATCGCTTCATGGTTGGTCTTGCTGAACGGCTTGTTGTAGGTAGTGACGGCGCCTTCCACCTTCTCATTCAGGTTTTCCAGCGCGGCGCGCACTTTCGGGCCATCCGTGCCGCCCGCCTGCTTGAAGGCGGCGGCCAGCAGGTAGATGGAATCGTAGCCTTGCGCGGCCGAGACGGCCGACGGCATGCGTCCGCCCGATGGCTTGTAGGCGGCCACATAGGCGTCGATGAAAGCCTTGCGCTTCGGCGTGCTGGCGTCCTGGATGAAGGTTTGCGGCATGCGCGTGCCATTGCCATTCTTGCCCGCGTTGTCGATGAAGTTACCCATGGCCAGGGTCCAGCTGCCGATCAGCGGCACTTTCCAGCCCAGTTTTTCCATGCCGTTGGCGATCTGCGCCAGTTCCGGGCCGATGCCGTAGGTCAGCACGACTTCCGCCCCCGCCTGCTTGGCTTTCAGCAGCTGGGCCGTCATGTCGACGTCCTTGATGTTGTATTTTTCGACGGCGACGGGCTTGATGCCCTTCTTGTCGAGCGCCTTTTCCAGATCTTCGCGGCCCAGCTGTCCATAGTTGGTGGAGTCGGCCAGGATCGCCACTTTCTTGAACTTGCGGTTCTCGATCGCCTCATGCACGATCATGCCGGACTGGATGGTGTCATTGGCCGCATTGCGGAAAATGTAGTTTTCCGGCTGATCGGCAAATTGCTTGGTGACGATGGAGCCCGTCGCCACATTGTTCATGACGGGAATTTTCGCTTCCTGGTAGAAGCGCTGCGAAGCGAGGGCCACGCCCGTGTTGATGTAGCCGACGGTGGCGGCGACCTTTTCCTTGTTGATCAGTTCCTGGGCGATCTGCACGCCGCGCTCGTTCTTCGCTTCGTCATCGCGCTCGATCAGCAGCAGGGAACGGCCCAGTACGCCACCCTTGGCATTGATTTCCGCGACGGCCAGCTTGACGCCGTCGCGCATCGACACGCCCATCGGCGCGGAGCCGCCCGTAAACGGTCCGGACACGCCGATCTTGATGGGGTCGGCCGCGACTGCCGCCTGCGAGAAACCCAAAACCAAACTTGCCACGAGCAATTTCTGTTTCAAATTCATTGTCATCTCCTCTGCTACAACGTTTTAAATGCCACTTATTTTTATAGTCGTACGCTGGATAACCGCCCCATCGATAAATCATTGTAGGTGAGTAAACATGCCCCAGCAACAACTACATATGACGCGTCGCAACATGCAGAAAAGACCCAATTGCTGGCCCGATGTCAGTCTTTTGTAAGGAAAATATGGCGCAAATTGGAGCACACTGCACCATTTGGCAACAGTGCCACCACCGATGCGGTGCCGCCGGACGACTTCAACAGCATGCTGATCTGGCGCAATACTGCGACTGCCCAGCATGCTAACGTCGGCCATGCCAGCGCGTGCGCGCCGGCCCCGTCAGCCACTGCTACCGCATGGAGGCCATATGCAGCGCCCGTCGAACTCGTCTATTTCCCACCTGCTGCTTGCCGCCGGCGCCAGCCTGCTGCTGGGCGGCTGCGCCGCCAACCTGGCGCCTGTGCGCACCTTTGCCGAACAGACGCAAAAGATGTCGGTCCACTTCGAACCGATGCTGGCGGGCGGCGTCCACAGCTGTATGGACAAGGCCATGCGCAAGCGTTTGATCCTGGCCGAGCGTTTCGATGCGCAAGCGAGCGAACAGGCGGCGCGCGCCGATTGCGCCGCCATCGCGCAAGCCAGCGCGTCGATCGCCAGCCTGAACGACGTCCTGCTGCGCTATGCCCAGACCCTGGCGGCGCTGGCCGATGACAAGCTGCCCGTCTACAAAGAAGAGTTTTCCGGCCTCGGCGATGCGCTGGGCGGCCTGGCGCAGCCGGGTGCCGGCGCGCCCCTGCTCGATGCGGACAAGCTGGCCAAGGTCGTCAAGCTGAGCGAGCACCTGAGCCGCCTGGCCACGCAGCGCCGGCAGAAATCGGCCCTGCGCGAATTGCTCGACGAGCAGGAAGCCGTCGACATCGTCAGCAATGCGCTCAAGGAGTATGCGCAGCGCGGCTACCGCGCCGGCTTGCAGGATGAATTGCGCGACCTGGACCTGCTGCGCGGCGCCGTCGATAACGCCGCACCGCGCGAACCGCTGGCCGCCAACTACATCCGCACGCGCTTGCACCTGGAAGGCCGGCAGGTGCAGGAAAGGGAAAAGATCGTCGCCGCGTACGTCGCCGCCGTCGATGCGCTGCAGGCGAGCGTGGCCGCGCTGCGGGCCAATCTCGACCACCTGCAGGCGCCGGAACTGGAACGGCAGCTGGCGCGATTTTCACGCGACGTCGAGACGCTGCAGCGGCAAGCGGCGTTCTATGCCCCCGCCCGCTGGTAAGCGGCGCGCACACAGGAGTATCCCATGGCCCCACTGACCGAACTGACGAAAGAGCAAAGCTACGCCATCGCCGACAGCCTGGCGCAAGCGTCAAGCCTGGTGCTGGAATTGCGCATCCGCGAACGGGAAGCGCTGGCGCCGGACGAGCGCGCGCTGCTGGAGCAATATGAAAACCACCTGGACCAGATGGTGGCCCTGTTCCGCGCCTACGGCATTTACCTGACGGCCGAAGGCGCCGATCAGGCGCGCGGCGACATCGAAGCCGCCATCGCCAAGGGCAAGTCACAGCTCAAGCGCATCACCGACATCAAGGCGGCCATCGGCACGGCGGCCAGGCTGGTCGACCTGGGCGCCGCCATTTTGTCGCGCGACCCGTTCGCCATCGGCGAGGCGGCGGCCGGCCTGCGGGCCAGGCCGAAAAAGGACGCTCAGGCTTGAGCCGACCGCCAGGCAAGCGGCTTACTCGATGCTAAGCACGCCCTGATCCGAGCTCAGATACGTTCCTGCGCCATCGGCCGCTTCCGCCAGGCTCCAGGCGTAGCCGCCGGCCGCCGGCGCCGACGTCAGCGCGTAGTGCGCGCCCGGTTTCAGTCCTGTCGCCAGGATGGCGCCGCCAGCCAGCGGCGAGGTCCAATCCATGCGGGCGGCGGGCGCCACGTCCCGGTTGAACAAGGCGTGTAACTGCCCGCCCAGCAGCAGCGCTTCCGTGTTGGCCGCCGCCGGCAGGCGCGTCGCGCCCGGCGCGGCGGCTGGCCCAGTGCCGCCATCATTGTCGGCCACGGCCAGCACATGCAGGAAGTATTCGGGCGCGTTCAGGGCGGGCGCTGCGGGAGCCGCCACTTCCAGGCGCCAGGCGCCGACATCGCTGGTCGATGATTGCTGCTTGCTGACCCGCGGCGTCTGATTGCGCCACAAATAACTGCCGTCGGCCTGACGCCGGCGCACGGTAAAACGGCAATCGGCGCCGTTGCCGGCAACGGCGCCAGTGTCGAGATTGGTCTGCGCGCAGCCATTGCCCCCTTCCTGCGCACCGCCTACCTTGCGCACGCTGGCATTGAGCGGCAGAATGGTCTGCGCTGTCAGCATGCCGTCGCCATTGCGTATGGTGGCGATGCGCTCCTGGCCCGGCTGGTAGCCCAGCTGGTACTGGCCATTGCCCAAGGCCGTCACGCCCGGCGCGACCGAGACGGGGTCATTTGCCGTGTGCAGCAGAAAGGTGGCCGGCAAGGCCTGCTTGCTGCGCACGCTGTCGAAGACGACCGTGACCGGCTTGGGCCAGAACGATGGCGAGCGCAGGAACAGCACATTGCGCACAAAACCGTTGGCCGTATCGAGCTTGCTGGACGCATAAGCCTTGCTTGCGTTGCCGCTGGTGTAGGTGTACTGCGGCGTATTTTCGTAGCGGACGATGCCGTCGAGCGCATTCGGGCCCGCAGGGCTGATTTCCTCGATCGTCGGATAGCCCTGCCTCGGCGCATAGAACCATTGGCCGCCGTCATTGCTGTATTCATTATCGCCGCGCGTAAAACGCTCGTTCCGATCGAATATCAGCAAGGTGTTATGGGCAATGCTGCGCGTGTAGTAATTCCACCAGTGGCTGCTGCCATAATCTTCATACAAGCCGGTGTCGAGCAGCAGCGGCGCCTTGTAATTGAGCGAAAAACTGTTCTGATCGAAGTGCTGGTGGTTTTCCGCGATAAAGGAGGTCGATTTGAATTCCAGCAGGGTGGCATTGGCATAATCCCAGCTATCGCGCATCAGCACCTGGCCCGACGTCCGGAAATGGCGCGACAGTTCCAGCGATTCCAGCGGCGCCGCCGGCAGTTGAACGGGCCACAGCAGCCGTTCCAGTATCAAGGCTTCGTGCGAACCGCGCGACGCCACGACGTGCTCGCGATAAAACTTCCCGGCGACGCCATCGGCCGTATCCGTCACCGCGCCCAGCGCCAGCTGTCCGATCAAGGTGCTGCCGAGCGGCGTCGTGAAATTATCGCCGCTGGCGGGAAAGCTGCCGTCATGGCGCAAGCCGTAGATATACGGATATATCAGCCTGGCTTGCCAGTCGGCCTGCAACAGGGGCGCCGCCCCCGTACTTTCCAGCGCGCTGCGCCACAGGAGCAAGCGCTCGGGAATGCTCGATACGCCATAGGCAAAGCCCATATGGTGGCCGCCATCGATGGAAATAAGGGCACGCGCGGCAAGAAAGCCCTTTTCGTAATGCGCATACGACGTTTCAATCATCGGCAACACTTCCGGATGCTCGTCAACGATGGCCAGCAAGCCGACGGTGGCATTATTGACGGCGCTGAACGGGTGGCCGCTGATATAGAAATTGGCAATGGAAGGCTTCGATTCGCTGCGATCCCAGCCTTCATACACGGGTTTTTTCTTGCAATCAAAACTGGTGCTGGTGATATATAACGGCTGATAGCCGCACATCGAGACAAATAGATTTTCAGATCCCTTGCCCGTATCGGCAGCGATGGTGTCCTTGATACGCTGCGCCGCCAGTTCGCGGTAGGTGCCGAAACCCACGGCGTCGGGCACAGCGCGGGCGCCCATTTCCGCAAACAGCCAGTCGTACAGGATGCCCAGTGCACCCACCCGTCCGCCCGACGACCACTCCCCGCCAGCAACGGGGGCAGTCACCAGCAGCTTGTCGAGGTAGTTCAGGGCGCCGTCGAGATACTTCGCATTGCCCGTCAGGCGATACGCCATGGCCAGCATCTGCGCAGTTTCATATATCGTGCCGCGGCTGCCGGTGGCCACGTTGCACAGCTCAGGCACGCCGCTGGCAGGGGGAATCAGCGGGCAGGTCTGAAGCGTGCTCACCCGTCCGTCGACACGCTCCATGAAGCCGTACCAAGCCTTGTTGAGCAAAGCATCCATCGCCGGTGCCTGCCACAATTCATGGCCACCGCCATCGAGCAAGCGGAAATTGCGCATGGTTTCATTGCGCCGCATGCCGATCCTGCTGATCTGCCCATCCGCCTGCCATGCCATCGGCGGCGTGGCGCCGGTCCCGTCGACCGTTCTCCAGCCCGTGGGCACGACAACGCCATTGACTTTCAAGTCAATTTTATGGGTCTGGCTATTCCATGACAACTGGATGGTTGACCAGGCATCGGGTTTCAAATCGATTCTGGCAACAGACAGATACTGGGCCAGTCCATTGACCTGAAAACCGACCTGGAAACCGATGCTTTCTCCCGCCGCGCCGGCCGGGCTATCGTAGGAATCGACGTGGCGGATAAAAAAGCCGTTGCGGCTCGCATTGAATTCGCCAAAAATCGGCTGGTTGACGCTATCGAGCGCATCCTTGCGCCCGGCGAACAGCTCCAGGCTGATGCTGCCGCCCGCGGCGGGAAACGTGGCCGGCAGGTTCGGCAACTGCGGTTTCAACGCATCGAAACTGGCCTGATTGACAAACAGGCGCGGATGCCCCTGTTTAATGGGCGCGGGTAATTGCGCCATCGCGGCAGAGGAAAGCAGGCAAAACATGCCCAGCACGGCATGCGCCATTTTCCTCGGCAGGAACGCTACGCCGCCGCAGCGCTGCTGAACCATTGTTTTCTGTTGGCGAATTGTTTGACTTTGCACACGGACTCCCGGAATCGGACTGTTAATAAAAAAATTATATGGCAAATACTGCCATACATTCTTTCAAAAAAGCCAATAACGACCGGCACATGACAAACTATCGCAAGAAAATATAAGGATTAAGAATTAATACAAGGAATTAATATTTCAAATCAAAAATAAATGATTCCTTCAATACATCCCAATTGCAGCACGCCCAACGTCGGGCATCCCGTCATGCCCTCAAGGCTCGGGCGGGCGGTGCCCCATCGCATGCGTGGCCATCTTCAGGTACAGGAATGATAGCTCCTCGCTGTGCGCATAACCCATCAGGCCTTCGGCCAGGGCCACGGATTTCTGCTGCAGCGCTTCCGGGTAGTCGCGGTCGCAGGCGGCGTCGAGCCAGTAGCGCGCCCTGGCTTCGTCAGTATCGGCCAGCATGTTCGCCACGATGAACATGGCCGGCGCCACGCCCCGTTGCGCTGCCCGTTCCAGCCAGCGCAGCGCGGCGGCACTGTCCTGCGGCCCGCCCATGCCGTTCTTGTGCATCAGGCCCAGGTAATACGCGGCGGGTCCGCTGCCCTGCTCCGCCGCCTGTTCGAACAGGATGCGCGCCTGCGGCTGGGTCGCTACTCCCGCGCGCATCAGCACCTTGGCCTGGGCCGTGGCGTCGGGCGCCGCCGCTGCCACGGGCGACGCCAGCGCGGCGGCCAGCAGCAAGTTCGCCAGCATCATTTCGACAAATCGAGCTGGTACAGCGCAAAGCCCTTGCCCGCGCCGTCATCAAGCTTCAGCTGCGTGACGTTGTCGATGCCGGCCGCTTGCGCCAGTTCGATCACGCCCGGCGCCGAGTAAAACACCACCGGGCCTTTGGTGGCGGCTTTGGCGAAGGTCCAGCTGCGCGCCGCGCCGTTGTTCGCGCGCGTCAGGTTTTTCTGCTGCGTGACATACGCGATCAAGAGTTCGCGGTTGTTGTCGGGCGAGGCCACCACCGTCTTGCTGCCGTCGAGGCCAGGGAAATTGCCGCCGCCGCTGGCGCGGTAGTTATTTGTCGCGATCAAAAATTCCTGGCTGGAGTCCACAGGTTTGCCTTTGTAGCTCAGCGCCTTGATGCGCTGGCCCGGCGGCTGCGTGACGTCGATCTGGTAGCGCACGTCGGCGCTGGTGATGGCGTCGAAGTTGTAGCTCGGATGGGCCGTGTTGACCAGTTCCTGCGCTTCCAGCTTGTTCGGGTCGATGGTATTGAAGCGCCGCGCCGACTGTTCCAGCCAGGCCTTCAGCTCCGCGCCGTTCATCTTCACGCCGTACAGCGCGTTCGGATACAGATACAGGTCGGCCGCGTTATTCAACGCCACATTGCCCGCCTTGACGTCCGTGTAGTCGGACACGCCGGCCGAGCCGCTCTTGAACGGCGACGACATCGACAGCACGGGCAAGTGCGCGTACTGCGGCAGGTTCGCCTTCACGTACGCGGCCAGGTAACTCGATTGCGCCTGGTTCACGACTTCGATGGCGCTGACGTCGCCCACGTCGGCGAAATACGTCGACATGCGGAAATCCGTGGCGCCGACCGGTGTCTGCACGTAGGCGATCGTCGCCGCGTGTTCCTCGGCCACCAGCTTCGCGATGGCAGGATCGGCTTGTACGTAGCTTTTATCCGCGTTCTGGATGCCGCGCGCCTCCACCGTCGTGGCGCGCTTGTCGACCACCCACTGCTTGCCGTCGTGGCGCAGGCGCAGGCCGATCACGCCCAGGTGCTTGCCCCACAAATTGGCCATCACCGTGGGCACGCCGTTGACCAGGCCCTTGACCTTGTCGACGCCGGGCAAATTAAACTGCGGCACCGTGCTGACGGCGTTCGGGAACAGCTGGTGCGAGTGGCCGATCAGCATGGCGTCCACGCCCGGCACCTGCGACAGGTAGTAATTACCGTTTTCCATGGTCGGCGAATACGGGCTGTCATCGAGTCCGCCGTGCGAAATGGCCACCACCAGTTCGGCGCCTTTCGCGCGCATCTCGGGGATGAATTTTTCCGCCGTCTCGCGCACGCCCTGCGTGTAGACGCGCCCTTCCAGCCAGCGCTTGTCCCAGGCCATGATGGTGGGCGGCGCAAAGCTGATGATGCCGACCTTCACGCTGCTGGTCACCGGTTTTCCATCGGGACCGGTGGCCGTGATCTGCTTGTCAAGGATGTGGTACGGCGCAAACAGGGGCTTGCCCGTCCTGGCGCTGTAGACGTTGGCCAGCACCTGCGGGAACGCGGGACCGGCGCAGCGCGGTTTGCCCGCATCGACGCTGTCGACGTCGAACTGGTTGCCCGTCACCTGACTCAAAAACGCCAGGCCGTAGTTGAATTCATGGTTGCCGATGCCGCCGCCGTCCACTTTCAGCAAATTCATGGCCTTATAGATGGCCAGGGTCTGGTCGCAGGCCAGCGGTTTGACAAGGGCCTGGTAGTCGGCCAGCGCCGTGCCCTGGATGGTGTCGCCGTTGTCGAGCAGCAGATTGTTCGGGAATTGCGCGCGCGCCTGGGCGATCAGCGTCGCCGTGCGTTCCAGGCCAATCGACGGTTCCGCCTGCAGCTTGTAGTAGTCATAACTGAGCACATTCGCGTGCAAGTCCGTCGTCTCCAGCAAGGCCAGGGTGGCGCTGCTGCCGGCCGGCGCGGCGGCCAGCGGGTGCACGGGTCCGGTGGTGGCGGGCGGCAAGGCGCCGCAGCCGGCCAGCAGCAGCGGTAACAGGGCGAGACGAGGAAGTGAACGCATGGGGGTTTTCCTGTGGAAAGACAATATCGCCAGCATCATACGCAGCACGCTGGCCATCATCAAGGCAAAAATATTGTCGCAAATACAGCAAAACAGCGCATTTATTGCTCTCGGCGGCGGCGATTCGGCGCTGCCGGCATCAGAAACGCGCCGCGCTCGCGTATAATTCAAGGTTTGATTTCACCATAGAAGACCAGAACATTATGGAAGCCGAACGCATCAATATCATCTCCGCCCTGCTCAACGACCTGACGGTCCGCGAAGCCGAACTTCGGAGGTATCTTTGACTTCACTGTCAAGTCGGAGAAACTAGAGCAAGTCAACGAAGAGCTGGAAGATCCCACCGTCTGGAACGATCCCAAGCGCGCCCAGGACCTCGGTAAAGAGAAGAAGGCGCTGGAAGCCATCGTCTTTACCCTGGCCAAGGCCGATGCCGACCTGCGCGACACCCGCGACCTGTTCGACATGGCCCGCGAAGAAGGCGACGACGAAACGCTCGAAGCGATCGAGCAGGACGTGCAGGAAATCCGCAAGGTCATCGAAAGCATGGAATTCCGCCGGATGTTCAATAATCCGATGGACCCGAACAACTGCTTCATCGACATCCAGGCCGGTGCCGGCGGCACGGAAGCCCAGGACTGGGCCTCGATGCTGCTGCGCCAGTACCTGCGCTATTGCGAGCGCAAGGGTTTTAAAGTTGAAATCCTCGAGCAGTCCGACGGCGAGGTGGCCGGCATCAAGACGGCCACGCTGAAGGTCGAGGGCGACCACGCCTACGGCTTCCTGCGCACGGAAACGGGCGTGCACCGCCTGGTGCGCAAGTCGCCATTCGACTCGGCCAACGGCCGCCACACGTCGTTTACGTCGCTGTTCGTGTATCCGGAAGTCGACGATTCGATCGAGATCGACGTCAACCCTGCCGATATCCGCGTCGATACCTACCGCGCGTCGGGCGCCGGTGGTCAGCACATCAACAAGACCGACTCCGCCGTCCGCATGACCCATGCGCCGACCGGCATCGTGGTGCAGTGCCAGAATGACCGTTCGCAGCACCGCAACCGCGCCGAAGCGATGGAAATGCTGAAAGCGAAGCTGTACGAGCATGAGCTGCGCAAGCGCATGAGCGAACAGCAAAAGCTGGAAGACTCGAAGACGGACGTGGGCTGGGGTCACCAGATCCGCTCATACGTGCTGGACCAGTCCCGCATCAAGGACTTGCGCACCGGCTTCGAGACGGGCAATACCAAGGGCGTGCTCGATGGCGACATCGACGACTTCATCTCCGCCTCGCTCAAGCAAGGCGTATAAGGATGAACGCATCCGCTCCAGCGCAGCGCGCCTTCCTGTTCGACATGGATGGCACGATCGTCGACAACATGGCCTTCCACACGACATCGTGGCTGGCGTTCTTTGAACGCCAGGGCCATGCGCTGGACGCGGACGCCTTTTTCCGCGACACCGCGGGACGGCAGGGCCGCGAAATCATCGCCAAGTACCTGGGCGAGGATGCCGACCACGTCACCCTGCTGGCTGAAAAGGAAATCGTCTACCGCGAACTGTATGGCCCGCACCTGGCGACAGTGGCCGGGTTCGACCGGCTGATCGCCAGCGCGCGCCAGCATGGCGTCGGGCTGGTGGTCGGCACGGCCGCGCCAAACGAGAATATCGCGTTCACGCTCGACGGCCTGGACCTGCGTCACCGCTTCGACGCCATCGTCGGCGCCGCCGACGTGGAACGGGGCAAGCCGCACCCGGACGTTTTTCTGAAAGGCGCGCTGCTGGCCGGCGCGCTGCCGCAAGACTGCATCGTCTTCGAAGACGCGCCCCTGGGCGTGGAAGCGGCGCGCCGTGCCGGCATGCGCGTCGTGGTACTCACCACCACCCTGCCGGCCGAGGCCTTTGCCGATTTCGACAACATCATTGCCATCGTGCCGGATTTTTCCGCGCTCGACGTCGACGCACTGTTTGCCAGCGTGGCGCCTGCGCTGGCGCCACATCATCAATCATCACCAACGAAGAACACCATGACTACGGAACTCCAAGAACAAGCCGCCGCCCCCGATGAAAACAAGATCATCGCCGAGCGCCGCGTCAAGCTGGCCGCACTGCGCGAACAAGGCGTCGCCTTCCCGAACGATTTCCGCCCCGAACACAAGGCGGCCGATCTGCACGCGCAATACGGCGGCAAGACGCGCGAAGAGCTGGAAGCCGAACCTGTCACCGTGGTGCTGGCCGGCCGCATGATGCTCAAGCGCGAAGCGGGCAAGAAAGCCGCCTTCGCCACCCTGCAGGACGCGTCCGGCCCGAAAGCCGACGGCCGCATCCAGATCTACGCCACCTTGGACCTCACCGGCGAAGCGGCCATGGCCGCCCTGCACCACTATGACCTGGGCGATATCCTGGGCGTGCAAGGCACCTTGTTCAAGACCAAGACGGACGAACTGACCATCAAGGTCACCGAACTGCGCCTGATCACCAAGTCGCTGCGCCCGCTGCCGGACAAATTCCACGGCCTGGCCGACCAGGAAACGAAGTACCGCCAGCGCTACGTCGACCTGATCATGAACGAAGAGACGCGCCGCACCTTCAAGGCCCGTACCGCCGCCATCTCGTCGATCCGCCGCTTCATGGAAAAGAACGAGTTCATGGAAGTGGAAACGCCGATGCTGCACACGATTCCCGGCGGCGCGGCGGCCAAGCCCTTCATCACGCACCACAATGCGCTCGACATGCAGATGTTCCTGCGCATCGCGCCCGAGCTGTACCTGAAGCGCCTGGTCGTGGGCGGCTTCGACCGCGTGTTCGAGATCAACCGCAACTTCCGCAACGAAGGCGTGTCGATCCGTCACAACCCTGAATTCACGATGATGGAATTCTACGCGGCCTACACCGACTACAAATGGCTGATGGATTTCACGGAAGCCGTCATCCGCCAGGCCGCCATCGACGCGCACGGCACCGCCACCCTGACCTACGGCGGCCGCGAACTCGATTTGGCAAAACCGTTCCACCGCCTGACCATCGTCGAAGCGATCAACAAGTACGCGCCCGGCTATACGACCGAGCAGTTGAACGATGCGGACTTCATCAAGGAAGAACTGAAGAAGTTCGGCGTCAAGCCCTTCGCCACGGCCGGCCTGGGCGCGCTGCAACTGGCGCTGTTCGAAGAGACGGCGGAAGCGCAGCTGTGGGAACCGACCTATATCATCGACTATCCGGTCGAAGTGTCGCCGCTGGCGCGCGCCTCCGACACAGTGGCCGGCATCACCGAACGTTTTGAATTGTTCATGGTGGGCCGCGAGATCGCCAACGGCTTCTCCGAGTTGAACGATGCGGAAGACCAGTCGGCCCGCTTCCTGGCGCAAGTGGCCGCCAAGGACGCCGGCGACGAAGAGGCGATGTTCTACGACGCCGACTACATCCGAGCACTGGAATACGGCATGCCGCCAGCCGGCGGCTGCGGCATCGGCATCGACCGCCTGATGATGATCATCACGGATTCGCCGAACATCCGCGACGTCCTGCTGTTCCCGCATTTGCGCCGCGAAGAATGATGAACACCTGAAAAATCTACTGCGCGTCGCGATTTGCGGCCTGCGATGCTCACTGTGCCCCAGCACAGTTGCGCTTCTTAGCCGCAACTCCCATCCGCTCGCTACGATTTTTCAGGCGTTCGATGCTTCAAGGCAAAAAATAGCCGCCTGATTTTTTTAATCAGGCGGCTTTTTCACTTGTGCGGCCAGCCGTCAGCCGGCCAGGGTCACGCGCTGGTGGCTGCGGCTGGCCTGCTGCGCCGCCAGCGCCGTCGCCAGCGCGCGCATGCCGTCATCGCCCGTGGCGGCCGGCTGACCTTCGCCACGCATGGCAAGCTGGAAGGCGCGCACCGAGCGCACGTACAGGTTCTCGTGTTCGACGGGGATGTCGACACTGCCGCCGTCGCGCGTCAGGCTGATGCTGCCGACGGGGCGCTGCGTCATCACGCCGGTGGCGAAAATCGTGCCCTTGCTGCCGATGATTTCCACGCCGGACAGCGAATACGGCGCGTTGAACGCATCGTGCACCTGCACCAGCGTGCCGTTGTCGAACTCGATGACGGCCATCAGGCCCTCTTCCAGCCCCGCCACCGTCATGCCGCCGCTGGTGGCGCAGGCGGTGACGTGGCACGGCTCCGAGTCGAGCAGGAAGCGCAGGGTGTCGACGTCGTGCACGAACATGTCGAGCGTGACGCCGCCCGACTCCGGCGCGTCCAGGCGCCAGCCGCGCAGGTGCTGCGGCAGGTTGTTCGCGTGCAGCACGCGGCAGTACAGGGGCTGGCCAATTTCGCCCGCGCGTATCAGCTCGCGCACCTTGGCGTGGCTGGCGGCGTTGCGCAGGTGGTGGTTAATCCCCAGCACCACGCCCGCTTCGGCGCAGCCGTCGATCATGCGGCGGGCGTCCTCCAGGTTCAGCGCCAGCGGCTTTTCGCACAGCACGTGCTTGCCGGCGCGCGCCGCCTGCAAGGTCTGCGCTATGTGCCATTCGTTGGTGGTGCTGATGTACACGGCGTCCGCGCCCGGATGGGCCAGCGCCGCATCGAGGTCGGTATAACTGGCGGCGATGCCGAATTGCTCCGCAAAGGCGGCGCCGCGCGCGGCGTCCCGGCTGACCACGGCCAGCACCTCGGCGTCGCCCTGCTGGCGGATCGCATCGACCATCCATTCGCGCGCCACGGTGCTGGCGCCGACCAAAATCCATCCGGTTTTCTTCATTCGATTCTCCCCTTAAAAAGTGTGGCGCAGGCCCAGGTTCCAGGCCTGGTTGCCGCTGCCGTTGTCGGTGGCATTGCCCACCAGGTAGGCGGCGCCGTTGCGGTTGTCGATGTGCGCGTAGGCCGCGTACAAGGTGCTGCGTTTCGACAGCGCATAGGTGTAGCCGATGCCGATCTGGGTGGCGTCGCCGTTGGCGGCGCGCCGGTCGTCGCGCCGCACGTATGAAAACAGGACGCGGTGCGGGCCCACGGGCAAGGTGGCGCCCAGCATCAGGTCCGCGCTGTCGACCGTGGTGGCGGCGCCGGCCGTGCTCTTGCTGACGGCGACGGCGCCGTGCGCCTTGACCACGCCGAAGTCCCAGGTGGCGCCCAGCACGGTGTTGCGCGCCCTGCCCGCCAGCTGCGCGCTTGACAGGGTGTTGGCGTCCTGGTGCGCCATGCGCACATACAGCGGCCCGCTGGCATAGGTGGCCGCCGCGCCCGTGTAGCGCCTGGCCGAGGCATCGCCCGGCACTTCGCCTAAGCCGTACGCCAGTTCACCGGAGAGTCCCCCGCGCACGGGCGAGCTGTAGCTGATGCTGTTGTCGACACGGCTGATGTAGCCGGCCGTGAAGACGTTGCTCATCCTGCCAGCAAAGCCCAGGTAAAACGGGTCCAGCACGCCCAGGCTGCTATCGATGAAGGTGTACTGGCGTCCCAGCCGCAAGGTGCCCGCCGCACCGGCGAGGCCGACGAAGGCCTGGCGCCCGAACAGCAGGCCGCCCTGGGCCGAGGCACCCGTGTCGGCCAGGATGCCCGCGTCCATCGTAAAGATCGCCGTCATGCCGCCGCCCAGCTCTTCGCTGCCCTTGAAACCCAGGCGCGAGCCATTGGCGATGCCGCTCGTCAGCTTGAGCACCCTGCCCCCGGGGCCGCCGCTCTCGGACACCACGCCCATGTCCATGATGCCGTACATGGCCACGTTCGACTGCGCCGAGCACAGGCCGCCGCAGGCGCCCGCGCCGATGATCATTGCCCTTGCTACCTTGTTCTTCATTTCTTTCCCTGTCTGTCTTTTTATGGATACTGTTCTTAGCTGACCAGGTGGCGCGGGCGCTCGCCGCGCAGGCCGGCCAGCAGGTTGTCCACGGCCTGCTGCGCCATGGCGTAGCGCGTTTCGTGCGTGGCCGAGCCGATGTGCGGCAGCGCCACCACATTGGCCATGCGCGGCAGCGGATTGTCCGGCGCCAGCGGTTCGCGCTCGAACACGTCGAGACCGGCACCGTGGATGGTGCCCTGCTGCAGCGCCTCGATCAGCGCCGCCTCGTCGACGATGCGCCCGCGCGAACCGTTGATGAAGATGGCGCCGGGGCGCATCAGCGCGAATTCGCGCCGGCCCATCATGCGTTCCGTCTGCGCCGTCAACGGCAACACCACGCAGACGAAGTCGGATGCGGCCAGCAAGTCGTCGAGCGCCACCTGGCGCGCGCCCAGCGCCGCTTCCACTTCGGGCACCGCCTCGCCGTTCACGTACAGCACCTGCATGCCGAAACCCAGCGCGGCGCGGCGGGCGACGGCGCGGCCGATGCGGCCCATGCCCAGCATGCCGATGGTCTTGCCGTGCACGTTGACGCCGTACTGGCTTTCGCCCACGCTGCGCGTCCAGCGCCCGGCCTTGACGAATTCGGCCAGTTCGACGATCCTCCGCGCGCTGGCGAGGATCAGCGCGAAGATCGTGTCGGCCGTCGTTTCCGTCAGCACATCCGGCGTATTGGCCAGCAGGATGCCCCGTTCGCGCAGGTAATCGACGTCGAACTGGTCGACGCCCACCGAAATGGTGGAAATGATGCGCAGGTCGACGGCCGGGCCCAGCAGTTCGCGGTCCAGGCGCACGCTGGCGCCCAGCAAGCCATGCGCGCCGCGGATGGCGGCGGCGAATGCGGCGCGGTTGCCCGCGTCGATCGCCTCGAAATATGTCACCTCGCATTCGGCGCGCAGGCGCGCCAGCAGCGGTTCGGCCACTTTTTTATATACCACCACATGTTTTTTCACGAGTTTTCCCCTGTTCGGTTCAAGATGGGTCCAGCGCGTCGAGCTGGGCACGGGTCGGCAAACCTTCCATGTCGCCGGCCACCTGGATGGCGAAGGCGCCGACCCGGTTGCCGCGACGTACAGCCTGCGCCAGCGGCAAGCCTTCCAGCAAGGCGCTGACCAGGCCGGCCGCGAAGCCGTCGCCGGCGCCTACCGTGTCGACCACCCTGGCCACGCGCTCGCCCGGCACCATGCCGCTGTCGCCCTCGGCCGTGCGGTAATAGGCGCCCTCGCCGCCCAGCTTGATGACCACCAGCCGCGCGCCCTGCCGCAGATAAAAGCCGGCGACATCGTGCGGCAGGTCGTGACCGGTGAGGATTTTCCCCTCCCCCAGGCCAGGCAGCACCCAGTCGGCCCTGGCGGCAAGGCGGTTGATCTGCTCCACCATGACGGCTTGCGACGGCCACAGCGAGGGCCGCAGGTTCGGATCGAACGACACGGTCCGGCCATGCTCGCGCATGAAGTCGATGGCCTGGCCGGCGAACGCCAGGCTGGTGGCGGATAGCGCCGCGGCCACGCCGGTGGCGTGCAGGTGGCGCGCGGACAGGAAATAGGCGGGGTCGAAGTGCTCGGGCGCCAGCCGGCTGGCGGCGGAACCCTTGCGGAAGTATTCGACCAGCGGATCGGCGCCGTTCTCGGCCTTCTCCTTGAGCAGGAAACCGCTGGACTGGCCGGCGACGGCGGCGACCCGGCTGCAATCGACGCCCTCGGCCTGCACGCTGGCGCGGATGAAGCGGCCAAAGGAATCGTCGCCCACGCGGCTGAGCCAGCCGACTTTCAAGCCCAGGCGCGCCAGGCCGATGGCGACGTTCGTCTCGGCGCCGGCCAGGCGGCGCGTAAAATGCGCCACGGCCGCCAGGTCGCCCGTTTCCTCGGCAACGAACATCGCCATCGCTTCGCCGTAGGTGACGACGTCGAGCGCATGCGCTCCGTGCAGCATGTCATGTTCCATCATGCAGCCTCCAATATTTGAATGTAGCGGCCCGTTTCGGCCACCAGGTCGGCGCCCTCGAGGGGGAATTCGATGGCCCGCTGCACGCCCGGCGCAAAGTGCGCGAAGACGGCGCGCCAGGCCGGATCGGCGTGGGAAACGGCGCAGGCGGACAGCCGGCCCCCGTCATCGCGCACCGCCTTGCAGTGCACGTAGCGCACGTACGGCGCCAGAAGGCGCGCCGCCTGCTGCGCATCCTCGCCCACCCAGCGCCAGTTGCCGATGTCGAAGGTCAGGCCCACCGGCAGCACGATCTCGCGCGCCGCCGCGAAGAAGCGCGCCATGGGCGCCAGCGCGCCGCCATGGGCCGTCTGGTCGTTTTCCACCAGCAGCGCCACGGGCGCCGCCGCCAGCTGGGCCTTCAACACCTGCAAGTCCGGCGTGGCCGGGTAGTGACCGAGCGACACCTTCAGGTAACGCGCCCCCAGGCGCGCCGCCTCGTCCAGCATCTGCCGCAGCAGGTCCTGTTGCAGCAGCCCGTCCGCGTCCCACAATTCGATGGGCGTGGAATACACGCAGTACAGGCCGCGCGCGGCCACCGCCGCACCCATGCGCGCCAGGTCCGGCCAGTCGGAAGTGAACAGTTCGCGGCGGATCTCGATGCCCGCGCCGCCCGCATCGGCCACCACGTCGATGAAATGGCTTTGCCCCAGCTGCCTTACCCTGCTTGCGCCATACGCCGACGCCGCCACCAGGACGGGGCTCATTTGATCGCTCCCGCGCCGACGAACTGGCGCGCTTCCGGCGTTTGCGGGTTGCTGAAAAACGCTTCTGACGGCCCGCTTTCCCACACCAAACCCTGGTGCATGAAGACGGTGACATCGGCCATGCGCCGCGCGAACTCCATCTCGTGCGTCACCAGCAGCATCGTCATGCCCGCCTGCGCCAGCTCTTCCATCACATTGAGCACTTCCTGCGTCAGTTCCGGGTCGAGCGCCGACGTCACTTCGTCGAACAGCATCACCTGCGGCTCCATCGCCAGCGAACGGGCGATCGCCACGCGCTGCTGCTGGCCGCCCGACAGCTGCTCGGGATAGGCTTCGCGCTTGTGGTCCAGGCCCACCTGCTTGAGCACGCGCAGCGCCGTGGCGCGGCCCTGGGCGTCGGGCACTTTCTTGACGATGCGCGGCGCCAGCATGACGTTTTCTTCCACGGTCAGGTGGGGGAACAGGTTGTAGCTCTGAAAAACCATGCCGACGTCCTTGCGCAAGTCGAGCAGGTGCTCCTGGCGCGCCGTCAGCGTATGGCCGGCGACGACGATGCTGCCGCTGTCGATGGTTTCCAGGCCGTTGATACAACGCAGCATGGTGCTCTTGCCGGAGCCGCTGCGGCCGATCACGGCGATCACCTGGCCCCGCTCGACGGCGAACGAGACGCCCTTGAGCACGTGATTGGGGCCGAAGCTCTTGCTGATATTGTCGATTTCAACGATGGGCATGGAATTTCCTTTCCAGTGTATGGCTGTAGCGCGACAGCGGATAGCACAGCGCGAAGTAGATCAGGGCGACGACGGGAAAGACGATGAAAGGCAGGAAGGTCGCATTGCTGACCAATTGCCCTGCCCGCGTCAGTTCCACCACGCCGATGATCGAGGTGATCGAGGTGTTCTTGATGATCTGCACCATGAAGCCCACCGTCGGCGGCAGCGAATGACGCAGCGCCTGCGGCAGGATGACGTAGCGCAGCTGCTGGTAGCGGTTCAGCGCCAGCGCGGCCGACGCTTCCCACTGCTGCCGCTGCACGCCTTCGATGCATCCGCGCCAGATCTCGCCCAGGTAGGCGCTGGAAAAAATCGTCATCGCCACGCCGGCCGCGATGAGCGGCGACAGCTTGTAGCCGAACAGGGCCAGGCCGTAATAGGTCAAAAACAGCACGATCAGCACGGGCGTGCCCTGTACCAGCTGAATGTACAGGGCGCTGATGCAGCGCAGGAGCGGACTGCGCGCCATGCGCAGCAGCGCCACCGCGAAGCCGGCGATGCCGCCCGTGAGGAAGACGATCAGCGACAAGCCGATGGTCCAGCGCGTGGCCTCGAGCAGGAATTGCAGGTTATCCCAGGAAAAATCACTGATCATGTCATGCTCCCATGCGCACCGCGCCCAGACGGCGGCGGCGCTTGAAGACGATCTGGCCCAGCACCCAGAAGCTGAAGCGGAACAGCAGGGCCAGCACGATGTACAGCACCATCACGACGATGTAGATCTCGAAGCTGCGGAAGGTTTCCGCGTCGAGCAGATGTGCCGCGGCGGTCAGCTCTTCGGCGGAAATGGCCGACACGACGCTCGAGGCCAGCATCATCAAGGTGAACTGGCTGGCCAGCGCCGGATAGACTTTTTCCAGCGCCGGCAGCAGCACCACGTGGCGCATCACCTGCCAGCGCGTCATGCCCAGCGCCTGCGCCGCCTCGAGCTGCGACGGATGCACGGCGCCGATGCCGGCGCGCACGATTTCGGCCGCATAGGCGCCCAGGTTCACCGTCATGGCGACGAGTGCCGCGCCGTTCGCGTCGAGCTGCAGGCCCAGCGACGGCAGGCCGAAGTAAATGATGAACAGCTGCACCAGGAACGGCGTGCTGCGGATGATCTCGACATACGCGCGCACCACGGCGCGGGCATAAACGGGACCGTTCTTCAGGATCACGGCGGCGCACACGCCCACCGCCAGGCCCAGCACCATCGCCATGGCGCTCAGGCGTATCGTCAGCGCCGCGCCCCATAGCAGGCGGTCCAGCGATTGCATGACGAGTTCGAAATGAAATTCATACGGCATACTCAACTCCTTGTCTGCGTGCGCGTCCCCGGCCGCGCCGCCATGGCGGCGCGCCGGAGGGACAAACACGATCCCTGTGCGGGTGGCGGTATCAGAAGGTCGGCAGCGCCGGCAGCGGCGCGCCGCTCCACTTGCGCGCGATGGCGTCGAGTTCGCCGTTCAGTTTCACGTAATAGATGAAATTGTTGAGCCACTGGTGCAGCTCAAAGTCGCCGCGGCGCACCGCCATCGAGTTCGGCTGCAGCGAGTAGGTGAAGCGGACCTCGATCTTGCCCGCGCCGCGCGTCTTGATGATGTCGAGCGCCATCGTGCTGGGAATCGAGACGGCGTCAACCTGCTTGCTGAGCAAGGCCTGGGTGACGGTGGCGTCATCCTCGAAACGCACGATATTGGTGCCGGCTGGGGCCAGGCGGCTCAAGGCCGTATCGTTCGTGGTGCCGCGCGTCACGCCCACTTTCTTGCCCTTCAAGTCGGCCAGGGCCTTGAATTTGCCGCCGACCGGCGCGACGATAGCCAGTTCGAACGCGCTGTAAGGCATGCTGAACATCAGGGTCTTGGCCCGTTCCGGCGTCGGCGCCAGGGTTGCCACGAGGAAATCGACCTTGCCCGATTCCAGCGACGGCACGCGCGACGGCGCCGTCAACGGGACTATTTCCACGGGCAGGTTCATGTATTTGCCGATCAGGTTGGCGACATCGACGTCATAGCCGACGGGCGCGCCCTTGGCGTCAATGCTGCCGAACGGCGGCGTGCCGCTGACCACGCCGATGGTCAGCTTGCCTTTCTTGATCAGGTCGCCAAGCGTCTGGGCGCCGGCATCGGCCGCCGCACCCAGGGCAAACGTTGCTGCGAGCGCGCAAGCCACGATCTTCGAATAAAACAGTGTCGTCATCTTCATGTTTCCGTCTCCTGTGATCCCGGTACCGGCCTCATCGAGGCACTTCCGGGAATATTGTCAAATGGACGATTCAGATCGCCTCTTGCCATGTCATTTCAACTTCATGCCAACCAATACCCTGTCTGACTATCCACACTCCTTTCAAGGTGAATACCATCTATGAAACCGGTTCCATAACTGCCTCAAAAAAAAAGGGCAACGCCCTCTTCCCCGCCTCAAGCGTCGCCGCCCTTGCGTACTTCGCTGCCTTGGGTGGAATGACGCACAATCAACTTACCCGGCAACAGCACCTCGCGCGGCGGGCACTGCTCGCCCTGCAGACGCGACAGCATGCACGTCATCGCCGAAAAGCCGATCTCATAGGTCTGCTGCTCAATCGTGCTCAGGCCCGCCAGCGGCGACCACGGCAATTCGTCAAAGCCCAGCAAGCCCACGTCCTGCGGCATGCGCAAGGCCAGGCGCTGCAGCATCAGCGCCAGCTCCAGCGCCACCATGCCGTTCGAAGCCAGCAGCGCCACGCGGCGGCCGCGCCATTGCGCCAGGCATTGCCGCACCTGCGCGTCGATGGAGGGCCGGTCGTCCAGGTCCACGGCCAGCACCTCGCCCACACAGCCGGGATGCTCGGCCATCACGGCCTGGAAACCGTCGGCGCGCATCAGCCGCGAACTGACGCCCGTCAAGGGCGGCGCGATGAAGGCGATGGCGTCGAATCCCTGCTCGATCAGGTGCGCGGTGGCCAAGCGCCCCGCCTGCACATTGTCCAGGCCCACCAGGTCGAAATCGGCGCCCTCGATGCGGCGGTCGACCAGCACGATGGGCATCTCCGCCTGCTGCAAGTCGGACGACTGGATATTGCGTCCCTGCGTGTTGACGATCAGCCCTTCCACGCTGTACGAGCGCAGCGCGGCCAGCGACTGCCGTTCGCGCTGTTCATCATTGCCGGTATTACACAAGATCAAGGTATAGCCATGCTGCTGGCACGCCGCCTCCACGCCTTGCAGCACGGCCACCGTGTAGGGATTGAGCATGTCGGCCACCACCATGCCGATCAGGCGCGTGCGTCCGCGCTTGAGGCCGCGCGCCATCTGGTTCGGCTGGTAGCCGAGGCGCGCGATGGTGCTGGCGATCTGCTGGCGGATGTTTTCGGACAAGGCATCGAGTTCGCCACCGAGAAAGCGCGACACGCTCGTTTTCGACACGCCCGCCTCGCGCGCCACCTGGGCGATGGTCACGGGCCGTGCCGGCTCGCCGGAGGCTGTTTTTTTACTGCCGCGTACTGAATCCAAACTTGCTCTCCACTAGCTGTTGATCTGCATATTTTTATTTTGGAACCGGTTCCAAAGATAGCACCCGCGAATCGATGACGCAAGCGATTTGATTGCCTGTGGCGGCGAAGGAACACATGGTATCGAGCTATGCAAAAGCGCCGCCCGCCCCCGGCAAACGCGGGGTCAGGCGGCGCAGCTTGGAAGACGCGTTACTGGACCACGGTATAGCACGGCACGTAGGCCGTACCTGCCAGCTTCATGCGGTGCTGCGCCACGAAGGACGCCAGCAGCGCATCCATGGGGCCGGCGATGGATTTGTCGCCGTGGATCTCGAAGTTGCCATGCTTTTCGATCGAGCGGATGCCGTCGTCCTTGACGTTGCCCGCCACCACGCCCGAGAACGCACGGCGCAGCTGGGCCGCCAGCAAGTGCGTGGGCTGGTTCTTGTGCAGGCTCAGGTTGCGCATGTTGTCATGCGTGGGCTGGAACGGCTTCTGGAACTCGTGGTCGATCTTCAACAGCCAGTTGAAGTAATACGCGTCGCTGTGCGCCTTGCGGAATTCGCGCACCTGGCGTATGCCTTCGAGCATTTCGCGCGCCACCAGTTCCGGGTCGTCGATGATGATCTTGTAGCGCTGCTGCGCTTCCGGCCCCAGCGTGTCGTGGATGAACTGGTTGATCTGCACGAAATATTCGCGCGAGGTTTCCGGGCCCGTGAAGATCAGCGGGAACGGAATCTCGGCGTTGTCCGGGTGCAGCAGGATGCCGAGGATGTACAGAATCTCTTCGGCCGTGCCCGCGCCGCCGGGGAAGACGACGATGCCGTGGCCCGCGCGCACGAACGCTTCCAGGCGCTTTTCGATGTCCGGCATGATGACCAGGTCATTGACGATGGGGTTCGGCGACTCGGCCGCGATGATGCCCGGCTCGGTGATGCCCAGGTAGCGGCCATTGTGCAAACGCTGCTTGGCGTGGCCGATGGTGGCGCCCTTCATGGGGCCCTTCATGGCGCCCGGGCCGCAGCCGGTGCAGATGTCGAGGCCGCGCAAGCCCAGCTGGTAGCCCACTTCCTTCGAATAATTGTATTCGGCGCGGTTGATCGAATGGCCGCCCCAGCAGACGACCAGGTTCGGATTGAGCTGGGTTTGCAGCACGTTGGCGTTGCGCAGGATGTGGAAGACGGCGTCCGTCACGCCTTCCGTGCTCTGCAAGTCGAATTTCGGGTTGCCCGTCACTTCGTCGCTGACGAAAATGATGTCGCGCAGCACGGCAAACAGGTGCTCGTGGATGCCCTTGATCATCTTGCCGTCGACGAAGGCGATGGCTGGCGCGCCCTTGATGTCGAGCTTGATGCCGCGCTCGCGCTGGATGATGGAGATTTCAAACGACTGGTAGCGCTCCAGCAGGGCGCGGCCATCGTCGATGGTGCTGCCGCAATTCAAGACCGCCAGCGCGCAGCGGCGGAAAGTGTTGTACAGGCCGCCCTGGCTGGTGTCGAGCAGTTTGTTGACTTCAGTCTTGGAGAGCACGTCCAGGCGGCCTTCCGGTGAAACCAGAGTATCGATAACGTCGTGTTCCATAATGCGAAAAATCCTTTAAAAATCGATGCTCGAAGGTCTTGCAGCCTCAATATACGACAAGTCAGGCAAGTTGTGCTGTGCCGCCGCAAAATCGTCCGGGGCGCCCTTGCCTGCAAACCGGTTTGAACAATATGAAACAGTCATTCTTGCTAATGCGAATCGAAATCTTCGCTCAGCGCAATTTGTAGATTAGAATGCCAGCCTATTGGAATTCCCGTGCGTGAGGTTCTTCATGAGAGTCCCCGCCGCCCGCAGGCTTCCATAAGTTCGTTGTATCGATTGACTATAATAATTTTTCAGGAGGAACCGCATGAGCGGTGCGACTACGCCCAACAAGGAAGCCGTTATTCCCGAGTTCAAGCAGATTATGGGCCATCCAAGCCCATTGTGGATGTTGTTCATGACTGAATTCTGGGAACGCTTCGCGTTCTACGGAGTTCGCTGGGCGCTGGTACTGTACATCGTGGCCCAGTTCCACGGCGGCGACGGTTCGGGACAGGCAGCGGCCAACCTGACCTACGGTTCCTTCCTCGCGCTGGTGTACGCCGGCGCCCTGTTCGGCGGCTACATCGCCGACCGCGTCATCGGTTACCAGCGCTCGATTCTGCTGGGCGCCATCTTCATGGCCGCCGGCCTGTTCTGTATCTCCGTGCCGAACCAGGACATCTTCAACCTGGGCCTGGCCACCATGATCGTCGGTAACGGCATGTTCAAGCCGAACATCTCGACCATGGTCGGCAAGCTGTACACGACCGCCGATCCGCGCCGCGACAGTGGCTTCACGATCTTCTACATGGGTATCAACATGGGCGCCATGGTTGCGCCCGTCTTCACCCAGTGGCTGGCCGGGTCGATCTTCGGCACCAGCGACATGCCTGCGTACAAGATGGTCTTCATGGCCTCCGGTTTCGGCATGCTGATCAGCCTGGTATGGTTCTTCATCGGCCGCCGCGCCCTGAAGGGCATCGGCGCGCCGGAAGCCGGTGCCGGCAGCCCGATGCGCGTCGTCTGGGTGGCCGTCGGCTCGCTGTGCGTGATCCCGCTGATGTACTTCCTGCTGACCGTCGGCGCTGAAAAGCTGCAAATCGTCCTGACCGTTCTGTTCGTCGGCCTGGCCGTGATGCTGATGATTGAAGGCATCCGCAACGGCAAGGTGGCGCGCGACCGCGTCATCGCCATGCTGCTGATCTTCGTCTTCAACATCCTGTTCTGGATGTTCTTCGAACAGGCGGGCAGCTCGTTTACCTTCCTGGCCGACAAGATCGTCAACCGCGACCTGGGCTTCGCCATCTTCCCGACCGCCTACTTCCAGACCGTCAACTCGGTCGCCATCATCGTCTTCGCACCGATCATCGCCGCCGTCTGGGTCTTCCTGGCGCGCCACAACGTCAACCCTTCGATCCCGCGCAAGTTCGGCCTGGGCTTGCTGGGCAATGCGCTGGCCTTCGGCCTGCTGATCTTCGCTCTGTCGAGCCTCGTTGGCGCCGACAACAAGATACCGTTCTGGACCCTGGCCACCGTCTACATGCTGCAATCGATCGGCGAGCTGTGCCTGTCGCCTATCGGCCTGTCGATGGTCACCAAGCTGGCCCCGGTACGCCTGGTCGGCATGGGCATGGGCGGCTGGTTCCTGTCGACCGGTATCGGCAACAACCTGTCGGGCATCTTCGCCAGCTACGTCAGCGGCGAAAGCGGCATGTCGGTGCAATCGGCCCTGTCCGGCTACACCTTCGGCTTCTGGTCCCTGCTGGGCGCCGGCGTCGTGCTGTTCCTGATCGCACCGCTGATCAACAAGCTGATGCACGGCGTGAAGTAATCGCCTTGTCGTGAATCGGAACGGCGGCCCGCGGGCCGCCGTTTTTCATTCCCGCAGCAGGTTTCTCCTTGGCGGGCGGTACAATACCGCCAGGGCCAGCGGCCATCCTCCTCCACTACTGAAAAAGTCCATGTCCAGCATTTCCACCACCACGCCCCTCTCCGACGACGAATACGCCGAACTCGACACCCTGCTGGCCGCGCCCGCCCTGGCCGGAGCCGCCATGGACGTGTCGATGCTCGAAGGTTTTCTGACCGCCGTCGCCCTGAACCCGAAACAGATCGCAGTTGAGCGATGGCTGCCATGGGTGTGGGACAAGGCGGCCGGCAGCGCCGCGCCCGCACCCGGCGCGGACAGCGAACGGGCGGCCGGCCTGGCGCAACGCCACCACGCTTACATGGTCGAATGGCTGGCGAAGGACCCGGACAGCTTCGAACCCATCTATGTCTGCGGCCCCGAATGGAGCGTGCCCGCCTGGTGCGCCGGTTTTGTGCTGGGCACGAGCCTGGACAAGCCCCAGTGGGCGGCCCTGGCCGTCAGCCATCCTGAGTACCTGGCGCCGTTCCAGCACCTGGCCACGGCCAGCGAACTCGATGACGAGGCGGCCGAAACGGCCATGGATGGCGTGATTCCCGCCGTCATCGCCATCAACGCCGCCTGGGCGCGCCAGCGCCATCTGAAACAAAGCCAGCCCGGCGCCACCGTGCTGCGCGAACTGCCGAAAACGGGCCGCAACGACCCGTGCCACTGCGGCAGCGGCAAGAAGTACAAGAAATGCTGTGCCGACGCCGATAGCGCGGCCGGCTAAGGACGCCGCTCCTTGCGCCAGTTGCTGACGGCCATCCTGCGCTTCCTGCTGCGCCACGCGCTGCAGTTCGCGCTGTTCATCGTCATCCTGCTGGCCGGCCGATCGCTGCTGGCCGAATGGCGCAGCTACAGCGCCGGCAGCGAGGCCGTCGCCGCGCTCAGGCTGGCCGCCGACGGCGCCGATAGGCATGGCGCCAGTCTGGCCGAGACGGCCACGCTGCGCGTCTACGCCCTGCGGCACGCCTCGCACGCGGCCATCGCCGCCCGCCTGACGCAAGTGCAGGCGCAAATGACGGCCTTGCGCGCGCGGCAGCAGCCATCGCTGTTCACCCTTCCCCTGTCCGACCCGAGCACCCTGGCCTTGCATGCGCAGGACGAAGCGGCGCGCCGCGTGGAGATCGAAGTGCTGGCGCAGGAAGCCCGTTACTTGAGCGCCCTGCAGGCGGCAATCGGCGGCGAGGATGCGCGGCAGACGCTGGCGCGCCTGCATGCGCAGCACGTGCAGGCGTATGCGGCACTGCAAGAGAATGTCCGCCAGCGCCAGCTGCTCGAAACGCAGCGTCCCGTGGCGACGCGCCTGCCCGGCAGCGACGCTTACGCGCAGCTGTCGCGTCTCGAAGCCGAGGGCCGGCGCTTGCGCGAGATCAACCTGCAAGCCTACCAGGCCTGGCTGGCGCAGCGCGCCCGCACCGGCAACGCCGCCCGTCCGGGGCCGTTTGCCATCGATGCCACCGCGCTGGCCGGCGCGCTGGCGCCCGTGCAGGCGGCGATTGCGGCCGGAGAAACCCGGCTGGCGCGCAACTGGATCGCCCGCTGGCGCGCTCCCGTCATGGACGTCGTGCCCACGGCCGCCTTGCTGGTGCTGTCGGCCATCCTGCTGCCCGTCGCCATCAAGGCCTTCTTTTACTTCGTGCTGGCGCCCCTGGCCTCGCGCTTGCCGCCGCTGTCCATCGCGCGCGAACTGCAGGTGGCGGGCAGCTCCCTGCCCCTGCCGCCCGATGGCGAATCGCGCATTTCCGCCGTCTCGCAGGCATTGCGGCTCAAACCGGGCCAGCGCATGCTGATCCACCCCGCATACCTGCAATCGTCGCCCGTCGGCACGCGCAAGCGCACGCAGTGGTTGCTGGACTGGCGCTTCCCGCTCACCAGCCTGGCCGCCGGCATGGTGGCGCTGACCCGGCTGGAAGACGACGAGGCGGCCTCCGTGACGATATCGGCCAGCGACGACCCGCTGCTGGAAGTGGCCGTCGTCCACCTGCCCGCCGGCAGCGCCCTCGTGTTCCAGCCACGGGGCCTGGTCGGCCTGGTCTGCGATGAGGGCCAGCCCCTGGCGATAGCTAGCCACTGGCGCCTGGCCAGCCTGCATGCCTGGCTTACCCTGCAGCTGCGCTTCATCGTCTTTCGCGGCCCCGTCACCCTGATCGTGCGCGGCTGCCGCGGCGTGCGCCTGGAACGCGCCGGCCAGGGCCGTTCCATCAGCCAGTCCGCCACCCTGGGTTTCAGCACCGACGTGCTGTACTCGACGCTGCGCAGCGAAACCTTCATCCCGTATTTGCGCGGCCAGCAAGCGTTGCTCAACGACCGCTTCGACGGCGACAAGGGCATCTACCTGTACGAAGAAACCCCGCGCCACGGCAAGCAGCCGGGCAAGGCGGGCAGCTGGTTCGAGGGTTTTACGGACGCCTTATTGAAAGTGTTCGGCATCTAGCCGGAGAAAAAAATATGATGGACGACTTCCTGTTTGCCGATTTTCTCGAGGACCATGCCGCATATGCGGCGGCTGAGGCCTGGTGGCAGGCCCGCCTGGCCTTCCTCGACGGCCTGTGCGCGCCGTATCTGCGCACCGCATTTGCCAACGGCCAGCCATTTTATGATGGCAATCCCATCGTCAACCTGGCGGACCGCCGCGCCGGCAAGGCGGCGCGCATCGTGCAGCAATGCCCGCAGGAGTTCGGCCCCTGCTACACGAGCTTCGGGCAAGCCATCGAGCTGGCCGACGGCGATGGAGGCCATCGCCCGGCGCAGGAAAAGATCATCGTGCTCACGTTGACCGCAGACTCGGCGCAGCGCGCCGAGGATGAACTGCGCGCCTGGTTTACGCCAGCGTAAGGCTGCGCGCTACCACAGATAGCTCACGCGCACGCCGACATTGCGCTGCTCGCCGTAATTGCACGCACGCGCCGAGAAACACGAAGCGACATGGTATTTGTCGAACAGGTTCTTGACCGTCATGCCCACGCTCAGGCCGCGCCAGTCGCTGCGCGCCTGGCCCAGGTCATAGCGCAGCGACAAATCGGCCAGGGTAAAGCCCGGCACCTGGAAGGTATTCTCCCCATCGCCCCAGCTAGCGCCGATGTGGCGCACGCCGGCGCCGGCCGACAGGCCGCGCAGGCTGCCGGCGAAGGCGTAGTCGGCCCAGGCGGACGCCATCTGCCGCGGCACTTCATACGGCGACTTTCCCTGCACGTTCGTGCCCCACATGTCCGGATTCGCCTTCGTCACTTTCAGGGGATTGTAGGTGAAAGACGCCAGCAGTTTCAGCTGGCTGCTGGGCTGCGCCGCCACTTCCAGTTCGATGCCGCGCGAGCGCACTTCGCCCTGCTGGATGGAATAATTCGGGTCGTCCGGATCCGTCGTCAGCACGTTCTGGCGGCGCAGTTCGAATGCGGCGGCGGTCACGGACAGGTGCGCGCCAGGCGCATATTTCACGCCGACCTCCACTTGCCGCGCCGTTTCGGGCTCGAACGGACGGTCGAGACGGTCGGCGCCAGAGACGGGCGAGAACGATTCGCTATAGCTGGCGTAAGGCGCCAGACCATTCTGCGCCAGGTAAGTGATGCCGGCGCGGCCAGTGAAGGCCTTCGGCTTGCGCACGCTCGTCGTCGATGGCGATGCCAGCAGGTTGCGCTGCTCCTGGCGCGTCCAGTCCTGGCGCCCGCCCACGGTGAAAACCCACTGGCGGTAAGCGATGCGGTCTTGCAGGTACAGTCCCAGCTGCCGGTTATGCTCGCGGCGCAGGGCATCGGGCGCCAGCGCCGCCAGGTCCAGCGCGCTGCCATACACGGGGCGGTAGATGTCGATCTGCGGACCGTCGGCGATATACGAGCTGAACGAGGTATCGCTGCGGCTGTAGTCGATGCCGGCTATCACCTCGTGGCGCAGCGCGCCCGTCGTCACGTGGCCCGTCACGCTGGTGTCGAGCGAGTACACGCCGCCCTTGCCGTCGCGCGTATCGATTTCGCGGTTGCTGATCGCATGGTCGATTAAATCGCCATAACGAAACATATACTGTTCATGGTTGTCCGCGTGCAGGTAGCGGAAGTTCTGCCTGATGGTCCAGTCATTATCGAAGGTGTGGCGCGCCGCGTAGCCGACCGAGGCAACCGTGGTTTCCTCATGGTCGAAGCCCGGCTCGCCCAGGAAGCGCGTGAGCGGCAGGCGGCCGTCGGGATTGCTGCCGTTCAGGGCCTCCCATTGCACGTTCGACGACTGCATGGCACGGTTCTTCTGGAAAAAGCCCAGCAAGGTGATGCTGCTGCGCGCGTTCGGCGCCCACGTCAGGCTGGGCGCCAGATAATAGCGGTCGTCCCGCATGTAATCGATCTGCTGGTCCGCCTGGCGCGCCAACCCCACCAGGCGGTACCGCAGGCTGCCATCGCCTGGCAGCGTGCCGCCCACGTCGAGGGCCAGTTGCCGGCGCGCGTAGCTGCCGAGCGACAGTTCGACCTGGTTCAGCTGATCCGCCGTGGGCCGTTTTGCGACGAAATTAACGATGCCGCCCGGCGCATTCTGGCCGTACAGCACCGACGAAGGCCCCTTCAGCACTTCCACGCGCTCGGCGCCATACGGTTCGACGCCGAAGAAGCCCAGGGTCCCCATCGGCATCAGGCGCATGCCATCGAGATAAAACGCGCCCGAAAACTGGCTGAAGCCGCGCACCGCCATGCTGTCGTCGGCTGGATTGGCGCCAGCCGTGTTGCTGCGCAAGCCCGCCGTGTACTGGATGGCGTCGTTCAGGGTGCGCACGCCCTGGTCATCCATGCGGTCGCGCGTGATGACGGACACCGATTGCGGCACTTCCAGCAGGGAAGCGTCGGTCTTGGTGGCGGTACTGGCGCGCCGCGCCACATAGCCGCTGACCTTGCCCCACGGATTTTCCTCTTGCGCCTGCGCGCTGACGGTCACGGGCGCCATCGTCTGCACGCCGTCGTCCGCCGCGCCGGTAGCGGAAGCGGTGGCGGCGCGCAGCGCATAGCCGCCACCGGCCGTGCGCACTGCGGCGAGCCCCGTGCCGGCCAGCGCCCGCGCCAGCGCCTCGTCCACCGTATAACTGCCGCTGACGCCGCCGCTGCGCAGCCCTTGCGTCGCGGCCGAGCCAAAGGCGATCAGCAAGCCCGCTTCACGCCCCAGCCGGTTCAAGGTCGCTTCCAGCGGCCCGGCCGGGATGGCATAGCGACGCAGGGCCTCGGCCTGTCCGGCTGTTTGCGCCAGCGCTGGCGCGCCGGCCAGGCTGGCCAGCGCGCCCAGGCACAGCGCATGCACCAGGTGGGCAAGCGGTGTCATGGCCAGCAGGCCGGCTGTGCGCAAGCGCGTGGAGGGAGGGAATGTGCTGCGATCGTTCATGGCATGCCTTCGTATCATGGATGGGTGGAACGGGCCAAAAACTGGGCCCTCACCTCCCTTGACAAGGCGATGTGCAGAAACAGTCCATGTATTTTCAATCTATTGCCGCGCGCGGCCGCAAGGTGACCCAGTAGCGCGTCAGGTAATGCAGCTCGACGGGCAGGGCGGCGGTCAGTGCCAGCAGCACCTTGTCGGTGTCGGCCAGCGGATAGGCGCCCGATAGCAGCAGATGCGCGAGCGCCGGGTCGCAGCCCAGGTGGCCGCGCCGGTGGCGCGACAGCTCCAGCAAAAAGGCATCAAGGCGCATGTGCGCGGCCACCAGCATGCCGTCCGCCCAGGCACCCGCACCCGCGTCGAGCGCCTGCGCCACGCCCACGCCGTCGCGCGTAAAACTGCCCTCCTCGCCCGCCTGCAGCACGCGTGCCTGGCCCTGCCCCGCCGCTGGCCGCAATTCGACGGCCCCTTCCAGCACGCCGACGTGCACGAAGCCGTCGTGCTGGCGCACGGTGAACTGCGTACCGAGCGCCCGCGCCGTGCCATCGGCAGTTTGCACGAGAAAGGGCCGCCGCTGCGCATCGGGCGCCGTGCGCAGCAGTATCTCGCCGCGCAGCAGCCGCACCGCGCGCAGGCTGGCGTCATAACGGAGTTTGACGGCGCTATCGGTATTGAGCACCAGCGTGCCGCCATCGGGCAGGCGCAAGGTACGCCGCTCGCCCGTGGCCGTGCTGGCGTCGGCATTCCACGCCTGCCAGGCGGGCGACTGGCGCAGCATGGCGGCGCCGCCGCCCGCCACCACCAGCGCCGTCAGCAGGTGCACGGCGCGGCGGCGCGGCGCCGATGCTGGCGCCGCCAGGGCGGCAGCTGCCAGCGGCGACGGAATGCCGGCCAGTTGGCCGCTGACGGCCTCGATGCGCTGCCAGGCCCGTTCGTGCTCGGCATCCTCGGCGCGCCAGCGCTGCCACGCATTGCGCTGTGCGGCAGTGGCGCCGCCACCGTGCAACGCCAGCCACCACTGCACGGCTTGGCGCGCCACGGCGGGCGCCACGCGTGCGGCAGCCTCAGCACCGCCCAGAGGAAGCGGCATCTGTTCATCCATCGTGCTGCTCCGGGAAAAAGCAGCGCAGGGCCGCCCTGGCCAAGTGGCGCTTGACGGTGGAGAGGGAAATGCCCAGTTCGGCGGCCACCTCCTGCTGCCCCATGCCGTCGAGCTGCACCAGCAGGAACGCTTGCCGCGCCAGCGCAGGCAACGCGGCCAGGCGCCGGTCCAGCTCCACCAGCCGTTCGAGAAACATCAAACGCACCTCGGGCGGCGGCGCCACCGGCTCCGGCATCAGGGCCAGGGCGTCGAGGTAGGCTTGCTCGATGGCGCGCCGGCGCACATGGTTGATCAGCAGGTTGCGGGCGATGGTCGTCAGGTACGCGCGCGGCTCCTGCACGCCCTGCATGCCCTGCGGCGCGAGCACGCGCAGGAAGGTGGCCTGTGCCAGGTCGGCCGCGTCGAAGGCGTTGCCCACCTTGCGCTGCAGCCAGCCGCGCAGCCAGCCGTGGTGCTGGCGGTACAGAATGGCGATATCATCGAATGCATGCAGGGAGAGGCGGTCGGCGGACATGGAGCGGCGAGTCTGGCGGCAAGCGCAAAATTAATGAGAATTATTCTCAATTATAGGCAGAAGTGATTACTTCGGCAAGACGCATGCAGCCCGGGCGCTACGCCGCGATCGAATGCGACACTACCAGCCATTCGCCCGGCTGCAGGTCCGCCGCCGCCTCGCGCGTGGCCAGCACGCTGTCCGGATCCAGGTCGGACCGGTTCAGCTTGTAGGAATAGGCGAAATCATCGGCATCGAAGGCCTGCCCCGCCTTGACGTAATACTTGAAGCCGACAAACGCGTCGGGATTGGTGACGACGGTATATTCAAGCGTGACAGTGTTCATGGCGGGCCTCGGCGGCGATAGTGATACGGCCATTATGCGTCAATTCCGGCGGCGGCGACGCGAGGGCCAATCCTTGCGGTAAGTCAATAACCCTGCCGATGGCCGGCGCTACAGTAGTCTGAGCCAACCACCGGATCGACTGCCATGCGCGCCTTGCTCGTGAAAATCAGGAACACACTGACGCCGCAGGCGGGCCTGCCGGCGGCGGCGCGCATGGAGCGGCTGTCGGACCGGCGCGGCCTGCCCGCTTTTGACCCCGGGCCGCAAGCCGTCGTCAAGGCCTGCACGGCCTGGCTATGCGCGGCGCAAGACCATTCCAGCTCCAACGACGGCGGCGTGGCGCGCGACTACAGCCTGCTGACGGGCTGGGCTGGCTCCTACCCGGAGACCACCGGCTACATCATCCCCACCATGATCGCCCTGGCGCAGCGCGCGGAGGACGCGGCACTGCATGCGCGCGCGCGCCGCATGCTCGATTGGTGCGTGGCCATCCAGTTCCCGGAAGGCGGTTTCCAGGGCGGGAAAATCGATTCCACGCCGCGCGTGCCCGTCACCTTCAACACGGGCCAGATCCTGCTTGGCCTGGCGGCCGGCGTGGCGGCCTACGGCGGGGTCTACCAGGACGCCATGCACCGCGCCGCACGGTGGCTGCGCGACAGCCAGGATGCCGACGGCTGCTGGCGCCGCCATCCGACGCCATTTGCCAGCGCCGGCGACAAGGCCTATGAAACGCACGTGGCATGGGGCCTGTTCGAAGCGGACCGCATCGCGCCTGGCCACGGGTATGGCGCGGCCGGCCTGCGCCAGGTCGACTGGGCGTTGACGAAACAGCGTCCCAACGGCTGGTTCGCGTCGAACTGCCTGGATAACCCGCTGCTGCCCCTGACCCACACCATCGGCTACGCCTTGCGCGGCGTGCTCGAAGCGCACCGCTATGCGGCGCGCGACGACCTGCTCGATGCCGCCGCGCGCACCGGCACGAGCGTCGCCAGGGCCGTGGCGGCCGACGGCCATCTGGCGGGGCGCCTCGGTCCCGACTTCCAGCCGGGGGCCGGCTACGCCTGCCTGACAGGATCCGCGCAAAATGCGCACTGCCTGTTCCTGTTGTACCAGCTGACGGGCGAGCGGCACTACCTCGACGCGGCGCGCCGCCTGAACCGCTACGTGCGGCGCGCGGTCAGCATCGACGGTCCCGCGCACGCGCGCGGCGGCGTCAAGGGCTCGTTTCCCGTCGATGGCGACTACGGCACCTGGGCTTACCTGAATTGGGCCGCCAAGTTCTGCATCGATGCCAACCTGCTGGAACTGGAGTTAGGCCATGCTTGACGGGGCCAGGCGCGCCGCCAGGGCCGCGCTGGAAGCATGGCGCCGCGCCGCCGGCGCCCGCAACATACGCCACGGCTCGCGCCACGTGACGCGCGCGGGATTGGCCGCCGATCTGGCGCGGCTCGGCATCGCCCACGGCGATACGCTGTTCGTGCATTCTTCGCTGAAAAGCCTGGGTTATGTGGAAGGCGGCGCGGCGGCCGTGATCGGTGCCTTGCAGGACGCCGTCGGTCCGCACGGCACCTTGCTGCTGCCCACCTACTATCTGCCCGGCGGGACCGTGCGCGCCACCTGCGACATGAAAGACTATGTGTTCGACCCGCGCCGCCATGGCACGCACATGGGGCGCCTGCCGGAAGCCTTCCTCGCCAGCGCCGGTGTCCGGCGCAGCATCCATCCCACCCACTCGGTGTCCGCGTGGGGCCGCCATGCCGATACTCTCACCGAGGCGCATCACCGCGCGCCGTCGATCTTCGGCATGGATTCGCCCTGGCAGCGCTTCATCGTCTGCGAGCAGGCCAAGGTGCTGGGCCTGGGCATTTCCATGGGGCCGGTGACGTTCTATCACGCGCTGGAAGACGCCATGGGCGACGCCTTTCCCGTCCCCGTGTGGGAAAAGACGACGACACTGCTGGCTTGCCTGGACCACGCGGGCCGGCGCTGGGACGTGCCCGTGCGCCCCTTCGACCAGGCAGTGGCGCAGCGCCGCATCGACCATCCCGGCCGCGGCGACCTGCGCGCGTACTTTCAGCGGGAATTCGACGCCGCCGGCCTGCGCGTCAACGGGCACGTGGGCGATGCGGCGTCGTGGTGCATACCGGCGCAGGCATTTTATGACCACCTGCGCCGGCTGGCGTCGGAAAACGTGACGATCTACGCCAGCGCTGCGCAACTGGCGGCGCGGCCCGTCTAGCCTTGCCTTTTACGGCACGGCCGGTGACGCTGGCAATGCCGCCGCCGCGCGCCCGGTGCCACTTGCGCTGCGCTGCAGGTCGTACACACCGCCGCCATTGGCGACAAAATACAAGGCACCGCCGTCGTCACTCACCTCATCCTCGATGGGGCCGCCCGTACCGCGCTTGCGGACAGTCCAGCTTCCCGCCTGCAAATCCGTCACCAGCACCTGCATGGACGCGCTTTGTGCCGGCAACTCGATGGTGACGGTCCCGCCTAGTGGCAAGCCGCTCCTGGAAAACAGCACCACGCGGTCCTTGATTTTCACGCCGGCCAGCAGCGGCGAAGCGATGGCCGTCGTTTGCAGCGCAGGCAGCGCGCTGCTGGCATCCATCACCTGCATCACATTCAGGAACAAATCCGTTTCGTTCCCCGTCGGCGGCGACACTTCCAGCCGCCAGGCGCCCGCTTCCTCGGTCGAATAGTCCGCTTCAGGCTGGATAGGATAGTTGATGCCGCCGACGCTGAATTCATTGCCACTGCCGCCCACCTTGGCCAGCAAGGCATTCGTTGGCAACACGGTGCGGTTGATCAGCTTGCCGTTGTACTGCAAGGTACTGTTGTAGTCCCAGTCCGTACGCTGGATGACCACCGTGTCGCCGCTGATTTCCGGCTCGGACTGGCTGTGCAACAGCCAGGTCTTCTTGAACCCCGCGTCGCTGGCGCTGACCTTGTCGAACACGATCAGGGCGGCCGGGTAATTCGCATCCTTGAGGTTCAAGAACACGAACGAGCGCTGAAACTGGCGTACCTTGCTGCTGTAGGCCGCCGTCAGGTCGCCCTTGATGTAGCTGAAGTCCGGCGCCTGCACCTGGGGGCCGGACTGGTGCCGGAGGACAGTGGCCACCTTGTAGCCGTTGGCCAGTTCCGCCAGACTGCGCGGCTCCTCGCCCGGGAAACGCTGGCCGCCGTCATTGGCATAGCCGTCAAAATTCTCGCCCGGGTCATACACCAGCATGGTGTTGTGCGCGATGCTGCGCTTGTGATAATTCATGTCGTGCGCGCTGCCGTATTCCAACGGAATGGCGGGATCGGTCACATCCCTGCCGCTGTAAATACCCGAATCGATGGCCAGCCCGCCCTTGTAGTAAATCTGGAAATGCCCGGCGTCATAATGCTCGTGGTTGCCGAACCAGTCGCCGCCGAGCTTCATCGTCGCCACGACATTGCCCGACTCGACATGTATGCCATCGGTCCAGCCCGTGCGGGCGATCATCAAGCCGGCGGGATCAGGGAAATATTTACTCAAGGGCAACGCCACCGGGCTGGGCGTGCTGTCCATGCCTGTATTGCCAAGCAAAATAGGCCAGATGCTGTCCTTGGGATGGATAAAACTGGTCGACTGCTGCAGCGACTGCTTCAAATACTCATGCTTCAAGGTGGGATTGTTATAGTAGGTCGCGGGCAACATGAAGGCCAGCGGTTCGCTCCAGTACTGCCTGCTGTTGGTGTAGGAGGAATGATAGACGTCGCCATCACGCATCCATTGCCCGTCGGGGCGCCGCGTGTAGAGCCAATGATACGGCGTCATCTGCTGCACGGAATCGAACACGGGGGCGGCGCCCATGCGCCGGAACAGCCAGGCGGCGTACATGTCCGACAGAAAACGCACCGTGCCGTAGGACGCGCCCTGGTGATAGGCTTGCGCCGCGTAGGCGTAGTTACGCGGCGCGATATAGTCGGCAAAGAAGCGGCCGGCAACGATGTTGTAGACCAGCGGCGCCTCGTCATAAAAGGCGATCGCGGCGGACAATTGGTCGCGCAACAGCTGGTTGTCGCTGCCATGGCCCACGACGGCGCCTTGCCGCGAGGGCGGAAAGCCGATCTCCATCGTGGCCGCAATCTGCGTAAAGCGCGTGACCACATAGGCGCGCTGCTGCGTGCTCATCAGAGGAAAGCACCAGTCATACACCATGGCGCTGGCCAGGATGATATCGCCCTTTTCGTTTGGATAGTGATAGCCAGGCGAAAAGCGCACGGCCTCCAGGTAATCGAGCAGCATCTGCACGGCTTCCCTGCCCCGCTGCGCCGACGCCGGCGCGCCACTGCGTTCGTACAGGAGAAAGGACAGCGCCTTCGCCTTGATGCTGCTCACCACATCGGTCTGGTGGTTCGTCATGGCGGGGCCGCCGGGCACGAACGGGGGCAGCGCCTGCAGCGCGACCACGGCCGGCCTCTGGATAAAGCCATTCAGGACGGCGCGGTGCGGCGCCATCTCGGCCGCATTCGACTCGAAACGGCTGCGTATCGCAGGCAGATCGCCCGCCCGGGCAAACAGACGCGGATGCTCGCCTGGCGGCGGCAGCACGGTGGGCAGCGGGTACGCGCCATAGCCCGGAGGGACGAAATCGGCGAGCGCCGTCACCAGCAGGCAATCGATGCCCACGCCGCCCTCGCGGTACTTGAGCTTCAGTTCGCGTTCGCCGGCGGCCAGCCAGCGGGTGACGGGTACCCAGGTCCACTGCGCGGCCTGGCCGGTGATGAACGGCACGGAGACGCTGGCATAGGCGCCATTGTCGAGCGCCAGGTACAGCGATGCGACGTCCGCCGCCGGCGCCAGCACGCGCAACCAGACCGTATAGCTGCCGTCGCGGGGCACGGCCACCGTGTACGACAACTCGGCCGCCGCACCCGGCGTATCGGCGCGCGCCAGGTCCGACGGCGTGGACAGGTAGCTGCCGCCGGAAATGACATTGCTGCCAAGATACTCTTGCGTCCAGGGACCGCCCGGCACCCCGGCTTCCGCCTCGAACATGGCTTCGACGGGAAATGACGCCGCATGCAGGGCGGAACTGGTCGCCAGCAAGGCGACATGGATAAAACCTTGTAACTTGTGACGGCATCGCAGCTTGAACATGGATGGAACTCCTGTTTATTGCATTTTAAATATCATCAACAATACACCATCCTGAGCCCGCTTGATTTCATTTTTATAACAAATACTGGCTGCAGCAGCCTGCACGGCGCAAAAAAAACCGCCAGGTATCACCCGGGCGGTTTTGGCTGGCAATGCAGGCCGGTCGCGCGCTAGGCTTGCGGCACCTTCTTCTCGCGCGCCACGACGTACAGCAGCACGATGATGGCCGCATACGGCAGCAGCGACAGCGCGTCCGAATGCAGGCCCGCGTAGAACGGGTTGCCGTGCTCGGCCCAGTCGGCCATCATCTGGTCGAAGTGCGTCAGCACGCCGGCCGTGATGGCGATGATGATGCCGGCCAGCGCGCCGCCGGCGATGTAGCCGGACGCCAGCAGCACGCCCGAGCTGCGGTCGCCCGCCAGCTGGCGCTCTTCTTCATTGAGCTTGGCGTTGTGTTCCAGCTGGTTGTTGCGGCGGTCTGCCAGCCAACGCACCAGGCCGCCGACGAAGATCGGCAAGGTGGACGACAGCGGCAGGTACACGCCCACCGAAAACGCCAGCGACGGGATGCCGGCCATTTCCAGCACCACGGCGATCATCACGCCGAACAGCACCAGGGTCCACGGCAGCTGCTGGTCGAGGATGCCCTTGATGATGTAGGACATCAGCACGGCCTTCGGCGCATCGTATTTCTTCACTTCCGAACCGTCCGGACGCTTGTTGTACTGGCCATTGATGCCCGGATCGACCAGGTAGGCGAGTTGCCCATCTTCCTTCACAAAATATTTGCCGGCCGGGCCGCCCACGGTATCGATCTTTTGCCAGACTTTATACGTATTGTGGTCGGTGTCGGCTTGCGGGCCATGCAGCTCGCCCGTCACCGTCAGCTTCGACGCATCGACCGTCAGGCCCGGCGCCACTTGCGCGGCCGGCACGTAGACGGTGCTCGCCTCGTTCAGTTTCAGCAAAATCGGGCCGAGGATCAGCGCGGACGACAGCGCGCCCGCCAAAATCGCGTACTGCTGCAGACGCGGCGTGGCGCCCACCAGGTAGCCGGTTTTCAAGTCTTGCGAGGTGGTGCCCGCATTGCTGGCGGCGATGCAGACGATGGCGCCCACCGACAGGGCCGTCACATAGTAACGCCCGCCCGTCCAGCCCATGATCAGGAAGATCAGGCAGGTAAACAGCAAGGTGGCCACGGCCATGCCGGAGATCGGGTTCGACGAGGAACCGATTTCGCCCGTCAGGCGCGACGAGACGGTGGCGAACAGGAAGCCGAAGACGAGGATCAGCAGCGCGCCAAGGAAATTCATGTGCAGCGGCGTGGCGAAGGTGATCACGGCGATGATGGACAGGCAGCCGATGACGACCCATTTCAGGGGGATATCCTGGTCCGTGCGCAGGGTGGAATCGGTCTTGACGCCCTTGCCGATGCCTTTCAGGCCGGCCGACAGGCTGCGCCAGATCATCGGCATGGCGCGCACCAGCGAAATCAGGCCGCCGGCGGCCACGGCGCCCGCGCCGATGTACAGCACGTAGGCGCTGCGCACGTCGTCCGCGCCCATTTCGCTGATCAACTTGGTGCCCGGAGACAGCACGGTGGTCAGGCTGTCGCCGAAGAACTTGATCATCGGGATCAGCAGCAAATACGACAGCACGCCGCCGGCCGCCATGGTGGCGGCGATGCGCGGGCCGATGATGTAGCCCACGCCCAGCAATTCAGGCGAAATCTCGGCGCCAATGGAGCCGCCCTTGAGCGGCGCGGCAAATTCCACGCCCGGCGTATCCTTCCAGCCCTTGAACGAGATATTGAATACCTTGTACAGCAAGCCGACGGCGAAACCGCCGAAGATGATCTTGGCGCGGCGCTTGGCGTCCAGCGCGGCAGCCGAATCCTTCTCGATGCTTTCGCCGGCGGCGATGCGCGATTCTTCCGTGGCGGCCGCCTTGAGCACTTCCGCGCAGGCCGTGCCTTCGGGGAATTTGAGTTCCTTGTGCTGGTCGACGATCATGGTGCGGCGCATGGGGATCATCATCAGGATGCCCAGCAGGCCGCCGAGGATACCGACCAGCATGACTCTAGAGATTTCCAGGTCGAAGCCGAGGATCAAAATGGCCGGCATGGTCACGCCCAGGCCGAAGGCCAGCGATTCGCCGGCCGAACCGGCCGTCTGCGTGATGCTGTTTTCCAGGATCGACGAATCCTTGCCGCCCACCTTCTTGGCCAGGCCGAACAGGGTGATGGCGATCACGGCGACGGGAATCGAGGCGCTGACGGTCAGGCCCACCTTCAGCACCAGGTACAGCGAGGAGGCGCCAAAGACCATTCCCAGGATGACGCCCATGAACAGCGCGCGGAAGGTCATCTCGGGCAGTTTCGCATCGGCCGGAATATACGGCTTCACGGCGCCCGGCATTGCATCTTTTGCCATAAATAAATCCTTAATCTTTTAAAATAAACAGCCCGGATTGACGCCCGGGCTATTTGCTTGAAGCCGAGACTATCGCACAGCCGCGTTTCGATGAAAAGGTTTTTTGCTCCCGCTGCCGGAGGCCGACCCCGCCGCCCTGCCCGCACGGGAAGCGCCGCAGCATTGGTCTATAATCGCTGCCACCGTGCCTTGCACGCTCACGCGAGACTGCCTTGACTGCCAAACGATCCGGATTCCCCTGGCCTTCCCGCCGCGCCACCGTGCGCGGCTTCATCATCGCCGGCTGCGCCGCGCTGGCCGCCGCCATCCTGCTGGCCGCCTACCTGTTCCTGGTCGTGCGCCCCCGCCTGCCCGAACTGGGCGTCATCACGGACTACCAGCCGAAGATCCCGCTGCGCGTGTACACGGCCGACAATGTGCTGATCGGCGAATTCGGCGAGGAGCACCGCGACTTCGTGCCGATTGCGCAAGTGCCGGAAATGATGAAGAAAGCCTTGCTGGCCATCGAGGACAGCCGCTTCTACGAACACCACGGCATCGACTTCGTGCGCGCCGGCGGCGCCGTGCTGTCGAACCTGCGCCATGGCTTCGGCCACGGCGGCGGCTCCACCATCACCATGCAGGTGGCGCGCAACTTCTTCCTGACGCGCGAAAAAGTCGCCTCGCGCAAGCTCAATGAAATCATGCTGGCCCTGAAGATCGAGGCAGCCCTGTCGAAAGAGCAGATTCTCGAGCTGTACATGAACCAGATGTACCTGGGCCAGCGCTCGTTCGGCTTCGCCAGCGCGGCGCAGACGTATTTCGGCAAGCCGCTGAACGAATTGTCGATCGCGGAAATGGCCATGCTGGCCGGCCTGCCGCAAAATCCCTCGCGCCACAACCCGATCAGCAATCCGAAAAAGGCGCACGCGCGCCAGCAGCTGGTCTTGAAACGCATGCGCGAACTCGATTACATCAGCGAAGGCCAGTACCGGCAGGCGCTGGCGCAGCCGCTGCATATCAATACGCGCGGCAAGCAGGGTTTCGACACGCACGCCGAATACGTGGCCGAACTGGCGCGCCAGGCCGTGTATGCGCAATTCAAGGAAGACAGCTACACCAAGGGCATCAGCGTCTATACGACGATCCTGAAAGCGGACCAGGACGCGGCCTACGCCTCGACGCGCCGCAATGTCATCGCCTACGACCAGCGCCACGGCTACCGCGGCCCGGAAACCTTCATCGACATGCCGGCCGACCCCGAGCAGCGCGACGACGCCATCGATGCTGCGCTGCAAAAACGCCCGGACAGCGACGGCCTGGTCGCCGCCGTCGTCACGGAAGTAGCCAGCGGCAAGGTGGTGGCCGACACGGGCGACGGCGACGCCAAGGCCATCACGGGCGAGGGCTTGCGCTTTGCCGCCCCGGCCCTGTCCGCCAAGGCCAGCGCCGGCATCAGGCTGCGCCCGGGCGCCGTGATCCGCATCAGCCAGGATGCCAAGGGCAACTGGGCCATCACGCAAGTGCCGCTGGTCGCCGCCGCCTTCGTCTCGCTCGACGCGGACACGGGCGCCTACCACGCCATGGTGGGCGGCTTCGACTACAACCTGCAAAAGTTCAACCACGTCACGCAGGCCTGGCGCCAGCCCGGTTCGGCCATGAAACCCTTCGTGTATTCGGCGGCGCTGGAAAAAGGCTTTTCGCCGGCCACCCTGATCAACGACGTGCCACTGGAAATGCAGGCGGGCGGCAAGGTGTGGGCGCCGCAGAATGACGACTTCAAGTTCGACGGCCCCATCACCATGCGCTATGCGCTGGCGCAGTCGAAGAACGTGGCCTCGGTGCGCATCCTGCGCGCGCTGGGCGTGTCGTACACGCACGACTTCCTGGAGAAATTCGGTTTCGATCCAAAGCGCCAGCCCAGCAATCTGACCATGGCGCTGGGCACGGGTTCCGTCACGCCCGTGCAGATGGCGGGCGCCTACGCCCTGTTCGCCAATGGCGGCCACCAGGTGGAACCATACCTGATCGACCGCATCGTCGACGCCAGGGGCACTGTACTGATGCAAACCAGGCCGCCCGCACCGAACGACGACAAGACCCTGGCGCTGGACCCGCGCAATGCCTTCGTGATGGACAGCATGCTGCGCGAAGTGGCCCGCACGGGCACGGGCGCGGCGGCGACGAAAAAACTGGGCCGCAGCGACATCGCCGGCAAGACCGGTACCACCAGCGACGCCGTCGACGGCTGGTTCGCCGGCTACAGCGGCGGCATCGTGGCGGTGGCGTGGATGGGCTACGACGAACCCAAATCGCTGGGCGGACGCGAATTCGGTTCGACCCTGGCCATGCCGATCTGGATCGACTACATGCGCACGGCGCTCTCCACGCGCCCGCAAATCACGCGCGCCGTGCCGGCGGGTCTGAGCCAGGTCGATGGCGAATGGCTGTACGATGAATTCATCGACATGAATGGCATCCGGACGCTGGACATGGAGGCGGAGACGCCGACGGATCCGGCAGCGCTGCCGGAGACGCTGCCGTTGGAAACGACGAACTGACGCAGGTAGCTTGTCGGATTACGCTACGCTAATCCGACCTACCTCTTACCGCATCAATCACCAGTCGCAGGTCGGGTCAGGCGGGACGGCATAAGCCGACAAGTGCCGCCGAGGTTTACACAGCGGTCATGCTCAAATACCCGCGCACCGTACTGACCACGCTGTCGGCGAAATCGTCGACATGGACCTTCGCCGCGCGGTACTTCCAGCGTTTCACGTACCAGTCCTGGAACAGGGCCAGGCAGTGGGCGGCCAGCAAGGTGGGATCGCCCTGCGGCTTCGGTTCGATTTCGGCGATGGTGGCGGCGATCAGGGTCTGCACATACAGTTCCGAATTCTTCGCCATGCTGCGCTGCTCCACCTGCAGGACGCGCGAATCCATGAAGACGAAATAAAACCACGGCTGCAGCACTTCGGACAGGTAGATCGACGAGCGTATCATCGCCTCCAGGCGGTCCAGCGGCGACTTCACGTCAACGAACAGCAGCGGCAAGGCTTGCGTGGCGTGGCGCACCACGTCCTCGATCATTTCGGCCAGTTGATCCTTGCTGGTGATGTAGCCATACAGGCCCCCCATCGACAGCCCCGTTTCGCGGCACAGGTCGCGCAAGCTCATGGCGCGGAAACCCACGTCATTGGCCAGGCGGAAGGTGGCGACAAAGATGCGTTCGAGATTTTCCAGCGCCGGCTTGCGGCGTTTGACGCCGATGCGCTCCGCGTGGCGGTCAAGAATATATTCCCAGATGTTTTCGCCATTCAAAGGCGTCATCTGCTGAAACTGTTCAAAATTAAAATGGGTCGACAAGTGCATTCCCAAGTAACGGTGTATGAGCAATGTAAGACAGCACCTGGGCGGCGCTGCAAGACGGCGGGACGGCGGATGCGGGGCCGATTATAGCTCAGGAAAACAACTATTTGACTTTTCAACTATGCAATGGGCCATACGCAACGCCAAATGCGCACAGTTATTGCGCTGCATCATGTAATTCAAATGCAATTTCAATCCAGCGGTGCTACATTCAAAAAACCGAGCGCTCGCTATATTTAATGCATCGATAGAATGTAAAGGAGCTTCCGGTTCATCGCTACAGCATCGACATTTCCATCTTATTCAAATAACGGAGACAAAATGAAGACTCGCTTCTGGCAACTGCTATCCACCCTGCTGCTTACCCTCGCCATCCTGCCCGGCAGCGCCGGCGCCGCCGGCTACACGCAAACGAAGTACCCGATCGTGCTCGTGCACGGCCTGTTCGGCTTCGACAAACTGGGCCCCGTCGACTATTTTTATGGCGTGTCCGACGCCCTGCGCAGCGGCGGCGCGCAAGTGTATGTGACCACCGTCTCGGCCGCCAACAGCACCGAAGTGCGCGGCGAGCAGCTGCTGTCGCAGGTGCGGCAAATCCTCGCCGCCACGGGGGCCGCGAAGGTCAATTTGATCGGCCACAGCCACGGCGGCCCCACGGCCCGCTATGTCGCTTCCGTGCGGCCCGACCTGGTGGCCTCCGTCACCAGCGTGGCCGGCGTCAACAAGGGTTCCAAGGTGGCCGATATCCTCAGCGGCGCCATTCCCAACACCAGCGGCGCGCTGGGCAATGCGCTCGCCTCGCTGATCGGCATTTTGTCGGGCAACAAGGGTTTGCCGCAAAACGCGGGCGCCTCGCTCGCCTCGCTGTCCACGGCCGGTTCGCTGGCCTTCAACAGCCGCCACCCGCAAGGCGTACCGACCTCGGCCTGCGGCGAAGGCGCCTATCAGGTGCAGGGCGTGCACTACTTTTCGTGGAGCGGCGCGCAGCCGTACACGAATGTGCTCGACGTGGGCGATCCGGCGCTGGCGGCCATCAGCCTGGCCTTCGGCGGCGCGAAGAACGATGGCCTGGTCAGCAGCTGCTCCAGCCACCTGGGCAAGGTGATCCGCGACGACTACGCCATGAACCACCTCGATGAAGTCAACCAGTTCGTCGGCATCGTCAACCTGTTCGAGACCAACCCCGTCACCGTCTTCCGCCAGCAGGCCAACCGCCTGCAAGGCCTGGGACTGTAAGGAGAAGCGCATGCACGCGAGATGGCTCATCGGCGGCAGCCTGGCGGTCCTGATCCTGTACCTGGCATTGCGGCCGGGCGAACCGCCCGCCCCGCCGCCGGAGAAGGCGGAACCGGACCTGTTCGCGTTCGTGCGCTCGATGGAAGGCACGCGGCCCGACGGCAACGTAACGGCGGCCGCCGGCGACAAGCTGGTGGTCGATGCGGAACTGGGCCACCTGTTCGACTACTACCTGGCGGGCCTCGGTGAAAAGCCGCTGGCCGCCATCCGCAGCCAGATCGAGGCGGAACTGGACCGGCTCCTGGCGCCCGTCCCCGCCCGCGAAGCGAAGCGCCTGCTGGGTGCCTATCTGGCCTACAAGCAGGCGCTGGCCGGTGCGGAACAAGCCTTGCCGGCGCAAGCCGATCCCGCCGTGGCGGCGCGCGCGCGCCTGCAAGCGATGCGCGCCCTGCGCGGCAATTATTTTACGCCCGAGGAAAGCGCGGGCCTGTTCGGCGCCAGCGATGCGTATGACGACGATGCCGTGGCGCGCATGGCGATCCTCGGCGACACCACGCTCGACGAGGCCCAGCGCCAGGCGCAACTGACGGCGCTGGACCGGAAAATGTCACCGGCCCAGCGCGCCGCGCGCGACGCGCCGCTGCAGGTGGCCAGGCTGGATGAATCGGTGAAGGCGTTGCGGGCCAAGGGCGGCGGCGAAAATGAAGTCTACCGCCTGCGCGCGGGCACCTTCACGCCGGCGGCGGCGGCGCGCCTGGCGGAACTGGACCGCGAGGAATCGCAGTGGCAGCAGCGCATCATCGCGTATCGGGCGCAGAAGGCGCAGCAGGCCAGCCTGCCCGGCGGCGCGCAGGATGCGGCAGCCCTGCAGCAGTTGCGCGACGCCAGTTTCACGCCGGATGAACAGCGCCGGCTGGGTGCCTACGAATAGCCATCAAGCCAGCTGCGCCAGCAACCGGGCCAGCAAAGCTGCTGCCGCCATCACATCCGTGGTGTCGCGCCCCTGCCGGTAGCCGGCATGGACCGGGGCCAGCACGGCATGCGCGGCGGCGCCGTAGCCTTGCGCCTGCAGCACGGCCGCCAGGCTGGTGGCGCAGCGCAGCTCCCAGCCCGGCGCCTGCTGGCCCCGGGCCAGTTGCAGCGCTTCTTCGAGCTGCACGCGCACCGCTTCCAGGCCGGCCGCATCGTCTTGCGCCAGCGCCCGCCAGCGATGGTGCGCGTCGCGGCGCAGCACTTCCGGCGCGCTCCATGGCGCCAGGCCCGTGCGCGCGCGCCGCAGCGCCTGGCTATCGGCGGCCGCGTCGTGCAGAGTGGCCATCAAATCGATCTGTATCGGCCAGCTGCGCACGGAAGGCCAGGGAAATTCCGTCAGCGTATCGCCCGCGTCGAGCAGGCGCTGGTAGGCGGCGCCCCAGGCGCTCCAGTACAGCAAGCCATAGCGGGCCGCATGCTCGCACAGCAGGCAAGTCCATACATGCGCCAGTCCCCGCTGCCCGCACCACAGGGCGACGGGAATGGCATTGATGGCCAGCGCCACGCACAGCGTGACGCCATTGTGCTCGAAGCCCACCGTCACCGCCTCGCGCGCCAGCACCAGCGCGTCGTCGGGGCGGCCCTGCATCCACAGGCAGCGCGCCAGCGTGCCGCGCAGGCAAACCTTGTGATCGGCCAGCAAGGCATTGTTGAAGCCAAGCTGCCCGGCGCCCTCGGGATGCGCGAGCACCATGCGCGCCAGCGCCGCCGACTCAGCGTAGCGTCCGCGCAAATACTCGCCCGCCGAGCGCATGCGCGCCAGCACCAGTCGCATCGCCGTGTCGTCGCGCGCCTCGCACAGGAGGGCCAGCTGGGCCACGTAACTGTCGGCGCGCTGGAAATCGGCGAGCTGCAGGCTGCAGATCCACATGCCGCAAATCGCATCAAAGCGGCGGCTGCCGTCGTCCGTGCGCATGGCCAGCGCATAGCCGCGCTGGAACGAACGCAGCATGGTGCCGGTGACGCCCTGCGTATGCAGCAGCAGGTGCGCCTGCGAAGCATGCAGCTGCATCTCGCTGTCGGGGTCATCCACTGCCTGCGCGGCCATGCACTCGAGCGCCCGCTCGACGCGCACGCGGTATTCATCCATCAGCGACAGCTGATAGAACAGGGGTTGCGCGGCCAGGGTCAGAGCCACGCCCAGCGCCACGTCGCCCTCCTCGCCGAAGGCCCAGTCGATGGCGGCGCGCAGGTCATCCACATGGCGGCCGTAGCGCGCGCTCCAGTGGGCCGGCGGCATGCCCTCCCAGTCGGCGGCGATGCGTCCGGCCAGGCCCAGGCAATGGCGCGCATGGCGCCGCAGCACGGCGCTGGCGTCCCCGCCCGCGGCCAGCTGCGCGGCGGCATAGGCGCGCGTGGTGTCGAGCAGCCGGTAATACACGTGCTGGCAGCAAAATTCGATGCTGACGAGGGACTTGGCCGCCAGATCGGCCAGCGTGTCGAACACGTCGCAACCCGCCACGGCGCTGGCCGACTCCAGGCGGAAGCGGCTCTTGAACACGCTCAACGCCTGCAGCACCTTGCGCTCTTGCGCGTCGAGCAGGCAGTAGCTCCAGTCCAGGGTGGCGCGCAGGGTCTGGTGCCGCAAGGGCATGTTGCGCGCCCCGCGCGTGAGCAAGCGAAAGCGGTCGTCGAGCTGGCGGCGCAATTCATGCAAGCCGAAATGGCCGATGCGCCCGGCCGCCAGCTCCAGCGCCAGCGGGATGCCGTCGAGCCGCCGGCAAATATCCACCACCACGGGCACATCGGCGTCGGCCAGCACGAAAGCATCGTCGACGGCCGCGCAGCGTTCGCAAAACAGCTGCACCGCGGCGAAATGCCGGGCTGCCGCCGCATCGGGCGCGGCATCGGCCGGAGGCAATTCCAGCGCGGGCAGGCGCTGCAGCTGCTCGCTGGTGATGCGCAGCGGCTCGCGGCTGGTGGCCAGCACGTGCAGCAAGGGCGCGCCCTTGAGCAAGGCGTCGGCCAGCATGGCGGCCGCGCCGATCACGTGCTCGCAGTTATCGAGCACGATCAGCATGTGGCGCGGGCGCAGGTAGGCCAACAGGACCGGCATGGCGTCGCCGGCCGGCACCGCCACCCCCAGCGCCGTGGCCAGCGCCAGCGGCACCAGGCGGGCCTCGTCCAGCGGCGCCAGATCGACGAAACACACGCCATCGGCATAGCGGCGCAGCACGCGCGTGGCCAGGACGACAGCCAGCGTGGTCTTGCCGATGCCACCTGGACCGGCAATGCACAGCAGGCGCAATTGCAGCAGCTGGTTGGCCATCGTTTGCAGCGCCTCGGCGCGGCCCAGCATGCGCGTCAGCATGACGGGCAGGTTGTGCCGCGGCTCGACGCCCGCCGTTCCGGGCGCCGGCTGGCCCGTGTGCGCCAGCGGCGCCAGGAAGCCATAGCCGCGCCCGGGAATGGTGGTGATGTAGCGCTGGCCATCGCGGCCATCGCCGAGCGCCTTGCGCAGCGCCGCCAGGTGCACGCGCAAGGTCGCGTCGTCGACCACGGCATTGGGCCAGACGATGGCTACCAGTTCATGCTTGTCGACGATGTCGCCGGCGCGCTCCAGCAGGGCCAGCAGCAAGTCCATGGCCCGGCTGCCCAGGCGCAGCGCGCGATCGCCCTCGAACAGCACGCGTTCTAGCGGCAAAAGGCGAAACGGGCCGAAGACATAGGCCGGGACGGGACTGTTTATCATTCTTGCGTGGGGGAGAAGTGTTAAAGCATGCGGCTTGCAGTGGCCATATTTTACTGAGCATCCACGCCAGGCCGCATGGCGCCATGTTTCGGCACTGTTACAAGGCCGGCCGGCGCGCCGTCGGCCAGCAGTGCGGCCACGTCGGCCGCGGACGCCGGGCGGTGCAGGTAAAAGCCCTGCACCTGGGGACAGCCCAGCCGCCGCAGCCGCGCCAGCTGCTCGCCGTTTTCCACGCCTTCGGCCAGCACCTGCAAGCCCAGGCCGCGCGCCAGCGCAATGGTCGAGGCGACGATCACAGTGTCACTATCTGCGCTGCCCAGGTCGCGGATGAAGCAGCGGTCGATCTTGATGGTGTGAATCGGCAGCATCCTGACATGGCTGAGCCCCGCATGGCCGGTGCCATAGTCATCGAGCGAAATGGCCAGGCCCAGCGCGCGCAGCCGGCGCAAGACCTGCGTCGCCTGCGCCATGTCGTCGATGCAGCAGCTTTCCGTCACTTCCAGCTCCAGCAGGCCAGGCGCGATGGCGTGCCGCCGCAGGCAGCGCAGCACGAAGTCCGGCAAGTGCGCCTGGCACAGCTGGCGCGCCGAGACATTCACCGCGACAGGCACCAAGGGCAGGCCCGCCGCGCGCCACTGCGCCAGCTGGCGGCAGGCGGCATCGATCCCCCAGTTGCCCAGCGCGACGATGGCGTCAGTCTGCTCGGCCATGCCGATGAATGCATTCGGGTAGATCAGGCCGTGGCGCGGGTGGTCCCAGCGCAGCAGCGCTTCCAGGCCCACCAGACGCAGTTGCGCCGTATCAAACTTGCCCTGGTAGTGAAAACAGAATTCGCCATCGCCGATGGCGCTGTCCAGGCGCGCCCGCAGCTCCCGGCTGCGCGCCGACGCCATGCGCGTGCCGCCGCGCGCATTCAGCGNAGGCGCGTCCCCCCCCCCCCTTTCACCCCCCGCCACAGCATGGCGCAGCCCGGCGCCAGCGCCGCCAGTCCCGCCAGCGCCACGTGACGCGGCTGCGCATCGTCCAGCCAGATGCCCAACGGCAGGCAGACGGCCAGCGCAGCGCACAGCAGCGCCCGCGCGCGCGGGCCGTGCCAGAACCTTGCCAGGCGCGCCACTAGGCCAGCAGGCGCGGCACGGCCGGCGCGCTCCGGCGCGGCAAGGCGTGCGCCGGCCCCTGCTGCAGGCGAAACACGCTGACCACCTGCAGCAGGTTCGCCGCCTCGCCTTCCAGCGATTGCGACGCGGCCGCAGCCTCCTCCACCAGGGCGGCGTTCTGCTGCGTCACTTCGTCCATCTGCACGACGGCCTGGCTGACCTGGCCGATGCCCGTGCTTTGCTCGGCGCTGGCAGCCGTGATGTCGGCCACCATCTGGCTCACGCGCCCCACGGCCGCCACCACTTCCCGCATGGTGGCGCCGGCCTGTGCGACCAGGGCCGCGCCCGCGTCGACCTGCTGGGTGGAATTGGCGATCAGGGCGCGGATATCGCGCGCCGCCGCCGCGCTGCGCTGCGCCAGGCTGCGCACTTCCGTTGCCACGACGGCAAAGCCGCGCCCCTGCTCGCCCGCGCGCGCCGCTTCCACGGCCGCGTTCAGGGCCAGGATATTCGTCTGGAAGGCCAGCATGTCGATCACGCCGATGATGTCGGCAATCTGCGCCGACGACGCGCTGATGGCGTCCATGGTGTGGATCACCTGGCCCACGGCTTGCCCGCCGGCGCCGGCGATGTTCGCCGCCTCGACAGCCAGGATGCTGGCATGGCGGGCATTGTCCGCGTTCTGCTGCACGGTGGAGCTGAGCTCCTCCATGGCCGACGCGGTCTGTTCGAGCGAACTGGCCTGCTCCTCGGTGCGCGACGACAGGTCGCTATTGCCGGCCGCGATCTGCGACGAGGCCGTGGCGATGGTGTCGGTGCCGCTGCGTACCCGCTGCACGATCTCGAGCAGGTTGCCGTTCATGATGCACAGCGCGTCGAGCAGCTTGCCCGTTTCATCGCCGCCGTGGCGGCCGAAGGTCGATGTCAGGTCGCCGGCGGCCACGGTCTGCGCCACGGTCAATGCATGGCGCAACGGATGGACGATGCTGCGCGTGACCAGCCATGCCGTCACCAGCGAGAAGCCGATGGCCAGGGCGCTCAGCGCCAGCATCATGGTGCGCGCCGACAGATATTCTGCGTGCACCTGGGCGCCCGCCTCTTCCATGCGGTCGTGCTGGTATGTGATCAAGGTTTCCAGCGCCGCCATGTAGCGCAGCTGGTCGTTGCGCACGATACCCAGCATCAGCTCCGCCGCCTCGTCGCGCGCATCGGCCTCGAGCAGGGCCAGCACCCTGTCGCGGCCCTCGTTGAAGGTGGTGCGCGCCTGCGTCACGGCCGCCATCAGCGCGCGTCCCTGCTGCGACAGCACGATGCGTTCGAGCTGCGCCAGGCGCTGCTCCGTCTCCGCGCCCGCCTTGGCGATGCTCGCGCGCTCCTGCGCCAGTTGCTGCGGCTCCGTCATCAGCAGCAGGTTGCGCGAGGAGCGCGCGATGATGTTGACATTCTTGATGATGTCGTTGGCCAGCACGGTTTTCGGATATTTGTCATCGATCACGTCGCGCATGCGCAGCTCCAGGCTGGACAGGCGCAACATGCCCAGCGCGGCAGTCGCCAGCAGCAGCAAGGTCAACAACGCAAAGGAGCAGCGCAGGCGCGTGCCGATTTTCATATTTGCCATCTTTATTCGCATCCTTCAATGTGGTGCATCGGTCACCGCGCCGGGCTCGCATGCAAGGCTGACGGCAATGGCTGCCGCCTGCCACGAATGGCTGGACGCAGCAGGCGGAGGGGTCAGCCGGGATGTGGCCGAGGCGGGAACAAGGGTGGTACGGCAGGCAGTGTGAGTTATCTCACAAGCAATGTCGCGTTAAGTTTTGAAAAGATTTGCTTAGATGACAAAACAGCTATTTTTATAACGCTGTTTTTTTGGTAAGTAGTAACCGCAGTGCGCGCTTGTGCGCACATGCAAAAACGGCCGCACAGGGCGGCCGTCCGGTCAGCGCATCGTGGCGCCGTCAATCCGTCAGAACACTTCCCACTCGTCGTCGCGCGGTGCGCTCTGGCGCTGGGACGGCACGGCGCGCAAGGCCGGGCGGCCCGGGTTGGGGCGTGATGCGGGAGGCGATGCCGGCGCCGGTGCGGGACGCTTGGGCGCGGCGCTGGCCACCGCGGCGCGCGCGACCGGCGCCTGTACGCCATCGAGCTTGAAGACGCTGACCACCTCGGCCAGCTGGCCAGATTGCTCCTGCAGCGATTCGGCCGCGGCGGCCGCCTCTTCCACCAGGGCCGCGTTTTGCTGCGTCACCTGGTCCATCTGGCCGATGGCCTGGTTGATCTGGTCGATGCCCGAGCTTTGCTCCTGCGTCGCCAGGCTGATCTCCGCCATGATGTCCGTGACGCGCTGCACGCTGGAGACGATTTCGGCCATCGTGCTGCCCGCCTCGGCCACCAGCTTGCTGCCCGTGTCGACGGCCACGACGGAGTCGCCGATCAGGGTCTTGATTTCCTTGGCCGCCGCCGCCGAACGTTGCGCCAGGTTGCGTACTTCCGTGGCGACGACGGCGAAACCGCGGCCCTGCTCGCCCGCGCGCGCCGCTTCCACGGCCGCATTCAGGGCCAGGATATTCGTCTGGAAGGCGATGCCGTCGATGACGGAAATGATGTCGACGATCTTGCGCGACGAGTCGTTGATGGCGTCCATGGTTTCGACCACCTTGCCCACCACGGCGCCGCCCTTCACCGCCACGCCCGAGGCGCTCAGCGCCAGCTGATTCGCTTGCTGGGCATTGTCGGCGTTCTGCCGCACGGTCGACGTCAGCTCTTCCATCGATGACGCCGTCTCTTCCAGCGAACTGGCCTGCTCTTCCGTGCGCGAGGACAGGTCCAGGTTGCCGCTGGCAATTTCCGACGACGCCGTGGCAATCGTCTCCGTGCCGCTGCGCACCTGGCCGACGATGCTGACCAGGCTGGAATTCATATCTTTGAGCGCCTGCAGCAGCTGGCCCGTTTCTTCTGTCGTGCGCACCTCGATATGGCTGGTCAGGTCGCCTGAGGCCACCGTTTGCGCCACTTTCACGGCCGAATTGATCGGCTGCGTGATGGCCCGCGTGATGTAGGCGGCGCAGCCGATGCCCAGCGCGGAAGCCAGCAAGCCGAGGATGACCATCAGGCTTTCCGAGCGGATCACGGCGGCGCTGCCTTCCTTGACGCTGGCATCGGCCACGCCGTTATTGAGCTTGATGATCTCGTTGAGCGTGCCTTCGGCCTTGCCGAACAGCGCGCGCGAATCCTGATACTGCTTGTAGAACGCCACGAACAGCTCTTTCTGCCGCGGCTCGTCGCGGTTGTCGGCCAGCTGGCGCAGGATGGCGCGCACCTTGTCGTCATCGCCCTTCCAGGCGGCCCATTCCTCCAGGAAGCGCTTCCACAGTACCGCTTCCTCGGGGGTTTGCGGCAGCGGCTCGTACAGCTTGCGGCCTGCCTCGATATTGCTCCAGGCCTTGGTGCGCAGCTGCAGCGCTTCCGCGAACTTGTCCTGTGCCTGGTAATTGTTTTCATAGATGGCGGCCGTCAGGGTGGCGGCGGCAACGGCCGTCTGGCCTTCGCTGATCATCATCAGGCCCTGGATCGACGGCAGGCGCACCACGCCGATCTCATTGACGGCACCGCCCACGGTGGCGATGCCCGTGTAGCCGCAGACGCCGACCACCAGCAGGGCCGCCATCATCACGGCGACAAGGGTCGCCAACTTCCATTTGATCAGTAAATTCTTAAACATGGCTAGGTCCTTTATTAGTCAAAACTGCTGCTGGCAAGGTTGAGGCTGGCATGTTCGGGTAGAACGGCTGACGCTTGTATAAAGGTGGCGGGGTTGGGGCGTACGCTTCGTTACAATTGGCGAGAATTCATAAGTGCAAGCATAGTGGAAAATACGCTCACTGGCTGCTGCATACTTGATACAAGACAATATTTCTTTCTTTACTGTGGCGTGCCTTGTACAGAAGTCGCCCGAATTGCCGCAATGTCATGCTTTAAGAGGGAAAAATCCTCGCGCGCCCCTATTGGCTACGCAGTTGATAGTCGTTTAAGATGAGTAACAAGCAAACAACAGGCAGACCATGGCTTATCCTATCGAACACAAACTGGTGATCGGGGTCGCTTCCAGCGCCCTGTTCGACCTGGCCGAATCGCACCAGGTCTACCTCGACAGCGGCCCCGAGGAATACCGCAAATACCAGGAAGCCCATATCGACACGGTCCTGCCGCGCGGCGTGGCCTTCCCCTTCATTCGCCGCTTCCTGAACATCAACAAGCACTATCCGCGCCAGTCGCCCGTGGAAGTGGTGCTGTTTTCGCGCAATTCGCCGGAAACGGGCTTGCGCGTCATGCATTCCATCGCCCACTACGGCCTGGATATCTCGCGCGCCGCCTTCATGACGGGCAAGTCGCCCTATCCTTACCTGCCCGCCTTCAACGCCTCGCTCTTCCTCAGCGCGAACGAGGACGACGTGCGCAGCGCGCTGGCCTGCGACTATCCGGCCGGTCTGGTGCTGCCGTCGCGCACGGAAGACGATGAAAATGACGAGGAACTGCGCGTGGCCTTCGATTTCGACGGCGTGATCGCCGACGACGAAGCGGAAACCGTGTTCAAGCGCAACAATGACGTCGATGAATTCCACGCCCATGAAACCCTGAACGTGGGCACGCCGCACCGTCCCGGCCCGCTGGCCGACCTGTTCCAGAAGCTGGCCACCATGCAGCGCCTGGAGGAAAAGGCGCAGCGGCGCGACCCCGGTTATAAAAAGATCCTGCGCATCGCCATCATCACGGCGCGCAACGCGCCTTCGCACGAACGGGTCGTGACGACCCTGAAAAGCTGGGGCGTGGCGGCCGACGAGACGTTTTTCCTCGGCGGCATGGACAAATCGCGCGTGCTGTCCGTGTTCAAGCCGCATATCTTCTTCGACGACCAGTTGAGCCACCTGAAATCGGCGGGCGGCACCATCCCGATGGTGCATGTCCCGTTCGGTATCGCGAATGTGCGCGCATGATAAAACCTGCTGCGCGTCGTGCTTTGCGGCCTGCGATGCTCACCGTACTAAAGTACGGTTGCGCTTCTTAGCCACAAATCACTGCCGCTCGCGACGGTTTTCTCAAGCGCGGAGATGAGGGCGATAGTCTATAATTCTGCCTGTCGGCGCCGTCACTGGCGGCGCTGTCCGCATCACAGCTGTTCCACTCAACTGCCTCTGCCACTAGTGTCATCGCCTGCATGTCCTTAGACTTAACGAAAGCCCTCCCCAAGCCCGGCAACCGCTACGCGCTGCCCGCCCTGTATGGTTCATCCGACGCCTATGCCCTGGCGCTGGCCGCGCTGGCATTGAAAGCGCGGGGCCAGATGCTGGCCGTGGTGGTGGCGCAGGCCAGCGACGGCCAGCGCCTGCTCGATGAAATTCCGTGGTTTGGCGGCAAGGAACTGCGCTGCCATCTGCTGCCGGACTGGGAAACCCTGCCCTACGACGCCTTTTCGCCGCACCAGGACCTGGTCTCCGAGCGCCTGGCCACCCTGCACGAAATCCAGACGCGCCAGTGCGACGTGCTGATCGTGCCGGCCACCACGGCGCTGGTGCGCCTGGCGCCGCCGTCGTTCCTGGCCGCCTACACCTTCTTCTTCAAGAAAGGCGAAAAGCTCGACGAGGCACGCCTGAAATCGCAGCTGACCCTGGCCGGCTACAGCCATGTGTCGCAAGTGATGTCGCCGGGCGAATACTCGGTGCGCGGCGGCCTGCTCGACCTGTTCCCCATGGGATCAAGCCTGCCCTACCGGCTCGACCTGTTCGGCGACACCATCGAGACCATCCGCACGTTTGACGCCGACACCCAGCGCTCGCTGTATCCGGTGCATGAAGTGCGCTTGCTGCCGGGCCGCGAATTTCCCATGGACGAAGCGGCACGCACCACCTTCCGCAACCGCTGGCGCGAACAGTTCGAGGGCGACCCGTCGCGCTCCGTCGTCTACAAGGACATCAGCAGCGGCATCGCCTCGGCCGGCATCGAATACTATCTGCCCCTGTTCTTCGAGCAGACGGCGACCCTGTTCGACTACCTGCCGCCCGACGCCTCGCTGGCCCTGGTGGGCGAGATCGACGCCGCCATCGGCCGCTTCTGGACCGACACGCAGTCGCGCTACCGCTTCCTGAAAGCGGACCGCGAGCGGCCGATTTTGCCGCCGGAATCGCTGTTTTTGTCCGACGAGCAGTTCTTCGGCCTGGCCAAGCCGTATGCGCGCCTGGCGCTCGCCAAAGCGAACGATGCGCTGGCCTCCGAACTGTCGGCGCCGATTCCCAACATTGCCGTCAACCGCCGCGCCGACGACCCGCTGGCCAACCTGCGCAGCTATTTGCTGCAAGCGGGCCGCCGCGTGATGATCTGCGCCGAATCGAACGGCCGCCGCGAAACCCTGCAGCAGTACTTCACTGAATACGACCTGCACCTGACACCGGTGGAAGGCAGCGACGGCTTTTTGCAGTCCGACGCCAAGCTGATGCTGGGCGTGGCGCCGCTGCACGCGGGTTTTGAACTGTTCACGCCGGACGGCAATGTCGCTTTCATCACGGAGACGGAACTGTATGCCGGTTCCGGCCGCCGCGTCGGCAGCAAGAAACAGGAAGGCGTGACGCAGGTCGAGTCGATGGTGCGCGACCTGTCCGAGCTGAAAATCGGCGACCCCGTCGTGCACATCAACCACGGCATCGGGCGCTACATGGGCCTGACCAGCATGGACCTGGGCGAAGGCGAGACGGAATTTTTGCACCTCGAGTACGCGAAGGATACCAAGCTGTATGTGCCCGTGTCGCAGCTGCATGTGATCTCGCGCTATTCGGGCGCCTCGCCGGAAGACGCGCCGCTGCACTCGCTCGGCTCGGGGCAGTGGGAAAAGGCCAAGAAACGCGCGGCCGAGCAGGTGCGCGACACGGCCGCCGAGCTGCTCAACCTGTACGCCCGCCGCGCGCTGCGCCAGGGTCACTCGTTCGAATTCTCGTCGCACGACTACCAGCGCTTCGCCGACAGCTTCGGCTTCGACGAGACGCCGGACCAGGCCGAGGCCATCCACAACGTCATCAAGGACATGACGTCCGGTAAGCCGATGGACCGCCTCGTCTGCGGCGACGTCGGCTTCGGCAAGACGGAAGTGGCGCTGCGCGCCGCCTTCATCGCCGTCATGGGCGGCAAGCAGGTGGCCATCCTGGCACCCACCACCCTGCTGGCCGAGCAGCATGCGCAAACCTTCGCTGACCGCTTCGCCGACTGGCCCGTGCGCATCGCGGAATTGTCGCGCTTCCGCACCGGCAAGGAGATCACGCAAGCGTTCAAGGGCATGGCCGACGGCACCATCGACATCGTCATCGGCACGCACAAGCTGCTGTCGGACGACGTCAAATTCACGCGCCTGGGCCTCGTCATCATCGACGAGGAACACCGGTTCGGCGTGCGCCAGAAGGAAGCCTTGAAAGCCTTGCGCGCGGAAGTGGACGTGCTGACCCTGACGGCCACGCCGATCCCGCGCACCCTGGGCATGGCGCTGGAAGGCTTGCGCGACTTTTCCATCATCGCCACGGCGCCGCAAAAGCGCCTGGCCATCAAGACTTTTGTCCGCAGCGAGGGCGAGGCCATCATCCGCGAAGCGTGCCTGCGCGAACTCAAGCGGGGCGGCCAGATCTACTTCCTGCACAACGAGGTGGAAACCATCGAGAACCGCCTGGCCATGCTGACGGAACTGCTGCCCGAGGCGCGCATCGCCGTGGCGCACGGCCAGATGCACGAACGCGACCTGGAAAAGGTCATGCGCGACTTCGTCGCCCAGCGCTTCAATATTTTGCTGTGCACGACGATCATCGAGACGGGCATCGACGTGCCGACGGCGAACACCATCATCATGCACCGCGCCGACAAGTTCGGCCTGGCGCAGCTGCACCAGCTGCGCGGCCGCGTGGGCCGTTCGCATCACCAGGCCTACGCCTACCTGCTGGTGCACGACGTGCAGGGCCTGACGAAACTGGCGCAGCGCCGGCTGGACGCCATCCAGCAGATGGAAGAACTGGGCAGCGGCTTTTACCTGGCCATGCACGACCTGGAAATCCGCGGCGCCGGCGAGGTGCTGGGCGAGAGCCAGTCGGGCGAGATGACGGAAATCGGCTTCCAGCTGTATTCGGACATGCTCAACGAAGCCGTGCGCTCGCTCAAAGCCGGCAAGGAGCCGGACCTGGCCGCGCCGCTGGCCTCGACCACCGAGATCAACCTGCACGTGCCGGCCTTGCTGCCCGCGGACTTCTGCGGCGACGTGCACGAACGCCTGTCGATCTACAAGCGCCTGGCCAATTGCGCCACGCAAGAGAAAATCGACGATATCCAGGAAGAGCTGATCGACCGCTTCGGCAAACTGCCCGACGCCGTCAAAGCCCTGGTCGAGACGCACCGCCTGCGCATCGCGGCGAAAACCGTGGGCATCGTCAAGATCGACGTGCATGGCGAGGCGGCCACGCTGCAATTCATGGCCAAGCCGCCCATCGACCCGATGCGCATCATCGGCTTGATCCAGAAGAACCGCCATATCAAGCTGCATGGCCAGGACAAGCTGAAAATCACGGCCGCCATGCCGGACCTGGCCGCGCGCGTGACACAGATCAAGACCACCATCAAGCAATTGACGGTGTAGACCATTTCGACCATTTATGCAGGCCTGACCCATGACCAATACCAAGACCATCACCATGAATCTTATCCTGCAGGGACTCGAAGGCGATAGCGCGCGCCTCGAACGCATCGCCGCGCTGGCCGCGCCCACGTCCGTCACGCGCCTCGGTCCGAATGCCGTGCGCTGCGAACAGATCGCCTATTCGCCCGCGCTGCGCCCCACCATCGAAGTGGCGGCCCATGCGGCGCAGCTGGACGCCACCTACATGATGGGCCAGCGTGAGCTCAGCGAATTCAAGCTCGTGGCGATGGACATGGATTCGACCCTGATCACCATCGAGTGCATCGATGAAATCGCCGACATGCAGGGCCTGAAACCGCAAGTGGCGGCCATCACGGAAGCGGCCATGCGCGGCGAACTCGATTTTGCCGCCAGCCTGAAGCAGCGCGTGGCCCTGCTCGAAGGCCTCGATGCGTCGGCCCTGCAGCGCGTCTACGACGAGCGCCTGAAGCTGTCGCTGGGTGCCGAGAAGATGCTGGCGGCCGTGCAGGCGGCCGGCCTGAAGACGCTGCTGGTGTCGGGTGGCTTTACCTTCTTCACGCAGCGCCTCAAGGAACGCCTGGGCCTCGACTACACGCACGCGAACGAACTGGAAATCGTCGACGGCAAGCTGACAGGCAAAGTCATAGGCGGTATCGTCGACGCGGAGGAAAAACAGCGCACGGTGGAACGCGTGTGCGCGGAGATGGGGATTGCGCCATCGCAGGCCATCGTCATGGGCGACGGCGCCAACGACTTGAAAATGATGGGCATCGCCGGCTTGTCCGTGGCCTTCCGCGCCAAGCCCGTGGTGCGCTCGCAGGCCGACGTGGCGCTGAACTTTGTGGGACTCGATGGCTTGCTCAACGTCTTGAGCTGAGTCGGGGCCAAGTTCGCGGCGCCAGACGGTGCGCGCACGATGGTATAAGTTTGCTATATTGCAAACTTATATTCACCCCGCCAGCCCACCGTGAAAGAACACCGCATGCCGCCACCGCTGCCAGAAGAAATACAACGCCACCTGGAGGTGTTTGTCGCCGCCGCGCAAACCACGTTTGGCACCGACCTGGCCGCCGCCGTGCTGTTTGGCTCGGCCGCCGACGGCCAGTTGCGCGCCACCTCCGACGTCAACCTGCTGTTGCTGCTCAAGCACTTCACGCCGCAGGCGGCCGACGCGCTGCGCGCTCCCTTGCGCCTGGCGCACGCCGCCATCGATTTGCAGGTGATGTTCCTGCTCGAAAGCGAATTGACGCAGGCCGCCGACGCCTTCGCCGTCAAGTTCGCCGACATCATCGCGCGCCACCGGGTCTTGCTGGGCAATGATCCTTTCGCCAGCCTGCACACCAGCCGCGACGCCGTGCTGCGCCGGCTGCGGCAAGTGCTGCTGAACCAGCAGCTGCGCATGCGCGAACGCTATATGCTCGTCAGCCTGAATGAAGAACAGCTGGCCGGCGCCATCGCCGACGCCGCCGGTCCCTTGCGCTCGGCCGCCGCCTCGCTGGCGCAGCTGGAGGGCAAGTCTGCGCTGTCCGGCAAGCAGGCGCTCGAAGCGTTTGTCGACCAGCTGGGCGAACCATCGCTGCACACCGCCCTGCAAGCCATGTCGGCGGCGCGCGAAACGGCGCGCCTGGCGCCGGGGCAAGCGCTGCCCGCCTTCGCAGGCCTGATGACGATTACCGAACGCCTGCGCGAACACGCGGAGCAGATGCGGTGAACGGCGCGAATCCGTTTGACTGGACCGGGCCGTGGTTCCTGCTGGCCTACCTGATCTTCGCCCTGCTCGTGTACTACGGCGTGCGCGAGCTGCTGATCCGCCAGGAAGTGCGCAATCCGCACGCCCAGCTGTCGCTCGCCGACGATCCCTACCGCATCGCCTTCCTGCGCGGCGGCGCGCTCGAAGCCGTGAAGATCGCCGCCATCGTGCTGGTCGACCGCGGCTTGCTGCGCGCCGACGGCCCGCTGCTCGAAACGGCCAGCGCCGACAGCCTGCGCTTCGCCAGCCACGACATCGAACGCGACGTGCTGCGGCTGTACCTGGGCCGCCAGGGCCACAGCAGGGAACTGGCCGTGCAGGCCGAGATGCTGCCATCGTGCCGCGCCTACCAGGAGACCTTGACGCAGCAGGAATTGCTGGTCGGCCCGCCGCTGCTGCGCCGGCGCGAACGCCTCACCTGGGCCGCGCACTGGCTGCTGGTGACGGTGGCGGGCGCCAAGGCCGTCATCGCCATCAGCCGCCAGCACTACAACCTGCTGTTCCTGGCAATCCTGCTGGCGATTTTTCTCCTCATGCTGCGCGGCCTGCGCACCCAGGCGACCAGCTGGAGCGCGCAGCGGCTGCTGACCGACTTGCGCATGCTGTTTGGCCGCCTGAACATGCGCTCGGCGCGCCTGCAGGCGGGCAGCAGCAGCGCCGACATGGCACTGCTGGCCGCCATCTTCGGCATAGGCGCCCTGCCCTTGTCCGTGTACGCGTATGTCGCCGGGCTGTACCCTGCGCCTCGGCACAGCACCGGCGGCGACTCGTCGTCCGGCGGCACGGGTGACTCGGGCGGCTCTTCATCGGGCGGCGACGGCGGCGGCGGTGACGGCGGCGGCAGCGGCTGTGGCGGTTGCGGCGGTGGCGGCGGCTGTGGCAGTTAGGCAGGAAAGCGCGCGCGACCGTGTCGGCCTGGGCTGGCGCGGCGAACTGGCGGCCGGCATCCTGTCCCATCTGGCGCGGATCGACGTGCTGGAAGTGATCGCCGACGATTATTACCATGCCTCGCGCGCCGGCATCGCCGCCCTGCGGCGCCTGGCGCGCCAGGTGCCCGTCAGCCTGCACGGCGTGGGCATGGGGCTGGCCTCGACGATACCCGCCGAGCCGCGCCGCCTGCAGGCGATGGCGCGCCTGATGAAGGCGGTGCAGGCGGAATCGTGGTCCGAGCACCTGAGCTTTGTGCGTGCCGGCGGCGTGGAAATCGGCCACCTGGCGGCGCCGCCGCGCACGCCGCGCAGCGCCGCCGGCGCCATCGCCAATATCGCGCTGGCCACGCGCATCGTCGGCAGCGCGCCGCTGATGGAAAACATCGCCACCCTGGTGCTGCCGCCGGCCAGCACGCTGGACGAAGCCGAGTGGCTGGCGCAGATTATCCATGGCGCGCACGTGCCGCTGCTGCTGGACCTGCACAACCTGTATGCGAATGCCGTCAATGCGGGCGAGGTGCCGGAGGCTCTGCTGCTGCGCCTGCCCCTGGACAAGGTCGGCGCCGTGCACCTGAGCGGCGGCCACTGGATCGCTGCGCCGGGCGGCGGCCGGCGCCTGCTCGATGACCATCTGCACGACGTGCCGCCCGAAGTGTTCGCTTTATTGGCCGTGCTGGCGCGCCACGCGCCGCAACCGTTGACGGTGATCGTCGAACGCGACGGCAATTACCCGTCGTTCGAGCATGTGCTGGGCCAGCTGGAGCTGGCGCGCGCGGCCTTGCGCGCGGGGCGCAGGGCATGAGTTCCCCCGCGCTGGAAACCTACCTGGCCAGGCTGTACACGGACGACGCCGTGCGTGCCGCCTTCCTGCTCGCGCCCCGCGCGCAAGCCTTGCTGCACGGCTTGTCGCCGCAGGAAGCGGACGCGATGGCGGAGATGGACCGCGTCGGCCTGCAGATGGCGGCGGCCAGCTATCGCGCCAAGCGCCAGGCGCACGGCCGCGCCGCCAAGCCCGCGCAACGCTGGTGGCGCCGGCTGCTGCCGGGCTGGATCTGACGCCTTACAGCTGCCACAAGCGCAGCGGCAGCAGTCCCCACCAGGCCAGCACCAGCAGCAGTTGCAGGGCCGCCAGCAAGGCGACCCAATCCCATTTCGCCCACGAGCCCGCCTCGGCTGGCGTGCCGTGGCTACGCCAGCAGCGCGCCAGCCCGAATGCCGTTGCCAGCGGCAGCGCGCCCGTCGCCAGCGCCAGCAGCACGCTGGCGATGGTGACGTCGCCCAGGCGCAGATAGGACTGGAAATAGAAAAACGGCAGCGGCAAGAGCAGCGCCAGCAGCGACAGCAGGGGCACGAACAGATGGTCGCCCCGTCCCAGGCTGCGCAGCGCCGCGCGCCAGATGCCCACCACCAGCACGTACAGCAAGCCGCCAGCCCCCAGGGCCAGGCTGCCCCACAGCACCAGCATGCGCAGCATCGACGCGCGCTCATAGCTGCGCAAGCCGTCGCTGAGGACATGCTTGCCATCTTCCTGCATCAGCACATGCGACGCGGTGCTGCGGTCGCTGGCACGGAACAGCAAGCCGCCCACCGGTTCCAGCTCCTTCGGCTCGCCCTGGAACGGGATCAGGAACAGCGATTCGCCATCCCATTTGACGCGCGTAAATCCGAAGACGGCATCGACCCAGGCCATGCTGGCCATGGCGCTGGGCGACGGCACGTAGACGCCCTGCCAGTTTTCCACCGTGGGCGCGGGCGTGCCCTGCGGGGCCGGCGCGCGCAGGGGCAGTTCCAGGTCGCGCAGCAGCAGGCGGTTGAAGCGTTCATAGTCGGCTGCTTCCGCATCCGTGTTGAAGGCCACGAAGAAGGCGCTGTCCTGCTCCGGATAGATGCACAGCATGGCGCGAAAACCCACGGCCGTGCCAGGGTGGCAGGCGCCCACGACATTGTGGCGGTCGCGCACGGCCAGCGCCAGGCCGTGGCCCGTCGCCAGGCCCGCCTGCGCCGCATCCGTGCCGGCCGGTTCGGACAAGGCGCCCATCAGGGCCAGGTCGATGAACTGCGCGCCCTGCAGCTTGCCGTCCCCCATCAGGAACTGCGCCAGCTTGCCCATGTCGGCCGCCGTGGTGGTAAATTGCGCGGCCGGACGCAGGTACTGGGGCACGGCCGGCTGCGCCACGCCATGCTCGAAATAGCCCATGGCCAGGCGCGGGTCCGCATGCGGGCCTGTCTGGCTGACAAAGGCAAACGTGCTGTCCGCCAAGCCCAGCGGCTGCAGCAGCTGCGCATCGAGGTAGCGTTCATACGGCTGGCCCGTGACTCGTTCGATCACCATGCCCAGCAAGCCATAGCCCATGTTCGAGTAAGCGTAGCGGCTGCCGGGCCGCGTGCGCACGCGCAGCAGATTGCCGCCGCCGTCAAACGCCTCGGCCAGCGGCGTGTCCGGCGCCGGTTTCAGGCTGAATGCTTGCCAGAAGCGCACATTATCGAGGCCGGACGTATGCGCCAGCAGGTGGCGGATGCGCACGGGATCGCTGGCCAGCCACGGGTTTCGCACTGCCAGTTCCGGCAGCACCTGCTGCAGGGGCGTGTCGAGCGTGAGCCGGTCTTCGCTGATCAGGCGCAAGACGCCCAGCGCCAGCGCCACCTTGCCCACGGAGCCCACCTGCATGCGCGTATCGGCCTGCATGGGTACTTGCCTGGCGGCGTCGCGCAAGCCCGATGCACCGACTTTGACTGTGCCATCGGGCAAGACTTCGCTCCAGACGGCACCCGCCAGGCCCTCTTCCTTCAGGCCGGCGGCAAACTCCGCCTCGAGGGTAGGAGCGGCGGCATGGGCGGCAGTGGCGCATAGCAGCAAGGCCGGCACGGCGCGCCGCAGCCAGGACCTGGCGCGCGCGGCCAGGGTGGAATATCGATTTCGTTTCAACAATGTATTCTGCCTTTTTCCATGGACTGCGCTGCCTCGCCGCTTTGCTTGTTACAATTAAAAATTGCGCAACGACGGGAGCCTTCATGTCACAAGATATTATTTTGGATACCCAACTCCAGCAGACCAAGAACCTGGCCTGGTGGTTATACCTGATACATGGCGCCAGCTTCGTGTTTTCGCTGGGCGCGTTTTCCTTCATTCCGCTCATCATCAATTATGTGAAGCGGGACGAGGCGGCCGGAACCTTCGTGTACAGCCATCACAGCTGGATGATCCGTTCCTTCTGGTGGTATGCGGCCTGGATCGTCGTCGGCGCCCTCCTGTGGGTCACGCTGATCGGCATTCCGCTGGCCATCATCGTGTGGGGCGTGGCCTGGCTGTGGAAAGCCTACCGCCTGCTGCGCGGCTTCCTCGACCTGAACAACAACAAACCCGTGCCCATGTAGGCACTTGCGGGCAAGCCGACATGCTTGCCCCTACCGCTACATCGCCGCGAACGCCCGTTCGATATCGGCGATCAGATCCTGCGGATCTTCCAGCCCCACATTCAGGCGCACCAGCTGGCCCGGCAACTGCCAGCCCTTGCGCATGGCGGCGATGCGGTACGGCATCACCAGGCTGTTCGCGCCGCCCCAGCTATAACCAATCTTGAACAACTGCAAGGCATCGACGAAGCGGTCCGTCTGCGCCTCCGTGTAGCGGGCATCGAAGAGCACGGAAAACAGGCCGCCCGCCCCCGTGAAATCGCGCTGCCAGGTGGCGTGCCCGGGACAATCGGCGAAGGCCGGGTGCAGCACCGTGGCGATCTCGCTGCGTCCCTTGAGCCAGGCAGCGACCGCGCGCGCGCCCGCATCGTGGGCGTCGAAGCGCAGCTTCATGGTGGGCAAGCCGCGCAGCACCAGATAGGCATCGTCCGCTCCCACGCCCATGCCCAGTCGCATGTGCGCCTGCGCCAGACGCTCGTGCAGCGCCCGCTCGCGCGTGATCAGCGCGCCCATCAGCACGTCCGAGCCGCCCGACTGGTATTTCGTCAGCGCCTGCATGATGATGTCCACGCCCAGGTCGAAGCCGCGCAGGGCCAGGCCGGCCGACCAGGTGTTGTCCAGGGCGACGAGCACGCCACGCGCGTGGGCGGCCGCGCAGATGGCGGGCAAGTCCGGCACTTCCATCGTCACGGAACCCGGCGCTTCCGTCCAGATGAGTTTGGTGTTTGGCTGGATCAGCGCGGCGATCCCGGCGCCGATGAGCGGATCGTAATAGCGGGCCGTGATGCCGAAATCCTGTGCCAGCCAGCGTCCCAGTTCGCGGTTCGGGTTGTAGATATTTTCCGGCAATAACACGTCGTCGCCCGTCTTCAGCAAGGCAAAGTCCGCCATGGCGATGGCCGCCAGTCCCGACGGCGCCAGCAGGCAATATTTGCCCCCTTCGATCCCGGCCAGCCGCGCTTCCAGGGTGAACGTGGTGGGCGTGCCGTGCAAGCCGTAGGTATAGGCGTTCTTGTCTTTCCAGTCGCCCGAGCGCATGGCCGCCACGTCCTTGAACAGCACGGTCGACGCGTGATGGATGGCGTTGGGAAACGCGGCAAAGCCTTGCGGCGCCTGGTAATCGCTGTGGATCAGCGCGGTTTGCGGAGATTTGGGTGTGGTCATGGCGTCAGTGTCCAGTCCTAAAATAGGTTGACAGTATTTATTGCTGTAAAAACGCCCGATGCACCGCATCGGGCGTTTTGTATTTCAGCGCCGTATGCGGCCGTTCCTGGTTATAGATCCGCACCGATTGCGCCACCATTTTGCTCGCCTGTTTC
>NZ_NEHB01000002.1:0-169671 GCF_002127655.1 Janthinobacterium sp. GW456P
CGCGCCGGCACCCGCAGGCGCCACTGCGTGCCGCCTCCATCGCGCGCGCCCACGGACAGGCGCGCACCGAGTTTCGCGGCGCGCTCGCGCATGCCGGGCATGCCCCAGTGTCCGGGAATCTGCCCGTTTGCCGCGACCACCGGCGGCAAGCCCTGACCATCGTCGCGCACGACCAGTTCGATGCCGCCGCGCGCATAGCGCACCGCCACCTCGACCACCTGCGCGCGCGCATGCTGGAAGGCATTGCGCAGCGCTTCGCTGGCGATGCGGTAGATTTCATGCGCGGCGCGCGCATGCAGCAGACGCGATTCGCCTTCCTCCGCATAGCGGAACGCGATGCCGTGCCGCAGCGCCAGCCGCTCGCCTTCGCGCCGCAGGATGGCGCTCCAGCGCGTGCCGGCATCGTCGCCGGCGCGCAGGTCGTGCACGTGGTCACGTCCCTCGCCCAGCATGCGGTCGGCGTCGTCGAGCGCGCGCAGCATGGCGGCGCGCGCGGGATCATCCTCGGCGATGGCCATGCTGGCATTATGAAAGTGCAAAATCATCGCCTGCGTGCCCTGCAGCAGGGTATCGTGCAGCTCGCGCGCGATGCGTTCTCGCTCGGCCTGCTGCGCCTCCATCCGCACCAGCAGGCGCGCGGCGTGCTGGCGCAGCCGCCAGCGGTAGGCGCCATACGCGGCCGCCAGCAGCAGCGCTGCGCACAGGCTGCGGAACCACCAGGTCTGGTAAAACGCCGGCAGCACGCGCAACGGCAGTTGCGCCACCACGCTGTCGACGCCATCGCCGTTCGCGGCCACCACCTCGAAGCGGTAGCTGCCCGGCCCCAGGCCCGTGTACTGCGCCAGGCGCCGGCCGCCCGCCTGCTGCCACTGTGTATCGTAGCCGTCGAGCCGGTAGCGGAACTGCAAACGCGCCGGCGTGCCCAGGCTGGCGGCGTTGTAATGGAATTGCACGTCGCGCGTGCCGGCCGCCAGTTGCAAGGCGCCGCCGGCGGGCGTGTCGATGCGCCTGCCGTCGGCCAGCAGCGCGCCGATTTCCACGCGTGGCGCGGGCAAGGCCGCCGGCGCCTGGCGCGGATCGATCCAGAAGGTCGCGTTCTGGCGCGAAAACCAGATCTTGCCATCGTCCGCTTCGGCCACCGAGCGGTTGTGCAGCATGCCGATGCTGCCGTTCAAGCCATCGACGGCGTCGTACGCCGTGGCGCGCAAGGCATGGGCGGCGTCGCGCAGCGCCAGTTCCACTTCGGCGGCGGGGATGTGCGCGGCACCGCTGCCGTGATTGAGCCACAGGCTGCCGTCGCGCGCGCGCAGCAGGCCCACCACGCCCTCGAAGACGCTGGCCGGTTCGCTGCGCAGGGCTTGGAAGCGGCCGCCGCGCCACAGCGCCACGCCGCGCTGCCCGCCCGCCCAGACTTGTCCCTGGTATTCGACCAGCATGGGAATCTTGCCCAGGTCCAGGCCCTGCGCGGGACCGAAGGTGTGCAGCCGCCCCGCTGCCAGCATGGCGACGCTGCCATCGGCATACGACAGCCACAGGCGCCCGGCCGCATCGGCCAGCAGCGCCAGCGGCACTTTCGCGCCGCCCTCGGGCAACAGCGGTTCGCGCCGCCAGGCCCCGTCGCGGTACTGGAACACGCCGGCGCCGCTGAAGACGCCCCAGATACTGCCATCGGGCGCCAGCACACCGGCGCGCATGCGCTTGACCGCGGCCGCCCCGGACGGATAGGCGACGGTGCGCAGCACGCGCCCATCCTCGCCGGCCAGCCGCTGCAGGCCGGCGCGGGCCGCCACCCACAGGCCGCCCGGCGCTTCCAGGATGGCGCTGACGGGTCCCAGGCGCGGCGCGCGCAGCACCGTGCCGTCGGGACGCGCCAGCAGCAGCGGCCCCAGGACATCGTCGCGCGACAGCCACATGGCGCCTGCCGGCCCGGCCAGCATTTCCTGGGTACGGAACACCTCGCCCACTTCGGAGGCCGCACGCGTGCGCAGGACCACGGGCGCGGCCTGGCGGAAACGGTCCAGGCCGCCGTACGTGGAGACCCAGACGTTGCCTTCATTGTCGTCGCACATGGAGCCGACGAGAACATTGCTCAAGCCATCGCGCGGCAGGAACGATTCCGTGTCGCCGCTGATGCCCAGCTGCCCCGGCGCCAGCGTGCCGGCGCTGCGCGTGCGGTGCAGGCCGTACTGGCTGTCGAACCACAAGGTGCCCGCGCGGTCGACCAGCATGCTGCCGCTGGTGCCGCTGGTGTCGCGGTAAATCCATGGGTGATCGGGCTGGTCGTAGCGTTCGAGGCTGTCGATGATGCGGATGCCGCGCATCTCCAGCAAATAGATGCGGCCATCGGATCCCTGCTGCGGCGGCGCGCGCAGGTCGAGCCGGCCGATGGGCGGCGCGAAACGCGATTGAGTTCCCTGCCAGATGAACAGGCCTTTTTCGCTGAACACGGCGATGCGGCCATCGCGGTCGGCAAACACGGCCGACGCCTTTTGCGCCGTGTAGCCCTGCGCCGCGCCCATCGCCTGCCAGCGCCGGCCATCGAAGCGCGCAATGCCGGACACGCCGGCCGCCCACACGGCGCCGTCGCCGCCGATGGCGAAGCCCCAGATGGCGCCCGCCTGCACGCCCTGCGGCTCGGCGTAATTGCGCACCACGCCATCCTTGACGTGACTGATGCCGCCCACCTGCCAGCCTATCCACATGCCGCCGTCGGCGGCGCGCTTGAGCGCCAGCGCCACCGTGTCGGGAAAATGGCCCTGGCGCGCACGCACGGGTTCGAAGCGCAAGCCGTCGAAGCGGCTCACGCCCGCATGCGTGCCCAGCCACAGGAAACCGTCATTACCCTGGGCCATGACGATGATATCGTCGGGCGCGCCCTCGTTGACCGTCCAGCGCGTGTGCTGCAGCTGGTGGATGCCGCGCGCGCCATCGATGGCCAGCCCTTGCGGGCTGGCCAGCATCAACATCAGCCAGAGCAGGCAGGCGCGCATCGCCGCGATCAGGGCGCAGTCACGGCGGCCCGTTCGCTACGCCGCTCCACCACGATCAGGCCGCCCAGCAGCACCAGCGGCACGGCCAGCGCCGCGAACCCAAAGGCCAGGTAGCCAAAGCCGGCGGCGATGGCGCCCAGCGCAAAGGCCAGCAGCGGCCAGAAAAACTTCATGCAGCGCGCATGCGTGGCGCCGTCGGCCGCGCCGCGCAGCACGTCGACGGTATCGAGCACGATCTGCGTCACGTTACCGGTCATCATGGAGGTGGGCGCCAGGTGCGCCAGCAGCAAACGGCTGGTGGCGCTGTGCACGCCCATGGCGGCCGTGCCCAGCAAGCCGGCAAGCATCGCCAGCGTGCCCACCTGCGTGCCGACCGGCTCGGCCAGCACGCCGAACAGCATGAAACCGGCCAGCAAGACCCATTGCAGCAAAAAGGCCGGGGTCAGCGCCGCGCCGCCACGGCGCTCGATGGCCAGCACCATCAGGCGCGTGACGACGATACCGGCGATAAAGGCGGGAAAGGCGAGGATTTTCAGCAGGATGGGGATGCGCGTCGGTTCGGCCAGCGCCGCGCCGATCAGCACGAAGTTGCCCGTGACATGGGCGGTAAACAAGCCGAACAGGGCGATAAAGCCCAGCGTATCGACAAAGCCGGCCAAAAAACCCAGGCTGGTGCCGTATAAACGGCTGTGTGGTGCTTGCTCCATGAGGACTCCTTGCGATGCGGTAAACCGCAATAAAAAAATGCACCCGGGCGCAAACCCGGGCGCTACTGCCGGCATGGTAAGCCATGCCGCGTGCCGCCGCACCCGACCTTAGACCAGTCGGCGCGCCGCGATAGCTGCCCTACCTGATCTTTTGGCCCGTGTTTGCGCGCGGGCCCTGGGCTAGACTGCCCCTCGACCTTCGCGCCGCACACGCCGGCCCTCCCCGCATTGCCACCATGGAGCTGCATCATGTCCGAACCGACCCTTTCCTCCGCCTCACCGCTGATCCTGATCAACGGCTGCTTCCATACCGTCGACAAATCGTGCCCACAGGCGAGCGCCGTGGCCATCGCCGACGGCAAATTCCTCGCTGTCGGCGATGCCGACGACGTCATGCGCCACCGCCAGCCGGACAGCCGCGTAATCGACCTCGGTGGCCGCACCGTCATTCCCGGCCTGAACGACTCGCATCTGCACCTGATCCGCGGCGGCTTGAACTACAACCTGGAACTGCGCTGGGAAGGCGTGCCTTCGCTGGCCGACGCCCTGCGCATGCTCAAGGAGCAGGCCTTGCGCACGCCGAACCCGCAGTGGGTGCGCGTGGTCGGCGGCTGGAACGAATTCCAGTTCGCCGAAAAGCGCATGCCGACGCTCGACGAAATCAACGCGGCGGCGCCCGACACCCCCGTCTTCATCCTGCACCTGTACGACCGCGCCCTGCTCAACCGCGCCGCCCTGCGCGTGGTCGGCTACGATAAAAATACGCCGAACCCGCCGGGCGGCGAAATCGTGCGCGACGCCGCGGGCAACCCGACCGGCATGCTGATCGCGCGGCCGAACGCGATGATACTGTATGCGACCCTGGCCAAGGGCCCGACCTTGCCGCGCGAACTGCAGGTGAACTCCACGCGCCAGTTCATGCGCGAACTCAATCGCCTGGGCCTGACCAGCGCCATCGACGCGGGCGGCGGCTTCCAGAACTATCCGGAAGACTACGCGGTCGTCGAGGAACTGGCGCAGAAAGAGCAGCTGACCATCCGCATCGCCTACAACCTGTTCACGCAGAACAAGGGGGCCGAGCTGCAGGACTTCCAGAAATGGACGGAGATGGTGACGCCGGGCCAGGGCAACGACTACTACCGCCACAACGGCGCCGGCGAGATGCTGGTGTTCTCGGCCGCCGACTTCGAGGATTTTCTCGAGCCGCGTCCGGACCTGGCGCCCGGCATGGACGACGAACTGGAAAAGGTCGTGCGCCATCTGGTGTCGAAACGCTGGCCCTTCCGCCTGCACGCCACCTATGACGAGTCGATCGACCGCATGCTGACGGTGTTCGAAAAAGTCAACCGCGACATTCCCTTCGACGGCCTGACCTGGATGTTCGACCACTGCGAAACCATCACGCCGCGCAATATCGACCGGGTCAAGGCACTGGGCGGCGGCATCGCCATCCAGCACCGCATGGCCTTCCAGGGCGAGTACTTTGTCGACCGCTACGGCGCGGAGGCAGCCAAGGCCACGCCGCCGATCGCCCGCATGCTGCAAACGGGCGTGCCGGTCGGCGCCGGCACCGACGCCACCCGGGTCGCCAGCTACAACCCGTGGACGGCGCTGTACTGGCTGGTGTCGGGCCGCACCGTGGGCGGCCTGCGCCTGTACGATGCGGGTTCGCGCCTGTCGCGCGACACGGCGCTGGAACTGTGGACCACGGGCAGCGCCTGGTTCTCCAACGAGAAAGACAAGAAAGGCCGCATCCAGGCAGGCATGCTCGCCGACCTGGCCGTGCTGAGCGCCGATTTTTTCAGCATCGATGAGGAAGCGATCAAATCGATCGAGTCGCTGCTCACCATCGTCGGCGGCAAGATCGTCTACGGCCAGGCGGAATTTACCAATCTGGCGCCGCCCCCGATACCCGTATTGCCGGACTGGTCGCCCGTGAAAAACGTGGCCGGCCACTACCGCGCCGCGCCGCCGCAAACAGCCAGCGTGATGCAGCAGCACCAGTGCCAGGGTCCCTGCGGCGTGCACGCCCATGCGCACGACGTGGCGCGCAAGAGCGCCATCCCCGTCGCCGCCACCTCCGGCTTCTGGGGCGCCCTGGGGTGCAGCTGCTTTGCGTTCTGAGGCCCGCATGACGCGTTTGCTTTCATGCACTGCCGGCGCGCTGGCGCTGGCAGCCGCCCTGCCCGCCGCCGCGCAGCAAAATATGCAGCTGTACGGCCGCCTGAACGTGGCGCTCGAGGCGCTGCACTCGTCCGGCAGCGGCGACAGCGTGCAGCGCCTGTCCAACAACCGCTCCGTGCTCGGTTTTCGCGGCAGCGAAGACCTGGGCGGCGGCTGGCAGGCGCTGTTCCAGGTCGAGGGCACCCTGGCGCCAGACACGGGTGCCGGGTCCATTGCCGCGCGCGACACGCGCATCGGCATCCAGGGTCCCTGGGGCACGCTGTTTGGCGGCAACTGGACCTTGCCCTACAACAGCGCCACCTCCGCGCTCGACCCGTTCTACCCGACCACGGCCGGCTATATGAGCCTGATGGGCAACGGCTCTGCCTCAAACGACAGCAATACCAGCAACACGTATTCCTTCGACCGGCGCCAGCAGAACAGCGTGCATTACTGGACGCCGCAGTGGGCCGGCTGGTCGCTGCGCATGGCACGCGGCATGGGCGAGGAACGGCCGGCCAACGGCGCGCGGCCATCGCTGGCGTCGGCGGCCCTGCTCTACGACGGCGGCGCCTTGTACGCCACCGTGGCGCACGAAGCGCACCACGACTACCAGGGACGCGGCCTGGACGACCATGGCAGCAAGCTGGCACTGGCCTGGCGTGCCGATGCAGCCACGCAGCTGGCGGTGGCGCTGGAAATCCTGCGCTATACGACGCCCACGGGCGCACTGCACCGGCGCACGGCGTATGTGTCGGCCACGCGCCAGTTCGGCCGCCACGGCCTGCGCATCGGCCTGGCCCATGCGCAAAGCGCCAGCGGCGACGCGCTGGAAAGCATCGGCACCGTGCGCGCGGGAGCGGGCACGGGCGCCACCCACGCCACGGTCGGCTACGACTACCAGCTGTCGAAGCGCAGCAGCCTCTATGCCTATTACACGCGCCTGGCCAACGGCCGCAACGGCATCGCCGGCTTCGCCATCAACGGACTGGGAGGCGAAGCGGGGACACAGGGCGCCACCTTGTCGGGCATGGCGCTGGGAATCCGGCACAATTTCTGAGCGGCGCTCAGTCCCAGCAGACTGACAGCACGGCATAGCCCTCTGATGGATCAGGAGCGTTGGCCGGCTTGCCATAAGGCCAGCCGGGGATGACACCGTCGGCTTCCATCCCGGCGATCCAGCGCTCCACCTCCTCCTGGGGTGCGGAGGTGAAGATATGCACGTTTTCCGCAGGCGGGAAACATTTCGCGTCCACGTCCGCCTGGCCATAAACGCACCAGTCCTGGTGCAAGCCGACCAGCACCTTTTCCACGTCCGGCCTGGCGGCGATCTCGCGGAACATGTCATACAGCCGCGCAATCGGCGGGCGGCCATAGCCCCACTGGTTCGGCGCGATCGACTCTTCGTCGCTATTGCCTGCGAAGTAGAGATCGAGATCGACCGCGGGGGGTGTATCGCCATCGTCCACACCGGGCGAGGTCAGGTACTGATAGATTTTGTCAGGCATGGGAAAAGTTCCGTTCATATGAAAGACGGTGCAGTATTGTAGTCTGCAAACTTGGCATCCCGGCAACGCGACGTACAGTGTTTTGCTTCGCGGCCTGGTTCCAATGAAAATTGATCCCGTCAGCCAGGGCGCTGAAATAGCGGACAACAAAAAACCCGCCAACTTTTGCAAGTGGGCGGGTTTTCTGATGAAACTTGGTGCCGTTGGCCGGAATCGAACTGGCGACCTTCACATTACGAATGTGCTGCTCTACCAACTGAGCTACAACGGCGAAGACCCACATTCTACAAACAATGCACAAAATTTGCTAGTGTCAACGCGAACTTTTTTGCATTTTTTTAGCGGCCCGGCTGCGGGCCGCTGAAAATCGTGGAAAAGTGCGGCTTTTTTACTCGGCGTGATACGCGGTGACGCGCGCCACTTCGTCTTTCGAGCCGAGGAAGACGGGCACGCGCTGGTGCAGCTTGTGCGGGGCGATGTCCATGATGCGCTGCTTGCCGTCGGTGGCGGCGCCGCCCGCTTGCTCGACGATGAAGGCCATCGGGTTCGCTTCGTACATCAAACGCAGCTTGCCCGGCATCGAGGTGTCGCGCAGGTCGGCCGGGTACATGAAGATGCCGCCGCGATTCAGGATGCGGTGCACGTCGGCCACCATCGAGGCGATCCAGCGCATATTGAAATTGGTGCCGCGCGGCCCCGTGTCGCCGGCCAGCAGTTCGTCGACATAGCGCTTGACCGGTGGATGCCAGTGGCGCGCGTTCGACATGTTGATGGCGAATTCCTTGGTCGTCGGCGGAATCTGCATATTGCTTTGCGTGAGCACCCACGAACCCATTTCGCGGTCCAGGGTAAAGCAGTTCACGCCATTGCCGAAGGTCAGCACCAGCATGGTTTGCGGGCCGTACACGGCGTAGCCGGCCGCCACCTGCTTGGCGCCTGCCTGCATGAAGTCCTGTTCCGTCGGCTGGCCCATGCCGTCCGGCGCCTTCAGCACGGAGAAGATGGTGCCGATCGAGACGTTGACGTCGATGTTCGACGAGCCATCGAGTGGGTCGAACAGCAGCATGTATTCGCCCTTCGGATAGCGGTTCGGGATCGGGTGGATCGATTCCATCTCTTCCGACGCCATGGCCGCCAGATGGCCGCCCCATTCGTTCGCTTCCAGCAAAATCTCGTTGGAGATGATGTCGAGTTTTTTCTGTACTTCGCCCTGCACGTTTTCCGTGTCGGCCGTGCCCAGAACTTCACCGAGGGCACCCTTGCCAACGGCGTGGCTGATGGTCTTGCAGGCGCGCGCGACGACTTCGATCAGCAGGCGCAGTTCGGCCGGAATGCTGTTGTTCGAGCGCTGCTCTTCAACCAGGTATTGCGTAAGACTGATGCGTTTCATGAATTCCCTTTTGTTTTAATGAATTTCTTTGCTTAAGCCAAGGTAAAGGCTGGGGTCAGACCCGCCGGGTCAGACCCCGGAACGCGTCATCCGACATGCAGTCAATTGGCCAGCGCCTTGCTGACCACTTCCATTACGTCATTCGACAAACTGGCCTGGCCGGCGACTTGCTCGAGCGCCGTGCGCATGTGGCCTTGCAGCGCGGGCACGTAACGGCGCCAGCGGTCCATGGAGCGCGCCAGGCGGGCCGCCACTTGCGGGTTCAGGGCGTCGAGCGCAATCACCTGCTCGGCCCAGAAGGCATAGCCGCTGCCGTCCTGCGCATGGAACTGCGATGGATTGCCGTTGGTGAAATTGAAGATCAGGCTGCGCGCGCGGTTCGGATTTTTCAGGGTGAAGGCCGGATGCGTCATCAACTGGCGCACGGCTTGCACGTCGGTCGCTGGCGCGGCCGCCTGCATGGCGAACCACTTGTCGACCACCAGCGCTTCGTTCTCGAAATCGGCATAGAAGCTGGTCAGGGCGGCCTGCGCATGCGGCTGCGAGCCGGAATGAATCAGCGCCGCCAGCGCGGCGGCGCGGTCCGTCATGTTGCCGGCATTGTCGAACTGCAGCCGCGCCAGGTCCAGCTCCGCCGCTTCGGGCGCGATCAGCAGATACGACAAGGCCAGGTTTTTCAAGGCGCGCTTGCCGGCCGACAGGGCGTCGGGGCTGTATTCGCCCGGCGTCTGGTTGGCGTGGTATTGCGCCAGCAATTCCCCTTTCAGGGCGGCCGCGATGGTGCGGCGCATGAACTGGCGCGCCGCGTGGATCGCCTGCGGGTCGACTTGCGCCAGGCGCTCGGCGATGATGGTTTCCGACGGCAGGATCAGGGCCAGTTCGCGGAAGGCCGGGTCGAGCGTGTCGTCGGCCAGCAGGGCGCGCTGCGCTGCGATGAAGGTGTCGTCCAGCGCCAGGGGTTCGCCGGCGGCGACGGCGGCGGTCAGTTTCAGCAGGCGCTCCATGGCCAGGCGCTGGCCCGCTTCCCAGCGGTTCACCGGATCGCTGTCGTGGCGGAACAGGTGCAGCAGCTGCTCGTCGGTATAGCCGTATTCGAGCACCACGGGCGCGGAAAAGTCGCGCAGCAGCGATGGCACGGGTTCTTCCGTCACGTTCGTGAAGCGGAACGTTTGCGACGCCTGCGTCAATTCCAGCACGACGCTGGCGGCGCCGTTCGACGCCACGCCATCAACGCGCAGCGGCAGGTCGCGGCCGTCCGCCCCCAGCAAGCCGACGGTGACGGGAATGTGGAACGGCAGTTTTTTCGGCTGGCCCGGCGTGGCGGGGCAGCTTTGCGCCAGGGTCAGCTCGAACGTCCGGCTGGCGGCGTCGTAGCGCGTGGCAGCGGTGACAACGGGCGTGCCGGCCTGGCTGTACCAGCGTTCGAATTGCGTGAAGTCGCGGCCATTCGCATCGGCCATGGCGGCGCGGAAGTCGTCGCACTGCACCGCCTGGCCATCGTGGCGTTCGAAATACAGGTCCATGCCCTTGCGGAAACCATCGCGGCCGACCAAGGTCTGGTACATGCGCACCACTTCGGCGCCCTTTTCGTAGATGGTGACCGTATAAAAGTTATTGATCTCGACGAAGGAATCGGGACGCACGGGATGGGCCATCGGGCCCGCGTCTTCGGGGAACTGCGCCTGGCGCAGGGTGCGCACCTGGTCGATGCGCGTGACGGCGCGGCCCGTGTCCGTGCCGATCATGTCGGCCGAGAATTCCTGGTCGCGGAACACCGTCAAGCCTTCCTTCAGCGACAGCTGGAACCAGTCGCGGCACGTGACGCGGTTGCCGGTCCAGTTGTGGAAGTATTCGTGGCCCACCACCGCTTCGATGCCCGCGTAATCGACGTCGGTCGCCACACGCGGATTGGCCAGCACGTACTTGGTGTTGAAGATGTTCAGGCCCTTGTTTTCCATGGCGCCCATGTTGAAGTCGCCCACGGCGACGATCATGAAGCGGTCCAGGTCCAGCTCCAGGCCGAAACGCTCCTCGTCCCAGCGGATCGAGTTTTTCAGCGACTGCATGGCGTAATCGGTTTTATCGAGGTTGCCCTCTTCCACCCACACTTGCAGCAGCACTTCGCGGCCGGACTTGAGCGTGTAGCGCTCTTCCTGGCATACCAGGCGCGCCGCCACCAGGGCGAACAGGTAGGACGGCTTCTTGAACGGGTCTTCCCACTTGGCGTAATGGCGGCCATCGCCCAGGTCGCCCTCTTCGATCAGGTTGCCATTCGATAGCAGCACCGGATAGCGTTCCTTGTCGGCGCGCAGCATGACCGTATACTTGGCCATCACGTCCGGGCGGTCAGGGAAGAAGGTGATGCGGCGGAAGCCTTCCGCTTCGCACTGCGTGAAGAAATTATGGTTCGACACATACAGGCCGGACAGCGAAGTATTGTCCTGCGGCGCCAGCACGGTCTCGATATCGAGCAGTACCTCGTCGGGCGCCTTGGGGATGGTCAGCATGCCGGCCGTCAGCTTGTATTGCGACGGTTTCAGCTGCTTGCCATTCAGGCGCACCATCACCAGCTCGATGTGTTCGCCGTGCAATTCGATGCTGCGGCTGGTGCTGGCCGGGTTGTGGCGCATGCGGATCCGGCTCGCCACCACTGTGCGGGCGGGATCAAGATCGAAACCAAGTTCGACGCTGTCGACCAGGAAGCTGGGCGGCGTGTAATCTTTGCGGTAAATCGTCTGAGGGCTGTCTGTGCGCATAGGGATTTGGGTGGGAGCGGAGGCAAAAGCCTATTTTACCAACACCAGCCCCGCGATAGTCGCGATTCAGCTCAGGAATGTTGGATTCCCTTACACGCCGACATACCAGGTAACATTCTGTAATAATGAATAGAAACAAATAGAACTATTCTTATAATACTAAGCGATGAATTGCGTCTACTAATCAGGAGGTCATGCAATGAAACGTTATCTCACCATCATGATGGCCGCATTGACCGTGTTGCTGACCGGCTGCGCCACCACCATACGCAGCGATGTGACCGTCTTCCATGAGTGGCCTGCGCAATTGCAGGACAAATCGTATGCGTTTGAAACGCCGGATGCCGAAAACGATACGCTGGAATACCGCAGCTACCAGAACCTGGTGCGCGCGGAACTGGCCAAGCACGGCTTCGGCGAAGCTTCCGGCCCTGCGGCGGCCAATTTGCGCGTGGCGATGAATTTTTCCACCGTCGACTACCCTGAGCGCGTGCTGCAAGCCACCGACCCGTTCTGGTATGGTCCCGGCTACTGGCCTGGCCGCTATGGCTACCGCTACGGCGCCTGGCCAGGCTATGGCCGCTTCGGCTACAACCCCTACTGGTATGGTCCGCTGGACCTGGAAGAAAGCGTGCGCCATAAATACGAGCGCGAATTGCGCATCACGATCAATGACCGCAACGGCAAGAAACTCTACGACGTGACGGTGCAATCGACCAGCAACAAGCGCGCCACCTCGCAAGTGATGCCGGCCATGGTCGCCAGCGCCTTTGCCGACTTCCCCGGCCAGAGCGGCGTGCCGCGCAAGGTGGAAGTGAAAATCGAGTAAGGACGCGGCAACACAAACGTGGCGACACAACCGGCTTGCGCAGCGCCGCGCAAGCCGGTTTTTTTCACTCTTTTTTCACTCAGGAATAATACGCCTCGGCGGCAAAGGTGAGTACGCCGATCAGCGCCACCGCCAATGCCAGCACGATCAGCAGGCGGCCAAACTTTGGCCTGCCATCCCTTTCGCTGCCGCCGCTCATGGCACGATGATGGTCGAGCCGGTCGTCTTGCGCCCTTCCAGGTCCGTGTGCGCCTGGGCGACATGGGCCAGGCTGTAGTGTTGGTTGATCTCGATCTGCACTTCGCCGCTGCTGACGACACCGAACAGCGAGGTGGCCATCTCTTCCAGGTTGGCGCGGTTCGAGGCATAGCTGAACAGGGCCGGGCGCGTGATGAAAAGCGAGCCGCGCGAGGCCAGTTCGCTCAGCGTAAATGCCGGCACGGGACCGGACGCGTTGCCGAAGCTGACCATCATGCCCAGCGGCGCCAGGCAGTCGAGCGAGCCCGTAAACGTATCCTTGCCGATGGAATCGTAGACCACCGAGACGCCCTTGCCGCCCGTGATCTCGCGCACGCGCTCGACGAAGTTTTCCGTGTTGTAGTTGATGACGTGGGCCGCGCCATGCGCCTTGGCCAGCGCCGCCTTTTCATCGGAACCGGCCGTGCCGATCAGGTTCACGCCCAGCACCTTGGCCCACTGGCAGGCGATCAGGCCGACGCCGCCCGCGGCCGCGTGGAACAGGATGGTATCGCCCGCCTTCAGCGCCACCGTGCGGTGGAACAGGTATTGCACCGTCAAGCCTTGCAGCATCATGGCGGCGGCCGTATCGAAAGCGATGCGTTCGGGCAGCACCAGCAGCAGGGCCGCCGGCAGGTTGCGCTGCTGCGCGTACGCGCCATTGATGCGCGCCGCGTAGGCCACCCGGTCGCCGACTTTCACTTCCGTGACGCCCTCGCCCACCGCCTCGACGATGCCCGCGCCCTCGACGCCGAGGCCATTGGGCAGCGGCTGCGGGTACAGGCCCGTGCGGAAATACACGTCGATGAAATTGAGGCCGATCGCCTCGTGTTTCACGCGCGCCTCGCCGGGCCCCGGCGGCGGCAGTTCCACATCCACGTATTCCATCACTTCCGGGCCGCCCACGCGCTGCATGCGGATCGCCTTGGTGGTCATCGTTGCGCTCATGCTCATCTCCTAGTCTGGGTAAATCAGGCGGCCGCGCTGGCCCGCGCCTGCAGTTGCGACAGCACCAGGTGCGCCGACGACAGATTCGTCGCGCATGCCACGTTGTGCACGTCGCAGGCGCGCACCAGGGCGTTGATGTCCGGCTCGTGCGGCTGCGGCGTCATCGGGTCGCGCAGGAAGATCACGCAATCGATCAAGCCTTCCACCAGCAGCGAGCCGATCTGCAAATCGCCGCCGAACGGGCCCGAATGCTTGCGCTCCACCGCCAGGCCCAGCTCGTTGATCAGGCGGCCGCCCGTGGTGCCCGTGGCCGACAGTTCGCAGCCCTGCAAAAAGTCCCGGTATTCGCCCGCCAGGGTAATCATGTCATCTTTTTTCTTGTCGTGGGCAATCAGGGCGATGCGTGTTTTCATGGAGAGGACCATTTCAGTGGTTGGAGGAATTATTTCTTTTTCGACAGCAAGTAAATACCGGCCAATACCAGGCTGGTGCCAGCCAGTTGCCAGTTGGTGATCGGTTCGTCGAGGATCATGGCGCCCAGGAACAAGGTCGACACGGGGCCGATCATGCCCGCCTGCGAAGCGATGGGCGCGCCGATGCGCTCGACGGCGATCATCGTCATAAAGACGGGCATCACCGTGCAAAAGATGCCATTGAGCAAGGACAAGCCATACACGGGCATGGGCTGGATCAGCAATTCGACGGGGCGCAAAATGAAAAATTGAACGATGCAGGCAAAGCTGGCCACGCACATCGCGTAGCTGACCAGGCGCATCGAGCCGATGCGTTTCACCAGCTCGCCCGAGCCCAGCAGATAGACGGCATACGAGCAGGCCGAGCCCAGCACGAGAGTCGACCCCAGCGCCACATTGCTGGCGCCGCCCTGCAAGTCGTGCACGAACACCAGCACGATGCCGCAATACGAGGTGAGCAAGGCCAGCCATTGCAGGCGGCTGATGCGCTGCTTGAAGTACACGGTGGTAATCAGCAGCACGAAGGTGGGCGTGAGAAACAGGATCAGGCGCTCCAGCCCCACGGAAATGTATTGCAGGCCCAGAAAGTCCAGATAGCTGGACAGGTAATAGCCGACCAGGCCCAGCCCGACCAGGCGCCAGCGGTCGCTGTTTGATAAAGGCGGCTCCGTGCGCATCTTCCACCAGGCGATGACGGCGAACACGGGCAGCGAAAAGATCATCCGGAAGGCGATCAGGGTGACGGCGTCGATCTGGTAGCGGTACAGCAGCTTGGCGACGATGGCCTTGGTGGAAAACAGCACCGCTCCGCCCACTGCGATGGCCAGGCCACCGAGGTAGACGGAACGGGGAATAGATGGAGAGGTTGCTTGCGGGGAACTGGAGCTCATGCCCAGATTGTAATGGCAAAAGCCAAAGGCGGCGTGGGTGGGCCGTAGGTCGGGCGTAGGTCGGGCGTAGGTCGGGTTAGCCCAAAGGGCGTAAGCCGACACCACCGCAATGTAACCCAACACTACCGCAACGTAACCCGCCCCCCATCCCCGCCAACCATGTTGTCGGATTACGCGCGGCATGGCCGCGCTAATCCGACCTCCCCTTTACGCCACCACCACCGCCGCCGCGCCCGCCGTCACTGTCGCCGTCGTCACCCGCGCAATCACGTTCGACGGCGCCGCCGTACCGATCAGTTTATTCACCTGCTTGAACTGCGCCACCAGCTTGCCTGGCGTCAAGGTCACCACCGTGTAGCCCTGCGCATCCGTATTCAAATGCTTGATCCACGGATTGTTGCCCAGGCCGGACAATTGCTGCGCCAGGCCCAGCAGGGTCACGCTGAAGTCAGTGCTCGCTTTCAAGCCAGCCTGTACGGCGGCGACCGTCGCGTCCAGCTGGGCTTCCGGCACGCTCTTGGCGGCCAACGCGCCGCGCAGCTGCACGCGCAATTGCTCCAGCAGGCTGTCGACGGTGGGCGCGACCTTGCCCATGGTGTAGTCGAGCAGGTTGACGTCGAGGTTGACCGTGCCCAGGCCCGTGACGGGAATGGCCAGCGGATAACTGACGAGGGTGCCGATGTCGCCCATGCTGCCGGCGGCCGACTTCAGGTAACTGAAGAAGGAATCCGAGCTGACGCCGGCCGAGACCAGGTCCACCATGACGGGCGTGCCGCCACCGGCCGCGTCGAAATCGTCGCTGACGGTGCCGGCAAAGAACGAGTGGATATCGCCCGTGATCGCCACCACATTGCCGATGGCATTGTTTTTCAGGTGCGCCATCAGATTCTTGCGCTCGCTGTTGTAGCCATCCCACTGGTCGCAATTGAGCAGGAAGCGCGTGAAGAACGGCGCCAGCGCCGCTTGCTGGCCCGATGCGGCCACAAAACTGGACGCGGCGCCCTTGGCCTGCACGTCGGGCTTGATCCAGCCGAAGGCGATCACTTGCGCGGCGGCGGCCGGCGAAGCGCTGTTGTAGGCGGCTACGGTGATGCCGGCCTGGGCCGCGCTCAAGCCGGCGCCCACGGCAGCGGCGCCCTGCGCGCCGGCGTTGGCGGGCGCGCCGGCAATCGCCATGGCCGCCGCCTGCGCAACGTTTTGCGCCGCGCCCGCCGTGGAAGCTGCCACAATGGCGGACGCCAGCGGCACGCTGCCGCCCACCAATGGCAGGGTGCTGGCGATGGCCTGGCCCACATTCGACATCGCGCTCAGCGCCAGCAAGGTGGCAATCGCATCCGTGCCATTCAAGCCCATGCGCAGCAGGGACACTTCATTGCCCCACAGCTTCCAGGTTGAGGTGGCCGCCTTCATCTTGCCTTTCCACCAGTCGCGCTGCGTGCTGCCCAGCATGCCCACTGCCGCCAGCGGATCGGCGCCGGCCTTGGTGGCGGCCGCCATTTTCTGCCCTTCCACGCTGTCGAACAGCGCTTGCGGCACCAGGTAGCGGCTGCCGATGCTGCCCAGCGGCTTGCCCGTGGCGAGATTGATGGTCGACTCGGCGATCGCATGGTCGGCGCGGTACAGGCGCTCGTCCGTCATCACCAGCTGCATCAGCTTGCCGAACTGGAAATCGCGGTAAATCTGGATATTCTGGAACGTTGTCGCGGCGCTATCGAACGTGACGTCGGCCGGCATGTATTCGAACCACGCCTGGTTGGCGCTGCGGCGGCGGGCCGGCTGGTGCAAATCGCTGCCGTCGGTCGCCACGATGCCTTCATAGGTGGACGCGTCCTGCCAGGCGTCGTCCGTGAATTCATGGTCATCCCAGATGGCGATGAAGGCAAAGCGTTCATGCACGGCTTGCAGGCGCGTATCGGTGCGGTATTTCTTGTACAGGTAGCGGTAATCGGCCACCGTGGTCGCGTATTTCGCGCCGGACGTGCCGCTTTTATACGTGCCGTCGGGCAGTTTCAGCTGGTCGTGGCGGCTTTCCACGGCGCCGCTCTGGAAGGCCTCGCCCACCGTTTCATAGATGTAATCGCCCAGGTGGACGATGAAATCGAGCGATTCGTTGGCGGCGATGTGCGACAACGCGCCCCAGTGGTTGATGCTCCAGTCCTGGCACGTCAGGTAGGCGAACTGCAGCTGGGATACATCGGCCGTGGCGGCGGGCGCCGTCTTGAAGCGGCCCACGTTGGAACGCACGTCGCCGGCGATGAACTGGTAAAAATACACCTGGCCCGACTGCAGACCCGTCACCTTGTGGCGCAGGGTGTTGTCGAAATCGGCTTTCAGGGGCAGCTTGGCGTCGACGATGGGCGTACCCAACAGGGCCGTATTGCTGCCCAGGGCGGACGTATTGTCGCTGGCGCTGACGATCAGGCGCACGGCCACGTCCGACTTGCCGGCCACCGCAGGCGCGACGGCGTCGAAACTGGCGGGCACGACGCGCGTCCACAGCATGGCGCTGTCGGCGCGCGGGTCGCCCGAAGCCACGCTTTGCGGGAATTTCCAGTCGCTGCCCGAGGCCAGCGGCACGCCAGGATCGCTGTGATCGGTGCCGCCGCAGGCGGCAAGGCCGACAGTGGCCACCGACACGGTGATAAAGCCGCCCAATTTCAGAAATTGCCGCCTGTCCATTTGACTTGCCATGATGTCGCGCCCTCGATATGGTGAAAGCGCGTCACTTTAGCAACAGATTGTGTCATCCTGATGACGCGGCCATGCCGCTTCGCAAGGGGCCGATATGCTAAAATGTCGGCCACAATTGAACACCCGTCTAAGGAAGATTCGACATGGCAGGACATAGCAAATGGGCCAATATCAAGCATAAAAAGGCTGCCACCGATGCCAAGCGCGGCAAAATCTGGACGCGCCTGATCAAGGAAATCACGGTCGCGGCCCGCATGGGCGGCGCCGACGCCATCACCAATCCGCGCCTGCGCCTGGCCGTCGACAAGGCGGCTGACGCCAATATGCCGAAAGACAACGTCCAGCGCGCGATCAACCGCGGCAGCGGCGGCGTCGATGGCGCCAACTACGAAGAAGTGCGCTACGAAGGCTACGGCGTGGGCGGCGCGGCCGTCATCGTCGAATGCATGACCGACAACAAGGTCCGCACGGTGGCCGAAGTGCGCAACGCCTTCAACAAGAACGGCGGCAACATGGGCAATGAAGGCTCCGTCGCCTTCCTGTTCCAGCACTGCGGCCAGCTGCTGTTCGCGCCGGGCACCGATGAAGACAAGCTGATGGAAGCGGCCCTGGAAGCCGGTGCCGACGACGTCATCGCCGATGAAGAAGGCGGCTTCGAAGTGGTCACGCCCGTGCACGATTTCGCCGCCGTCAAGGAAGCGCTGGAAGCGGCCGGCTTCAAGGCCGAAGTGGCCGAAGTCATCATGAAACCGGCAACGGAAACCGTGTACTCGGGCGACGACGCCATCAAGATGCAAAAGCTGATCGATGCGCTGGAACTGCTGGACGACGTCCAGGAAGTGTTCACCAACGCCCTCATTGAGAATTAATCACTCTGCACACAAGGGCGGCAGCGCCGCCCTGCAACCCACACTGAACGAACGGTCCCTATGAAAATTCTGGTAGTCGGCTCTGGCGGCCGCGAACACGCCCTGGCCTGGAAACTGGCCCAGTCCGAACGCATACAGATGGTGTATGTCGCGCCGGGCAACGGCGGCACCGCGCGCGATGCGCGCCTGGTCAATCTCGACATCAGCGACCCGCAATTGCTGGCCGATTTCGTTCAGCAGGAACACATCGGCCTGACGGTCGTCGGCCCGGAAGTGCCGCTGGCAGCCGGCATCGTCAACCTGTTCCGCTCGCGCGGCCTGAAAATCTTCGGTCCGACGAAAGAAGCGGCACAGCTGGAGTCGTCGAAGGACTTCGCCAAGGCCTTCATGCAGCGCCACGGCATCCCGACGGCCGCCTACCAGACGTTTTCCGAGGTCGCTCCCGCGCACGCCTACGTCGACGCCATGGGCGCGCCCATCGTCATCAAGGCCGACGGCCTGGCCGCCGGCAAGGGCGTCGTCGTTGCATTGAGCCTGGAAGAAGCGCACCAGGCGGTCGACATGATGCTGTCCGATAACCAGTTCGGCGACGCCGGCGCGCGCATCGTCATCGAGGAATTCCTCGCCGGCGAAGAAGCGAGCTTCATCGTCATGTGCGACGGCAAGAACATCCTGCCGCTGGCCACCAGCCAGGATCATAAACGCCTGAAGGACCACGACCAGGGCCCGAACACGGGCGGCATGGGCGCATATTCGCCGGCACCGATCGTCACGCCGGCCATGCATGCGCGCGTCATGCGCGAAATCATCAATCCGACCATCCAGGGCATGGCCAAGGATGGCATCACGTTCACGGGCTTCCTGTACGCGGGCCTGATGATCGACGACAAGGGCACGCCGAAGACGCTGGAATTCAACTGCCGCATGGGCGACCCGGAAACGCAACCGATCATGGCGCGCCTGAAAACCGACCTGGTCACCGTCATGGAACACGCCGTCAACGGCACCTTGGACGCCGTGGAACTGGAATGGGACCGCCGCACGGCCGTCGGCGTCGTCATGGCCGCCGCCGGCTATCCGGACGATCCTGTGAAAGGCACGGCGATCGGCGACATCCCGGCCGAAACGCCAGACTCCGTCACCTTCCATGCGGGCACCCGCATCGACGGCGAGCGCCTGGTCACCAACGGCGGGCGCGTGCTGTGTGTGGTGGGCCTGGGCGACAGCATCAAGATGGCGCAGAAGCAGGCATATGAGACCGTGGAAAAAATCCATTTCGACGGCGCGCAGTACCGCCGCGACATCGGCTGGCGCGGCCTGAAGCACTAAGCACCCAGCACGCCGCTTTGCGGCAAACGGCGGGGCCGGCGCGGAAGTCATCCGCCCCGGCCCCGTTCATATTGGCGCACCGGGAAAACCGGCTTTGCGCTAAGATGCAGCCCATGTCCAGCCCCAGCCAACCCCACCCCGCCCTCACCCAAGTGCGCCAGCTCGGCCTGATCACGGACGATGAACTCGACGACGCCATCGCCGAACTGGACATTATCGAACTGCAACGCAGCCATAACGAAGAAGAGGATATCGACGTGCCGGAGCTGGCTACTGACGCGGGGCTGGTCGACACCCTGGCATGGCTGCTGCGCACGGACCTGCTGCCACAGCACGACTTCCTGCAGCGGGTGCGCGACCTGCCGCGCCAGCATGGCGGCGCGGCCCTGCTCGAGCGCCAGCAACTGGCCGCTGACGCGCTGCGGCAAGTCAACCGCCAGGCCATCGATACCCTGTACGACGAGGACCTGCTCGACCAGTGGCAGCGCGACGCCGCGCACGCCAGCTTGCCCACGGACCGCCTGCTCGCCTCGCCGGTTGCCGCCCTGTGCGACATGCTCCGACAGGGCACCTTGTCCGCGCCCCAATTTGCAGCGCTGCGCCTGCGCGCCCGCCAGCGCGGCTCGGAACTGGCCGTCATCATCGTCGACGCCGCCGCGCGCCAGGCCCGCCGGGAACGCCCCGCCTATGCGCGCCCGGGAACGTGGGTGAGGGCCGCGCTGATACTGCTGGTACTGGCCTTTGCGGCCAGCGCCATGATCAGCAAGCAGGCGCCCCCTCCCGTCGCCGCCACCGCTGAGCAGGGCGCCGAACGGCATGACCTGCAGCAGCGTGCCGCGCAGGCCGTGGAAAGTGCGCGCCTGCTCGGTGCCGGGCCGGACCTGTCCGTCACCGTGGAGCAGGACAGCGCCGCGCCGCCGGCGCGCTGAACCGCAGCGCACTTCCCGCGCCGGCGGTCATGATGGCATACTGCCGTTTTGCCACCAATGCGGGGAAGCCATGGCCTGGAATGAAGGATACGTGTCGGATATCGAGTACACCAACGGTTTTTACAGCGACCTGAGTCCGCATCACCTCAATTTCAGCTGTATCCTCAACGGCATCGAACCTGTCCCCCTGGATCAACCCTACACCTACTTTGAACTGGGCTTCGGGCGCGGCCAGACGCTCAACGTACTGGCCGCCGCCAATGCCAACGGCCGGTTCTACGGCAACGATTTCAATCCGGCCCATGTCGCCGGCGCACGCGCCCTGGCCGCAAAGGCCCAGTCCAGCAATCTGACCCTGCTGGAAAACAGCTTTGAAGAATTGGCGCAGGGCCGCGTGGCCGATCTGCCGCAGTTCGACTTCATTACCCTGCATGGCATCTACACCTGGGTGAGCCGGGAGAACCGCCAGCATATCGTCGACTTCATCGCGCGCTACCTGAAACCGGGCGGCATCGTTTCGCTCAGCTATAACGCCATGCCGGGATGGAGTTCCGCCCTGCCGCTGCAACGCCTGCTGCTGGAGTTTGCCGCCAGCTTCCCCGGTCGCAGCGACAGGCAAATGCAGGCTGGCATCGCCTATGTGCAACAGTTGCAGAATCTGCAGGCCGGCTACATCGCGGACAATCCCGCACTCGCGCCGCGCCTCAATGCGCTCATCAACAGCGATCCCCATTACAGCGTGCATGAGTATCTGAACCAGGACTGGGAACCGCTGTACCACGCCGACGTGATGCGCGATGTGGCGCGCGCCAAGCTCGATTTTGCCGGCTCCGCCGACCTGCCGTTTGCCTTTCCCGAGCTGTACCTGAACGCCGACCAGCAAGCCACCATCGACCTGCTGCCCGATGCGGCCATGCGCGAAACGATGAAGGATTATTTTCTCAATACCAGCTTCCGCAAGGACGTGCTGGTACGGGGCGCGCGCCGCATGGGGGCCGTGCGCCAGGCCGAATGTTACGCCGACGTGCACCTGGCCATGCTGGTACCGCGCGCAAAAATGACCTTTACCTTCCAGACCAAGGCGGGCGTAGTGACAGGCAACGAGCAGGTCTACGGCGCCGTCTGCGACGCGCTGGCCAACGGCCCGCATAGCCTGGCCGAATTGGCCGCACTGCCCTCCTTGCCCGGACAGAGCGTGCAAAGCCTGGCGGAGGTGGCGGCCATGCTCGTCACCGGCGGCCAGGTCGTGATGTATTTCCCGAGTCAGGCGCACGCCGGCAGCGGCGACGCGGCCGCGCGCCGCCTGAACCAGACCGTCGGCGCGCAGCTGCGCTACGGCGACGACTACCACATCCTGTGCTCGCCATTGACCGGCAGCGGTATCGATACGGAATTCATCGACCGGCTGCTGTTTTCGCTGCTGACCCAGGAGCAGGAGCAGCCGGACCTGGCCACCCTGCAGGCGCAGGCGGCCACCGCCATGGCGCGCTGCGGGCGCCGCCTGCTCAAGGATGGCGCTGCATGCGCCGACGAGGCGGCGCACCAGCAGCTGCTCAACGCGGCCATCGAGGAATTCATGCGGGACACGCTGCCCGTGCTGCAGCAATTGCGCGTGCTGTAGAAGGCGCTGGCAGCGGACGGCGTGCGCGGCCAGCCCAAAACCACAGCGCAAGCGCCGCCCTATCACAAAAACGCGTAACAGGGTACAATCCGTCCTTACTTTTTTATTTCGGCCTCGTCGGCCCACGCGATGTCGTCCACTCCCTCTCCTTCGGCCGTCAAGGCTTATTTGCTCGATTTGCAAAGCCGTATCGTGCAGGCGCTCGAAGCGCAGGACGGCAAGCCCTTCCTGACCGATACGTGGCAGCGCCCCGAGGGCGGCGGCGGTATTTCGCGGCTGATCGAGGAAGGCAATGTGTTCGAGCGGGGCGGCGTGAATTTTTCGCACGTCACCGGCGCCGCACTGCCGCCATCGGCCGCTGCCGCGCGCCCTGAACTCGGCGGCAAGGCGTGGGAAGCGATGGGCGTGTCGCTGGTGCTGCATCCGCGCAATCCCTACGCGCCCACGGTGCACATGAACGTGCGCTTTTTCAGCACCGTGAATGCCGACGGCGCACCCGTATGGTGGTTCGGCGGCGGCATGGACTTGACGCCGTATTATGGCGACGCGGGCGACGTGAAGCACTTTCACCAGGTGTGCCGCGATGCGCTGGCACCGTTTGGCGAGGAACTGCATCCGAAGTTCAAGCAATGGTGCGACGATTATTTCTACCTGAAGCACCGGCGCGAAGCGCGCGGCGCCGGCGGCATCTTCTTCGACGATTTCAATGCCTTGGGCTTTGACGACAGCTTTGCCATGCTGCGCAGCGCCGGCGACGCCTTCATCGACGCCTATGTGCCGATCGTGGCACGCCGCAAGGATACGCCCTACGGCGAACGCGAACGCGATTTCCAGTGCTACCGGCGCGGACGCTATGTCGAGTTCAACTTGGTGTTCGACCGCGGCACCCTGTTTGGCCTGCAATCAGGCGGACGCACCGAGGCGATCCTGATGTCGATGCCGCCCGTGGTCAAGTGGCGCTACGACTGGCACCCGGAAGCGGGCAGTCCCGAAGCGGCGTTGTACACCGACTTCCTCGTGCATCGCGACTGGCTGCAGGCGTGACGGAAGTTGGCACGGCGGGTAGTACGGCGGGCAGTACGGCATGCGTGACGCTGCTGGGCGGCAGCTACGATCCGGTGCACATGGGCCATGTCGCGCTGGGCACGCATTTTTCCAGCCTGCTGCACGCCGATGAACTGCGCGTGATTCCGGCCGGCGCGCCCTGGCAAAAAGGCAGCCTGGGTGCCACCGGCCAGCAGCGCGCCGAGATGGCCGGCCTGGCTTTTGCCGGCCTGCCCCTGCCCGTGGTGATCGACCGCCAGGAAATCGAGCGCAGCGAACATGGCCAGGCCAGCTACACCATCGATACCTTGCGCCAGGTACGCGCCGAGCTGGGACCGCGCGCTTCAATCGTTTTCCTGATGGGCGCCGACCAGCTGCAGCGCCTCGCGACATGGCGCGAATGGCAGCAATTATTTGAATACGCGCATATCTGCGTCGCGGCCCGCCCCGGCTTCGCGCTGAATGACACAGCAGTGCCGCAAGTGGTCGCCGATGCATTTTCGCGCCGCCTGGGGTCTCTGGAAAGCATCCGCAACACGCCGCACGGTCTGACTTATCTGGCACAGGACTTCGCGGTGGATATCTCCGCCACCGAAATACGTGCGGCATTACAACGGGGGAATCGGGCAAACCCGCTTGTTTCCCCGCTAGTGCTAGACTATATTGAACAACATAATTTATACAAAAGCTAAATGGACATCAAAAAACTGCAAACCCTCGTCGTTGACGCCCTTGAAGACGTCAAAGGCCAAGACATCGCCGTCTTCGAAACGAGTCACCTGACCAGCCTGTTCGACCGCATCGCGATCGTTTCCGGCACCTCGAACCGTCAAACCAAGGCGCTGGCCGCCTCGGTGCGCGACAAGGTCAAGGACGCCGGCGGCCAGATCATCGGCATGGAAGGCGAGGAAACCGGTGAATGGGTGCTGGTCGATCTGGGCGACATGATCGTCCACATCATGCAAGCGCCTATCCGCGCCTACTACCGCCTGGAAGAAATCTGGGGCGACAAGCCGGTCAAGCTGGGCGCCGCCAAGCGCGCGCCTAAAAAGGCCGCCGGCGACGAGCCGAAGAAGGTCAGCGGCCATCTGGCGGCAAGCAAGGCGAATGTGGAAGCGACGCCGGTGATTGAAAAGAAAGCACCGGCGAAGAAAGCCACGGCTGCCACCGCCGCCAAGAAAGCCCCGGCGAAAAAAGCCGCCGTTTCCAAAGCCGTCGGCAAGACCGTGAAAGTCGCGCCTACCAAGACCGAAGCAGCTGCCGTAAAAGCGCTGAAAGCGCTGCCGGAGAAAAAAGTGCGCGCCCCACGCGCGGCCAAGCCGGCAGCCGATGCCGCACCGGCAAAAACCGTGATCAAGCGTATCAAAAAAGTCGAAGCGTAAGCCTCGATGCAGCTCATCATCGCTGCGGTCGGCCATAAAATGCCGGCCTGGATAGAGACGGGCTTCGCGGAATACGCGAAGCGCATGCCGCCTGAATTGCGCATCGTGCTGAAAGAAATCAAGCCGGTGGAGCGTTCCGGCAGCAAGACCGCCGCCACGGCGATGGCGCTGGAACGCGAACGCATCGAAGCCGTCCTGCCCAAGGGCGTGCGCATCATCGCCCTCGACGAACGCGGCAAGGACCTGACCAGCGTCGGCCTGTCGCAGCAGTTGATGGCGTGGCAGCAGGATGGCCGCGACACGGCTTTCCTGATCGGCGGCGCCGACGGCCTCGATCCGCAACTCAAGGCACGTGCCGAAGGCATGCTGCGCATTTCCAGCATGACCCTGCCGCACGGCGTGGTGCGCGTGATCCTTGCCGAGCAGCTGTACCGCGCCTGGTCGATCACGCAAAACCACCCCTACCACCGTGTCTGAACTCCCCCATGAAAACGGCTGATCACAAGATCTACCTCGCCTCCAAGAGCCCGCGCCGGCGCGAACTGCTGCGCCAGATCGGCGTCGATTTCGAATTGCTGCTGCTGCGCAGCGACGGCCCGCGCGGCGCCGACGTCACCGAGGAAGTCCTTCCCGGCGAATCGGCGCTCGATTATGTCGCCCGCGTGTCGAATGAAAAAGCCGCCTTCGCCTGGGACCTGGTGCGCCGCCGCCACCTGACCCCGCGCCCCGTGCTGGCGGCCGACACCACCGTCACCATCGACGGCGCCATCCTCGGCAAGCCTGCCGACCGGGCGGAAGCGGTGGCGATGCTGCAGCAGCTGTCGGGCCGCACGCATGAGGTACTGACTTCGATCGCCGTGCACTACAAGGATTTCGCCGAGCAGCGCACGCAGGTGTCGCAAGTGCGCTTCGGCGTGCTCTCGCCCGCCTCGATCGCCGCCTACTGCGCCACGCCGGAACCCTACGACAAGGCCGGCGGCTACGGCATCCAGGGCAGCGCCGCGCTGTTCGTCGAGCATATCGAAGGCAGCCATTCCGGCATCATGGGCTTGCCGCTGTACGAAACCGCACAGTTGCTGCGGCTGGCAGGTTTGCCCCTGCCCTGATCCCGGGTATGATGTCATTCGTTGCCTCCACTCCCGCGCCTCCATGAACGAAGACATCCTGATCAATATCACGCCGCAAGAAACGCGCGTCGCCCTCATCCTGCAGGGCGCCGTGCAGGAATTGCACATCGAGCGCACGCTCACGCGCGGCTTGGCCGGCAATGTGTATTCCGGCAAAGTGGTGCGGGTGTTGCCGGGCATGCAATCGGCCTTCATCGACATCGGCCTGGAACGCGCGGCCTTCCTGCACGTGGCCGACATCTGGGAAGCGCGCGGCCACGACGGCCAGAACGCCACGCCCACCCCGATCGAGAAAATCCTGTTCGACGGCCAGGTGCTGACGGTGCAGGTGATCAAGGACCCGATCGGCACGAAAGGCGCGCGCCTGTCGACGCAGATTTCCATCGCCGGGCGCATGCTGGTGTATCTGCCGCAAGACAAGCACATCGGCATCTCGCAGAAAATCGAAAAGGAAGCGGAGCGCGAACTGCTGCGCACGCGCCTGCAAAGCCTGCTGCCGCCCGATGAAAAAGGCGGTTACATCGTGCGCACCATGGCCGAAGACGCGTCCGACGCGGACCTGAAGGCGGATGTCGACTACCTGCGCAAGACCTGGAGCACCATCACGCACGGCGCGCGCACGCGTCCCGCCACCAGCCTGCTGCACCAGGACTTGAGCCTGGCGCAGCGCGTGCTGCGCGACTTCGTCGGCGATGAAACGGCCACCATCCAGGTCGACTCGCGGGAAAATTACATCAAACTGCGCGAATTCGCGGAAATTTACACGCCCAGCGAACTGACGCGCTTGCAGCACTACACGGGCGAGCGCCCCCTGTTCGACCTGTACGGCGTGGAAGAAGAGATTTTGCGCGCGCTGGGCCGCCGGGTCGACCTGAAATCGGGCGGCTACCTGATCGTCGACCAGACGGAGGCGATGACCACCATCGACGTCAACACGGGCGGCTTTGTCGGCGGCAGGAATTTTGCCGATACCATCTTCAAGACCAACCTGGAAGCGGCGCACGCCATCGCGCGCCAGCTGCGCCTGCGCAATCTGGGCGGCATCATCATCCTCGACTTCATCGACATGGACAACGCCGAGCACCGCAACGCCGTGCTGGCCGAACTGAAACGCACCTTGTCGCGCGACCGCACCAAGGTCTCGGTGAGCAATTTCTCGCCGCTGGGCCTGGTGGAAATGACGCGCAAGCGCACGCGCGAATCGCTGGCCCACATCCTGTGCGAACCGTGCCCCGCCTGCGCCGGCAAGGGCCAAGTGAAAACCTCGCGCACGATCTGCTATGAAATCCTGCGCGAACTGCTGCGCGAGGCAAAACAGTTCAACCCGCGCGAATTCCGCATCCTCGCCTCGCAGGAAGTGGTCGACCTGTTTTTGGAAGAAGAATCGCAGCACCTGGCCATGCTGGGCGACTTCATCGGCAAGAAAATCTCGCTGCAGGTGGAGAACGCCTACCACCAGGAGCAGTACGACGTGATCCTGATGTAGCCATGCCGGGCAGCACCGGCTTCTGGCGCGACCCGGCTCTGCCCCATGTGGAAAGCCGGCGCGCCTGCCGCAGCCGGGCGTGCTACAAGCCGCACAGCCATCCCACGTTTTCCATCGGTGCCGTCGACGAAGGCGGCAGCATCTTTACGGGCAGCAAAGACGGCAAGGTGGCCCTCGGCAATGGCAGCCTGGTGCTGGTGCCGGCCGGCTGCGTGCACGCCTGCAATCCCCTGCCTGACACCGTCTGGAGCTACCAGATGCTGCATCTCGATGCGCAATGGCTGCAAACGCACGCGCCGGCGCTCGATGGCGATACGGCGACGGTGTTGCACTGCCCGCTGCGGTACGCGCAGTTTTGCGCCATGCATGCGCTGCTGTTTTCAACGGCGGGCGCAAGTGAAAAAAATGCGGCGCTGCTGGCGTTCCTGGGCGCTTGCGCCAGCGCCCGTGCAGACCTGCTGCCCTCGGAACGCAAGTCCGTGCCGCTGCAGCTGGCGCCCGTGCTCGCAACGCTGCGGGCGCACCCCTCGGCCAGCCTGCGGCAACTGGCGCAAGCGGCAGGCTTGAGCCCGTATCAATTGATTCGCGTCTTTCGCGCCGCCACGGGCATGACGCCGCATGCCTACCAGTTGAACGCGCACGTGAACCGCGCGCGCAGCCGCTTGCAGGCAGGGACGGCGTTGGCGCAGCTGGCGCATGAGCTGGGCTTCGCCGACCAGAGCCATTTCCAGCGCGTGTTCAAAGCCCATACGGGCATTACGCCGGGACGCTACCGCTAAGCTGCAATTTTCTTCAATACGGGCTGCCGCCAGCCCCTGCATACTCGCGCATCGCCATTGCCGGAGCCGACTTACATGCAGGATTTCCTCTTCATCGCCGCCGCCCACTTTCTGTCCCTGCTGTCGCCCGGTCCCGATTTTTTCCTGATCGCGCGCACCTCGCTGGCCCACGGCTGGCGCGCCGCCGCCGGCACGTGCGTGGGCATTACCGTGGCCAATGCGGTGTTTATCGTGGCGGCGTTTGGCGGACTGTCGGTGCTGCAGGCGGGCAGTACGGCATTCACGGTGGTGCGGCTGGCCGGATGCGCCTATCTGCTGTACCTGGGCTGGCTGTTCCTGCGCCATGCGGGCAAGAGCAGACTGGATGCAAAGCCCGCCAGCGGCAAGACGCGCTGGCGCGGCGGTCTCGTGATGGGATTCATGTCCGCCATCCTGAACCCGAAGAATGCGCTGTTCTACGTCAGCCTCGCCACCGTGCTGACCGCCAGGCAGACGAGCCCCGCTGCGATGGCGGGGTATGGCGCGTGGATGGTGTGCGCCGTGCTGGCGTGGGATATGGCGGTGGCGCTGGCCATCGGCAGCAGCGCCCTGCGCCAGCGCTTTGCGCGCGCGCTGCCGTTGCTGGAACGGCTGTCGGGGGTGATGCTGATCGTGCTGGCGGTGGTGCTTCTGGTTCAGGCCGGCAGCGGGTCCAGGTAAAACACGGCATACACTTTCAATGGCGACGTTTCCGTCGCCTTTTCCGAGCGCACGACGGAGCAGTCGTCGGCGGCCAGGCTGCGCCAGTTCTGGATGCCGGCCTTGGCGAACATCGCGTGCGCTGGCGCGTTGGCGGCCAGGTCCAGCACCAGGCAGGCGTTGCGCGGGCCGGCGCCGTAGTTGACGGCGCGGATTTCGATGCCGAAAGTCGTCATCCACGGTTCCCACAAGCCTTTTTCCTTGCCGGCTGCGATGCGGTCGAGCATCTCGCCAAAGGTCAAACCTTTTTTGACGGTATCGCGCAATGCCTGCAGCGACGGCGCCAGACGGGGATCGGGTTGCTTGTTGCCGGCGCGGATCTCGGCGATCGCCTTCAATTCCTTGATGATGGCCGCATCGCGCTCCGTATAGTCGCGCATGCGCGCATAGAATTCGGCGTCCAGAAAAGGATTGACGGTCAGCTTGGCGACGCCCTCTTCGCGGCGTTTCGGGGAAGGCGTGTTGGTTTTGGTCATGGCGGTAGAGGGCAAGAGAAACAATGAGGGGCGCCAGTTTAACATCATGGCGCGTCGTCGGCGGCGTTAGCGCCGCTTGAATGTCGCGCCTGGCGGGTGCGGGGCGGCCACTGCGGCGCGCGTGCCAGGCTGCATGAAGCCGCGCCGCGGCCCGAACAGGTGGACGGCGCCCGCATACAGTCCCGCCAGCGGGAAGCGCACTTCCCTGAGCAACTGGTAAAAAATGGCGATCGAGCGCGCGCGGGTGACGGGAATCTCGGCGCGCCACTGGCACAGCACGTCATGCACGAGGCTGGCGTGATAGGTCGCCGGCAGGCCCAGGTGCTGCGCGCCATCGGGCGTGCCCACATAGAACAGGCCGAGCACGCTGATACAGGGCGAACAGCCATCCCAGGCATAGCCGGCGCGGATGCGGATGGCCGATTCGCGGATGATGACCCACTGGTTTTCAAACTCGATGCCGTCAAGCAGGGGAGAACAATAGCCATAGTCGCTGTCCAGTGCATAGCGCCAGGCGTTGCCGGGCATGCCGAAATTCTTCGGCATCAGCGGCCTCCCTGCTGTGCTTGCCGCCGTTGTCGCCTATCTGTCGTCTGCATGGCGTTGTCTTGATCAATATCAATATCAAGATTTAAACATACTCTGGCAAAAGATGGGCAACAAGTGGCAGGCTCAGGCGCGCGGCGGCGCCGTCGACTCGCGCACCACCAGCTCGGGCTTCAGGCGCACGTCGATCACCGGGGAATCGGGCGAGGCGATGGTTTGCAGGATCAGCCGGGCCGCTTCCGTGCCGATGCCGTGGTGGCGGATGCGGATGGTAGTGAGTGGGGGACGGATCATGTCCATGTAAGGCATGTCGTTGTGGCCCACCACGGAAATATCTTCGGGACAGCTCAAGCCCAGTTCGCGGATGGCGTCGTAGCAGCCGAGGGCCACCAGGTCGCTGCCCGTCACCACGGCCGTCGTTTGCGGCGATTGCCGCAGCAGTTCCAGCAGGGCCGCCTTGCCGCATTCGCGCGAATAGCCGCTGCTTTCAAAGACGAACGCTTGCGAGCGATCGAGTTCGCTGGCCTGGATGGCGGCCAGGAAACCGAGGCGGCGCACGTGGCCCGTGGACAGGTTTTCCGGGCCGGCAATGTGCGCGATATGGCGATGACCGAGCGCCAGCAAGTGTTCGACGGCCAGGCGCATGCCGACCGCGTCGTCGCTGACGACGCAGGAAGCCACGCCCGTCTCGTCGCTGCGGTTGACGGTAACGACGGGCACATTCTGGTCGATGCACATCTTGATGACGGGATCGTCGCGCCGTGCGGTAGCCAATATCAGGCCATCGACCTGCTGCCCCAGCAGGCGGTTGATGACGAACAGCTGCTCTTCCTCGTCGGCGCCCACGTTGGCGACGATGGCCAGGTAGCCATGCTTGCGCAAGCCTTCTTCGATGCCCAGCAAAATCGGCGGGAAAACAGCGTTGGTGATGTCAGGCAAGACCACGCCGATGATGCGCGACTTGCGCGTGACGAGGGTGGAAGCGGCGCGGTTCGGCCGGTAGCCGAGGCGGCCCGCTTCGGCCAGCACGCGCGCGGCCACCTCGGCGCTGACCATTTGACGCGTTGCCGGATTCATCACGCGCGACACGGTGGAAAAGTGCACGCCGCTGGCCCGCGCAACGTCGCTTAAGGTGGGGTTCTTGTTTGTCATGGGCTTCCCGGATCGCAATACTGTGATTTTATCGTAAAAATTCCCCATTTCGTCAAAAACCGAGCAAACGCTTGCATTGAAATAAAGCCGTTGCCCAAAGCGGTTTTGGTACGCTTAAGTACATTCCAGCCTTGACAGCGTGCAAACGCTTGCATACCATGGCTCGGACTTACCACTTGGGCCTGGTTGCCCCTTCCAGAATTCCTATGTCTACTTCCCACAGCAAGCACGCCGAACAGAACGGCGAAACCTTCAACCTGAAAGAAGCCGCCCTCGCCTATCACGCGGAACCCCGCGCCGGCAAGATTTCCGTTACGCCAACCAAACCGCTGGGCGACGCCCGCGCCCTGACCCTGGCGTACTCGCCGGGTGTGGCCTTCGCCTGCGAAGCCATCGTGGAAGATCCGCGCACGGCCGGCACCTACACGTCGCGCAGCAACCTGGTGGCCGTGATCACCAACGGCACGGCCGTGCTGGGCCTGGGCGATATCGGCCCGCTGGCCAGCAAACCGGTGATGGAAGGCAAGGCTTGCCTGTTCAAGCAGTTCGCCGATGTCGATGTGTTCGACATCGAGCTGGCCGAGAACGATCCCGACCTGTTCATCGACACCGTGGTGCGCATGGAGCCGACCTTCGGCGGCATCAACCTGGAAGACATCAAGGCGCCCGACTGCTTCTATATCGAGCAGCAATTGCGCAAGCGCATGAACATTCCCGTCTTCCACGACGACCAGCATGGCACGGCCATCATCGTCGCGGCCGGCATCCTGAACGGCCTGGAACTGGTGGGCAAGGATATCGGCAACGTGAAAGTGGCCGTCTCGGGCGCCGGCGCGGCCTCGATCGCCTGCCTGGACTTGCTCGTCTCGCTGGGCCTGAACAAGTCGCTGCTGAAAGTGTGCGACAGCCAGGGCGTGATCTACCCGGGCCGCGATGCCAACATGGAAGAGAACAAGGCGCGCTACGCGAACGATACGAGCGACCGCGACCTGGCCGACGCCATGGTCGGCGCCGACATCTTCATCGGCGTCTCGAAGGGCGGCGTGGTCAGCGCACAGATGGTCGAATCGATGGCCGCCAAGCCGTTGATCTTCGCCCTGGCCAATCCGCATCCGGAAATCGCCCCTGAAAAGGTCCACGCCGTGCGCGACGACGCCATCGTCGCCACGGGCCGCTCGGATTACCCGAACCAGATCAACAACGTGCTGTGCTTCCCGTACATCTTCCGCGGCGCGCTCGACGTGGGCGCCACCACCATCAATGAAGAGATGAAATTGGCCTGCGTGCGCGCCATCGCCGCGCTGGCCAAGGAGCCGTTGCCGGGCCACGAGAGCAGCGCCCTGACGCCGTTGCAACTGATCCCGTCGCCGTTCGACGAGCGTCTGCGCAGCTGGGTCGCGCCTGCCGTGTCGCAAGCGGCCATCGCCACCGGCGTGGCGACGCGCGTGCCAACGCTGGCCTGATCGGCACAAGAAAGATTCGCCGGCCTTAATAAAATTACAGTAAGTTACCATTGCTTACAAAAAAACCATGGGTCAAAACCATGGTTTTTTCGTTTATACCCTTGGGTTTGGCTAATTACTTTCCAGGCAGCAACTTTTGCGTCGGCGTTTTTGTATGAACCTTCGATTACAATGACGCCTGCTTTATGTTGCTACAGTTGCCATAATGGCGACGACGTGCGTTACCAAGGATATTCATGCTCGGCTTGACCTCTGTTTGTGTTTTTCTCTTTTCGGCATTGGCGTTGGCTGTCACCAGCGGATATTCCCTTGGCGCGCTGGTTCTTCTGCTGGCCAGCAGCTGGTTGCTATGGAAACGTCCCCGCCTGAACCTGCAACGCCAGGATTATCTACTGCTGGGCACGCTGTTGCTGTATTTCTGTGTTTTCACGGCCAATATGCTGTACCACGCGGATCCGGCCCGTGAACTCGACATCCCCCTGCGCGCGCTGCTGGCGGCGCCCGTCATGCTGCTGTTGATCGCCTATCCGCCCCGTGCGGCCGCATGGTGGGGCGGCTTGGCTGTCGGCGCCATTGGCGGTGCCGCTCTTGCATCCTGGCAACTGCTCATGCTTGACATGCCCCGTCCTCAGGCCGCCACCAGCAATGCCATCCATTATGGCAACGTGAGCATACTGCTGGGGATGTTATGCCTCTGCGGTCTGGGCTGGGCGCGGGCCAGCAGCTATCGCCTGGTATGGATCAGCTTGTTACTGGCCGGTGGCGTGGCGGGCATCCTCGGTTCCATCATCAGTGGCAGCCGTGGCGGCTGGTTGGCCTTGCCCGTCTGCGGCTGCGTGTTTTCCTTCTATTACTCGAAGGGCCGCAGCACTTACTACCTGGGCGCTCTGATGAGCGCACTTGTCGCCGTGTCCATATCTGCCTACATGCTGCCCGACTCCCCCGTACCGCAACGCGTCAAGGCCGCGGTAGAGGACATCAAAGAATTCAAAGACAACGATAATGCGACGACGTCCATCGGCCAACGCATGGAAATGTGGCGTACCGCATGGGCTCTTTCCGATGAGCATATCTGGCTTGGCATGGGCCGCAGCGGCTACCTTGCCGCCAAGCAAAAGCTTGCGGAGGGGGGCAAAATGGACGCCAGCATCAAAGACTACACCAACGCCCATAATGATTACCTCGATGCACTCGTCAAACGCGGTATCGTCGGCGTATTGGCCTTATTGGCGCTCTTCCTCGTGCCGTTGGCGCTGTTTGTGCGAGCACTGCGTCACGGCTCTGGCAGCGCCAGGCCGTTCGCGCTGGCCGGCGTGGTGCTATGCACCTGCTACATGATTTTTGGCCTGACGACGAGCTCGCTAACCCTGAATATCGGCATCATCATGCTGGTCTTCCCGATGGTGATATTGTGGGCCCTGTTGCGCCAGCAAGAGCGCACCGCTTGAGCTCGTTTTTCGCCTGACCGTTTTGCTGTCCCCTGCAAGGAACCATACCGATGCTCACGCCTGACCTGAAGCGCCTGACCGCGCTGCACGCGCCCTATAAGAAACACCTGGCCCTAGCCCTGCTGGCGATGGTCGTCACGGCGGGCACGGAACCGCTGCTGCCGTATGCGCTCAAGCTACTGCTCGACAATGGTTTTGGCGGCAAAGTGCGTTTTTCCTACTGGCTGGTGCCGCTGATCGTCATCGGCATCTTTGCCATCCGCGGCGCGTCGACGTTTGCCAGCAGCTACCTGATGAGCTATGTCTCCACGCGCATCCTCAACGAATTGCGGCGCAGGATGTTTGCCAGCATGCTGAACTTGCCCATCGACTTCTACAACACGCACACTGTGGGCAAGGTCATCAACTCCATCATGTTCGAAGTACAGCAGATCATCGAGATGGTGACCAAGGTGTTTACCTCGATCGTGCGCTCCTCGCTGACCGTGCTGGGCTTGCTGGCGTGGCTGCTGTACCTGAACTGGGCACTGACCCTGGTGACCCTGGTGCTGCTGCCCGTGCTGACCATCGTCGTACGCACCACGGGCAAGCGCCTGAAAAAACTCAACCGCGACTCGCTGGCCGTCAATGCCGAGCTGACCCAGGTCATCGAAGAAACCACGCGCGCGCAACAAGTGATCAAGATCTTCGGCGGCCAGGCCTACGAGAAAGCGCGCTTCGAAGAGCGCGCCGAACAATTGCGCCGCTACAGCATGCGCATGACCACGACCTTTTCCGCCACCGTGCCCATCACGCAGGTGATCACGGCCGCTGCCGTAGCCCTGGTCATCGTGATGGCCCTGTTCCAGTCGGAGCAGGGGCAGATCACGGTCGGCGGCTTTGTATCCTTCATCACGGCCATGCTGATGCTGCTGACGCCCTTGAAGCAACTGGCCGAAGTCAACGGTCCCCTGCAGCGCGGCATGGCCGCCGCCGAGGAAGTCTTTTTGCTGATCGACAAGACGCCGGAACGCACGGGCGGCAAGCCGCTGGCCGGCCGCAGCGAAGGCCGCATCGAGTTCAAGGACGTGAGCTTTGCCTACCCCGGACATCCGGAACCGGCCCTGCGACACATCGACCTGAACATCGCGCCAGGACAAACGGTCGCCTTTGTCGGCATGTCCGGCGGCGGCAAATCGACGCTGGTCAGTCTGCTGCCCGGCTTTTACTCGGCCAGCAGTGGTGAAATCTTGCTCGATGGACAGAATATCGATGCCATCGCCTTGACCAGCCTGCGCAGCCAGATCGCCATGGTCAGCCAGCAGGTGGTGCTGTTCGACGATACCCTGGCCGCCAATATCGCGTATGGCGATGCGGCCCCGGACCGGCAGCGCATTGAGGCGGCCGCCGCGGCAGCCTTCCTGTCGGACGTCATCGACGGCTTGCCCGACGGCCTGGAAACGCGCCTGGGCGACAATGGCTCGCGCCTGTCCGGCGGCCAGCGCCAGCGCGTGGCCATTGCCCGCGCCATTTACAAGGATGCGCCCATCCTGATCCTCGATGAAGCCACCTCGGCACTGGACACGGAGGCGGAACGGGCCGTGCAAGCGGCACTGGAACACCTGATGCAAGGAAAAACCACCTTAGTTATTGCTCATCGACTATCAACAATTGAACGTGCGGACCGTATCGTGGTATTGTCACACGGGAAAATAATGGAAACCGGCAGTCACCAGCAATTATTGGACGCCAACGGCGCCTATGCCAATCTGCATCGCCTGCAATTTTCCCAGCAAGTGCTATGACACCACCGAATGAATACCTGAAATCGTACTGATACATGACGCCTTTGATTCCCGCCGAACTGCTACAAAAGTCGGACAAAATTCTGTTCATCGCCCATCTGGCGCTGGGAGACTTCACCTATCTGCAAAACGGCTTCCGCGCCTTTGCCGCGGCCTACCCGCATATCCAGATCCACCTGTGGGTCGACGAAGTCCGACGCACGTCCGACGCCAAACAATGGGAAAGCTTGCGCACCTATTCGCTGTACGACTGGGTGGAACAGTCGGGCCTGTTCGCCAAGGTGTACCGCAAGACTTACAGCCCCGCGCTGTACGAAGAGTCGCTGCGCGAAGCCAAGGCGGAGCACTATCCTGTCGTCGTGTCGCTGGCCCATGTACGGCCACAGCAATATGCGGACCTTGCCCGCGCGATCAGCCCGCACGGGCTGGTGATCGGCACGCGCAAGCCGTTCAGCCCGCTACGCCCCTGGCATTACCTGGCCTACCGCAAGATCGATGCCGTGCTGGCCTCGTATGCGGGACAGGATGCCGGCGAACACCATATCAGCAGCGTGTATGCGGACTGGTTCCATCAATTGACGGGACTCGACATTCCCGTGGCCGAACGCTATCCCTTCGTGCACATTCCCGAGCACGCATTGCGGCAGGCGCAGGAGCAGCTGGCCGCCTGGGGCTTTGCCCCGCGCCAGGGTCCGCTCGTGCTATTGAACCCGTTTGCCAAGTCGCACAAACGCGGCTGGCCCCTCGAGCGTATTGCCGATCTGATCACGCGCATGCAAGCGATGCCGAAATGGCAGCATGCGTGCTTCCTGATCAATGCCATGCCGCAGGAACTGGCCAAGGTGGATGCCGTCGTGCAGGCGCACAACTTGCCGCGTACGCAGGCCTTCAGTGCCGTCGACAACTTTTTCCAACTGCCGGCCATGCTGGCGCAATGCGACCTGATTATTTCAGTGGAAACATCGATCATGCATCTGGCGAACGCCGTGCATGTGCCCGTAGTGGCATTGATGCGCAAGAAGAATCCCGAATGGGCCCCCTTCGACAGCGCCAACAGCACCGTCATCACGGTGGCGCGGCGCAGCGACTGGGTCAAGGCGATTTCAAGCGATCATGTATTGAAGGCCATCGCCTAGAGAACTCTCCCCTCGGCTAGCCGGTGCCCAGCATGCTGATGCGCACCAGGTCGGCCACATTATCGACGCCCAGCTTGTCCATCAGGCGCGCCTTGTGCACTTCCACCGTGCGTACGGAAATACCGAGCGCCGGCGCGATATCGCGGTTGTGCTGGCCCGTCACCACCAGATGCATCACTTCGCGCTCGCGCGGCGTCAAGGCGCGCAGCAAGGCGAGCCCTTCCACCTGGCGCTGCAACTGGCCGCGCGCATGCGCCTCGCGTGAAAACGCTTCATCGATGGCGGCCAGCAGCTTGTCGTGGTCAAATGGTTTTTCCAGGAAATCGCTGGCCTGCGCCTTGAATGCCTGGCGTGCCAAGGCCACGTCGCCGTGCCCCGTGATGATGATGATGGGCAGCATGCATTTGAGCGCCAGCAAGCGGCGCTGCAGGCTCAGGCCATCCATGCCCGACATGCGGATATCGATCAGCAGACAGCCGGCCCACTCGGGCCGCCAGCTGTGCAGGAAATCCTCGCCGCAGGAAAACAGCGCCGTGCGGTAGCCGCGTATGCCCAACAGCAAACCCAGCGCATCGCGCACGGCGGGATCGTCGTCCACGATAAACACCGTCAAATTACTTGTCACCATACTCTCCCTTGGCGCCCGCACTGGCGTGCGCCAGGGGCAGGATAAAACGAAACATACCATGCTTGCCCACTTCGGCCCATAGCTGGCCGCCATGCGCTTCGACGATGCTGCGGCTGAGTACCAGCCCCAGCCCCAGGCCGCTGGCCTTGGTCGAGACGAACGGCTCGAACAGGCGCGCGGCCAGGCTGTTGGAAATACCGGGCCCGCTGTCTTCCACGGACAGGCGCAGCCGCCCGCCCTCGAGCGGCTCGGCCGACACCGTGATGCGGCGCTGGCCGCGCGGCTGTCCCATCACCGCATCCTGTGCATTGGCCAGCAAGTTACGCAATACCAGTTCGATTTGCAGGCGGTCCGCATTGACGGCCAGCGGCGACGGCGGCGCCAGCACCAGCTCGATGCCATGCTCATGGAACAGCGGCGTGAACTGGCGCGCCAGGCCCTCGATCAGGGCGCTCGCCTGCACCGCCTCGAGCTGCATCGCGCCGGTGCGGAAAAAGTCGCGCAGGCGGCGCACCACGTCCGCGGCGCGTCCCGATTCAACGATCATGTGCCCGATGGCGCTTTGCAGCAAGGCGCCGCTCTCGCCCCGTTCCAGCAGGTATTCGCACGCCTTGCCATAGGTCGACAAGGCCGTCAGCGGCTGGTTCAGCTCGTGCGCCAGGGCGGCCGCCATTTCGCCGGCGGCCGCCAGGCGCATCGTGTGCTTCAGTTCGTCGGCCACCTGCCGCATTTCATCGACGACGATGCCGATAAAAAAACCCACCAGCGCCAGCACGGCGTCGAGCAGTTGCAATTCATAAAACTGGATATCGACGGCATGCGTCCATTTCACTAGGGTAATGATGCATAACTGCAATACAAACACGGCCAGCACGGCGCCATGCAAGCCCTGGCGCGAGGCGGCCCAGATCACGGGGAGAAACAAAAAATAGAAATGCTTGTATTCGGAACGCACGATGGAACCGAAGACGCTCCACAGCACGAAGCAGGCCAGGGCCAGGTACGCCAGGGTTTCCCAGCGCCAGACGGCGGCATGCAGGCGCTCACGCCCGCGTTCGCTGAACAGCACCCAGATCAGCGGCATCGACACCAGCATGCCGACCGTGTCGCCGATGCCGAAACGCCACACTGCCGTGCCCCATTCGCCGGCCGGTATGCGTCCCGTGAGCGACAGCAAGGAAATATAGCCGAGCGCATTGAGCGTGGTGCCCAGCAGCACGATGAGGACCCAGGCGCTCAGGCGGCGCCGGTTGTCGAAGATGTCGCTGCTGCTGAAACTGCGGCGCAAGACGGCGCCGATACCGCCATAGCCGAGCACCAGCCATGCCGAACAGAGCAAGGTCAGGGGCAAGCCTGCCGGCATGCCGCGCACCAGCACCTCGCCGGCCACCAGAGCGACGAACCAGGGCAGCGCCGCCTTGCGGCCGTGGATCAGCCAAAATACCAGGCCCAGCGCGGGATCCGGATTCCACGGGGTGATGTTCAGCCCATACATCGGGTCGATATAGGTCGCCCAGTCAAACAGCAGGTACAGGCCGACGAAGGCGGGATACGGCAGGTAGCGGGACAGGAATGGGCGCATAACGGTGTTTTTTAACTGTCCTGCATTATGCCTCCCAAGCGTGCGCCACGCCATGCCATCTTGCGTTATAGGCACATGAGATAATCTTCATGCAATATCGCAAGGCGCGCCAGCGCGGTCAGGCTGCGGCCAGCGGCAAGCGTACCTCCACCAGCAAGCCCAGGCCGCCGTTACCGCTGTGCAATTGAATCGTGCCGCCATGCTGGCGCACGACGGAAGCGACGATGGACAAGCCCAGGCCGCTGCCTGGCTGCGCCTGCTGCGGCGCGCGGAAAAAGCGGTCGAACACGCGGTCATACAGTGCCGGGGCGATGCCCGGTCCCTGATCGGCCACATGCAACACGGCCTGGCCCCGCTCCGCATGCAGCGACACCGTCACGCTGCTGCCGCGCGGGCTGTACTTGATGGCGTTTTCCACCAGGTTGTCGATCAGCGACACCAGACTCTCGCGCTGGCCAGGCACACTGAGCGAGACGCTGGCTTGCAATTCGAGTTCAATATCGCCCGCCTGGGCCAGGCCGGACAGGGCTGCCAGGCGGTCTTGCAGCAAGGCATCGAGCGCTTGCCGCCGCGGCAGCTCGCCCGCGCCCGCCTGCACTTCACTGCGCGTCAGCTGCAGCAGCTGGCCCACCAGGCGCGCGGCGCGGTTGCCGCTGTTCAGGATGCCATCCAGCAGTTCCTTCTGGCGCGCATCATGCGTCTGGCCCTGCAAGGCCTCGACATTCACGCGCATGGCCGCCAGCGGCGTGCGCAGCTCATGCGTGGCATCGGTGATGAAGCTGCGCTCGCGCGCGGCACTGGCATCGACGCGCTGCAGCAAGGCATTGATATTGTCGACCAGCGCCGCCAGCTCGCCGTGCGGTGGCTTGAAGGCCAGCGGACGCAAGTCCTGCGGGCCGCGCGCCGCCACCTCCTGCGCCACCTTGCGCCACGGGCGCATGGCCAGGCGGATCGACAGCCAGGCCGGCAACAGCAGGAAAGGCAAACTGATCAGTAGCGGCAGCAAATAATAACCGTGTGAATTGATGGTGACGAAAAATTGCCATGGCCCGCCCGCCTCCAGCACGGTGACGCGCGTGGCGCCCTCGGCCAGGCTGTGGCTGCGCCAGGGCTGGCCCTTGACGTACACCACCTCCATCTGCACGGGACCGGCGCTGCGGATGCCGCTGGGCGCATCGTGCGACTTGTAGACCAGCTGGCCTTCGCGCCAGACCAGGATGCGCGGCGCCAGTTCCGTCAGCTGGCCCGTTTCAAACTCTTCGCGCAAAGCCTCGTCGATCGCATGCAGGCTTTGCTGCTGACGCTGCGGCTGGTCGGCCAGGTTGTCGGCCACGCTGATGATGGCGCGCAGCACGCCGCGGCTCACATTGCTCGCTTCGCCCGTGCCCTCGACCAGCACGTAGGCGACCGCCAGGCTCCACAATACGGTCAGCATCAGCATTTGCGCCATCATCAGGCGGCGCACCAGCGTGGGGCGCCACAACATCTGCCAGAAACGCCACATCATGCGCCGCTGCCTGGCGGAGTGGATGTCTCGCTCTGCTGATCGATGACATAGCCGACGCCACGCACGGTACGGATATAGCCATCGCCTATCTTGCGGCGCAGGTTGCCCATATGCACATCCAAGGTATTGCTGGCATTCGCCAGCCCGCCTGGCAGGATATGTTCCTCCAGCACGCGGCGCGTGATGACCCGGTTGGCGCGCATCAGCAAGGTCTTCAGCAGGGCATATTCACTGGCAGTGAGCTCCACGGGCCGGCCATGCACGCTGACGCGGCGCGTGGGCACCTGCAGCAGCAGGCCGCGCAACTCGATGGTGTCGCCGTCGAAGCCATAGCTGCGGCGCGCCAGGGCGCGCACGCGCGACAGCAATTCGGCCAGCACAAACGGTTTCACCAGGTAGTCGTCGGCGCCGCCATCGAGGCCCCGCAAGCGTTGTTCCAGCGTGTCGCGGGCGCTGAGGATCAGCACCGGCAAGCGGGCCGCGCGCAGCCGGGCCAGCAAATCGAGGCCATCGCCATCGGGCAAGCCCAGGTCCAGCAGCACCAGTTCGCAACTGTCGTGCTCGATGCTGCGCGCCGCATCCTCCAGGCTGCGCACCCAGACCACTTGCATGCCCTGGTCGCGCAAGGCGATCCGCACGCCGTTGCCCAGGTCCATATCATCTTCAATCAGCAATATCTTCATGGTGAGTATTAAACCACCGCAAGCTGAAGAAAGGGTAAAGAAGCGCTCTTCATGCAATCTTAATAAAAGGCTCATTTTTCCTTCATGGCAAGGACAGATACTACCGGCAGTCAATCGAGCCACTCCGGACTCGGTTCTCCACCTGACGGAAAACTCCATGCACGCATCTACAACCTTGTTGACCTCGCTGGCACTGGCCTGTGGCCTGAGTCTGAATCCCCTGGCTGCCGCGGCGGCCGAACCGGCGGCGGAAAATGTCTTCACCATCGGCGGCGGCGTCGCCGCCGTGTCCAGCTACTCCGGCGCCGACAAGCTGTCGGCCTCGCCGCTGATCATCCTCGACTACGCCATGGCCAACGGCCTGTTCTTCAGCACGTCGCGCGGCATCGGCTATGGCGGCCAGGCAGGCCCCTTCAGCTACAGCGCCGCACTGGGCTACCGCGGCAACCGCGAAGACCACAAGCGCAACGGCGCCAACGGCTGGGGCGGCAGCGATTACCTGAAGGGCATGGGCGAAGTCAAGGGCAACGCCAGCGCCCTGCTCAGCGCGGAGTATTCGCCCTTGCCGGGCCTGTCGTTGAGCGTGTCGAGCGATATTCCCCTGTCGAATCGCGAAAATGGCGCGAATGTGCATTTTGGCGTGACGGGCCAGGTCTACGGCAGGTCCGATGCCAAGGGTATGCAGCAAGACAGCGTGACCATCGGTGGCCAGCTGGGCTGGGGCGAGCGCAAGTACGTGCAAACCATGTATGGCGTGACGGCCACCCAGGCCGCGAATACCTCGTTCAAGCAGTACACGCCGAAAGGTGGTTTCTATGAAGCGCAGGCCACCGTCAACTGGGAGCACCGCATCGATGCGCGCTGGGGCGTCAACACGCTGGTCGGCGTCGAGAGCCGCCTGGGCGACGCGGCCAAGAGCCCCATCGTGCAGCGCAAGACCTCCCCGGTCGGCGCCGTGTATGTCACCTACCGCTATTAAAAACACGCGAACATAAGGGAAACCCGTACGCTGTTTCGCCAATTTACACGGGGTGGCGGCATGGATAAGATGAGCCGGTTTTTCCCACCACGGCCTTCCCTTCCATGCATGCATCGCGCCTTGCCCCGCAACGCCACCGCGCCCCCGACAGCGCCGCGGACGCCTGCGGCAAGCCGGGGCAGGATACCTTGCAGCTGCTCTTGCCCGTCAAGCGCGTCAGCGACATCGTCTATGGCGCGCGCTACGCCAGGCGCTTGCAGGAGTGGGGCATCAAAGTCTGCGTCTGCCTGTTGCACGTGACACCGGCGCCGCGACGCTGCGCCGATGGCCTGCCCCGGCACAGCGCCAACGAATGCGATGCCCTTGACCTGGCCACGCAGCACATGATGCACGAGGCGGGACTCTATCTGAGCCGCTCTCATATCGATTTCAGCACCCACATTTTCGCCGGCGAGCTGCTGTTTACGATACTCGATACGGCTGAGCTATTGGGTTGTCACGAAGTGGTCTTGCCCGCGCACAAGCAAGGCGGCTGGCCGCGCCGTTTTTCGGGCGGACTGGCCGGCAAGCTGGCGCGTGGCAGCCGCGGCACCACCATCCTGCTGGCAAACCACGAGGGCGTCAGCAGCCCGGTACCCGTCTGAGCCGAAACGGCTTCGACGTTCCCTCTTTATCATGGACATGCGCACGATGATGCCAACTATTACCCTGTCTGACGGCTTGATGGCGATGCCGAGCGGCATGCGCCGCTGGCGCGAACTGCTCAAGCTGCATCTGCGCGCCCGCGTGCAGCAGCGCCAAACCCGACTATGGCTGCAACTGCTGAACTCGCATCCGGTGTTTCATGATCTGGTACACGCCTATCCGCACATGATCCACAAGGTTTACCGGCCTTACCTGAGCCTGACCTTGAATTGCCACCAGCGCGTGGAATTGCTGGCCGAACACTACCATTTCATCTTGCAGCAAGGCTGGGGCAAGCTGATGGCTCAAGCGGCGCACGGGCCCGTACGCCTGGGCACAGTCGCGGGCAAGTCGGGCGCGTCCTACCACCTGCAACTGTGTTCGCTGCATCCGATGGACCGCGAAGGCGAGATGGTGCTGCAACTGATGGATGACGACGACGTGCTCTACTCGATCGCCTTTTCCTTCTTCGGCAGCCAGTTGCGCGCCACCCTGGGCATGCGCATCGGCTGCCTGCAAGGCCCGAAGGGCGAAGAAAGCGCACACCGCGTGCGCGAGGCAACGCGCGACTTGCACGGCATGCGTCCCAAGACCCTGATGGTGCGCCTGGTGCGCCAGTTGGGGTACGAACATGGCTGCCGCAAGATGCTTCTTGTCGGCAATATCAACCGTGCCGTGCACCACTCCGCCAAGAAAGGCCGTTTGTTCGCCGACTACAATGCTCTATGGCAAGAACTGGGCGCACAGGTGCGCCAGGATGGCGATTTTGAGTTGGCGTGCGAAAACCTGCCCTTGCCGGCGCTGCAAGAAATTCCTTCCAAGAAACGCTCGGAAGCACGCAAGCGCCACGAATTGACGCTGGCCATCATCGCCAGCCTGCGCAGCGGCCTCGACGCCCATCGCAGCCCGCTGCAGGCCGCCACGGCAGGTGCTGCGGCCGCCGCCAGCGAGGTGCGGCAAGCGGCCATGCTCGATGACGACGACTACGCTTCCCTTGTCGCCTGAGCGCCGCTCCACCTGCGGCACACGCTACAACCCGTGCACGGCGCAATCCTGTTACGCTAGCGCTATCGGTACGCATTACGGTGCACCGGTTCCCCCAACGCTTACTAGGAGGCATTCATGCGCGTAGACATCTACCGCCGGGCCGAGCACGACGGCATTTTTTCCTACCTCGCCGTGCCGGAAGGAAAACTCATTCCGGAAGAAGTGACCAATACCGACTGGCAGCTCGAAGTACGCGCCAGCGAAGTGGCCGACGATGCCCAGATCTTGCCCGACTACCATATCGAACAGCCGCACCAGCAGATCGCCGCCAAGGGCTATGCGATCACGGGCCTGAAAGACATGTAAACGTAAAAAAAGCCAAACCAGCATGTCTGCGGTTTGGCTTTGTCGTCTGCGCCGGGCGGTGCCGGTCAGTATTCGACCGCCACCTCCTGCGCGCCCAGCACCTGCTCCAGCGCCGTCTGCAATTCATCCGATGGCGCCACTTTCCACTCATCGCCAAACTGCAGCACGCAGCTGACGCCTTGCGGGCTGACCCGCGCGGCGATCGGCAAGCCCGTCTCGGCCCGGTGCGGCATGATCACGTCGCGGATGCGCTTGGCGTCCAGGGTGGCGGGCAAGGTCAGGCCCAGCTGGCGGCCATACTGCACGCGCGCGGCGATGATGTCGAAGGCGCTCTCGGCCGTGATCCGCAAGCCGCCCGAGAAACGGTCTTCCGACACCTTGCCCACGACGGCGAGGAATTCATCTTCCTTGAAGATTTTCTTGTTGGCCTCAAACAATTCGCCATACACGGTCACTTCCACCGTGCCGCTCTTGTCGTCCAGGGTGACGATGAGGATCTTGCCGCGCTGCGTCATCTGCGTGCGCAAGCCCGTGATGACGCCGGCCATCATGCGCGGCTCGCGCGACGGAGACAGCTCGGATAATTTCGTGCGCGCAAAACGGCGCGCCTCGGGCGCATACGAATCGAACAGGTGGCCGGACAGGTAAAAGCCCAGCGCGATCTTTTCTTCCGTCAGGCGCTGTTTATCGGTCCACACGGGCACCTTGACATACTCGGGCGGCGCCACCATGTCGCTGTCGTCGCCGCCGAACAGGCTCACCTGATTGGCCGCCTTGGCCGCCTGGTCGGCGCACTCCATGGCGAACGCCACGGATGCGAGCAGGATGGCGCGGTCGACCTTCAGGCAGTCGAAGGCACCGCTGCGGATCAGCGACTCGATGGTGCGGCGGTTGATCTGCTTTTTATCCACGCGCTTGCAGAAATCGAACAGGCTCGTAAATGGCCCGCCCGCCTCGCGCGCGGCGATGATGGCTTCGATGGCGTTCTGGCCCGAGCCCTTCACGGCGCCCAGGCCGTAACGGATCTGCGTGACTTTCTTGCCGCTCACGGACGGCGGTGCGCCGCTCGGCGTGAAGCGGTAATCGGATTCGTTGATATCCGGCGGCAACAAGGTCAGCTTGCAGATTTCCAGCGAGTCTTCCACCAGGATCTTGATCTTGTCCGTGTCGTCCATGGCCAGCGACAAGTTGGCGGCCATGAAGGCGGCCGTGTGGTGCGCTTTCAGATAGGCTGTGTGATACGACAGCAAGGCGTAGGCGGCGGCGTGCGATTTGTTGAAACCGTAGCCGGCGAACTTTTCCATCAAGTCGAAGATCTCGTCGGCCTTTTCCGCCGTCAAGCCATCTTTCGCCGCACCGGCGCGGAAGATCTCGCGGTGCTCGGCCATCTCCTCGGCCTTCTTTTTACCCATGGCGCGGCGCAGCATGTCGGCGCCGCCCAGCGAGTAGCCGCCGACGATCTGCGCCATCTGCATCACCTGCTCCTGATACACCATGATGCCGTAGGTTTCGGACAGAATCGATTCCGTGCGCGGATCGGGATAATCGAAACGTTCACCGTGTTTGCGCTTGCAGAAGTCGGGAATCAGGTCCATCGGGCCCGGACGGTACAGCGCCACGAGCGCGATAATGTCTTCGAAACGGTCGGGACGCGCGTCTTTCAGCATGCCCTGCATGCCGCGCGACTCCAGCTGGAACACGGCCACGGTCTTGGCCTTGGTCAGCAAGTCGTACGACGGCTTGTCGTTCAGCGGCAAGGTCGCCAGGTCGAAGTTCGCCTGCGCGGGATCGAGCTGCTTGATGTAGCGCACGGCGCGGTCGAGGATGGTGAGGGTCGTCAGACCCAGGAAGTCGAACTTCACGAGGCCGACGGCCTCCACGTCATCCTTGTCGTACTGCGACACGACGCCCGAGTCGCCGCCCTGCGTGTACAGCGGGCAGAAATCCGTCAGCTTGCCCGGGGCGATCAGCACGCCCCCCGCGTGCATGCCGATATTGCGCGTGATGCCTTCGACCTGCTGCGCCAGGTCCAGCAGCTGCTTGACCTCTTCCTCGTTTTCCAGGCGCTCCTTGAGCAGCGGTTCCTCTTCGATGGCGTCGGCGATCGACACGGGTTTGCCCGGCTTGAACGGGATCAGCTTGGAGATGCCGTCGCAGAAGTTATAGCCGAAGTCCATCACGCGGCCCACGTCGCGGATCGCGCCCTTGGCCGCCATGGTACCGAAGGTGGCGATCTGCGAGACGGCCTCCTTGCCATACAAATCCTTGACGTGCTGGATGACGCGGTCGCGCCCTTCCTGGCAAAAGTCGATATCGAAGTCGGGCATCGAGACGCGTTCGGGATTCAAAAATCGCTCGAACAGCAGGTTGTATTGCAATGGATCGAGGTCGGTAATGAGCAGCGAATACGCCACCAGCGAACCGGCACCCGAACCGCGGCCCGGGCCGACGGGCACGCCGTTTTCCTTGGCCCACTGGATAAACTCCGCCACGATCAGGAAGTAGCCGGGGAATTTCATGTTGCAAATCGTGTCGGTCTCGAACTTCAAACGCGATTCGTAGCGCGGACGCTCCTTTTCGCGGCGCTCGGGATCGGGATACAGCTGGATCAAACGCTTTTCCAGGCCGGCCTGCGATTCGGCCACGAGGAACTGGTCGATCGTCATGCCCGGCGGCGTGGGGAAGTTCGGCAGTTGCGGCTTACCCAGGGTCAAGGTCAGATTGCAGCGCTTGGCGATTTCCACGGAATTGGCCAGCGCGGCCGGGAGGTCGGCGAACAGTTCCTGCATATCCGCCTGCGACAGAAAGCGCTGGCTGTCATTGAAACGTTTCACCCGCTTGGCGTTGGCCAGCATTTCGCCTTCGGCGATACAGGTGCGGGCTTCGTGGGCAATGAATTCCTCAGGGGAAATAAACTGCACGGGATGCGTGGCGACGACAGGCAAGCCCAGCTTGGCCGCCAGCGCCACCGCATGGCGTACCTGCGCTTCCTGGTTGGCCTGGCCGCCGCGCTGAATTTCGATATAGAAATGACCGGGAAAAATCTCGGCCCAGCGCTGCGCGTTGCGTTCAGCCAGGGCCAGGTTGCCATTCTCGATGGCGATACCGACGTCGCCAAAATGCGCGCCCGACAGCACGATCAAGCCATCGGCCGCGCTTTCGCCCGGGTACAGGTCGTAGGTATTCGTCGCCAGCGCCTGCAGCCACTCGATGCGCAGCTCGGCGCGCCCCTTGTACTGGTTCGTCAGCCAGGCCGTCGACAGCAGTTCGCACAGCTGCAGATAGCCCATGCGGTTCTTTGCCAGCAACAGCAGGCGCGACGGCTTTTCGCGGTTGTCGTCATTCGTGATCCACACGTCGACGCCGACGATGGGCTTGATGCCCTTGCCGCGCGCTTCCTTGTAGAACTTGACCATGCCAAACAGGTTCGACAGGTCGGTGACGGCCAGCGCCACCTGCTTGTCCTTGGCCGCCGCCTTAACCACGTCGTCGATGCGCACCAGGCCATCGACGATCGAGTACTCCGAGTGCACGCGCAAGTGGACGAAAGCCGGACCGGGCTGCATCGCTTGTTGTGAACCTGCCGGAGCGCCGGCCTCTTGCATAACCATTTCCATCTGTGTGTACCGTTTCGTGCAAAATTCAATGGGGTCTATTCTACCGCGTCGTGGCCGCGGACCGGGTATCCTGCCTGGCCTGTCGGGCTTATAATATCGGCTGTTCAGTCTACGCCGATCGCCATCATGCAAGCCATCACCCCAGCAACACCCGCCGTTTCCGCCGCCGTCAGCCCGCCCGCCGCCACATTCGTCAATATTGCAGCGTATAAATTCATCACGCTCGCCGATACGGAAGCCATGCGTCCCTTGTATCAGGAGCAATGCCTGGCGCTGGGCCTGAAAGGCACGATCCTGCTGACGCCCGAAGGCATCAACATGTTCCTGTCGGGCACGCGCGAGCATATCGACAGCTTCCTCGCCTGGGTACGCAGCGACGCGCGCCTGGCCGATCTGGAATGGAAGGAAAGCTTGTCGAACGAGCAATCGCACAAGCGCATGCTGGTCAAGCTGAAAAAAGAAATCATCACCATGCGCATGCCGCTGATCAAGCCGGAGCTGGGCCGTGCCCCGTCCGTCGACGCGCACACGCTCAAGCGCTGGTTGGACGCAGGCGTCGACGATGCGGGCAAACCCGTGGTCATGATGGAAACGCGCAACGCCTTTGAAGTGGACGTGGGCACGTTCAACAACACGCTCGATTATCGGATCGACAAGTTTACCGAATTCCCTGCCGTGGCAGCCGCCCACAAGGACGAACTGGAAGGCAAGACCGTCGTCACCTTCTGCACGGGCGGCATCCGCTGCGAAAAGGCCGCCATCCACATGAAGGAAATCGGCTACGACAGCGTGTACCAGCTCGACGGCGGCATCCTGAAATATTTTGAAGAAGTGGGCGGCGAGCACTACACGGGCGACTGCTTCGTGTTCGACTACCGCACGGCCCTGAACCCGAAACTGGAACCGACGGAAACTGTGCAGTGTTTCGTCTGCCGCGCCGTCGTTACGCCGCGTCAGCAATTGGCGCCGGAATATGTGTATGAGGTGTCTTGCCCGCATTGTGTTATGCGGAAATCCATGCTCGAAGAGAACTGACAAAACCTGTCCGGAATCGGAAACAGGTCATGCTTTCAGTGAAATGACGGCGAATCTTGCACGGTTCGCCGTCATTGAAAGCAAGAATGGCTAGACTCCTTCGATTATTTTTTTAAGCGAAGAATTATAGATTGCCGTTCTGTATTTATTTTCCGCAATACTTCTGTTTAATAAAGAAATAGCAAGTAAACCGCTGCCATCATCCAGGATTTCTTCGATTGCCATCTTGATGGAATTGCTGGATTGCGGGGCAATTTGATATCCATTGACTCCGCCAGTGAAAATATCCGGAATACCGCCACGGTCGGTAGTCATCACGACACAGCCTGCAGCATAGGCTTCCAGAATAGAAATCGGCTGCCCCTCAAACAGACTGGTCGGCAAGCAAAAAACATGAGCCGTACTCAAAAGCTCCTTCTTGTCGGCTGCACCGACAATTCCATGATACTTTATTTCGGGAGCTGACGCCTTTTTCAGGAAAGCGTTTTTCTGCTCATCCGATTCAAAGGCACCGGCAAAATCTATCCGGACTCTCTGCCGCTGATCTTGCGTTAATTCCTGGAATGCCCCCAGCAATTCTTCGTATCCCTTGCCATCGATTAAATTACTAAGAAACAGTATTCTCAGCGGTTCTAGTGAGCAAAATTTATGCGCTATCTGTTCCTTGTGCAAGAACACATATTCTTCAGCGAAATTTGGCACGATGAATATTTTCTCAGGTGCAATAATTTCTTTGAATATTTCCACATGGCTGTTACCCAGCACGATCACGGCACCCAGCTTTTTAATGAAAAATCTGTTTATTTTGTATAGCAAAGGGAATCTGTCAAAAATATGCTTTTTCAGGCTTCCGCCATGCAAATGAATAATCATTTTATTCAGATTACCGCTGCAAATCAGATAAATCAGCAAGTCCTTCAAGTTACCCGCAACAGATTCCGAAATGGTCAAATAAATTGCATCGACATTGTTTTTTTTATGCCATACCTTTTTCAATATCTTGAATATTTCCACAATTCGGCCTAAAGAATTGGCACCATGAGTCAATTCCTTCTTGCTCAAGTTAACCACTTCCAACTGATGTTCTTTTTCCAGGCCATCCAGCATGACCTTAACAGCCAAGGAGTGCCCCGTCATAGGAGGCGGCAAGGGGCCGATGAAGAGAATTTTCATAAATCAAACCAATATCAGATTAAATGTGCGGCAATCATGCCGCGAAAGGAAAAAGCAGGGAATCCTGTCACTTATGCCAGAGCAGAAAATTCTTGCAATTTTTCTTTAAAATTCCTGATGGCGGTCTTTTTAGAAAAAATAAGCCAATAGCGTTGACTGCTGATTTCACCCATGGCACTCCAGTCTTGCTGGCGCGCCATCATCTCTTCGAAGGCCAGTTTAATCGAAACATGCTCGTATGGATCAAATAAATAACCGTTGCTACCCTCCTCGACTCCCTCGAAATGATTACCGCATCGATTAGACACGAGCAAGGGAAGCTTCATGCACAAAGCCTCCACCAGGGTCAGCGGACTAGCATCGGAAAAAGAAGGCAACACGAATACATTGGCACTCTGGTACAGCGAGGCCAGCTTTTCGGTACTGCAATGCCCGAGCAGGGAAATATGCGCACCGAGGCTGCGGGAGGCAACAAACTGTTCGATCATGGCCTTATCCGGTCCATCTCCAGCAAGTAAAAACCGGCCTCGCCGAATATTTTCATCGCCCAGCGCTGAAAAGAAATTGACAATACCCTTGACGGTCTCCGTCAACCGGACCGGCAGCAAGAATACCGGGAGCGGATTTTCTTGCCGCGCTGCGACTTCCGCGGCGGTAATCTGAAACTTGTCTTCTTCGATAGTATTAGGCAAAGGAAGATAGGCATGCACTCTTATCTGCCATTTTTCAAATGTCAATTCAGTCATTTTCCCGGAACTGATTTGTGCACCGGTCGACGACTGGTAGACAAATTTTCGGAGAAAGCGTTTGAGTATATTATCGTTCGAGGCGCCGGTGGTAAGATAGTTCGCTTCGGACCAGAAATGCAGCTGCTGCTTGAAAAGACCCAGGCGCTTGAAAAATGCCAGCGCCAGTACATCGATATCGTTCCAGCTTCCGCCTATAATTACTTCAGTATTTTTTTCTTTGAATAATTTATACAGCAGGCGTGGGTTGATATGGAGATGATAACGCCCCATCATTTTATAATAGCCATTGTCGATATAATACGGATGCTTCAGCAAAGATAGATCGACTTGCCAGCTTCGATCGCCTTCTATGCATCGCATGTAATACACCTCAAAATTCAATCCTTGCTCGTAAAGTTCGTTATATAACGCCGTACGATAGGGTGTAGGTATATTGGTAAAGAAAATGTATTTATTCATTGTTCCAGCATCTTTTTCAGTATGCAATTGCAACATTAAAAATCCTGCTTGATGTATTTTTTTTCAACCAAAAACTTGGGGAAAGTGATTTTTTTGAAAATCAAATGCTGGGCAAGGTTGAGCGTCCGGAAAAAAACGAGAACGGCAACATAGGGTAACAGCGACCCCCGGTAGGAATAGCAGCGGGGAACTGACAGGGTTTTGCCTCCAAAGTGCAGCATCTTAAAGTCGAAATCCACATATTTTGGAGGAATGCCGCGCTTTCCAAAAATATAGAGCGCATATTTCAACGCTCCCTGTCGCAAGCCAGGCGACAAGGTCGCAAAGAGCGCCGAATCCAGTTCGCTCAAGGTACGCGGGTAATACGCCACGTCCAGGTGGATATAAAAAGATCCGCCTAGCAGCACGACCGGCTTGCCCCAGTAAGCGGCTTCTACCCCCGTGGTGGAACCGAATACGAAGACTTTTTCACAGCTGTCGATCAAGGCATATGTAGAAACAGAAGAACTGGCGAGGATAACGGTAATGTTATCGAACTCGGAAAATATAGAAGCCAGGCCGGTATGATAATGAAACTTGATATGCTGCAAATTTGGATGAATGCGCAGATAAAAATGAATCGATGGATCCTGCGCTGCCTTGGCTAGCAGGTAGTGAATGCCCTCGATCTGATTCTCGAATAACTTATATTTGTCAAACGATTCGCCAACGCAGAAAAATTCATCTTCCGAAGAGTTGAAAATGACGAAATTTCGCTTATCCGGATCCCAATTTTCGGGCAGCTCATTCTCCTTTTGCCCCGCGGTATACACCGTGTCGGATGCCATCTCGGCCTTGCGCCGACGCTCAAAAAAGCTCTTTGCCACAGTATTCTTGTCTTCTTTTTCGTTCCACTCGCTCCAGTTGTTTTCGATAATTTTCGTTCCATTATCAATATCATGAGGCAAGGCATCGAAAAACTTTACCTTATGCTGTTTTTCCCGATCGGAAGCGAACGTGCATTCCAAGACCACCGTGCTGATGCCCCGAGCCTGGCTAACTTCCATCACCGGCCTGATTCCGCTGAAGCGTCCATTAAAAATGCAAACCTGATCGGGTGAGAAATCCTCAAGCATGCCAATGGTGGCTTCGACCAGACGGGCCGAAGCGCGCAACGCGTCGTCAAAAAACATGCTGTTTTCCTGATTAAATTCAGGTTCCAGATTCCGCGTCATCGACACATAGGAAGACACCACACCCAAGCCGATATTGGCCTCTTGATGGCAGATGGTTTTCACCTCGGCAATCGAGTCGTAATCGAAGCGCAGCGCATCCACCCTCCGCACAGCTTCCGCACTGAGAAATGATGACAGTTTCTTGTGCTTGAAATTCGGATGATCAATTTTACCAACCAGCAAATTCGCAGAAAACATGCACTCCGCGCAGCGGATAGCAGATTGCTCGGCATTCGAATCGCAGGGCTTGATTTCACCGCTACACGTCACAAAAAGAACTTGATTCGAAGGTTCTTGAAGATATTCCATGGCTTCATCCAGCAAAACCGGCATGCTGTTGTTATCCAGGGGATAGGGGCTGTAAATAAGAATATTCATGGTTATTATCTGGTTATTTCTCTGGTGCAATCTTGAAGTTATGACTGCCTATAAGCATAAAAATCAAGGAATGAAAACTTTTTCACGCCTGCAAAACTTCCTATTTAAGTATCTTTTTGTGCCCAAATCCATTCAAATAGCCACAAATCAAAAAAGTATAAACAATTAGAAGATTGTAATATACAGTCTTCATTTCATAATTAAATATTCCCATTGCCGGCAGCAAAAACAATGCCGCGACTGCCATCAATTTCGCAAGCGGCAAGCCATTTTTCCCTGGCCGCAGCCAAAGAACAAAAGAAGAATAAATCGCCGCAAATATAAATGTTCCTACATATCCGAAATCGAACAATATATTTGCAGTGATGCCATTAAATCTATCGTAATATGCACCCCAAAAAACATACAGCCTCGTCTCAATTTCACCTATCGGATAATTGACCAAACCAAGCTTATCCGCAATCAAAATAGGAAAAGGAAACGATAACTGTCCGTTTAAAGATTCAAATTGGTAGGAATTAATGACAATACTGCCGTTTCTATACCATTGACATCCATAATCGAACAAGCTGAATATAATTGGATTAGTGATATAGACATTCGAATCGAGAATGTCGTTATAGCCAATTTCATTTTCAAACCGGTTTGCCGTCACAAAAAAGAAAACAGTCAAAGCACTTGCCGCCAGGAGTCCAAGCGAAATCTTAATTGTATTTTTTGTTTTTCGGCTACATTTATTGTAAAAAAATGGAAGGTAAGCGCCGTACAGAAAAACAAAAATAATAAACCCTGAACGACTGAATATGGTTAATCCATGCAATACCACATTCAACGAAAACAACAGGCAAAGATAAGACATTTTCTTATTGCCAGTCATTAGATAATAAAAATGAAGTGGCATTAAAAAGTAGGCAGTCGGATGCAGATACAGCGCTAGCAAATATAAGGTATTATTGATCGGCAAGGCTTTTATAAAATCGCCGCTCTCTCCGCCATTTTTGAATGCGGAATAATCCACAATGGATGAAAAACTGTAAAAAATACTAATAGAGAATACGACGAAAATAATAATATTAATAGACAGCAATACTAATGTCAGCGTCCTCAGGCGTTGACGATCCGACATCATGATTTTTACACTATAAGGCAAGCAATTCCATGGCAGGATAAAAAATGCCAAAATCAATGCCAAGAAAATAAAATTCCAGATCTTTTCTTCAGTATCAATCTTATAATCATAACCAATCGCAACCGCACCGATTAAGGAAGATATATAAATGAAGAACAGGAAAACAGCCGGAGAAGCCTTACGCCTGAAAGTGAAGGCAAAATAAATAAAAACCAGGTAACATAAAAATAACATAAATAACCTAAAGGGTGTCAGGCAGATTTCTGCGCTTCGGCAGCCGCTTGCGGACGGACAATGGGTGGCTAAGGCGGTCCGAGACTACATACAGGCAACAGCCTATTTGGGCGGTAGTGGCTGCAATTTTTCAACATGCTTCAAGCCCCATGGCAAATCATAAAGCTTATTGGCAAATATGAAAACTGCAACAAATGTCAGAACAGAAACAAGCAAGCTTGAATATGCCGCCCCCATGATGCCGATATGCTGTACTAGAAGAAAGGTCAGCGCCATCTGCAGTACGGAAGACGAAAAAGTGATAATTCCCAGCAGCTTGGTTTTTCTTTTATAAAAAATATAGCCCGACATGATGGAATACATACCGTCAAAAAATAAGGTAGCCATCGTCATCGGCAAAAACACCATCGATTCCTGGTATGCAGCTGGGAAAAACAATGGTATTAATAGCTTTAGTAAAAAATAGCCACTGAGTGCTACCAAACTCAAAGCAGCAGAAAATAAATAGGTAATGCGTACCAGTTTTCGCTTTAATCTTTTTTTTTCACTCGGCTCAGATTGCTCAATGGAAAGTAAATCCTTGTATAAATGCGGAGCATAGGCATTGAAAAAAGCTCCGGTAAACACGCCGATCACGGCGGAAAAAGTCAGCGCCAAAGCGTAAATACCGTTTGCTGCGATACTTATATAATTGGTTATTATTATCTTGTCGATGCCGGATTTAAACCAGAAAGATAGGGTATGCGGCAGCAGCGGCAAACCGAAAGAGAATGCGCTGCGAACCTCTTTCATATCAATACTGGAAAATATATAAGAATTTTTTTTCAGATGCCACATTATCAACAGTGTGACGACCACACCCGAAACGATCATGCTGAGTGCCCGACCTTGCCAGTTCCATTGCAGGAAAACGACAAATAGTATTGCCAGCCCTCCCGTCAGCAGGGATTGCAATACTTGTGCGACATTAAAGGTATATACCCGCTCCTGGATGCGCAACAGCGACGTGTACAGAGTATAAATACAAGTCGACACGGCTGTAATGATAGCAAACACCTGCCACAGCAAAGTGATTCCCAGATATTCGCTGATAGGAAAGGAAAACAGGCCTACTATCAGCAAACACGCGACGCCTAAAAACAGAATTAAATAAATCAGATTTGAAAGATAGCCAGCCACATCATCTTTCAATCCATGATAATTAATTGTCAGTGCGGTATAGGTATTCATGCCGCAAATTGCCGTAAATACTTGTACTGCAACGCTGAAATTTGTCAGTGTGCCAAAATCCGAGGGTGTCAAGTATTTCGCTACAATTGGCAACAGGAGAAAAGGAACCGCCTTGCTGAGCGTGTCACCGAGTGTATAGATCAGTGTGGACCTAAGAAAACTATGGCGTAATATTTTTTTTATAAAACCAGGCATTTCTTCGCAACTCAAGTTGATCAGTCCGGCTTCAAAGCGGACCGGGATGTAAATCGGCTGAATCCTATTTTCAATCTGTATTCCGATTTTTTAGCAGAAGACGGTTTTCAATTCCGGTTCGCTTCAGGCCACAGTAATGCCCAGCTTGAAATCTTAATTCAACAACATTCACCTCGATGTACCGGCAAGCACAAATGTAAAAAAATAGCACTGGCCGCCTCGCCGGATACCATGCGGAGTTAGCTGCCATCAAAATGCCAGAGAATTTTGAGTGAACGCCGTTCACAATCATCCGTCAGGAATGCTCTTCCCTTGCTTTTTTAAGGTCGCTTGGACGTCCAACATCAAGCCAGGGCTCGTGCATCGGATAAACAATGGTGCGTTCGGCTTGTTCCTGTAGACGCGCAAAAAGAGTCGGCATATCACAATGCTCGCCTTTCGGTATCACTTGTAACGCCATAGGTTCGAGTACGTAAATACCGGCGTTGATATGGCTACGAGTAATCGGCTTTTCTTCAATCCCAATAATATCCACGCCATTGGTTTTCACCACACCAAATGGATGTTGCCATTCATGCAATTGAACCGCCATGGTCGCGGCAGCCCGGTGCCGACAGTGGAAGTCCAGCAATTCGCCATAACGGATATCGGTCAGAACATCGCCGTTGGAGATCAGGAAAGGCTCTTCCGGTGATGCCTGCAGCAAACCCAGCGCGCCGGCTGTGCCCAGCGGCTTTTCTTCACGCAAGTAGTCGATTTGTACCTGCAACCGTTCACCATTGCCGAAATAATCCTCGATCATGTGCCCGAGATAATGGACCGCCAGCACAAACCGCTCAAATCCGTCTCCTTTGGCGCGTTCGATAATATGTTCCAGCATCGGCTTGCCGCCAACTGGCAGCATGGGCTTGGGGCAGTTTTCGGTATGCGGCAGCAATCGCGTGCCACGTCCGCCAGCCATGATCACCATCAAATTCGGCCGCTTGCCTGGCACCAGCAAGCTGTCGAGCAAATGAACGCCCACTACCCGGTTTTGCTCGTCGACTACGGGTACTTGATGCAATTTATTAAATTTCATCAATTGCAGAACCATATCGCGGTTCCATCCAGGCGGCACCACCATCGGATTGCGCTGAATAATGCTGTCGACGGGGCTGGCCAACGTCAAGCCACGCAGCAAACCGCGTCGGATATCGCCATCGGTCAGCGTGCCGAGCAATCGTTCATCATCGGTAACGATCAGCACGATCTGCATCCCCGACTCTTCCAGACGGGTGATCGCTTGTTGTACAGTTGCCGTAGTCGGCAATAAGGTTTTACGCCAGGTATCAGTGTGCATAATATATAGTCGGATTAAAAGTGCCGGATTCTTACCGGCTCGTCTCGACGCGCGGACTGATATCGGCAAGATCGTAGAAAGATTTTTTCAAAATATGCTCCAGCGGATATTCACCGAGCACTTGAACGATCTTTTGGCTGGCGCCACCATTGCCATGCAGATTGGTCATGGTTGCCAGCCCGGACTGGAATTCTGTAGAGTACGGATGCTGCAGAGCCGTGCTTATCGATACGGCATCGGGCTCGCAATCAATCACACTGTCCGTCATTAAACGGCCGCGCTGGCGGTCGCCGATATTGATCGTGCCGATGCCCACGCTTGGCGCTTCGGCAATCCCGTTTGAGGAATTTTCCACTACGCCATCGAGCATCGAAGACAAGAGGAAACTCCCCGTATCCGCATTCGGCATCGCGAAAATCAAACGGCAATCAGTCACGTCGTCCAAGGCGTTCAATAGTTCTGGCATTTGCTGAGGCGACGATGCGCTCTCAAGCGTGGCAGGATGAATTGTTTGGCCAGTTCAAGGTCGCCATGATGATTCACGCCAGCTTCTGCGATGATAAGGGTTTTCATGTATTTCTTCAACGATCTTTGTTTAATTATTTGGCCAGAACGCCGATGTAAACCGAACTGGCTATGCAATCCTGCAAGACCGCCGACCCGGAACCAATCACGGTATCGGCGCCTAAAACACTAAAGTATCTTTTTAATAGCATTTACTATTCTAGATGCGGTATTGCCGTCACCATAAATGTTGCATTTTTCCGGCAATGGTGTTGCTTCAATTTTTCTCACCGTATTAAGTATATCTTCTTTGGTAACCGGCGTTGTATAGATGTTAGGTGTTTCAATCCTTCCCTTTTGCCTATCACCAAGATTTATAACAAATTTCGGGAAAAATGATGCTTCAACAAAACCGCTTGAGGTGTTTCCCAACATAAATTCACAATGTTTCATGCAGGTCAGGTATCCTAAAGTGCCAAAGGATTCAATTCCTACTGCATTGACATTAGAACTTATAAAATCCTTCAGTTTCAGGCGGATCATATTACCCATGGTATCAGTATTAGGCATTGTAATGATCAGCTGGTAAGCTTTCAGTTGCGTTAGAGCAGCGATAAGTTCATCTGTATAGGTTTCGTTCTTCTCAAATGAAACAGTTTCCGGATGAAAAGTGATCAGAATACTCTTTTTAGTCAGATCAATATTGAATTTTTTCTTAAACTCTTCGACAGAAAGAAAATCAACATTCTTCAGATTATCTATACTTAATGCACCTACGTTAAAGACCGCGTCTTTATGCTCATCTCCGACAATCTTAACGATTTGGTCTTTATACTGCTCTGTTGATGCAAAATGGAGTTTAGACATTAGCGTCAGGCTATTCCTAAAGATGTTATCAATAGCCCCTAAAGTTATTTCCCCACCCGAAATATGTGCAACCGGAATGTTAAATGGCACAGCAGAAGCTACTGCCGCAAACATTTCATAACGATCTCCCAAACAAATGATTAATTTGTAGTTTTCCAGACTCCAGATTGATGAAAATTTCATCATCGTCAAACCCATAGAATCAGAAATTGACTCTGGAGATTCACCAAGAACCAAGGCGTCAATTTTGTACTTGACCCTAAAACCATCCTCTTCAATCCTGCCAACAGAATTACCATAAATCAAGGAATTATGATTGCCAAAAGCTATAATATCCAATTCAAAGATTTTCTGTTTATGAATTTCTTTAATCAAAGGATAATATATACTGTAATCTGCTCGTGAACTTGTAAGTAAGGCTATTTTAATCATGGCTTTCAATTCAAACCAAATCGTCAATCGAAAGTTTATGATCTTTCGCTACATCTTTATTTAATTTCTTATTTAAAACATTTTGAATATACATAGGAGAAATTCCATCTCCCGGCCTTTTCATAATCAAATCTTTCTCAGTTATGATATGCCCTTTCGTTAAGCCATCCACTATATGAATGCTTCTTCTAGCAATAACTATATTCTTCGTTTCAGATTCAGTAGGCAACTTTTCAGCTGAACCCATAGCCTTTTCAATGTTTCTGATAGAATTAACCATTTCTTTCAATTCATCAGGTTCCAGAGATGCCAAATGGTCAGGACCATCCATTGAACGGTCTAAAGTGAAGTGTTTTTCAATCACAGTCGCCCCTATTGCCACAGCGGCAACCGGCACTTCAATACCAAGGGTATGGTCAGAATATCCAATTTTTACCCCAAACACTTCACCGATAGTTATCATCGCTTTAAGATTAACATCTGTCATCTTTGTAGGATAGTCGGTGTTGCAATGTAAAACGGTGATGTTTTCTTTTAAAGTTCCTTCAGCAATCAAAACTTTTAGCGCTTCACCTATCTCGTCAAGCGTTGACATTCCTGTAGATAAAATTACATTCGTCTTCATTCTTCCTATTGTCTGAAGATATGGAAGGTTAGTAATTTCTCCCGAAGGTATTTTGAATATATCAAGACCAAGATTATACAAATAATCAATTGAAACATGATCGAAAGGCGTTGATAAAAATTTTATCCCCACGCTGTTTGAATAATCCAGTAACTCTTTATAAGCTTCAAGAGGAAGATGAATTTTTTTAGCCATATCCAGCTGGCTTTCAGAAGCTATACCGGTATTATCAATTTGATAAACTGCTTTTTCCGCCTGCTCAGTCATTACGAGCTCCGGCACTGCTGTTTGAAATTTAACAATATCAGCACCAGCCTCCTTGGCAACGTCGATTAATTTTTTTGCAATATTAATGTCCGCATTATGGTTTACACCTGCCTCAGCAATGATTAGAACTTTATTCATTTTTTCTTTCTTTTTTCGTCTAGAATTTTATTAACATTATCCCATCCATTACAGGTAATAGCACGATCATCGATCCACACATCTCCAATCGGCTTTCCTAACATCAGCTGATGGTATTTAAAGCCATACCTTGACAACCAGTCCACAGTCATCTCATATTCCATCCAGGTACGCGCAGAATAAATGATTATTGTATGTCCTTCGTCATATAAATTATTTACAGATTCAACTGCATTATCCAACGGCTTAGCCATTGATCTGCTATATGTTTTTTCTTCGGTACAAATTGTACCATCCATGTCTATTATTATTTGCATATTTTATAATTTTCTGAAAAACGTCGCATCATTAAGAAACTATCGATCCAATTTCCATCATATGAATTCTTTATTTTATAGAAATCATTTAAAAGATATTTTGGGGAATTTGCACCGGCAAAAATTGAATTTAGTACAGCGCCACCAAACCTTGGATTAATTTCCATAAAGTAAAGTTCTTTAGTTGCCGAATCTTCAATCAACTGAAGCGTAAGAGGGCCAACTAATTTTGTTTTCTCAATAATTTCCCTGCTAAAATTTATTAATCTTTCATCTTTAAGCGTGATAGATTTTATAGATTCGCCGCCCTGAGTTTCCAATCGTATCCTTGGAACAATTGAAACTATTTCCTTATCCTGGACAGAGACATAAACATCTACACTGTATTCTTTACCTTTAACAAATTTCTGAACCAGATAATTTTCTTTATTTGTCAGGTTATCAAAATCTGCAGGTGATTCAAGTATTAAGATACCTTTGGATGCAGACCCATGTATCGGCTTTGCTATCAATGGGTAATTATTAGTGTCAGAAGGTATATTTATACTGTTTTCTATGCACCACTCATTAGCAAGGCGCTTGTTGAAAAAAACTTCACATATACCTTCGTCCGAAACCGGCATGAAAACGTCTTTATCCTCCACGAGCTTTTTCAGCCTGGCTGATACGATAGTAGCGTAATCCAAAAAAGGCAGTACAATATTAATCTTTTTTGTTTTAATAGTTTCAAGCAAATGATCGTATAAGTTCTTATCACTCCATCGCAATCCGATAACAATCTCTCCAACCAATGAGATTGGAACATTAATATCTAACTCGTATGAAAAGATATTTACATTTAGACCTCTTTCCTTACCTTCATCAATAAATTTTTCGGCAAGAGAAACGCGTTTGGCGCCTCCGAGGAAAAGTATATTTATATCTTTTTTTTGCATGACAAGTTATTCAATAATGTTGCTTGATGTTTTCACAATTCGCTTTTCTAAGAACAATGCATTGGCCTGTTCTTCCTTCTGACAAGGTGCATATTTAGCTCTTTTACAAGCTTAATATCATTTGCCACTAAAGCACCGCCTCCGCCTGAAGTAACTATTTTATTTCCATCAAAAAAAATCACTCCAGGCCAACATACAATGAGAATATTTACAAGCCTGCACTGCTCGGTAAATTAAGCAGGCGACGTTCGAGCGATTCCGCCACGGGCACTGGCGCGCACGGCGCGCAGCTGTAGGGTTGCAGGCGATGCATCAAATGCCATACTGGGCGCGTCATCAGGCCGGCATCATTGGTGGCGCTGAGAATTTCGTCGCGATAGCTGGCATGCGCTTCGTCGAGCGCCAGGGTCTGCAACCAATAATTGCTGTGCCGGCCGGCCGGTTCCGCCACCATATGCATGCCCTCCACACCTGCGAACGCGGCCGCGTAACGGTCAAACAATTGCCGTTTGCTCAAAAGGAAACCAGGCAATTGTTCAAGCTGGGCGCAACCGAGTGCGGCATTAATGTTAGGCAAACGATAATTGTAGCCAATTTCATCATGCAGGAAATTCCAGCGGTGCGGGATCTTTGCCGTGGTGGTGATGTGCTTGAGCCGGGCACCCAATTCCGGATCGTTGGTGAGGATCGCCCCGCCGCCGCCAGTGGTAATGGTTTTATTGCCGTTGAAGCTGAGCGTCCCCATCACGCCAAAAGTGCCAGTATGACGTCCGCCGATAGTGCTGCCCAGCGATTCGGCTGCGTCTTCGATCACTTGCAGATGAAAATCATGGGCCACGCCGAGCAAGGCGTCGATATCGACCGGGTGGCCAAAGGTATGCATCGGCACCATGGCGCGGATGACGCGGCCGGTCTGACGGTTGATGCACTGACCACCGCGCATTTCGGTGCTGCCATTCAAATACTCGCGCAAGGCTTGCGCATCCATGCCCAGAGAAGTTTCTTCGCTATCGACAAAATGCGGCGTCGCCCCGCAATAGCTGACGGCATTCGCGGTAGCGATGAAGGTCAATGCCGGCAACAACACTTCGTCGCCCGGCTCGACGCCGGCCATGCGCAGCGCGACATGCAAAGCAGCGGTGCCGTTGACCACGGCCACGGCCCGCGCGGCGCCGGTGAATTCGGCCAACTGCTGCTCAAAGCGATCGACGAATTTACCCACCGACGAGACGAAAGTGGAGTCCAGGCATTCTTTCAGGTAATTCCACTCATTGCCACGGAAACGCGGTTCGTGCAGGGCTGCAGGTCCCTCGCCGACCACCGAGCGGATGGCGGCGACCACTTGCAGCGGCAGGGAGAGTTGGGAAGAGGTATCGTTCATACGTTGTAAATATCGGCTTTGTAACTGGCCAAATTGGCGGGATCGCTGAACCAGGCAACGGTTTCTTGCAGACCGCGGATGAAACCGTCGCGGCCGCCGTATTGCGGTTGCCAGCCGAGCAAGTCACGCGCCTTGCCGTTGGCGGCCCACAACCGCTCGACCTCGCTCTTTTCCGGACGCAGACGCTGGTCATCGGTGACAACTGAAATTTCCACGCCCATTGCCTCGGCGATCGCGTGCGCGGTGTCGCCGATCGAAATCTCGAAATTACTGCCCAAATTGATCACTTCGCCTATGCCGCGCTCGGACTCCATGGCGGCGATGAAACCGGCAACGGTGTCGGCGACATAACTGAAATCGCGCGTCGGGTGCACCGCGCCAAGTTTGATCTCGCGCATGCCTGCCGCGATCTGGGTAATAATTGTCGGTATCACCGCGCGGGCCGACTGGCGCGGGCCGTAGGTATTAAACGGACGCAACAGAGTAACCGGGGTACCAAAGGAGGCGTGGAAGGACATCGCGATCTGGTCCGCGCCGATCTTGCTTGCAGAATATGGCGATTGGCCCTGCAAAGGGTGCTCTTCGGTGATCGGCACGAACCGCGCCGTACCATACACTTCACTGGTCGAGGTTTGCACCACCTTGCCGATGCCCAGGTCGCGCGCGGCCTGGACGATGTTCAGCGTACCCTTGATATTCGTATCGACATAAGTATCGGGCGAATGGTAGGAATATGGAATTGCAATCAGCGCAGCCAGATGCAATACGGCATCGCATCCCTTCATCGCGGTACGCACGCCGTTCGGGTCGCGCACATCGCCGGCAAACACTTCAAACTTGCCCTTGACGTCGGCCGAACAGCGGTCCAGCCATCCCCAGGAATTGAATGAATTGTACAAAACAAAGGCACGCACATCATAGCCCGCGCGTACCAGAGCCTCAGTCAGGTGGGAGCCGATAAAACCATCGGCGCCAGTAATTAATATCTTTTTTTTCATATTTTTTCGTTCAACAATAATTCGGCGAATTTCCAGTCCAGGGGGGTATCGATATCGACCGAACGGTCCGCTGGCATGACATAAGCCAGCGTTTCCTCGGCAAGCATGGTGCGGCTGCTCCGCAACCAGTCGGCATTGGCGAAGTATAAAGCACCGTTCAGCGTCAATACAGTCGGCAGATCCTGGCGTCGAGTGTGCGATTGGGAAGCCAACAACTTTTCCAGTTGCAGCGTTGCCGTCATTCGGTACATCCAGTCAGGATGTGCATCGGGTTCGCTGACTGACACCACCGAAACGGCTTCCCGCTCGCGCGCCAAAGCAACGCAGGCATCGATGTCGGCACTGCTGCGCAAGGGAGATGTCGGCTGCAGCAGCAGCACCGCATCATAGTCCGGCAATTGCTGCAGCGCGTGGAGCACAGGCTCCACGCCAGGAGTCTCGTCACGGGCCAATTCGGCCGGACGCAGAAACGGTACTTGGGCGCCGTAGCGCAGCGCCACTTCTGCGATTTCAGCATTATCCGTGCTTACCACTACGCCATCGAGCAGAGTGGACGCCAGCGCAGCCTCGATCGTCCAGGCAATCAGGGGTTTGCCGGCGATCATATTAATATTTTTGCGAGGAATTCCTTTTGAACCGCCACGCGCAGGTATCAACGCCAGCGTTTTCATATGTGCATTCCCGAAAGATCGCCCGGAAATGCCACAAAAAGGTCTACCACAAGATCAGGCAGGCAGCAGCCTGGATTTCGAATGAATTTCATCAATGTTAAATACTTTTTTATAAATCGCAAAAATAAAGAAACACGTTGCGCAGTATTTTTATTGAAATCGGATTCATCAGAATTGCTAATGTGACATTTTTTTAGAATCAAGATCAATGCTGCTTCTAACGCAACAGGGATTTAATAAATACCAACCCTCGTTTACAAAAAACCAGTATTGCCATTACACTGGCGCCAGTATAACACGGAGCCTTTGCGCAGCAGCGCCATTTTGGCACCTAGCTACCATGAAAGCCGATTGCGACAAGCGAGTAAGCGGGCGCGCAGCCAACTCGCTTAAAAGCAAGCACAGTGGGCAATACCAGGCTCGACCTTCGTTGCAGCGACCGAATTATGTGCTGACCAGAGTATCAGGCTCATGCCTGCCACTTGCTGATCATTTTCAGTTGCCACTTCGCAATCAATCCGAGGATCATGATGAGGCGCCCCTGCGCCCGAACTTGCGCTTAGCCGGCGCTTCCTTGCTGTCTGGGCAGCGTGCCGCCACGCGACAAGTCGGCCGACCGGGCCAAACCCTCATGCCGCCACCAGTCTCGATCAGAGTCCAGGCGCTCGCGATCTGGTCGATAGCAGGAATAGCTTGGCTCAGGCGATACGCCCATTAACAACAGGGAACCATGACACCAGCAGATATTCGCATACCTGGCGCATGCACGAGGATAAAATTGAGGCCAATACGCCACACCTATTATGTAATTATTTGTAACACTTCCCTGACACAAAGCGCTCAAAACTACCGCACCATCAAGGTGGGCAAGGTGCCGCAAGTTGCATGCGCGCACCCACCCTTTCAAACTCAGCGCAGACAGTTGCCCAGGCCTGCAGCAGAACGCTCGAAGCAGACAGGGACTGGTCTATGATGCCGCTGCATGGCGCACTTTCCGCCAGCATAAGCGACGGCAGCCGATTGCGATCACCACATGTCGGAAAAGATACCGCAGGCACGGCTAGTGTCGGCAAAAAATCGCCATGACCCACACAGTACTAGCAAGAATGGCTGACAGGCTTGGACAACAGATATAATCTAAGTGATAAGCAAAACGGACAGCCAGCCATCGCGCCTCAAAAGACTTGCCGGCGCCGGCAAAGAGCACCCGGCCCTTCGAAGCAAGGGGGATGCACGCGGTCGGCACCCGCCCCGGAATTTGACTCAGGCGCCGCGAGTTGTGGTGCGCCATTATATTTTCAAATTATCCGAGAATACAGGCCAAATGAAACAGAGAGTAATAATGCCTTTAATTTATTAAAAATAAGGTAGATTCTCTGTATTTTGCCTCAAAAAATGCGCCTCCCGCGTTTGAAGGGGGAGGTATTCCTGTATAATAGTTAGCTTTGCTGAAATCTTAAAATTTTATCAGACCGTACATTATCTTTGCAATTTTCAATTTTGACAATTATTTCTCATGGATCAATCAATGCAAACCAAGCGTGACTATGCTATCTGCAGCAATTGCATCATGGACACCTCGGATTCGAACATTACTTTCGATGAAAAAGGTTGGTGTGATTACTGCAACAATTATCATGCTAATATCGTTCCAAACTGGCATCCGGACGAGCGCGGCCACCAGCAATTGCTGGCAGACGTCGAGCGCATCAAACGTGATGGTGCTGGCAAGCCGCACGATTGCATTATCGGCCTGAGCGGTGGCGTCGATAGTTCTTACGTGGCCTATCTGGCCAAACAACATGGCTTGCGCCCCTTACTGTTCCACGTCGATGCCGGCTGGAACTCGCAGCAAGCAGTCAACAATATCGAGAAAATGGTGGACGGCCTCGGTTTCGACCTGCATACCGAAGTCGTGAACTGGCAGGAAATGCAGGATTTACAACTGGCCTTTTTCAAGGCCCAAGTGCCGCATATCGACACGCCGCAAGATCACGCTTTTTTTGCGTCGCTGTACAATTTCGCCGCCAAAAACGGGGTCAAGTACATCCTGACGGGCGCCAACTATTCCACCGAATGCGTGCGCGAGCCCCTGGAGTGGCACTACCATGCGTCCGACCTGACCCAGTTGAAAGATATCCATAGCCGCTTCGGCAAGCGCAAGCTGAAAACCTTTCCGCTGTGCGACATTTTCAAGTACAAGATCTACTACCGTTTCGTGAAGGGTGTCAAAGTCGTCAAGCCGCTTAATTGCGTGCCTTTCATTAAGGAGGAGGCAATGCAATTGCTGGTTGACACCTATGGCTGGCAAAAGTATGCACACAAACACTATGAATCGCGTTTTACCCGATTTTATGAAGGTTATTGGCTGCCGACCAAATTTGGCTTCGACAAGCGCCGCGCCCACTTCTCCAGCTTGATACTGACCGGTCAACTGAGCCGCCAGGAAGCGCTCGACAAGATCGCCATCAAGGCTTACGACGAGGCGACCGTGGCCCAGGATTTCGAATACATTGCTACCAAGCTGGGGCTGACAATCGATGAATTGAAAGCCTTGATGCATGGCGAGAACAAGAGTTACTCGGATTATAAGTCCAGCATGTCTCTACTCAATTTCATCACCAAGGCATTGCGCCTGATCGGCTTCCAGAAGGCGATCATCCGATGATCAAGATTGTCGATTACGGCCTCGGCAATATTAGCGCTTTTTCGAATATGTACAAGCGCATGAATATTCCGGCGATGGCGGTGAAAACTGCGGCCGAGCTGGAAGGCGCCAGCAAAATCATCTTGCCGGGCGTGGGCGCATTCGACCATGCGATGGAATTGCTCGACGCCTCAGGCATGCGCGGCACCCTGGAAACCCTGGTGCGCGACGAGCAGGTGCCGGTGCTCGGGATTTGCGTCGGCATGCAAATCCTGGCCGAAGGCAGCGATGAAGGCAAGCTGTCGGGCCTGGGCTGGGTGCCGGGCCAGGTGCGCGCCTTCAAGGGCGAAGCGCTGTCGGCCCAGTTGCCGACCCCGCACATGGGTTGGAACGATGTCGCCCCCGTCGTGCCGCACGCGCTGTTCGCCGGCCTGGAGAACGATGCGCGTTTTTATTTCCTGCATTCGTTCTTTTTCGAGTGTGCGCAGCCTGAGAGCGTGATGGCGAGTTCGACCTACGGCCTCAATTTCGCTTGTGCGGTTCGCTCCGGCAATGTCTACGGGGTGCAATTCCATCCCGAGAAGAGCCACCACTATGGTGCCTTGCTTCTGAAAAACTTTGCGGAGCTGTAAATGCTGAGACCGAGAATCATCCCCTGTCTGCTGGTGCATGAAGAAGGCCTGGTCAAGACGGTGTCGTTCAAGAATCCGAAATACGTGGGCGACCCGATCAATGCCGTCAAGATTTTCAATGAAAAGGAAAGCGACGAACTGATCGTGCTCGACATCGATGCCACAGTCAACGGCGTCGAACCGGACTATAAACTCATTGCCGACCTGGCGGCCGAGTGCCGCATGCCGCTGTGCTACGGCGGCGGCATCCGCACCGTGGCGCAGGCAAAGCGCATCATCAGCCTGGGCGTGGAAAAAATCGCCATCAGTGCGGCGGCGATTGAAAATCCGGAACTGATCCGCCAGATCGCCGATGAAATCGGCAGTCAGAGCGTGGTCGTGGTGCTGGACGTCAAGAAACGCATGCTGAGCAAGGAATACGATGTATTCCTGCACAACGGTCGCAAGAATACCAAGCTGAACGCGGTGGAAGTAGCGCAAAAGGCCGAGGCGCTGGGCGCGGGCGAGATCGTTATCAATTCGATTGAAAACGATGGCCAGATGAAAGGCTACGATCTGGCGCTGGCTGAAAAGATACGCGCCGCCGTGAAACTGCCGATCACCATCCTGGGCGGCGCCGGTTCACTCGACGACGTCGCGCAACTGATCCGCGCTTGCGGCGTGGTCGGCGCCTCTGCCGGCAGCCTGTTCGTCTTCAAGGGCGCTTACAAGGCAGTACTGATCAATTATCCCAATGTGCAGCAACGCGACGAGTTGGTGCGCAACACACTGGGCGAGTCTTAAACATCACAAGTTAATGCGATTAACGGAAAAGAGATATTATGTTTGAAGGCAAGGTTCTTCTGATTACCGGTGGTACGGGTTCTTTCGGGAATGCCGTGTTAAAACGTTTTTTGGACACCGGCATCGGTGAAATCCGCATTTTCAGCCGCGATGAGAAAAAGCAGGATGACATGCGCAAGAAGTACCTCAGCCCCAAGCTGAAGTTCTACATCGGCGACGTGCGCGATTTCGACAGCGTGCTCAACGCCACCCGCGGCGTGGATTACATTTTCCACGCGGCCGCACTGAAGCAAGTGCCCTCCTGCGAATTCCACCCAATGGAAGCGGTGAAAACCAATATCCTTGGCACCGACAATCTGCTCGAAGCCGCCATTCAGAACAACGTGCGCCGAGTGGTCTGCCTGAGCACCGACAAGGCTGCCTATCCGATCAATGCGATGGGGATTTCCAAGGCCATGATGGAAAAAGTCATGGTCGCCAAATCGCGCAACCTGGATGATGCCAAGACTGTCATTTGTGGCACCCGCTACGGCAATGTGATGGCGTCGCGCGGTTCGGTGATCCCGCTGTTCGTTGAACAGGTCAAGGCCGGCCAGCCGATCACGATCACCGATCCGGCCATGACGCGCTTCATGATGACGCTGGAAGACGCGGTCGATCTGGTGCTGTACGCCTTCGAGCACGGCACCAACGGCGACATGTTCGTGCAAAAGGCGCCGGCCGCCACGGTCGAGGTGCTGGTGCAGGCGCTGCTGGCGATCCTCGACAAGCCCGATCATGAAGTCAATATCATCGGTACCCGGCACGGCGAAAAACTGTATGAAACCTTGCTGAGCCGTGAGGAAATGGCGGCGGCTACCGACCTCGGCGAGTATTTCCGCGTGCCGCCCGATTTGCGCGACTTGAATTACGGAAAATTCGTCGAGCAGGGCGAACAGAAGATTTCCACATTTGAAGACTACAACTCGCATAATACCGAACGCCTGGACCAGGACGGCATGCAGAAGCTGCTAATGAAGCTCGACTTCATCCAGGCCATCGTGCGCGGCGAAGCAGCGGTAGCGGAAGGTTAAGTGCATGAAAGTCTTAGTCACCGGAGCCCAGGGCTTCATCGGCAGGAACCTGATGGTTCATTTGCGCGAACGGGCCGGCATCGAGGTGCAGACCTTCGTCAAGGGTGAATCCTGGAAGGCACTGGGCGAAAAGGCGGCGCAGGCCGACTTCATCTTCCACCTGGCGGGCATCAACCGGCCGCAGACGGAAGCGGAGTTCGCCCAAGGCAACACCGACCTGACCCAGGCCTTGTGCGACGCACTGCGGGCAAGCGGTCGCGCGGTGCCCGTCATCTACACTTCGTCTATCCAGGCACAACGCGACAATGCCTACGGCAGCAGCAAGCGCGGCGCCGAAGATGCGCTGCGTGCCTTCAGTGCGGCAAGCGGCGCGCCAGTATATATCTACCGCCTGCCGAATGTGTTCGGCAAATGGTGCCGGCCGAATTACAATTCGGCGGTGGCGACCTTTTGCCACAATATCGCGCAAGGTTTGCCGGTGCAAATCAACGACCCGGCCGCGCAGATCGAACTTGTGTATATCGACGACGTCATCGCCGCATTTTTGGACGTGATGCAGCAAACGCCCGTGCCGGCCGAGTACCAGGAAGTGCAGCCGGTGTACCGCATCAGCGTCGGCGCGTTGGCGCAGCAATTGCAAATCTTCAAGGACAGCCGCACCAACCTGGTTACCGAGGCTGTCGGCGGCGGCTTGACCCGCGCGCTGTACTCGACCTTCATCACCTATTTCACGCCCGAACAGTTTTCTTATCCGCTGGTCAAGCATGAAGATCCGCGCGGCGTGTTTGTGGAAATGCTGAAGACGCATGACGCCGGGCAGTTTTCCTTTTTTACGGCGCATCCGGGGATTACCCGTGGCGGCCATTATCACCACACGAAGACCGAGAAATTCTTGGTGATCAAGGGCGAAGCCCGTTTCGGCTTCCGCCATATCGATAGCGGTGCCACGCATCAGCATTGCACCAGCGCCAAGTCGCCGGAAGTGGTGGAAACCATTCCCGGCTGGTCGCACGACATTACCAATATCGGCGACGAAGAAATGATCGTCATGCTGTGGGCTAACGAGATTTTCGACCGCCAGCATCCCGATACGATTACCTACAAGGTTTGACAATGAAAAAGCTGAAAGTCATGACCGTGGTTGGCACGCGGCCTGAAATTATCCGTCTGTCGCGCGTGCTGGCCAAGCTGGACCAGCATTGCGAGCATGTGCTCGTACATACCGGACAGAATTACGATTACGAACTCAACGAGATTTTTTTCCACGACCTGGAAGTGCGCAAGCCTGACCACTTCCTCAACGCGGCAGGAGCGAATGCCGCCGAAACCATCGGCAAGATTATCATCGCCGTCGATGCCGTGCTGGAGCAGGTGCAGCCGGACGCGCTGCTGATCCTGGGCGACACCAACAGTTGTCTGGCGGCGATTCCCGCCAAGCGCCGCAAGATTCCGATTTTCCATATGGAAGCGGGCAACCGCTGCTTCGACCAGCGCGTGCCGGAAGAAACCAACCGCAAGATCGTCGACCACACTGCCGACATCAACCTGACCTACAGCAGCATCGCGCGCGAATACCTGCTGCGCGAAGGCTTGCCGCCGGACCGCGTGATCAAGACCGGCAGCCCGATGTATGAAGTGCTGCACCATTACAAAGACGGCATAGACGCTTCGGACGCCGTGGCGCGCCTGGGCCTGAACGAAAACCAGTATTTCGTGGTCAGCGCGCACCGCGAGGAAAACATCGATTCCGAAATCAATTTCACCAAGCTGGTGGCGGCGCTCAATGCCGTGGCAGAACGCTACCAGTTGCCGGTGATCGTATCGACCCATCCGCGTACGCAAAAGAAGGTCGACGCCAAGGCAGTCACCTTCCATCCCCTGGTGCGGCTGCTGAAACCGCTGGGCTTCAAGGATTACGTCAAGCTGCAATCGAGTTCGAAAGCCGTGCTGTCCGACAGCGGTACGATTACCGAAGAATCGTCCATCCTCAATTTCCCGGCCCTTAATATCCGCGAAGCGCACGAGCGGCCGGAAGGAATGGAGGAAGCATCGGTCATGATGACCGGCCTGGAAGTGGAGCGCGTGCTGCAGGGTCTGGCGATCCTGGAAAGCCAGCAGCGCGGCGCGTCGCGCGATCTGAAGCTGGTGGCCGATTACAGCGCGCCGAACGTGTCCGATAAAGTGATACGCATCCTGCACAGCTATACCGATTACGTGAACCGTAAAGTGTGGCACAAGGCGGGATAAGCGACAGCGTGAAAATATTAATCGTTAGCCAGTATTTTTGGCCAGAAAACTTTCGCATCAATGACCTGGCGACGGAATTGCAGCAGCGGGGGCATGAAGTCACCGTATTGACGGGCTGGCCGAATTATCCTGAGGGAAAAATTTACGAGGATTTCAGCGAGAATCGAGCCAAATATACGCAATTTGGCGCGGTCCGGGTGGTGCGGGTACCGCTGACGCCGCGCGGCAAGGGAGCCTTGCGCCTGGCGCTCAATTACCTGAGTTTCGTTTTATCCGGCTCCTTGCTCGGCCCGCTCAAACTGATCGGCAAGAAATATGATGTGATTTTCGTGTACGAGCCATCGCCGATCACTGTCGGCATCCCGGCTCTGGTGCTGAAGTTGTTCAAGAAGACGCCGATCGTGTTCTGGGCGCTTGACTTGTGGCCGGAATCGCTAAGCGCCGTTGGCGTCGTGAAATCACGCAAGGTGCTCAATGCGGTCGGAGTAATGGTGCGCTTCATTTATCGCCACTGCGACTTGATTTTGGCGCAATCCAAATCGTTTATCGGCGGGATAGAAAAGTATTGTCCGCAACGCGAGAAAATCCGCTATTTCCCTAGTTGGGCGGAAGAATTGTTTCATGAAGAAACGGTGATCCCGGCTCTTGAGGTGCCGTCCAAAGAAGGTGCATTTAATGTCCTATTCGCCGGCAATATCGGCGATGCGCAAGATTTCCCCACCATCCTGGACGCTGCCGAGCGCTTGCGCGAACGGCGCGAGATTCGCTGGATTATTGTCGGTGACGGACGCATGGCCGACTGGGTCAGGGCGCAGGTCGCGCTCCGCGGCTTGCAGGATCAGGTGCTGATGCCGGGCCGCTTTGCACTCGAGCGCATGCCATCGTTTTTTGCCCATGCCGACACCTTGCTGGTGACACTGAAGGCCAGCGAGATCTTTGCCATGACGATTCCGGGCAAGGTCCAGACTTACCTCTCATCGGGCCTGCCGCTGATCGGCGCGCTCGATGGCGAAGGCGCCGAAGTGATTCGCGAGTCGGGCGCCGGTTATGCCTGTGCCGCCGGCGATGCCGCCGGCCTGGCCGATGCCGTGGTGCGCATGGCCGACGCCGGCGTAGAGCAACGCGCCGCGATGGGCGCAGCGGCGCAGCGCTGCTATGCAGAACAATTTGAGAAAAAACTGTTGATCGATAAGCTGGAAGGCCATTTTGCTGATCTCGTGTCAACCAAGAATAAAGTGAGCAGCCATGTCTAACATCCTCGTTACCGGGGCCAGCGGCTTTGTCGGTACGGCCTTGTGCGCCGAACTGGAGCGGCGCTCCATTACCTGCACAGCCGCGGTACGCAAGGCAAGCAATCCAGCCCAATTGGCGGTTGGCGAACTGAGCGCCACGACCGACTGGTCGCAGGCCCTGGCTGGCTGCGATGCGGTGATCCACCTGGCGGCGCGGGTGCACGTCATGAACGACACATCGGACGATCCGCTGACCGCTTTCCGCGCCGTCAATGTGGCTGCCAGCGTGCATCTGGCCAGGCAGGCCGCCCAGCATGGAGTGAAGCGGTTCGTCTTCGTCAGCAGCGTGAAAGTCAATGGCGAGGCCACAGGCACCCGGCCGTTTACCGCCTTCGACGCAGGCGCGCCGCAAGACCCATATGGCCAATCGAAGCTGGAGGCCGAACTGGCGCTGAAAGAAGTGGCGCTGGCCACCGGATTGGAGTTGGTGATTGTCCGCCCGCCGCTGGTCTACGGGCCCGGTGTACGCGCCAATTTCATGCGTCTGATGCAACTGGCCAAAATCGGACTGCCACTGCCGCTGGGGGCGATTCATAACCAGCGCAGCATGGTGGCGCTGGACAATCTGGTCGATCTGCTGATCCTGTGCTGCCGTCATCCTGCTGCGCCGGGCCAGACCTTCATGGTGTCGGACGATCACGATGTCAGCATCGGTGAATTGTTGCGCATGCTTGCCAGCGGCATGGGCAAGCGCACATGGCTGATGCCGGTGCCGGCCGGGCTGATCCAGCGTTGCGCCGCGCTGCTGGGCAAGAAAGCGGTGGCGGATCGGCTGCTCGGCTCGCTGCAAGTGGACATCGCCCATACCAAAGCTACGCTAGGCTGGAAACCGGTGCCGGATATACAGGAATCCATCAATAAAACCGTGGCACACTTTCTGAAACAATAACAAGTATAAGCATGAAACGACTATTCGACCTGCTGCTGGCCCTGCTGGCCAGCCTAATTTTGCTGCTCCCTATCGTGCTGGTGGCGCTGTGCGTCAAATTGACATCGAAAGGCCCGGCGATCTACTGGTCGGATCGGGTGGGACGCTACAACAAGATCTTCCGCATGCCGAAGTTCCGTACCATGCGTACCGACACGCCTGCGGTGGCGACCCATTTGCTGGCCGATCCGAAGCGCTTCCTGACACCGTGCGGCTCTTTTTTACGTAAATCCAGCCTGGATGAACTACCCCAGCTTTGGAGTATTCTGTGCGGTAATATGAGTTTTGTCGGCCCACGCCCGGCACTATTCAACCAGGACGACCTGATCGCGCTGCGCACCCAGAATGGAGTGGACGCAATCCTGCCCGGCCTGACCGGATGGGCTCAGGTTAACGGCCGCGACGAATTGCCGATTCCAGAAAAGGTCAAACTCGACGTGGAATACATGCAACATCAATCGTTGGCGCTGGATTTGAAAATTATCTTACTGACATTCATGAAAGTCGTACGCCGCGATGGGGTGACCCATTAGATTGGCGGTTGTTGTTATTCCTGCATCATGTGCTGGCGGCAGATAATATTCGCCATTCAATAGCACTCATCTCCAATTACGCTTGAATAGAAAAATGAAATCATTTCTTGATTTATCACGTATCCAGAAACAATTGATAGCGGCGACGGCAGATTTAATTTTCCTGCCACTAACATTTTGTTGCGCAATTCTCTTGCGGTACGATTTATCAAGCGCCCCATTGTTTACGCATTACCTGTGGCTGATTATTTCCGTACCGGTCATTTCGATTCCTATTTTCATACGGCTAGGCTTGTACCGTGCCGTCATCCGCTTCATCGACCAGAAAATCGTTTATGTTGTCATACTCGGCGTTACTATTTCAGTAGCAATGCTGGTCACCTTGGCGGCCCTGGTCACCCATATGTCGGGGCTGTCGCGCGGCGTCTTTGGTATTTACTGGATCAGCGCGATCACCTATGTGGTGGCGAGTCGCTTCCTGGCGCGTGGTTTTCTGCTGTACCCGCATGGCAGCCAGCAAACGGTGCGGGTCGCTATTTACGGCGCGGGAAAAGCTGGTTCGCAGTTGGCCAAAGCACTGCGCGCGGGCGAGGAGTATCTGCCGGTGGCCTTCATCGACGATATGGCGGAATTAAATGGCGCCACCATAGGCGGTATCAAGGTCCATAGCGCAGCCTATCTGCCGGAGTTGATCAGCAAGGCGAAGATCAGCGAAGTCCTGCTGGCCATGCCGTCGCTGTCTAAAAGCAGGCAAAAGCACATCCTGAACAAGCTGGAAACGCTCAAGGTCAAGGTCAAAGTGACGCCGCCGGTGGAAAGCCTGGTCAGCGGCGAGCTGCGCCTGCAGGATGTGCGCGACATTGAAATCGAAGATTTGCTGGGGCGCGACCAAGTCGCGCCCGATCTGACGCTGGTCGCCAGCTGCATCACTGGCAAATCCGTGATGGTAACGGGTGCCGGGGGCTCGATCGGCTCCGAACTATGCCGGCAGATTATCCGTTTGCGACCGGCGCGTCTGATTTTACTGGAAATGTCCGAATTTGCTCTTTATTCCATCAAACAGGAACTCAAGGGATTGAACAGCGGCCAGGGATTTGAACTGGATCTGATTCCTTTTCTTGGTTCTGTACTGGATACGGAAAAATGCAAACGCATCATGAGCACCTTCACGGTTGAAACGGTCTACCACGCTGCCGCCTATAAGCATGTGCCGCTGGTAGAACACAATCCGATCGAAGGGGTACGCAATAATGTATTCGGCACTTTAAGCATTGCGCGAGCGGCAGTGGATGCAGGAGTAAAATGTTTTGTACTGATTTCAACTGACAAAGCGGTACGTCCGACCAATGTGATGGGCACCACCAAGCGTTTAGCAGAATTGATTTTGCAAGCATTTGCGCGCGAAGGCAATCGAACGCGCTTCTGCATGGTGCGTTTTGGCAATGTACTGGGTTCATCCGGTTCGGTGGTGCCGTTGTTTCGTAAACAAATCATGAATGGCGGACCAATCACGTTGACCCATCCGGAAATTACACGCTATTTCATGACTATTCCTGAAGCTGCACAACTAGTACTGCAAGCCGGCGCAATGGGTTCGGGTGGCGATGTATTCGTCCTCGATATGGGAGAACCGATCAAAATTATGGACCTCGCCGAAAGAATGGTGCATCTGAGCGGACTTGAAGTCAGAAGCAAAGCCGCGCCAGATGGGATAGAAATTTCCCACGTCGGCTTGCGCCCAGGGGAAAAACTGTATGAAGAATTATTAATTGGCGATAACGTTGAAGGAACCGAACATCCCCTTATCATGCGCGCCCAAGAATCTGAAATTCCTTGGGCTGAATTACAGATTATTTTAAGCGACTTGGACGCGGCTTGCGAGCGTTTTGAATTCGAGACTGTACGTACTTTGCTGCTGCGTGCCGTTCAGGAATACTCACCGCAATGCGGAATCGAGGATTTGATCTGGTACGAGCAAAGAAAGTCTCTAACGCTGCCCGGCGATTCCTCAAAAACATCCCCCCATCTACAAAATTCGAATTAATAGTGGTGCGGAAGCAACAGCAGTGGAAGTCAAGCCACGCCACCTTGACGTTCTCGGGAAGGTGGCAAAAAACAAATTCGTATCGATGACCGCCTTGACCAAGCAAGCGGCCATCCTGCCAGACTGCGATTAAAGGATATACTAAGGAGCGTCGCACTGTTAACATACAATTGACGTCATTTTCTCCTGCACTGGAAAACTGATGAGTGTTTTACATTTTTTCCAAATGTACCACGCTAATAGATATCTGTTGATAAATCCATTTATTTTATGCAGTAGCATTCGCCTGAATAGTAAAAATAATAGATGATGTTTTTTAGAGTGGATGATAAAAATGCATCTTACATCTTTCAATATTACATAGTAATAGACATGATGCGACCAAGTCGTATGCCATACGAGTAAAAATTATTTTAGAAAAAAATACCTTTATCAACATCGACTTAGATAGTAAAAAATTATGGAAAAATATGATGAGCTCAGCGAAGAAAATAATGACGGCAACCAGTTTGGAATTCCTCTGATGGATCTATTCCCTCCATTATGGCGCTCGCGCTGGATAATTATTGGCGTCACCGTCGTTGCATCAGGACTTGGCTTATGGCAGGGAATACATGCGGCAAAATATCAAAGTGAGGGTTTCCTGCAGTTCGGCGGAGCAATTCCAATACCGTTGGATAGAAATATGAAAGACAAAGAGCCTCCTCCTGGTATCATGCTAGCCGATTATAAACGTTATGCTGCATTCTTCAGTACTAGCGGACGCTTTACCGAATTTATTCAGCAAAACAAGCTTGAAGCCACACCTGGCGTAGATGGCCTACGCAAAGTATTTTCTTCTGCGGAAGAAATTTCAAAACTGATGCAGCCAGTTTTCCCATTCACAAAACTTGATGCCAAGGAGTTAATGGATCAACCCAAGGATGGTGGTAACAATGTCATTGGCCTACGCATTGTGTATGCGGCAGGAAGTGGGGAAAACGCCCAGCGTATGGTTGGATTGTTGGGGCGCTACGCAATGGACAGCATTACTTATATGATTTATTCCGATGTATTGCGTTTTAAGTATAGCGAAATTACAGCACTTATTACCAAACTCGATAATGACATTATTGAAAATAGAGAAAAACTTGATCTTTATAAACGTAAAAGCGCAGCCCTGAAACAGATTGTGATGCGCTACCCGGAATCGGCCAACCAAACTTCGCGCCAGGTGATTTCAGTCACGGAAGACAATGCACGCTATTTGTCGCCGGTCACGCAACTAATGACGACAGAAGTAGATACAGCGATAACCGACGAATTGATCTACCATACGAAGCGCGAACAGCAAAAAAATATTTTGCTGCGTGAATATTATGGTCAAGCTAAAATTCTGCTGGATAACACTAAATCTGGAGAGACCGTCTTGCGCGGACTGGAGTCGGTAAAGTTAGCGGTGTTCAAGACCAAAGATCTAAAGGATAAGACAACCCAAGAGGTGTACAACAAAATCACCATAGACAACCAGTTGGCAAATAACCTGTACCTCGAAAAGAGTCGCTTTATCGCGGGGCCAAGCTTGCCGGAACACCGCTCGACACGCCTGTCTGCTGCGCTGCTACGGGCATTTGCAATAGGATTGTTTGGATCTATAATCGTCGTATTAGGACGCGCTTGGTGGATTAAGAACCGCTCGAAGTTTGATATTTAAGGCTCTGTAATCGATAATAACGGAAAGCATGGACGCATCTCCGTGGCCGTGCTGTCTGACTCTCTATACCCATCATGCAGGGAGCTGATCATGCGGCTAGCCGAATGGATCAACTTTATCGCTTAGTTTGCTCACCTGAGCAAACTAAGCGGCAGGTTGGAATCTTCCTGCTCCAGGATAATTTACCTCAACACGTGACCTTGGCGCTGCTTGAAAGGGCGGCGCAGCCGCGCTTGGCCAGCCCCGTTTGGCAGTCCGAGTCACTTGTACCGGAATGGTCGGAGCCCACGAACTCCAGTTGCAGGAATCGAAGAAAGGCGCGCTCCAGATGATATTTCCAGCCCAACGCCGGAGTGTACATGCGAATAATCACGGATTGCGAATGAACAAGTCGGGATCTTGGCGGCACGCAACTGCACCGGGTAAATCCCATATTTCGTCACAGGCACAAGGGCGTTGACGAACGCGCAGCCGCACAGCTGTCTGTCCCCGTGATCGACAAGGATATCTTTTTGGTCACCGATGTCCATGCGATCTGGCAGTCTTTTGCCAGAGAGGCATTATCCATCGGACAGTCAACTTGCGCGCCTGCATCTGCAGGGCGCCGTTCGCGTGCATGACGTCATGCCTACCACTGCCATTTGCGGCAGTGGTCATGGCCATTTCACGGCGCAAGAATTGTGATTTTTCGACAAAACGCACAATCATCTCTCAACTGGGATTCACTGCTTCAACAAACCACCCAGCAATGCCGCCACTTTCTGCTTCGGCTTGACTGCGGCAGGCGCCATGCTGGCGGCAGCCGGGGCTGCGGCCTTGGCCGGCTCATATGGCTTGAGGAACCAGGGATCAGCCTTTTCGCGTCGTGCGCCGGGACCAAAAGCGGGACGCGCACCGCGCTCCGCGGAGCGGCTGTCGCGGCTATCGCCGGCATGGCGGCTCTCGGGGGCGCGCGCCGGGCGTGCCTCGCCACCTTCGCTGCGGCGCGGCGGACGGCGCTCGCTGTCGCCGCTGCGGGCAGGCGCCGGGTTGAAGCCCGTCAATTCGCCGCGCTTGATGCTTTGCTTGATGAGTTTCTCGATATCGGCCAGCAAGCGCTCGTCCTTATCCGAGTAGATCGAAATGGCGTCGCCCGAGGCGCCGGCGCGGCCCGTGCGGCCGATGCGGTGCACATAGTCTTCCGCGTTGTACGGCAAGTCGAAGTTGATGACGCAAGGCAGGTCGGAAATATCCAGGCCGCGCGCCGCCACGTCGGTCGCCACCAGCACGTCGATCTCGCCCTTCTTGAACGCCTCCAGCGCCGCCATGCGTTCCTGCTGGCTCTTGTCGCCGTGAATCGCCGTGGCGCTCATGCCTTCCTGCTCCAGCACGCGGGCCAGGCGCGAGGCGCCGATCTTGGTGTTCGAGAATACGATGACCTGCTTCAAGTCGCGCTGGCGCAGCAGATGGGCGACCAGGGCATGCTTCTGGTCTTCCGTCACCTTGTAGACCACTTGCGTGACCTTGTCGGCCGTCTGGTTGCTGCGCGCCACCTCGATCGTCAGCGGATCGTTGAGGAAGGTGGCGGCCAGTTTCTTGATTTCTGGCGAGAACGTCGCCGAGAACATCAGGTTCTGGCGTTGCTTCGGCAGCAAGTTAATGATGCGTTGCAAGTCCGGCAGGAAACCCATGTCCAGCATGCGGTCGGCTTCATCCATGACCAGCATCTGTACCTGGCTCAGGCTGATGTTCTTTTGCTCGATATGGTCGAGCAGGCGGCCCGGTGTGGCGATGACGATTTCCACGCCGCCGCGCAGGATGACGGTTTGCGGCTTCATGTCCATGCCGCCGAAGACGACGGTCGAGCGCAGCGGCGTGTGCTTGGCGTAGGCCTTGACGTTTTCCGCCACCTGCACCGCCAACTCACGCGTCGGCGTGAGGATCAGCGCGCGCACAGGATGGCGCGCCGGCGACATGCTGCTGCTGGCGTGCGCCATCAGCAACTGGATGATCGGCAAGGAAAAACCGGCCGTCTTGCCGGTGCCCGTTTGCGCGGCGCCCATCACATCGCGGCCCTGCAGCACCACGGGTATCGCTTGTTCCTGGATCGGTGTCGGATGGGTGTAACCCTGATCGGTCAACGCGCGCTGGATTTCCGGCGCGAGGCCAAAGTCGGCAAAAGTCAGGCTGGGAGCAGCGGATGCGGCAGGTGCTGGTGCTGGTGCTGGTGCAGGCGCAGCGGCGACGGGCGCCGCTTCAGGGGCAATCGCCGGGCTGGGCGTAGGAGTCGATTCGGTTTCAGACATAAATTTTCTGGTGTGCCTCCGCACTGCGGAAGCCATGCTTTCTCAATAAACAACATTTCGGGGCACGGGCAGCTCCGTCTTGCAAGCCATGGATCATTGTTCTTGCGGCACCTCCGTGCTCCGGGACATGCTGTATGGCGTATGCGGGAGCGTCGAAGAGATGTGCTGCGATGGCGGCGGAGATCGCGCCGGCGGAACATCGCGCGCAGAAGATACAATATCAGTGCTGTAAACGATACCCTAATTCACCGCAACTGTACACGGAAACCGTGATTTTTGAGCAAAAAGCGTTCCAGCAACGAGGCGCCGGGATGCCGTATTATGCCCGCTCCTATGCCAGCTCCACCGCCCCGTCCCTCACCATGCCCACCCCGCCTTTCCCCCTCGATCCGCAACCGCAGCCGCCCAGCAAACCGGGCAATGACGAGTGCTGCCACAGCGGTTGCACCTTTTGCGTACTGGAAATGTACCAGGAGGACCTGGCCGCCTACGAAGCGGCCCTGAGGGCCTGGCAGCAGCGCCAGCAAGCCGCTGCCGTCCCCACTGCCCAGGGCGTCAAGAAACCGCGCAAGCGCGCTTAACTTAATTCAATTAAAAGCTTTCCCACTCATCCACTGGCACCGCGCGGCGCGCCGTGCTGACCAGTTGACGCGGCGCCGTTGCCGGTGCCGCGACTGCCGGCGCCTTGACGTTGACGGTCGTGCGCGGCCGGCTCGCGGCAGCGCCGGCCGCATCGAGCTTGAAGATGCTGACTACGGCGCTCAGGTTGGCGGCCTGCTCCTGCATCGATTCAGCCGCCGCGGCCGCCTCTTCCACCAGGGCCGCATTTTGCTGCGTCACCTGGTCCATCTGGGCGACGGCCTGGTTAACCTGTTCGATACCGGCGCTCTGCTCGCTGCTGGCGGCCGTGATCTCGCTCATGATGTCCGTCACGCGGGTGATGCTGGCAACGATGTCATCCATCGTGCGGCCCGCCTGGTCGACCAGTTTTGAGCCCGCCTCGACTTTCTCGACCGAATCGCCGATCAGTACCTTGATATCCTTGGCCGCCGCGGCCGAGCGTTGCGCCAGGTTGCGCACTTCCGTGGCGACGACGGCAAAGCCACGCCCCTGCTCGCCTGCGCGCGCCGCCTCGACGGCCGCGTTCAGGGCCAGAATATTGGTCTGAAAAGCAATCCCATCAATGACGGCGATGATGTCGACGATCTTGCGCGACGAGGCATTGATCGACGCCATCGTGCCCACCACTTCGCTGACCACCTTGCCGCCCTCGATGGCGATGCTCGACGAAGTCTGCGCCATGGTGTTGGCCTGGCGCGCATTGTCCGCATTCTGCTTCACGGTCGAGGTCAGCTCTTCCATCGACGAGGCCGTTTCTTCCAGCGAACTGGCCTGCTCTTCCGTGCGCGACGACAAGTCCTGATTGCCCGCGGCGATCTGGCTCGACGCCGTGGCGATGGTATCGGTGCCGCTTCGCACCTGGCCCACCAGCTTTTGCAAGCTGGCATTCATGTCTTTCAGGGCTTGCATCAATTGCCCCGTTTCGTCTTGCGATTGCACAACGATATGCGCCGTCAAATCGCCGGCCGCCACCTGGCGCGCCACGCCGACGGCCTCGATCAGCGGACGCGCCACGCTGCGCGCCACCCACAGCGCCAGCAGCATGCCGACGACGACGATACCCACCAGCAAGCCGATCAGGCTGGCGCGCGAGGCCGCATAGGTTGCGTCGGCGCTGGCGCTCGAGCGCACGCCGCCGTCCGTGTTAATCGCCACCAGTTTATCGAGCGCCGCCATCATGTCCGTCATGACCTGGGCCGACGGTCCCACGGCCAGCGCGCGCGCCTCTTCCTTTTTCATCTCGCGCGACAGGCTCAGCATGGTTGCGTGCAGGCGCATGAATTCATCGTTGAGCGCCAGGAAGCGCTCGAACACTTCCTTCTCGCCCGGTTCGGAAATCAGGCCGCGGTACTTGTCGGCATCGGCCTTCAGCCTGGCCTGGGTTTCCGTCATGCGCGTTTCGTTCTGCGCCATGTCGGCATCCTGCGCGGCCAGCATGTGCGCCAGTTCCCAGCGGCGAAAATCGCTGACATCGCTGCGCATGGACATGGCCGCCAGTACGCTGGGCATCCAGTTGTCGGACAGGTCCGTCGATGCGGTATTGATGCGCGCCATGGAAAAGATCGCCGACACGCCCAGCGCTGCCGTCAGCAACAGTACGGCGCCAAACGACAAGATCAGCTTGGTGGCAATTTTCAGATCAAAAAACCATTTCATGCGTTGCGTTCCTTCATTAACAGGTAAACGGGACAAGACAGGCGCGCACCAACACGGCGCATGTAATGCGGCGGCTCATACCGAAACGCCGGTTAAATTTCCAAAAGGCAACATTTTATCACCGACGCACTGCGGCGCAGAGTGCTTTGATCGCGGCATGCGGCCAAAGTTCAGGTGTAGCGGGCAGCGTACCGCATTTTTGTTCAAACACTGTTGTTTCCAAACGGGAAAATGAAGAGCAGGCGTAGGAGTTGGATGACACGAGGCAATGTTCCTAGCCTACATAAGCACGTCGGCTCATCCGATGCCCGTCAGTGCCCCCTGGTTCTATAGTGGATACAAGATTCAGCACAACGCTAGCAAGCCAGAAAAGCAGCGCCATCCAACAAAATCAGAAGACGAGGCCCTACCATGTACAAAGCTTATAGCAACCTGACACCAGCCACGAATAGCCACGCCGCCGCCCAGCATAACTGGCAAGCCGCACCGGCTACGCCCATGATTAGCATCACTGGCGCCCAACAGAACGAATTGCTGCGCGCCTTGTCGCGCGCCGATCTGGAGCGCTTGTTTTGCCAGCTGGAATTGGTCGCTTTGCCTGCCGGCAAGCACCTGTTCGATTGCGGCGGCAAGATTGAATACACGTACTTCCCCACCAACGCCATCGTTTCCCTGCTGTACGTGATGGAAGACGGCGCCACCACCGAGATCGCCGTCATCGGCCGCGAAGGCGTGGCTGGCGTGGTGCTGTACGAAGCCGAGCGCGCCACCTGCACCGCCATCGTACAGACGGCCGGCTACGGCTACCGCCTGAAAACCGCCTTCCTGCGCGAAGTGTTCAATGAAGGCGGCGCGCTGGCGCAATTGCTGATGCGCTATACCAGCGCCATGTTTGCGCAAATGGCGCAGAACGTGGTGGGCGGCCGTCATTGCAGCATCGAACAAAAACTGTGCCGTTGGCTGCTGGACCGCCTCGACCGCTCCCTGTCGAACGAACTGAAGGTCACGCAAGACACCATGGCCAACATGCTGGGCGTACGCCGTGAAAGCGTCACCGTCACGGCACGCAAGCTGCAGGATGAAGGCTTGATCCAGTACCGTCGCGGCACAGTCGAAGTGCTCGACCGCGAAGGCCTGGAAGCGGCCGCCGGCAATTGCTATAAAGCCGCACGCGCCGGTTTCGAACAGTTCCGCAGCGGCATCAGCGCACACAATTAAGCGTGGCGCTGGCCACCGGACAGGCAAACAGGTATCGTAGGCGCTCCCCGACTACCCCGGAGACTGGCCATGAAACTGATCGGTATGCTCGACTCGCCCTATGTGCGCAGGGTCGCCATCTGTTTGCAACTGCAGGGAATTGCCTACGAACACTTGCCGCTCTCCGTGTTCCGCAACATGGATGCCGTGCGCGCGATCAACCCTGTCATCAAGGTGCCGACCCTGGTACTTGATGACGGGCAAGTACTGATGGATTCCACCCTGATTCTGCAGTATCTGTCTCTGCTGCATCCCGCGACGTCCGGCCTCGCCTTCGCCGACAGCGTGCGCGCGCTGCGCCTGACGGGCCTGGCTCTGGCCGCCTATGAAAAAGCCGTGCAGATCGTCTACGAACGCAAGCTGCGTCCGCTCGACAAACAGCACGCGCCGTGGCTGGAACGGGTCAGCATGCAACTGCATGCCGCCTGGAGCGCGCTGGAACAGGAATGCGCGCACCTGCCCTTGCCGGGCGAGACGGGCAGTATCGACCAGGCGGGCGTGACGATCGCCGTCGGCTGGAGCTTCGCCCTGCTGGAAACGGCCGACATCGTCAAGCCGGCGGACTACCCCGCCGTGCACGCCTACACACGCTCGGCGGAAACCCTGCCGGCCTTCCTCGCCACGCCGCCAGTCTGACTGCCTGCGGCAGGCACCGTGACGGCACCAAGCGCACGGTGCCACATCAACAAGCGCCTGCCTGCACCATCTTTCCCCTCGCGACTCCTCGCCTGCACCATTGCGTACCCCGCCAGCAGGCAGCTACCCGGTACAATATTGCTATACCCCCATCTCGCCGCCACCAAGAAAGAGTTAATGAAAGACATCAATTGCGAAGGCTTGCCACACATCCGTGTACTGGCAGGTGAAAACACCAGCGGCCCCGTGTATGAAACCCTGCCGGCGCGCCAGATCGACGAGCACGTCTATGAACTGCTGGCCTCGCCCGGCCTGACCCTGAACCTGGCCCGCGGCGACATCGTCAACATCGCCGACCCGCTCGCGCCTGCCGAAGTATTGAAACGCGGTGGCAACTTCTGCATCCAGGTCTACGCCGACGACGTGCCGCAAGAAGCAGTGGACCAGCTCGAACGCGACGTGCAAAGCCAGTTGGGCGGCACCATGGATGGCCAGTACAAGGGCAACCTCACCTTCAGCGTGCCGGGACACCACGGCATCTACAACGTCAACGGCCCCTTCGACGCCTTCCGCGCAGCGACGGGTGTGGAATGGTATTTCGCCAATATCTACGTCAACCTCGATGACGACGACGACGAAACCTTGCTCAACTGGTGGGTGGGCATGTAATCGCCTCTCGGAAATCTGGCGTCAGCCTGTCCCCGCCAGCCGCCAGCAGCGTGCCATGCAAATCGGCATCCAAGCTACGGCCAGTCCGGTGCTGGCTGCAGCGACCGGTTGGCGTCATCGCACGGGAACTCCAGGGCGACTACCCAGATTGACGGCGATGCAGCGCCGGCTCATGCCCAGGAATTGAGCAAAGGTGACGTTTCGGCAGCGAATGCCGTAGAGCGCCCGCCCAGCGCACGGCCAACCGAACTCAGCGCTACGTGCTACGATGCAAGACAAGTTCCACGTTTTCAACACATACCATGACCTACCAGCTATTCCTGTTTGACCTGGACGATACCCTGCTCGACTTCCGGGCGTCCGAAAAACGCTCCTTCCTGCACACCATGCACGAACTGGGCTTGCGCGACGGCATTGACGGACTGTTTTCCCAGTACCAGGCAATCAACGTCGACCTGTGGAAACGTTTCGAGACGGGCAGCGTGACCAAGGATTTCCTCAAGGTAGAGCGCTTCCGCAAGACCTTTGCACAGAACAGTATCGATATCGACCCGGAACGGGCCAGCCGCCTGTACCTGGAATCGCTGCCAGACACGGTCGTGCTCATCGATGGCGCCAAAGAAGTGTGCGCAGCGCTGTCGGCCGTCGGTGAAGTAGGCATCATCACCAACGGCGTCGAAACCATCCAGAACCGCCGCATCGCCGCCTCCGGCCTGGGCGACTACATTTCCTTCGTCGCCACCTCCGAAGCGTGCGGCCACGCCAAGCCCGATGTGCGCTTCTTCGAATACGCGGCCAAGATGGCGCGCGCATTGCGCAAGGAGTCGACCATCATCATCGGCGACCGGCTGGACGCCGACATCCTCGGCGCCAACCGCTACGGCATCGACAGCTGCTGGTTCAACCCGGACGGCATGGCGAATGCCTCGGCCGCCATCCCCAACTTTGAAGTGGCCAGCCTGCATGACATCGTGCCGGCGCTGAACGCGATGCCGCGCAACTTGAAACAGGCTTGATCTTCCAGAGGCGCACCACCTGAAATACGCTGGCAGCGGCACGTCAACACGCCGCTGCTCGCATAGAGTAAAGCCAAGCGCCCTGCCCGCCTGATTGCGCGTCAAACGATCAATCGCGCGTCAATACTTCCAGCAACTCGATTTCGAAGTTCAAATTGGAGTGCGGCGGTATCAAACCCACCTGCCGCTCGCCATACGCAAGATCCGCCGGCACCCACAGCTTGCGCTTGCCGCCGACCTGCATGCCGTGCAAACCGAGGATCCAGCCCTGAATCACCTTGTTATTGCTCAACACACAGCGAAACGGCTCACCACGCTTGTGCGACGAGTCGAACTCCGTGCCATCTTCCAGCCAGCCCCGGTAATGCGCCGTCACCAGCGCCCCACGCGCCGCCGCCTTGCCATCTCCCACCACGATATCTTCAATTTTCACTTCAGCCGTCATGTCGTTTTCATCCTTCATCATTCGCGATGCCGCGATTGTACGACAACATAAAAAAAGCCCCGGCAGTGGCCCGCCGGGGCTTTGATCGATGCTGCTGAATTCTGGTGGGCCTCCCGTGAGTCGAACACGGCACCAACGGATTATGAGTCCGCTGCTCTAACCAAGCATGAGCTAGAGGCCCAGGGGACTGCGGCTTGGCGGCGCTGTTGAAAACCCGCCTCGCGCGGCCGTTTTGGAAACGGACACGCGAGGATAGGGGTATCGGGGGCGCGCGTCAAGCCCTATTGGCTTCTAGTTGCCTTCCAAGAAGCTTTTCAGCTTATCGGAGCGCGATGGGTGGCGCAGTTTGCGCAGCGCCTTCGCTTCGATCTGGCGGATGCGCTCGCGCGTCACGTCGAATTGCTTGCCCACTTCTTCCAGCGTGTGGTCGGTGGACATCTCGATGCCGAAACGCATGCGCAGCACTTTGGCTTCGCGTGGCGTCAGGGAATCGAGCACGTCCTTGACCACGCCACGCATGGACGCGTGCAGCGCTGCATCGGCCGGGGCCAGGGTGTTGTTGTCCTCGATGAAGTCGCCCAGGTGGGAATCGTCGTCGTCGCCGATCGGCGTTTCCATCGAGATCGGTTCCTTGGCGATTTTCATGATCTTGCGGATCTTGTCCTCGGGCATTTCCATCTTGATCGCCAGGGTGGCCGGATCGGGTTCCGCGCCCGTTTCTTGCAGTATCTGGCGGGAAATCCGGTTCATCTTGTTGATCGTCTCGATCATGTGCACGGGAATGCGGATCGTGCGCGCCTGGTCGGCGATCGAGCGGGTGATGGCCTGGCGGATCCACCAGGTCGCATACGTGGAAAACTTGTAGCCGCGGCGGTACTCGAACTTGTCGACCGCCTTCATCAGGCCGATATTGCCTTCCTGGATCAGGTCGAGGAATTGCAGGCCGCGGTTCGTGTATTTCTTGGCGATCGAAATGACCAGGCGCAAGTTGGCCTCCGTCATTTCGCGCTTGGCCTTGCGCGCCTTCATTTCACCGGCCGCCATCTGGCGGTTGATGTTGCGCAAGTCCGGCAGCGGCAGCACGACGCGCGCCTGCAGGTCGATCAGGCGCTGCTGCAGTTCCTTGACGGTCGGAATGTTGCGGCCCAGGATGGCGCTGTACGCGTGTCCTGCGTTGACTTCGCCATCGACCCAGTCGAGGTTGGTTTCATTGCCCGGGAAGACCTTGATGAAGTGGGCGCGCGGCATGCCGCAGCGGTTCACGGCCACGTCGAGAATCTGCTTCTCGATATGGCGTACTTCGTCGACCTGGCCGCGCAGGGTGTCGCACAGCTTTTCCACGACCTTGGCCGTGAAGCGGATGCCCAGCAACTCTTGCGAAATGGCTTCCTGCGCCTTGGCGTACGGTTTCGAGTTGTAGCCTTCTTTCTCGAAGGCGCGGCGCATCTTGTCGAATTGCTGAGAAATGACGGCAAATTTTTCCAGCGCCGTGCGTTTCAGGGTTTCCAGCTGCTCGGCCGAGAAACCGGCGGCGCCCGAAGCGCTCGCTTCTTCTTCCTCTTCTTCTTCCTCTTCTTCCGCTTCGCCCTCTTCCTCGTCTTCTTCGACGGGAGCGGCCACGACAGGGGCGGCGGCGACCGGTTCGTTCTCATCGACGAGGCCGTCGACGATTTCGTCGATCTTGATCTCTTCGTTGGCGATGCGGTCGGCGGCGGCGATGATTTCGGCGATCGTCACGGGGCAGGCGGAAATGGCCTGGATCATGTCTTTCAAGCCATCTTCGATGCGCTTGGCGATCTCGATCTCGCCTTCGCGCGTCAGCAGCTCGACCGAGCCCATTTCACGCATGTACATGCGCACGGGGTCGGTGGTACGGCCGAAATCGGAGTCGACGGTCGACAAGGCGGCCTCGGCCGCCGCTTCCGCCTCGTCGTCACTGGTGACGACGGCAACGTTATCGGACAGCAGCAACGTTTCCGCATCGGGCGCGTGCTCGTAGACGGCGATCCCCATGTCATTGAAGGTACCGATGATGCCTTCGATGGCTTCCGGATCGACGATGTTTTCGGGCAGGTGATCGTTGATTTCAGCATACGTCAGGAAACCGCGTTCCTTGCCGAACTTGATCAGGGTCTTGAGTTTCTGGCGCCGGCGCTCGAGCTCTTCCTCGCTCGCTTCCGTGTCGGACGAGAACGCGTCCTTCAGCAGCGCGCGCTCTTTCGCCTTGCGGTCCTTGGCCTTGGCCTTGTCGACGGCCTTCAGTTCGGCCCGCTCGACGGCGTTCAGGGCGGCGACTTCATCATTTTCTGGCTGGAATTCTTTGGGCTTGCGGCCGCGGCGGCCTGGCACTTTTACCGACGGCAAGACATAACCGGACGTATCGATGGCCGCCAGAGTGGCGGCGTCGGTGGTCTGGCTGACCACAGGCGGCGCGCTGGTCACGCGCGCTTCTGGCCGGTCGAGCGCCTTTTCGGCTTTCGTGGTAACTTTAGTGGGCTTTGCAGCCGCTTTGGATTCGGGTTTCTTGATTGGCACAGGCGCTTTCGATTACACAACGACTTGCTTTACGGTGGATTAGGATAAAGTTTGCTGCCAGTTCCCTGTCTACCTGCGGGAACCACCATCTTCGAACCTGCCGACTACGCAAATTCGACACTGTTACGTTACTTACACCTCATCGGCCACGATCCGCGGGAAGCGCAGCAATTCCTGTCCACCGGCTGTTGCCAGCCGCCTCGGCAAAAATTCCTGCATCGACCGCGTTGGGAGCGAGAGCCTGGCGCGGCTTGCCAGCGTCTGCGAGCCTTGCCCGCAACGCCGAAAGCGCCAGTTGGCCCTGGCTGCCGACACGATCCACCGCGCCGATCAAGAGCCTAACTTACTGAAAACAAATACTATTTACGAAACAGAACTAGCTTGCCAAAGCACACAATACTTAGCATTTAATTATAGCACGCGAAAAATGTTTTTCCAGTGCGCGCCATATCCCCAGAGCAAGGTTAGCGATTCACCAACTCGGCATCGCGTTCGCGTTCCAGCTCACCCTGTTCCTGCATGATTTCGCGGTAGCGTACACCAATTTTCTCCGATGGCAAACCCGACGCAAACAATTGCTGTAATTCCGCCTTCAAGGCATTCAATTTGATCTCGCGGATGGTGCTCACCAGCCACGACAATTCGCTGTCGTAATCGGATTCCGTGCCGGCCGCAATCTCGCCGATGATCTCGTCATACTCGCTGCCCAGCTCCTTCAACTGCTGCGCCAGCGCGGCAAAACTGCCATGCTCGCCCAGTGCCTGCCCCACGGCCACCAGCTGCCCCAGGCTGTGCGCCGCGTCCGGCCCCAGGTGCTGGAAGGCGGCCAGGGCCGCTTCATCAATGCGCAGGGTCAATGGCGGATGCGCCACCAGCATGCGCATGATCTTCAATTCCAGGCCCACAGGCACGGGACGGCCCGATTTCGGCGGCGCGCGGTGCGCCACGGCAACAGGTTTGGCCAGCTCGAACAGGGCTTCGATCTCGGCCGGCGTGGACTGCGTCAGCTGCGCCAGGCCCCGCACGATCTGCAGGCGCAGCGACGATGGCGCCATCAGCTGCAGCAGCGGCTTGGCGTCGAACTGCACGCGGGCGCGCCCTTCCGGTTCCGACAAATCATGCTCGCCCGATACTTCTTTCAGCAAGAACTGCGACAGCGGCATCGCTTCATGCACCTGCTGCTCGAAGCCTTCGGCGCCGAATGCGCGGATATAGCTGTCTGGATCGTGTTCCGCCGGCAGGAAAAGGAATTTGATTGTCTTGTTGTCCGACACGTGGGCCAGGCTCGCTTCCAGCGCACGGCGGGCGGCGCGGCGGCCAGCCTTGTCGCCGTCGAAGCTGAAAATCACGTTATCGGTCTGGCGCAGCAGTTTTTGCACGTGGGTGGGCGTGCACGCCGTGCCCAGGGTGGCCACCGCCTGCGGGAAACCCATCTGCGCCAGCGCCACCACATCCATATAGCCTTCTGTCACCAGCACGTAGCCGGCGTCGCGGATGGCCTGGCGCGCCTCGAACAGCCCATATAGTTCGAAACCCTTGGAAAACAAGGGGGTTTCCGGCGAATTCAGGTATTTCGGTTCGCCATGGTCGAGCACGCGGCCGCCAAAGGCGATGACCTGGCCCTTGGTATTGCGAATCGGAAACATGATGCGTTCGCGGAAACGGTCGTAGCGCTTGCGGTTGTTGCCCTCTTCATCGACCTTGTCGATCACGAGACCGGCCTCGGCCAGGGCTACCACGTCGTAGTCGGGGAAGACGGTACGCAGGTTGTCCCAGCCGCCGGGTGCGAAACCCATGCCGAAGCGAGCGGCCACTTCGCCCGTCAAGCCCCGGTTTTTGAGGTAGGCGATGGCTTCCGGCGCGTGGCGCAATTGCCCGCGGTAATAATCGCAGGCCTGCGTCATGGCGTCGGACAGGGCCAGGCTTTGTGCCTGGATCTGCGCGCGCTGGGCCGGCGGAATTTTATCGTCCGCTTCCGGCACGACCATGCCCACGTTTTGCGCCAGGTCCTTGACGGCATCGACAAAGCCCATGCCCGAGTATTCGATCAGGAAGCCGATCGAGGTGCCATGCGCGCCGCAGCCGAAGCAGTGATAGAACTGCTTGGTTGGGCTGACGGTAAAGCTGGGCGACTTTTCACTGTGGAACGGGCACAAGCCCATGAAATTGGCGCCACCTTTTTTCAGTTGCACATAGCGGCCCACGACATCGACGATATCGACGCGGTTGAGCAAATCGGAAATGAAGGATTGAGGTATCACTGGCGAGGGCGGGTCTTGTTATGGGTCAGACTATACTACCGCACGTGGCCGGAGGTTGAGCCAGGTCAACGTGTGGGCTGTTAAGGGGCTGCCGGCGCGACGGCTGGCAGCCCTTGCTACTATTGTTTGCTTACGCTGCCGGCGTCAAGGCTTTCTTGACCAGGGCGGAGACCACCGTCATGTCGGCGCGGCCAGCCAGCTTCGGCTTGACGATGGCCATGACCTTGCCCATGTCTTGCGGACCGGCGGCGCCCGAGGCGGCCACGGCGGCAGCCACTTCGGCCGCCACTTCTTCGTCCGACAGGCCGGCAGGCATGTAGCCGACCAGGTGCACCAGCTCGGCTTTTTCGATGTCGGCCAGGTCGGCGCGGCCGCCGGCTTCGAACTGGCTGATCGAATCCTTGCGCTGCTTGATCATCTTTTCCACGATGGCCGTCACGTGGGCATCCGTCAATTCGATGCGCTCGTCGACTTCCTTGCGCTTGATTTCCGCCAGCAACAGGCGAATCGTGCCCAGCTTGCCCGCTTCCTTGGCGCGCATGGCGTTTTTCATGTCTTCGGTAATTTGTTCTTTCAAGCTCATGGCAATCCTCGTTGGTCAGTGGGTGGGTGCTCGTGCGCACGGCTAAAGTCAGCAGGCCACAAAAGCGAAAACCCGCTGCGGCGAACCGGAGCGGGTATGCGACTCATCTGAAGTAGTACTCCAGGCGAATCAAAACAAAACCCGTGGCGAACAAGGCGCCGCACTACCCGGGTTGGTTCTGACTGAACAGTCTTAGAATAATTTTTTCGGCAGTTGTTGGCTGCGGATGCGTTTGTAATGACGCTTGACAGCAGCTGCCAGCTTGCGCTTGCGCTCAGCTGTTGGCTTTTCGTAGAATTCGCGAGCGCGCAATTCGGTCAGCAGACCCGTTTTTTCGATGGTGCGTTTGAAGCGACGCATTGCGACTTCGAACGGCTCGTTTTCTTTAAGGCGAATAGTGGTCATGTAAAATTCAAACCGTTGAGGTGGTGTATAGGAAGAGATAGATAGTAGCAGCTTTTATTCGGAAAGGGAAGCCCCTCCCCACTTGCGTGCGGCATGCAGCCTGAGGTCGCTGCCGGAATGTGGCGAGAATGTGGCGTAAACCCCACGCACCGGAGCCGGCGCACGGAGCGCCTGACCCCATCCTACAGACTTGCTTACTGCAAGGCAATACCTGCCGCCACGCCGGAAGACCAGGCCCACTGGAAGTTGTAGCCGCCCAGCCAGCCCGTCACGTCGACCGATTCACCGATGAAATACAGGCCCGGCACTTTATTGGCCATCATGGTCTGCTGCGACAGTTCGCGCGTGTCGATGCCGCCGCGCGTCACTTCCGCCTTGCGGTAGCCTTCGGAACCGTTCGGCACGATGGACCAGGCATTGATGGCCTGGCCCAGCTTGCGCAGCTGCGCGTCGGGCATGTCGGCGATGCGCGCGTCCGGCGCCAGGCCGTTCGCGGCCAGCAGGCAGTCCGCCAGGCGCTGCGGCAGCCATTGGGCGACGATATTGCCCAATTGCTTCTTCAGGGTGCCCTTGCCTTCGATCAGGGTCTGCGCCACGTCCACTTCCGGCAGCAGGTTGATGACGATGGGCTCGCCCGGCAGCCAGTAGCTGGAAATCTGCAAAATCGCCGGGCCCGACAGGCCGCGGTGCGTGAACAGCAAATCTTCGCGGAAACGCGCGCCCGTGGCCTTGCGGCCTTTCAGGCTGCCCGTCTCCACATCCACTTCCAGCGCGATGCCGGACAGTTCCGCGAACGGGGCCCAGCTGGCCGGGTCGAACGTCAGCGGCACCAGGGCCGGACGCGGCTCGACCATCGCCAGGCCGAACTGTTTGGCGATGCGGTAGGCAAAATCGGTGGCGCCGATCTTCGGAATCGACAGGCCGCCCGTGGCGATGACGATGCTGGCCGTCTCGATGTCGCCGCTGTCCGTCTGCAGCACGAAGCCGCCGTCGCCTTGCTGGGCAACATTGTCGATTTTGCACGGCATGCGCCAGTGCACGCCGCCAGCGGCGCACTCGTCCTTGAGCATGTCGATGATCTGCTCGGCCGATTCATTGCAGAATTGCTGGCCCTTGTGCTTTTCGTGATAGCCGATCCGGTATTTTTTCACCAGCGCGAGGAAATCCTGCGGCGTGTAGCGCGACAGCGCGCTCTTGCAGAAATGCGGATTTTCCGAGAGGAAATTTTGCGGGGTGGCGTTAATATTGGTGAAATTGCAACGACCACCACCCGAGATGCGGATCTTTTCGGCCAGCTTGGCCGCGTGATCGATCAACACCACGCGCTTGCCTTGCTGGGCGGCCACCGCCGCACACATCATGCCGGCCGCGCCCGCGCCGATCACTGCCACATCAAATTGTTTTGCCATAAGAATTCCGGTCACCGCTGATTACAAAGCCGCCATTGTAAACTGCGGCGGCGCGGCTAGCGCGGCCGTGCTGCAATCTGCCGCGACGCCATCAGGCATTGCGCCACCTGCTCGGCGATCGATGGCGGCACGGGCACCTCGCCGCGCAGCACGGCCGCGATCCAGGCCGCCGTGGTGGCCGCATCGCGCTCGGCCGGCAAATGCGGCAGTTCTTCCACCAGCAGTTGTTTTTCCACCAGCACCGTGCGCTCGGCGCCGTGGAACCAGTCGATCTGCTGCGCCTTGTTGGCGTTGGCCACCGTCTCGCCCTCCGTGCCGCGCATCAGGAAAGCGTCGCCGCGCGCGGGATCGCAGGCAGTCAGGAAATATTCGCCAAGCATTTCCAGATATTCCGGATGCGTGTACGACACCAGTCGCAGGGCGGGACCGGCGAACGGCTGCATGATTTTCACCAGAGTGTGCGTGGAATTGCGCACGCCCAGCACGCGCCGCAGCGACAGCAGATATGCCATGCGCGGCGCCAGCGCCTCGATGGGCAGGAAGGCCGCTTCACCGCGCGCCATGGCGGCCTCGGCTTGCGCATGGTCCGATGAAGCGGACACGCCCAGCGCGGCCAGCACTTCGGCCGTCGTGATCCGGCCCGGGTCGCTGCTCACGCCATGCACGAGCACGGGTGCGCCCGCGCGCGCCAGCAGCAGCGCCAGCAAGGCTGTCAAATTCGCCATCTTGCGCGCGCCGTTGTAGCTGGGAATGATGATCGGGGCGAACTCGCCGGCCGGCGCGGCCAGCGGGGCGAACGACGCCTCGGCAGCGTCGAGAAAGCCGGCGATCTCGTCCACGGATTCGCCCTTGATGCGCATCGATAACAAAATGCCGCCCAGTTCCAGGTCCGACACGCGGCCCTCGAGCATGGCGCGGTACAGGGCGCGGGCATCGTCACGCGTCATGCTGCGCGCGCCGTTCTTGCCGCGTCCTATTTCTTTGATGAAACGTGCAGCGGGAAATGGCTCACCGGCCACATCGGTATGGGGGATGGATACAGTCGTCATGGCGCCAGCTTACACGGATTTTTCCCCATGCAGCCGGGCTGGCCGACGGCTTGGGTGCCGATGCAACAGTCTTTCCGGCTATTTTTACATCGCCGCTGCATCCGAACGCGCTGCCGCTGCGTATAAGACTGCACGGGAGGACTCATCATGGAACACGCGAGCAAACAGGAAACTGCCTTCGTCGGCATCGAAACGAGCAAGCTGCTGCTGAAAGCCGTGCTGCGCTCGGGCGGCGACGTGCTGTGCAAGGTGCTGGAAAACGACCTGGCCGGCTACCGCTGGCTGCGCAGTTGGCTGCAGAGGAACGACGTGCCCGTCATGGGCTTGCGCACCTGCATGCGTCTCGACGCCCCGTACAGCGAGGCGCCCGCCCGCGCGCTGGCCGAGATGGGCATGCTGGTCTGCGACGCCCAGCCGGCGCAGTTGGACGATTATCTTCGCGGCCAGGGTTTGCCCGCGAACGCGGCGCACAGCGCCGTGGTGCTGGCCAATTACTGCGAGGAAAAACGCCCCGCATGCTGGACGCCGCCCTCGCCCGCCTACGTGGAACTGCGTTTGTGGCTGCGCCGCCTGCACGCCATCGAAGGCGTGCGCCAGCAGGACTCGGCGCGCCTCGATGCGCACCTGCGGGCTGGCCAGCATGCGCTGCACGCCCTGTTGCGCCAGCAAATCGCTTGCCTGGATGCGCAGATACGCCAGCATGAGACGGCCATCCTAGAGCATGTGCGGCGCCATCCCGGCCTGCCCCGGCCGCCCGAGCTGGCCGGCAACTACCAGCGCATCGCCCGCTACAGCGTTGGCGCCAGCCTGGCCGGCGGCCACTGAGCGCCGGCAGCAAGGGGCTGGCGGCGTGGCGGCCCTGCCATAAAAACAACTGAGCCATTCTCGTTTTGGGTCCATCCCCGCCGCCAGGCCGCATTTCCGCTACACTATTGCCTCTTAAAGAACGCAATCGCGAAAGCCGAGCCAGAATCATGAATACGCCAGACATCGAAAATATCAACGTCACCTCTTTCGCGCCCATGCCGACACCGGCCGAACTGCACGCCAAGCTGCCCCTGTCGGAAAGCGCCTTCGACACCGTCAGCCGCGGCCGCGAAGCGCTGCGCAGCATCATCGACCGCAAGGACCAGCGCCTGTTCGTCGTCGTCGGTCCGTGCTCGATTCACGACCCCGTCGCCGGCCTCGATTACGCGCGCCGCCTGAAAGCGCTGCAAGAGGAAGTCAAGGATACGATGCTGCTGGTGATGCGCGTGTATTTCGAAAAACCGCGTACCACCACGGGCTGGAAAGGCTATATCAACGACCCGTACATGGACGATTCGTTCAAGGTCAACGAAGGCATGGAAAAGGCGCGCCAGTTCCTGCTCGACGTGTGCGAACTGGGCCTGCCCACCGCCACCGAAGCGCTGGACCCCATCTCGCCGCAATACCTGGGCGATTTGATCGCCTGGACGGCCATCGGCGCGCGCACGACGGAATCGCAGACGCACCGCGAAATGTCGTCGGGCCTGTCGACACCGGTCGGCTTCAAGAACGGCACCGATGGCGACATCAGCATCGCCGTCAACGCGATTTTGTCGTCGGCGCATCCGCACTCCTTCCTGGGCATTAACGCCGAAGGCAACGTGGCCATCGTGCGCACGCGCGGCAACGCCTACGGCCACGTGGTGCTGCGCGGCGGCGACGGCCGTCCGAACTACGATTCGGTCTCGATCGCCATCGCCGAACAGGCGCTGGCCAAGGCCAAGCTGCCGGCCAACCTGGTGGTCGACTGCTCGCACGCGAACAGCTATAAAAAGCCGGAACTGCAGCCGCTGGTGATGGGCGACGTGGTCAACCAGATCCGCCAGGGCAACCGCTCGCTGGTGGGCGTGATGATCGAATCGAATATCGTTGGCGGTAACCAGAAGATCCCGCAAGACCTGTCGCAACTGACCTACGGCTGCTCTGTCACGGACGGCTGCATCGACTGGGACACGACGGCCACCATGCTGCGCGACGCGCATGCGCATTTGCTGAACCGCCCGGCGTAAAAAATTACGCCCAACGATGTTGCCGGATGACGGCATCAATGTGTAGGCCGGCGCAGGTCGGCGTAGGTCGGCTTAGCGCGCGGCGCGTAAGCCGACACCACCACGCGGCATATCACGCCATCTGCACATGCGGCAGCACGGCGAACGAACCGGCCAGCGCCTGCTCCGCCTTGCTGGCCGGGATATTGAGTTCATTGATGTCCAGGTAGATGCGCCCGTCGAGGATGCGCACGGCGTACAGGCGCGCCATGCCCTGCACGGGCGCCACCAGGCGGCCCGAATCGAGCTCGATGATCCAGCTGTTCTTCGGCCCCATCAGGTTTTTCTCCATCAGCACCCCATGCGCCAGCGGACCGCCCAGGCAGGGCACCGCGTCGAGCAACGCGTAGACCGTATCATCCAATGCCCGAAACAGCGCCACGCCGGGCAAGTCCTGCCAGGCCAGCCCCCGCTGCACCATGCGCGCGCCCGCCAGCGGCATGTCCTTCAGGCGGCAAATCATTTTCCATTGTTCCGACATTGCTAGCTCCCGTGAGAAAGGCACACGCCTGTCTAAGCAAGAGCGGTGCCAATGCCTGCATAGGCGCAAAACAGCCGGAATCCTGGGCAAAACCGGCCCGCGCCGCACTGCGCAAGTGCACACTGCCGCCGAAATGGTGCGCCGGCCGCACGGTGAACCGCCCGGCTTTCCTTTACAATGGCGGATTACTCCTCCCTATTCAGTACCTTCATGATTGTTCTTGGCGTCGAATCCTCCTGTGACGAAACCGGCCTGGCCTTGTACGACACGCAACGCGGCCTGCTGTCGCACGCCCTCTATTCGCAAGTCGCCATGCACGAGCAATATGGCGGCGTAGTGCCGGAACTGGCGTCGCGCGACCATATCCGCCGCGCCATCCCGCTGCTGGAAGAAACGCTGGCGAAATCCGGCGTGAGCCTGCCCGACATCGACGCCATCGCCTACACGCAAGGCCCGGGCCTGGCCGGCGCGCTGCTGGTCGGTTCTTCCGTGGCCTGCAGCCTGGGCCTGGCCATCAACAAGCCGGTGCTGGGCATCCACCACCTGGAAGGTCACCTGCTGTCGCCGCTGCTGGCGTCCGAGCCGCCGGAATTCCCCTTCATCGCGCTGCTGGTGTCGGGCGGCCACACGCAGCTGATGCGCGTCGATGGTGTGGGCCAGTACACGATGCTGGGCGAAACCCTCGACGATGCGGCCGGCGAAGCGTTCGACAAGTCGGCCAAGCTGCTGGGCCTCGGCTACCCGGGCGGCCCCGCCATTTCGCGCCTGGCCGAATTCGGCGACCCGCTGGCGTATAAACTGCCGCGTCCCATGCTGCACTCGAAGGATTTCAACTTCAGCTTTTCCGGCTTGAAGACGGCCGTGCTGACGGTGGTGAAAAACCATGAAGAAAAAGTCATCGCCAATATCTGCGAGCAGGACAAGGCGAACATCGCGCGCGGCTTCGTCGACGCCATCGTCGACGTGCTGACGGCCAAATGCGTGTCGGCCCTCAAGCACACGGGCTTGAAGCGCCTGGTGATCGCCGGCGGCGTGGGCGCCAACGCGCAGCTGCGCGCCTCGCTCAATGCGGCCGCCGCCAAGAAGCGTTTTAAAGTGTATTACCCGGAGCTGGAATTCTGCACCGACAACGGCGCCATGATCGCCTTTGCCGGCGCCATGCGCCTGCAGATCAACCCCGACGCCGCCAAGCACGATTACTCGTTCAACGTGCGCCCGCGCTGGCCGCTGGACGAGATCCGCGAAGTCTGATCACGCCAGCAGGAAGTTGCGCGCGCCCGCCAGGGCCGCGCCCTCTTCCACCGTTTCATCCTTCAATTCCACGCCCGACAGCTGCCGGCTGAACGCCTGCGACAGCAGGTAGTGCAGCCGGTACGCGGCCGGCGCATACGCCAGCCCCTCCGGGCGCACGTTCGAGATGCAGTTGCGGCGCTCGTCCAGCAGCCCCACCTTGGGCGCCCACGTCAGGTACAGGCCCAGGCTGTCCGGGGAACTCAAGCCCGGCCGCTCGCCGATCAGCACCAGCACGGCCCGCGCTTTTATCAATTCCCCCACCTCATCGCCGACAGCCACCCGCCCCTGCGCCACGATGTGCACGGGCGACAGCGTCCACGCTTCCAGCGCCAGCCGTGCGCGCAAAGCGGCCAGGAACGGCGCCGCGTGGCGCCGCACTGCCAGCGCCGACAGGCCGTCGGCCGCCACCAGCGCCAGGTCCACGCCCTTGGCGCCGCCATCCAGCCGCGCGCGCGAAGCGTCGTCGAGCCGGCGCCCCAGGTCGGGCCGCTGCAGGTAGATGGCACGCGTGGCGGCGGCGCTGTGCAGGGGCACGCAGTCTAGCCCCTGCGCGGCCAAGTCGCTTGCCAGGACTTCGTCATCGAGCGCCAGGTGCACGGCGTCGCGCGCCTGCGCGTGGGCCAGCTGGAACGCCAGCTGCGCGCGGGTCGGCACGCTCACGCCGCGGCGCCCCAGCGCGATGCGCGCCGCCGTATGCGCGCGCAGCGCCTGCCAAGGATCGGTTTCGCCCATGCTTCCTCCCTAGTTATCCAGGCGCAGCAGGGCCGCCTGGAAGGCCGGCGCGAGCACAGCGCTCAAGTCTCCCTGCGCATCCGTGATCCGCATGCGCGCCAGCCACGCTTCGAATTCGGGCGCAGGACGCAAACCCAGCACGCGGCGCGCATACAGCGCGTCGTGGAACGAGGTGCTCTGGTAGCCGAGCATGATGTCGTCCGCGCCCGGCACGCCCATGATGAAATTGCAGCCGGCCACGCCCAACATGGTCAGCAAGACATCCATGTCGTCCTGGTCCGCTTGCGCATGGTTGGTGTAGCACACGTCGCAGCCCATGGGCAGTCCCAATAGCTTGGCGCAGAAATGGTCTTCCAGCCCCGCGCGCATGATCTGCTTGCCGTCATACAGGTATTCGGGGCCGATGAAGCCGACCACGGAATTGACCAGCAGCGGCTGGAAGGCGCGCGCCACCGCATAGGCGCGCGCCTCGCACGTCTGCTGGTCCATGCCCTGGTGGGCGCCGGCCGAGAGGGCGCTGCCCTGCCCCGTCTCGAAATACATGACATTCTGGCCCACCGTGCCGCGCCCCAGCGACAGGGCCGCCGCCTGTCCCTCGGCCAGCAGGGCCAGGTCGATGCCAAAGGAACGGTTGGCCGCCTGCGTGCCCGCCACCGACTGGAACACCAGGTCGACGGGCGCGCCGCGGCGGATCGCCTCGATCGTATTGGTGATGTGCGTCAGCACGCAGGACTGCGTGGGAATCGCGTATTGATCGATGACGGCGTCGAGCAGCTGCAGCAGCGCGACCACCTGCGCCACATTGTCGGTGGCCGGATTGATGCCGATCACGGCATCGCCGCTGCCCAGCAGCAGGCCATCGAGCATCGACGCCGCGATGCCGGTGGCGTCGTCCGTCGGATGATTCGGCTGCAAGCGCGTGGACAGGCACCCTTCCAGGCCCAGGGTATCGCGGAAAGCGGTGACGACCTTGCATTTGCGGGCCACCAGCACCATGTCTTGCAGGCGCATGATTTTCGAGACGGCGGCCGCCATTTCCGGCGTGATGCCGGCGGCGACGCGTGTCAGTGTCGGCGTGTCCGTCGCGTCATCGAGCAGCCAGTCGCGGAAGTCCCCCACGCACAGGTGGGCGATGGGGGAAAACGCGGCGCGCTCATGGCCATCGATGATCAGGCGCGTGACTTCATCGTCTTCGTACGGCACCAGCGCCTCGTTGAGGAACAGCGCCAGCGGCACCTCGGCCAGCGCCAGCTGCGCCGCCACGCGTTCGCGCGCGCTCGATGCCGCCACACCGGCCAGCACATCGCCAGAACGCAGCGGCGTGGCCTTGGCCAACAGCTCCTTCAGGCTGGCGAACTGGTAAACATGGCTGTCTATCGTATGGCTGAAGCGGGACATGGTTCGGTTCCTCCCATGCCCCATTCTACGCCAGGCTACAGGCTGCGCAGCGCGCCTTCCAGCTGCGGGTAGCGGAAGGCAAAACCGTCGCCCAGCAGGCGGCGCGGCGCCACGCGCTGGCCTTCCACAATCAGGTCGGCCTGCTCGCCCAGCAAGGCGCGCATGAGAAAGGCGGGCGTGGGCACGATGCTGGGGCGGTGCAGCACGGCGCCCGCCACCTGGGCGAAGCGGCGCTGCCCGATCGCTTCCGGCGCGCAGAAGTTATACGCGCCGCTCACCGCGCCCTGTTCGCTGCGGCGCGCCAGATGGGCGATGCCGCGGATGACGTCGCGCACGTGCACCCACGTGACCCACTGCTTGCCGCTGCCCAGCGGGCCGCCCGCGCCGAAGCGGATCGGCAGCAGCATCTGCGTCAGCGAACCCTGGTGGCCGAAGACGAGGCCGAAGCGCATGCAGCCCACCTGCACGCCATGTTGCTCCGCCTGGCGCGCGGCCGCCTCCCATTCCTGGCACAGCTGCGACATGAAAATGGCTTGCGGCGCACTCTCCTCCGTCAATTCCGTCGCGTCGCCCTGGGGCTGCACGCCGTAGTAGCCGATGGCGGACGCCGACAGCAGCACCCTCGGCTTGTGCCGCGCGCGGGCGATCCATGCCACCAGTTCCTGCGTCAGCGCCACGCGGCTGTGGCGCAGGGCCGCCTTGCGCGCATCCGTCCAGCGCTTGCCGAAGATGCGCGCGCCGGCCAGGTTGACCACCATGTCGATGCGCTGCGCATCCGGCAATTCATCGAACGACCCGATGCAGCGCACCTGACCGTCGAAGGTCCACGCGGCCTGCTTCGGCTGGCGCGTCAGCACCGTCACCGCATGGCCGTCGGCCAGCAAGGCGGCCACCAGCTGCTGGCCGATGAAACCCGTGGCGCCCGTCACCAGCACGGACTGCGGCGCGCTGGCAAACTGCAGATCCTCCGTCTCCTGTTTCTCTATCTCTTTGCGCCGGCCCAGCTGCCACACGGCATACGCGTCGCGCAAGCCGGACAGACCCACGCCCACGCCGCACAGGGCCAGGAAGACGCTGAGCCAGCCATATGGCTGCCATACGAGGGCCGTCGGCAAGGTCGCCCAGTGGCTGCTGTTGAGGGCCAGCAGGGCGATGAAGGCGCCCGCGTTAATCGCCAGCACCGTGTGCGTGACCCGCTCCGTGGCGGGCAAGAGGCGGGTCTGGTCTTCCACCACGAAGTCCCACAGGGTCAGCATGATTTCCACGCCAAACACGATGACGAGGACCCAGGCCCAGGCGCCGTGCCATTCCCACGCCGCCAGGCCGACGAACAGCAGGCTGTAGATCAGGGCGCGGATGGAATGGATGGTCAGTTCCAGGCGCGCCGAGGCCTTTTGCGGCAGCGCCTCGGTGATTTCATGATGATAAATGGTGTCGAAGGCGCCCAGGCAGCCTTGCGCCGCCATCAGTTGCAGGGCCAGCAGATGCGTATTCATGGTGTCTCCTTTTTCGGTGCGGCGGATTCGCGGAACACGCCCGCCTGCGTAAACGTGGTGCCGAACAGGGCATGGCGGATCTCGATGCGGATGTTGAACTGCTGCGGTGTCTCGTTGCGGTGGCACAGATAGGTTTTGCCTGGCGTGAGCACGCCGGGCAGCGGCAGGCGCCAGCCGAAAAGATCAAGGAAATAGCCGTCGCTGGTGAAGTGCAGATTGCCGTCTTCCACGTGCAGCAGCAGCTTCATGCCCAGGCCCATGCCCACGTATTCGAGCACTTCGCCCTTCGCGCTTTCCGCCATGTAGGAGGTGAAGCGGATCGGCGCGCGGCCATGCAGGCGGTAGGTGCGCTGCTTGAAAATGAACGGGCAGCCGGGGCGTGAATAGACTTCGATATCGACGGGAAAATCGTGATCGTCATGCGGGATCAAGGCGCCGTCGATGAAGGGGCGCGTGAGCCAGCCCAGCACTTTTCCAAGACGCGAACTGGTGAGTTCACTGAGCTCGCCCCGGTAATACAGGGGTTGGCCAGGCGCGGGGTTTTTCTCGAAGCGGCGGCGGATGTCCGGGTGCAGGGTGAGCCAGTCGGCTCCCATGACCTTCTTGAACAATTCTCCTTCAGACGGGCCGTTCATGGTTTTTTACCTGGCTTGCCCGGCTTGCCAGGCCCGTCTTCCGGGCTGAGGAACTTGGCCACCTTGCCGCCCATCGACAGCATGCGCTGCAGGGTCGCCGGCGGCAGGTTTTTATAATCGCTGTAGGTGGCACTGAGCATTTCCAGGAAGGCCAGCACTTCGCCCATGCGCGCCAGCGTCTCCGGCGGTATCGCCGCATCCTGTTCCCCTTCGATCGCGCATTCGCGCAGCACCGTCAAGGTGGGGTCGATCTCGCGCCGCTTGCGCTCTTCCATGATGACGCGGAAGATTTCCCACACATCCTGCAGGGCGACGAAATGGTCGCGCCGGTCCCCCATCACGTGCGTGATGCGCACCAGGCCCCAGCTTTGCAATTCCTTCAGGCTGTTGCTGACGTTCGAGCGGGCCACGTTCAGGCTGGCCGCGATGTCTTCCGCCGTCAGCGGTTCGTTGGCCAGGAACAGCAGCGCGTGGATCTGCGCCACCGTGCGGTTGACGCCCCAGCGGGTGCCCATCTCGCCCCAGTGCAGAATATATTTCTGCGTAGTCGGACTCAATTCCATGATGTTCTCTTATTTCTGTCGTTACAGAAATGTAAGATGGAACAGAAACAGTGTCAAGCGCGATTCGTCAGGACTGCGCGGGCGGCTGGCCCATCGCGCGCAGGAACGCTTGCTGCGAAGCGTGCAGTTGGCCGTAACCGAGCTCGCGGTAGACGAGGCCGTGGCGCGGTGCCAGTTCGGCCAGGATGCGCGCCAGCGCCGGGTAATGGCGGTGGTTCCAGGTGGGGAACAGATGGTGCGTGAGGTGCAGATTCAAGCCGCCGAGCCAGTAGCCGAGCCAGCGCAGCGCGCGCGGTTTCGGCGTCCAGTCGCAAGCCGTATAAAACGTGTGCTGGTACCAGTCGTGCGGCAAGGTGCCGTCCAGCCCCGGCTGGAAGAATTCCACCTCGGCCCAGTGCGTGCCGAGGATCAGCGCCACCAGCGCGCACGAGGCGATCATCTGGCCCAGGAAATACGCGCCCAGCACCACGCCCCAGCCGATGCCGTGCTGCTGCAGCACCCACATGGGCAGCGCCAGCACCAGCGCCACGTGGCCCAGCTTCCAGCCCAGGAACGAGCACCAGCCGCGCCAGCCCTGCAGGCGGCTGTGCGCGGCCACGGGCGTCTTGCCGAAGCGGTCCAGCCAGTCGCCATACCAGTTCAAATACGGCAGCGACAGGGCCGCCACCACGGGCCAGTACAGGTATTGATAGCGGTACTGCGGCGCCCATTTCTGGAACGGCGTCTGGCGCAGGAAAGGGTTCGGTTCCGTGTCGAGGTCATAGCCTTCCACGTTCGCATACGTGTGGTGGAAATGCACGTGGCGGATGGTCCAGAAATCCGTATCGACGCCCACGGGCAAGCCCACCAGGCGGATCAGGATGCGATTCAGGCGTCCCTGGCGAAACACGGCGCTGTGGGCCGCGTCGTGCAGGGTATTCATGGCCAGCGCCATGGCCACCACCAGGCAGGCCACATAGCTGGCGATAAAGCCCAAGGTGCTGCCGGCGTTCAGGGCCAGCGCATACAACCCCGCCGCCAGCACGGCCAGGAACACGGTTTTGACATGCAGGCGCCAGTCGCCGAAGCGGTGTTTTCCTTCGGCCGCCAGGTAGGCATCGGCGCGCGCGCGCAGTTCGCGGCGGAAGGCGGAATCGCGGGCGGGCTGGAAGCGCAGCGGCGGCAGGGAAGGCACAGGCGTCACGCGCGTGTCTCCGCCGCCGGCCACCACAGGCGGCGCGCGCCGTCGAGGCCATGCGCCAGCAGCGCGGCCAAAAACACCATGCCCCACGCATCGCGCGCGCCATACCAGCCCAGGTACAGGGCCGGCATGGCCAGCGAGATGGCGACCCAGGCGATGGCGCCCCAGCGGCGTGCGTCGGACAGGCCGCCCAGTGCCAGGGTCCCGCCGAAGATCAGCGCGAACAGCATGGCTTGCTGCGCGCCGGCCAGCACCGCTTCATGGTTGACGTAATAGATCACCAGGCCGAACAAAATCACGCCGCCGATGCCGATGAACAGTTCGGGCACCTCGAAAGTGCCGCGCGACTGCCAGTGGGGAAAGCGCGCGCGCAGCCACTTGAACAGCTTGCCGTTGCTGGCCAATAGCGGATTATGCGTGGGCATCATGCCCTTCACGCCATAGCGCATTTCCACGCCTTCGAGTTCCGGCTGGAAGCTGCCGAACAGCCGGTCCCACAGCAGCAACGTACCGCCGAAATTGCGGTTGATATAGCGTTTGTCCGTGCCGTGGTGCACGCGGTGGTGCGAGGGCGTGACCATGAAACGATCGAGGATGCCGGACTTGTTCACCAGCGCATTGTGGTTGTAGAACTGCACCGTGTAATGCAGGGACGAGACGACGAGGAAGATTTCCAGCGGCACGCCCAGCACGGCCAGGATGGCGATGAAGGGGAAATTCGTCAGCGACGAATACCATGAATTGCGCACGCCCAGCGACAGGTTGAAATGCTCGCCCTGGTGGTGCACCACGTGCACGGCCCACAGCAGGGGGATCTTATGGTGCAGCCGGTGCATCCAGTAAAAGCACAGGTCCCAGGCAAAGAAGGCGAAGACCCACTGCGCCGCCACGGGCCACTGGTCAACGATGTGCAGATTCACATGGCGCAGCAGCAGGGCGAAGGCGGCCACTTCCACGCCGCGGAACACCCACATCAATATGTGGCCGGAATTGAGGTTGAAAATCACGTCCTTCCACGGCACGGGGGTCTTGCGTACCCATTTGAGGATCAGCAGTTCGGCCAGCACGAAGGCCAGCATGACAAGGAAAGAGAGGGCGAAGGGGTTCATCATGATGCGGTTTCAGTGGAAATGGCGCGGCGAGCTGTCCAGAATACCTGCATTTTCGCCAGCATGCCGCCAGCGATGCCGACAGCCAGGCCGGCGGCCAGGTCGATGCTCACGTGCCGGCGCAGGGCGATGATGGCATAGCAGATGGCCACGCCCAGCACCAGGACCAGCGCGGAGCGCAGCATCTGGCGTGTGTCGCACAGGGCCCACACGCACAGCAATGTCAGGGCGCCATGCAGTGAGGGCAGGCAGTTTTGCGCGGAATCCGCCGCCTGCAGCATGCGCAGCGCCTGCGTGCTCCAGGCACTGCCCTCGCCCACGGGCGGATACGCGAGCGTAGTCGGATACAGCAGGAAGACCACGCCGCACATGACGGCGGAAAGCGCCATGGCGCGCGCCAGCCAGCGCACGCGGGGCGCATCGGCCGCCAGGTAGGCATAGGGAATCAGGATGAAAAACGACAGGTACAGCCAGATGGCGGCGTCCGTGTAGGGAATGGCGCGGTCGAGCGCCGTTTCCGGCAGGAGTATCCCCTGCCCTTGCAGCACATCGCTGGAAAAATACACGAGGCCGACGCTGCCCCAGCCGGCCAGCAAATGCAGCAGGCGGCCGCGTACGGTCATGGAAGAAGGGTTCATGCAGTCGCAAGGCGCCGGATGCGGCGCCGTTTCATGGTGGGGTCAAAGGGAGGTAATTCGCCGCTCGTCGTCCAGGCCAGGCCGTCGACGGCCACGCCCAGGCCGCGCAGCACCGTTGCAAGGTGCGCGCGCAGGGCCGCCAGGCCAGCGTCGTCGAGCGCCGCGTGCAGCTGCAGGGCGCTGTCGCCCGACTGCAGCAGGCGGTAGTCGGCGTCCGCCGGCAAGGCTTGCGCAAACGCGCGCGTCAGCACGTCGGCAAACACGGCCACGGTTGCGCTTTGCGCCGATGGCAAGGAGGGCAAAAGCAGCATATCGTCGCAGCGCCCTTCGATGCCGTCGATGGCGCGCGTGGTGCGGCCGCACGGGCATGGCGTGGCGCGCGCGATCAAAATATCGTCGAGGCGGTAGCGCACGATGGGCTGGGTGATGCGCGTAAAGTCCGTAATCACGGGCACAAAACGACGCTGTTCATCGTCCAGCCACTGCGGCTCGATGTGCACGTATTCCTCGTTCAGATGCAGCACGCCGTGTTCGCAGCTGCTGGCGAGGAAACCCTCCGTCGCCTGGTAGATTTCATGCACGGCACCGAACGCCTGCACGATCAGCGCGCGGTCCTGCGCTTCCAGCACTTCGGCCACAGAGATGACTTTTTTCGGCGCCAGCACCAGGCTGCCTTCGATCACGCGCAAGGCCAGCTGGCGCAGTACCTGGGCCGGCGCGACGATCACGGAGGGTTGATAGCGCGCCAGCTGCGCGCACAGGCTGTCGAACGGCTGGAACAGGTCGTAGAAGGCAAAGGTCAGCCACGGCGAGCGCACGGCCGTATACAGATTGCTGTTCGCGCGCAGGAACAGCGCGACCTTTTCGCCGGAAAACAGGCCATCGGGCAGCGCCTTGGCCAGCATCACGCCCGCCCATTGGGCCTTTTCGCGGGGACTGACGGTAAACACGGCGCGCCGCGACGAGGTGCCCGAGGACAGGCCCACGGTGATGTCGCCCACGGCCGGCGTGAAGTCGCGGCTATGCTCGGCCGCCATGGCCGCCTCCATCGCCTGCGCCAACGTGATCCCTTCCGTGTTCATGGCATCGAAATGCTCGAGCATCAGCGCCTTGTTCATCGTCGGCCACTGCGCCAGCGGCAGCTTGCGGTACGGCGCAAAATACGTGCTGCGCGCGCACAGCACATCGATGAAACGCGCCAGTTGCCGCTGCTGGTAGGCATCGAGCTGCGCGCGGCTTGCGAAACGCAGACGGCGCGTGCGCCAGTACGACAATAACAGCCAGACAATACGCTTCACGGGCGGCCCGCCACGGCGACATAATCAGCCGTATCTTCATGCGTGATGCGGATGCGCGCGTTGCCCGACCGGTGCAGCTGGTGCAAGCGGTTCAGGGTGGCATAGTACGGCGCGCGCTTGTGCTGGATGAGGAACGACAGTTCGGACGGTCCGCGCAGCTGCTGGAAGCTTTCCGGCACCCAGGCCGCGTCCGACGCCAGCAGGGTCCAGCCGCCCTCCTGCAGCACGAAGGCGCCCAGATGGCCGATGGCGTGGCCGGGCAAGTCGACGATGTAGATCTCGCCCGTGCCGCTGACGTCGCGCCCGTGCGTAAACGGCAGCAAGGCCGCCGGCAAGGCCGTCTCGGGCACGCTTTCCACGAAATCGAGGCGGTCCGCGATGTCGGGTGGCAGCAGCTCGGGCACGAAGGCCTGGCGCACGGCGGCCACGCCGGACAATCCGCGCACGGCATCCCAGCCCGTTTTGGAGGCCATCAGCCGCGCGCCGGGAAAGTCGCGCAGGCCGGCGATATGGTCGGCGTGGAAGTGCGACAGCAGCAAGGTGTGGATGTCGCCGGGCGATACGCCATGTGCGCGCAGCTGGCCGTGCAGCGACTCGTTCTCGTCGAACGAAATCGGCGTCACCCACGCGTACAGGCGGTACACGCCTTTCGACGTGGCGGCGCGGAAGTGCTCGGCGTATCCCGTGTCCCACAGGTACAGGCCCGCGCGCGTCTCGATCAGGTAGGCGCGCGAAGGGAAGCAGCGGCTGGCCAGCCCGCTGCCTTTCAAGACCATGCACGACGGATGGGTGCAGTGGCCGACGCGAAATGCGGTGATGTTAGCCATTGCGCTCCTTGCCCACCTTGTGCGCCGCCGCTTCCTGGCGCATCCACTGCGCCGTGCGGGCGATGCCGTCCTGCAGGCTGACGACGGGACGGTAGCCGAGCACCTTGCGCGCCTTGGCATTATCGAGCGTCATGTCGAAACTGAGCGCGCCGATGCTGTACGGCGTCAGTGATGGTTCGCGGCGCGTAAAGCGCGAGGCGAACTGCATCAGTCGCGCCACCAGCGCCAGCACGCGGTATGGCACGCTGACGATCTCGAACGGCTGCTGCAGGTGTTCGCAGAACAAGGTGCGCAAAATGTCGCACAGGCGCGCCGGCTCGCCATTCGTGATGTTGAAGGCGGCGCCGGAAGCGATGGTCTTGTGCACGGTGGCCAGCCACATCGCGTGCACGACATTGTCGACATAGGTGACGTCGATGGTGGCCGCGCCGCCGTTGGGCAGCGGCAGCTTGCCGCCGCGCTCCTGCAGCACGCGCGCCAGGCGCGGAATCAGGACCTGGTCATGCGGGCCGAAGATGGCGCGCGGGCGCAGGATCACGCACGTCATGCCGCGGTGGCGGTCGACGCACTCCTGCACCAGTTTCTCCGCCATCGCTTTCGAACGCGCGTACGCATTGACGAAAGCGTCGGGGCGGAAGGTTTCCGGCACCTCGTAGCGGTTGCGGTAATCGAAATAGATGGCCGGGGTCGAGATGTGCACGAAGCGCGCCACGTGCAGGCTGGCAGCCGCGCGCAACAGCTGGGCCGTGGCCGTGACGTTGGCGGCGATGAAGTCGCGCTCCGCGCCCCAGGGCGACGACAGCGCGGCGCAGTGCCAGACGGCGTCCATGCCGCGCACCAGTTCATCGACCTGGCGCGGCGTGGCCTGCGCCAGGTCGAGCGCCACGAATTGCGCGCCCATGCGTTCCAGTTCGCGCCCCACGGCGGCGTTGCGGCCCGTGGCGCGCACTTCCACGCCCTGCGCCAGCAGGGTGCGCACGGCATTGCGCCCCAGCCCGCCTGTCGCTCCCGTGACCAGTATCCGCCTCATCGCACCACCTTCACAGGTCAAGAATCATGCCGCCGATGGTCAGGCCCGCGGCCGTGCCCATCATCAGCAAACGCTGGCCCGCCACGGCCCGCCCCGTCATCACCGCCTCGTGCAGGGCGGTGGGCAGGGACGCGGCCACCTGGTTGCCGTGCGTTTCAAAGATCTTGATGATTTTAGCATCGGGAACGTCGAGGATGCGCGCCGCATGCGCGAGGCCCAGCGGGCTGGCCTGATGGGGCACGACCACGTCGACTTTTTCCAGGCCCGCACCCGATTCCAGCATCAATTCCGCGAGGAAATCCGGCATCACCTTGACGGCCAGGCGGAACACGGCCTTGCCATCCATGCGGAACAGGTAGTCGCCCGGCTCGCAGCCGTTGCGGGGGTTGCGCTCGGTGCCGCCGCCGCGAATTTCGCAGTAGCGCCGCCCTTCCGGATACGTGCCCATCTTGTAGGCGCGGATGCCGGCGCTGCCGTCGCCACGCTCGACGATGACGGCGGCCGCGCCGTCGCCAAAGATCATCGACGCTTCGGGCTCGCTCCAGTCGACGCCGCGCGAAGCGAGGTCGGACGAGACGATGGCGATGCGGCGGTAGGCGCCGCCGGCCAGCATGGACGCGGCCACGCGGAAGGCGGCCATGAAACTGAGGCAGCTGGCGTTGACGTCGAAGCTTTGCGTGCCTGGCGGCAAGCCCGCATGTTCGGCCACGAAGCAGGCCGTGTTCGGCAACGCTTGCTCGGGCACGCCATTGGCGCAAATCAGCAGGTCAATGTCGCAGGGACGCAGGCTGGCATTCTTCAGCGCGTCGAGCAGGGCTGCGGCGCCCAGCTGGCTTTGCGATTCATCGGGCGCGGCGACAAAGCGCGACAGCACGCCGCTCTTGCGCAGGGTGTAGCCGTCCGGATGGCCCAAGGTCAGGTCCAGGCTGGCGGAAGTCACGCTCAGCGACGGCACGGCTTTGCCCGTCGCGATCAGGCGAACTGGAATCATGTTGGCCTTAACAAAGTAAAGTAAATATGGTTATGAATTAATCACGTGCCAGCGGCGGCAATGCAACCCCGCAGTTCTTGCAGAAATTGGCATCGTCATCGAGCCCTTCTTTCAGGCACGTGGGACAGGTACGCGTGGTGACCAGCTTGGAACTGCGCTGTACCGTCATTTCGGCACTGATAATGCCGGTAGGCACGGCCAGGATGCCCCAGCCCAGCAGCATCATCAGCGAAGCGATGCTGCGCCCGATATCGGTCTTCGGCGTGATATCGCCGAAACCGACCGTGGTCATGGTGCTGATGGCCCAGTATATCGACGTGGGGATGCTGCTGTAACCGTTTTCCGGCCCTTCCACCACGTACATCACCGTACCGAGCAGAAAGACCACCATCATGACGAACGACAGGAAGATGAGGATCTTGCGCCGGCTGGCCAGCAAGGCCCGCCCCAGCACCGTGTATTCATGCACGTACGACGTGAGCTTGAGGATACGGAACATGCGCAGCAGGCGCAAAATGCGCACGTCGATCAGCACGTGCGCACCGGGCAGCAGCAAACCGATGTAAGTTGGCACGATGGCCAGCAAGTCGATAATGCCGAAAAAACTCTTGGCGTAACGCACCGGATGCTGCAGGCACGACAGGCGGGCGAAATACTCGATGGTAAATAAAATGGTGAAAAACCATTCCAGCGCCGTCAGCCAGGTGCCATAGCGCTCGGCCACGGAGGCGACACTGCTGAGCACGACCACCGTCACGCTGATCAGGATGGCGGCGATCAGCAGCAGGTCGAAAGCGCGGCCCGTGCGCGTTTCCGCCTCGAAGATGACGGTGTACACCTGTTCGCGCCAGCCCCGCTCGGGCTTGCCATATTTCTGTTGCGTTTCCTGCGCGGCAATTTGCTGCGGCGTCAACGGGGCCGCCCCGTTCTTCGTCGCGGCTTTCATGTGGTTAGTGTGCTCATATACTATTATTGTATAGATAATTGACAAAGCACGGCGACACGCACGTTTGCACTAAGGTTTGCCCTACGACAATTTTTTCGCCAGCAGCACGGCATTGCGCCGGTCGCGCTCCGCTTGCACGATGTCCGTCGTGCGCGCTTCCGACAGGCCCACCGTGTGCAGCACGGTGGCCGTCAGCTGCAGCGCCGATTCCAGCGCCTCGGGCACGACCAGGGTGGCGCCCGCCTGTATCAGGGCCAACGCATGCGCCTCGTCGCGGGCGCGCGCATACACGGGCAACTGCGGATATTCGCGGCGGATCGATTTGACGGCATGCAGCACGGACGCCGCATGGTCCATCGTCAGCACCACGGCGGCGGCCCGGTCTGCATTCACTTTTTGCAGCAGTTCCGCGCGCGAGGCATCGCCGAAATACACGGGGAAACCGCGCGGATGCAGGGTCGTCACCAGGCGCGCATCATTTTCAATCGCCACATAGGCGATATCCTGCTCCGTCAGCACCTTGGCCAGCAACTGCCCCACCCGGCCGAAACCGGCGATGATGACGGTGCTGCCCTGCGGCGGCAGCGCGTCGTGCGCCAGGTCTGCCAGCTGATGATGATGGCGCTGTTCCCACCAGTTGCCGAACGCGCGCGCGGCCTTGGCCAGCGCCGGCGTGGCAAACAGGCTCAGGCCCACCACCAGCATGACGAACTGCGCCACCTGCGGGCCGATCAGCTTGGTACCCAGCGCATACGCGACGACGATGAAGGCAAATTCGCCGCCCTGCCCCAGCAGCACGCCCGTTTCCACGGCGCGCCCCCAGTGAAAGCCGCCGATGCGAAAAATCACGCTGATGACCAGGGTTTTCAAGGCAAACAGGCTCAGCACGGCCAGGGGTATCAGGACAGGCGACTTGAGGATTTCGCGCACATCGATCTGCATGCCCACCGACATGAAGAACAGCCCCATCAACAAACCTTTAAAAGGCTCGATCGTCACTTCCACTTCGTGGCGAAATTCCGTTTCCGCCAGCAGCAGGCCGGCCAGCAAGGCGCCCAGCGCCATTGACAGGCCCGCCAGATACGTCAGCCCCGCGATGCCGAGGGTGCTGAGCAGGGTCAGAGCCATGAACACGTCGGGCTGGTGCTTCTTGACGAAAAACTGGAACAGGGGGCGAATGACGCGGCGTCCCAGCAGATAGATCAACAGGATGGCGCCGGCCGATTTCACGGCCGCAAAGCTGAGCAGATAGGCCAGATCGTCGCTGCGCCCGCTGGCGAACACGTCGATCAGGATGAACAGCGGCACCACCATCAGATCCTGGAACATCAGAATGGAAAAGCCCGCCTGGCCGGCCGGCGTCTGCAGCGAGCGCTGGTCCGTCAGCAACTGCATCACCACGGCCGTCGACGACAGCGACAACACCAGGCCCAGCACGATGGACGCTTCCAGCGACAGGCCAAAGTAATACGCGACGCCGCCGATCAGGCAGGCGCTGACGGCCACCTGCCCCACGCCCGCGCCGAACACCCAGCGCCGCAGCGCCCACAGCCGCTCCGTCGACAATTCCAGGCCAATCATGAACATCAAAAACATCACGCCCAGCTCGGCCAGGCCGCTGACCTGCTCGGCGCGGACGAACGAAAAATACGTCAGCCACGTGAAATCGCCGGCCCACAGGCCGAAGCCGAACGGGCCGAACAGGGCGCCCACGGCCAGGAAGCCGAGCACCTGGTTAACCTTCAGGCGTTGCAATAGCGGAATAAAAATCCCGGCAAGAGCGAGAAACAGCAAGGTTTCCCGCAGATACGGTAAGGCGTGTTGCTCTTCCAAAATAGTCCTAACTGAATGACATCCATGCTGAATTGATAATTGTCGCATGTACTGCTACGGCGACGTCAGTGTACACGCGATATTTTTGCTGCAAGGCAATATATTTATGCCATGCGCCCTATTTCGGCGGCGCCAGCATATCGGCACGGGGGCGGTCCCAGCCCGGCACATAGGCGGGACAAGGCCGGCTGCGGAATTGCTGCAGTTCCACGGTCGTAAAGTTGGGCAGCATGCCGGGGTTGAAGCGCACATCCGTCAGCTTGTCCGCATTCAAGCGGGGCATGCGGGCAAAGCGGAACCAGGCATCGACATAGCAATTGTCTTCCTGCAAGGCGCGCAAGGCGGCCAAGCTGCCGGCCGCCTGGGCGGAGACGGCGATGCCGGGCGCCAGTTGCCGGCCTTGCTTGCTGGTTTCCGCCAGGCCGGCCGGGCAGGCGGCGGGCGCCAGCGCTCCGGGCAGCAGGCTCAGGGTGCCGCGCCGCAGGGTGTACACGTCCGTCTTGCTGTCGAGCGAGACGTAGATCCAGCACAGCGGGTTGCTGGGAAACGCCGTCATCGCCACGTCCCACACGCGCGTGCCGGGATCGAGCCGCTGCACGGCCGCCTCGATGCGCGTACGGCCGAGGGCCGAGGCCACGCCTTGCGTGCCGATGAAGGTGGCGGCCAGCGCGAAGGCCAGCAGCAACGGCCCGCGTCCGGCCGGTCCGGCGCGTCCTTGCAGCACGGCCAGCACCGCGCCCAGCCCCAGCAAGACGGCCAGCGCGGCGGGCGCCAGATAGGTTTTATAGGTAAAGAAGCACAGGGCCGCCGCCAGCCCCGCCAGCAGCACGCTTTTGACGATGCGGTAGCGCAAGGACATGATCACGGGCACGCCCAGCAACACCCAGAACATGGGTTCGACGATGAAGACCATGTCGCCATACAGCCAGCGGCTGTTGAACGGGTAAAACGGGTGCAAGCCATAGGAATTGAGGAAATCCATGCCCATGTGCAAGCAGAATCCCAGCAGCAGACAAGCCGCCAGGCCGATGCGGGCGGGCACGCTTTCCTTGAGCAAGCGCCGGGCGCCGGGCCACAGCAGCCACAGCAAGGCCAGCAACAGCAGCGCCTGCGGCAAGGCCAGCAGCAAGGTATGCGTGTGGCCCCGGTGGTGCAGCATGTAGCCGAACGGGCGCGGCAGCAGCCTGGTCAGCACCAGGTCCAGGTCGGGCGCGTTGCTGGCAAACCAGGCCGTAAACAGAAACAGCGCGCGCCGGGTGCGCTGTGCGGGGGCTTGCGGCTCGGGCGGCAGGCTGCGGTGTACCAGTTCGCCGACCCCGAGGCCGATGACCGAATGCGTAATATTATCCATCGGGCAATTTTACAGGATGGCCGCCCCGGTGTTCTTTTTGCGCTACAGCTTCTCCAGCGCCGGACCACGCATGCCCACCAGCAAGGCGCGGCCATCGGGCAGCACGCGGAACTCGCCGTAACGGGCCTTTTCCCAGCGCGCGGCCTCGCCTTCCTTGAAGAACCAGGCATCGCTGACCAGCACCCAGTTGCCATCCTTCGGCGTCAGCTCGAGCAGGAATTCGCCGGGCGCCAGCGCCTCGCTGGTGTACGGGCGCAGCAGTTCGGCCACGCCGAGCGCATCGCGCCGGGCCACCACGAAGGGCCGGCCGGGCGCCCGCTCCACGCTGGCCAACGTGGAGAGGACGCCCAGGTTGACGAAATTGAGGCGCATGTAATCGCCCTGCATCAGCGAGCGGGGATCGACGGGTTCCAGCGCCACGAAGATCGCTTCGCCCTTGGCGATCAGCTGCTCTTTCTGCCAGATGCCGACATTGGCGACCAGCAACACCAGCAGCAAGCCGCCCAGCACGCCCAGGCGCACGGCGCGATGTTCGGCCGCCATGCCCGCCGGCTTGCTTTCCACCAGGTGCAGCACGGCGCCGCGCGTGGCCAGCCACGACAGCGCGCACAGCACGGCGCCGGCCACGGCCAGCAGCGCCGCCTTGCTGGCCAGCGGCCAGGCCAGCTGGTAATAAAAACTGCCGATGATCCACGCCGCCGCCAGCGCGGCCGCGACGGCCACGCGTGTACGCCCGCTCGTCACGCAATACGCGAGGATCAGCAGCACGGGGCCGAGCGCCGGCATGAACCACGCCAGCACGATCAGCACCAGCGCCACGCCGATGGCGGGCAGCTGGCGCAGCGCCGGCCAGCGCCAGCCCGTCCAGGCGGCGGCCGCCGTGGCCAGCACGAGCGAGACGCCGTTCAAGGCTTGCGCATACCAGGCGCCGGCATGGTGCCGGCTCACTTCGCGCGCCACTTCGCCCGCGAAGCCGCCGCCCAGGGCACCGCCCAGCATGAAAGTCATGCCGGACCAGAAGACCAGCCCCAGCAAGATTGCCAATACCCACCCCGTCGACAGCGATTCCAGGAAGGCGGCGATGCGCGCGCCGCGGCCATCGTTGAAGGCCTGCTTCTGCAGCCAGTGGGCGCCCAGCCAGCATGCCAGGGCCAGCATCCACGCCAGATACAATTGCGTCGGATCGTTGTCGAAGATCCAGTCGCGCGTGCTATCGACGATGCCCAGCCCCAGCAAGCCGCAGGCGACCAGCCCCAGCAGCACGCGCAGCCAGTCGCGCGGCAAGGCGGCGGCCACCACCAGGGTTGCCAGGCACAGCAGCAGCGACGCCGTCTGCGTGGAATAGTCGCGGTACAAGGCGTAGCCGAGCAAACCGCCGCCCACCAGCAGGCAGGGAACGGCCAGCTGCTCGACAAACAGCGCCACGCCGCGCGTGCGGATCAACAGCACGGACACCGCCAGCACGATGGCGGCCACGACATACGCGCCGGGACCGTGGCGCACGACACTTTCCAGGCCCACGCCCAGCGCAATCATCAGGGGGATGGCGGCAAGCCAGGCGCCGAAGGCCGTCATCAGCACCAGCGGCCACGGCCGTACATCCTGCACGGGGCGGCTGGCGTTGGGCGGCAACAGGCCGGCGCGCGTGGCGTCGTCGATCAGGACGGCGAGCGCATCGTCGCGCTGAGTGTTCATCTTGCTCATGCCGCCTCCTGGCGCGTGCGCCACAGAATGCCTTGCACGGTCAGCGCCAGCAGCACGGCAGCGACCAGGCCCAGCATGATCAGCGCGCCGACGCCATCGCCATGGCCGTTGAACAGCACATGCGTCAGCCCTCCCACCAGCAAGGTATTGATACCGAGCGCGACGGCGCTCAGGCCGAACACGTCGAAGTAGCGGCGCGTGGCCAGCAGGACAGCGGCCACGGCCAGCAAGCCGAGACCGGCCCAGTACGGCGATTCGATCTCATTGCCGAACAGGGCGCTGACAGCCGTGCCCGTGATAAGGATTGTGGCCAGCACCAGACCCAGGCGCAAGGCCCATACACCGGCGCCCGTCCAGCGCGCCAGCAGGGGCGAGACAAACGCACAGGCCAGCAGCACGGCCAGCCAGCCGCTGACGAAAATGCCCAGATCGGCCGAATCGATGCGCCAGCTGTGGCGCGCATGCGCCTGCATCCACAGGGCGGCGGCCGTGGCCAGCACCAGCATCCACGGCGTCCACAGCACGTCGCTGCGCGCGACCAGGCACAGAGGCAAGGCCAGCACGGCCCACAGGGCGAACAGCTGCCATGGATCGGCGCCCGTCTGGTAGGTCTGGCCGAAATACGCGAACAGGCCGCCGATGGCCAGCAAGGCCATCAGCAGCAGCGGTATGCGCGCCTTGGGCACGGCGAAGGCGCCCACGGAGGCGGCGGCAAACACGCCTTGCAGCAGGGCAAAGCGGCCCATGCGGCCGAAGTCTTCCCAGTTGGCGGCGACCCAGCAGATCAGGCCCATGCCCAGCAGCGCGGCGCCCAGCACGGCCACGCCGCGCGGCAGCCAGTAGGCCAGGCGCGCCGGTTCGCGCTGGAAACCGGCCGCTTCCTGCAACTGCCGGGTTTGTTTGGCATCGAGCGCATGGGCCGAGGCGAGCTGGTACACGGCGAGGCGTAAATCCATCGTCTGCTTTCTATTGATTTTTAGTATGGGAAGAAAGTGTCAGCGCTCGACGCTGACGCCGCGCCAGAAGGCGACGTGGCCGGCAATTTGCTTGGCGGCATCCTTGGGCTGGGGGTAATACCAGGCCGCGTTGGCATTGACCTGGCCATCGACGACGACGTCGTAATAGCTGGCCGTGCCCTTCCACGGGCAGACGCTCGTGTGGCTGCTGGGACGCAAATACTCCTGCGTCACCGCCGACAATGGAAAATATATATTGTTTTCAACGACTTGCACCTGCGCATCGGTCGCTTGCGCGATGACGGCGCCATTCCAGCTGGCTATTGGCATTTGACTATCCTCCTTCTGTGCCGAGTGTAGCCGAAAATTCCCGCCGTGGCGCGCGCCATTGGCGCCCCGTTCAGGCGCCGGCGATGATCTGGCGCAAGGCTTGCTCAAACACTTCGGGAGGCTGGCCGCCGGAAATCAGATGGCGCTCGTTGATGATGACGGCGGGCACGGAATTGATGCCGTTCTGCTGGTAGAAGCGCTCCTGCGCACGCACCTCGTCCGCATAGGCGCCGGACGCCAGCACGTCGGCCGCTTTCACGGTGTCCAGGCCCACGTCGCCCGCGACTTTCAGCAGCACGGCGTGCGACGACGGATCCTGGCCTTGGGTGAAGTAAGCATCGAACAGGGCCATCTTGAGTGCCTTTTGGCGTCCTTCCAGTTCGGCCCAGTGCAGCAGACGGTGGGCATCAAACGTGTTGTAGATGCGCCCGCGCTTGTCCATGGCAAAGGTAAAGCCCAGTTGCTCGCCGCGCGCGCGGATCGCTTCGCGCGACTGCGCCATCTGTTCCGGGGAGGAGCCGTATTTGCGGGCGATATGTTCGCCGATATCCTCGCCCTCGGGCGGCATATTGGCGTTCAGTTCGAAAGGCTGGAAGTGGATCTCGGCCCGGACGGTGTCTTGCAGCTTGTCCAGCGCCTGTTCCAGCGATTTCAGGCCCACCACGCACCAGGGGCAGGAAACGTCGGAAACGAAGTCGATACGGATGGGAGTGGGTATGGCGGGAGTAGAACTCATGGTGGGCAGCCTTTGCGCGAGTCGGTGGCGGCCGCACCGCGCGGCGCCGCAAGCACAGCATATGCGTGCGGGCCGCGGGAAATCAAGCGCTTACTTTTTCTTCACGGCGGCCTTGGCCGCGTCCTTCTTGCCGCCGATCTTGCTTTCTTTACCAGAGAGCAAGTTCGCGATGTTCTGGCTGTGGCGGTAGGCCAGCAGCACGCTCATGACGATGACCGCCAGCAAGATGGGATCGACACCGAACAGCAAGCCATAGTAGAACGGCGCGAACAGGGCCGCCACCAAGGCCGCCAGCGAGGAATAACGCAAGGCATAGGCGATGATCAGCCAGGTAGCGAGAGTCGCCAGGCCCAGCCAGGGATTAATGCCCAGCAGCACACCGAGGGCCGTGGCCACGCCCTTGCCGCCGACGAAACGGAAGAACACGGGCCACAAATGGCCGAGGAAGACGGCGATGGCCACCAGCGCGACGGCCGTGTCGCCCACGCCCAGCGCGCTGGCAAAATGGTCGGCCAGGAACACGGCCAGCCAGCCCTTGGCGCCGTCGCCCAGCAAGGTCATGACGGCGGCGCCCTTGTTACCGCTGCGCAGCACATTGGTGGCGCCCGGATTTTTCGAGCCATAGGTGCGCGGATCGGCAATGCCGTAGACTTTGCTCATCACCACGGCAAACGATATCGAGCCGAGCAAGTAAGCGGCCACTGTCATTGCCACGGTTGTGATTACTGGATTCATTTCTTCCCTTTATTGTGTTTATTACACCAGCGTCGAGGCTGGCGCAGCAGAATATACACCAGCGTCCAGTCCAGGGACAGGGCGGCGTCTGGTTTTCTTAATCTTGCAGCGCGCACTGCACTGGCTTGGCCTTGAGCAAGTCGAGCAATACCTGCGGCGCCAGCGAGATGAGGAAACCGCGCCGCCCGCCATTGATGTAAATGCGCGGCAAGTCCAGGATCGATTGCTCCACGTACACGGGCATGGTCTTTTTCGTGCCGAAGGGCGAGGTGCCGCCGATCATGTAGCCGGAATGGCGCTGCGCCACCTCGGGCTTGCACGGCTCGACGGACTTGCAGCCGATGCCGCGCGCCAGGTTCTTGGTCGACACCTTGCAATCGCCATGCATGAGCACGATCAGCGGCTTGGCCGCCTCGTCCTGCATCACCAGGGTCTTGATCACCGCATGTTCCGGCACGCCCAGCTCGCGCGCCGAGACGCTGGTGCCGCCGTGCTCTTCATACGGATACGGGTGTTCTTCGAAGGAAACTCGATGCTTGCGCAGCAGCTGCGTCGCCTGGGTTTCGGAAATATGCTCTTTTTTAGCCATGCGTGATACGCTGATCGTTCAGTGAGGAGTGCTAATTATGCAGGAAGAAATCCGCTTTGCCACATTCAATGTCTGCAACCTGGCTCCCGCCGGGGCGAAATTGTATGACAACCTGGAACCGTTGAGCCCGGCGCAATACGAGGCCAAGGCGGAGTGGACGGCGCGGCAGATCGACCTGCTCGACGCCGACGTGATCGGTTTCCAGGAAATTTTCTCGCAAGCGGCCCTGCGCGACGTCCTGTCGCGCACGCGCCACTACCGCGCAGCCACCTTGGCCGGCTACGATGCGATCGATGGCGCCGGACGCATGCTGCCCACGGTGGCGCTCGTGTCGCGTTTGCCGCTGGTGGGCGCCGGTGTGGCCTGGGCGGATTTTCCCGCCGGCATGAGCGTGTCCGCCGACAGGCAGCCCGCCGACGACAACGCCTGCCGCTTCGCCCGCGCGCCTCTGCATGTCCAGGTCATCTTGCCGGGAGGACAACTCACCGATGTGGTCGTCGTGCACTTGAAATCGCGCCGGCCCGACTACCGCCATGGCGACGGCAACGATGCGGCCGCCTATGCGCTGGCCAACCTGCGCTCGCTGCAGCGGCGCGGCGCGGAAGCCGTGGCCCTGCGCGTGCTGGCAAGCGAGCTGGGCTACACCGGCCGTCCCCGCATCGTGCTGGGCGACTTCAACGACATCGCCAATGCCGTCACCACTTCCATCGTCATGGGCGCGGGCGCGCCGTGCGAACCCGGCATGGAAATGCGCGCGCGCCTGTACGACGCCAACGCCATCCAGCTGCGCCAAGATGCCCTGCGCCACGTGGGCTACACGAATATCCACGACAGCGCCTATATGACGATCGACCATATCCTCGTGTCCGAGCATTTCCATCCCGCCTCGCCGCGCGCCATCGGCGTGCTGCAGGAAGTGACGTATCTCAACGACCATTTGCTGCTGGGCTTGCCGCATGCCTCCGACCATGGCCAAGTGCTGGCGCGCATCAAGCTGCGGGGAAACATTCACTAATTCAATAACTTCGCCAGCGCACTGCCCGCGACTTGCGCGCTGGCAAAGCGCCCCTGGTATTGCTGGCAGCCCTGCCCCCGCAGATACGCCAGCTGCTGCGCCGTTTCCACGCCTTCGGCGATCACCGTCAATTGCAGCTCGCGCGCCATGGCGATGATGGTGGCGGCGACCGCCGTGTCGGACTCGGTTGCCGCGCCGTCCGCCGCGGCAGGCAGGAACGAAGGATCGATCTTGAGTTTGTCCACCGGGTAATGGCGCAGATTGGCCAGGCGCGAATAGCCGGTGCCGAAATCGTCGATGGCCAGCCTGGCGCCCAGCGCGCGCAGCTGTGCCAGCACGCCGGCCAGGCGCGCGCCGCCCTTCATCAGCAAGGACTCCGTCACTTCCAGTTCCAGGCAGGCGGGGGGCAAGCCCGACACGGCCAGTGCCTCTTGCACGCTGAGCAATAAGTCATTGTGCAGGCATTGCGCCGGCGACAGATTCACGGCCACGCGCCAGGCCTGGCCCGCATCGTGCCAGGCGCGCGCGCGCAGGCAGGCGTGGCGCAGCACCCAGTTACCGATCGACACCATCAAGCCGCACTCCTCGGCCACGGCAATGAAGCGCTCGGGCGGCAGCACGCCCAGTTGCGGGTGGCGCCAGCGCAACAGCGCCTCGGCGCCGAGGATTTGCCCGCTGGCGACATCGAGCGCGGGCTGGAATTCGAGCACGAACTCGTCGCGGCCCAGCGCTTCGCGCAAGCCTTGCTCCAGGCTGGCCCGCTCGACGATTTGCGCATTCATCTCGGCATTGAAAAACTGGAAATTGTTACGCCCGCTTTCTTTCGCGTGGTACATGGCGATGTCGGCGTTATGCACGAGGCTATCGATGCTGTCGCCGTCGCTGGGAAAGACGGCCACGCCGATCGAGGTGGACACATGCAATTCGTATTCGCCCAGTTGATAGGGCTGCGTGACGGCATGCAACAGGCTGGCCGCCACGTGGGCCACCTGGTCGATGCCGCCCACCTCGGCCAGGATGATGACGAACTCGTCGCCGCCATGCCGGCTGACCGTGTCGACGCCGCGCACGCAGCGCACCAGGCGCCGCGCCACTTCCTTGAGCAGCAGGTCGCCCACGTGGTGGCCCATGCTGTCGTTGATGTGCTTGAAATGGTCGAGGTCCAGGTACAAAATGGCCAGCATGCTCAGCTTGCGCCGCGCGGCCGCCAGGGCCAGCGACAGCCGGTCCAGCAGCAGCACGCGGTTCGGCAAGTCGGTGAGAAAATCATGCTCGGCCAGGTGGCGCGTGTGCTCCTCGTTTTTCTTGCGCTCGCTGATATCGCTGAGGATGGCCAGGTAATTGCTCAATTGCCCCTGCGGGTCGCGGATGGCCGTCAGCGACAGCCAGGCCGGATAGCGCCCGCCCGCCTTGCGCTGGCCGACGATATCGCCTTGCCAGTAACCGTTGGCATCGACTTCGTCCCACACGTGGTCGAAAAACGCGGGCACGTCCGGCTCGACGCCGTGCGGGACGAAGGGTTTGCCCAGCATCTCGTCCGGGCTGTAGCCGCTGATCTCGCTGTACGCGGGATTCATGCTGACGACGTGCTGCTGCGGGTCCATCACGACGATGGCCTCGCGCGCATGCTCGACCACCTGCGCCGACAGGTACAGGGCCCGCTCGGCCAATTTGCGCGAGGAAATATCGCGGATCACGGCGTAAAACAGATAGCTATGGTCGAGCGTGACGGACGTGAGCAGCACTTCGCCCCAGAACAGCTGGCCCGTGCACGTCTGGTAACGCCAGTCGTAGCGGCAATTGCCGTCGGCGTGGGCCTGCGCCGCCAGCTGCGTGCCGCGCAACGAGGACAATGCGCCATCGGGCTGGCGCAAGGGCGAAAAGTCGCTGAGGCGGCGCCCCAGCAGGCGTGTCCGGTCTTCACATTGAAACAGGGCAATGGCAGCCGGGTTGGCGTCGGCGATATGCTCGTCGCGCAGCAGCAGAATGGCATCGGCGGACTTGTCGTACAGCTGGCGGAAATTATCCCCCATCAGCAACAAGGCGCACCGCGCGGCGCCATCCTGGCCGCTGGCCGTGATGTCGAGATCGATGCACACCACTTGCCGCACTCTTCCGGACTGGACGACAGGAAACACGGTGGAACAGATGCAGCGCGGCGCGGCGCCGGCGCCGCCCAGCTTCCACAGGCGCAAGCCGCGCGCCTTGCCGCTCTCCCACACGGCCGCCAGTTCGCCGGCGACTTCCTCGGTCACGGCGCCGGCCGGCAGCGCCGCGGCCACCGTGGCCCACGGCTGGCCCAGCGCCAGCTCGGCCGCCATGCCGTACAGACGCGCGGCACCCGCGCTCCAGTAGCGCACGATGCCATCGCGGTCGATGCCGCGTACGGCCAGGCCGGGCGCCTGTTCGACGGCGGCCACGATGATGGACAGCAAATCGAGCGCCTTGCCGGCCGGCCCCGCCTGTGGTGCGGCCGCGGCCAGCAAACGGCCCGGCGACGGGGAGGCTCCGGCAATCCGATCAGACATCAGGTCCCCCGTGGCGCGGCCGCGCGGCAACCGGCAGGCGTATGGCCTGTCCGGTGGCGCAACCATCCCAACCATTCTTGCGCGCCGGCGAATCGGCTTCTTGAGAAGGCGCAAGCATCGTGACGTGGACGGCGCGCATGCTGGCGGTGGTCTTTGGTCGCCGTTTTTTGCATTCCAGCCCCGATTTTGTGCAATCTGTCGCACGGCGATGGCGGCCGGACTTGAATCTTCCTAAAGTGGCAACATGCGCATCGCCGTGAACGGCCGCAGCGGCAGGCGTGTTGTCTGCGGCCGCCACGGTGATGCGCTACCCGAATTCCCCCGGCCTGCCGCAGGCCGGCCGCACCGAGACCTGGCGCCAAACCCCTGCGCCGCTCCTGAAAAAAAACCTATGAAAAACGAGACCCTGCCCCCCGCCTCCCCCCTTGCCGCCACGCGCCGCCGGCGCTGGCGCACTCCCGTGCTGATCCTCGTCGTGCTGGGCCTGGCAGGCGGCGGCTGGACGGTGATGCAATCGAAACAGCAAGCAGCCAAAGTTACTGAACAGCAAGCGAGCAAGAAGAAGGAGCAGGAAAAGACGCCCGTGCATGAACTGGCGCAGGGCGACGTGGCCGCCATCGATGCCCGCGCCCTCAGCATCAGTCTGCCCCTGTCCGGCTCGCTGGCGCCCGTGACCCAGGCCACCATCAAGGCCAAGGTGTCGGGCGTGATCCAGGAAACGACCTTGCAGGAAGGCCAGCAAGTAGCCAACGGGCAAGTCCTCGTGCGCCTGGACGCGGCCGACCTGCGCGCCCGCCTGACGCAGCAGCAAGCCCTGCTCGATGAAGCGCAGGCGCGATTGTCGATGGCGAGCAAGAATGAAGCGAACAGCCAGGCGCTGCTCAAGCAAAAATACATTTCGCAGACGGCCTACGACACGACGCAAAACTCGGTCGACCTGGCGCGCGCCAACGTCAAGTCCGCCGCCGCCATGGTCGACATCGCCCGCATCGCGCTGGCCGACACGGTGATCCGCGCACCGATGGCCGGCATCGTCAGCAAGCGGCACCTGCAGGCGGGCGAAAAAGTTGCGCCCGACATGCCCGTCTACACCATCGTCAACCTGGCCCAGCTGACCCTGGAAGCACCCGTGCCCAGCGCCGAGATTCCCCGCATCAAGCTGGGCCAGGACGTGCACTTCAAGGTCGACGGCTTCGGCGCGCGCGACTTCGCCGGCAAGGTCACGCGCATCAACCCCACCACCGAGAGCGGCTCGCGCGCCATGCTCGTCTACATCGCCGTCGACAATGGCGATGGCGCGCTGCGCGGCGGCATGTTCGCCAAGGGCAGCATCGTCACCGAGCGCTCGCCCGTGGCGCCGCTGGTACCCCTGACGGCCGTGCGCAATGAAAAGCAGGGCCCCGTGGTCTATGCGCTGGTGGGCAACAAGGTCGTCGCCCAGCCCGTCGTGCTGGGACTGCGCAACGACGATGAAGGCTATGCCGAGGTCAAATCGGGCCTGGTGCCGGGCGCAAAAGTCATCGTCGCCAAGCTCGATGGCGTGAAACCGGGCCACGGCGTGACCTTCGCCGCACCGTCAGCTACGCCCGCCGCCCCGGCCGCGCCGGCAGCCGTGCTGGCACGGAAGGATTAAGCCATGTGGATGACCAAAGTCAGTATCCAGAACCCCGTCTTCGCCACCATGGTCATGGTGGCGCTGGTGGTGCTGGGCATCTTCTCCTACCGGGGCCTGGGCGTGGAGAGCATGCCCAGCGTGCAGTTCCCGTTCGCCGCCATCGAAGTGAACTACCCGGGCGCCTCGCCCGAAGCGGTGGAAAACGACATCACGCGCCCCATCGAGGACGCCGTCAACACCGTCAGCGGCATCAAAACCATCCGCGCCAACTCGTGGGAAGGACGCGCCGGCGTCTACCTGGAATTCGAGCTGTCGACCAACATGGACAAGGCCATGCAAGACTTGCGCGACAAGGTGGCGCTGGTCCGTCCGCGCTTCCCGAAGGAAGCCAAGGACCCGTTCATCGCCCGTGCCGAAGGCGACAACGAGCGCCCCATCGCCACCATCGTGCTGACGTCGACGGGGCATGACCTGCGCGCGCTGTCGACCATGACGGAGCAGATCATCAGCAAGCGCTTCCAGGGCGTGGCCGGCGTGGGCCAGGTCAAGCTGCGCGGCCTGCGCGCGCGCCAGATCCTCATCAGCATGAAGCCGGTCGAACTCAATGCCCAGGGCATCGGCGTCGATGAAGTCATCCGCGCCATCCAGGCGACGAACACCAATCTGCCGGCCGGCTCCATCAGCCATGGCGCGGCCGAGCAGCTGGTGCGCGTGGAAGGCAAGATCAAGGATGCGCGCGAGTTCGGCAAGATCATCGTCGCGCGCCGCGCCGTCGGCCCCGTCTATCTGGACCAGGTGGCCACCGTCGTCGACGGCGAGCAGGAAGAACTGTCGATTTCGCGCATGAACGGCCAGCAGGCCGTGACGATGGAAATCACCAAGGTGCAGGACGCCAACGTGGTCGAAGTGGGCACCGGCATCCTGAAGGTGGCGGCGGACCTGCAAAAGACGCTGCCGCCCGATATCACGCTGCGCGTGCTGGACGACGAGTCGGAACGCGTGCAAAGCCAGCTCAATAACGTCAAGCGCACCATCATCGAAGGCGCCGTGCTGACCATGGTCATCGTCTTCCTGTTCCTGCACTCGTGGCGCTCGACCATCATCACGGGATTGACCCTGCCGATCTCCGTGCTGGCCAGCTTCATCGCCATGAAGGCGTTCGGCTTTACCCTGAACTTTTTGACCCTGATGGCGCTGTCCCTGTGCATCGGCCTGCTGATCGACGACGCCATCGTGGTGCGCGAAAACATCGTGCGCCACCTGGGCATGGGCAAGAACCACTACAAGGCGGCCAACGACGGCACCAATGAAATCGGCCTGGCCGTGATGGCCACCACGTTTGCCATCGTCGCCGTGTTCGTGCCCGTCGCCTTCATGGACGGCATCATCGGCCGCTTCTTCCTGCAGTTCGGCATCACCGTGGCCGTCGCCGTGCTCGTCTCGCTGTTCGTCAGTTTTACCCTCGACCCCATGCTGTCGTCCGTCTGGCGCGACCCCGTCAAGGACCGCTTCAAGTACGCGCCGTGGCTGGGCCGCTTCATGGCCTGGATCGAGACGGGCATCGATCGCCTGCACGTCTGGTACGGCAAGGTGCTGAAAGTGGCGCTGCGCTGGCGCAAGACCACCCTGACCACGGCCGTGTTTCTATTCGCGGGCAGCCTGATGCTCGTGCCCATGATCGGCGGCGAGATGTTCCCCGAGACGGACCAGGGCTGGGTCAACCTGCGCTTCAAGACGCCCGTCGGCTCCAGCCTCGACTACACAGACAGCAAAGTGCGCCAGATCGAAACGGCCCTGAAGGAATTTCCCGAAATCGACAGCCTGGTGGCCAATATCGGCACGCCCGATGGGCGCAACACGGCCGAGGTGAACCTCAAGCTGACGGACATCAAGACGCACAAGCGCCGCTCGCAGCAGGAACTGGAAAAGCTGATCCGCGAACGCCTGGCGCCGATCGCCGGCATCACCCTGTCGGTCGGCCAGCGCCCCATCTTCATCGCCATCCTCGGCACGGATGAAGGCAAGCTCGATGCGGTGGCGCACACCTTGATGGACAAGATGCGCAACATCAAGGGCCTGGCCGACATGGAATACAGCCAGGAAGGCGCCAATCCGTCGACCACCGTGAAGATCAACAACGAACTGGCCAGCGACCTGGGCTTGTCGGTGCAGCAGATCGGCAATGCCCTGCGTCCGTTCGTGGCGGGCGACACGGTCAGCCACTGGCTGGCGTCCGACGGGCAAAACTACGACGTCAACGTGCAGCTGCCGAAATCGGGCCGCCAGAAGGTGGCCGACCTGGCCGATTTGTCGCTCGCGTCGAGCAAGCTGGACGCGAACGGCAAGCCCGTCATGATCCCGCTGCGCCAGGTGGTCGACTTCGTGCCGTCATCGAGCCCGCAAGTGCTCAAACGCCAGGCCTTGCAGCGCCGGGTCGCCATCTATGCGGGCGTGCAGGGCCGCCCCGCCGGCGACGTCGACGCCGACGTGCAGAAAGCCATCAAGTCCATCGACCTGCCGCCCGGCGTGCGCTTCGACGTGGCCGGCAATGCGCAGCAGATGGCCGAAACCATGGGCGGCGCCATGATGGCGCTGGGGATCGCCGTGATCTTCATCTACCTGGTGCTGGCCTCGCAGTTCGGCAGCTTCTTGCAGCCGGTCGCCATCATGGTGTCGCTGCCGCTGTCCTTGATCGGCGTGCTGGCCGCGCTGCTGATCACGGGCAGCACCCTGAACATCTTCTCCGTGATCGGCTTCATCATGCTCATGGGCCTGGTCACCAAGAATGCGATTCTGCTGGTCGACTTCACCAACCAGCGCCAGCGCGAAGGCCTGGGGCAGTTCGAGGCGCTGCTGGAAGCGGGGCAAGTGCGGCTGCGCCCCATCCTGATGACGACCCTGGCGATGGTGTTCGGCATGCTGCCGATGGCCATCGGCATGGGCGACGGCGGCGAATCGCAGGCGCCGATGGGCCGCGCCGTCATCGGCGGCGTCATCACCTCAACGCTCTTGACGCTGGTGGTGGTGCCCGTCGCCTACACCTATCTCGACAGCCTGGGCAAGCGCGCCGCGCGCTTCTTCGGCGGCGGAGAGCATGCGCACACAGATGCACATGCCGACGCCGCCCATTAAGTTTCTACCGCTCGCCTTCACCGTCCCCGCATTGGCGGGGACGACGCGGCGGCTTCCTGAAGAGAGCTTCAGTTGACCAAAGCGGCTGCGCTGGCTAGACTGTCCCCGTTATCAATGATATGGAGTGACTCGTGGGTGCTTGTTCCAGTGACAGTAGTCGATTGACCATCGGCGATCGGCCTTAGGCAAGACGCGCGCATTCCGCCCGCCCTGCCCTCGGCAAGGTGTGGTCTTACCCGCGGCGATGTCCATACGCCGCACTTCCCTCCTCATCGTTCCACCGCCCGTCATCCCCGCCTGCTGCCCCCTTTCGGGGCGAATCGCCTTCGCCCTTGCACTCGCCTGTTCCTCCCCAGCCGGGAGAAACTGATGGTGGTATTTGACTTTGCGCTGCGCGTTGCCGCGGCATTGACCCTGGGCGCCATGATCGGCGCCGAACGCCAGCTGCGCCAGCGCATGGCGGGCCTGCGCACGAATGCGCTGGTGTCCGTCGGCGCCTCGCTGTTCGTGATGGTTTCCGTGCTCGAAGGCGATGCCTCTGGCCATATGCGCATCGCCGCGCAGGTGGTGTCGGGCATCGGTTTTCTCGGTGCCGGCGTCATCATGCGCGAGGGCATGACGGTGCGCGGCCTGAACACGGCCGCCACCCTGTGGTGCTCGGCCGCCATCGGCATCCTGTGTGGCCTGGGGTTTGCCCTGGAAGCGGCCATCGGCACGGCTTTTGTCCTGGTCGCTAACCTGGTGCTGCGCCACCTGGCGCAACGGATCAACGCGCACGGCAGCGAGGCGGGCATCGAGACGGAAAGCATCTACAGAGTCACCGCCGTGTGCGAGGCGGAGCAGGAAGTCCAGGTGCGCAAGCTGATGCTGCGCCTGATCAGCGGCATGCCGGCGCTGATGCTGCAATCCTTGCACAGCGAGGACGCGGCGCAGGCCGGGCGCATCGAAGTGCGCGCCGACCTGCTCACGCCCTTGTCCAGCCTGGGCTTGCTGGAGCAGATCGTCAGCCAGGTCAGCCTGGAAGGCAGCGTCTCGGCCGTGCGCTGGGCGCTGGTCAACAACGCGGAATTTGTCGCCGAACGGGGAGTGTGACGATGAAAAAATTCTTCCATTGGTTTGCCCGGCGTGGGCCGCTTGTCGCCACCTACCGCCTGACGGTCACCTGCCCTGCGGCGCAGGCCGACCACGTGGTGCGCCTGCTGCTGGCCGAACTGCGCGGCGCGGGCCTGGCGCCATCGCAGATGCTGCGCAGCTGGGACGCAGCCAGGCAAGTGGTGCAGCTGATCGCCACGGTGCTGTGCCAGGCCGTGCAGCGCGCCGTGCTGGTGCGCTTCGTCAACCGCGCGGGCGCCTGGCCGCAAGTGCGGCAGGTGCGCTGGGAAGGCGTGGCGCCGTCAGCTTGAGGCGGGCAGGCGCATGATAAACAGCGCGCCGCCTTGCGGGCGGTTGCGCGCTTCGATGCTGCCGCCGTACGCATGCACGATGGCTTGCGACAGGGCCAGGCCCAGGCCGAAGCCCGGCGCCTCGCCCGCGCGCGCCTGGGCGCCACGGTAAAAGCGCTCGAACAGATGCGGCAAGTCTTCCACGCCGATGCCGGGGCCCGCGTCCGCCACGCCGACCAATGCATGCGCACCCTCGCGCGCCACGTGCACGGTGATGACGCTGCCGGGCGGCGAAAACTTCACGGCGTTGTCGAGCAGATTGGCCAGCACCAGGTCGACGGGGCCGGCCGCCACGCGCGCGTGCACGGCCACGCTATCATCGAAGACGATGCGGATGCCGCGCTGTGCTGCCGGCTTTTCCAGGCGCTGCGCCGCCGCCCGCACAAGCGGATTGAGGGCGATGGTTTCCACGGCATTGCGCTCCTGGCCCACGTCCAGGCGTGTGAGCATCAGCAGTTCCTCCACCAGGGTCGTCAGGCGCTGCACTTCATCGAGGCAGGACGCCAGCGCGTCCACATACTCGGGTGCTTCGCGCGGGCGGCGCAGGGTGATTTCGATTTCCGTGCGCAGGCGCGACAGGGGCGAGCGCAGCTCATGAGAAGCGTCGGCAGTGAAGCGCCGCTGCGCATCGTAGCCGTGTTCCAGGCGGTCCAGCATGGCGTTCAGGGTATCGACCAGGCGGCCGATCTCGTCCTGCGTGCCGGGATGGGGCAGGCGTTGGTGCAGGCTGGCTTCGCCGATCGAATGCGCCTGGTCCACCACGTCGTCGATGGCGCCCAGCACGTGGCGCGTGAGCATTTCGCCGGCCAGGCCCACGGCCGCAAGCAAGGCCAGCGCCATGGCGCCAAACAGCACGGTGGCGGCGGCCAGCACGTGGTTGATGTCGTCGAGCGAGCCGGCCACCTGTACCGCCAGGCGCGCGCCGGACGAAGGCACGGGAATCGACACCATGCGCAACGGCTCCTCGCCGAACTTCGGCAGGGTCTCGAAGACGGTCTCGCCGGCCGCCAGGCGCGCCAGCAGGGCCGCTGGCGCCGGCAGCTGCGCCGCCTCCAGGTTGCGGCTGCGCGCCAGCACGCGGCCTTCGCCATCGATGATCTGCACCAGGCGGTCCAGCCGCGTCAACGACGGCGGCGCCTGGCCCGGCGCCACCTCGTGCACCTGCACGGGTTGGCGCGGCGCGGCCGGCAGCATGGCCATTTCCGTCTCGGCCAGCGCCAGCAGGGCCGCATCGAGCTGGCCATGCACGGCGCGCGACAGGCCCCAGTAACCGGCCAGCGCCGTGCAGGCGACGATGGCGAGGATGACGGCCAGGTGCACCAGCAGCAATCGCTTGCGAAAGCTAGCCACCGTGGTTTTCCGCCAGGCGGAAGCCGCGTCCGCGCACCGTGTGGATCAATGGCGGCAAGCCCGGCGCATCGACCTTGCCCCGCAGGTTGCGCACGTGGACGTCGATCAGGTTGTCGATGCCGATCAGGTCGGCCTGCCAGATCTGCTCGGCCAGGCGCGCGCGGCTGACTACTTCGCCCGCCTGGCGCAGCAGGATCAGCAGAATCGCGTATTCCTTGGGTGTCAGCACCAGCGGCGCGCCGGCCCGCGTCGCCTGGTGGCTGACGGGATCGAGCGTCAAATCGGCCAGCGCCAGCACCAGCGGACGGCTGATGTCGGAGCGGCGCAGCAAGGCGCGGATGCGCGCCAGCAGCTCCTCGAATTCGAATGGTTTGGTCAGGTAATCGTCGGCGCCCGTGTTCAGGCCCGCCACGCGGTCGGCCGTGGCATCGCGCGCCGTGAGCATCAGCACGGGCGTCTGGATGCCGCGCGCGCGCAAGTCGCGGCAAAAATCGATGCCCTGCTTGCCCGGCAACATCCAGTCCAGCACGATCGCGTCGTAATCGACGGCGTAGCTTTCATCCTCGCCCTCTTCCGCGCTGTGCGCCACATCGACGACAAAACCTTCTTCCTGCAAGCCACGGGCCAGCAGGCGCGCCGCCTTGCGGTCGTCTTCCACCAGGAGGATTCTCATGCCTGCCTTTCGCGTCGCGCCTTGTTTTCCATGCTGGCATTCTACCGCGCCGCGCCGCGCGCGCACGGAACCTGAAGAATGATTCAGGCGTTCTTGGGCGCTTCTTCAGGAGCACCTTGCTATGCTTTTCCGGCGCTGTAGTGAGCTGTTCTCATATCGCTGCCCGCGCTCCCTCCGATTGCCCGCCTGGGCACGGCATCCACGCATGCCCCATCACCATCAATAACAAGGAAACACGGGATGAACACGACCACCCGCAACGCCCTGGGCGCCAGCTGCGCCCTCGCTCTCGCCTGCTCAGCCCTGGCCGGCTGCGCCAAACCGACGGCGGCAGCCATGCCGCCCGTCCAATCGATGCATCTGGACGACGGCAGCATCGCTGTCGACAAGATGTCGCCGTTGCGCCAGCGCCTGCAGGTCGCCGCCGTGCAGGAACAGGAGATCGCCACGCAGACGGAGGCGCCGGGCAGCATCGAAGCGATGCCGGAAAAACTGGTGAAGATCACGCCGCCCCTGGCAGGGCGCATCACGCGCCTGCAGCGGGCGCTGGGCGACAGCGTGAAGGCGGGCGACCCGCTGTTCACGCTGGACTCGGCGGAACTCAGTGCCGCCTACGCGGACGACAGCAAGGCGAAGTCCGCCCTGCTGCAGGCGCGCCAGGAACTGGAGCGCCAGAAAACGCTATTCGAGGCGGAAATCGCCGCGCGCAAGGAATACGAGGCGGCCCAGGCGGCCTTTGCGCAGGCCGGCAGCGACGCCCAGGCCAGCGCCGACAAACTGGCCCAGTACGGTGCCGGGGGACGCGGTTCGCGCAGGGACTACGTGCTGCGCTCGCCCATCACGGGCACCGTGATCGCCATGGAAGGCGCCCAGGGCGGCTACTGGAACGATATCAACGCGCCCGTCATGACGGTGGCGGATCTGTCCACCGTGTGGCTGTCGGCCAGCGTGGCCGAAAGGGATTTGGCGCAGGTGACCGTGGGCCAGACGGCACGCATCACCGTCGACGCCTGGCCCGGCAAGGCTTTCGAGGGCAAGGTCGCCTATGTGGGCGCCGTGCTCGATCCCGAGACGCGCACGGTGAAAGTGCGCGTGGCCATCGACAACCGCGCCGGCACCTTCAAGCCGGGCATGTTTGCCCACGCGGGATTCGCCGGCGCCAGCCGCCGCGCCCTCCTCGTGCCCGCGGCGGCCGTGCTGCAAAGCGGGCCAACGACGCGCGTGATGGTCGAGCGCAGCCCGCTGGTATTCACGCCGCGCACGGTGGAAGTGGGCGCCAGCCACGGAGAACAGGTGGAAATCCTCGCCGGCCTGAAAGCGGGCGAACGCATCGTCGTCAAGGAAGGAGTGCTGCTCAATGATTGACCGTTTTATCGCCACCTGCTGCCAGCGGCGCGGTATCGTCTGGCTGGTGCTGCTGTTCGTCGCCGTCTACGGCGTCTACTGCTGGAAGCAGCTGCCCATCGAAGCCTATCCCGACATCGCCGACGTTACCTCGCAGATCGTCACGCAGGTGCCGGGCCTGGGCGCCGAGGAAATCGAGCAGCAGATCACCATTCCGCTCGAACGTGCCCTGCTCGGCACGCCCGGCATGCACGTGCTGCGCACGCGCAGCCTGTTCGCCCTGTCGCTGATCACCGTGGTGTTCGAGGATGGCAGCGACGGCTACTTCACGCGCGAGCGGCTGCAGGAGCGCCTGGCCAGCGTGAACCTGCCGTACGACGCCAAGCCGGGGCTCGATCCCTACACCTCGCCCACGGGCGAGATCTACCGCTACACCTTGGAATCGACAACACGCTCCCTGCGCGAACTGTCCGAGCTGCAGTTCTGGACCGTGATCCCGCGCCTGCAGCAGGTGCGCGGCGTGGCCGACGTCAGCAATTTTGGCGGCCTGACGACGCAGTTCATGCTGGAACTCGATCCCGCAAAACTGGACAGCTACGGCTTCTCGCTGGCGCAGGTGAAGGACGCCATCAACGCCAACAACATCAGCGGCGGCGGCAGCGTCATCGACCGCGGCCAGCAATCGTACGTGGTGCGCGGCGTGGGCCTGCTGCATTCGCTCGACGACATGGGCAATGTCGTCGTCAGCGGCAAGGACGGCGTACCCGTGCTGGTGAAGGACCTGGGCAAGCTCGCCTACGGCAACGTGGAGCGGCGCGGCATCCTGGGCAAGGACGACAACCCGGACACCATCGAAGGCATCACCCTGCTGCTGAAGGATTTCAATCCATCCGAAGCGCTGGCCGGCATCCATGCGGCCGTCGACGACCTGAATGCCAACGTACTGCCGAAGGACGTCAAGGTCGTGCCCTACCTGGACCGCAGCTCGCTGATCGACGCCACCCTGCACACGGTGGGATTTACCCTGGGCGAAGGCATGCTGCTCGTCGCCTTGGTGCTGCTGCTGTATCTGGGCAGCCCGCGCGCGGCCGCCCTCGTCGCGCTGACGATTCCGCTGGCCCTGCTGATCGCCTTCATCTTCATGCACCATTTTAAGATTCCCGCCAATTTGCTGTCCTTGGGGGCGATCGACTTCGGCATCCTCGTCGACGGTTCCGTGGTGGTGCTGGAAAACATGCTGCGCCGCCGAGAACGGGAGCAGGAACGGCCCCTCACGCTGCAGGATGCCATCGAGGCGACCTTGCAGGTGGCGCGCCCCATCATGTTCGGCATGGCCGTCATCATCGCCGCCTATCTGCCCCTGTTTGCCTTCCAGCGCATCGAGTACAAGCTGTTCTCGCCGATGGCGTATGCGGTGGGCGCTGCGCTCGTCGGTGCGCTGGTGGTGGCGCTGGTGCTGATTCCGGGCCTGGCCTGGCTGGCCCTGCGCAAGCCGCGCCGCACCTTCCATAACCGCGCGCTGGACAAGCTGGCGGGCGCGTATGGCCGCTTCCTCGAACGCATGGTGGGCAGGAAGCGCTGGGTGGCGATGGCGTGCGCGGGATCGCTCGCAGCGCTTGCCATCCTGGGCGGCAGCATCGGCCGCGACTTCCTGCCTTACCTCGATGAGGGTTCGCTGTGGCTGCAGGTGCAGATGCCGCCCGGGATCACGCTGGACAAGGCGTCGGAGATGGCCGGCGAACTGCGGCGCGCAGCGCTGGAATTCCCGGAAGTGTCGACCATCGTCACGCAGACGGGGCGCAACGACGACGGCACCGATTACTGGACGCCGTCGCACATCGAGGCCAGCGTGGGACTGCATCCGTATTCAAGCTGGAAGTCGGGCATGAGCAAGCAGCAGCTGATCGCGAAAATGCACGAGCGCTTCGCCCGCCTGCCCGGCATGACGGTGGCCTTCATGCAGCCGATTATCGACGGCGTGCAGGATAAATTGTCGGGCGCGCACAGCGACCTGACGGTAAAAATCTTCGGCAACGACCTTGATGAAGTGCGCCGCATCGCCGGCAAGGTGGCACATGTCCTGAAGACTGTGCCCGGCGCCTCCGACGTGGCGGTCGACGTGGAGCCGCCGCTGCCCAACCTGAAGGTGGAACTGGACCGCGCGAAGGCGGCCCGCTACGGCATCAATGCGGCCGACGTGGCCGACCTGATTGCCACCGGCATCGGCGGCGCACCCATCGGCCAGGTCTACGTGGGCGAAAAAAGCTACGACATCGCCGTGCGCTTCCCGCCCGCCACGCGTTCCAGCCCCGACGCCATCGCCAGCCTGAAACTCACGGCCGCCAACGGCGCCAGGATCCCGCTGGCGCAGGTGGCCAGCATCAGCACCACCTCGGGCGAAAGCGTGATCGTGCGCGAAATGGGGCGGCGCCACATCATCGTGCGCCTGAATGCCCGCGGACGCGACCTGGCCGGTTTCCTGGCCGAAGCGCGCCCGCTGGTGGCGCAAGCCGTGGCCGACGAGCACCAGCGCATCAACGTCGAATGGGGCGGCCAGTTCGAAAACCTGCAGCGCGCGCAAAGCCGCTTGGCCCTGATCCTGCCGATGACCCTGGGGGCCATGTTCCTGCTGCTGTTTGGGCAGTTCCGCAACCTGCGCCAGCCCGCGCTGGTCTTGCTGGCCGTGCCGCTGGCCATGCTGGGCGGCCTGGCCGCGCTGCACCTGCGCGGCATGACCCTGAATGTGTCGAGCGCCGTCGGTTTCATCGCCCTGTTCGGCGTGGCCGTGCTGAATGCCGTGCTGATGCTGGCACAGATCAACCGCTTGCGCGCCGACGAGGGAAAAAGCTTGCGCGACGCCGTGCTCGAAGGCGCGCGCGACCGCATGCGCCCCGTGCTGATGACGGCCACCGTGGCCGCCCTGGGGCTGACGCCGGCCATGCTGGCCACTAGCCTGGGCAGCGACGTGCAGCGCCCGCTGGCCACCGTGGTGGTGGGCGGCCTGGTGACGGCGACGGCACTGACCCTGCTGCTGTTGCCGGCCCTGTATTACCTGATCGAGGCGCACATACAACGACGCCGGATCGATACCGAAGGAGTGAACCATGACACGTTTTAATGTACTGCTGGCGGCCTGGCTGATCGCGCCATGCGCCATTGCCGCCCCCTTGAGCTTCGAGACCTATTTGTCAGCGGTGGAGAGCCACAGCCTGGAACTGCAGGCGCAGCAGGAAGACATCGTCTCGGCCAAGGCGGGCATCGGCATCGCCGGCCTGCGTCCCGATCCCGAATTCACGCTGGGCGCCACGCGCGAAACCGTGCGCAGCGTCGAGCACCGTCCCGTCACGTGGAACCCTGCCCTCAGCATGGCCATCGAGACGGGCGGCAAGCGCGCCGCGCGCTTGAAGGCGGCGCACAGCCATGTCGCGCTGGCCGAGGAAACGGTGGCCGGCTTCAAGAGCGAACTGTATGGCACGGCCGCCGCCGCGTTCACGGAAGCGTGCCGCACGCGCGAGGTCCTCGCGCGCAAGCAGCAGACCATGGCGGCCCTGTCGAAAATCGTCGAGGCGAACGCCGTGCGGCGCAAGGCGGGCGACGTGGGCGGTATCGAGCTGCTGCAGTCGCGCGTGGAACGCGACCAGTTCCAGGCCGAATTGGCGCAGGCGCGCAGCGAGGCGGACAGCGCCATGTTGAATTTGTCGCCCCCCTTGGGCCGCCAGTTCGACAGCCTGTTTCCGGACGCGCAGCTGGCCTGCGACTTCGCCACGCAGGAAAACAGGGATGCCGCGGTGCTGGTGCCGCAGGCGCTCGAGGCGCGCAGCGACGTGCGCATCGCCCGCGCCACCGTGGACAATCTGCGCGACGGCGCGGCGCTGGTGCGCGCCAACCGCTCGGTCGACCCGACCGTCACCGTGGGCCTGGCCGCCGCGCGCGGCTACCATGACGGCTTTGACGCCAGCGGCAATCCCGTCGACGGCGCGCCCCGTTCGCGCGCGCTATCCATCTCGCTGGCCATTCCCATCCCCCTGTCGCGGCGCGACAAGGGCGACATCGTGCAGGCCGAAGCGGGCGTGACGCAAGCGATGCTGGCCCTGCGCCAGGCGGAACTGCAGGCGGAAACGCAGGTGCGCACGGCACAGCGGCAGCTGCGTGCGGCGCAGGACAGGCTGGCACGCTACCGCGACGGCGTGCTGGTGGACGCGCAAAAGGTGGTCGACGGCATGCGCCTGTCCTACTTCAGTGGCAATGCCTCGCTGCTGGAATGGCTGGCGGCGCAGCGTTCGGCCGATGAGGCGTATCAGGGCTATGTGCAGGCGCGCGCCGATGCGGCCATCGCCAGCACGCAGCTGCAACTGGCGATCGGCCAGCGGCCGCGCTTGTAGCGGGGGAAGGGAAAACGAGTGGAGACCGGCGCGGCCATGCCGCGCCGGTCGTCAGAAACAGGGGAATTATTGCGGCTGGGTAGGAACGTCGGTAGCGTCATCGGCCGCATCTGCGTCACTCTCATCCGCTTCCGGCTCGGCCCCCTCTTCGCCATCGGCCGGCTTCGGATTGTTTTTCGCTTCCAGCTTGCGCCTGGCTTTTTCCTCGGCTTTCTTCTTCTTTTCCAGCTCTTTTTGCCGTTTTTCGTATTGGAAATTTGTCTTGGCCATTTACTACCTCTTTAGTTTTTAGATGTTACAGATAAGCATATAAGGCACATTATGACGTAGTTGAAGCAAACTCCAAATGTTTAGCCGCGCGGATGATGCTGCGCATGCAGCAGTTTCAGCCGTTCACGGGCCACATGCGTGTAAATCTGCGTCGTGGAAATATCGGAGTGACCCAGTAACAATTGCACAACGCGCAAGTCCGCACCATGGTTGAGCAAATGCGTGGCGAACGCGTGACGCAAGGTATGCGGCGACAGCGGCGCCGTGATGCCGGCGTTCAGCGCGTGTTTCTTGATGATGACCCAGAACATTTGCCGCGTCATGGCGCCGCCGCGCCGCGTGACGAACAGCGCATCGTTCATCTGCCCGTCGAGGATGACGCCGCGCGCCTCTTTCAGGTAGCGCTCGATCCACAGCCGCGCCTGCTCACCGAACGGCACCAGGCGCGTCTTGCTGCCCTTGCCCGTGATGCGCAGCACGCCATCGTTGAGGCTCAGCTCCACCGATTGCAAGTCGACCAGTTCGGACACGCGCAAGCCGCTCGCATACATGAGTTCGAGCATCGTGCGTTCGCGCAAGCCCAGCGGCGTGCTCACGTCGGGCGCCGCCAGCAGCGCTTCCACCTGCGCTTCGCTCAGGGTGTGCACGAAGCGCGCCGGCTGCTTGGCCGAGACCATCTTCAGGCACGGGTCGGCCGCGATATGCTTGTGCCGCAAGGCCAGCTGGTAAAAACGCTTGAGCACGGACAGCCGGCGGTTCGACGACGTCGCCTTGCTCTCGTCGTGGCGGGCGGCGAAATACGCCTCGATGTCGGCCGTGGAGACCTCGTACAGGCCCTCGCGCCCGGGCCGCGCCACTTCCAGCCAGCGCGCGAACAAACGCATGTCGCGCCGGTAGGCATCGAGCGAGTTTTTCGACAAGCCGTCTTCCAGCCACAGGCTGTCGCAGAATTCGTCGATCAGGGTAGCGTTGTCGGGCGCCAGCAGACTGTTCATCATCGGTAGGCCGCCACGCCTTCATGCGCCAGCAGCCAGCGCTTGACGCCCAGGTGGAATCCCGTCGCATCGTCATGGTGGGCAAAGCCGCCCAGGCCGCCGGCAGCCGTGACCCGGTGGCAAGGGATTACCACGGGAAACCAGTTGGCACCGCAGGCCTGGCCCACGGCGCGCGGCGCCGAACCGATCAGGCGCGCCACGTCGCCATAGGTGCGCACCTGGCCGCGCGGAATGCCGGCGATCGCTGCCCATACGCGTTGCTGGTAAGCGCTGCCCAAGCCCGCCAGCGGCAAGTCGAACGGCGCATCGGGGTCGCGGAAATAGGCCGCCAGTTGTTCGCACGCCCGCTCGGAAACGGCATCCTGCGCGTCTTTCTCGGCAAAGTGCGGCGGCAGGTAGACCAGTTCGCATACCTGGCCATCCTGCGCGCGCACGCCCATGGCGCCGAACGGCGCGGCCACGATGGCGCTGAACAGTTCACTGCCCTGTTGTTTTTTCATCTGCTGATCATTATTCAAGTGTGGCATATATACAACTTTCCGGCACCGGAAACCGCGTTACGGGAATTATGCACCGACTCCGGGCGTGCCGTCGGACGTTTCCCGCGCACGAAAAAAAAGCGCACCAGCCGGTGCGCTTCAAATATTGCTTCACGTTCCCGGTCGTTTGGGTCCGCCGGTCCCGGCTTGTGGCCGCACGCAGCGATAACTCAACAACTTCTGTGAAACGTGTGTCTCCTCAATAGATCCCCGGTATCAATACCGTTTTTATAGACCACTCCCCCACTAACCTTGTTGCCAATTCTGTCTTTCAGCCTTGCTACCGGGGCGCATATGGATATACGTGTTTCCCCTAAAGGCTGCCCATCATAGCGCATTTATTCGGCAGGATCGACTTTTTTTGCGCCATGACGGGGACAACTGTTTTAGTTGTAAATTAAATTTGGCAGCCACAGCGAGATTTGTGGTACGTAGGTGATCAAGCCCAGGAAGGCCAGCATCGTCAGCAGCCACGGCATCACGGCCACGGTCAGCTCCGAGATGCCCATCTTGGTGATGCCGGACGCCACGTACAGGTTCAAGCCCACGGGCGGATGGCACATGCCCACTTCCATGTTGACCACAATCAAAATGCCGAAGTGCACGGGATCGATGCCCAGCTTCATTGCGACGGGGAACAAAATCGGCGCCATGATCAGCACGATGGACGACGGCTCCATGACGTTACCAGCCAACAACAACAGCACGTTGACCACCAGCAGGAAGCTGATCACGCCCAGGCCCTTGCCCGTGATCCATTCGGCCATCGCTTGGGGGATGTTTTCGCTGGTCATCAGGAACGAGAACAGCACGGCATTGGTGATGATGTACAACAGCATCGCCGACATGGCGGCCGAATCGAGCAAGACCTTGCCCACCTGCTTGATCTTCAAGTCCTTGTAGACAAAGACGGCGATGAAGAACGCGTACACGGCTGCCATGGCGGCCGCTTCCGTCGGCGTGAAAGCGCCCGAATAGATGCCGCCCATGACGATGACGATCAGCAGCAGGCCCCAGGCGCTCTTCTTGAACGTCACGAAGCGCTCGCCCCAGCTGGCCTTCTGCATGCGCGGATAGTTGTGCTTGCGCGCCAGGAACCACGTGGTCAGGCCCAGCAGCATCGCCAGCATCATGCCCGGGATCACGCCCGCCATGAACAGCTTGCCCACCGAGGTGTTGGTGCTGACGGAATACATCACCATCACGATCGATGGCGGGATCAGAATGCCCAGCGCGCCCGAGGTGGTGATCACGCCGGCGCCGAAACCGCGCGGATAGCCCTGCTTGACCATGGCCGGCAGGATGATGGAGCCGATCGCCACCACGGTGGCGGGGCTGGAGCCGGAAACGGCGGCAAACAGCGCGCAGGCCATCACGCCGGCCAGCGCCAGGCCGCCATGCCAGTGGCCGACCATGGAGCTGGCGAAATTGATCATGCGCCGCGCCACCCCGCCATGCGTGAGGAAGTTGCCTGCCAAAATGAAGAACGGAATGGCCATGATTTCGAACTTCTCGATGCCCGTGAAAATCTTCAGGGCCACCGATTCGATGGGCACGCTGGTCATGGTAAACAGGAACGTCAATACCGTCAGGCCCAGCGAGATGGAGATCGGCATGCCGGTCAGCATCAGCGCCAGCAGCAATACAAAAATAATCAGCGCGTTCATGCCTTGGCTCCTTTTTCTTCCGCCGTCAGTTCATCTTCCAGGCCCTCGACATGCGAGTGGTCGTGTTTCGGCAAGGCGCCCGTTTTGATGAAATGCACCATTACCTGTAGGAAACGGAAGCACATCAGGTAGGAACCGAGCGGCACGGCCAGGTAGACCAGCCACATGGGGATTTCCATGTCGGCCGAAGTCTGGTCCGTGTGGCCAATCGACCACACAAAGCTGGCGCCCAGGGTGCCGACGATGCCCGTAAACAGGGCGCCGGCGGCCAGGCCGAAGACGATGAAACGATTGCGCCAGCGCGGGTTCATGCGGTTGATCAGGACGTCGACGCCCACGTGGATGCCCGTGCGCACGCCATACGCGGCGCCGAACTTGGCCATCCAGACGAACATGTAGATGCACAGTTCCTGGGCCCAGCTGGTATTGATTTGAATCAGGAAGTCTTGCAGGCCGGGGATGGGCAAGCCTGCCAGGTAGCGGTGCACGACCGCGACGAAAATGATGAAGGTGGCGGCGCCCATCAGGGACGCGATCAGCCACTCTTCCAGGTGATCCAGAAATTTCATGGTGGACTTTCAAAGAATGCGGGTACGCTGGCACCCGCGCAGGACGCGCAGGTGCCGTTGCTACAGAAAGACAGGGATGCCCCTGACAGCGGCGCCGGGTGGCGCGGCCAGCGCGATTACTTCGCGCTTTCCTTGTTGATGGCCGAGATCAGCTCCTTGCCGATGCGCCCTTCCATGGCCTTCTGCACGGGCGCCAGCGCCTTGCGCCACTCGGCCTGTTCCTGCACCGTCAGCGTGTAGATCTGCGTCTTGCCCGCTTTCTTGATGGCGTCGAGGGCCTGGTCATTGTCGCGCTGGGCGATGGCTTTTTCAAACGTGGTCGCCTCGCGCATGGCTTTTTCCAGCTGGCCGCGTATATCGGGCGGCAAGCCATCCCAGAATTTCTTGTTGACGATGACGGCATAGCCCAGGTAGCCGTGGTTGGACACGGTCACGTGCTTTTGCACTTCATGCATCTTTTGCGTGTACATATTCGATGGCGGATTTTCCGTGCCGTCGACCACGCCCGTCTGCAGCGCCTGATACACTTCCGAGAAGGCCAGCACTTGCGGGTTGGCGCCCAGCGCGCGCATCTGCGCGTCGAGCACCTTCGACGACTGGATGCGCATTTTCAGGCCCTTGAAATCGGCCGGGGTATGCAGCGGCTTGTTGGCCGACATCACCTTGAAGCCATTGTCCCAGTAGGCCAGGCCCGTGATACCCTTGGGCTCGAGTTTTTTCAGCAGGCTCTTGCCGATTTCGCCTTCGGTGACGTTGTACAGCGCCGTCTTGGTGGGGAAGATGTAGGGCAGGTCGAACGCTTCGAATTCCTTCACGCCCAGCGGGCCGAATTTGGCCAGCGACGGCGCCAGCATCTGCACGGCGCCCAGCTGGAGGGCTTCGAGTTCTTCCTTGTCCTTGTACAGCTGGCTGTTCGGGTACAGTTCGACCTTGACCTTGCCATTCGTGGCTTTTTCGGCCAGCTGCTTGAAGCGTTCGGCGGCCTGGCCTTTTGGCGTGTCCGTCGCCACGACGTGGCTGAACTTGATGACGATGGGGGCTTGCGCGTAAGCGTGGACGCCGGCGGTGGCGCCGATGGCCGCGCACAGCGCGACGAACATGGTTTTCATCTGCATTGCTGTCTCCTGAATGGTTTTTAGAAAAACTTTATTATTTGTCTACTTGAATATTGTGCCAAAGAAACCCTCCCGGCTATTGTGGTTAACCACAATAGCCGGTTCCCGATAAGCCGCTACCCTGCCAGCCATGCCGACTCCCCCCACCCTTGCGCGCCGCTTCAAGCTATCGAGTCCGATGCGCTGGCTGCTGCCCGTCATCCTGCTGCTGCTGTTCCTCTCCATCCTGTTCTGGCTGCCCTGGCAGGCACGCCAGATGGAAAGCAACGAGCGCCAGGAGCAGCTGATCGCCGATACGTTGTGGGTGGAACAGACCATCCGCTTCCAGCTGGCGCGCAACGAGGAAAGCCTGTTCAACCTGGGCGTGGACATCGCCAGCAGCTCCCTGTCGGCGGAAAAAGTGCACGAACGGCTGCAGCAGATGCTGCGCAATGGCCGCGAATTGCAGCGCGTGCTGTGGCTCGATACCAACGGCAAGGTGCTGGCCACCAGCGACAACAAGCTGCCGCACGCCCTGTCGTTTTCGCCGGCCTCGCTGACGGCGGCCGACAATGCACGCCGCCTGCACCGGGGCCAATACGCCCAGCCTTCGCAGCAGACGGGCTTTCCCGACGCGCCGCCGGGCGCCATGCTGATGGATTACCACCAGCCTCTGTTCGATGGCCAGCGTTATGTCGGCAGCCTGGTGGCCACCTACCAGATCAGCAGCCTGCTCGATGAAATGGTGCCGTGGTGGTTCGCGCAGGATAACCAGATTTCGCTGATCGACCGCGACGACAAGGTGCTGGCGCGGCGCGCCGCCGCCGGTCCCGGCCACGGCGTGTACACGCACAAGCGCGCGCTCGACGTGCCCGGCGCCACCATCACCCTGTTTACCGACAGCGTGAAAAGCCAGCCCAAGCTGCTGCCCAATCTGCTGGTCGGCTCCGTCATCGCCCTGTCGCTGGGTTTATTATGGAGCCTGCTGGCCCTGTGGCGCCACATCTCGCGCCGCCTGGTGGCCGAAGGCGCGCTGCGCCAGCAGATGCTGTTTCGCACGGCGATGGAAAACTCGCTGGTGACGGGCATGCGCGCGCGCGACCTGGAAGGAAGAGTCACCTACGTGAATCCCGCGTTTTGCCAGATCGTCGGCTATCCGCCCGAGGAAATCCTCGGCCGTTTGCCGCCCATGCCCTACTGGGTGCCGGAAGCGCTGGAAGAATACCAGCAGCGCTTCGTCAAGGCCCTGGCGGGCAATCCCACGCCGCAGTTCGAAACCTATTTCCAGCGCCCGGACGGCACGCGCGTGCCCGTGCTGATCTTCGAGGCGCCCTTGGTGGACAAGAACGGCCAGCACACAGGCTGGATGGGCTCCGTGCTCGATATTTCCGACCGCAAGCGCGTTGAGGAACTCAATCGCCAGCAGCAGGAAAAATTGCAAACGAGTTCGCGCCTGGCCACCATGGGCGAGCTGGCGTCGATGCTGGCGCATGAACTGAACCAGCCGCTGGCGGCCATTTCCAGCTACACGACAGGGGCCTTGAATTTGATCCGCCGCGCCATCGAGCATGACGCGCCCGTCGATCCGGGCCCCCTGAAACCGGCGCTGGAACAGGCCAGCGCGCAGGCGCAGCGGGCCGGCCAGATCATCCGCAGCGTGCACGATTTCGTGCGCAAGAGCGAGCCGCAGCGCCAGGATATCGCCCTCCGCACGCTGATCGACGGCATCCGCGCGCTGATCGACCTGCAGGCGCGCAAATACTATGTCACCATCCAGGAAGAGCTGCCGCCGGACCTGCCGCTGCTGCGCGCCGACCCCGTGATGATCGAGCAAGTGCTGCTGAACCTGACGCGCAACGCCATCGAGGCGATGCAGGACGCGGCACCCGGACGGCGTATCATGCGTCTGCGGGCCAGCCACGACGCGCAGCAAGGCATGGTGACGGTGGACGTGATCGACCATGGCCACGGCATCCCGGTGGACGTGGCCGAGCGGCTGTTTTCGCCGTTTTTCTCGACCAAGTCCGAAGGCATGGGCATGGGCCTGAACATCTGCCGCACCGCCATCGAGTTTCACGGCGGCGCGCTGACCTTCGGCGCCAATCCCGCTGGCGGTACCATCTTTACCTTCAGCGTGCCGGCGGCGCCGCGCGCCGCACCAAGCAATAACGAATAACCGACAAGCCGGAGACACCATGCTACACATCATCGACGACGAAGAAGTCGTGCGCGACTCCCTCTCCTGGCTGGCCGCCTCGCGCAGCATCGAGGCGCGCAGCTACGCCAGCGCCCAGCAATTTCTCGATAGCCTCGACGGCGGCTTCGACGCCGCCGGCGACTGCGTGCTGCTCGACGTGCGCATGCCCGACATGAACGGCATCGCCCTGTTCGACCAGTTGGTCAAGCGCGACCTGACGGCGCGCCTGCCCGTGATTTTCCTGACCGGCCACGGCGACGTGCCGATGGCCGTCGACAGCCTGAAACGGGGCGCCTTCGATTTCTTCGAAAAGCCGTTCAACGACAACGACCTGATGGACCGCGTACAGCAAGGCCTTGCCAACTCGCGCCAGGCCGGCGAACTGGCCGCCGTGCATGCGCGCCTGGCCACCCTGTCATCGCGCGAACGCGAAGTGCTGGACCTGATTTTGGCGGGCAAGATGAACAAGGTGGTGGCCGACAAGCTGGGCATCAGCATGCGCACCGTGGAAGTCCACCGCGCGCATATCTTCGACAAGATGCAGGTCAAGACGGCGGTGGAGCTGGCGGGGTTGTTGAAATAATTCTGGTAACGTTGGATGACGCGGCGCTCGCGCGCCGCTAATCCAACCTACATGTCATACAAACCATATGGCGTAGGTCGGGTTAGCGCTGCGCGCGTAACCCGACGACACCAAGATCACTCGTCGTGATGCTCATGGTGCTCCGCCGCCCCATGCTTCCAGTAACTGGCCACATGCAGGTGCTGCTTCGGCACGCCGGCGTCGATAAAGTGCCCGCGCAAGCCCTGCACCTGCGCGTGCTCGCACGCCACCCACACGTAGCCGTCGCCCTCTGACGGCAGCGCGATCCGGCGCAAGGCGTCGAGCAGCAGCGGCCCCTGGCGGCCATTGCGCGCCACCCAATGCATATCCACCTGTGCCGCGCTATCGAGCGCGATCTGTTCGCCGTCTTCGACGACCTCGATCACGGCAATCGCCCGCGCCGTGGCCGGCAACTGCTCCAGGCGGCGGGCGATGGCCGGCAAGGCCGTCTGGTCGCCCACCAGCACATACCAGTCGAAGTCGGGCGGCACCAGCATCGAGCCGCGCGGCCCGCCCACGCCCAGGGTCTGGCCGGGCGCCGCTTGCGCCGCCCAGCTGGCTGCGGGGCCGTCGCCATGCAGCACGAAGTCGATTTCCAGCTCGCGCCGCGCGGCGTCGTAGCGGCGCGGCGTGTAGTTGCGGGCGATGGGACGCGGCCCTTGCGCATACTCGATGGGATTGGCGCCATTGCCCAGCACGGGGAACACGGGCGTCGTCTGGCCCGGCGCGGGGAAGAACAGTTTCACGTGGTCGTCATGGGCCGGCGAGACAAAGCCGTCCAGGTCGTCGCCCGCCAAGGTGATGCGGCGCATGTGCGGTGTCAGCTGCTCGGTGCGCACGACGGTGAGTACGCGCAGTTTCAAGTCATGCCGCACGCGTTCGATGGCATGCGGGCGTGGTGTTGCAGGGGATGCGATAGTCATTGCGTATCCTTGTAAAGTGGGCTCAGTGGCCGTCGACGATGGCGTTCGCCGCCTGTTCCAGCACGGCGGAGACGCGCTCGGCTTCCGCTTCGCTCCAGTTGGTCTTGTTCAGCAACAGCGCATGCTTGAGCGTGTGCATGGCCTGGTGCACGCGCTCGGGCAAGGCCTTGCGCGCCTGGACGCGGGCAAACATGTCGAGGCGGGCCAGGATGCCGTCCACCTGGGCGCGGTTTTCGCCCAGATACGCGCGGCCCAGGTCCGTGATCGTGTAGAGCTTCTTGCCGCTGGCGCTTTCGGAAGACGTCACGTGGTCCTGCTCTTCCAGCAAGGTCAAGGTCGGATACACGGCGCCCGGGCTGGGGGCGTAGGCGCCGCCGCAACGCTCTTCGATGGCCTTGATGATTTCATAGCCGTGGCGGGGGCTGATTTCGATCAGCGCCAGCACGATCAGCGGCAGGTCGCCACGGCCGAAGACGCGCTCGGCCCGTTCGCCGCGCCCGCCTCGTCCGCCAGGACCACCGCCCATGCCGCCCATGCCATCGCCGCGCTCGTCGAAGCCGCGCGGGCCGCGGCCATGCATGAAGTAATCAGGGTTGTGTTCGTGGCGATGTTCACCGTGATGATGGTGATGGTGGCCGCAATGGCCGTGTTCTGCGTGGTGTGAGTTTCTCATGTTGCCTCATTAAAGATATATCGTTAGTAGGTATCGTCATTTTATAACGATATATCGATAAGTCAAGGAGAAATTTGCTATGCTCGTCTTTTCACTATCGACACGCCCCTGCCATGCCTGAAAAAACCATTGCTGAAAAAATGTATGTGAAAAATGCCAAGGCCCTGGCCGTGCTCAATGACGGCGGCGAACACGGCGAATTGCTGGCGCAGTTGCCGGCGGAACGGTGCGTCAGTGAAGCAGAGCACGCCGACTGGCTGCTGCTGTTCGCGCGCAGCCGCGCGGAACTGGCGCAGTATCTGCCGCTGGCGCAGGCGCGCCTGGCGCCCGGCGGCGCGGTCTGGGTGGCCTACCGCAAGGGCGGCGTGAAGGTGGGCAGCGATATCCACCGCGACGATATCCGCGCCTTTGCGCAAGCCGTTGGACTCGACAGCGTGGCGATGGTGGCCATCGACAGCGACTGGTCGGCGCTGCGCCTGAAGCAGGCGTAAACCGGCGCTAATCGATGCCGTGCAGCGCCAGCGCCCATTCGACGTGCTCGCGCACGATGGCCGATGGATGCGCGCGGCGCGACAGCAGGGCCGCGACGAGGTCGGCCTGGCCCCGGGCCTGGGCGGCAGCGTTGCCCATGCCGACGGCCAGGTTGCGCAGCCAGCGTTCGTGGCCGATGCGGCGGATCGCGCTGCCTTCCATGCGGCGGTTGAATTCCTCTTCCGTCCAGGCGAACAATTCCACCATGCCGGCGCTGCCCAGGCTGTGGCGCTCGTCGAAATCGGGCACGACGGCGCGCTGGGCGAACTTGTTCCACGGGCAGACGGTCTGGCAATCGTCGCAGCCGTACACCTTGTTGCCGATCAGGGGGCGCATCTCGACGGGAATGGCGCCTTTCAGCTCAATCGTCAGGTAGGAGATACAGCGCCGTGCGTCGAGCTGGTACGGCCCAAGGATGGCTTGCGTCGGGCACACCGTGATGCACGCCGAGCACTGGCCGCAGCGCGCAATCTCCGGCGGGTCGACGGGCAGCGGCACGTCGATGAGGATCTCGCCGAGGAAAAAGAAAGAGCCGCCCTGGCGGTTGATCAGCAAGGTGTGCTTGCCGCGCCAGCCCAAGCCGCCTTTTTGCGCCAGCTCGACTTCCATCACGGGCGCCGAATCGCTGAAGACGCGGTAGCCGAAGTCGCCGATCTCGCCCTTGATGCGGTCGGCCAGCTGTTGCAGGCGCGCGCGCATCACCTTGTGATAGTCGCGGCCCCGCGCATACACGGAGATCACGGCCGCCGCGGGATCGGCGTCGCGCGCCGCCTCGCGTTCGCGCCAGTCCGGCCCCAGCGCCGGGGGCAGGTAGTTCATGCGGGCGCTGATGGCGCGCACCGTGCCCGGCACCAGTTCGGCCGGGCGCGCGCGCTTCATGCCGTGGCTGGCCATGTAATCCATTTCGCCGTGATACCCTGCGTCGAGCCAGGCTTGCAAAGGCGCTTCCATGTGCGACAGGTCCACGTCGGCGATGCGCACCTCGGCAAAACCCAGCTCGCGCCCCCATTCCTTGATGGTGCGCGCCAGGACGGCGAGATCGGTGACGGTGGCGGACATAGGGGACTTTACGGAAAACGGCAGGCGCGCGGGCGGTTACAATGACAGCAGCCTCCATTTTATGCGATACGGAAGATAATGACCGAACACTTCACAGCCCACCTCCACGACGAAGCCGGCACCGCCGCGCTGGGCGCCGCGCTGGCGCGCGCGCTGGCACCGGGCCTGGCGATCTACCTGCACGGCGACCTGGGCGCCGGCAAGACGGCCCTCACGCGCGCCCTGGTGCACGCGGCCGGCCATGCGGGCCACGTCAAAAGCCCCACCTACACCTTGTCCGAACCGTACACGGTGCGGCTCGACGGCGAGCGCGTCAACGTCATCCACTTCGACCTGTACCGCATGGGCAGCGCCGAGGAATTCCTCGACGCGGGCTTCCGCGAAGACTTCGACGGACGCAATATCTGCATCGTTGAATGGCCGGAGAAAGCCGAACCGGTGCTGCCGCCTGCCGACCTGAATATTTATTTGAACGTTGCGGGTACAGGACGTGATGTAGAATTGCAAGCGTCTTCTGAATTGGGTCTGTCATGCCTTCACCGTCTCAAATTCGCCCCGAACCTTTGATCTCCTCGCCCATCACCCGGCGCACGGTACTCAAGGCCGGCGGCACCCTGCTGTTGTCCGTGTTCGCGCCCATGTCGGCGATGGCGGCGCAAATTCTCGCCGTGCGCGTCTGGCCGGCCGAGGACTACACGCGCGTCACCCTGGAAAACGACAGCATCCTCAAGGCGACCCACTTCATCGTCAAGGATCCGGAACGGCTGGTGGTCGACATCGAAGGGCTGGAACTCAATCCCACCTTGAAGGGCCTGGTGGCAAAGATCCAGTCGAACGACCCGTACATCAAGCAGGTGCGCGTGGGCCAGAACCGGCCCAACGTGGTGCGCCTCGTGTTCGACCTGAAAGAGGAAGTCACGCCGCAGCTGTTCACCCTGCCGCCCGCCGGCTCCTACAACCACCGTTTGATCTTCGACCTGTATCCCGTGCGCGAGCCGGACCTGATCGCGCAGATGATCGAAAAGGGCGACTGGTCGAGCGATCCGGCCAAGCCGCCCATGGCCGGCACGCATACGCCGCCGCCCGCGCTGCCGCTGCCCGAGAGCGGCAAGCCGCCCGTGGCCGCCGTGACGCCGCCGGTGGCGCCCACCGTGCCGCCGGTGCCCGAACTGCGTCCGGAACAGCGCCCCGAAGCGCGCCCCCTGCCGGGTCAGAAAGTCGTGCGCATGATTACCATCGCGCTCGATCCGGGCCACGGCGGCGAAGACCCGGGCGCCATGGGCGCCAAGGGCAGCCGCGAAAAGGACGTGGTGCTGTCCATCGCCAAGCGCCTCAAGACCAAGCTGGAACTGCAGAGTAACATGCGCGTCATGCTCACGCGCGACGCCGATTTCTTCGTCCCGCTGGGCATGCGCGTGGAAAAGGCGCGCAAGGTGCAGGCCGACCTGTTCGTCTCCATCCACGCCGACGCCTTCATCCAGCCGACGGCGCGCGGTTCGTCCGTCTTCGTGCTGTCCGAAAAAGGCGCCACGTCGACGGCCGCGCGCTGGCTGGCCAACAAGGAAAACCAGGCCGACCTGATCGGCGGCGTGAACGTGAAGAACCACGACAAGCAGCTGGCCAGCGTGCTGCTCGACCTGTCGACGACGGCGCAGATCAATGACAGCATGAAGCTGGGCAAGGCCGTGCTGCGCGAAATCGGCGGCATCAACCGCCTGCACAAGGGCTCCGTCGAGCAGGCCGGCTTCGCCGTGCTGAAAGCGCCCGACATCCCGTCCATCCTGATCGAAACGGCCTTCATCTCGAATCCGGAAGAAGAAGCCAAGCTGACCGACAATGGCTACCAGGACCAGATGGCCGACGCCATCGTCACGGGCATCAAGAATTACTTTGCCAAGAATCCGCCGCTGGCGAAAAGCCGTTTGACCTGACATGAAAGCCTAGCATGAGCAACAGCACCTTTGGCCAGCTGCCAGCCGTGACCATCCGCGCGGCCGATGGCGCGCAGGCGACCGTCACCCTGTACGGCGGCCATCTGGTTTCGTGGCAGACCAGCGATGGCCGGGAGCGCCTGTTCTGCAGCCGGGAGTCCTCCCTCGACGGCAGCCGCGCCATCCGCGGCGGTGTGCCCGTGATCTTCCCCCAATTCGGCGCGCGCGGCACGGGCATGCGCCACGGCTTTGCGCGCGTGGCGGCCTGGCAGCTGGAATCGACGGGCGACACCGATGGCGCGGCATGGGCGCAATTCATCCTGCAGCACACGGACCTGCCGGAGGCGATCGCCGCCAGCTGGCCCTGGGCTTTTACCCTGCGCCTGCGCGTGGCCGTGCAAAGCCAATCGCTGGAACTGCACCTGTCCGTGCACAACACGGGCGAGCAGGCGTTTCCGTTCTCGGCCGCCCTGCACAGCTATTTTGCGATCGATCGATTGAGCGAGGCCCGCGTTGGCGGCCTGCAGCGCGTGCGCTATTCGGACGAGACGCCGCAAGATGCCTTGCAGGCGGAAGAGGAGCTGCAATTTTCGGACAAGCTGGACCGCATCTATTACCAGTTGCCGGGCGCCTTGACCCTGCAATCCGGCGGCCACACGCTGCGCCTGGAGCAGCAGGGCTTCACGGATGCCGTCGTGTGGAACCCGGGCGCGCAAGACGCGGCCGCCCTGCCCGACCTGGCCGACGACGAGTACCAGCGCTTCATCTGCATCGAGCCTGCCCTGATCCAGCCCGACCTGCTCGCCGCTGGCGCCGAATGGGTCGGCCGCCAGCATCTCGAATTTATGTAAGAGTGACTGAAAAAGTCCAGGGCTAGGCGCCTTGCCGAAGGCAGTACGCATGTACGACGAGGCATGGCAACAACGCCATGGGCTTTTTTCAGGCGCTCTTAGTTCGATTCCTTGATGATGCGGCCATTACCGGATTGAACCGGGCGCGCATTTAGCGGATACAAACGGCTGAACAGCGCCATCTGCGCCGGCGACGCCTGCACCGGCTGCTTCATCACCAGCCACAGCACGCCCTCGCTGCACGGCGGCGACGTCAACGATCCCATATACGTGTAGTAGTCGCGCCGCGCCGGCAGCATCTCGGCCGGATCGAGCAGGATGGTCGGTTGCATGGTGTCGAATTTTTCCAGCGGCAGGTTGTTCCACACGGTCTGGATGGTCGCTTGCGGGGCGCCCCGTTCCAGCAACAGGGCCAGCACCGCCAGCCGGCCTTCCGCATCGCGGTGCACCAGGTGCACCACCATTTCAAATGCCTTGCCATTGATGCGCTCTTCGGACGGCCGATGGAAATGGAATTGCTGCAGCTCGAACATGCGGTTCTGCACCGTGATGTAATTGCCGCCGCTCACGCCCACCTGCACCGTGTGGCCATTGTCGACCACGCTGAACGACGAAGGGTGGTAGTCAAAGCTGATCTGCTCGAGTTCCACCTTCATGCCATCGCGGATATCGATCGGCGACTGGCGGTTGCCATTGCCGCACTTGGCCCAGTCGACATTGATCTTGCTCCAGTTGGCCGGGCCGCTGTCGCCTTCATACGACCAGTGCGTGCCGCGCGGCACGGGCGGCGGTGGCGGCGGCGCGGCCTTCACCACGGCGGCGCGCTTGGCGCGGGCGGCGGCGCGGGCCGCCTGCGTGGCGCGCATTTCCGCCAGGCGCGCCGCGATGCGTTCGGACAGGTCGACTTCGGCCGCTTCTTCCTTCTCGCGCGCCGTGGGCGCGACGACGACAGGCGCCTTGGCCTCCTTGCCCTTCACCGATTCGGTCAGGGTTTTCATGGCGGCCGCGCGCGCCGACGCCGACATCGGCGCGGAGGCGGCCGCGCTCGCCGCAGCGGGGGCATCTTTGGCGCTTGCCATGGCCGCCATCGCGGCAAGGCTGCAAGCTAACAGGGCGCTCAAATGTCGCATGGAAATCCAGAAAGTGAGAATACCTTCTGGTTTACGGCTCGAAAGCAACAAAACTTGAATCAGCGCAGGCGTAAAACAGAAACAACGCAGAGAAGAACGGGATCCGGGGCCGGCTGCGGGCTGTGCCGCAGCGCGCCTGCCCCGGATCCATGCGGCCTTACGCCGACTTGCCGACCATGCGCTTGTAGAGTTTCCACAAGCCGCCCAGTACCACCGGCACGACGGCGGCGCCGACACCGATCAGCACGATCAAGGTCAGGTGGTCACGGATCCATGGAATATTACCGAAGAAGTAGCCCGCCGTCACCAGACCGACCACCCACAACAGGGCGCCCGTCACGTTGTACATCTGGAAGCGCGTATGCGTCATGTCGGAAATGCCCGCCACGAAGGGGGCGAAGGTGCGCACCACCGGCACGAAACGGGCCAGGATGATGGTCTTGCCGCCGTGCTTTTCAAAGAATTCATGCGTGCGGCGCATGGCATCCTTGTTGATCCAGCGGTAATCGTGGGTAAACACCCTTTGCCCGATGGCCTCGCCTATCCAGTAATTGAGCGTGTTGCCCGTAACGGCAGCCGTCACCAGCAAGGCAATCAGCAAGCCCAGGTGCATCTGTCCCGTCGCGCAAAACGCGCCGGCGATAAACAATAAGGTGTCCCCAGGGAAGAAAAACAGCACCACGAGGCCTGTTTCGCAAAAAATAATGGCAAACAGCACCGCATACACGAGAGTACCGTACTGCTCGATCAAGAGGCCCAGCGTCTTGTCGACATGCACGATCATGTCGAGGAATTGCACAAAATCCATATATTTTTCCCTAAAGGTAGCGGCGGAATCATACACCACCCGGCCAGCGCAACGGCAGTCCCCGGGCCGATATTTCGTGATTAATTCGGCAGCGCCCTTGGCGATGTGGCATTTTAAGTAAAGGTTAAGGAAACGCCATATCGGCAGGCAACTGTCAGGATTGCCATCTGCAATGTTTTTACAACGAAATATTGCCATTCCGGTATACACTTTCTGCACGGCGCAACCCGCGCCCACCAGGAGAAAACATGTATCGACACCCATTGAGCGGCCTGACCATGGCCACCGTACTGGGCCTTGCACATCTGACGGCCCACGCAGCCCCTGTCCAGATCAAGGCGCCCGCCGAACTGCCCGCCAAGGCGACCTTGGCCGACGTGATCAAAGCCTCGCAGCCGTCCGACTGGCGTGCGCTGGACCCGGACAACACCCTGTACCTGGACATTCCCGCCGGCCGCGTGGTGATCGAACTGGCGCCCGACTTCGCACCGAAGCACGTGGCCAACATCAAGGCCCTGGTGGCTGAACAGTATTACGACGGCCTGGCCATCACGCGCGCGCAGGACAACTGGGTGGCGCAGTGGGGCGATCCGAACGAGAAAAATCCCAAACCCATTCAGCACGCCCAGCGCACCCTGCCCGGCGAATTCACGGTCCCCCTGAAAAACATCAGGAGCTTCACGCGCCTGCCGGATGTCGACGGCTATGCGCCGCAGGTGGGCCATTCGAACGGTTTTCCGTCCGCGCGCGATCCAAAAACGGGCACGGCCTGGCTCACGCACTGCTATGCCACCGTGGGCGTGGGCCGCGACAGCGCCAGCGACAGCGGCGGCGGCACCGAACTGTACGCCGTCATCGGCCAGTCGCCGCGCCACCTGGACCGCGACATCACGGTCGTCGGCAGGGTCGTCTCCGGCATGCCATTGCTGTCGACCCTGCCACGGGGCACGGCGCCCATGGGCTTTTACGACAGCCCCGAGAAAAACGTGCCGATCAAGTCCATCCGCCTGGCCGCCAGCGTGCCGCCAGAGCAGCGCGCGCACCTGGAAGTGATGCGCACCGACAGCGCCGCCTACCAGGCCGTGCTGGAAGCCCAGCGCCATCGCGGCGGCCCGTGGAGCAAGGTCACGGCCGGCCACGTCGACCTGTGCAATGCGCCGATACCGGTGCGCGAGGTGGCGAAGTAAATATGGACCAAGGCTGGGGTCAGCCCCCCGCGTACGTTGGCACCAAATTTTGTGTTAACGGTGTTGAGGGTCTGACCCCAGGTACGTTGGCTCTACGCTTTGCGTAGGCGGCGTTGCGGGTCTGACCCCGGTATAATGACCGCATGAACGCTCCCATCACGCCCCACCGCCCGATCCAGGCCCTGCCTGACCAGCTGATTTCGCAAATCGCCGCCGGCGAGGTGGTCGAGCGGCCATCGGCCGTGGTCAAGGAACTGCTGGAAAACGCCCTCGACTCGGGTGCCACGCAGATCACGGTGCGGCTGGAAGAAGGGGGCGTGAAACGCATCGCCATCACCGATAACGGGCGCGGCATCGATAAAGACCAGTTGCCGCTGGCTCTGGCGCGCCACGCCACGTCGAAGATCGCCTCGCTGCACGACTTGGAAAACGTCGGCACGCTGGGCTTCCGGGGCGAGGCGCTGGCCTCGATCGCCTCGGTGGCCGCCGTCACCGTGACCTCGCGCACGATGGATGCGGCCCATGCGTGGGAAATCGTCGGCTCGCACAATGGCAGCGTTTCGCCGTCGTCGGGCGCGCACGGCACCACGGTCGACGTGCAGGACCTGTATTTCAATACGCCCGCGCGGCGCAAGTTCCTGAAATCCGAGCAGACGGAGTACGGCCACTGCGCCGAAGTCGTGCGCCGCATCGCGCTGGCGCGGCCCGACGTGTCGTTCTCGCTGTCGCACAACGGCCGCACCATCGACCAGTGGAATATCAGCGAACTGGCCAAGCGCAGCGCCCACATCCTGGGCAACGACTTCGCCGAAGCGCGCCTGGCGCTCGACGAGTCGGCTGGCAGCCTGCGCATTCACGGCTTTGCCGGCTTGCCGACGGCATCGAAAGCGCGCGCCGACGGCCAGTTCTTTTACGTCAACGGGCGCTTCGTGCGCGACAAGCTGCTCGTGCACGCCGTGCGCATGGCCTATCAGGACGTGCTGCATGGCGACCGCTTCCCGTCATACGTGCTGGCGCTCGACCTCGACCCGGCCCTGGTCGACGTCAACGTGCACCCGTCGAAGATCGAAGTGCGCTTCCGCGACAGCCGTTCCGTGCACCAGTTCGTCTTCCATGCGGTGCAGCGCGCGCTGGCGCAGACCTCGGCCACGGCCTTCGGCAGCGTGCCGGCACCGCTGCCCGCCGCCTCCAGCCTCGGCGGAGATACTGCGGGCGCGGGTTTGGGTGGCCCCGGCATCTGGCGCCGCGAACAGACGCAGACCTCGTTCGGCGCGCAATTTACGAATACCTTCGCGCCGGCCTCGCCCGGCGCGGCCCGCCCCTTCTTTGCGGACGCGCCAGGCGTGGCCCAGGACACGGCGGCTTACGGCGCCCTGTTCGGCGGCGGCCCAGGTGCCGCCAACTCGCCGATCACGCAGGTCGAGCCGTATATCGCTTCGCCCGAAGCGATGGCGCGCGAAGAATATCCGCTGGGCTTTGCCCTGGCCCAGCTGCACGGCATTTATATTTTGGCGCAGAACACCAAGGGCCTGGTGCTGGTCGACATGCACGCGGCGCACGAGCGCATCCTGTACGAACAGCTGAAAAACGCGCTGCAGGCGCAGGTCTCCGGCCAGGACATGCAGGTGCAATCCTTGCTGATCCCCGTGACGTTTTATGCGGACGCCATCGAAGTGTCGACGGCAAATGAAAACCAGGAGACATTAAAAGCGCTGGGCTTCGACATCGCCGCCCTGTCGCCCACCACCCTGGCCGTGCGCTCCGTGCCGACCTTGCTCAAGAACGCCGATGCACAGACGCTGGCGCGCGACGTGCTGCGCGACGTGCGCGAATACGGCGGCTCGCGCGTGCTGATCGAGCGCCAGAACGAATTGCTGGGCACCCTGGCCTGCCATACGGCCGTGCGCGCCAACCGGATCTTGTCGGTGCAGGAAATGAACGCCCTGCTGCGCCAGATGGAGAGCACGGAACGCGCCGACCAGTGCAACCACGGCCGGCCCACGTGGGTGCAGGTCGAGATCAATGCGCTGGACAAGCTGTTCCTTCGCGGCCAATAAAAAAGCCTGAAAAACGTCCATGGCGGCGTTGCACCGCCTCGCCGTACTAGCCGTACTGTCTTCGGCGGTGCGCCTTGCCCTGAACGTTTTGCCAGGCTCTTTTGCACGATATTAAAATCGATATGACAACAATCAAAAAACTCCCCCTGGCCGTCGCCATCATGGGTCCCACGGCCAGCGGCAAGACAGCCAGCGCGCTGGCCATTTCGCAAGCCATCCCGTCCGAGATCATTTCCGTCGATTCCGCCCTCGTCTACCGGGGCATGGATATCGGCACGGCCAAGCCCTCGCAAGAAGAACTGGCCCAGGTACCGCATCATTTGATCGATATCATCGATCCGCTCGACGCGTATTCCGTGGCGCAGTTCCGCAACGACACCCTGCGCCTGGTGGCGGAGATTTCCGCGCGCGGCAAGCTGCCGCTGCTCGTCGGCGGCACCATGCTGTACTTCAAGGGCCTGGCCGACGGCCTCGACGACTTGCCCGGCGCCGATCCGGTGCTGCGCGCCCGGCTGGAAGAAGACGCGGCCGCCATCGGCTGGCCCGCCATGCATGCGCGCCTGGCGCAGCAAGACCCCGTCACGGCCGCGCGCCTGGCACCGCAGGATGCGCAGCGCATCGGCCGCGCGCTGGAAATCATCGCCCTGTCCGGCCAGCCCATGTCGGCCCTGCTGGCCCGGCGCGAAAAGACCGTGCTGCCGTTCCAGCTGCAATCGTTCGCGCTGGAGCCGTCGGACCGCGCCGTGCTGCACGCGCGCATCGCCACGCGCTTCGACCTCATGCTGAAGAACGATGCCCTGCTCGACGAAGTGGAGCAATTGCGCCGGCGCGGCGACCTGCATCCTGGCCTGCCCTCGATGCGCTGCGTGGGCTACCGCCAGGCCTGGGAATACCTCGATGGCCGCATCGACCGCGCCGCCTTGCGCGAGACGGGCATCATCGCCACGCGCCAGCTGGCCAAACGGCAGCTGACCTGGCTACGCTCGATGCCGGAACGCAGCGTCATCGATTGCCTGGGCGCTGATCCGGCCAGCGCCATGCTGGCGCAGATCGGTCCTCTGCTGAAATAAGCAACGCCACGGAACAACTGGCCAAGCGCTAGGCTCGACTTTGGCTGCGCTCGATGCCGGAACGCAGCGTCATCGATTGCCTGGGCAGCGATCCGGCAGCGCAGATGCTGGCGCAGATTCAAGCGTTGCTGAAATAATCACAACGGCCCGCCATCGCGAAAAATCCACAGATTTTTCTTGGCCGGCATTGACAAGGAAATCGGAAGACTGGATAATGCTCGGCTGTTGGGTGATATAGCTCAGTTGGTTAGAGCACAGCATTCATAATGCTGGGGTCGGTGGTTCAAGTCCACCTATCACCACCAAAGAACATCGATCAGGTTTATCCTGGTCAAACCAGCATCCGGTCTGACCGGTCTGTTTGGTGATATAGCTCAGTTGGTTAGAGCACAGCATTCATAATGCTGGGGTCGGTGGTTCAAGTCCACCTATCACCACCAAGAATTTGCAGCATTGATGAACCCGCCCCTGCCTTGCGCAGCGGCGGGTTTTTTCATGTCCAGCCGCCGTGCATGCGGCCTGCGCGCAACATCAGCCCCATCCACATGCAATCGGGGATTGTGGCAATCCGCCGCTGGCGCTTACAATGAGAATAATTCTCATTTATATTGTTCGCCGCCCATGTCCGCCATTCAGCCCAGCCTGCAACAGCAAGTGCAGTCGCTCTACAGCGAGCATCACGGCTGGCTGCTCGGCTGGCTGCGCAAAAAACTCAGCTGCCCGCATGGCGCGGCCGATGTGGCGCAAGACACTTTCGTGCGCATCATCAGCTCGCGCGACGCGCTGTTCGGCATGCGCGAACCGCGCGCCTATCTGTCCACCACGGCGAAACGCTTGCTGCTCGACCGCGCGCGCCGGCAAGTGCTCGAACGCAGCTACCTGGCGGAACTGGCCCTGCTGGCCGACAGCCTGCCCGGCGCGCCGTCGCCGGACGAGGTCCTGATGGCCGTGCAGGCGCTCGAACAGATCGCCTCGGCGCTGGCCGGGGTGAGCGCCCGGGCGCGCGAGGCTTTTCTGCTGCATTACCTGGAAGAGCTGCCGCAGGCCGCCGTCGCCGCGCAGCTGAATGTCTCCACGCGCATGGTGCAGAAATACCTGGTACAAGCCTTGCTGGCCTGCCGCCACGCCTGCCCGGGCATGGCGGCATGAGCGGCGCGCGCACCGACGCGGCCGCCGAACAGGCCGCGCGCTGGATCGTGCGCCTGAGCGCGGACGACCCGGCCGAGCGCGACTCCGCGCAGGCCGGCTACGCCGCATGGAAGGCGGCCGACCCGCTGCACGCGAACGCAGCCGCCGGCATGGAAAACCTGCTGGGGCAATTGCACGCCGTGCGCGAACCGGCCGGCGGCGACCATCGTCCCGCGCGCGCCGCCCTGAAGGCCATCAGGCCACGGCCACGACGCTTGCGCCAGCTGGCCGCCGCCAGCGCCGTGGCCGTGCTGGTGCTGGGCAGCGCCATGCTCGCCGGCGAGCGCCCCGCCTACCTGCTGGCCGACCTGCGCAGCCCCACGGGACAATGGTCGACGCACACCCTGGCCGATGGCAGCCAGATCACCCTGGCCGGCGGCGGCGCCGTCAACGTGCATTTCAATAGGGGCGAACGGCATGTGGAACTGCTGCGTGGCGACATCCTCGTCGACGTGGCCAAGGATGCGCAGCGCCCCTTCATCGTCGACAGCGGCCAGGCGGCGATCCGCGCGCTGGGCACGCGTTTTAGCGTGCGCAGGGAAGACGGCGCCACCATCCTGAACATGCTGGAGTCAACAGTGTCGGCGCAAGTGCCGCGGCATCCGGCCGTCGTGGTACAGGCGGGCCAGCGCGCACGCATCACAAGCGACGGCGTCGGGCCACTGACAAACATCGATGCGGCCAGCCTGCAGGATGCCTGGCGCGCGCACCAGTTGGTGGTCGATGACCAGCCGCTGGCCGAGGTGCTCGACGAACTGGCGCGCCACCGCCCCGGCCAGCTGCGCTACGACCGCGCGCAGATCGCGCACATCCGCGTGGCGGCCGTGCTGCCGCTGGACGATACGGACAAGGCGCTGCAGCTATTGATCGACAATTTCCCGCAGCTGCGCATCCGCATGCTGACGCGCTACCTGGTGATGGTCGACGCGCCCGCCAGCGGCCCCGCAAAAAAATAAATAAAAATAATTGGCATTCGCAGTTCCACTTTGCGCATCTCGCGCGTCAAGGCAGCTGAGATCAATCAAAAAAGGCTGTCACCATGTACGTTCAAGTCGTTGCCGCTTCCTCCCCGCATACCCTGCGCACGCGTTTGCGCCCGCTGGCCCTGGCCGCCCTGCTGCTGGCCGGCGCCGGCATGCACGTCCAGGCCCTCGCCCAGGCCCATCCGGCCACCGCCAGCTACAGCATCCCCGCCGGCCCGCTGGCCGGTGCCCTGAACCGCTATGCGCAGCAGGCGGGCGTGTCCATCGTCATCGATGCCGCCAGGGTGCAGGGCTTGCAGAGCCCAGGCCTGCAGGGCAGCTACGCCCTCGATGACGGCTTTGCCGCGCTGCTGCGCGGCAGCGGCTATGCCATCGGCAAGACGTCCACCGGCTACGTGCTGGTGGCCGCGCCGGCGCCCGCGCCCACGGCCGCCGCGGCATCCGCCTCTGCTGGCGAACGCACGATGCCGTCGATTACCATCGTCGGCCAGTCCGAACAAGGCGCCACGACGGAAGGCAGCGGCTCCTACACGGCGCGCAAGCTCACCATCGGCAAGGGCGAGCAGTCGATGAAGGAGATTCCGCAATCGGTCAGCGTGCTGACGCGCCAGCGCCTGGACGACCAGGGCATCACGGACTTGCGTGAAGCCGTCAACAACGTCACCGGCGTGGTGGGCGTGCATGGCGTGGGCCCGGGCGTGGTGATCACGGCGCGCGGCTTCCAGATCGATCAATGGCAGTACGATGGCGTGCCGATCGACCGCAACACCTATGCGCTGGGGAACTGGGGCCAGGAAAACATGGTCATCTACGACCGCCTGGAAGTGCTGCGCGGCGCCTCCGGCATGCTGGTCGGCACGGGCAGCCCCGGCGGCTCCGTCAACCTGGTGCGCAAGCGCCCGCTGGCCACGCGCGCGATCACGCTGACAGGGCGCGCCGGCTCCTGGGACCACTACGGCGTCCAGGCCGACATCAGCGCGCCCCTGAATGCGGCAGGCACGCTGCGCGGGCGCGCCATCGTCGACGAGGACGACAGCCACTCCTTCATCGACCAGGTGTGGAGCAAGAACCGCACCCTGTACGCGGCGCTCGACTACGACCTGGCGCCAGCCACCACCGTGGGCCTGGCCGCCAGCCATGTCAAGGCCCACGGCCGCCCCACCTTCATCGGCCTGCCCCGCTACGCGGATGGCAGCGAACTGCCGCTGCCGCGCTCCACCTTCACGGGCGCCGACTGGAACCGCAGCCTGGTGGAACAGAGCACCGTCTATCTGGACCTGGAACACCATTTCAACACGCAATGGAGCCTGAAGGCTTCGGCGCTGGGGATGAATGAAAGCACCAGCTCCACGCACCAGCGCACGGCGTTCGCCATCAAGCCCGATGGCAGCGGCGCGCGCTATGGCGATTTTTCCACCGATTTCGACAACCGCAAGCGCGGCATCGACGCCTTCGCACGCGGCAAATTCGACGGCATGGGCATCGCGCAGGAAATCGTCGTCGGCGCCAGCTATGTCAGCATGACGTCGAACGACCGCTATGCGCGCGCGTGGGAGACGGGCGCCGACATCTTCAACATCAAGCACAATCGGCCGTGGCAGGATTTCGACACCATCGCCGCGCGCCCGGCGGGCGTGACCAGCTACAGCACCTACGACATGCGCCAGAAAGGCCTGTACGCCACCTGGAATGGCCAGTTGACGGGCAATCTGAAAGCCCTGCTGGGCGGACGCTTCAGCTGGTACGACTTCCTGTATGCCACGCCGGACGGCTACCGCGACGCCACCCGCACCACGGCCAAATTCACGCCATCGGTGGGCCTGCTGTATGCGTTGAACCCGCAATGGTCGCTGTATGGCAGCTATGCGGACATCTTCACGCCGCAGACGAACCACGACGTGGCGGGCCGGACCCTCAAGCCTATCACGGGCAGCAACTACGAGGCCGGCATCAAGGGGGAACTGCTGGACGGCAAGGTCAACACCGCGCTGGCCGTGTTCCGCTATGAGCACAAGGACCGCGCCGTCACCGACTACGCTGCCGGCTTCGCCTGCGACGGCTGGTACTGCTCGCGCGCCTCGGGCAAGGTGCGCAGCCAGGGCCTGGAAGCGGAAGCATCGGGCGAAGTGGCGCGCGGCCTGCAGCTGTCGGCCGGCTACGCCTACACGACGACGACCTACCTCGACGATCCGGACAACAAGGGCCAGGTCTTTTCCACCTGGACGCCAAAGCACATGCTGCGCCTTTGGTCCAGCTATACCCTGCCCGGTGCATGGGACAAGTTCAGCGTGGGCGCCGGCGCCAGCCTGCAAAGCCATACGCTCGATACCGAGCGCACCTTCAAGGTGGCCGGCTTCTCGATCTGGAGTGCGCGCCTGGGCTGGCAAGCCACGCCGCAAGTGGCCCTGTCGGTCAACGTCAACAATCTGTTCGACAAGCGCTACATCATCCCTTCCTACAACACCACCGGGTCGAACAACTATTATGGCGACCCGCGCAACGTGCAGTTCACCCTGAAGTACACGCCGAAGTGGTAAGGCGATTGAGAAGCTGAGCACCGGCACGATGGCCAAGGCGCGGGACTGGCATTCAGTTCGCGCCGCGGCCGGGATTTTCGGCTAAGATGATGGCGCGGCGTTGCGCCGCACCGCATCGTGCATCAGCCTCTCAATCATCTACACCGTCAATGGAACAAAAAGACAAGTCCTGGGTCACTTCGGTCGACGTCGCCAAACGGGCCGGCGTCTCGCGCTCCGCCGTCTCGCGCACGTTCACGCCCGGCGCCAGCGTGGCGCCCGAAACGCGGGCCCGCGTGATGGAAGCGGCGCAGTCGCTGGGCTACCAGGTCAACATCCTGGCGCGCAGCATGAACCAGGGCCAGAGCAATCTGGTGGGCGTCGTCATCACGGGCTTCACGGACCCGTTCCGCGTGGCCCTGCTGGGCGAAGTCACGCGCAGCCTGAGCGAACATGCGCTGGTGCCGCTGCTGATGAATGCGGAAGATCCCGAGCGCCTCAGCGAATTGCTGCGCATCCTCCTCAGCTACAAGATTTCCGGCGTCATCATGACGTCCGGCTCGCCGCCGTCCGCCGTGGCGACGGAATACCTGCAGCGGCAAGTACCGGTGGCCATGATCAACCGTGCGCGCGACCTGAAAGGCGTGGACGTGGTCAACAGCGACAACCGCCATGGCGGCGAACTCGCGGCCAGCACCCTGCTCGACAGCGGCGCCAAACGGCTGGCTTTCGTCAACACGCGCGCCAGCAGTTTCAGCGGCATCGCGCGCGGCAAGGCCTTCCTCGACCATCTGGCGCCGGCCGTGGCGAAGAAGCGCTGCACGGCCGGCGAATACCTGGCCGACGCCATCGGCTACCAGGCGGGCCAGGAAGCGGCCGACGCCCTGCTCGCCTCGGGCAAGCTGCCCGACGGCGTCTTTTGCGCCACCGACCTGATCGCCTGCGGCTTCATCGACGCGGCCCGCAGCAAGTACGGCATCGACGTGCCGGCACAATTGCAGGTCATCGGCTTCGACGACATTCCCATGGCATCGCTCGATGCCTACCGGCTGACCACCATCCGCCAGGATGCGGGCGAACTGGCGCGCCGCGCCGTCAAGAGCCTGGTCGAGCGCATGGAAAAATTTGCCATGCCGGGCCGCCTGAAGGAAGTCCCCGTCACCCTGGTGCGGCGCGGCACGACGCGCTAAGCGATTCAATACGGCAGATGGCGCAACGCTGTCTGCCCGCCGCCACCGCCCCGCATCGCCCGCCGTTCCCCGTTTTCCACACTTTTTCATCCTCCGCCTGTACTTGTTGACATCAAAAAAAATCCGGGTTACTGTTTGCACACGTGTACTGCACACGTGTGCAATTTCTTCAAAATGCCTGTTCTGGCCACACCACTAAAAAAAGCGCCCCGTCCACGGAGGCGTATCAAGGAGACCGTTATGTTGAACCACGTTCTAAGAATCGCCCTGTTCGGCGCCGGGGCCATCGGCCTGGCGGCCTGCACCACCCCCGCCGGCATGCAGCACAATACGGCTGCCAGTGCCGCCGCCGATCCGAAGCTGGCGAAGATCGGCCAGATCGTCGTCGTGTACATGGAAAACCGCAGCTTCGACCACCTGTTCGGCACCTTTCCCGGCGCCGACGGCATCGCCAATGGCCGCTCGCCGGACACCACCACGCAGACCGGCCCCGACGGCAAGCCGTATGCCATGCTGCCTGCCGTGGCGCTCGACAAGGGCGGCCTGGACCAGCGCTTCAAGGGCGACATCGCCAACGCGCCCTTCCATATGGAGCCGAGCGTGTCGCTGGGCGACAAGACGGCCAGTCCCGTGCACGCGTTCTGGACGCACAAGCGCCAGATCAACGACGGCAAGAACGACCGCTTCGTCGTCGAGGGCAATACGGGCGCCCTGCCCATGGGCTATTTCGACGGCAGCAAGCTCAAACTGTGGGCCTTGGCGCAGCGCTACACCCTGGCCGACCGCTTCTTCCAGTCCGCCTACGGCGGCTCCTTCCTCAACCACATGTGGCTGACCTGCGCCTGCACACCCGTGTTCCCGAACGCGCCCAAGTCCATCGTCGCCCAGGATGAACGCGGCACGGGCCACAAGAAGGGCGAGGAAGCCGAAGTGACGCAGGACGGCTACGCCGTCAACACCATGCAGGGCCCGCTGCTGTTCGATCCGACCAAGAAACAGACCTTCCTGCCGCCGCAAACCATGCCCACCATCGGCGACCGCCTGACGGACAAGGGTATCTCGTGGGTCTATTATGCGGACGGCTACGACATCGCCGTCGCCTCGACCAAGTCGGGCAAGAAGGCCGACGACTTCTCGTATCACCACCAGCCGTTCACCTACTTCAAGCGCTTCATCGACAGCCCGCAGCAGCGCGCCACGCACCTGAAGGACCGCTCCGACATGATCGCCGACGTCCAGGCGGGCAAGCTGCCGCCCGTCTCGTTCTACAAGCCCATGGGCAAGAAGAACATGCATCCGGGGATGGACAAATCGAGCGTGGCGGCAGGCGACGACGAGGGCGTCGCCATCATCAACGCCATCATGGAAGGCCCGCAATGGAAGGATACCGTCATCATCGTCACCACCGATGAAAACGGCGGTTTCTGGGACCACGTGGCACCGCCCAAAGGCGATCGCTTCGGCCCGGCCACGCGCATTCCCGCCCTCGTCATCTCGCCGTTCAGCGAAGGCGGCCATATCGACCATACCGAATATGAAACCGTGTCGATCCTCAAGTTCATCGAGGAACGCCATGGCTTGGCGCCATTGAGCGAGCGCGATGCGCGCGCCAACAGCCTGGCCAAGGCCCTCAAGCTGTAACACCCCCCTCCTGCCTGTCTACCCTGGGTGCGCCGTCCTGCGCGGCGCGCCCGGGCAACTCACATCCAAAGGAAACGCCATGCTGCACGCACGCCATCTTCCCCTGTCCATCCTGATGCTCTCCCTGGCCGCCTGTGGCGGCGGCGAGACAACGCCGCCGGTAACGCCCCCTGTCACGCCGCCGGTGACGCCCCCTGTGACGCCGCCGCCCGCCACCTACTACCAGACCAAGACGCCGTACACGCCGCAGCAGGAGGCGGCCACGTATGAAGCCGCGCCGGCCGGCTACGCGCCCGTGTTCACCGAACTGGTGGCGCGCCACGGTTCACGCGGCCTGTCGAGCATGAAGTACGATGCCGCCTTCTACAATGTCTGGCAAAGAGCCGCCGCCGACGATGCGCTCACGCCGCTGGGGCAAAAGCTGGGCGCCGACATCCTGAAACTGATGAAGGCCAACGCGCTGCTCGGCTATGGCGTGGACGGCATCACGGCGCCCGGCTACGGCAACCTGTCGCAGACGGGCATCAATGAGCACAAGCAGCTGGCCGTGCGCATGCTGGCGCGCCTGCCCGCCCTGTTCACGCAACTGGGCGCGAGCGCCGCCAGCGCGCCGCGCCAGATCGTCACCGTCAGTTCCGGCGTGGACCGCGCCAAGGACAGCGCCGCATATTTTGCGCAGTCGCTGGCCGCCACGGCACCAAACGTCGCGCCGCTGATCACCCTGCCGCCCGCGCCCGCCGGCTACCCGGCCGGCAAGCCCGTGGCGCAGCCAAATGGCACCAACCGCTTCCTGCTGTATGCACACAAGCTGGTGCCGAAGACGGACCTGGTCACCGATGCCCTCGATGGCTACTACCAGACCTACCAGGACAGCCAGGCCTACCAGAACTACCTGAAAAGCCCCGACTTCCTGGCTAAATACACGGCCATTGATACTGACGCCACGGCGCGCGCCCTGGGGCGTGAAGTGCTGGAACGACTGTTCACCAAGGCGTTTGTCGACAAGATCGACAACGGCACCTACAGCTTCGCCAATACGGGCACTTACAGCTTCACCAGCGACGACGGCAAGTTCACCAACACTGTCACTGGCGACGGCGAGACCACCATCAAGGGCCTGGCCGACGCAGCTTCCGTGCTGTACAACCTGTACGCCATCATGGCCGGCATGACGAACGAGGTCAAAGCCGACTTCGTGCAGTACATGCCGTCGGACGCGGCCAAGTACCAGGCCTTCGTGCAGGATTACCAGGATTTTTACAACAAGGGTCCCGGCACCACGGAAAGCGCCGGCGTCACCTGGAACTACGTGCGCGCGCTGCGCGAAGACTTTTTCACGGAAGTGGACGCCATCGCGCGCGGCGACCTGTCGCACGGCGCCAAGCTGCGTTTCACGCATGCGGAAGCCATCATCCCGCTGGCCACGGCCATGGGCCTGAAGACCGTCGTCGGCGCGCTGCCGGCGGCGCAGACCTACAGCTATGACAACAGCAGCTGGCGCGGCCTGTACGTGGCACCGATGGCGGCCAACATGCAGTGGGACGTGTATCGCGACGCCAGCGGCAATGTGCTGGTCAAGCTGCTGTACAACGAAAAGGAAACCGACTTCCAGGCCGCCTGCGATGGCGCGCGCTTTGCGGCCGGCAGCCATTTCTACGTGTATGCAAAGCTGAAGTCCTGCTACGGCCACGTGGCGCAGTAGGCGGGAAGCGTGGGCGGGCCGGCTCCAGCCGTGCCCGCTTGATTGACGTTTGATGCTAGGCTGGCGCCTGGATCATCACGTCACGGAATCCCATGCCTCCATCGCTTTCCCTGGCCAGCATCCCGCTGGCCCTGGCCCTCGCCATAGGCGCCGGTCCCGCGCTGGCCGTCGAAGGCCACTACCAGACCAAGACGCCGTATGCGCCGCAGCAGGACCCGGCCACATATGCCGCGCCACCGGCCGGCTTCCTGCCCATCTACACGCAATTGGTGGCGCGCCACGGTTCGCGCGGATTGACGGGCATGAAGAACGACGCGGCCCTGTACGCGATGTGGCAGCAGGCGGCGGCGCAGGATGCGCTCACGCCGTTGGGCCGCGAGCTGGGTCCCGACATCCTGGCGTTGATGAAGGCGAATGCCTTGCTCGGTTATGGCGTGGCCGGTATCGAACAACCGGGCTACGGCAATCTGTCGCAGACGGGTATCGACGAGCACCGGCAGCTGGCCGTGCGCATGCTGGCGCGCCTGCCCGCCCTGTTCGCACAGGTGGGGCAAGACGCCGCGACGGCGCCGCGCCAGCTCGTCACCATCCATTCGGGCGTGGACCGCGCGCGAGACAGCGCACGCTTTTTCACGCAGTCGCTGCTCGAGCACGCGCCCGCGCTGGCGCCCTTGGTATACCTGCCGCCCGCGCCGGCGCCGTATCCGCAGGGACGCGCACCTGTAGCACTGCCCGATGGCGTCAACCGCTTCCTGCTGTACGCGCACAAGCTGGCGCCGCAGACGGACCGCGTCACCGATCCGGCCAATCCGTATTACGCCACCTATGCCGCCAGCCAGGCCTACCAGTACTATGAAAGCACCAAGCAGCTGCACGCACTGATGGACGCCCCCGCCAGGCTGCCTGCGGCGACCGCGCATGCGCGGCACGTGCTCGAACGGCTGTTTTCTCCGGCCTTCCTCGAGCAGTTTGAAGGCGGCCGCGCCAGCTATGCGGACACGGGCAGCTACACCTTCACCAGCGCCGACGGCAAGCTCACGCGCACCATGACGGGCAGCGGCAAGACCGTCATCCGCAGCCTGAATGCGGCCGCGACAAAACTGTATGAGTTGTATGCGATCGCCGCCGGCATGCGGCATGAAGTGCCGGCCGATTTCAGCCGCTACATGCCCGCAGAGGACGCGCGCTACTACGCCCATGTCGCCGACCATGAGGATTTTTACCAGAAGGGACCGTCCACCACAGAAAGCCGCGGCGTGACCTGGCGCTTTGCGCTGGCCTTGCGCGACGATTTTTTCAATGAGGTCGATGCGCTGGCCAGGGGCGATGTGCGCCACGCGGCCAAACTGCGCTTCACGCACGCCGAGATGATCATTCCGCTCGCGTCGGCCATGGGCTTGCAGCAGGCGCTGGCCCCCTTGCCGGCATCGCTCAGCTACAGTTATGAAAACAATCCATGGCGCGGCCAGAGCATCTCGCCGCTGGCGGCCAATATGCAGTGGGATGTGTACCGCAACGACGCAGGGCAGCTCATCGTGCGCCTGCTGTACAACGAAAAGGAAACGGACTTCCAGGCCGCTTGCGACGGCGCCCGGATCGCGCCGGGCAGCGTCTTTTACGACTATGCGAAACTGAAGACCTGCTACGGACACGTGGCGGCGCGCTGACGCGCTGATGCAGCGCGCCGCCAGCGCGCTTTACTTCAGGGTCGGCATGGCAAACTCGGCCCCGGCCGCCGTCGAAGCGGGCCAGCGTTGGGTGACGGCCTTTTGTTTCGTGTAGAAGCGCACGGCTTCGGGGCCATGCGCATGGTGGTCGCCGAACAGGCTGCGCTTCCAGCCGCCGAAACTATGGAAAGCCATCGGCACGGGAATCGGCACGTTGACGCCCACCATGCCGACCTGCACCCGGTGCGTGTATTCGCGCGCCGTGTTGCCGTCGCGCGTGTAGATGGCCGTGCCGTTGCCGTATTCATGCGCGTTGACCAGGTCCAGCGCCGCCGTGAAATCAGGCACGCGCACGATACAGAGGACGGGGCCGAAGATTTCTTCCTTGTAGATCGTCATCTCCGGCGTGACGTGATCGAACAGGCTGCCGCCGAGGAAAAAACCGCGCTCATGGCAGGGCAGCACGAAGCCGCGCCCGTCGCAGATGAGCTTGGCGCCTTCCATGACCCCCGTGGCAATGTAACCGGCGATCTTGTCCTTGTGCACCTGCGTCACCACGGGGCCCATTTCCGCTTGTAAATCCATGCCCTGCGTGATCTTTAACGCCGCGATGCGCGGCACCAAGGCGTCCACCAATTGATCCGCCACATTGCCGACCGCCACGACGACGGAAATGGCCATGCAGCGCTCGCCGGCCGAACCGAAGGCGGCGCCCATCAGCGCGTCGACCGTCTGGGGAATGTCGGCGTCGGGCATGACGACCATGTGGTTTTTCGCGCCACCCAAGGCCTGCACGCGCTTGCCCTGCGCGCAGCCCGTCGCATAGATGTATTCGGCAATCGGCGTGGAACCGACAAAGCTGACGGCGCGCACGTCCGGGTGGTGCAGCAAGCCGTCGACGGCTTCCTTGTCGCCCTGCACCACGTTGAAGACGCCGTCGGGCAAGCCCGCGTCCGTCAACAATTGGGCCAGCAGCAGGCTGGCCGACGGGTCGCGCTCCGACGGTTTCAGCACGAACGTATTGCCGCAGGCAATCGCCATCGGGAACATCCACATCGGCACCATCACGGGAAAGTTGAACGGCGTGATGCCGACGCACACCCCGAGCGCCTGGCGGATCGACCAGGCATCGATGCCGCCGGCCACCTGTTCCGAATACTCGCCCTTCATCATCTGCGGAATGCCGCAGGCAAACTCCACCACTTCGATGCCGCGCGTCACTTCCCCTTTCGCATCCGTAAACACTTTGCCGTGTTCACGCGTGATCAGCTCGGCCAGCCTGTCGGCGTTTTGCTCCAGCAACTCCTTGAATTTGAACATGACGCGGGC
>NZ_NEHB01000002.1:169731-357250 GCF_002127655.1 Janthinobacterium sp. GW456P
ACACCTCGCTCGTGCGCTCCGAGCGCGAGGCCATGGGGTTGCCACCAATAAAGTGGCCGATCATCGGGGTCGTCATTGTCTTGTCCTTGGTTATTTCGTCATCAGCCAGTCATGGGGCGGATCGTTTTTAAAATGCCAGACCCGTTTGGGACCGGCCATCACGTTCAGGTAATAGCCGTCGTAGCCATACGGCACGGTGACGGGGTGATAGCCCCTGGGCACCATCACCACGTCGTGGTTTTCCACGGCCATGGCTTCATCGATGGAGCGGTCATCCGTATAAACGCGCTGGTAGGCAAAGCCCTGTTCGGGATGGAGGCGGTGGTAATAGGTTTCTTCCAGCGAACTTTCCAGCGGCACATTGTCGCTGTCGTGCTTGTGCGGCGGATAGCTGGACGAATGGCCGGACGGCGTGACAACCTCGACCACCAGCAAGCCGTCCGCCTCTTCCGTCTGCGGCAGGATGTCGCACACATAGCGGGTATTCGCGCCCTGGCCGCGCACGGAACGCGTCATGGAAGCCGGGTCGATGAGGCGCGCCGGGCGCTTGGTCGTGGCCGGCGCGCTGCACAGGGCCACTTCAGCCTTGCTCTCCGCAGTGATGCTGACCGCTGTTTCCAGCGGCACATACACGGCGTAGGGCGAGACGTCCTCGAAGACGCTTTGACGCTTGCCGATCGCGCGCCATTCCTGTTCGCCGGCCCGGACAGTCACCGTGCCCGTCAGCACGACGAGGCACAGTTCGCGGCGGCCCGTCTCCAGGCTGATGTGTTCGCCGTCCTGCAACCTGTGCGCGGCAAAGCCCACGTGCGTCCAGCCGGCCGATGCCGGCGTGACTTCGACGATGGTGGAACCGGACTTTGCCTTGACCAGCAGCGGGCTCATGCCGCCTCCCGACCCAGGCGAGGGATCGCGTCGACCAGTCGCGCCAGGTAATCGTGGCCCATCTTCGCGTATTGATAGCTGGGGGCCACGGCCGGGTCTTGCTCCGCTTCCACCACCAGCCAGCCTGCGTAGCCGTGCAGATACAGCCGCGTCAAAATCGCGGGGAAGTCGATGCTGCCATCGCCGGGCACGCTGAAGGCGCCATTGATGACGGCCTGCAAGAAACTCCAGTGGCCATTGCGGGCCAGTTTCACCACGTTGGGCCGCACGTCCTTGCAATGCACGTGGCAAATCCTGTCGATATGCTTATTTAAAACCGCCAAGGCGTCGCCGCCGGCAAAGGTGATGTGGCCCGTGTCGAACAGCAAGCCGACCTCGGTTCCCGTCAGGGCCATCAATTGATCCACGTCGGCCGGCGTTTCCACGTAGGCGCCCATGTGGTGGTGATAGGCCAGGCGCACGCCATGCGCCAGCAAGTGGGCGGCAAACGCCGTCAATTTGTCGGCGTAGTCCTGCCATTGCTGCTGCGACTGGAAACGCGGGCGTTTATACAAGGGGCGCGCTTCGCCCTGGATGGCGTCGGCCACTTCGCCGTAGACCATGACGGTGGCGCCGCTGTCGGCCAGCAAGCGTAAATGCGATGCCACGGAGGCGATCTCCTCTTCCACCGAGCGGTGCGCCAGGCGGCCCGAATACCAGCCGGAGACACATGCCAGACCATACTTGCCCAGCACGGCGTTCAGGGCCGGGGCATCTTTCGGAAACTTGTTGCCCAGTTCAAAGCCTACATAGCCGATCTCGGCGCCCTCTTTCAACGCCGTTTCCAGCGGGGTCTCGCCGCCCAGGCTGGGCAAATCGTCGTTCATCCACGAGATCGGGTTGATGCCGATGCGTACATTCCAGGTAGTCATTTCAATTCCTTTGTTTCAGGCGATCGTCGTGCATCCACGAGATCGGGTTGATGCCGATGCGTACATTCCAGGTAGTCATTTCAATTCCTTTGTTTCAGGCGATCATTTTCATAACGGGCACGCGCAGCTTGCACGCCGGGCTGAGTCGACACTTCGGGCACGGCCACTTCCCACCAGCAACCGCCCTCTTGCGTCGTGCGCGTGTCGTCCGTGTCGATGCAGATCAAATAGGTGCGCGCAGCGGCGCGGGCGCGCAGCATGGCCTGTTCCAGTTCGCCAATGTTGGCAACGTGTTCGGATAGCGCGCCCAGCGACCGCGCATGCAGGGCGAAGTCGATGCGCGGTGCGCTGTCGGGCAACATATTGTTGAACGAGGCATTGCCGCACGCCTGCTGCAGGCGGTTGATGCAGCCATAGCCGCGGTTGTCGAGCACGACGATGATCAGTTTTTTGTCGAGCATGACGGAGGTGGCGATTTCCGAATTCATCATCAGATAGCTGCCGTCGCCCACCATGACGATGACTTCCGACTCAGGCTGCGCCATCTTGACGCCCAGGCCGCCGGCGATTTCATAACCCATGCACGAGTAGCCGTATTCCATATGGTAGCCGCCCGGTGTCGATGTTCTCCACAGCTTGTGCAGCTCGGCCGGCAAGGTACCGGCCGCGCAGACGACAATGTCGCGGGTGGTGGAATCCTTGGAGGAACGCTGCACGGCGCCGATGACTTCGCCGTCGTATGGCAAGCCGGCCACTTCCCGTTTGCCGGTAATGGCCAGCACGGTGGCGCGCCACGCATGCGCCTCCTGCTNCCGCGCAGACGACAATGTCGCGGGTGGTGGAATCCTTGGAGGAACGCTGCACGGCGCCGATGACTTCGCCGTCGTATGGCAAGCCGGCCACTTCCCGTTTGCCGGTAATGGCCAGCACGGTGGCGCGCCACGCATGCGCCTCCTGCTGTGCCCGCTCCAGCCACTGGCCCGCGCTGTGCCAGCCACCCAGCAGCCGCGACAGTCCCTGCAAGCCCAGGGTCGCGTCCGCCTGCACGCCCAGGCCGCGGCGTTTCAGCGCATCGAAAGCGTTGACGTTCAGGCTGACCAGTTGCGCCTGCGCAAACAGGGAGTTGGACCCCGTCGTGAAATCCTGCAGGCGCGTGCCGACGGCCAGCACCACGTCCGCGTCCGCCGCCAGCGCGTTCGCGGCGGGCGATCCGGTGACGCCGATGGCGCCCAGCTGCAGCGGATGGTCCCACGGCAAGGAACTTTTGCCGGCCTGGGTTTCCGCCACGGGAATGCCGTGCCGTTCGGCAAACGCCTGCAGGGCGGCGCCGGCCTGGCCGTACAACACGCCGCCACCGGCGACGATCAAGGGCTGTTTCGCGTTCTTCAACAGCAACGCCGCCTCTTCCAGCTCCTGCTCGACGGGCGGCACGGCGCGGAAGCGCACGGTCCTCGGTTCGAAGAAATCGGCCGGATAATCGTAGGCCATCGTCTGCACGTCTTGCGGCAGGGACAAGGTCACGGGACCGCAGGCGGCCGGGTGCGTCAAGGCGGCAATCGCGCGCGGCAAGGCCGTGAGCAATTGCTCCGGATACACGATGCGGTCGAAATAGCGCGACAAAGGTTTAAAAGCATCGTTGACGGAGACGCTGCCGTCCGTGCCATCTTCCAGCTGCTGCAAGACGGGGTCCGGTGCGCGCGAGACAAACACGTCGCCGGGCAACAAGAGCACGGGCAAGCGGTTGACGTGGGCCAGCGCGGCCGCCGTCAGCAGGTTGGTGGCGCCGGGACCGATGGAAGTGGTGACGGCCAGCATGCGCAGGCGCATGTGGGCTTTCGCGTAGGCGATGGCCGAGTGCGCCATCGCCTGTTCATTGTGGGCGCGGTAGGTGGGAAATTGCTCGCGGTACTGGTATAGCGCCTCGCCCATGCCGGCGACGTTGCCGTGGCCAAAGATGGCGAAGGCGCCGCCGAACACAGGTTCGCCCTCTTCCGTGCGCAATACCGACAAGTAGCGCACCAGCGCCTGCGCCATGGTTAAACGAATCGTGGCGCTCATGCCGCACGCTCCAGGCGGTTGCGCGTACGCTGNCATCGCCTGTCCATTGTGGGCGCGGTAGGTGGGAAATTGCTCGCGGTACTGGTATAGCGCCTCGCCCATGCCGGCGACGTTGCCGTGGCCAAAGATGGCGAAGGCGCCGCCGAACACAGGTTCGCCCTCTTCCGTGCGCAATACCGACAAGTAGCGCACCAGCGCCTGCGCCATGGTTAAACGAATCGTGGCGCTCATGCCGCACGCTCCAGGCGGTTGCGCGTACGCTGCCACAGCGAAATAAGCTGCTCGAAATTGGCGCGCACGGCGGCGATCAGGCCAGTATCGTCGAGTTCGCCGGCCAGCCAGCGGCGGCTCGGTTCCTGGAAGATGGTGCGGCCCACCATGAAGCCGCGGCAGGTGCTGCTGGCACTGGCCTGCTCAAAACTGTCGGCCAGGGCGGCGATGGGTGCGTTCAAGCCAAGTAATACGACACCACGGCAATACGGATCGCGCTCGTGCACGAGGGCATCGATGGATTGCCATTGCTGCGCTGACATGCTTTCCAGCTTCCACCATTCCGGATAGATGCCGAGGTTGTACAAGCGTTTTACTGCGCGATACACGGTGTCGTCGTGCTGGGGCAGTGACTTGGCAGGGATAATTTCCAGCAGCAATTCATGACCCGTGAGCTGCGCCGCGTCGTACAAGCCCTTGATTTGCGCTTCCTGCTCCAGCCGGTTTTCCGGCGTATCGTCCGGGTGCAGCTGCACTAGGCACTTGATCACGTGTTCCTTCGGCCACTGCGTCAACCGCGATGCCAGCGAACGGCCCCAGTCGAATTGCAGCGGGTTCGAGCCCGGCATTTCGACGGGACGGCCTATCCACCAGCCGCGCCCGGTCGCATCGTTGAGCGCATCGACGCCATAGCGGTCATCGATCAGCACGCCCGTGCCGCCCTGCAAGCCGCGCGCCGCCTCCGTCTGGCCCACGGCTTGCACGAACAATTGCTTGAGCTGTGAAATCCGCGCTTCATCGCTCACGCCCTGCTGGGCCAGCTCAAAGAATTGCGTACGGTGATCGAAGGCAAACACGCACAGCTCATTCCACTGTTTGCGCGCTACCGTCGTGCGGTGCAAGCGCGCCAGGGTGGCGTCCTGGTCAGGACGGGTCAGTTTCGCCGCATTGGCCAGGAAATAGTCGAGTTCGACGGGCGACGGCATGGCCGGCGCGCAGCCGTGGCGCGACACGACGAGGGCGCCGCAGCCGTTCGCGTAGCGGCAGCAGGCCTCGTAATCTTCGCCGCGCAGCCAGCCTTTCAGGAATCCCGACAGGAAAGCGTCGCCCGCGCCCAGCACGTTCAGCACTTCCACGCGCACGCCACGGTAGTTATACGCGTCATCCAAACTGGCCGGCACCACATTGTCGATGACGGCGCTGCCCAGCGAGCCGCGCTTGACAACGAGGGTGGCCAGGGTGGCGGCCCGCACGGCGCGCAAGCTGGCCATGATGTCGGCGCCGCCGCCGGCGATCATGAATTCCTCTTCCGTGCCGACGATCAGGTCGAACTGCGGCAGGATGGCCTGCAAGTGGCGCGTCACGCCGTCGTTCGAGACGAAACGCGTTTCGCCATCCGCCTTGCCGGACAAGCCCCACAGCACGGGCCGGTAATCGATGTCGAGCACGGTGCGTACATTATTGGCGCGCGCCAGTTTCAATGCCTGCGTGCTGACGCCATGCATGGCGCTCGTCGAGAAATGCGTGCCGGTGATTAATAACGCTTTGCTGGAAGCGATAAAGGCGGCGTCGACGCTGGACGCTTCGATGGCCATGTCGGCGCAATTTTCCCTGTAGAAAATCAGCGGAAACGTGTTTTTATCCTTGATGCCCAGCATGACGAGGGCGGTGAGCCGCTCGCGGTCGATGCCGACGTGACTGACGTCGCAGCCTTCTTTGGCCAAGGTATCCGTCAAGAAACGGCCCATATGGTCGTCGCCCACTTTCGACAGCATGGCGGACTTCAGGCCCAGCCGGGCCGTGCCGAAGGCGATATTGGCCGACGAGCCGCCCAGGTATTTGGCGAAACTGCTCGCGTCTTCCAGGGAGCTGCCGATCTGCTGCGCGTACAGGTCCACCGCCAGGCGGCCCAGGCAGATCACGTCGAGCGCGCGGCCCTGGGCAAATTCAGTCGTATTCTTCATGGCATTGTTTCCTTATGACAGTTGCACGATGCGCTGCTCGCGCCACGACACGGTGGCCGCTTCGGCCAGTTCCAGGGCTTTCAAGCCATCGTGAACGGTGGTGCGCAGCGCTGCGCCATGGGCAAAGGCATCGAAAAAGTGCGCCATTTCGCTGGCGTAGGCGGCGCGGTAGCGTTCCAGGAAAAAGTCTTCCGGCTTGTCCACGCTGACGTTAGCGGCGCCATAGGCGGTTACTTCCGTCGGCTTGTGGTTGCCCGCCTGCAGCATACCGGCGCTGCCCAGCACCTCGAAACGCTGGTCGTAGCCGTAGGCGGCGCGGCGCGTGGTGTTGATCTGGCACAAGCGGCCCTGGGCCGTGCGGAGGGTGACGGCGGCCGTATCGAGGTCGCCAGCCGCGCCGATGGCCGGATCGACGAGGCAGCTGCCCGTGGCGTGCACGCTGACGGCTTCATCGTCGAGTATCCAGCGGAAGATGTCGAAATCGTGGATCAGCATATCCTTGAAGATGCCGCCCGAGACCTGGATGTAGCTGACGGGCGGCGGGCCCGGATCGCGGCTGGTGACGATGAGCATCTCCGGCGTGCCGATCTCGCCCGCCGCGATGCGCTGCTTGACGGCGGCAAACGTGGGGTCGTAGCGGCGCTGGAAGCCGATCATGCACAGCACGCCCGCGTCCTTGACGGCAGCGGCGGCGGCGCGCGCGCGCTCCAGAGTCAGGTCGACGGGCTTTTCGCAAAAGATGGCCTTGCCGGCGGCCGCCGCGCGCACGATCAGGTCCGCATGCGTATCCGTGCTCGACGCGATCAGCACGGCCTTGACTGCCGGGTCGGTCAGCACGGCCTCCACGCTGGCGACGCTGGCGCCATGCAGGGCCGCCACTTCCGCCGCCGCGCCCGCATGCACGTCGACCACGTATTTCAGGCGCACGCCGGGCTGGCGTACCAGATTGCCGGCGTGAATGCGGCCGATGCGCCCGGCGCCGAACAATGCCACTTGAATCATTTCCATCTCCTTGATAGTCGGGGTAAGGCAGCCCGAATTTGCACACGTGTGCAAATTCGGGCAAAAAAAGTTAGAACAGGTGGATGACGCCCAGCATTACACCGCTGAGCTTGGCACCCTTCTTGGTGGCGGCGAAGGCATTGCCGCCAAACGTGTAGTTGGCGTTCTTGTCGTTATTGGTTTGCGTGTAATAGGCATACACGGTGCTGCGCTTGGACAAGTAATACTCGTAGCCCAGGGTCGCCTGCTTGGCGCCGCTGTCGTCGCCGCGCACCAGCGTGGTGGCCTTGATGGTCACGCTGCTGCCGTTGGGCGCGCTGCCCGACACGTCGCCTGCCACGCCGAAACGGCCGATGAAGGAACCGCCGCCCGCCTTGTAGGCGCCCGTGATGGTGAAGTAGTCGCGCTGCAAGTCGCCGCCGGCCACGTCATACACCATGCGGTTCCAGGCCACGCCCACGTCGCCGCCGCCGAAGTTGTAATTGCCCACGGCGCGGAACATCTTTTCGCTGAAGCCGGGACGCAAGTCCTTGTGCTTTTCATAGCCGACGGCGCCCTTGATGGGACCGTTTGCGTATTGCACGATGCCCGAATAGATGCGGTCGCCGTTCGATGCCTCGTTTTCGCTGGCGCGGTAAATCGTCGCGCTGAAGCCTTGCACCACGGGCGTGCGGTAGCTGACGGCGTTCGAACTGCGGCGGTTGAAGCCTTCGCCGCCCAGCTGAGAAATGTTGGCGTCATCCTGGATGCCTTCGCCCACGAAACGGTTGGTGTAGCCGTTGATCTGGCGGATCGGCGTGGCGAAGCGGCCCAGCGCGATGCGGCCATAGGCGGGGTTTTCCAGCCCGACAAAGGTATCCTTGCTATTGATGGCGCCCGTGCCATCGTCGAGCTTGGCATTGCCTTCGATCTGGAAGAAGGCCGTGTTGCCATTGCCCAAGTCTTCACGTCCACGAAAGCCGATCTTCGAAGAATTGTCCGATACGCGCGATACCGATTCGCCATTCGGCGCCGTGGCCGAGCTCGACGTTTCGATACGGTCGAAGCCCGCGTGGATGCGGCCGTACACGACGACGCTCGATTCGGCCAGCACGCAGCCTGGTGCGACCAGCAACAATACGGCGGCGATCTTGTTCAACTGCATGGTGTTCATCCCGTTTTTCATGTTGTCTCCTGCTTGTTTTTATGATGGTGGATTACTCATGATGCTCAACAGCGTGTTGCCACTACATGCGTCCCTCGCCGGACGCCTGCCCTCCCTTTCCAGTCGATGTCTTCAGGCACAACGCGGCAAGGCCAGCGCCGCCAGTTGCGGATACAGGCGGGGCCCGCCCACCAGGATGGGGTTGCCCTTTTCCAGACCGTTATCGGCCAGGAAATCATTGCAGCGCCCGCCCGCCTCGTTGACGAGCACGATGCCCGCCAGGCAATCCCAGGAATTGATGTGCGGCTCGAAATAGCCGATCAGGCGCCCGGCCGCCACGTAGGCGATCATCAGCGCGCCGGAGCCGTTGCGGATGAACATGCCGCCCCCTTCCAGCACGTCGCGCAAAAAGGGCAGGAAAGTACCGGTGCCCACGCGGTGCGAAAAGCCCACGCCCAGCACGCCGCCCTGCAGGCTGGCCACGTCGTTGATGCGCAGCCGCGTTTCGCCGGCCTTCGCCGTCACATGCGCACCTTGCCCCAGGCAGGCGTGGAACAGCTCGTCCGCATTCGGGTCGTACACGGCGCCGATGGCGGGCTGGCCGTCGACCAGCACGCCGATCGACACGCACCAGGCCAGCATGCCGTTGACAAAACAGGCCGTGCCGTCGATGGGATCGATGACCCACACGCAGCGCGCGCCGGACGCGCCGCCGCCCCGCTCCTCGCCCACCACGGCGTCGTCCGGGAAGCGCTCGGCGATCTGCGCGCGCAGGAAATCCTCGACCATGCGGTCGGCGATGCTGACCATGTCCTGCAAGCCCTTTTCCTCGATCACCAGTTCCGTGCGGCGCTGGAACATGCCCAGCGCAATCCCGCCCGCCTGGCGAATGATGTGCCGGGCGTAGGCATAGCGTTCCAGGGTCGCCGCGTCGGACAGTACCGCTGCCTGTGTCATATCTGTCATGCTTGTCCTCCAATGATGGCTGCGCCATGTTCGTGTACGGTCATGGCGACCGATGTGCCTTGCGTGAAAACCTGGCTCAAGTCGTGCGAGACGGCAAACAGTTCGCCGACCGGCGTCTCGAGCGTGTATTGCATTTCGCGTCCCAGATAAGTGGCGCGCGCCACGCGCACCACCATGGCGCTGTCGGGCTGCGCGGGCGACAGCAGGATCGCTTCCGGACGCACGGCGAAACTCGCTTCGCCGCTGCGCTGGCTGCGGCATGGCAGCCGGAGCCGCAGCTTGCCCATGACGCAGACGGCCTTGCCGTCGGCCACCGACTCGATCACGCCATCGACGATGTTGGCGTTGCAGATGAAGTCGGCGACGAACTTGTCGGCCGGCGACTCGAACAGCTCGTGCGGCGAGCCCTTTTGCGCGATCACCTGGCGGTTCATGACGATGATCTGGTCGGAAATGGCCAGCGCCTCTTCCTGGTCATGCGTGACGTACACGGCCGTCAAGCCCAGCTTGACCTGGATGTCGCGGATCTCGTCGCGCACGCGGCGGCGCAGTTTCGTGTCGAGGTTCGACAGCGGCTCGTCCAGCAGCAAGACCTTGGGCTGCAGCACCAGCGAGCGGGCCACGGCGACCCGCTGCTGCTGGCCGCCCGACAACTCGTTCGGGAAGCGCGCGGCAAAGTCGGCCAGTCCCACCAGGCGCAGGCTTTCCTGTGCCCGTTCGATGGCGCGCGGCTTGGTTTCACCGGAGACGACGAGGCCGTAGCACACGTTGTCGAGCACCGTCATGTGCGGAAACAGTGCATAACTCTGAAACACCATGCTGACGTCGCGCTCGGCGGCGGAGGTCAGGGTGACGTCCTCGCCGGCCAGCAGGATGCGCCCGGCGCTGACGCGTTCCAGGCCCGCGATCAGGCGCAGGGTGGACGTCTTGCCGCAGCCGCTGGGGCCCAGCAGGGTGACCATGGTGCGCGGGGCGATCGTGAACGACACATCGTTCACGGCCAGGGCCTTGCCATAGCGCTTGGTAACACCATCGAATTCCAGCGCGGCAAGCTCTGTTGCTTGGGTAGTAAAGTGGTTCATGCGTAGCTCTTTTCCAGGTTGGGAACGGCGGCCGGCAGCGTTTTTTCGGCGCTGACGCGGCGAAGGCGGCGCTTGCCGACCAGCAAATGGATCAATTGGATGCACAGCAGGATGATGACGATCAGCACCGTGGCGTAGGCGATGGCCGTGCCGTAGTTGCCGTTCGACACCAGGCCGATGATGTAGGACGTGGCCATGTCGTAGTCGGCGCTGACGAGGAAGACGACGGCCGAGATCGACGTGATAGAACGCACGAAGCCATACACGAGGGCCGAGGCGATGGCCGGGCGCAGCAGCGGCAGGATGACCTTGCGCATGGTGGTCCAGCTGCTGGCGCCCAGGGTGATCGACGCCTCGTCCAGACTGCCGTCGAGCTGGCGCATTGCGGCGATGCCCGTGCGCAAGCCCATCGGCATGTTGCGGAAGACAAAGCACAGGATCAGAATCGTCGCCGTGCCCGTCAACTCGATCGGCGCCGAGTTGAACGCCAGGATGTAGCTGATGCCGATGACGGTGCCGGGAATGGCAAAGCTGAGCATGGTGCCGAACTCGAACGCGCTCTTCAGGGCGAATTGCTGACGCACCAGCAGCCAGGCCGACAGGATGCCGACAAAGGCCGTCAAGGGCGCGGCGATGGCCGAAATCGTCAGGGTGGTGAACAGCGACGGCCAGGCCTGGCCCGTCCAGTGCCAGCCGGACGCGCCCGCCGTGATGCCGAAGGCGTCGATGTAATGGCGCAAGGTGAAGCCATTGTCCTGGCCCCAGTTGTTCACGAAGCCGCCCGCCACCACCGTGCCGTAGATCAGGGCCGTGAAGGCGAACCATGGCAGGGCGATGGTCCACAAGGTGGTTTTCAGGCGCGGGTTGAGCGAGGCGTGGCCGCCGTGGTCGGCCTTGCCCGTCACCGTCACATACGATTTCTTGCCCAACCACAGGTTCTGGATGAAGAAGGCACCCACGGCAAAGGTCAGCAGCACGATGGCCAAGGTGGCCGCGCGGCCCTGGTCGTTCGAGGCGCCCACCACGGAAAAGAAGATTTCCGTCGACAGCACGTGGAAGTTGCCGCCCAAAACCATCGGGTTGCCGAAGTCGGCCATGCTTTCGATAAAGCACAGCAAAAAAGCATTGGCGATGCCGGGACGCATCAGCGGCAAGGAGACCTGGACGAAGGTTTGCCAGCTGCTCGCGCCCAGGGTGCCCGACGCTTCTTCCAGCGAGGGGCTGACGCCTTCCACCACACCAATTAACGTCATGAAGGCGATCGGCGCAAAGGCCAGCATCTGCGACAGCCACACGCCCGTCATGCCGTACAGCCAGCGGCTTTGCCCGATGCCAAACAACTCGCCGACCAGGCCCGTGATGGCGCCGTTGCGGCCGAACAGCAGGATCAGCGCCAGGCCCAGCACGAACGGCGGCGTGACGATCGGCAAGATGGTGATGGCGCGCATGGGGCGTACCCAGCGGCCGTTGGTGCGCGTCACCAGCAGGGCGAACACGAGGCCGAGGAAGGTGGCCGAGACGCCCGTCAGCAGGGCCAGCGCCAGGGTGTTCCAGGCCACGCCGCAGCGGCCGGGACCGGCCACGCAATTGAGGCTCCAGATGCCGGGGTCCGCCAGGCGGCGCGCCAGGGCGGCGGCGCCCGTGCCGCCATCGTCCAGGGGCTGGCCGGCGCTGACGAGGATCAGCGCGACGGGGAACAGCACGAACAGGGAGATGAGGCAGATGATGAGGCCGATGGCGCCGGCGACGAAGGCGTCGCCGCGGCACACGCCGCAGGCGGCGGCGCCCGACGTGAGCAGGAACAGCAGGCACAGCGCCAGCAGCAGCGCGCCGAAACCGAGGCCGGTGCCGGCGGCCAGCGGCCCCCAGCCCAGCCATGCCAGCCACAGCAGGCCAGCGCCGCCGAGGGCGATCTGGCCCAGGCCCAGGGTCTTGCGGTGGGGATTGCCGGCCACCAGCGCGGCGCTGGCGGCGATCAGGGCAAAGAACACGCCCAGCGGCCAGGCGCCGAACGACAGCAGGTGCAGCACGGCCGGCGCGCCACGCTCACTGAAGAACTGGCCGTCGCGCAACCATTCGCCGGCGAACAGGCCCGCTTCCTGCTGCTGCCAGGGCAACAGGCACAACGCTGCCAAAGCGGCCAGCAGCCAGCCGTAAAATATCTTTTTCATGAGTTTCATCCAACTATGAACGTCTGAAATTCTGTTGCGCGGTGCGCCCTGTATTCCAGACGTTTTGAGCAATTGATATAGGTTTAACGCCTGCCAAAACTGTAGCGAGCGGCAGTGAGTTGCGGCCGAGACGCGCAGCTGTGCGCTAGCACAGTGAGCATCGCAGGCTGCAAGTCGCGACGCGCAGTAAGTTTTGGCGCGCGTTAATTGCCGGCAGAGTAAATCTGCGTGGTCCAGCGTTGCAATAAGCGCTTGCGCGTGTCCGACGCGCCATACTTGGCGAAGTCGTAGTTGATGGTCTTGATGTTTTCCAGGCGCGGCGAGGCGGCGGGAATGGTGGCGGCGATGTTCGACGGGATCTGGAAGGCCAGCGCTTTGACGGCTTCGCTCTGCACGTCGGGACGCAGGGCGAATTCATAGAATTTCTTTGCCTGTTCCATGTTTTTCGCGCCCTTGACGATGCTCATCGAGCCGATCTCGTAGCCGGTGCCTTCGCAGGGCGGCAAGACTTTCACGGGAAAGCCGGCCACGGTGAGTTTCATCAGATCATGCATGAAGCCGATGGCCACGCCCGCTTCGCCGCGGCCCACGTCCTCGCCCGGCGCCACGCCCGCGTTCGGGTATTTGCTGACGTTCTGGCCCATTTTCGCCAGAAAGTCGAACGCTTCCTCTTCGCCGAACAGCTGCACCACGGTGGCCAGCGCGTTGTAGGCGGCGCCCGAGGAGTTCGGGTTGGCCATCTCGATCTCGCCCTTGTAGGCGGGCTTGACCAGGTCTTTCCAGCACTGGGGCGGCGGCAGGTTTTTCTTCTTCAGCACGTTTTCGTTGTAGGCCAGGCCCAGGATGCCGATGTAGATGCCGACGGTGCGGTACTTGGCCGTCTCGGCCTGCTTGAGCGCCCACGGCTGCAGCTTGGGCAGGGTGGGCGACTTGTATTCTTCCGTGTAACCTTCGGCGGCGGCCTGCAGGTGCGGGTCGCCCGTGCCGCCCCACCAGATGTCCGATTTCGGGTTCGACGCTTCGGCGCGGATCTTCGCGTAGGCTTCCCCGGCGCTCTTCCTGATCATCGATACCTTGATCTTGCTTTCCGCCTCGAAGCGGTTCTTCATCAGCTGGCACCATTCCATGTCGGCCGAGCACAGCACGGACAGGCGTTCCTCGGCGGCCATGGCCGTCATCGGCAGGGCCAGGCTTATAGCAATCGCAACATTGCGCATCTTCATCGTCTCACTCCAAGTTCGTTATCGTTGTGGTACTTCAGACCGCACCGCTATCTTGCGGTGTCACTGTCCCGGGATGTGCTTTTTAAGGCCTTGCACTGCATTGCACACGTGTGCACACCTTACCACCAGCCGATTTTGACTGTCAACAAGAATCTCGGCAGGCGTGCGGCGTGGCGTTTTACCGACAAAAAAAGCGGCTCTGTCCCCGACAAATAGGGGAACTCAAGGAATCTTCCCCAGCCCCGGCTGTCTGACTGTACATATCAGACAAACGGGAGCCTTCCATGCAGTCAGCCGAATGGAAAACCTTCATCGCCCAGTTCGCCGCACTGAGCCGTCGCCAGCGTCTGGCGGGCACTGCTCTGCTGCGCGGGGCAGGATCGCAGAACGCGGCCGTGGCACTGGTCGAAAGCGTGGCCCGGCAGCGGTTACACTGCCCCGCCTGCAACAGCAGCCATGCGCACCGGCATGGCCATGCGCACGGACTGCAGCGCTGGCGTTGCGTGCCGTGCGGGCGCACCTTCAATGCGCTCACCGGCACGCCGCTGGCGCGCTTGCGCCATAAGACCTTGTGGCTCGACTACGCCAACTGCCTGCTCGAGTCGGCTTCCGTGCGCAAGGCAGCAAGCCAGCTGGGCGTGCACCGCAACACTGCCTTTCGCTGGCGCCACCGGTTTTTAAGCCTGACCAAGACGGACCGGCCCCATTGCCTGCATGGCATCGCCGAAGCGGACGAACTGTATGTGCTGGCGTCAGAAAAGGGCGCGCGGCATCTGACGCGTCCGGCGCGCCGCCGTGGCGGCCATGCCTGCCAACGCGGCATTTCCAGTGAACAAGTCTGCATCCTGGTGGCGCGCGACCGCACGGGACAGACCCTCGATTTCGTCGCGGGAAAAGGGGCGCTGACCAAGGCGCAGCTGCATGCTTGCCTGCCACCCGTGATCGACAAGGACATCTTGCTGATGACCGACGGCCACGCTGCCTATCGCGCCTTCGCGCGTGAAGCGGGCATCAGTCACCAGGCCGTCAACTTGCGTGCCGGCATCCGCGTGCAGGGCGCCGCCCACGTGCAGAACGTCAACGCGTATCACAGCCGCTTGCGCGGCTGGCTGCGCATCTTCCATGGCGTGGCCAGCCGTTATTTGCCGAATTACCTGGCGTGGCGCTGGATACTGGACGCCGGGCGCATCCGCTCCCCAGAAACATTATTGAAGGCAACACTGGGAGAGTTCCCTCATTTGACGGTGACATAGCCAAAAAAGCCGCCAGCTGTGCGTACAGCTGGCGGCTTTCGGGTGCTGCGGGATCCGAGGCGTGTTACTGCCAGGCTTCCTTGCCCGTGCGCGGCTTGCCCACCATCAGCAGCGCGCCCAGGGTCAGCACGGCCGCCAGCGACAGGTAATAGCCCACGTATTGCAGACCATAGTTGGTGGCCAGCCAGGTGGCGATGTACGGCGCCAGCGAGGCGCCCAGGATGCCGGCCAGGTTGAACGTGAGCGAGGCGCCCGTGTAGCGCACTTCAGGCGGGAACAGCTCGGACAACATCGTGCCCAGCGGTCCGTAGGTCATGCCCATCAAGCCCAGGCCGACAGCCATGAAGACGGTCACTTCCCACGTCACGCCCGAGCCGAACATGGGCGCGAGCACCAGGCCGAAGATGGCGATGGCGACGGAGACCCAGATCAGGGTGGCGCGGCGGCCGCGGCGGTCGGCCAGCACGGCCGACAACGGTATCGTCAAGGCGAAGAACAGCACGGCAAACAGTTGCACGACGAGGAATTCCTTGCGCGTGAAGCCCAGCTTGGTCGTGCCCCAGCTCAGCGCGAACACCGTCATCAGGTAGAACAGCACGAAGGTGGCCAGGGCGATGATGGTGCCCAGGAACAACATGCGGCCATGCTGGCGGAACACGGTGGCCACGGGCAGCTTGACGACTTCGTTCTTGTCGATGACTTTCTGGAAGTCCGGCGTTTCCGTGATTTTCAGGCGCACGTACAGGCCGACGATGACCAGCAGCGCGCTGGCCAGGAACGGGATGCGCCAGCCGTAGCTGAAGAACTGCTCATCGGTCATGGTTTCGCTCAGCAGCAGGAAGATGCCGCCCGACAGGAAGAAACCGATCGGCGCGCCCAGCTGCGGGAACATGCCGTACCAGGCGCGTTTGCCCGGTGGCGCGTTCTCGGTTGCCAGCAGCACCGCGCCGCCCCACTCGCCGCCCAGGCCCAGGCCCTGGCCGAAACGGCACAGCGCCAGCAGCAGCGGCGCCAGGGTGCCGATGGCGGCATACGTCGGCAGCAAGCCGATGATGACGGTGGAGATACCCATGGTCAGCAAGGCCGCCACGAGAGTGGCCTTGCGGCCGATGCGGTCGCCGAAGTGGCCGAACACGGCCGAACCGATGGGGCGGGCGAAGAAGGCGATGGCGAACGTGGCCAGCGATTGCAGCACGGCGGCCGACGGGTCGCCGGCGGGGAAGAACAATTTCGGGAACACCAGCACGGCGGCGGTGGCGTAGATGTAGAAGTCAAAGAACTCGATGGTGGTGCCGATCAGGCTGGCGAACAGCACCGTGCCGGGGGAATTTTTCTTGGGGGAGGTGCTCGGGGGCTTGCTCATTTACTGCGCTCCTTGGGGAGGGTGTCTAAAGGCCATTCTCTGGATGTTTTTTCAGGCAGCAGCACAGCACGTTGTCTCCGTGTCGTTCACATATCATAGCCTTGCGCGCATGCATTTGCTGCGCATTTGCTATTAAATTTGCAAACAAAAAACAACGGTCTTTGTTGCCGTAGTGAACTACCGGCAACGCGCGCCATCGCGCTGTGATCAGTGCTGAATTAGAAAAACAACGGTCGTGCGCCATCCGGTTTATCCGGGGCACGGCAGGAAAGGCGTCAGGGGATGGGCGACGTGTATCAGGCCCGGCGTATCGCCAGGCATTCCGTACCAGACCCGCGCGTCGGCATCGCGGCATCGGTCATTTGTGGTGAATCCTTGCCTGCGGCCCCTCCGGGTGGAGCGGGCCGGCGATGATCGCGCTGCATCACGAAGGATGCGGTTGATCTTGCTGTAAGCGGCTTATCATACGCGGAGTGCTGCGGTGCGGCAAGAAGTTGTGCGGGAGCATGTGCGGTGGTGTCGGCGCTGGGGTGGTGTCGGCTTACGCTGCGCTAAGCCGACCTACGCCGACCTGCGCCGGCCTACGCAGCAATCAATGCAAACGTCTGCTCGATCTCGCGGCTGTCGAGCGGGCGCACGAGGCGCGCCACTTCCTGGCCATCTTTCAGAAAAATCAGGGTCGGCCACAGCTTGACCTTGAAGGAGCGGCCCAGGGCACGGCCGGGGCCGTCCTCCACGCGCAGATGCGCTACCCCGGGGTACTGCGCCAACGCGGCGGCCAGCGGCGCCTTGGTGGCGCGGCAATGGCCGCACCAGCCCGTGCCGAATTCCAGCAGGGCCGGGCCCGCCAGGGCGTCGATCTCGGCGCGCGTGGGTTGTGCTAAGGAATATGTATCGTTCATCATGCCGCCCTCCTTGTCCGCTCAGACCACTTTCACGCGCAATTCGCCCAGGCCGTCGATGGCACCCACCAGCTCGTCGCCGCGCTGCACGGCCGCCACGCCGGCCGGCGTGCCCGTGTAGATCAGGTCGCCTGGCTGCAAGGTGAAATAGGTCGACAGGTCGGCGATGGTTTCGGCCACGTTCCAGATCAGCATATCGATAGTGCTGCTTTGACGCAGTTCACCATTCACGTGCAGCGTGATGGCGGCATGCTGGACGTCGCCCGCCTGCGCAGCCGGGGTGATGGGGCCGATGGGGGCCGAGTGTTCGAAGGCCTTGCCCGTCTCCCACGGACGGCCCAGTTTTTTTGCCGCGCCCTGCACGTCGCGGCGCGTCATGTCCAGGCCGATCGCATAACCCCACACGTGGCCCATAGCGTCCTCGGCGGCGATGTCGCTGCCGCCCTTGCCGATGGCCACCACCAGTTCCATCTCGTGCTGGAAATCCTGCGTTTGCGCCGGATACGGCAGCTCGCCCGTCGTTCCGGCTGGCACGGGCAGCACGGCATCGTTTGGCTTCATGAAGAAAAACGGCGCCTCGCGGCCCGTATGGCCCATTTCCTTGGCGTGGTCGACATAGTTGCGGCCTACGCAATAGATGCGGTGGACAGGAAAAGTATCAACGCTACCGGTGACGGGAACGCTGGGCTGGATGGCTGCGGGAATGACATACGACATGAAAACTCCTGATCGGCACGATAAAAAGGCGGCGATAAAAAAGGGACACCGCAGTGTCCCCCATTTTACGACAACGTTACTTCAGCAGTCCCGAGCGGCTCGGGTCCGGCATGCGGATGGCGACGATGAAGGAAATCAGGCACATGATGGTCACGTACCAATAGAAATACTCTTCCACGTGCAAGGCCTTGAACTGCAGCGCCACATATTCGGCCGAACCGCCGAACATGGCGTTGGCCACCGCGTACGACAGGCCCACGCCCAGCGCGCGCACTTCGACGGGGAACATTTCCGCCTTGATCAGGCCGCTGATCGACGTGTAGAAGCTGATGATGGCCAGCGCGATGATGATCAGGCCGAACGCCGCGTACGGGCTGGAAATATCCTTCAAGGCATGCATGATGGGCAGCACGCACAGGGTGGCCAGGCCGCCAAAGAACAGCATCGAGGTGCGGCGGCCGATGCGGTCGGACAAGGCGCCGAACACCGGTTGCAGAATCATGTACACCAACAGCGCGCAGGTCATGACGGCGCTGGCCGTCTTGGTATCCATGCCGGCCGTGTTGACCAGGTATTTCTGCATGTAGGTGGTGAACGTGTAGAACACGAGCGAGCCGCCGGCCGTAAAGCCGAGTACCGTGATAAATGCGCGCTTATGCTTGAGCAAACCGCGCAGGCTGCCCGCATCCTTGTCCTTGCGCTCGCTGGCGGTGGTCGTTTCCGTCAGGGATTTACGCAGGTTCAGCGACACGAGGGCCGCCAGGGCGCCAAAGACGAACGGGATGCGCCAGCCCCAGGCGCGCAGCTCTTCCAGGGTCAACAGTTGCTGCAAGACCACCAGCACCAGCAAGGCCAGCAACTGGCCGCCGATCAGGGTCACGTACTGGAACGAGGCAAAGAAGCCGCGCTTGCCCGACTCCGACACTTCGCTCATGTAGGTGGCGCTGGTGCCGTATTCGCCGCCCACGGACAGGCCCTGGAACAGGCGCGCCACCAGCAGCAGGAACGGGGCGAAGGCGCCGATGGTGTCATACGTCGGCATGACGGCGATCATCAGCGAGCCGCCGCACATCATCAGCACGGAAATCATCATCGACTGGCGGCGGCCGTATTTGTCGGCGATGCGGCCGAACAGCCAGCCGCCCACGGGACGCATGAGGAAGCCGGCGGCAAAGATGCCGGCCGTCTGCAGCAGCTGCGTGGTCGGGTTACCGGAAGGGAAGAAGGCGTGCGAGAAGTACAGCGCGCAGAACGAGTAAATGTAGAAGTCGAACCATTCGACCAGGTTACCGGAGGAAGCGCCAATGATGGCCTTGATGCGCTGCCGGGAAGTCAGCTGCGCAACGTCATGCGGAGTATCGTGGGATGTCATATCAATCTTCTTGTTCGTGTGAAAAAGCCAACGCCAGCCAGGTTGCCCGGGCTGGTTTTGCATCATACGCCCTTGATCCGGGTCAAAAAGCCGCCCGGCATACGCGTTAATACGTATCGCCGGCAATTTTTTTCACCTGCGGGCGCGCAGGATCAGACCCGTTCCAGCACCAGCGCGATACCCTGGCCCACGCCGATGCACATGGTGCACAGCGCATAGCGCCCGCCCGTGCGGTGCAATTGATTCACGGCCGTCATGGCCAGGCGCGCACCGGACGCGCCCAGCGGGTGGCCCAGGGCGATGGCGCCGCCGTTCGGGTTGACGCGCGCATCGTCGTCGCGCACACCCAGCTGGCGCAGCACGGCCAGGCCTTGCGCGGCGAACGCTTCGTTCAGCTCGATGACGTCGAAGTCGGCCATCGTCAAACCCGTCATGGCCAGCACTTTCAGGGTGGCGGGCGCGGGGCCGATGCCCATGATGCGCGGCGCCACGCCGGCCGTCGCCATGGCGACGACGCGCGCGCGGGGCGTGAGGCCAAAGCGGGCCGCATTCGCCTCGTCGGCCAGCAGCAGGGCCGCCGCGCCATCGTTGACGCCGGACGCGTTGCCGGCCGTGATCGTGCCGTCCGCGCGCACGACGGGTTTCAATTTGGCCAGGGTCTCCAGGGTGGTGGCGCGCGGGTGCTCGTCGCGGGCAACGATGATGGGATCGCCCTTCTTCTGCGCGATGCTGACGGGACAGATTTCGCTGTCGAACACGCCCGCCTGCTGCGCCGCCAGCGCCTTGACCTGGCTGGCCAGGGCGAACGCATCCTGATCAAGACGGCTGATGCCGAAATCGGATGCCACGTTTTCCGCCGTTTCCGGCATCGAATCGACACCGTACTGCGCCTTCATCAGCGGATTGATGAAGCGCCAGCCGATGGTCGTGTCTTCCATTTTCATGCCGCGCGCAAAGGCGCTGTCGGCCTTGCCCATGACGAATGGCGCGCGGCTCATGCTTTCCACGCCGCCGGCGATCAGCAAGCCCGCTTCGCCGCTCTTGATGAAGCGCGCGGCGCTGCCGATGGCGTCCAGGCCCGAGCCGCACAGGCGGTTCAGGGTGGCGCCCGGCACGCTGTCGGGCAAGCCCGCCAGCAGGGCCGCCATGCGCGCCACGTTGCGGTTGTCCTCGCCCGCCTGGTTGGCGCAGCCGTACAGCACGTCGGTGACGGCAGCCCAGTCCACGTTCGGGTTGCGCGCCATCAAGGCACGGATGGGCACGGCGCCCAGGTCGTCGGCGCGCACGCCGGACAGTCCGCCGCCGTAGCGGCCGAAGGGGGTACGCTGGGCGTCGCAGATAAAAGCTGCAGTCATGTTATTTTCCTCCAAGAAAATGTATTAAATTAACGTCCATCCAGCAACGGCACCGGCGTCAGGGCTTGCAGCTGTTCCAGACTCAAGCCATTGACCAGTTCGACGACCGTCGCGCCTTCCGGTCCCAGGTCGAGCACGGCCAGGTCGCTGTAGATACGGCTGACGCACCCGATACCCGTGAGCGGATAGGTGCAGGCCTGCACCAGCTTGCTTTCACCTGTCTTCGTCAGCAATTCCATCATGACCCAGGTTTTTTTCGCGCCGATGGCCAAATCCATGGCCCCGCCCACGGCGGGGATGGCGTCGGGCGCGCCCGTGTGCCAGTTGGCCAGGTCGCCCGTGGCGGACACCTGGAAGGCGCCCAGCACGCAGATATCGAGGTGGCCGCCGCGCATCATGGCGAAGCTGTCGGCATGGTGGAAATAGCTGCCGCCGGCCAGCAGGGTGACGGGCTGCTTGCCCGCGTTGATCAGGTCGTAGTCTTCCTCGCCCGGCGCGGGCGCGGGGCCCATGCCGATCACGCCGTTTTCGCTGTGCAGGATGATCTCCGCGCCGGCCGGCAAGTGATTCGCCACCAGAGTGGGCAAGCCGATGCCCAGGTTCACCACGGCACCCTCATGGATGTCGGCCGCCACCTTGGCCGCCATCTGGTCTCGATTCCATTTATTCATGTGATTTCTTTCTCAAGCGGCCGCTTTGAAGCCGGCGGGGCCGGTGGCCGTGCGCGGCACTTGCACGATGCGCTGCACGAACAGGCCCGGCGTGATGACGTGTTCGGGATCGATGCTGCCCAGCTCAGCAACTTCATGCACGGAGGCAATGCTGACCTTGGCGGCCATGGCCATGATGGGGCCGAAGTTGCGCGCCGTCTTGCGGTAGGTCAGGTTGCCCCAGCGGTCGCCCTGCTCCGCCTTGATCAGGGCGAAGTCCGCGTGGATGGGCGACTCGAACACATACATGCGGCCGTCGATCTCGCGCGTTTCCTTGCCCTTGGCCAAGTCCGTGCCATAGCCCGTGGGCGTAAAAAAGCCGCCGATGCCGGCGCCGGCGGCGCGGATGCGCTCGGCCAGATTTCCCTGCGGCACCAGTTCCAGCTCCAGCTTGCCCGCGCGGTACAGGGCGTCGAAGACGTGGGAATCGGCCTGGCGCGGGAACGAGCAGATGATCTTGCGCACTTGCCCGTTTTTCAGCAGGGCGGCCAGGCCCGTGTCGCCATTGCCCGCATTGTTGTTGACGATGACGAGGTCGCGCGCGCCCTGGGCGATCAGGCCGTCGATCAGCTCGGCCGGCTGGCCCGCGCCGCCAAAGCCGCCAATCATGACGGTAGCGCCATCGTGGATATCGGCCAGCGCATCAAGCACGCTGGAACGCAGTTTATCGATCATTGCCTGTCTCCTCCCAATCAAACTCACGGCCGATTTGTTCGCATATCGAACAAATATTCGTATTTAGAACTTATTCGTGAGAATATGCCTGATCGGGGCGCTTGTCAATTTGCCGTTTTGGCCAGCGCCATGGCTATAATTGCCACCTTGATCCTTTGGAATCGCCATGACCGCACGCAGCAGCACCCCCCTTTCCGCCGACGAAACCCTCGATGCCGACGGCGCGCCGCGTCCCGGCGACAGCTATGTGCAATCGTTCGCGCGCGGACTGGCCGTCTTGCGCAGTTTTGGCGCGGACGCGCCGCAACAGACCCTGAGTGAAGTGGCGGAACGGGCGCAGCTGACACGCGCGGGCGCGCGGCGCATCCTGCTCACCTTGCTGCATCTGGGCTATGTGGAGGCGGACGGACGCTTGTTCCGCCTGACGCCCAAGGTGCTCGACCTCGGTTACGCCTATCTGTCATCGTTGCCCGTGTGGACGCAGGCGCAGCCGCTGCTGGAAGAATTGATGCAGGCCTTGCGTCAGTCGTGCTCGGCCACCGTGCTCGACGGCGACGACATCGTGTATGTCGTGCGCCTGTCCGCGCACCGCACCATGTCGATCAACCTGGGCATCGGCAGCCGGTTGCCCGCCTACTGCACCTCGATGGGCAGGGTGTTGCTGTCGGGCCTGGCGCCCGAGGCGCTGCGCGAACGGCTGTCGAAGATGGCGCTGCTGAAAATCACGCCGGCGACCAAGGTCGATATCGAGGTCTTGATGGAAGAGATCGCGCAAGTGCGGCGCCAGGGCTGGTGCCTGGTGCAGGAAGAGCTGGAACAGGGCTTGATCGCCCTGGCCGCGCCCGTGTTCGACCGGGCCGGCAAGGTGGTGGCGGCGATCAACGTCAGCGGCCAGACGGCGGGGCCGTCCGTGGCGCATCTGCTGGAACACAGCCTGCCGAAACTGCTCGACACGGCCAGCCGGGTCAGCGCCCTGGTGCGGGTGCAGCAGTAACGCTTAATTCTTGAACCTTATTTTTTAAACTTCAAGCACAAGTCCGGGCGCGGCTGCGCCGCCATCGTTTGCGTCAGGTCGAACGTGCCCTGGTAGCCGCCAACGCCCTGTTCCAGGTAGCCGATGCTGCGCACATTCAGTTGCGGGTCGGCCAGCTTCAGCCAGCGGGGCACGCCGATATCCTTGCGCACATGCACATTGCCGGCGATCAGCACCACGTCGCGCGGCGCCTGGTCGCGGATCAGCTTGGCCATCCAGATATCGCGCGCCACCTGGGCGTTGACGACGCCTGTCACCATCATGTCGGGCAGCATGTTGCAGCGGGCCGCCTGGACTTCCTTCCGCTGCCCTTCCAGGATATCGGCCGGCACGGGCGCGGCCAGATACGTGGCCACCATGGCGGGCGGCATGGACCACTGGATGCCGTCGCGCGCGATGCGCGAGGCATCGGCCGGCGACAGGTTGCCGGCGACCAGGTTCAGCTGATAGCTGATGACGAGGTCCAGCACGGGCCGGTACAAGCTCCAGTCCCAGCGCGGCTGTTCCATCACGCGGATGATGCAATCGGGGTCGGCGCATTCGCGCGCGGCGCGCGTCAGCAAGGCCTGGTTTTCGCGGTCGAACTGCTCCATGACGATCACGGGACGCCAGCCGGCGGCCAGCCGGCGCTGCAATTCCGCGATCCTCAGGCGCTGGCCTTGCGCATTGTCGGGTACTTCACCGAGCAGCAGCACTTGCGGATTGGGCAAGGTGTCGGCCACGGGCGCGGGAGCGGGCGGGGCTTCCTTCTTCAGCAAGCTCAAGCTGCCGCAGGCGGCCAGCGCCAGCACGCTGCACAGCAGAGCGGCGCGCGCGCCGGCACGGAAAATCACGGTCTTCATGTAAGCGGTATCCAAAGTGGCGATGCGCCAGATTGTACCGTCTCAGGCTGGCGCGGGTGCCTTGCGGCGCTCCAGTACTTCAAACAGGGCCATGCCGACCAGCATCGCGATCACAAACAGCCATGCCTTCGGCTGGCCGGCCAGCAGCGACACGAGGGCGGGGCCGGGACAGAAACCGGCGATGCCCCAGCCCGCGCCAAAGGCCAGGCTGCCCAGCAGCAAGCGCCGGTCGATGCGCCGCGACGTGGGCAACTGCATGGAATCGCCCAGCAGCGACTTGCTGCGCCGCCGCGCCAGCCAGAAGGCGGGCAGGGCCACGCCGATGGCGCCGCCCATCACCAGCATCAGCGACGGGTCCCAGGCGCCGGCCAGGTCGAGGAAACCGATGACCTTGGCCGGGTTGGCCATGCCGGAGACGATCAGGCCCAGTCCAAAGACGAGGCCGCTCAACAGGGAAAGGAGTAGTTTACTCATAGGTGGCGCAACAGATATACGGTGAGGAAACCGGCCGCCATGAAGGCACACGTGGCCGCCAGCGAACGGGGTGACAGGCGCGACAGGCCGCACACGCCGTGGCCGCTGGTGCAGCCGGCGCCATAGCGCACGCCCACGCCCACCAGCAGGCCCGCCGCGATCAGGGCCGGTGTACCGGCGTCGACCTGCACGGGCGGCAAGGCTTGCCACAACTGCCACAGCAGGGGCGTGCCGATCAGGCCGGCAAGAAAGGCGATGCGCCAGCCCAGGTCGCCACTGCGCGGGCGCAACACGCCGCCGAGGATGCCGCTGATGCCGGCGATGCGGCCATTAAACAGGATCAATAACGCAGCCGCCAGGCCGATCAGCATGCCGCCGGCCAGCGAGGTCCATGGCGTGAAGTGCTGCCAGTCGATAGTCATGGGTGGCTCAGTCGGCTTCGTCGTTGAACGTGGGGCGCGGCGCGCAAAATTGCGCGTACAGCACTTGCAGCACGGCCAGCACGGGCGCGCTGGCGACGCGGTAATAGATCTGCTTGCCGTCGCGCCGCGTGGCCACCAGCATTTCTTCGCGCAGCACACCCAGCTGCTGCGAGAGGGTCGGCTGGCCGATGCCCACTTTTTGCTCGAGGTCGCTGACGCAATGCTCGCCCTGCGACAGCTGGCACAGCAGCATCAAACGGTCGGCGTTGCCCATGGCCTTGAGCAGCGAGCTGGCCTTGTAGGCCGAGCCACGCATGGCGTCGAGGTTGTATTCGGCGTGTTGTGTTGCGACTGTCTCCATCGTGCCCTCCCACAGGCGGTCATGTTGTATAGCGTGCGATAAACAATATACTAATCAATATATTGTTTTCCTGCTGGCGATTCGCACAAAAAACAACAGTGTTTTTGGCGATAGCGTGCTTATGTAAAGTGTGCGGCAACGATCATGTTTACGCTATCAAAATGACAAATATTCGTAATAAACATGAAATAAACGTATCAAAATTGTCACGATTTATGCTGTAATGGGAGAACAGCAGAAAAATCATGATACGCCCCCGTACAGGCGAATTGTCCGTCCATGCGCCAGCCGGTTTCGGCTGCGCCGCGCGGTGAACAACAGGGAGAGCACGATGAGAATCTATCAGCCGCTATGCGTGGCCTTGCTGGCGCTGTCGGCCAGCACGGGGAGCATGGCGGCAGTCAGCGACACGACGGCCGGCAAGCAGGAAGCCGGCGAACGCGTGACGATCGATGAAAGCATCAGCTTGAATAACAATCCTGGCTGGGAAACGCCGGATTTGCCGTATGCACGCCTGCTGGCCAACAGCACCGCGACGGCGGCACCGCACTGGAGCAGCAGTGGCGCGCGCCATGCGGCCCTGGCGCCGCCCAGACCCGTGACGGCCGCGAGCGCACAGCAAACCAGCGTAACGGCCGCCGTGCCGGAAGCGAGCATGTACTCGATGCTGCTGGTGGGATTGGGCCTGGTGGCCCTGAGCCTGCACGGCGAAAAACAGGAAAAATTCGACAACTGACGGCGCCTGCGCTGGCAAGTGCGCTGCTGCAAAACATTCCGCCTGGTGCGGAATGTTTTTTTTATGGCGTCCTCATTTATCGAGCAGGCGGCAGACCCGTTCGATATTGCCCACCGGCGTGCCCGACTTCAGGGCCCGCGCGATGCAGCCCGCCTTGTCCGGGCCCGAGGCGGACAGGAGTACGAAGGCCGTCACCACCACGCTGATGGCGACGAGCACGATCAATACGCCCTTGACGATATCCCAGTTCATGGCGTCGCAATGGCAGGCATCATTACTCCTTGGCCGATGAGGCGGCCGCATCCGCTCCGTTCAGCAGCGCATGCAATTTCTGCATGGTGGCCCAGTTGCGCGAGGTGACGCCGTCGCCCAGCAGCACACCCAGCGCCGCCACCACCTTGCTGGCCAGCACGCCATCGGGACACCAGGCATACGCGGCCCAGCGGCCCAGCGCCAGCGCTTCGGGCTGCCACGACTGCTGCAAGAGCGGCGTCAGGCGCTGCACGTCGGCCGGATTGTTCAGCACCAAGGTCAGCAGGCGTGCCGCATCGGTCGCCGGCGCCAGGGTGTTTTGCTCGACCAGTTCGGCAAACTGGCTGGCCGACAGCACCGTCACTCTGGCCGCCACACCCAGTTTCAGCACCAGCGCTTCCTCGATGCGGGCGGCGGCCTCGGCCGGCGCCACCGCCCCGCCGTCATACACGACGTTGCCGCTATTGAGGACCGTACGCACCTGCGCAAAACCGAGGTCGCCCAGCAGCTTGCGCAGGTCGGCCATGGCCACGCGCTTGGCGCGACCCACATTGATCCCGCGCAAAAGCGCCACTTGCTGACTGTTTTCTATCTGTGCCATGTCATCTCCTTGACTATGCCTGGCTGCTGGTGCTTTCCGGTAACGGCGTCACCGTGGGCAGGCGCAGCAGGAACGTCGCGCCCTGCCCCAAGGTGCTGCTGACCGTGATGGTGCCGCCAAACTGCTTGGCAATCAAGTTGAACACGATATTCAAGCCCAGTCCCGTGCCGCCCTGCCCGCGCCGCGTGGTGACAAACGGATCGAACACGCGGTCGAGCATGTCGGGCGCGATGCCGCGGCCGTTGTCGCGCACCTGCATGGCGATCGCGTCGCCGTCGCGGCGCACGCCGATATGGATATTACCCGCCGTGTCCGCATCGAAGGCGTGCTCGACACAGTTCAAGACCAGGTTGGTCAGCACCTGCGCCAGCGCACCCGGATAGCTGTCGAGCATGATGTCAGGCGGGCAATCGATATCGATGCTGATGCGCGTCTTTTTCAGGGTGGGCTGCAGGCTCGAGATCACCTCGCCGATATAGTCGCGCAATTCGAACAAACGGCGCGCCTCGCTGACCTGGTCAACGGCGATCTGCTTGAAGCTGTGGATCAGGTGTGCGGCGCGGTAGGCATTGTTCATGATCAGCCGCGCGCTTTCGCCGGCCGTTTCCAGGTAGCGCACGATGTCGGTCTTCTTCACGCTGCCGCCTGCCACCGCCGCGCTGATGTCATCGGTGGCTTCCTTCAGCACCGAGGCGCTGGTCAGGGCGATGCCGACCGGGGTGTTGATTTCATGCGCCACGCCGGCCACCAGGCTGCCCAGCGAGGCCAGGCGTTCCGCCTGCAGCAACGATTCCTGCGCGCGGCGCAGCTCGTCCATGGCCTGCGCCGTTGCCTGCTGCGAACGGCGCGCCATGTCCTCCGCCTCGCGGCTGCCCTCGATGATGGACTTGAGCTTGCGCTGCACGGCATTGAAGCCGCGGATCACATCGCCGAGTTCGTCGCGCCGGTTTTCCGGCAGCTCTTCGACCTCGTCGCTGCCGCGCGTGGCCAGGTCGAACAAGCCGTCGCGCAACTGTTTCAGGGGCCCGAAGACGATGCGCAGGCTCAGCGCCAGGGCGCCCACGAGGATGATGTCAAGCAGCAACACTTCCACCACCTTGCGCCGCACTTCGCCGCGCAGGGCAGCATCGATCTGCGCGCGGCTGAAATTGACGATGACCTTGCCCACGATCACCGGCTTGCCGCCCGTGGCGGCCGCCACGGCGTCGCGGAACACCAGCGGCGCCTCGACGGGCGTGCCACCCATGGCCACGTCCGCCTCAAGCGGCACCAGGGTGCCGGCCGCATCGCGCACTTCGCCGGCGAACAAACCGACCGAGGCGTCATAGACGCGGATGCCGACCAGTTCCGGCGGCAGCATTTCGGCCGCCACGATGCTGTCGACCTTGGATTTGTCGAGGTCCCACAGGGCGGACGGCAAGCTGGTCTGCAAGCGCGTGAGCACGCCGCTGCGCAGGCGCGCGCTGCCCGATTCGAGTTCCTTGCTCAAGGTATATTGGGTATAGCTGCCGGAAATGCCCAGCACCAAGGTGACGATCACGACAAAAAGCAGGGTCAGCCGGACTTGGATACTCACCATCAATCAACACTCCCCGGGCCAGGCCAGCCGCCAGCCCGCGGCGCGGGCGCAGATACGTCAGCAATGCAAGGGCCTGATTCAAATGTACGGTATGACATGCTTATTGGCAAGATTTACAGCATTCCCAGTTTCGATAGAGACTTTGATGCAGGTTGAGACATTGCGTCATGGCAATGGTAATATCCCGCAATCATCTAAGGAGTCGTCATGGCGGTCACGCATCAACATCTACCCCTAGAACAAGTTCGTCCCGGCATGATCTTGTCTGATGTCTTGCTCGATGCGCATGGACAAGTGCTGCTGCCGCAAGGTGCGGTTTTGACGGAAAACATGCTGGCTCTGATGCCTCGCCACAACATCGACATGCTGCCGATCCAGGCGCCGCCCCCGTCGCCGGAGGCAATCGCCGCGCAGCAAGCGGTCGACAGCGAACGGCTGGCCTACCTGTTCCGCAAGCATGACCCGGACGATCCCCTCGATGCGGCCACCACCTTGCTGCGCAACTATGTCACGCAATACCGCCTGGGCACGGGAGAGGCCGCATGAGCACCCAGCTGACGCTCGACGATATCGTCGCCCACCTCGATGACTTGCCTTCGCTGCCCGCCGTCGTCATGGAACTGCTCAACAGCATAGACCAGGAAGACGTGGATATTTCCGTGCTGGCCAAAAAAGTGTCGTATGACCAGGCGCTGACGGCAAAAACCCTGCGGCTGGCCAACTCATCGCACTATGGCCTGCAAGTGAAAGCCACCACCATCCAGCAGGCGATCACGTATCTGGGCTTCCAGACCACGCGCAGCCTGATCACCTCGGCCGCCATCACGGGCTGCTTCCCGGAAGGACGCTGCCCCGGTTTCGACGACAAGGCCTTCTGGCGCCATTCGGTGGCGACGGCCGCCTGCGCCAAGGTGCTGGCGCGGCAGCTCCGCTTCAACCAGGATTACGCATTCACGGCTGGCTTGCTGCACAACATCGGACGGCTGGTGCTGGTCAGCAGCTTTCCCGCGCACTACGCGCAAGTCATCGCACACCAGGCCGCGCACGATTGCAGCCTGCTCGAAGCGGAGCAAGCCGTGCTGGGCGTGGACCACGTGCAGGCGGCCGTGGCCCTGGCCGAACACTGGAATTTTTCCGACACCATGCGCCTGGCGCTGGGCAACTACCTGCAGCCGGAAGCGCCAGGCGCCGGTTTCCTGGCGGCACTGATCCATGTGGCCAATGCCGTCGTCTGTGCGCTCGACCTGGCGCAGGCGGGCGACGACATGGTGCCGCGCGTCTCGCCGGTGGCCTGGGATGCGCTGGGCCTGGGCGAAGACGCGTATCTGCAGCTATTCCGCGAAACGGAACTGCGCTACGACGAAATTACCTCGGCACTGCTGAGCTAATCAAGATCCTCACAAGGCCGCAAACGCAAACGGCCCTCGCTGCGAAGCGAAAGCCGTCATGGGTACTGCGATACATCCATGTTACCCGGTCCAAGCTGCCCGGTCCACGCCAGCCTGTCGCCGCCAGCAGCTACGCAAGCGGCACAGTCAGCGCGCAACCGCCACATCAGTGCGCGTAATTCGATTCTTGCGCATCGCCGCGGTCTTCCGCTTTGGGGCGGCCCTGGGCGTCGGACAGACGATACTTGGTGCGGCGGTCGCCCATCAAGTCGCGCAGGTCGCGGATGCTCATGCCCGTCACTTCGTGCATGCGGATCAGCAGCGAGGCGCCGACCGGCAAGCGGTGGTGGCGGATCTTGCTGATGACCGGTGGCGCCACTTCAAGCAGGCGCGACAGGGCTGCATCGTTCTTCAGCTGCATCTTGCTCAGCAGAATATCCAGCAGGTGGTTCGGGTTGTAACTCTCTTGCGATGCTAATGCATGATGTGCCATGATTTTTCCTCGTCTGGTGAATGTAGAAAATAATGCCGATACGAACTTAAGGCTGGCTTAGAGTGTTTAAATAAACGTCTTTTCAACTTATTCAGCCTTCCCCCGCCTTTTTCTTATCGCACTGCCCGCACAGGACTCGCACAGCCACGCCCAGCCAACGTACTCAAGTTGCCGCGTGAGTAAAAGCACTGCAACCCACCAAAATGAATTGCATATAAGACAATATACTAGTCCAAATACGCGGCATCTGCGCCTCGCGCAAACTTCCTGATTGTTAAATATCAATCAAGCTGCTGGTTGGCTTGGCAACGATGCTATTTCAACACATTAGGATGCCGGCGGGCGCACACAAGGCTTTGCAGCAACTTGTTACAAATCAATGGTGCCGCACAGCAATAAATGCTTTTCAGCATCATCGTTTCGGGCGCCTTGTTCGCACCGCAACCTTGCCTGCAAGATCAGCACGACATGGCCCGTCCCGGCGATTTACGCTAAACTATGGCCTGAACTTGCAGCGAGCCTGCCACCGGGCAGCCAGAGGCGCCCGGCCGGTCATCCACCGCGCCCAACCCTGAGCGCCCCCCTGCGCCGCAGCATCCTGCCCACCCATCTTGTTTGCCGCCACATTTACCGATAAGCGCCCGACTCCATGCAGAAAAAAGTATTCATTAAAACCTTCGGCTGCCAGATGAACGAGTATGACTCGGACAAGATGGCCGACGTGCTGGGCGCCTCCGATGGCCTGGTGCGCACCGACACGCCGGAAGACGCCGACGTCATCCTGCTCAACACCTGCTCCGTGCGCGAAAAGGCGCAGGAAAAAGTGTTTTCCGACCTGGGCCGCCTGCGCGAACTGAAGCTGGCCAATCCAAACCTGCTGATCGGCGTGGGCGGCTGCGTGGCGTCGCAGGAAGGCGACGCCATCGTCAAGCGCGCGCCGTATGTCGACATGGTGTTCGGCCCGCAAACCTTGCACCGCCTGCCGCAGATGATCGAACTGCGCCGCGCCAGCGGCGATGCGCAAGTGGACATCAGCTTCCCGGAAATCGAAAAGTTCGACCACATGCCGCCGGCCAAGGTGGAAGGCGCTTCGGCGTTCGTCTCCATCATGGAAGGCTGCAGCAAATATTGCAGCTACTGCGTCGTGCCCTACACGCGCGGCGAGGAAGTCTCGCGCCGCTTCGAGGACGTGCTGACGGAAGTGGCGGGCCTGGCCGCCCAGGGCGTCAAGGAAATCACCCTGCTGGGGCAAAACGTGAACGCCTACCGCGGCGCGATGGAAGGCGGAGACATTGCCGACTTCGCCCTGCTGCTCGAATACGTGGCCGACATTCCCGGCATTGAGCGCATGCGTTTCGTCACCAGCCACCCGAAGGAATTCACGCAGCGCCTGATCGACGCCTACGCGAAGATCCCGCAACTGGTCGATCATTTGTATTTGCCGGCACAGCACGGTTCCGACAAGATCCTCGGCGCCATGAAGCGCGGCTACACGGGCCTCGAATACAAGTCCATCATCCGCCGCATCCGCGCCGTACGCCCGAACATGGCCATTTCCTCCGACTTCATCGTCGGTTTCCCCGGCGAGACGCAGGCCGACTTCGACGCCATGATGAAGCTGATCGCGGACGTCGGCTTCGACAACAGCTACAGCTTCATCTTCAGCAAGCGCCCCGGCACGCCGGCCGCCAACCTGGAAGACGACACGCCGCATGACGTCAAGCTGGCCCGGCTGCAGCAGCTGCAGGCGGCCATCGACGCCAACACGCGCAAATACAGCCTGGCCATGGTGGGCAGCGTACAAACCATCCTCGTCGAAGGCCGGTCAAAAAAGGATACGATTGATCGCGAACTGCAGGGCCGCACCGAAAACAACCGCGTGGTCAACTTCGACGCCGGCGCCGACGGCTTGCAATTGATCGGCCAGCTGGTCGACGTGCGCATCACCGAGAGCCATTCCTACACCCTGCGCGGCGAACTCGTCGCCAGCGCACCCGCATTGAAAAGAGCCAGTTGAAAACCAAAGCCCCGATACAGCCGCATTACTTCATCCCCGAGCCGCTGGACAACACGCGCCTGGCGCATTTGTGCGGACCGCTCGATGAAAACCTGCGCCAGATTTCCGCCGCCCTCGACGTGACGATTTTCCGCCGCGGCGAGAAATTCATCGTCGGCGGCAGCAATGCCGAACGCGCCGTGGAAATCCTGGAACAGTTCTACGCCATCGCCAACAAGGTCGTGCCGCTGGAAGAAGTGCAGCTGGCCCTGGTGGAACAGCGCGCGGGCCTGTCCGCCGCCTCGGAACACCACGCCAACGCGCCCATCAGCACCTTCGTCGAGCCGGACATCGCCAGCCCCGTGCTGAAAACGCGGCGCTCCGACCTGCGCGGACGCACGCCGCACCAGATCGCCTACCTGCGCGACATCCTCGAACACGACATCAGCTTCGGCGTGGGCCCGGCCGGCACGGGCAAGACCTATCTGGCCGTCGCCTGTGCCGTCGACGCGCTCGAGCGCGACGCCGTCAAGCGCATCATCCTCACGCGTCCCGCCGTCGAAGCGGGCGAACGCCTGGGCTTTTTGCCGGGCGACCTGGCGCAAAAGGTCGATCCCTACCTGCGCCCCCTGTACGACGCGCTGTACGATTTGCTGGGCTTTGACCGCACGCAGAAGCTGTTTGAAAAACAGGTGATCGAGATCGCCCCGCTGGCCTATATGCGCGGGCGCACCCTGAACCACGCCTTCGTCATCCTCGACGAGGCGCAGAACACCACCGTCGAACAGATGAAGATGTTTTTGACGCGCATCGGCTTTGGCAGCAAGGCCGTGGTGACGGGCGACGTCACGCAAGTCGACCTGCACAAGAGCCAGACGAGTGGCCTGATCGACGCCGTGCACGTATTGAAAGACGTGCGCGGCATCGGCTTCACGCAATTTAACAGCACCGACGTGGTGCGCCATCCGCTGGTCGCGCGCATCGTCGACGCGTATGAAACGGCGCAGGCGGCCAATGCCGACGCCGCCCACCTGCCCTCCTTATTGAAACCAGCTAGCGCCAAAAATGTCCGAAAAAAATAAACTGTCCTTGTCCGTGCAATACCCGGATGCCCGTCTGGAAACCCTGATCACGCGCCCGAAAGTGCGCCGCTGGGTCAATGCGGCCCTGTTCGCCCCGGCCGAATTCACCATCCGCTTCGTCGACGCGGAAGAAGGCCGCAGCCTGAACCGCGACTACCGCGAAAAGGACTACGCCACCAACGTGCTGACCTTCGCCTACAACGAAGGCGAAGAGTTGAGCGACGACGAGCCGACGCGCGCCGACATCATCCTGTGCACGGACGTGCTGGAAAAGGAAGCGGCCGAACAGAAAAAGAGCGTGGAAGAGCACACGGCGCATCTGATCGTGCACGGGGTGCTGCATGCGCAGGGCTACGACCACATGGATGACGAGGAAGCGGCCGAGATGGAAGGGCTGGAAACCGGGATACTGGCCAGGCTGGGCATCGCCGACCCGTATCGGCAATAAGCGGCCAGACATCAAGGCCTGCCCTGAAATAATCCCCTTGAGAAATATTATATTGGCAATATTGACGCTATAATTGCATGCGCATTTCTTTTACCTTTCCCATAGGGAGCATGGTCAATGCAATGCGCATGTCATTCACGCGTCGTGAATAATAATGTCAATAAAATCAGGGAGTTCTCAGCATGCGTAGTTTCAAAATCTTGTTTGCATTTTGCTCGGCTCTTGCATTGTCCGCATGTTCCACCGTCGCGCCGCCGTATGCACCTGCCATGGATAATGTGCAGACACTGAAAAACACTGGCGATGCCAAAGCCAGGGTAGGCGCCTTTACTGCAGACAAGCCGGCCGATGCTTCCTTGTCCATGCGCGGCACCTCGCTCGATTCGCCGTATGCCAAGTCATATGCCGCGTATATCGCCGAGGCATTGAAACAGGAATTGTCGCTTGCAAATAAACTGGCGCCTGACGCCGATATCGAAATTTCCGGCATCTTGCTGAAAAATGATTTTGACGCGTCGGGCTTCAGCACCGGCACGGCGAAGATCGACGTGCGCTTTATCGTCAAAAAAGCCGGACAGGTACGCTATGATCAAGTGAAAACCGCCAGTCATGAATGGCCATCGTCATTTGTCGGCGCCATTGCGCTGCCGCGCGCGATGCAGGAATATACGGTCGTCGTACAAAAGCTGCTTGCCGACCTGTACCAGGATAAGCAATTCAGCAATAGCCTGCAATAAGCGGCTTTTTTGTTCATGACGAAAGCACGCATATGGCACTAGCAAAAATTCTCGCAACCATTGCCGTGATATTGACACTGGCTGGCTGCGCGCATCCGATGGGTATCAATCCGGACCTCAGCAAGATCGCGCTGCCAGATACCGCGCAAGCCATGCACAAGCATGTCGCTTACTACATCAGCGATACGATGCTGCAGACCGAAGTGACATCGGGTGGCGGCGGTGGCGACAAGGTCAGCTATTTCCCGTATCGCGATATGGAATTGGCCTTGTACAAAATGCTGTCGAATGTCTTTGGCGAGGTGACCCGCCTGAAAAACCCGCTCGACAAGGACGCACTTGCTGCCACGAAGATCGTTTATCTGATCACACCACAGATATCAACCACTTCTTCGTCGAGCAGTGCGCTGACCTGGCCACCAACGCATTTCAGCGTCGACCTGACATGCATCGTCAGCGATGCCGGCGGCAAGGAAGTCGTCTCGAAAAAGGTGGTGGGCATAGGCGCGGCTGAATTCAGCGAATTCAAGAAAGACGCGTCGATCACGGGCAGGCGCGCGGTGGAAGACGCCGTACTCAAGATGCAGCAAGCCTTGCTGGCTGCACCGCTCCTGCGCGAATAATCGTGCAGGTCCCGGGCAGGCATGGCAACATGCCTGCCTTACATCAATACAGCAAGGACACATATGGGCACCTGGGCACTTGACGCCTTCGGCAACGACTACGCCATGGACTGGGCGCAGGACCTGCAGGAATACAAAACGCTGGAACTGGTCGAGACCACGCTCGACAACGTGATCGACAGCACCGAAGACGAACTGGAAGCGCCATTCGCCGCCGAAGCGCTGGCCGCGCTGGACGTGATCGCGCGCCTGCAAGGCCGGCCGGGCGCACCCGATCCCGCCACCGCCGAGGTGGACGAATGGGTGGCCGCCTGCAAGAAGAAAGTCACGCCGCCACTGCTGGACAAGGCACGCCTGGCCTTCGAGCGCATTTTGTCGGACGCGTCCGAGCTGCGCCAGCTGTGGCAGGACAGCGAGCACTTTGCCGACTGGCAGGCCGACGTGGCGCACTTGCGCGCGCGCGTGCTGGGTCCGGAAGCGGCGTAAAAGATCGCGCAACGGCGCACTTCAACGTATTAAATTTGCATCAAAAGCGGGGAAATCCGGTATTCCCCCACTTTTGGTGTATCCTATATCCCTTCGCAACAACGGCTCACGCCTCCTATGCCCGAGCACCCTAGTGGCGTCAGAACTGACGTCAAGCCCCACCGGTCACTGTTTGAACGCCTGACCGCACTCATTTCCCCCGAGCCAGAGAACCGTGCAGAATTGCTCGAAGTTCTACACGATGCGCATGAACGCAAGCTGATCGACGCCGACGCCCTGTCGATGATCGAAGGCGTGTTCCAGGTGTCGGATCTCTGTGCGCGCGACATCATGATTCCCCGTTCGCAGATGGATGTCATCGACATCAGCAAGCCGATCGAGGAATGGATGCCGGAAGTCCTGTCCACCGCCCACTCGCGCTTCCCCGCGATCGAAGGCGAACGCGACAAGGTCATCGGCATCCTGCTGGCGAAAGACTTGCTGCGTTACTACGCCGAGGAAACTTTCGACGTGCGCGACATGCTGCGCCCCGCCATCTTCATCCCCGAATCGAAACGCCTGAATGTGCTGCTGCGCGATTTCCGCGCGAACCACAATCACATGGCCATCGTCGTCGATGAATACAGCGGCGTCGCCGGCCTGATCACCATCGAAGACGTGCTGGAACAGATCGTCGGCGATATCGAGGACGAATACGACTTCGACGAAGCCGAGGACAATATCCTCTCGCTCAAGGAAGGCCAGTTCGGCCCCCGCTGGCGCGTCAAGGCGCTGACCGAGATCGAACAGTTCAACGAAGAAGTGGGCAGCCACCTGGTGGACGACGACGTCGACACCATCGGCGGCCTCGTCTCGAAGTACCTGGGCCGCATGGCGCACAAGGGCGATATTTTCGACCTGGGCAATCTGCGCTTCGAGGTGCTGCGCGCCGATGCGCGCCAGGTGCACGTGCTGCTCGTCGAGCGCCTGCCCAACGTGCCGGAACTGGAACTCTGACATGCGCGTGCTGTAAATGCGTTTCAGACGCGCCGACCCCAACGCCCCCGCCAAACCGCCCCGCAGCACCTGGGCGCGCATGCTGACTGCCGCCATCGCCGGCGCCGTCGCCGTGCTGGCGTTCGCCCCTTTCGGCTACTGGCCGCTGCAAATCCTCAGCCTGGGCGTGCTGTTCTACCAGGTGCTGCGCGCATCGAACGTCAAGGCCGGCGCGCTGATCGGCTGGGCCTACGGCTTTGGCTGGTGCGCGGCCGGCACGCACTGGCTGTATATCTCCATGCACCGCTATGGCGACATGGCCGCGCCGATCGCCGCCATCGCCGTGGCCCTGCTGGCCCTGTTGATGGCCATTTATGTGGCCTTGGCCATGGGCGCGGCCGCCTGGCTGCGCCAGCGCTGGGTGCTGTCCCTGCCCGTCATGACCCTGCTGGTATTGCCGGCCACGTGGACCCTGTTCGAATGGACGCGCGGCTGGCTGTTTACGGGTTTTCCGTGGCTGGCCACCGGCTACGCCCACAATGCCAGTCCGCTGGGCGGCTTTGCCCCCATCGTCGGATCGTACGGCCTGGGCTGGCTGGCGGCGCTGTCCGCCGGCGCCCTGCTCTTGCTCACGCACCGCACGCGCTGGCGCGCGCTCGGCGGCGTGATCGCGCTGTATGCGGCCGGCGTTGGCTTGCAATACGTGAGCTGGACCCACCCGGTCGGGCGCCCGATCACGGTGCGCCTGCTGCAGGGGAACGTGCCGCAGCAGCAGAAATTCGACCCCGGCTTCGTGCTGGGCGCCCTGCAGATGTACCAGAGCGCCATCACCAGCGCGCCGGCCGACCTGATCGCCACGCCGGAAACGGCCGTCACCGTGCTGCCGCACCAGCTGCCGCCCGGCTATCTGGATAGCCTGGCGACATATGCGCAGCAGACGGGCAGCACGATTTTGCTCGGCATGCCCGTGCTCGACGAGCAGCAGCGCTTCTACAATGCGGCCGTGGGCATCACGCCCAACGGCACACCGGGACCGTACTACCAGTACCGCAAGCATCATCTGGTGCCGTTCGGCGAATTCGTGCCGCCCGGCCTGCACTGGTTCGTCGCCATGATGGCCATCCCGCTGGGCGACATGGGCCGCGGCGCCGAAGTGCAGGCGCCGCTGCAGGTACGCGACCAGCTGGTGCTGCCGAATATCTGCTACGAAGATTTGTTTGGCGAGGAAATCGCCGGCCAGCTGGCCAGCGCCCACCGCCATGGCAAGCAGTCGGCATCCGTGCTGCTCAATATCTCGAACCTGGCCTGGTTCGGCGACTCGATCGCCATCCCCCAGCATCTGCAGATTTCGCAGATGCGCAGCCTGGAAACGGGCCGCCCCATGCTGCGCTCGACGAACACGGGCGCCACCGCCGTCATCGACGGCAAGGGCGTGGTGCAAAGCCTGCTGCCGCCGGAGCAGCAAGCGACCCTGGCGGCCAAAGTGCAGGGCATGGGCGGCATGACGCCATACATTCTGTACGGCAACAAACTGGTGCTGGCCCTGGCCGCGCTGGCCCTGCTGACGGCCTTCCTGCTGTCGCGCGCCGCGCGCCGTGGCCGCGCCGCGCAGCAATAAGCGGCCGATATTGCCCGAAGAGTCACAGTGGGCCCGTAAAAACCGCTAAAATTAGCAAAACCCCGGCCCGGACGCGCTTGTTAGCAGCGTGCGGGCTTCAAGCAAACCTTAACAGCGCGCAGTCTCCCGCGCGGCGAACTCATACGATGCTCACATTTCAACAAATTATCCTGACCTTGCAAACCTATTGGGACAAGCAAGGTTGCGCCCTGCTCCAGCCATACGACATGGAAGTCGGCGCCGGCACCTTCCACACCGGTACCTTCCTGCGCGCGATCGGCCCGGAACCGTGGCGCGCCGCGTATGTGCAGCCGTCGCGCCGCCCGAAAGACGGCCGCTATGGCGAAAACCCGAACCGCATGCAGCACTACTACCAGTACCAGGTGGTGTTGAAGCCGGCACCGGAAAACATCCTCGACCTGTATCTGGGGTCGCTGGCCGCGCTGGGCCTGGACTTGAAACAGAATGACGTGCGCTTCGTCGAAGACGACTGGGAAAGCCCGACCCTGGGCGCCTGGGGCCTGGGCTGGGAAGTCTGGCTGAACGGCATGGAAGTGACCCAATTTACCTACTTCCAGCAAGTGGGCGGCCTCGATTGCAAGCCCGTGCTGGGCGAGATCACCTACGGCATCGAACGCCTGGCCATGTACCTGCAAGGCGTGGAAAACGTGTATGACCTGGTGTGGACCGAGTGGGAAGAAAACGGTATTACGAAAAAACTGACCTACGGCGACGTCTTCCACCAGAACGAGGTGGAGCAATCGACCTACAACTTCGAGCACGCGAACACGGACCTGCTGTTCGAACAGTTCGGCAACTACGAAGCGGAAGCGAAGCGTTTGATCGAGCTGCAACTGACCCTGCCCGCCTACGAGAAAATCATGAAGGCCTCGCACAGCTTCAACATGCTCGATGCGCGCGGCGCCATCTCGGTGACGGAACGCGCCGCCTACATCGGCCGCGTGCGCACCCTGTCGCGCCTGGTGGCGCAAGCGTACTACGACTCGCGCGAGCGCCTCGGTTTCCCGATGCTGCCCGCCGCAGACCAAGCCGCCGCCTAATTCGAGCCTCTACACCGCCGTACCTGACAAGAACACCATGAACCAAACACTGCTCATCGAACTGCTGACCGAAGAACTGCCGCCGAAAGCGCTGGCCAAACTGGGCGCCGCCTTCACGGCCGGCATCGTCAACGGCCTGAAAGCGCGCGACTTCCTGGAAGCCGACAGCGTCGCCACCAGCTACGCCTCGCCGCGCCGCCTGGCCGTCTCCATCACCAACGTGCGCGAAGTCTCGCCCGATAAATCGATCCGCGAAAAAGTCCTGCCCGTCTCCGTGGCGCTGGACGCGAACGGCAACGGCACGCCGCCGCTGGCCAAGAAACTGGCCGCGCTGGGCTTCCCCGACCTGACGGTCGCCGACCTGGAACGCGCCGTTGACGGCAAGGCGGAAAGCTTCTTCTACACCTACACGGCGCCCGGCAGCCAGCTCGCCACGGGCGCGCAAGCCGCCTTGACCGAGTCCTGCGCCAAGCTGCCGATTCCAAAACTGATGAGCTATCAGCGCCCGGACGGCACCACCGTGCAATTCGTGCGTCCGGCCCACAGCCTGATCGCCCTGCATGGCATCAATATCCTGCCCTTGACCCTGCTGGGCTTGAACGCCGGCCGCACCACCCTGGGCCACCGCTTCCTCACCGACGGCGCGCCGATCGCCATCGCCCACGCGGAAAACTATGCGCCGTCGCTGATTCTCAACGCCAGCGTCATCGCCAGCAACGAGGAGCGCAAGGAGCGCATCCGCGCCCAGCTGCTGGACAAGGCCGGCGCCGACCAGGTGCTGATGCCCGAAGCGCTGCTCGATGAAGTCACGGCCCTGGTCGAATGGCCGGTCGTATATGAGTGCCACTTCGAAGAAGAATTCCTGGCCGTGCCGCAGGAATGCCTGATCCTCACCATGCAGACGAACCAGAAATACTTCGCCCTGACGGACAGCGACGGCAAGCTGCGCTCGCGCTTTTTGATCGTCTCGAACATCGAGACGGACACGCCCGAGCACATCATCGGCGGCAACGAGCGCGTCGTGCGCCCGCGCCTGTCCGACGCCAAGTTCTTCTTCGAGCAAGACAAGAAGAAGACGCTGGCATCGCGCCTGCCGCTGCTGGCCAACGTCGTCTACCACAACAAGCTGGGCACGCAAGCTGCCCGCACAGAGCGCGTCAAGGCGCTGGCCGGCGCCATCGCCGCCAAATTGAACTACGACGTGGCCCTGGCCGAACGCGGCGCCCTGCTGGCCAAGGCCGATCTGCTGACCGACATGGTGGGCGAATTCCCCGAGCTGCAAGGCATCATGGGCACATACTACGCGCGCCATGACGGCGAAGCGGAAGAAGTGGCGCTGGCCGCCTCCGAACACTACCAGCCGCGCTTTGCCGGCGACAGCCTGCCGTCCACCGCCACCGGCACCGCCGTGGCGCTGGCCGACAAGCTCGAAACCCTGGTCGGCATCTGGGCCATCGGCCTGGCGCCGACGGGCGACAAGGACCCGTTCGCGCTGCGCCGCCACGCCCTGGGCGTGCTGCGCATGCTGCTGGAAAAACGCCTGCCGCTGTCCATCGCGGGCTTGCTGGCGGACGCCGCCGCGCAGTTCGCAACCGTTCCCGGCTTCAAGGACCCGGTCGCGGACGTGACCACCTTCATGCTGGACCGCCTGCGCGGTATCCTGCGCGAGCGCGGTTTCTCGCCGAATGAAATCGAAGCCGTCGTGGCACAGAATCCGGACCGTCTGGACGACATCGTGCAGCGCCTGGAAGCCGTGCAGGCGTTTGCCGCGCTGCCGGAAAGCGCCTCGCTGGCAGCGGCCAACAAGCGCATCACGAACATCCTGAAAAAGAACGAGGAAGCCGTGAGCCAGGTCGCCGCCGGCGGCGTCAACGTGGCGCTGCTGCAGGACGAAGCGGAGAAAAAACTCGCCGCCGCCGTCTCGCGCGTGCAGCCGGAAGTCGACGCGGCCTTTGCCAAGGGCGACTTCACCGGCACCCTGCAAACGCTGGCGCAGCTGCGCGATGATGTCGACGGCTTCTTCAACGACGTGATGGTGATGGCCGAGGATGTCGCCCTGCGCAACAACCGACTGGCCCTGCTGTCGTCCTTGCACGGCATGATGAACCGCGTGGCCGACATTTCCAAGCTGGCGGCATAATGGGCACTCCGGCGCTGAAACTGATTATTCTCGACCGCGACGGCGTCATTAATCATGACTCGCCGGACTTCATCAAGTCGCCGGCCGAATGGCTGCCCATCCCCGGTTCGCTCGAAGCGATCGCCCGCCTGAACCAGGCCGGCTATCGCGTCGTCATCGCCTCGAACCAGTCGGGCATCGCGCGCGAATACTTCGACATGACGGTGCTGAACGCGATCCACCAGAAGATGCATACGCTGGCGCAGCAGGTGGGCGCCGATATCGACGCCATCTTCTTTTGCCCGCACGCGGGCGCGGACAATTGCGACTGCCGCAAGCCGAAACCGGGCATGTTCCATGAAATTTCGCAGCGCTACAACACCAGCCTGAAAGGCGTGCCCACGGTCGGCGATTCGCTGCGCGACCTGCAGGCCGGCTTCATCAGCGGCTGCGTGCCCTACCTGGTGTTGACGGGCAAGGGCGAAAAAACCGACGAAACAGGCGGCCTGCCGCCCGGCACCCAGGTCTTCCCCGACCTGGCCGCCGTCGTCAGCCACCTGCTCAAGGCGCCCGCCGTCGCGGCGCCCGCAGTGGCATTCAGTATCTAATCTTCGGAGAACCGCATTGCGTAATATTTCCCTGTTCCTGCGATCCCTGCTGTTCATGATCATCATGATCGTGGCCACCATCGTCTGGGCCTGCGTGTGTTTTTTTGCCGCGCCATTGAGCTACAACAAGCGCTATTGGGTCACCTCGCGCTGGAATGTGTTTATCCTGTGGTGCGCCAAGGTCATTTGCGGCATCCGCTATGAAGTCAAGGGCGCCGAGAACTTCCCCGATGCGCCGGCCATCGTGCTGTCGAAGCACCAGTCGGCATGGGAAACCATCTTCTTGCTGCCCAGCCTGCCCCGTCCGCTCGTGTATGTGTTCAAGAAGGAGATCCTGTACATCCCCTTCTTCGGCTGGGCCATGGCGCTGCTGCGCATGATCCCCATCGACCGCAAGCAGGGCAAACATGCGTTCAAGAGCGTGGTCGCGCATGGCAAGCGCCGCCTGGCCGATGGCCAATGGATTATCATGTTCCCGGAAGGCACGCGCATTCCCGTGGGCCAGACGGGCAAGTACAAGAGCGGCGGCACGCGTCTGGCCATCGCTACGGGCGCCGTGGTGGTGCCGATCGCGCACAATTCAGGCGAGTGCTGGCCCAAGCAGTCGTTCCTCAAACGCCCGGGACTGATCACCGTCTCGATAGGCAAACCGATTTCGCCGGAAGGGCAAACCCCGGACAGCATGATGCAACAGGTGGAAAATTGGATAGAATCAGAAATGCGCGTCATTTCGCCTCACGCCTACAGCGCTGGCTAGACGGCATCAGCGCGGTCATCCAGGAGCCGACCCTGCGCCAGCAGATGAAGACCATCAAGGTCGGCGACCAGCAACTGGATTTGTTCGCGCATGACGTCTCGACCAGCACGCCCCCGGCGGTGCGCCCCACGGCACCGCCAGCGCCGCCCGTGGCGCCGCCGGTAGTGGCGCCCGCGCCGCACATCGTTCGCCCCGCCCCGCCTCCCCTGCCTTCCCCGCCGCGCACCGCCGACGGCCCGCCGCTGCGCCAGCTGCAGCTGGGCAGCCACCTCGTCGAATTCGCCCTGCGCCGTTCCACGCGCCGTTCCATCGGCTTCATGATCGACGATAACGGCTTGCGCGTCACGGCCCCCAAACGCGTCACGCTGGCCGAGATCGACAACGCCATCCGCGCCAAGCAAGGCTGGATCGTCTCGAAGCTGCTGGAACGGGGCGAGCGCAAGGTGCAGCGCCAGCAGCGCCCGCCCGTGGCCTGGGTCGATGGCGCCGTGCTGCCCTATCTGGGCGGCGACATCACCCTGCGATTGCACCAGGCGCCGCGCCACCGCGCCAGCTTTCAGCGCGACACCAATGAGCTGCACGTATGGGTCACGCCCACGGGCAGCGAGCAGCAACTGAAGGAAAAAGTAAAGGGCTGGTTCCAGCACGAGGCGCGCCAGCTGTTCGAGGCGCGCCTGGACGTCTATGCGGCCAAGCTGGGCGTGCGCTACGACTCGCTGTCGCTGTCGTCGGCCGGCACGCGCTGGGGCAGCTGCACCATCGAGCGCAAGATCCGCCTGAACTGGCGCTTGATCCACTTCGCCCTGCCACTGATCGACTACGTCGTGGCGCACGAACTGTCGCACCTGCTGGAAATGAACCACAGCCCCCGCTTCTGGGCCACCGTGGAATCGATCTATCCCGATTACGATGGCGCCAAGCAGGCGCTCAGGAAACGCTCGCAGGAGCTGCCGGTGCTGTTCGCCTAAACAATATTGTTGGCCACCACTGTCGGATTACGCGCCCTGCGCTAATCCGACCTACCTCCATCACCAGATTAGGCCGTAATCCGACACCATTGTTGGCCGCGCATCCATCACGCCAGCAGCGGTTTGATAGCCGCGATGGTGCGTGGCGTGGCCCCCCGGTGCTGGTTGGCAAAGGCCAGCGCCTTTTGACCCATCGACGATAAACGCGCCGGCTCCTGCAGCAGGGCCGACGCCTGCGCCATCAGCGCATCGGCGTCCGCCACCCGCGAGGCGCCGCCGGCGGCAATCGCCTGCTCGGTCACCAGCGCGAAATTGAAGGTGTGCGGACCGATCAGCACGGGCTTGCCCAGGGCCGCCGGCTCGATCAGGTTTTGCCCCCCCAGCGGCAGCAGGCTGCCGCCGACGAAGGCGCAATCGCAGGCCGCGTAGTACGCAAACATCTCGCCCATCGAGTCGCCCAGCAGCACCTGCGTGCCCTGCGCCACGGCATCGTCCTGCGCCAGGCCGGACCTGCGCCGCACGGCCAGGCCTTGCGCCGCGATCAATTTTTCCACCTCGTCGAAGCGCTGCGGATGACGCGGCACGATCAGCAGCAACGCATTCGCCGGCAAGCTGGCGCGGATATACGCATCGAGGATCAGCTGCTCTTCGCCTTCGCGCGTGCTGGCGCACAGCAGCACGGGACGTGCTCCTATCGCGGCGCGCAGCGCCGCCCCCGTCGCCAGCGCAGCATCGGGCACGACGACATCGAACTTGATGCTGCCCGTGACCACCACGTCCTGCACACCCAGCTGGCGCACGCGGTCGGCATCGTCCTGCGTCTGCGCCGCCACCAGGGTGATGCCGCGCGCCGCGTCGGCAATGAGCGTGCCCAGACGCTGCGCCTTGCCCAGCGACCGCTGCGACAAGCGCGCATTGGCCAACACCACGGGCACTTTGTAGCGATTGCATTGATGGATCAGATTCGGCCACACTTCCGTCTCCATCAGAATGCAGATGCGCGGCGCAAAGTGACGGATGAAACGCGCCGGCATGGCGCCCGTGTCGTAAGGCAGATAGCTTTGCACGAGACGCGCGCCGTGTTTGGCGAACAGCGCCTTGCCCGTCGCGCGCCCCGTCGGCGTCATGTGCGTGAGGACGATGCGGCAATCGGGCCAAGCGGCCAGCAGCGCATCGATCAGCGGCTCGGCCGCGCGCGTCTCGCCGACGGAGACGGCGTGCAGCCAGATGGTGTCTGTAGCCGTTGTCTGCTGGCGGCCGTAAAAGCCCAGGCGCTCGCCCCAGTGCTGGCGGTAGCCGGGTTCCTGGCGTCCGCGCAGCCACAGCCGCGCCAGCACCAGGGGCAAGGCCAGCCACCAGGCAAGGGTATAAAGAAGTCGCATGGTTGTTGAATGTTAAAGTCAGGCAGGAGGATGTTCGGTCAGCAGGCGTTGTGCCGCGGCCAGCACTTCCGGCACGCCGGGCGGCGCGCCCTTGTCGCCCAGGTTGATGATGTTCGGCGACCAGTTGCCTTCCGTTTTCCAGCGCGGCGAATCGGCATAGATTTCCACCGTCGGGCGCACGAAGGCGGCGGCGATATGCGTGAGACCCGTATCGACGCCGATCACCAGCGCCGCGTGGCGCGCCAGCAGGGTGGCGTCGCCCATCGACAGTTTCGGCAGCACGCGCGCATTCGGCAGGCCGGCCGCCAGTTGCTCGGCTTCCGCCTTTTCCCTGGGCGAACCCCAGGGCAGCAAAATCGGCATGGGCGCCAGCGCCTGCCCCAGGGCGATCCAGTTTTCCGGCGCCCATTTCTTGGCGTCGCGCGCCGTGCCGTGGAAATACACGCAGTAGGGCGCCTCGCCCATCCAGTCCGGGCGCGGTTCGCTGCGCGAGACGTCCGGCAAGCCGAAATCGGCCGGCGTGTCGACCATGTAGCCCAGTGCGGCGGCAGCCACCAGGCGGCCGCGCGCTACCGCATGCGTGCGCGGGTCGAGCGGAATGCTTTTGGTGTGGAACAGGCGCGAGATACCTTCGTAACCGGAGCCTTCGCTGCCATTGGCCAGGCCGACCTTCTGTCCGCCCGGCGCCAGGCGCGCGGCGCCCATGATGATGCCCGTCTTGAGCAAGCCCTGGGTATCGAACACATAATCGTAGCGCGTCTGGCGCAGGCTGCGGAAGAAGGCGGCGATTTCCGCGCGCGTCTCTTTCTTGCCCAGGCTCTTGCGCCAGCGCCGCAGCGCGAACGGGAAAATGGTATTGACACGCGCGTTCAGGCGCACCAGGCTGGTGTAGCCCTCTTCAACCACCCAGTCGATGGTCGCATCCGGATAATGGCGGGCGATGTCCGCCACCATCGGCAGGTTATGCAGCACGTCGCCCAGCGAGGACACGCGCACCAGCAGGATTTTCAAGGGCGCCTGTGCGCCAGGTTGAGCGGCCATGCTGTCAGAACGGCAGGACCGCGTCTGGCTTGGCGGCCAGGATCACGCTCTTGAACTGCCCCTGGATGCGCGCCAGGGCTGCCGGCGTTTCCGCTTCGAAGCGCATGACGATCACCGGCGTGGTGTTCGACGAGCGGGCCAGGCCGAAACCGTCCGCGTATTCCACGCGCAAGCCGTCGATGGTGATGATCTGTTCATTGCCGGGGAAGACGGCGTCGCGGCGCAACATGTCCATCAGCGCGACGTTCTCGCCCTCCTTCAGTTCCAGGTGCAGTTCCGGCGTGCTGTCTGACTGCGGCAGGGAATTGAGCAAAGCTGAAGGATCGGCTTCCCGCGTGAGAATTTCCAGCAGGCGCGCGGCCGAATACAGGCCGTCGTCGAAACCGTACCAGCGGTCCTTGAAGAAGATATGGCCGCTCATTTCGCCGCCCAGCGGCGCACCCGTTTCGCGCAGCTTGGCTTTTACCAGCGAGTGGCCCGTCTTGTACATCAGCGGCACGCCGCCATGCTTGCTGATCCACGGCGCCAGGTGGCGCGTGCATTTGACGTCGTACAAAATCTGCGCGCCAGGGTGGCGGGTCAGCACGTCGGCGGCGAACAGCATCATCTGGCGGTCAGGATAGATGATCTGGCCATCCTTGGTGACCACGCCCAGGCGGTCGCCGTCGCCGTCGAAGGCGATGCCGATTTCGGCATCCGTCTCGGCCAGGCAGCGGATCAGATCCTGCAGGTTTTCCGGGTGCGCCGGGTCCGGATGGTGGTTCGGGAAATTGCCGTCGACGTCGCAGAACAGTTCAATGACTTCGCAGCCCATGCCGCGGAACAGGTCGCCCGCGAACGCGCCGGCCACGCCATTGCCGCAGTCGACGGCGATCTTGATCGGGCGCGCCAGCTTGACGTCGCCCAGGATGCGCTCCAGGTAGGCGGCGCGGATATCGTGCGTGGCATAGCTGCCCCGGTTGACGCTGGCGCTGCCGTCGTGGGCCATAATGCTGTGGTACAGCGCCTGGATCGCTTCGCCGTGGATCGCCTCACCGGCCAGCACCATCTTGAAGCCGTTGTAGTCGGGGGGATTGTGGCTGCCCGTGACCATGATGCCGGAGCGCGTGTCGAGCACATTCGTGCCGAAATAGACCATCGGCGTGGCCACCACGCCCAGGTCGATGACGTCGACGCCGGCCGCTTGCAAGCCCTGCGCCAGCGCCGCCGTCAGTTCCGGTCCCGACAGACGGCCATCGCGGCCGATCACGACCCGCTGCTCGCCCTTGGCCAAGGCGGCCTGGCCAAATGCCTGACCGATCTTGTATGCCACGCCGGCATCGAGGGTTTTAGCGATGATGCCGCGAATATCGTAGGCCTTGAAGATCGTTCTGGACAATGGGAGCATGGTGTGGCCGGTATAAGTAGGGTCAATAAGGTACCTGGCAAGGTGCAGCGCGCGGCTGGCGGCTTGCCACGGTGCCAAGAGTATACCGAATTATACGCGCAGCAGATCGATCGACTTGCCCGATTCCACCCACTGCTTGACCCACAGCGGCTGGCGGCCACGGCCTGTCCATTGCTCGGTCGCATTCTCAGGATGGCGGTAACGCACCGCGACTTTGCCCGTGCGCGGGTGCAAGCCATCGAGTATCAGCTGTTTCAGCGGAATGCCAGCTTGCTGCGCGATGGCCATGATCTGTTCGCGTGCTTTATTCAAGTCTTGGCGCTCGCGGCTTTTCAATTCCTGTTTGACATTATCTTCCAGTTTGCGCAATTCCAGCATCGTCATCGTAGACAGATCCATTGGTACATCCTTTATATTCATTTAAATAATAAAATCACGTGGAATATACTACATTGCATAAATATCTGTGCACCAACGCATAATCCATCATCAATTGAATCACGGCCCTCGATTTATTTGGCGGGCCAACATTAAGATTAAATGAAGAATATCCGGAAGCACGCATGAAAAATGAATAACCATGAATAAAATGGCATTCCCGCGTGCCTGACCGGCATGCCGGCCGATTATGATCGCTATACGGCAGCGTGACATACCGCTGAATCAAATTCCCATGCAGCATAATCGGCGCCCGCGTTTTTCTTCCCGCCGGCCATGCGCGCAATCGGATACCTGCCAGAAATGCCCCAACGCCAAAGAGCGGGCATGCTTATAATACAGGCGCGTAGTTCACCTCACCCCGGCACATATGAAAACTTACTTTATCGGCGATCTGCAAGGCTGTCATGCACAAACCGTCGAATTGATCGAACGGATCCAGGCGGCAGCGGGCGGTCCGTACCGCCTGCTGTTCGCGGGGGACTTGATCAATCGCGGCCCGGCCTCGCTGGCCACCCTGCGCCACGTGCACGCACTGGCGCGGCAAGGCCTGGCCGACAGCGTCCTGGGCAACCATGACTTGCACTTGCTGGCCGTGGCCAACGGCATCCGGCCCGAGCATGCGTCCGACACCCTCGCCGACATCCTCGATGCGCCCGACCGCGAGGAATTGATCACCTGGCTGCGCCAGCGGCCACTGGCCCTGGAACACGATGGCCATGTGCTCGTGCATGCGGGTTTGCTGCCGCAATGGAGCGCGGTCCAGGCCCTGTCCCTGAGCGGGGAGGTGTCCGCCATGCTGCGCAGCGACGATTGGGTGGCGTTCCTGCGCACCATGTACGGCAACGAGCCGGCCGCCTGGCGCGACGACCTGCAGGGTGCCGACCGGCTGCGCTGCATCGTCAACGCCATGACGCGGCTGCGCTTTTGCACGCCGGACGGCGTGATGGATTTCAAGGTGAAGGAAAGCGGCAGCCCGCCGCCAGGCTCCGGCCTGCTGCCCTGGTTCGACGTGCCAGGCCGGCGCAGCGCCGGCGACACCATCGTCTTCGGCCACTGGTCGGCGCTGGGACTGCTACTACGGCCGCACCTGATCGGGCTCGATAGCGGCTGCGTCTGGGGCGGAAAACTCTCGGCCGTGTGCCTGGAAGACCGCTCCTTGCTGCAAGTCGATTGTCCCGCCTTCCGGCAGCACAGCGGCAAGCAGTAAGCGTCAAGCTTGGCGCGCATATGCTTAGTCGAAATCGGTCGTTGGCCTTGCCGCGTCTGGCCCGTATGATGCAGCTTTTGCCTTTGCGATCCCATGCATCCTGATACCGACAGACTGGCGCGCTGGCTGCTCGGCAGCCTGGAACTCGACACCGCCGTCCTGCATGTGGGCCAGTACTGCGGCCGCTGGCGCGCTTCCACGGCGGGCCGGGAACTGGGCAGCTTTCACCTGGTGCTCGACGGCCATTGCTACTTGCACCTCGACGGCGCGGCACCGATCGCGCTCGGCCCGCGCGACGGCGTCTTCCTGCTGCGCGACTTGCCGCACTTCCTCAGTCCCCACAGCGATCCGCTGCAGGCGGTGAGTGCGCAAGCGATGCTGCCGCTGCAAACGCCCACGCAGCAGCCAGCGACGGCGCTGGCCTGCGGCTTCTTTCAATTTCGCGGCGCCCTCTCCGCGCTGATCGTCGACTCCTTCCCGCCGTATCTGCTGATACGCGGCGACGCGCCCGCCTTCAGCGCCGCCGCCGCGCTGTTCGACTTGATCCTGCTTGAGGCCGGCGGCGATCCGGAGCAACCGTCACCGCTCATCGCGCGCCTGGTCGAGCTGCTGTTCTTTTACCTGATCCGCCATGTGGCGCAGGGCGAACAGGTGGCGGCCGGCCTGCTGTCGCTGCTGCACCAGCCCGCGTTTTCGCCGCTGCTCGAACGCATGCTCGACGCCCCTGCCGACGACTGGTCGATCGAGAACATGGCCAAGGCAGCGTGCATGTCGCGCGCCAGCTTCTGCAAGCATTTCGCCAGCGCCAGCGGCCACTCGCCGGCCCAGTTCCTGCTCCTGCTGCGCATGAAGATCGCCGCGCGGCGCCTGCACGACGGCGTCTCCGTCGAACGCGCGGCCGAACTGGTGGGCTACCGCTCGCACGCCGCCTTTACGCGCGCCTTCAAGCGGGTCACGGGCGAGCAGCCGGGCGCCTACCGGCGCGACCAGCGCCAGCGTCAGCTCGCCAGCTGACGTCAAGCATTCCACAATCGCAGACGAACGAGCACAAAAGGACGACGCTGACGTCTGTTGCGTGCACGGCATGGCCGATATAATGACCGGGTGACTTACTAACTTAGCAAGGTACCCCATGTCCCGTCTGACGCTGCACACTCTCGATACCGCCCCGGCCGACAGCCGCCCCTTCGTGGAAAAAGCCATCGCCAACAATGGCTTCCTGCCCAACCTGATCGGCGTGCTGGCCAATGCCCCGCTGGCACTGGAAACCTATCTGACCGTCTCCGGCATCAATGCGCGCGCCAGCTTGAGCCTGATGGAACGCGAAGTGGTGCAGATCACGGCCGCGCGCATCCATGGCTGCGATTTCTGCATCGCCGGCCATAGCGCCATCTCGCTGAAAAAAGCGGGCCAGACACCGGACACGGTGCGCGCCCTGCAGCACGGCCAGCCGACGGGCGATACGAAGCTCGATGCCGTCGCCGCCTTCGCCACGGCCGTCATCGCCACGCGCGGCGCCGTCGCCGACAGCGACTATCAAGCCTTCCTGGCCGCCGGCTATAACGAGCAACAGGCGCTGGAAGTCGTGCTGGGCATCAGCCTGGCCACCCTGTGCAATTTCTCCAACAGCCTGGCCGGCACGCCGGTCAATCCACAATTGACGCCCTACCTGCCTGGCGCCGTCTGACATGGCGAACCTCACTCACTGGCTGCACATGCATGCCGACCAACTCGATCAATCGTCGGAGCTGGCTGAAACCGTATTACCGGCATTGGCCGGCGACAAGCTGCTGGCCATCGGCGTGCCGCAGGAACACGGCGGCGCGGGCGGCGACGTGCGCGACGCCATCGAGGCCATCGCCAAAGTGGCCGAGCAATCGGTGACGGCGGCCTTTGTCTTCTGGGGCCAGCGCTGCTTCATCGAATTCCTGCTGCAAAGCGAGAACCGCGCGCTGGCCGAGCGCCGCTTGCCCGGCCTGCTGGCCGGCACGCAGGCAGGAGCCAGCGGTTTGTCGAACGCGATGAAATTCTTGTCCGGCATCGAACAGCTGCAAATCACGGGCGCGCGCCACGATGACGGCTTGCTGGTCGACGGCGGCCTGGCCTGGGTGACCAACCTGCGCAAGGCCGGCTTTGTCGCGGCGGCGGCCGTGGCGCCCAACGACGGCGCGCCGCCCGTCATCGTCGCCTTCGACAGCGGCACGGCGGGCGTGCAGCGCAGCGACGACCTGGACCTGATCGCCCTGCGCGGCAGCAATACGGCTTCCGTCAAGCTGGCGCAGGTGCACATCCCCGCCGCGGACATCATCAGCGACAATGCGCCAGCCTGGCTGCCGCAGGTGCGCCCGTCGTTCCTCGGCATGCAGTGCGGCCTGTCGATCGGCCTGGCACGCGCCAGCCTGGCAAAGGCGGCGCAGATTTCCGCCGGCTCGCGCAACCAGCTCACGCCGCGCATCGAAACGCTGCAAACGACACTGGAAGGCGCCGTCGCCACCCTGCTGGCCGGCGTGCACGATGGCCGCTTCAAGACGCAGGCGCCGGCCATGTTCCGCCTGCGCATACAGCTGGCCGATGTGCTGCAGCAGGCGCTGATGCTGGAACTGCAAGCCATGGGCGGGCGCGCCTACCTGAACGCCGAGCAGCAGGGCTTCGCCCGCCGCTGGCGCGAATCGTCTTTCATCCCCATCGTCACCCCCAGCCTGACGCAGTTGCAGGCGGCCTTGCAACTGTTCGACAGCCAGCAGGCGGCGAAAGCGGCGGGAGCATCGGCATGAGCGTTGCTGATTGGGCCTTGCAGGCGCAGGACCTAAGCTTTTCCTATGCGGGCAGCGCGCCCGTGTTCCAGCACGTCTCGCTGGGCGTGCGCAAACGCGAGATCGTCTGCCTGCTGGGCGGCAGCGGCTGCGGCAAATCGAGCCTGCTGCGGGTGCTGGCCGGCTTGCAGCCGCCATCGACGGGCGCCATTCAATTCCTCGATGCGCCCATGCGCGAACCGGACCCGCGCAGCGCCCTCGTGTTCCAGCAAGCGAGCCTTTTGCCCTGGCTGAACGTCACGGGCAACGCGGGCTTCGGCCTGGACTTCAAGCACCAGCCGCAGCTCACGCGCGCAGCGCACGAGGCGCGCGTGGCGCAAGCCATCGAAGCGGTGGGCCTGAAGGGGCGCGAAAAACTGTATCCGTCCGCCCTGTCGGGCGGCATGGCGCAGCGCGTGGCGCTGGCCCGCGCGCTGGCGCGCGAACCGGAACTGCTGTTCGCCGACGAACCGTTTTCCGCGCTCGACGCCATTACCCGCGCCGAGATGCAGTCGCTGCTGGTCGACGTGGTGCACCGCTGGCACACGGCCGTGCTGCTGGTGACGCACGATATCGACGAAGCCATCCTCGTCGCCGACCGCATCCTGCTCATGGGCGGCAAGCCGGGCAACATCGTGCGCGAATGGTCCGTCGCCATCGACCAGCCCCGCATCGGCCACAGCGCCGACGTGATCGCCCTCAAGATGGACATCCTCGACGCCCTGCAAGCGCTGCAACAGCAAGATCAGGCCCACGCCGCCCACTAATGCACTTTACTGGAACCTTCATGTCCCTCCCACACGATAACAAACCCCTGCATATCTGCGCCTCCTCCGATTGCGACTGCGGCCTGACGCGGCGCGACTTCCTGCGCATGTCGGCCCTGGCCACGGCCAGCGTCGCCTCCCCCCTGCTGTTCGCCGGCGACGCCATGGCCCAGCAAGATCCGAAAGGCGATGACCAGCCCGTAAAGATCGGCTACCTGCCGATTACCGACGCCACTCCGCTGCTCGTCGCTCACGCGCGCAAGCTGTTCGAGGCGGAAGGCTTGCAGGCGGAAACGCCGCGCCTGTTCCGCAGCTGGGCGCAGATCATCGAAGCCTTCGTTGCCGGCCAGGTGAACGTCATCCACCTGCTGTCGCCGGCCACCCTGTGGGTGCGCTACGGCGCCAAGTTCCCGGCGAAGGTCGTCGCCTGGAACCACATCAACGGTTCCGCGCTGACCGTGGCCAACGAAATCAACAAGGTTTCCGACCTGGGCGGGCGCACGGTCGCGATCCCGTTCTGGTACTCGATCCACAACATCCTGCTGCAGCAGATCCTGTCCTCGAACGGCCTGACCCCGGTCACGCGCGCGCGCAACGCGGCCATCAAGCCGAATGAAGTCAACCTGATCGTGCTGGCGCCGGCCGAAATGGTCTCGGCCCTGGCCGCCAAGTCGATCGCCGGCTACATCGTGGCCGAGCCGTTCAATGCGGCGGCGGAAAACGCCGGCATCGGCAAGATCCTGCGCTTCTCGGGCGACGTGTGGAAAAACCATGCGTGCTGCGTCACCTTCCTGTCCGAGCGCGACATCAATACGCGCCCGGAATGGGCGCAAAAGGTCACCAACGCCATCGTCAAGGCGCAGCTGTGGACGCGCACGAACCAGGTCGACACGGCCAAGCTGCTGTCGAACGTGGGCGAGCACCGCTACACGCCGCATCCGCTGCAGGTGCTGACCAAGGTGCTGGCCACCACCGACTACGCCGGCTATGAAAAGCAGGGCCTGATCGTGCACAAGAACTGGCAGCAGCGCCGCATCGACTTCCAGCCGTATCCGTTTGCCTCGTACACGGAAGAACTGGTGCGCGCCATCGGCCGCACCAAGGTCGAAGGCGATACGCGCTTCCTGGCGAATCTCGATCCGAAATTTGCCGCGCGCGACCTGGTTGACGACCGCTTCGTGCGCAAGGCCATCACGGCAGTCGGCGGCCCGGCCGCCTTCGGCTTGCCGGCCAACCTGCTGCGCAGCGAAACCGTGGCGGTCTGACGATGGCAAGCAAGTTGTTCACGAAATTCGGCCTGCCCCTGGTGGGGCTGGCCTGTGCCTTGCTGCTGTGGTCCATGGGCGTGGCGGCGCTGGAGAAATCCACGCCCATCGCCACCGCCTTCGCGCCCTTGCCCACGGCGCTGGCGTTCAGGGAGATGGTGGGCGGTGCCGATATCTGGCTGCACGTGGTCTTGAGCCTGCAAAGGGTGGCCGTGGGCCTGGGGCTGGCGATCGTCATCGGCGTGCCGCTCGGCGTGCTGGTGGCCATGTCGAAGCGCTTTTCCGGCGCGGCCATGCCGCTGTTCCAACTGCTGCGCATGATTTCGCCGCTGTCGTGGATGCCGATCGCCGTGATGGTGCTGGGCGTGGGCGACGCGCCCGTATACTTCCTGCTGGCGTTCGCGGCCGTCTGGCCGATTTTGCTCAATACGGCGGCCGGCGTGGCGCGGCTCGACCCGAACTGGCTGCTGCTGGCACGCAGCCTGTCGGCTACGCGCAGCGAGATCGTCTTCAAGGTGATTTTGCCGGGCATCACGGCCGATATCCTGACGGGCGTGCGCCTGGCCATCGGCATCATCTGGATCGTGCTGGTGCCGGCCGAAATGCTGGGCGTGTCGGCAGGCCTCGGCTACTTCATCCTCGACACGCGCGACCGCCTCGCGTATTCGGAGCTGATGGCTGCCATCGTGCTGATCGGGATGTTAGGTTTCATCCTCGACTACCTGGCCCGCGCCGCGCATGCGCGCTGGCTGCACGTGAAGACCTAAGCCAATGCGCTAAGCGGCCTTTTCCAGCGGCAGCGCGGCGGCCACCGCCGCCTGCGTTGCCGCCGCCAGTTCGCGCCGGTGCGCGTCGGCCGTCGCCACTGGCGCCAGGCAGGTCAGGCGCGCCGTGATCGGCGGGCCGCTCAGGATCGCCACCATGCTCTGCGCAAAGCTCATCTCGCCGATGAAGTCGACGGCGTGATGCAGCGCTCCCTTGTCATCCACGTACACGAGCGCAAACGGCTGCACCGGCACTTGCGCGTCGATGGCCGCCTCGAACAGGTTGGCGTGAAACGGCAGGATCCGCCCTTGCGCGGCGGTCGTGCCTTCGGGGAAGAACGCAATGCGTTCGCCCGCCGTCAATTTATCCACCAGGCCCTGGAAAATCAGGCGCAGGTCGCGCTTGCTGCCGCGCGAAATGAAGATGGTGCCGGCGCGTCCCGCCAGCCAGCCCAGGATAGGCCACGCGCGGATTTCCGCCTTGGCGACGAAACGGCAGGGGTGGACGGCATTGATGACGAAGATGTCGAGCCACGACACGTGGTTCGCCACCACCATCGCATGGTCGAGAGCCGGCACGCTGTCTGCCGGCTGCGCCACATGCACGCCGCAGATATCGAGCAGCTGCGTCGACCAGCGGCGGATGCGCCGGTTGCGCCCTTCCAGGTCCAGCCAGGGAAAAAGCACGGCGCTCTTGGCCATGCCGCAGCTCAGGTGCATGGCGATGCGCGCGAGGCGCCAGGTAAGCAGAAGTTTCAAATGTCACCAACAAATAAACCAGAACCGAAATCCGGAAGCAGACAAGGGATGCCGGGGCGGCATGCCCCGGCCCATGGATCTGATTTTTTAACGCTGAAACGCCACCTGTCCAGCCACGATGGTCGCCTTGACGATGCCGCTCAGCTCATAGCCGAGGAAAGGCGTGTGCTTGCCCTGGCTGGCCAGCGACGCCGACGACACCGTCCAGCGCGCGGCGGGATCGAAGACGCAGATGTCGGCCGCTTCGCCCACGGCCAGGCTGCCGGCCGGGATGCCGGCGACACGGGCCGCCTCGGACGTGACCTTGGCCACGGCGCGCGCCAGCGGACGGGCGCCCGCCTGTGGCTGGCCCAGCGCATAGTCCTCGGCCCACTTCAGGGCCAGGGACAGCAGCAGTTCCAGGCCGGTGGCACCGGGCGACGCTTCGCCGAACGGCAGCAGTTTTTCATCGTCGTCGACGGGCGTATGGTCCGAGCACATGGCGTCGACCGTGCCATCCAACAGGCCGGCGCGGATCGCATCGCGGTCGCGCTGGCTGCGGAACGGCGGCGTAACGCGCGCATTCGGATCGAAAAAGCCGATGTCGGCGTCCGTCAGGTGCACGTGGTGCACGCCCACGTCGCAGGTGACGGGCAAGCCTTCGGCCTTGGCGGCGCGGATCAGTTCCAGGCCCGCGCTTGAGGAAATGCGGCACAGGTGCACGCGCGCGCGGCTGGCGCGCATCAATTCAAAGATCGTGTGCAGGGCGATGGTTTCGGACATCACGGGCACGCCGGACAGGCCCAGGCGCGACGCCAGCGGGCCGCTGTGGGCGATGCCGCCACGGCCGATGTGCGGGTCTTGCGGACGCAGCCAGACCGTGTAGCCGAAGGTGTTCGCGTACTGCATGGCGCGCAGCAGCACGGTGGTGTCCTCGATCGGCTCTTCCGCCTGCGCGAAGCCGATGCAGCCCGCTTCCGTCAGTTCCGCCATTTCCGTCAGCGACTGGCCCTTCAAGCCCATGGTCAGCGCGCCCAGCGGGTGCACGTGGGCCTTGTTCTGCGTCTTGGCGCGGTATTTCAGCATCTCCACCAGGCCCGGCTCATCGAGCACGGGATCGGTGTCGGGCGGGCAGATCAGGCTCGTGACGCCGCCTTGCAGCGCCGCCTGCAGTTCCGATTCCAGGGTCGCCTTGTATTCGTAGCCCGGCTCGCGCAGGCGCGCGGACAGGTCGACCAGGCCGGGGGCAACCACCAGGCCGGCCGCGTCAAAGGTGGTGTCGGCCTTGAAGCCGGCCGGGGCGCTGCCCACGGCCAGCACCTTGCCATCGGCGATAAACAGGTCTTGCAAGCCATCGATGCCGTTGGCAGGGTCGATCAGGTGGCCGTTCTTGATATGTAGTGTCGTCATGCTCGCTTACTCGTCCTTGGGCTATCAGCCCTGATTACCAGCCAAAATACTCATCACCGCCATGCGCACGGCGATACCGAAGGTCACCTGCGGCAGGATCACCGCCTGCGGACCGTCGGCCACGGCCGAATCGATTTCCACGCCGCGGTTCATCGGGCCCGGATGCATGACGATGGCATCCGGTTTCGCCAGCGCCAGGCGTTCGGGCGTCAAGCCGTAGCTCTTGAAATATTCCTGCGCCGACGGCAGCAGCGCGCCGCTCATGCGTTCATTTTGCAGGCGCAGCATGATGATCACGTCGACGCCTTTCAAGCCCTCGTCCATGTTGGTGAAGGTGCGCACGCCCATCTGTTCCAGGCCGCCCGGCAGCAGGGTGTGCGGGCCGATGGCGCGCACTTCCGGCACGCCCAGGGTGGTCAGCGCATGGATGTCGGAACGGGCCACGCGGCTGTGCAAAATGTCGCCCACGATGGCCACCGTCAGGTTGGTGAAATCCTTCTTGTAGTGGCGGATCGTGTACATGTCGAGCAGGCCCTGGGTCGGGTGCGCGTGGCGTCCGTCGCCCGCGTTGACGACGTGGACGTGCGGCTGCTTCGTGTCGATCAGGTGCTTGGCGATCAGGTAGGGCGCGCCCGACTGCGCGTGGCGCACGACGAACATGTCGGCATGCATGGCCGACAGGTTGTCGATGGTGTCGAGCAGCGATTCGCCCTTGCTGGCCGACGAGGCCTGGATGTTCAGGTTGATGACGTCGGCCGACAGGCGCTTCGAGGCGATCTCGAAGGTGGTGCGGGTGCGCGTGGAGTTTTCAAAGAACAGGTTGAAAACGCTCTTGCCGCGCATCAGCGGCACCTTTTTCACGTCGCGGTCGGAAATGCCGACGAACGAGGAAGCGGTATCGAGGATGTGGTTGACGATAGACTTCGGCAAGCCTTCGATCGTCAGCAGATGTTGCAGTTCGCCGTGTTTATTCAGTTGCGGATTAAGCATGGTGGGTATCTATGGTGAGCGTGAATTTTCCATCGTCGGCTTGCTTCAGGACCAGGGCCTGGCCCGGCGGCACGGCAGTGAAGGCGGCCACGAAATCGGCGGCCACCGGCAGCTGGCGTTCGCCGCGGTCGACCAGGGCCGCCAGCATGATCTTGGCCGGGCGGCCATAGTCGAACAATTCGTTGATGGCCGCGCGCGTGGTGCGGCCCGTGTACAGCACGTCGTCGACCAGCAGGATGGTGGCGCCGGCCACGTCAAAGCTGATTTGCGTCGGCTTGACGTCCGCATGCAGGCCCTTCTGGGCAAAGTCGTCGCGGTAGAACGAGACGTCGAGCACGCCCAGGCGGTCGAGCAGGTTCAGGTCGCGCGCCAGGCGTTCAGCCAGCCAGGCGCCGCCCGAATGGATGCCGACGATGGCCACGTTGGGGATGCCCGCCAGGCCGCTCTGCACCTGTTGCAGCAAATCTGCATACAGGGCCTCGGCGTCGAGTTGGGAAGGATTCGCAGGATGCGGCATAGAGTTCTTAATCATTCAGGGAGGGAGTCTAGGGTCAGATTAATAATTCGCGTCGAAATACTGTTGCAGGATGATGGCGGCGGCGCGGTCGTCGATGACTTCGCCGCGTTTGGCGGCGATGACGGCCGAGGAATAGCGCTCGTCGACCAGTTCCACGGGCAGGTTGAAGCGGCCATGCACCTGGTTGGCGAAACGGCGGCAGCGCGCGCTCATCTCGTGTTCCGTGCCATCGGGGTGGCTGGGCAAGCCCACCACGATACGGCTGGCCCCCCACTCCCGGATCAGGCTATCGATGGCGGCAAACTTCGGCTCGTTCGCCGTGGCCGTGATCACGCTGAGCGGCTTGGCCTGGCAAATCATGGTATTGCCGATGGCCACGCCGATGCGTTTCAAGCCGAAATCGAAGGCGAGGATGGTGTCGATGGCGTCGCCGCTCATGCGTGTCCGGCTTCCGAAGCCAGCATGAGGGGATCGATACCGAGCAACTTGATGGCCGCCACGTAGCGCTGTTCGATGGGGAAATCGAACAGGATGTCGGCCGAGGCGCCCACCGTCAGCCAGCCATTGCGGCCGATCTCGTCTTCCAGCTGGCCCGGGCTCCAGCCCGAGTAGCCGATCGAGACGAGCATGCGCTCGGGACCATCGCCCTTGGCGACGGCTTCGAGCACGTCGATCGAGGTGGTAAACGCCACTTCATCGGTCACCGTCAGCGACGAGGAATAGCGCGCGCCCGGCGTGTGCAGCACGAAGCCGCGGTCATCCTGCACGGGGCCGCCAAACATGATCGGCTCGTTGATGATGGGCGTGTCGCTGCCAGCCTCGAGTTTCAGGTCGATGCGGTCGAACAGCACTTCCATGGTCATGTCGGTGGGTTTGTTGATGACGACGCCCAGCACGCCGTTTTCATTATGTTCACACACGTACACGACCGTGCCGCCGAAGATTGGATCTTGCATGGCCGGCATCGCAATCAGGAAATGGTTGGCCAGATTCAGGGTGGAGGAACCGGTCGCGGCCGGCTCTCCCACACCCTGCATCAGACGATGTCCTGGTAGAGTCTGGTCGATTTTACTCTTTTTCATACGCGATGCTCTCTCTGTGGGCTTGCTGGCAAGTCTCGCTTACCCCGCTATCGTACGCCCGGCGCAAGCGGCCGCACATCTTGGGCGGCGCGCACCGTGGTGCCAGGCGTTATTCTTGTTATGTTATAAATTAATGATCAATTCGCTATGCCTGCAGGCGCATTTCAATGCCAATTGTAAAATTGATTGCAAAATCGCTGTCGCACATAAAGTACCGCGAACATACCCGCTAGTTTACACTGAATTGCCGCCGCAGCGACGCCAAAGGCACGACGCGCGCGGCCATAAAGCCCTGTTGACGGCAAAAAATCGCCTATCTTTGACCCTGAACACGCAAAATAATGACAATTAAGACTTCCCTGGTGTGGTTCCGCCGCGATCTGCGCGCGTTTGACCATGCTGCACTGCATCACGCCCTGCGTCAAAGCCAGGCCGTGCATTGCGTCTTCGTATACGACACCGCCATCCTGGCCACGCTGCCGCGCCGCGACCGGCGGATCGACTTCATCCATGCAAGCGTGGCCGAGCTGGCCGCCGAGCTGCGCCAGCTGGGCGGCGACCTGATCGTGCTGCACGCGGCCGCGGCCGAGGCGATTCCGCGCCTGGCGGCCGAATTGAACGCCGACGCCGTCTTTGCCAACCACGACTACGAACCGCAGGCGATCGCCCGCGACGCCACGGTGGCCGCCGCGCTCACGCACGAGGCGCGCCTGTGGTTCAGCTTTAAGGACCAGGTGATCTTTGAAAAAGACGAGGTTTTGACGCTCTCGGCCAAACCCTACACCGTCTACACGCCGTATAAAAATGCCTGGCTGAAGAAAATGCGCGCCGAACCCGCCTGCCTGGCGTCATTCGATATCGAGCCGCATGCGGCCAGCCTGGCGCCGCCCCGCGCCGGCACGCCGTCGCCCCTGCCCACCCTGGGCGAGCTGGGGTTCGAGGCCAGCAACCTGGCCGAGCTGGCCATCCCTACCGGCATGTCGGGTGCCAGCGCGCTGTTCGAGGATTTTTTGCCGCGCGTGGCCCGCTATGACGTGGCGCGCGATTTTCCCGCCCTGAAGGGACCGTCCTACCTGTCCATGCATCTGCGCTTCGGCACCGTGTCGCTGCGCTATCTGGTGCGCACCGTGGTCGACCTGATGGACCGCGGCGGCGGCGGGGACGGGGCGCCCGTGTGGCTGGCCGAACTGATCTGGCGCGACTTCTACGCCATGATTTTGTACCAGAACCCGCACGTCGAAGGCGGCGCCTTCAAACCGGCCTACGACGCCATCGCCTGGGAAACGGGGCCGGCCGCCGATGCCGCCTTTGCCGCCTGGTGCGAGGGCCGCACCGGCTATCCGCTGGTCGACGCGGCCATGGCGCAGCTGAACCAGACGGGCTATATGCACAACCGCCTGCGCATGGTCACGGCCTGCTTTCTAATCAAGGATCTCGGTATCGACTGGCGCCGCGGCGAGGCGTATTTCGCGCTGCACCTGAACGACTTCGACCTGGCCTCGAACAACGGCGGCTGGCAATGGGCGTCCTCGTCCGGCTGCGACGCCCAGCCTTACTTCCGCATCTTCAATCCCATCACGCAGTCGGAAAAATTCGACGCCAGCGGACGCTTCATCCGCCGCTACCTGCCGCAGCTGAAGGCGCTGGGCGACAAGGAAATCCACGCGCCCTGGCTGGTGCCGCGCATGCTGCTGGAACAGAAAAACATCGTGCTGGGACGCGACTATCCGGCACCCATCGTGCAGCACGACGAGGCGCGCAAGGAGACGCTGGAGCGCTATGCGGTGGTGAAGGTGCCAGCGTAATCCGACGATATTGTCGTACTGTTCGCTGGTGATGTCGGGTTACGCGCTGCGCGCTAACCCGACCTACCCGACCTGCCTTGGCGGTTCATATGCGCAATCCGGCAACCTTGTTGGCCGGCTTATGTCAGCAAGCGTACCACCTCGGCCAGCAATTCGTCTTCCTGGAACGGCTTGCCGAAATACGCATTCACGCCCAGTTCAAAGGCATGCGCGCGGTGCTTGTCGGCGCTGCGCGAGGTGATCATGATGACGGGGATGGCGCGCGTCTTGTCGTCGCTGCGCACATTGCGCGTCAAATCAAAACCGTCCATGCGCGGCATTTCCACGTCGACCAGCAGCAGCGCCGGCATGGCGGCCGGTTCCAGCGCATGCAGCTGCTCCAGCGCGTCGAGGCCATCCTTGGCCAGCAGCACCTGGTAGCCTTCGCGCTCGAACAGGCGCTGCATCACGCGGCGCACCGTCAGCGAATCGTCGACCACCATCACGCGCACGGCTGGCACGGCCAGCACGCTGGAAGCGGCGTGCTGCTCGCGGCTGGCCAGCGCATATTGCGACAGCAGTTCCGGATGGTGCTCGAGGTGCTGCGCCAGCGCCACCGGGTTGAGGATCAGCACGATGTCGCCCGTGCCCAGCACTGTGGCGCCGGCGATGCCCGGCATGCGCGCCAGTTGCGGACCCACGTGCTTGACCACGACCTCGCGGTTGCCCACCACGTCATCGACCTGCAAGGCCAGCCTGTCATTGCCATTCCGGAGCAACAGCACCGGCGCATGGCGCTGCGTAGCCTGCGCCGCCGGCGTCTCGCCCAGCATGGCCGACAGGTGATGCAGCGCCAGCGATTGCCCGTGCGACTCGATGCGCCCCGCTGCCCGCACCTGCTCCAGCTGTTCGCCTTTCAGGTGCAGCACCTGCTCGACCAGCACCGATGGCAAGGCATACGTCTTGCCGTTCGCCGCCAGCAGCACCACTTGCGTGACGGCCAGGGTCAGCGGCAGGTGGATGGTGAAGCGCATACCCTGGCCCGCCTGCGTCTGCGTTTCCACGCGTCCGCCCAAGGCCAGCGCTTCGGAGCGCACGATGTCCATGCCAACACCGCGTCCTGCCAGTTCCGTCAGGCTGTCGGCGGTGGAAAAGCCGGGCGTGAAAATCAGCTCGGCCGCCTGCGCGTCGCTCAAAGGCGCGTCCGTCGCCACCAGGCCTGCGCCGTGCGCCTTGGCGCGGATGCGTTCCAGGTCCAGCCCCGCGCCATCGTCGGAAAAAGCGATCGCCACTTCATTGCCCTGCTGGCTGACCTGCACCAGCAGCTCGCCCGTCTCGCTCTTGCCCGCGGCCAGGCGCGCATCGCGCGGCTCGACGCCGTGCACGATGGCGTTGCGCAGCAGGTGTTCGAAGGGCGCGGCCATGCGTTCGAGCACGCTGCGGTCGATTTCCACGCCGCCGCCGCGGATGTCGAGGTTGACGCGCTTGTCGACTTCCTTGGCGCTTTGCCGCGCCACGCGGAACAGGCGTTCAGCGATGCTGGCAAACGGTACCATGCGGATCTGCATCAGGTCGCGCTGCAGCTCGCGCGTCAGCCGCGCCTGCAGCACCAGGTCGTCCGTCACCGCATCAACGCTGTGACTGAGGTTTTCATGGAAGGAGGCCACATCGTTGACGCTTTCGGCCATCATGCGCGTGAGTTCCTGCAGGCGCGTAAAGCGGTCGAATTCGAGCGGGTCGAATTCGCGCTCGCTGCCGACGGCCATGCGCGAGGCGATCTGCGATTCGGCCTGCATTTCCACTTCGCGCAGCTGGCGCCGCAGGCGCGCCAGGTTGTCGGAAAACTCGGACAGCGAAGCACCGAGCACGCCCACTTCATTTTCCATCTTCGAGCGCGTGATCGACACTTCGCCAGCCTGGTTCACCAGGCGGTCGAGGATATCGGCGCGCACGCGCACCAGCGCCGCCTTCGGTTCGACCACCGGGGTGTCTTCCATGCCAGGCAAGGGCAGCAACGGTTGCTGCAGCTGCTCGAACAGGTGCAGCGCATGGTCGTAGTGGGCCAGCAATTCCTCGAACGCTTGCGGCGTGGCGGTGCCCGCGTGCAGCATGTTTTCGATATGCGTCTCGATTTCATGCGCATGCTGTCCCAGGCGCATGGCGCCGGCCATGCGCGCGCTGCCCTTGACGGTGTGCAGGGTGCGCAGCAGCATCTGCGCCTGGCCGCTGTCATGCGGCTGCTGCTGCCAGCTGCGCAACGCCTCGCCGATCTGCGGCAGCAGGTCGGCGCCCTCTTCCAGGAAGACGGACAATAACTCGAGGTCGAGTTCATCGCTGATGCCGGCGCTCGCCGCCAGCAGCGCGGCCGCATCGGCCGGCATGATGGCGGGCGCCGGCGCTTCCGGCGCCGCATGCTCCAATGGCGGCGCATGTTCGAAACCGGCGTCGAACAGGTCGTCGCTGGCGCCGATGTCCTGCGCCGGCGCCGGCGCCGGCACTTCGGCCCGCGGCTCGGCAGGCTGCGCCGGCGTACCGACGATGCTGGCGTAGGCGTCCGCAAACAGGGCGTCGAGGCGGTCTTCCTTGCTCTCGCCAGGCGGCGCCGTCAAGGCGCGCCACAGAGTGTTGAGCGCTTCGATCATGTCCGGCTGCGTTGGCGCCAGGTCGCCCAGCGCGAACGCCTGCAGCATTTGTCCGATGCGCTGCGTGGCCTGCTCCAGCACGTCGTGCTGCTCGGCGCGCAGGCCGGCCAGTGGCGGCACCACCGTTTCGATCACCGTTTCCAGCGCGTGCGCCAGGTCGCGCAGGGACTGGAAGCCCACCGTGCCGGACGTCCCCGCCAGGGTATGCACGGCTTGCAGCGCCTCCGCGCTGACGGCGCGCGGCTCATGGCGCCATTCGCCAAAGTCGCGCGTGAGCACGCGCAGCAATTCATCCGTCTCGGCCAGATAGATGTTGTACAAGGGAAGGCTGATGCGCAGTTCGCCCACGTGCTTGAGGTGATCGTCCGGCGCTTCATGGAGCGCGGGCGCCGTGGCCAAGGGAAGTCCGATCACATTGCCATTGCCGGCCAACGGCGCGGCCGCAGCAGGGCGAGGCTTGCGCAATTCGAACGGACCGCCTTCGCGCACGCGCTCGGCCGCCATCAGCAGCATGCCGGCCTCGCGCTCGCGCCCCGCGCCGCCTTCCAGTTCGGCCACCCATTCGCTGAGCTGGTACCAGCCGTAATTGAGCAAGGTAAACAAGTCGTCGCTGACGGGGCGCGCCTCGGCCAGCCAGGTATTCATGACGCGCTCGATGGCGCCGGCCGCTTCGGCAAACTGCGCCAGGCCGATCATGCGGCTGCTGCCTTTCAGGGTATGAAACGAGCGGCGCAGCATGGCCAGGTGGTCGCCGCTGGCGGCCTGCTCGCGCGGCAGGGCCAGGGTGGTGTCGATGAAAGTCAGCACTTCGCGCGCTTCGGCGATGAAAATATCGAGCATCTGCGCGTCGACATCGGTCACGGCCGGCGCGGCCTCCATGCCGGCGGGTGCTGCGGGCGCCAGGGCCTGGTCGAGCAAGGGTACCGGTACGGCGCCGGCGGCGGCGACTTTTTCAAATGGCAGCGCGCGGAAAGTGCCGGCGGCCGCATCGAAATGGAAACGCCCGCTGGCGGCCTGCGCGTTGCGGCCCAGCATATCGACAAAAAAACCCAGCGCGCTGACATTTTGCGCGATCTCGTCGAGCGCCTCGGCGTGCGTCTCCGCCTTGGCGTCCGCATTGGCTTCGCCACCGGCCAGCTGCCGCACGGCCGCATCAACCTGCAGCACGGCGGCGCGCGCGCCGTCCTGTCCCAGTCCCGCCAGCTGCCGCTGCAACTGCTCCAGCACGGGCGCGACGCCATCGAGCGCCCCCGCCATCCCCGCACCCGCTGCATCCGCGTAGTAGGCGTTGAGCACCTTTTCCACCTGGCGCAGGCCCGTCTTCATGTCCTCGGCCAGCGCGGCAACCGTCTGGCCCTGCTCGATCTGGCGCGACAGCTCGCCCGCCGTGACGGGCGGCGGCGCTTCGCCAGCCAGCAGCGCCTGCAGGCGCGCGGCGATGGTTTCCGCATTGCCGGCAAAATCGTCGGGCAGGCGGCGCAGCTGCTCCAGGCCCGTGTCGGCAAACAGCAGCGCCATGCCGATCTCATTCTCCAGGGCCGCGCTGCGCCCGCTGGTGACGGCTTGCCGCGCCACGGCCGCGCATTCGCGCAGCAGGCTGGCCAGGGCCGGCTGCTTCAAGGTTTCCACATGTGCCGCCACCTGTTGCAGCGACGCTTCAAAATCCGGACCCAGGGCAGGATCGAGGTCGGCTTGCGCCAGGCGGCTCCAGCTGGCGCGCGCCTGCGCCAGGGCCGTGCGGGCGCCTTGCAAGGCATGCTGGTCGACCTGGCCGTAGCGCCGCGTTTCCACGTCGGCGGGCAGCATGCCGTCCAGGGCGAAAGCGGCGCGCAGCTGGCGTGCATCCGGCGTCGGCTCGGGCGCCGCGGCGATGAAGAACAGGGCGTCGCGCAGCATCGCTTCGGGCAGGCTGGCCGTGCCCTGCGCCAGACGGCGCAACTGCAGGTTGATCAGGCCAAACAGCTGCTTGACGTTGAGCGTGCCCATGCCTTCGCCGCTGGCCGCCAGCCCCGCGAACGCCTGCATGACGAACCAGAAGGTGCGCGCCGGCGCTTCCTGCTGCGCGTCGGCCACCAGGCTCAAGGTGGCGTGCAGCTCGCCCGCGTGCTGGCGCCGCGCCGCATCGTCCTGCGCCTTCAGGAAGGGCAGCAGGGACTTTTCAAAGCGCCCGCGCCAGGCAGGATAGTCCGCCACCGGCGGCGTGTCGGCCAGCGCGATGGCCTGCCCTTCCAGCATGGCGGAAGGCGGAAAAAACAGGTCGGCCGGGTGGATGCGCTCGGCGCCCAGCAGGGTTTGCAGGTCGCGGTAGTAGGGGAACAAACGCGCCGGCTGCGGCGGCGTGCCCGCCACCAGGTCTTCCAGGTATTCGGTCAGGGCCTGATACAGTGCGGCGACGATCTGCGCATGGTCCAGCGTGTATTCGAGGCTGCCGTCGCGAAAGCGCGCCAGCGCCTGTTCCGCGCCGTCCGTCAGCAGGCTGGCGCCGGCCACGTCGACCATCACCAGCGCGCCATGCGCCTGGTGCAGGTGCGAGCGCGCATGCTGCAGGGCCGTGGCGCGTTCCTCGCGCTCGCGGCCGCCCGCTTCGAACAGGGCCGTTTTCGAGCGGCCCAGCGCTTCGCGGATTTCCACCATCACCCAGGACAAAGGTTCGCTGTCGAACGGCTTGGACTGCTGTGGACTATCTGGTGTGCTCATGCATGCCTCGGTAAGGAAATCGCCCTGGCTTGGCGCGACGTTCAGGCGGCGACGCGGAAGCGCGACACCGAGTTTTTCAGTTCCTGCGCCAGCATCGACAGTTTATGGATCGACTGCGCCGTTTGCTGCGTGCCGTCCTGGGTCTGCTCCGTCACGCTCAGGATATGCTGGATATTCAAGGCCACTCCGCTGGCCGAACCGGCCTGCGTGCCGGTAGCGAACGAGATGCCCTGGATCAGTTCGGCCAGGTGTTTCGACACCTGGCTGATGTCGTTCAAGGCCGCGCCGGCCGCGTCGGACAAGCGCGCGCCCTCGACCACGCCCTGCGTGGACGTTTCCATCGCGCGCGTCGCATCCTGGGTGTCGGCCTGGATGGTGCGCACCAGCGCGCCGATCTGCTTGGCGGCGGCGGCCGAACGTTCGGCCAGGCGCTGCACCTCCTCGGCGACGACGGAGAAGCCGCGCCCCGCCTCGCCGGCCGATGCGGCCTGGATGGCGGCGTTCAGCGCCAGCACATTGGTCTGCTCGGTGATATCGGAAATGAGCTCGGTGATTTCGCCGATTTCCTGCGACGATTCGCCCAGGCGCTTGATGCGCTTGGACGTATCCTGGATCTGCTCGCGGATTTCATGCATGCCCTTGATGGCGTTTTCCACCGCCGTCGAACCCTGCTGCGCCGCCGCCACCGACTGGCGCGCCACGTCGGCCGAGACGCTGGCCGACTTCGACACGTCGGTAATCGCATTGGCCATCTTGACCACGGTGGCGCTGACGCCCTGGATTTCGCGCGACTGCTGCTGCGACGCGATCAGCAGCTTGCTGGAGATGCTTTGCGCCTGCGTCGAGGCGCGGTTGACCTGTTCGGCCGTCGCCGTCACCCGTCCCACCAGGCCGCGCAATTCCTCGACCGTGTAGTTGACGGAATCGGCGATGGCGCCCGTGATGTCTTCCGACACGGTGGCCTGCACCGTCAGGTCACCGTCGGCGACTTTCTGCAATTCGTTCATCAGGCGCAGGATGGCCGCCTGGTTCTGGTCATTCCTGGCCTTCGCCGCTTCCTCTTTTCCCTGCGACTGGAGCCGCAGGATTTCCGCCTCCTGGCGCCGCCGCTCGGCGTCGCGCGTGCGGTTGACGGAGTCTTGCAGCAGCACGCGGCCGATGCCGGCCGCCGCGATCAGGGTCAGCAACACGCCGCCGACCATCATCCAGAAGGCGATGCCCAGGGTTTCCTGGTTCACGTGGTACATCTGCTGCAGCAGGGTCAAACGCTGGCGCAGGTCTTCGTTCTCGTTGAAGATCAGCTGTTCGGCGCTTTTCGCCGAACTGAATTTATCGAGCCGGTCGAGTATCGACGACACCAGCTTCTGGTACGTGTCGAAACTGGCTTTCAGCGCCACCAGCCGGTCGCGCAGTTCGGCGTCGCGCGTGGGCGCCAGTTGCAGCGACACGCTACCATTCAACAGGCCTTCGACGGCGGTGCGGAAATACGTCGTGTCGCGCCCCAGCGAAAACGCCGTTTCCGAGCTGATGCTGCCCGACGACAGGAACTCGCTGGCGCTGCGGCTCATGCGCTGGCTCAGCATCATCAGGCGGCCGATGACGGCCAGGTCGCGCGCATTGCCGCCGCGCTGCACCTTCAGGGCCGCGACTTCCTCGGTCTGCGCCAGCAGCGCCGGCGACAGTGCGTTCAATTGCTGCAAGGTCTTGTCGAATTCGCCCAGCTCAGGTTTCAGGCGCAGGATGGTGCTGGCCGCGCGGTCGCTGCTGGCCCACTTCTTGCGCGCGTCGGCCACAGCCGCCAGCAGGGCGGAACGCGATTCGCCGATATCGCGGCCGTGATACGTTCCGCCGCGCAGCATCAGGCGGAAATCCTGGTTCAGTTCATTGCGGCTTTCCTCGAGCTGACGGAACGCTTCCGGATTGCCTTGCACGGCGTTCGGCGCGGCCTTGCCGATGCGCTGCGAATGCATCAGCGCATCGCTGGCCAGCTGCGTCTGCGCCGAGGCGATATTGCCGCTGCGCGTGTTCAGTCCCACGAACAGCAGGCTGGCGGCCAGGCTCAGGGCCATCACCGTCGACAGGATGCTCAGCTGCTTTTGCAGCGGTAAATGGCCGATCAGCGGCAGTTTCAAGTCGCGCACCGGCGCATTGGCCAGCGACTTGCGCCGTCCCAGCGCGTCGCGCAGGCGCAGCGGCAGGTCGCCCACCGATCCCGGCTCGCCGGGCGCGTGTTCCGCTTCGGGCATGGCGGCCGCCAGAATGGGGGAATGGGAGCCCATCAGCAAATATCCTTGTAGTCGGCGAGGCCTCCAAAGCCGGCATCGAGGAAGCGTTCCGCTTGCGCCAGCTGCGCCAGGTCCAGGCGCAGCCACTGCTGCCCTTCGCTGTCGCGCAGCGCCTGCGCCGCCCAGGAAGGCGGCGCATCCGGCACGGAGACGGGCTGCATCGTACGCAGCTGGCGCAAGCCCAGTACGCGCTCGACCAGCAGTGCGCAATTGAGGCCCAGGCGCGGAGAAAAGGTGATGATGCGGCAGTGATTGCCGGGCGCGCAAGCCGGTTCGCCCATGTAGCGGGCCAGGTCGACGACTCCCGTCAGGCGTCCGCGCATGGCCGCCAGGCCCAGGTACCAGTCCTGCGCCAGCGGCACGCCCTGGATCTGCACGCCGGCGGCAATGACGATTTCACCAAGCTGCGTCAGGTCGAGCAGACAGGGCCGGCCACCGAGCATCACGCCCAGTTCCTTGCGCGCCGCCAGCGCGCCGCTGCGCGCAGCCTGTATCCGCTCGATCAATTGCAGCTGATACTGGCGCAAGCGCCCCTGCCGCGCGCCCGTCTCGAAGGATGGCACGGCGGCAGCGGCAGCCGGAAAGGCCGTTGTGGACACGCCGTGACCTGGTATCGTGTGCATGCTCAGGAAAGCGCGGCGATCTTGGCCAGCAGCTCGGCTTCGACCACCGGCTTGACCAGATAATCACGCGCGCCCTGGCGCAAACCCCAGATGCGGTCCGTTTCCTGGCTCTTGCTGGAACAGATAATCACCGGCACATCCTGCAGTTCGGGATCGCGCGCGATGGCGCGCGTGATCTGAAAGCCATTCGCACCGGGCATCACCACGTCCATCAGGATCAGGTCGGGCCTGGCCTCTTTGAGTTGCGCCAGCGCGTCCGCGCCGTCCTGCGCCGTGAGGACGGCATAACCGGCACGCACCAGCATTTCGCTCAGGTAGTAGCGTTCTGTCGGCGAGTCATCGACGATCAGAATTGTGTGTATGGCCATCTGCTTCCTTGCTGCGTTGTCAATCAATAAAAACACTTACTCAAAATGCCCGGCCAGGTGCAGCCGCACGGCCTCCAGCAGCGCCTCGCGCGCCAGCGGCTTGACCAGGCAGGCGCTGGCGCCCGCCATGGCGCCGCGCGCGCGGTCGAACAAGCCTTCCTTCGACGACAGCATCAGCACCGGCGTGGCGTGATACGCGGCGCTGGCCCTGATCAGCGCGCAGGTGCGGTAGCCGTCCAAGCGCGGCATCACAATGTCGCACACGATCAGCGCCGGCTGGCAGTCGGCGATCTTGGCCAGGGCCGCAAAGCCGTTTTCCGCCACCACCACGCGATAACCGGCCTCGCCGAGTATCTGCGCGGCCGCGCTGCGTATCGTCGCGCTGTCGTCGATGACGAGTACCGTGACGCCGGCACACACGGCATCGGACGGCGCCTCAGGCAAGGAAGATCGCGTCATGTGATTATTCGACAATTTTTCATACCATAGCACAGGCAGCCGCGACACCTGCGTGCGGCAGCGGCATCCCGTGGACCTGATTGATTACAGCGCTACCATCTCGAAATCATCCTTGCGCGCACCGCATTCAGGACAGGTCCAGTTCATCGGAACATCGGCCCAACGCGTGCCGGGAGCGATGTCTTCGTCAGGCAAGCCGGCCGCTTCATCATAAACCCAGCCGCAAATAAGACACATCCACGTTTGGAATTGCTGCGTTGTTTCGTTGCTACTCACGTTCTGCCACCCTTCAATCAAGTAAAATGCTGAATTAGGTATCTTAATCTACCCGCCGTGCAAAACCAAACTTCTCCCCTCATATTAAGCTTCGGCGTGTCCGATCCGGTCGGTGCGATCGGCATCCAGGCCGACCTGGCCACGTTTTCAGCCTTCGGCTGCCATGGCCTGTCCGTCACCACGGGCCTCTTGATCAGCGATACGGCGCGCGTGGAAGACGTGCAGGCGGTCGACCCGGACTGGGTTTCCGACCAGGCGCGCGTGCTGCTGGAAGACATGTCCGTGGCCGCCATCAAGATCGGCGCGCTGGGCAGCGTGGAAAACGTCACGGCCATCGCCGAAATCGTCTCCGACTATCCGAACGTGCCGCTGATCCTCGATCCCTTCATTTCGGCGCTGCCGGAACAGGGCATGGACGACGAAGACATCCTCACGGCCGTGCGCCAGTTGCTGATCCCGCAAACGACCCTGCTGGTGCTCTCGCCGGTGGAACTGGAGCGCCTGGCCGAGACCTGGCGCGACGCCGACCCGGACGACACGCTGCAGAACGACGTCGATTACCTGGTGGCGCTGGGCTGCGAATACGTGCTCGTCACCGGCATGCCGGCCGATGCCAGCAAATCCGGCAAGGCCGAAGGCAAGCTGCGCGCCAATACCCTGTTCGGCGAGGATGGCGTGGTGCGCCACGACGAATGGCAGCACCTGCCGGGCATCTTCAACGGCGCCGGCAGCACCCTGTCGGCGGCGGCCACCGCCCTGCTGGCCCTGGCCGTAAACGAAGACGACGTGCCGCAGGTGGTCGTGGCGGCGCAGGAATTCACGGCCGGCGCGCTGGCCCACGCGCAGCGCCACGGCATGGGCAAGCTGGTGCCAAACCGGCTGTTCCGGCAGCAGCGCCAGCGCGGCGCCCAATAATCCCGTCCAGACAAACACAGACGACACAGACAACGATCCACTTTCAAGGCACGATTATCATGACGACGACTTCACAGAACGACATCCTGTTTGCCCGCGCACAAAAAACCACGCCAGGCGGCGTCAACTCGCCCGTGCGCGCCTTCCGCTCCGTGGGCGGCACGCCGCGCTTCATCACGCGCGCCGAAGGCCCGTACTTCTGGGACGCGGACGGCAAGCGCTATATCGACTACATCGGCTCGTGGGGTCCGGCCATCGTCGGCCACGCCCATCCGGAAGTGGTCAAGGCGGTGCAGGATGCGGCCGCGCTGGGCCTGTCGTTCGGCGCGCCGACCGAAGGCGAAGTACTGATGGCCGAGGAAATCACGCGTCTGGTGCCGTCGATCGAGCAGGTGCGCCTGGTATCGTCGGGCACGGAAGCGACCATGAGCGCCCTGCGCCTGGCGCGCGGCGCCACAGGACGCGACAAGATCGTCAAGTTCGAAGGCTGCTACCACGGCCACGCCGATTCGCTGCTGGTCAAGGCGGGCAGCGGGCTGCTCACCTTCGGCAACCCGACCTCGGCCGGCGTGCCGGAAGATTTTGTGAAGCACACGCTGGTGCTCGACTATAACAACGTGGAACAGCTGAAGGACGCCTTCGACAGCTTCGGCGCGGAAATCGCCTGCGTCATCGTCGAACCGGTGGCCGGCAACATGAACCTGGTGAAAGCCACGCCGGCATTCCTGCAGGCGATGCGCGAACTGTGCACGCAGCACGGCGCCCTGCTCATTTTCGATGAAGTCATGTGCGGCTTGCGCGTGGCCCTGGGCGGCGCGCAGGCGCTGTACGGCATCAAGCCGGACCTCACCGCGCTGGGCAAGGTGATCGGCGGCGGCATGCCGGTGGCGGCCTTCGGCGGCAGCGCGGCGCTGATGCACAACATGGCACCGCTGGGCGCCGTCTACCAGGCAGGTACCTTGTCGGGCAACCCGGTCGCCGTGGCGGCCGGCATGGCCACCCTGAAACTGATCCAGCAACCGGGCTTCTACGAGCAATTGGGCGCCACGGCCAAACGCCTGGCCGAAGGCCTGACCGCTGCGGCAAAAGAAGCGGGCGTGGTGTTCTGCGCCGACTACATCGGCGGCATGTTCGGCATCTACTTCAGCGAAACGCCGCCGGCCAGCTACGCGGAAATGATGGCGGGCGACCGCAGCAAGTTCAACGCCTTCTTCCACGCCATGCTCGACGAAGGCGTGTACTTCGCGCCCGCCGCCTTCGAGGCGGGCTTCGTCTCGGCGCAGCACGACGATGCCGTCATCGACGCCACCATCGCCGCTGCGCGCAAGGTGTTTGCCAAGCTCGCGTAAGCGTTTTATACGGTCGCGGCGTCCATCACCGCGGCCACCAGCGCCGGCAGGCTGGCCATGTCGCTGAACACGACATGCGCGCCGGCCGCCTTCAGGCGCGCTTCCTGGCCGGCGGCGATATGCCCGCCGCCGATGAATCCCAATACCGTCATGCCCGCCGCCACGGCGGCCGTCACGCCCGTGACGCTGTCTTCCAGCACCAGGCACTGGCCCGGCGGCACGCCAAAGGCGCTTGCTGCCGCCAGGTAGACGCCCGGATGGGGCTTGGCGTGGCCCACCAGGTCGGGCGTAAACACGCGCTTGTCGAACAGCGGCGCCATGCCAGTGCGCTCAAGCGCCGACAGCACGCGCGCGCTGACGCTGTTCGAGGCCACGGCCTTGGGCAGCGGAATGGCGGCCAGCGCCTGTGCCACGCCGGGCACGGCGCGCAATTGCGCGTCGCAAGCCGCATCGACGGCGTTGCCGATGGCCATGATCTCGTCAGCCGGCAATTGCGGCAAGCCCAGTTCCTTGTAGATATCCTGCATCAGCGGCACCAGGCGCTGGCCCAGGCGCGGCTCGATCAAACCCTGCAAAGTGACGCCCTCGGCCAGGTTCGGCAGGCGCGGCCCCAGCAACTCCAGCAGCGCTTGCAGGGCCACGGCTTCGCTGTCGATCAGCACGCCATCGCAGTCGCTGATCAAATGGGTAAAGCGCGGTGGGGTGATGGCGGTATCAGGCATGGACTCTCCAGAAGACAACGGTGACGGGAAATGCGGCGGCCAGCCGGCAAGGCAGGCATCGCAACGATCATAGGTGGAACAGGCGGACGCTGCCACGCAGAAAACGTCTCGATGACGATACTTTTTTTCTGCACAACAAACGGCAGGCATCAATCAGCAATCACGCAATACCAATTCAATACCACGCAATACCAGTGATTATCGCTGATTTTTGAATTTGCTGCGCTCGCCTTGAAACCGGGACGCGGGAGCGCCCCGGCAATACGGCTTATTTCAGCCAGCCGCGGTGGCGGAAGTACAGGAAGGGCGCGATGGCGCTGGTGACCATCAGGCCCCAGGCCCATGGATAGCCAAACGACCATTCCAGCTCCGGCATCAGCTTGAAGTTCATGCCGTACACGCTGGCGATCAGGGTGGGCGGCAGGAAAGCCACGCTGGCCACCGAGAAGATCTTGATGATCTTGTTCTGGTTGATGTTGATGAAACCGACGGTGGCATCCATCAGGAAGTTGATCTTGTCGAACAGGAAAGACGTGTGACCATCGAGCGATTCGATGTCGCGCAAAATCTGGCGCGCTTCCTCGAACTGCTCGGAATTAAGCAAGCGGCCGCGCATCAGAAAGCTCACGGCGCGGCGTGTATCCATCATGTTGCGGCGGATACGGCCATTCAAATCTTCCTCGTGGGCAATCGCATTCAGCGCTTCGGCCGCGTGCGCATCGGTAAATTCCTTTTGCAGCACGCGCGTGCTGACTTCTTCCAGGTTCTGGTAGATGCCTTCGAGCACGTCGGCCGAGTATTCGGCATCGGTGGCGTACAGGTCGAGCAGCACGTCCATGTAGTCGGCGATCGAGCCTGGCCGCGAACGGGCGCGCATGCGCACCAGGCGGAACACGGGCAAGTCGTCCGTATGCATGGAAAACAAAATCTTGCGGGCCAGGATGAAGGCCACGGTGATGACGCGCGAGGGACCGTCGTCTTCTTCGCGCAGGAAATCCGTGCGCAGGTGCAAGTCGCCGTTTTCCGCTTCGTAATAGCGGGCCGACGCCTCAATATCCTTGACTTCGTCTTCGCCCGGCAGGGTGACGTTGTAGATGGCCTTGACCCAGGCCCGTTCATCATCGGTGGGGTCGGTCAGGTCGACCCACACCGGTTCGGCATTTTCGAGGTCTGCGCGGCTGTCGATCGGCACCTGGTTGAGCCGGCCATTCTGTAATACAAAGACATTGATCATGCGCGCTCTCAGCCGGATGTGGGGTTATCGTGATGTGCTGGCGCTGGCGCCAAAAATGAAAACAGCGCAAGTGTACCCGCAAAGGCCTTTTCACGACCACCCCCGGCACGGCTTTTTCACGGAAAAAGTGCGGCGTTGCACCAAGGGAGGCGATTAAGATGCTGCGCCGCAATAGTGCCAATTAAACAGCTTTAATTTTATACAAAGGAATCGCCCCGCCATCAAGGCAATTCCGCCGCTCCCATGCGGCGCAGGATGATGCTGGTGCGCCGGTTCAGGTAGCCCGTATCGCGGTGACGGTCATAATAGCGGGGATTCGGCAGCATCACGGCCAGTTTCGCCGCCTGTCCCGCGCTCAGGCCTGCCGCGCTGACCCGGTAATAGTGACGCGCGGCCGCTTCGGCGCCGAAGGTGCCCGTGCCAAACTCCACCACGTTCAGATAAATCTCGAAAATGCGCTGCTTTTCCATCAGGTTTTCCAGCATATACGTGATGATCAGTTCCTGGCCCTTGCGCACATAGCTGCGCGAGCCGGACAGGAAGAGATTTTTCGCCAGTTGCTGCGTGATGGTGGAACCGCCGGCCACGACCTTTTGTTTTTTACTATTCTTTTCATATGCCTTTTGCAAGGCTTCCCAGTCCACGCCTTCGTGCTCGGAGAAATTCGCGTCTTCCGAGGCGATGATGGCCCGTTTCAGATTGTTCGAGATGCGGTTGTACGGCACCCACGTCTGCTGGATCGTGGCATTCGGATTCTTGTCCTGCAAGACAGACAACTGTTCACGCATGAAAGCCGTGCTGGACGGGTTATGGTCGACCCACCACCAGATTTGCAGGAAGAAATACAGTTGCACGACGATAAAAGCCAGCACGGGCACGATGAACAGCCACTTGATCCAGCCGTAGCGGCTGCCGCTGCCGCCCTTGCGTTGTCCCTTCTTGCCGGCGCTCACAGGCTGCCCCGCAATTGCGCCAGCAAGTCCTGCGTCCGCGGCCGCACGCCGCGCCACACGTAAAACGCTTCGGCCGCCTGCTCCACCAGCATGCCCAGGCCGTCGCGCACCTGCGCGCCATGCTGGGCGGCAAAGTCCATGAAGACGGTGGGCTGGGCGCCATACATCATATCGAGCGCCAGGGTGCGGCTGCCGAAGATACCGGGTGGCACGGGCGGCAAGTCGCCCGCCAGGCTGGCCGAGGTGGCATTGATGACGATATCGAAGACGCCGTCAGGCTGCGTGAAGCCGCCGGCGCGCAGCTGGCCGGGGTGCGCCAGCGCGTCGGCAAACTGCGCCACCAAGGCCTCGGCCGTGGCCACGGTGCGGTTGGCAATGAACATTTCCTGCGGTCCCTGTTCCAGCAGGGGCAGCACGACGCCGCGCGCCGCGCCGCCCGCGCCCAGCAACAGGACGCGCTTGCCGGCGATGGCCACACCAGCGTTGCGCACGATGTCGGCCACCAGGCCCGCGCCATCGGTATTGTCGCCAAGAATGGTGTTGCCCTCGAAGCGCAGGGTGTTGACGGCACCGGCGGCCCTGGCCCGCGGCGTCAGCTCGGTGGCCAGCGCGCACGCGTCGAGCTTGAACGGCACCGTCACGTTCGCGCCCTTGCCGCCCTCGGCCGCAAAGCTGCGGGCCGCCAGGGCAAAACCGTCGAGCGGCGCCAGGCGGCGTTCATACACGATGGGCTCGCCCGTCTGCTGGGCAAACGCGGCGTGGATCAGGGGGGACTTGCTGTGGGCGATGGGATTGCCGAAGACGCAATATTGATCGGGATTCATCTCTTGCTTGTTCAATTGCTGCCGCCAGTCAGGTTAGCTTCCATTTTTTCTTCGCGGGTAAATTTGAAACGGGTGATGACGACCCACAGGTCATCCTTGTCGCTCGATAGCATGTTCGGTGGGAAGCGGCCGAACGGTGCCGAACGGCGCACGATGGCCAGGGCCGCCGCGTCCAGCGCGGGATTGCCCGAGCTTTTCTCCACGCGGGCGCCGCCCTCTTTCTGGTAAATCGTGCCATCCTGGAAGATGGGGATATAGACGACCAGTTCGCCATACATCTTGCGGCCATTGTTTTGCGGGAAATTCAGGGTGCCGATTTCCTCGATGCGCTTTTGCAGGGTCTTGTAATACATGGCATAGCCGACCTCCTGCGTGCTGGGCGTAATAAAAGTCTTGCGCGGACGCTTGTTCTGGTCTTCCACGATCTGGCTGATCTCGGCCGCCATGCGCGCGATGGCCTTGCTGCTTTCCATCAAGTCCGAGCCGCTGGCCAGGGGATTGGGCTTGTCCTTTTCCGTGACGGGCGCGGCGCTGTAGGGCGTCGCCTTGGCCGCCTGCGTCAGCAGTTCCTGCTGCTTCTGTTCCAGCTCGGCGATGCGCCGGGCGCTGGCCTTGACGCTGTCGCCCTCTTCCACCTTGCGCATGTCGGGCAAGGGCGACTTGGCGCGCCCCTTGTCGGCCTGGCCACCACCGTCGAGGTTGGCTTGTGCCAGGGCATCGGCCTTCAGCGGCTTGTTCGCATGCTTGGCATTGACCAGTATTACTTCCAGGCCGGGATCGGTGGCGACGGCCCGCTGCGGGGCCGGGGCGACAAAATGCATCGCCAGCAAGGCGCCGTGCGCCAGCAGCGATACCGCCACGGCGATCATCAGGAAACGATTCTCTCGGAAAGACTTCACGCGCAACCCAGTTAGCAACAAGCACACCATACAAGATGGCTGAATTCTACGTCAAAGGGCGTTACCGGCAACAGTTTTCAGCACCGCCTTGATGACGTGAGGAACGCCTTACTTGACCTCGGGCTCGCTGACCACGTCTTCGCTGGCCAGTTCCGCCACTTCCGCGTCGGCGTCGCTGACCTGGTTCGCCGCTTCCGGCGCAGGCTCGGCCGCCACGTCGCCCTCTTCCGCGCCTTCGTCGCCTTCGTCCCCCGCGTCTTCCTCGTAATCGAGTTCGGCGTCGGCCGCCGCATCGGGCACGGCGGCGATTTCCAGCAACCGCGCTTCAATGCTCAGGTCGACTTCATCCCAGCGCAGCAAATCCAGTTTCACCTGGGCGCCGCGCGCCACCGACGGCATGCCCGGCAGCTTGATGACCAGCGGAATGTCAACCAGACGCAGGATTTCATCCTTCAGCACGACGGCATCGACCTGGCGCGCGTTTTCCTGGTGCAGCCAGCGCAAGCACCAGTAGCGTTCCATATTCGACTGGAAATCGCCATACGCGGCATAGGCGGCGTCGAAGGCCGAGACGATGGCGAACAGATTCGCATCGCGCGGCTTGAACGGGGCCACCAGCGGCGCCGTCACGCCATGCTCGGCGCAGGCGATGATTTGCCACTGGTTCACCAGATCCGTGTAGCGGCGCAGGGGCGAAGTGCTCCACGCGTATTGATCCACGCCCAGGCCCTGGTGCGGCGCCGCATGGGTGACCATGCGCACTTGCATCTTTGCCGCCCAGCTATTGCCGCTGCCGCCGCCCTGGCTGCGGTAGATGCCGGGCACGCCATGGTCGTGCAGCATCTTGCCCCAGGTACTATTAGCAAAAATCATCAATTCGGCGACGATCTTGTCCAGCGGCGCACCGCGCTTGCGGCGCGCCACGGTGACGATGTCGTTTTCCACATAAAAGTTGAAATCGACGCGGTTGTTCTGTTCCGGCTTCAGGCCAAACGCTTCGCGCTTCTTCATGCGGCCCTGTTCCAGCTGCTGCGCCCATTGCCACAGCACGGCGAAGTCGGCCTTGTGCGGGTACTCGCCTTCGCCGCTGGCCAGGGTTTCCTCGTTGACCAGGTCGTCGAGCTGGTTGTGGCGCAAGTTGCTGGCGATCGGCACCAGTTCGGCGATGGTGTGCGTGCTGACGACGGCCCAGTCCGCTTTCGGGTCCAGGGTCGCGTACAGCGACAGGGCCGGGCACGTCGTGCCTTCCGCGAGCGTAAACGCATTGACGATTTCATCGGGCAGCATGGTGATCTTGTCGCCCGGCATGTAGACGGTCGACATGCGCTGGCGCGCCATCTTGTCGATCACGTCTTCCGGGCGGATACCCAGGCCTGGCGCGGCGATGTGAATACCCACTTTCACGGTGCCATCGGGCAAGGGTTGCACGGAGAAAGCATCGTCGATCTCGGTCGTGGTCACGTCGTCGATCGAGAAGGCGGCCACGTCGGCCAGCGGCAGCTTGGCCGTCACGGCCGGCACGGGCACGGTGGGGAAACCGGCGCCTTTCGGGAAGTTCTCGAAGAGGAATTTCGACAGGTGCAAGTCTTTTGGCGAAGCGATACCACCGGCGGCCAGCATCAGGCGCGGCGGCGTCGTGTGCAACTCCGTGCAGGCCGCTTCCAGCGCCTTGTATTCGATGGTGTTCTTGTCCGGCTTGAACAGCAGTTGCAGCACCATGGGCTGCATGGACGCAGGCAGACGGTTCTGTTTCAGCTCTTCCACATAGCCTGCCTGCACCAGCGCCTGCTGCTTTTTCTTTTCGATGCCGGCCAAGGCCGCCTTCAACGATGCTTCCGGCGCCGCCTTGTAGCGGCCACGGCCCTTCTTGTAGAAATACACGGGCGCCGAATGCAGTGCCAGGATCAGGCCGGCCGCTTCCGGCGGCAATGGCGCATGACCGAAATACTCGGCGCCCAGCTCGGCAAAGCCGAACTCGTCTTCGCCCGCGACTTCCCACAGGAAATCGAGGTCGATCTCGGCAGCGGTGCTCTTGGCGTGCTCGAGCAGTTCGGCCGGGGCCGGCTTTTCATACTGCAGCAGCACGTCCTTGACCTTGACCTTGGTGCGCTTGCCGCTGGCCATTTCGACCTGGTACGCTTCACCCGCTTGCGACAGGACCGTGCCGACCTTGAAATCGCCGGATTCTTCAAAAAATAGATTCATTGTTATGCTTTGTTTATTAGTGTGTCGGTTGCAGCGGTGCGAGTGACGGACGTCAACTCGAGCACCGCCGGCAAAAATACTTCGGTTACCAGCAGCAAACCCTGGTGACGCTGATACAGGCAGCGGCGGGCAAAAAACAGCGCCTGCTCGTCGGCGCGCCGCCCTTCCCCTGCCAGCGCCGCCTGCGCCCGCTGCACCAGCGGATGGCCGGCGCGCAAGCGGGCAAATTCCAGTGCACCGCGGCGTACCATGCGGTCGCCAAACAGGGTCGTGCCCAGCGAACGCTCACCCAGCGCGGAAAACAGGGGCCAGTCCGTGGCCGTCGCCTGCATGGGCACGACGGTGTGGCCGAACACGGCCGGTTTGTTATCACAACGCAACAGCACTTCGCGTTCCCATACCCTCCCCGCACGGTGCAAACCGATGATCGCGGCCTCGTCGCTCAAGCAACGTGCCGTTTCCTGATGCAAACATTGCACGCGGAACGCGCTGCTATGCGCTTTCAGCTTGGCCGTCAGCGAACCGCCGCCCGTGAGCCAGTGGCGCAAGACCGGCGGCGCATTAACGGCGTTGACGTGCGCATGCCATTGCGCCTGCCGCAGCGAACCCGGCCTCACTGGGCGGCGTCCGTCGGGATGCCGCAAAAGGCCAGCACGGGCGCCAGGTAGTCGGCAAATTCGCTGATGCCATGGTCGCTGCCGTCGATGACGCACTGCCGCGCCCCCTGATAATGCGCCACCATGTCGCGGTAGTCGAGCACTTCATCGCCCGTGGCGGCAATCAGGAAGTAACGTTGCGGTTCAGTAATTTTCTCTACAGCAAAGGTTCCAAGCTCGGCGATGTATTCGCGCTTGAACTCGAATGGCTTGTCCGAATGAAACTCCGTCGTCACGCCCACATGCTGTTCCAGGTCGATCAGGGGCACGATGGCGGGATTGAGCAAGACGGCGCGGCAACCGAGCCGCTCGGCCAGCCAGGTGGCGTAATAGCCGCCCAGCGAGGAGCCGATAATCGTCAGGTCGGCCGGCGCCACATCCTTGACCAGCGACAGGGCCAGTTCGATGGCCAGCTTGGGCGAGGCCGGCAATTGCGGGCACAGCCATTCATCTGCGCGGCGCAGCGCCTGCATCTGCGCGGCCAGCAGGCGCGACTTCATCGACTGAGGCGACGAGCGGAATCCATGCAGGTACAGAATCATCGGCCCAGCGCCTCCAGCAATTTCTGGTGCACGCCGCCAAAGCCGCCATTGCTCATGACGACGATCTGGTCGCCGGGACGGGCGCTGGCGGTCACGGCCGCCACGAGGCTATCGATGTCTTCATAGGCGCTGGCAATCTTGCCCAGCGGTGCCAGCGCGTCGCCCAGGCTCCAGCCCAGCGCGGCATGACTGCCGAAACCGAAGACCAGGTCCGCATCCTTGAGGCTGCCCGGCAACGCATCTTTCATGGCGCCCAGCTTCATGGTGTTCGAACGCGGTTCCAGCACGGCCAGGATGCGGCCCGTCTGGCCAATTTTCTGCCGCAGCCCGCCCACGGTGGTGGCAATGGCCGTCGGATGGTGCGCGAAATCGTCGTACACGGTAATGCCATTGACCACGCCGCGCACTTCCATGCGGCGCTTGACGCTCTCGAAGCTGGCCAGCGAAGCGCACGCCTGGGCAATCGGCACGCCCACGTGGCGCGCGGCGGCGATGGCTGCCAGCGCATTGCTGCGGTTGTGCTTGCCCGTCAGCGCCCACGCCACATGGCCTTCCTGCTGGCCATTGAAGAACACGTCGAAGCTGCCATCGGCCTGCTCTTGCAGTTGCCAGTTGGCATCTTGACCAAAGCTTTCCTGTTCGCTCCAGCAACCGCGCGCCAGCACGCGCTGCAGCGACGCTTCGTCGCCGTTGAACACGAGGCGGCCGATGCCGGGCACGGTGCGCACCAGGTGGTGGAATTGCGTCTCGATCGCGTGCAGATCGGGGAAGATGTCGGCGTGATCGTATTCCAGGTTATTCATGACGGCCGTCTTCGCGTGGTAATGCACGAACTTGCTGCGCTTGTCGAAGAAGGCCGTATCGTATTCGTCGGCTTCGATGACGAAGAAGTCCGACTCAGCGCTCTTGCCATCGATCTTGCCGCTAAGGCGGGCGGAAATGCCAAAGTTCATCGGCACGCCGCCGATCAGGAAGCCCGGCGCGTAGCCCGCGTCGTCGAGTATCCAGGCCAGCATGGCGGATGTTGTCGTCTTGCCATGCGTGCCGGCCACGGCCAGCACCCACCGGTTGCGCAGGATGTGTTCGCCGATCCACTGCGGGCCGGAGACATACGGCAGGCTGCGGTTGAGGATTTCTTCCACCAGCGGGTTGCCGCGCGAGACGACATTGCCAATCACATACAAATCCGGGTTCAGCTTGGTCTGTTCCGGATCGAACCCTTGGATCAGTTCGATTCCCTGCGATTCCAGCTGGGTGCTCATCGGCGGATAGACGTTGGCATCGCAACCGGTGACTTTATGGCCGGCTTCCTTGGCCAGGACAGCCAGGCCGCCCATGAAGGTACCGCAAATACCGAGAATATGAATATGCATGTGATCAGTGCGAAAGGCGCACGCTTAAGTAAGTAAGACGGTGAGATAAAAAACAGCAAGTGCAGGATTTTACCTGACGCCATGACTTTTTCCGCTTCAGAGTATCATCTCGCTCATGACGAACGATGCATTTGACGATAGCGCCCAGTTGCGCCTTGAAATCGCCGCCGCCGCCGCGCGCCTCGTGGCGCAGGATGGCGCCGATTATGGCAGCGCCAAGCGCAAGGCGGCGCGGCAGGTCCTGGGCGACGCGCCGAACCGGCCGAATATACTTCCTGACAACGAGATGATCGAAGAACAGGTGCGGCAATACAATGCCCTGTTTCTGGCCGACAGCCAGCCGGCACGGTTGTTCCAGCTGCGCACGATTGCGCTGCAGGTCATGGAGGCGTTGCAACAATTTCATCCCCTGCTCAGCGGCCCCGTGCTCAATGGCACAGCCGGCCCCCATGACGAGATCTATTTGCAGCTGTTTGCCGAGAGCGCCAAGGAAATCCACATCTTCCTGCTGAATAAAAATGTCGTGCTCGACATGTCGGAAAGCCCGCATTTCAAGGGAGCGCGTTATGATGCGGTCGAGACAGCCAGTTTCTTGTGGAAAAATGAAGGCGTGCACGCCGCCATGTATGAGCTCGACGATATGCGCGGCGCGCTGAAAGCCAAGGCCGACGGCAAGGTGCTGCGCACCGATATCGCCGGGCTGCGCAGCCTGCTGGCCGCCAGCCTTGCCGATGGCGTACCGGCTGCCGACTAACATTGATATAGATAAAGTTATGACAAAAAAGAATTGGATCGCCTGCGCCATCGTGGCGCTGATGTTTGGCGGCATGGGCGCCTACGTCGGCCTGAGCAAGGAAAAGGCAAAGCAAGCGGGACCGCTGACGACCACCATCGCGCCAGGCGCGACGGGTCCCGTCGATGAGCTGTATGCGCTGTCCCTGCCGGACGCTGCGGGCGCCACGCAAGCCTTGTCGCAGTGGAAAGGCAAGAATTTGCTGGTCAATTTCTGGGCGCCGTGGTGCCCGCCCTGCGTGGAAGAAATGCCGGAGTTATCCGAAGTACAAGGCCACTATGCGGCGAAAAACCTGCAGGTGATCGGCATCGGTATCGATTCGGCCAGCAATATTGCCACTTTTGCCAGCAAGTTCAAGATTGCCTATCCCGTGTATGTCTCCGGCATGAGCGGCACCGACCTGTCGCGCCATTTTGGCAATGCCTCGGGCGGTTTGCCCTTTACGGTGCTGATCGGCGCCGATGGCGAAGTCAAAAAGACCTATCTGGGCCGCTTGAAATTTGATCAGTTACGCGCCGATCTGGATAAATTGTAAATTCGGAGCGTGCTTTTTTCTCTTGCCAATGCGTATCTTTGGCGGCAAAATGCGGAACTTTCGCTAAAACGGTCTTCCATACATGGCAAAAAACCTCCTTCTGCTCAACGGTCCCAACCTGAATTTGCTGGGAACGCGCGAGCCTGAGGTCTACGGCGCCAGCACCTTGGCCGATATCGAACAGGCAGCAATGGCGCAAGCCATGGCGGCCGGTGCCGACCTGGTCTGCTTTCAAAGCAACCACGAAGGCGCGCTGATCGACCGCATCCATGCCGCGCGAGCGGAAGGGATCGATGCCATCGTCATCAATCCGGGCGGCCTGACCCATACCAGTGTTGCCTTGCGCGATGCGCTGGCCGGGGTCGCCATCCCGTTCGTGGAAGTCCATATCTCGAATATTTATCAACGCGAAACGTTTCGACATCACTCATTTCTCAGCGCGATCGCGCAGGGGACGATCTGCGGGCTAGGTATCGATGGATATCGGTTTGCCATCGACTTTGCGCTTAAAAAACGTTAATCTACGCGATCTGCACGCATTTAGCGCGGCGATAGCTTGTTGGACATCACCGCATCACTCATAAAACAAACTACATTCCTAGGGGTTTTACATGGATCTACGAAAACTCAAGACCTTGATCGACCTGGTCGCCGAATCGGATATCGCAGAGCTGGAAGTTACCGAAGGCGAAAGCAAGGTTCGCATCGTCAAATCGTCGGCCATGCCGCAAAACCAGATGGTCATGATGCAGCCGCAAGGCATGCAAGCGCAATACCAGCCAGCCGCGCCAGCCGCCGCGCCGGCACCCGCGGCAGCTGCCGTCGTGGTCGCCGCCGAGCCAACGGGTTATGTGGTCAAGTCGCCGATGGTCGGCACCTTCTACCGTTCCTCCGCTCCTGGCAGCGCCGCCTATGTTGAAGTGGGCTCGACCGTCAAGGAAGGTGATACCCTGTGCATCATCGAAGCGATGAAGCTCCTGAATGAAATCGACTCGGACAAAGCCGGCGTCGTGACCCAGATTCTGGTCGAAAACGGCCAACCGGTCGAATTCGGTCAACCCCTGTTTGTGATCGGCTAAAACCCAGTCCACACGGCCGGCAACGGCCGTTTGCAGTTTTAGCCCCTCACACTTGTTGTTTCGCCGGCTCGCCGGCTCTCACAGACATACGCGAACCTACCATGTTTGAAAAAATCCTGATTGCCAACCGTGGTGAAATTGCCCTCCGTATTCAGCGCGCCTGCCGCGAAATGGGCATTAAAACGGTTGTAGTCCACTCCGAAGCCGACAAGGACGCGAAATACGTCAAGCTGGCCGACGAATCCGTTTGTATCGGGCCGGCACAGTCCGCCCTGAGCTACCTGAACATGCCCGCCATTATCAGCGCCGCTGAAGTGACGGACGCGCAAGCGATTCACCCAGGCTATGGCTTCCTGTCGGAAAACGCCGACTTCGCCGAACGCGTCGAGAAATCGGGCTTCGTCTTCATCGGCCCGCGCTCCGAATCGATCCGCCTGATGGGCGATAAAGTATCGGCCAAGCAAACCATGATCAAGGCGGGCGTACCGTGCGTACCCGGCTCCGAAGGCGCCTTGCCGGACGATCCGAAAGCGATCGTGCAAATTGCCCGCAAAATCGGCTACCCGGTGATCATCAAGGCCGCCGGCGGCGGTGGCGGACGCGGCATGCGCGTGGTGCACACGGAAGCGGCCCTGATCAACGCCGTGGCGATGACCAAGACGGAAGCGGGCACCGCTTTCGGCAACCCTGAAGTGTATATGGAGAAGTACCTGGAAAATCCGCGCCACGTGGAAATCCAGATCCTCGCCGACGAACACAAGAACGCCGTCTGGCTGGGCGAGCGCGACTGCTCCATGCAGCGCCGCCACCAGAAAGTGATCGAAGAAGCACCAGCGCCGGGCATCCCGCGCAAACTCATCGAGAAAATTGGCGACCGTTGCGCCGAAGCGTGCCGCAAGATCGGCTACCGCGGCGCCGGCACCTTCGAATTCCTGTACGAAAACGGCGAGTTCTATTTCATTGAAATGAATACCCGCGTGCAAGTGGAGCATCCGGTCACCGAGATGATCACCGGCATCGACATCGTGCAGGAACAGATCCGCATCGCCGCCGGTGAAAAGCTGCGCTACCGCCAGCGCGACGTCATGCTGTCGGGCCACGCGGTCGAGTGCCGCATCAACGCCGAAGATCCGTTCAAGTTCACACCGTCGCCAGGCAAGATCGTCTCTTGGCATGCACCGGGCGGCCCCGGCATCCGCGTCGATTCGCACGCCTACGCCGGCTACTACGTGCCGCCGCACTACGACTCGATGATCGGCAAAGTGATCGCTTACGGCGCCACGCGCGAACAAGCGATCCGCCGCATGCAGATCGCCCTGTCCGAAATGGTGGTCGAAGGCATCAACACGAATATCGCCCTGCACCGCGAACTGATGATCGACGCGCGCTTCATCGAAGGCGGCACCAACATTCACTATCTGGAACAGAAGCTGGCCGACATGCCGGACTTGGGCAAGAACCTGAATGGCGGCAGCCCCAGCATCGCCAAGAAATCCGAAATCAAGGCGGGCGCATGAGCTGGACGGAAATCGTCATCGAAATCGCCCGTAACAACGCCGAGGCCATGTCCGACGCGTTGATGGAAGCTGGCGCCCTGTCCGTCTCGGTGGAGGATGCCGACGAAGGCACGGATGCCGAGCAGCCCCTGTTTGGCGAACCGGGCATGGAACCGAAGGAAGCGGCGTGGGAACGCAGCCGCGTGGTGGCGCTGACGGACGTCGACGCCGACCAGGCCGCCATCGTGGCCGCCGCCGCCCAGGCGGTCGGCATGGCGGATGTGCCCGCCTTTAGCGTACGCCCCGTGGAAGAGCAGGACTGGGTGCGTTTGACCCAGTCGCAATTCGCGCCGATTCACATCGGCAAGAATATCTGGGTTGTGCCCAGCTGGCACGAGGCACCGGACCCAAGCGGCCTGATCCTGGAACTGGACCCGGGCCTGGCGTTCGGCACGGGCAGCCACCCGACCACGCGTTTGTGCATGGAGTGGCTGGAAGCCCATCCCGCCCCCGGGAAGACCGTGCTCGACTACGGTTGCGGTTCCGGCATCCTGGCCATGGTGGCCAAGAAACTCGGTGCGGAAACTGTCGCTGGCGTCGATATCGACCCGCAAGCGATCGAATCGGCGCGCGACAATGCCGAACGCAACCAGTGCGAGATCGAATATTTCTTGCCGGATACGTTTGCCACCTCGGCACACGCCACGGCCAAGTTTGACATCGTCGTCGCCAACATCCTGTCGAGCCCATTGAAACTGATGGCGCCGATGCTCTCTAGCCGCGTCGCCGACGGCGGCGCGCTGATCCTGTCCGGCGTGCTGGCGCGCCAGGCGGAAGAAGTGGCCGCTGCCTACGCACCGTTCATCCAGCTGGGTGTATGGGCCGAGCAAGACGGCTGGGTGGCCCTGCATGGCCACCTGGGTGCAACGCAAGCGCCTGCGCCCCGCGCGGAAGGTGCATAAGCACAGCAATGGCCCTCGCCACCAAATGCCCCCATTGCAACACGATATTTCGGGTCGCTGCAGACCAATTGAAGTTACGTGGGGGCATCGTGCGCTGTGGCACGTGCAGGGAAGTGTTTGACGGCAATGCCGCGTTGGTCGATCCAGCCGCGGCATCGCCGTTCTTAACATCCGCTCCCGGTACTGCCGCCCCACCGTCAAGCAGTTATCTGGCCGACAACAGCCTGCCGTCCGCCACGGACGACGAACCCATCTACTCCCTCGACTTCGACACCTCGTTCGACCCGTTTGGCATCCTGCCGGAAACGGCAAAGCTCAAGGACGACGCGGACGATGGCGAGCACATCGAGCTGGACCTCGACGTCAGCCTGCCTGAAGAGGTAGCAGCCGACGCACCGCCCGAACTCCCCGAAGACACACCGGCAGACACACCGGCCGAGCTGCCTGAACCACCGTTGCCCCAGCCGATGGCGCCCTTCAAGCGCCGCCAGGTCGATGACGCGCCCGCCTTTGCCACGTATTTGCGCGACAGCCGCCGCGAACCGAATCTGGAAACTGGCGCCGCAGCGGCGCCGCCCGCGACCGAGAAAGTCAGCCTGGACAAGCCCGTGCCGCCTGCGCCTGCCGCAGCCAGCCCCGCGCGCCGCGAACCCACGCTGGCCGACCATGCCTTCACGCCGCTGCCCGCCGCCGTTGCGCCGGCTCCAGCCGAAGAGCAGGAAGAACCCGTCCTGCCGCCAGCCGACGACGAACCGGCTTTCGTCACCCAGGGCCGGCGCCGCGAACAGAGCAGCAAGGCCCTGCGCGTGGCCATGGCCGCCGGCTCGGTGGCACTTCTGCTTTTGTTATTCCTGCAGGTAATGACCACCTTCCGCAATCCGCTGGCGGCGCAATTCCCGCAGTGGAAGCCGACCCTGGTCACGCTGTGCAAGCTCAGCGGCTGCCAGGTCGACTTGCCGGCGCAGATCGAGGCGCTGGCCATCGAGCAGGGCGAGCTGCAGACCCTGAAGGAACAGACGTTCTCCTATGTCTCGCTGCTGCGCAACCAAAGCCGCAGCGTGCAAGCCTGGCCCAGCATCGAACTGATACTCAACGACGCCAACGACAAGCCGCTCTTGCGCCGCGTGATCGCGCCGCGCGACTACCTGCCAGCCACTATCGACGTGAGCACGGGGTTTGCGCCGCGCTCGGAACAAACCATCAAACTGTATTTTGCATTAGACCAGCTCACGGCGTCTGGCTACCATATCGCCATCTTTTACCCTTAACAGGCACTATCATGACCAAAACATCGCTGATCTGCGGCTCGCTTGCCACCGACACCATCATGCAATTCCCCGGCCGCTTCGGCGAATCGCTGCTGGCCGACCAGTTGCACAAGGTGAACGTCTCCTTCCTCGTGCCCACCATGCGCACGGAATTCGGCGGCTGCTCGGGCAACATCGCCTACAGCCTGAAAATGCTGGGCGGCGACCCGCGCATCGTCGGCGTCATGGGGCAAGACAGTGCCGCCTACCTGGAGCGCCTGCAAAAGCTGGGCATTTCCACCGCCAACATCCTGATCAAGGCGGACAGCTACAACGCGCAGTGCTTCGTCACGGCCGATGCGGACAATAATCAGATCAACGCCTTCCACCCGGGCGCCATGTCGTTCGCGCATGAAAACCCGATCGCCAATGCGGGCCCGGCCAAGGTCGCCATCATCTCGCCGGACGGCGACCAGGGCATGCTCAAGCACGCCGCCGACCTGGCCGAGCTGGGCATCCCCTTCATGTTTGATCCGGGCCAGCAGTTGCCACGTTTTAATGGTGAACAGTTGATCGACTTCATCAACAAGGCCACGTATGTGTCGGCCAACGATTATGAGATGGAAATGTTGATGGAACGCACGGGTTTGACCCTGCCGGACATCGCCAGCCGCCTGCAAGCGCTGATCGTCACGCGTGGCGAAAAAGGGTCGGAGATCTATACGGACGGCAAGCGCATCGACATTCCTGTCGTGACCGCCAAGGAAGTACTGGACCCGACCGGTTGCGGCGACGCCTACCGTGCCGGCTTGCTGTTCGGCATCACCAACGACCTGGGCTGGGAAACCAGCGGCCGCCTGGCCAGCCTGCTGGGCGCCATCAAGATCGCCACCCAGGGTGCGCAAAACCACGTGTTTACGCCGGAGAGCATCGCCGAGCAGTTCGAAGCGGCGTTCGGTTACCGCTATTAATATGTAGGCCGGACTCAGGCCGGACGCGCGCGGCATACCACTAACCCTGCCTACGCTGCTGCGGCAGGATCAGCGCGTAGGTCGGATTAGCGGGGCGTAGCCACGCGTAATCCGACAACATCGCTGGCGTGGCCCGTGGTGATGCCGGGTTACGCTACGCTAACCCGGCCTACGCCGCCTCTCGTTTTACCTCAGTACAATAATCATCCCCACCAGCACTTGCGCGATCTGCAGCAGGATCAGTGCCACCAGCAGCGACAAATCCAGACTGCCCACCAGCGGCACCACCTTGCGGATCGGACGCAGCAGCGGCTCGTTCAGGGCCCGCACAAACGGCGCCAGCGGCGCATGCGGATTGACCCAGCTGAAGATGGCTTCGATGATCAGCAAGGCCATGAAACCGTAGAGTATCCATTGCAGGAAGCGTTGCAGCGACTTGAGCAGCACCACCTCGACGGGAGCGCCGGAAATAAACAGCACCGAGCTGGCCAGCAGCACGATGAGGAAGGCGCCGATCAGGCTGGCCCAGTCATACCCGCCCACGCCCGGCACCACGCGGCGCAGGGGGCGCACCAGCCAGTCGGACAATTGAAACGTGAATTGCGCCACCGACGAGGGCGGCCGCACGCGCACCGCCTGCATCCAGAAGCGCAGCAGCAGCACGCCGCCCAGCAAGGTGGCGATGGTATCAACGATCAATGTAAGGATAACGATCAGCACGACTAATTCTCCAAAAAAAAACCGCTGTGTGATTGAGTCACACAGCGGCGTGTTGCCTCATCCAGGCACCCGTATCGTTGGAATTACGATGGGCGGGTGCTGGTTGGGAATGGCCAGGCTGCAGCCGGTGCCAACACGGTTTTTGCTACAGGTGCGATAGGTGCCGATGGCTTGGCGACAGGAGCTGCCTTCTTCGGTGCGGCCTTTTTAGGCGCGGCCTTCTTGGCGGCTGGCTTGGCGGCCACGGCGGCTGGTGCCGCTGGAGCCGCTGCCGGCGCTGCTGCTGGCGCGGCTGCCACGACTGGTGCTGCGGCTGGCTTGGCGGCTGGCTTGGCGGCAGGTTTCGCTGCTGCTTTCGCTGCCGGCTTGGCCGCTGGCTTGGCTGCAACTTTTGCTGCCGGCTTCGCTGCTACCTTGGCCGCTGGCTTGGCTGCAGGTTTTGCTGCGACCTTGGCGGCAGGTTTCGCTGCTGCTTTGGCGGCTGGCTTCGCTGCGACCTTGGCCGCTGGCTTGGCTGCCGCTTTCGCTGCCGGCTTCGCTGCTGCCTTGGCCGCTGGCTTGGCTGCCGCCTTCGTTGCTGGCTTCGCCGCTACCTTGGCCGCTGGCTTGGCTGCCGGCTTCGCCGCTACCTTGGCCGCTGGCTTGGCTGCCGCTTTGGCCGCTGGCTTCGCTGCAGCTTTTGCTGCTGGCTTGGTTGCTGCCTTGGCGGCCGGCTTGGCTGCTGCCTTGGCGACGACTTTCTTCGCTGCTGGCTTGGCGGCCGCTTTGGCGGCAGGCTTCGCTGCTGCCTTGGCTGCAGGTTTCGCTGCGGCTTTTTTCACTGCTGGCTTGGCGACAGCTTTTGCTGCTGGCTTCGCTGCGGCTTTGGCGGCCGGCTTGGCAGCTGGTTTTGCTGCGGCTTTTTTCGCTGCTGGCTTGACTGCTGCCTTGGCGGCTGCCTTGGCTACAGGTTTCGCTGCGGCTTTTTTCACTGCTGGCTTGGCTGCTGCTTTGGCGGCCGGTTTTGCCGCGGCTTTTGCTGCTGGCTTGGCGGCTGGTTTGGCGGCTGGTTTGGCTGCGGCTTTTTTCGCTACAGGCTTGGCTGCCGCCTTGGCGGCCGGTTTTGCTGCGGCTTTCGCTGCCGGCTTGGCCGCTGGTTTCGCTGCGGCTTTCGCTACTGGCTTGGCAGCCACTTTTGCTGCAGGTTTGGCTGCGGCTTTGGCGGCCGGTTTCGCTGCTGGTTTCGCTGCGGCTTTGGCAGCTGGTTTAGCGGCAACCGTCTTCGCTGCGGCTGCCGGCTTCTTCGCGGCAGGAGCAGCCTTGGCGGCTGGTTTCTTTACTTCTGATTTCTTAGCGGCTGTTGCCATTTGTCTCTCCTTCATCTGAGATGAGAAATTTAAGCTACAAGATTTAAACCCGTCCGACCCACCACAGGGATAGGCCAGGCGAATTATTCATCGGCACAAACGGTCGTTTGCGCTAATGAATTCGGCACCAGCTGAACTGCTGCAACTCCTCACGTTTGCAGCACTTCAGCCATCGTCGGTGCCACCCTGCTTTATCTCGCAGCTGGTGGCAAAGTCTGAATTCGGTCATTCGTTTTCGATGCCGTGCGTTTTTTCGCTCCTCGCATCGCGCTCGCCACAACACCGATGCGTCAAAWAAAAAACCGCCATGCCTGAAAAAATTCGGGCACGGCGGCAGACGAAAACGGTGTGGTTTTGTGCATATCCGTGTAAATCTGTATCCCTGTTTTGCGAGGTTTTTTCGCTACCGCGCTGGTTAAAAAACCCCGCATTCTAACGCTCGCATTTGCAATCTCATAAAGTACACGAAAACCTTGTCAATGCGCAACCGGCACGACACGTTTTCGCCCGCTTTTTTGCACGATACGCGTGCTATCGCACAATCGCGCGGCAAATGCCGCCGCCAGCGTCTCCGGAAATGCTTTTTCGGGTGTGCGATGCGGCCATGCGCGGCATCCGGAAATCCTGGCGCAGGCCTCGTCGCATGCACCGATGATGCACGCATTTTTCCGCCGCCACGCACGCAAAAAAAAAAGCGCCGTCACGATGACGGCGCTTGTTGGCGTAGCCTGAAAAAGGATTACTCCCAGTTCAGCGCACCACCCGTTTGATACTCGGTCACGCGCGTCTCGAAGAAGTTGCGTTCCTTCTTCATGTCGATCATTTCGCTCATCCACGGGAACGGGTTTTCTTCCTGGACGAACAGCGGCTCGATGCCAATCTGCTGCGCGCGGCGGTTGGCGATGCAGCGCAGATAGCCCTTCGTTCAGACCCAGCACGCCGCGCGGCATGGTGTCTTCCGCGTACGCGTATTCCAGTTCCACGGCTTTCATGAACAGATCCTTGATCTCTTCGCGGCAGGTCGTCATCCACGGCGGCGGGTTTTCCATCTTGATCGTGTTGATCAAGTAAATGTTCCGTCATAAAAGAAAAGCGCCGTCAGATGACGGCGCTTCGGCAAAACGGGATATGGCACCCCGCCTTGTATTTTTACTTCAGTACTGGCTTATTCCCAGTTCAGCGCACCGCCGGTCTGGTACTCGGTCACGCGCGTCTCGAAGAAGTTGCGCTCCTTCTTCATGTCGATCATTTCGCTCATCCACGGGAACGGGTTTTCTTCCTGGGCGAACAGCGGTTCGATGCCGATCTGCTGCGCGCGGCGGTTGGCGATGAAGCGCAGATAGCCCTTGAACATCGGCGCGTTCAGACCCAGCACGCCGCGCGGCATGGTGTCTTCCGCGTACGCGTATTCCAGTTCCACGGCTTTCATGAACAGATCCTTGATCTCTTCGCGGAAGGCGGCCGTCCACAGCTGCGGGTTTTCCATCTTGATCGTGTTGATCAAGTCGATGCCGAAGTTGCAGTGCATCGATTCGTCGCGCAGGATGTACTGGTACTGCTCGGCCGCGCCCATCATCTTGTTCTGGCGGCCCAGCGCCAGGATCTGCGTGAAGCCGACGTAGAAGAACAGGCCTTCCATCAGGCAGGCAAACACGATCAGGGATTTCAGCAGCTTCTGGTCGTTTTCCACCGTGCCGGTGACGAAGGCCGGATCGGTCAGGGTGTTGATGAACGGGATCAGGAATTCATCCTTGTCGCGGATCGACTTGACTTCGTTGTAGGCGTTGAATATCTCGCCTTCGTCCAGGCCCAGCGATTCGACGATGTACTGGTAGGCGTGCGTATGGATCGCTTCCTCGAACGCCTGGCGCAGCAGGTACTGGCGGCATTCCGGCGCCGTGATGTGGCGGTAGGTGCCCAGCACGATGTTGTTGGCGGCCAGCGAGTCGGCCGTCACGAAGAAACCCAGGTTGCGCTTGACCAGGCGACGCTCGTCGTCCGTCAGGCCGTTCGGGTTCTTCCACAGCTCGATATCGCGCTGCATGTTCACTTCCTGCGGCATCCAGTGGTTGGCGCAGCCGGCCAGGTATTTGTCCCACGCCCACTTGTACTTGAACGGCACCAGCTGGTTGACGTCCGTCTTGCCGTTGATGATGCGCTTGTCGTCGGCGTTCACGCGGAGCGCCACTTGCTCGGCGTTCGCTTCGGACGGCTCGGCGCCGGCCGGCAGGTTCAATTCGGTATTTCCCAGTGGCGCTTGCTGCGCCGGACGCGGCACAGCTGCCGACGTGGTTTCATCATCCCAAGACAACGACATATTCTTCTTCCTTTCCATGCCGGCTTACCGGCGGTCCGCAACAGGCCCGTTGAATCGGACAATACGGACATTGACAACATTGAATCAGCCCGACCGTGCCGGGCTGACAACTAAAATCTTACTGGCAGGCTTCGCATTCCTCAAAGCCATCGTCACCCGGACGCAGGTAGCAGGCTTCGCCATCGGCTTCCTCTGCTGCCGCTGCCGCCACCGGCGCCACGGCCACTGCTGCTGCCGCCACGACCGCTGCCTGGGCGCTCTGCGCGCTGGCCGACATGCCGCCGTCGACTGCCACGGCGTTCAGGGCGCCCGTCTTGGAGGTCGATTTCTCCATGTGGGTAGCGGCGATGGTACGCAGGTAGTAGGTGGTTTTCAGGCCGCGCAGCCATGCCAGCTTGTAGGTCTCGTCGAGCTTCTTGCCCGATGCGCCGGCCATGTAGATGTTCAGCGACTGGGCCTGGTCGATCCACTTCTGGCGACGCGAAGCCGCTTCCACCAGCCAGCTAGGCGACACTTCAAAGGCCGTGGCGTAGATGTCGCGCAGGTCTTGCGGGATGCGGTCGATCTTCACCAGCGAGCCGTCGAAGTACTTCAGGTCCGAGATCATGACTTCATCCCACAGGTCGCGCGCCTTCAGGTCGCGCACCAGGTAGCCGTTGATCTCGGTGAATTCGCCCGACAGGTTCGATTTCACGTACAGGTTCTGGAACGTCGGCTCGATACAGGCCGAGACGCCGATGATGTTCGAAATCGTCGCCGTCGGGGCGATCGCCACGCAGTTCGAGTTGCGCATGCCGAACTTGGCGATGCGTTCGCGCACCGGGGTCCAGTCCATGGCCGACGAGGAATCGACTTCCAGGTAGCCGCCGCGTTCTTCCGCCAGCAGTTTCACCGAGTCCTGCGGCAGGATGCCGCGGTCCCACAGCGAACCGGCGTACGATTCATAGCGGCCGCGCTCTTCGGCCAGTTCCGTCGACGCCAGGTAGGCGTAGTAGCAGACGGCTTCCATCGAGGTGTCGGCGAAGCTGACAGCCGCGTCCGAGGCGAACGGCACGCGCATCATGTGCAGGCAGTCCTGGAAACCCATGATGCCCATGCCGACCGGACGGTGGCGCATGTTCGAATTGCGCGCCTTGTCGACGGCGTAGTAATTGATGTCGATGACGTTGTCGAGCATGCGCATGGCCGTACGGATGGTCTTGGCCAGCTTGACGTGATCGAGCTTGCCTTCCTTCATGTGCGCCGGCATGTTGACGGAACCGAGGTTGCAGACGGCGATTTCGTCAGGGCCCGTGTTCAGCGTGATTTCCGTGCACAGGTTCGAGCTGTGGACGACGCCGACGTGCGACTGCGGGCTGCGGATGTTGCAAGGATCCTTGAACGTGATCCATGGGTGGCCCGTTTCGAACAGCATCGACAGCATCTTGCGCCACAGGTCCAGCGCCTGGATTTTCTTGAAGACGCGGATTTCGCCGGCGGCGGCCTTGGCTTCGTAGCCCAGGTAAGCCTGTTCAAAGGCCTTGCCGACCTTGTCGTGCAGGTCTGGCGTGTCGGACGGCGAGAACAGGGTCCATTCGCCTTTTTCCATGACGCGCTTCATGAACATGTCGGGAATCCAGTTCGCCGTGTTCATGTCGTGCGTGCGGCGGCGGTCGTCGCCCGTGTTCTTGCGCAGGTCGAGGAATTCCTCGATGTCCATGTGCCAGGTTTCCAGGTAGGCGCAGACGGCGCCCTTGCGCTTGCCGCCCTGGTTGACTGCCACGGCCGTGTCGTTGACCACTTTCAGGAACGGCACCACGCCTTGCGACTTGCCGTTGGTACCCTTGATGTGGGCGCCCAGGGCGCGCACCGGCGTCCAGTCGTTGCCCAGGCCGCCGGCGAACTTGGCCAGCAGCGCATTGTCCTTGATGGCGTCGTAGATGCCTTCCAGGTCATCGGAAACGGTGCTCAGGTAGCACGACGACAGCTGCGAGCGCAGGGTGCCCGAGTTGAACAGGGTCGGGGTCGAGCTCATGAAGTCGAACGAGGACAGCAGGCTGTAGAACTCGATGGCGCGCGCTTCGCGGTCCGCCTCGTTCAGCGCCAGGCCCATGGCCACGCGCATGTAGAACGCTTGCGGCATCTCGATGCGCACGTCCTGGATGTGCAGGAAGTAGCGGTCGTACAGGGTTTGCAGGCCGATGTAGCCGAATTGCAAGTCGCGCTCGGCGACGATGGCTTTGGCCAGGCGTTCCAGGTCGAAGCTGGCGAGTACCGGGTTCAGCAGCTCGGCGGCGATGCCCTTGGCAATGTATTGTGGGAAATACGTCAGGTATTCGGCAGCGGCGGCCGCTTGCGGCACTTCCTTGCCGAACACTTCCTTGCGCACCGTGTGCAGCAGGATGCGCGCCGTCACTTGCGAGTAGGCCGGGTCTTTTTCCATCAGCGCGCGCGCCGCCAGGATGGCCGACTTGTGCAGTTCTTCGACAGGCACGCCGTCGTACAGGTTCTTGACCGTTTCAGCCAGGATGGCGTCGGCATCGACGTGCTTTTCCAGGCCGGCGCAGGCGGCGTTGATCAGGTCGCGCACTTCCTGCATGTCCAGCAGGCGGCGCACGCCGTTGTCGGTGACATTTAATTGTGGTGCGGAAACTTGCGCGGAGGCGCCCTGCGCTTCCTTCTGCAGGCGGCGCTCTTCCATGTGCTTGGCACGGTACAGCACGTAGGCACGCGCCACGTCGTGCTCGCCCGAACGCATCAGCGACAGTTCCACCTGGTCTTGCACGTCTTCGATATGGAAGGTGCCGCCGCCCGGATGGCGGCGCACCAGCGCGGCGACGACGCCGTCGGTCAGCTGTTCCACCAGTTCGCGGATGCGCGCCGAGGCTGCGCCCTGGCCGCCGTTAACGGCCAAAAACGCCTTGGTCATGGCGATGGCGATCTTCGAAGGCTCAAATGCCACCACCGCGCCGTTGCGGCGGATGATGCGATAGTCGCCCAATGCCGCGCCCGTGCTCGCCACGCTGTTGGCCGCGCCTGGCGCTGGCGATACTGGCGTTGGATGGATGGAAATATCTTGTGGTGATTGCATTGAAGCTCCCGTTGTCAGCTAAAGTCAGCCTGCAGTTTTGCTGCCGCGTGTGTTGTTGAATAGAACGCCCGATGCTCAGGGTTTCTTCAGGTATTTGTTGCTAAATAGTAAATTAATAGTGCATAAAACAGGTCAGTATCCATAGCGCCATACCGCACTGCCCGGCTGGCGCGAAACACGATCAAGGGTGATAAACCGCCAGTTCCAGTGCTTTATCAGCAATCCGGGTAGCTTTGATAATAATTCTGAAAACGTCTGTGATGGCACTAGATATAGTCTTTACGCCCAACTTCCACACTAATTGTAGTGCCCATCGAAGGGCGATGCAATAGTTTTCCAGCATCCGCCGGTGTAATTTTTTGTATTTTCATATACGATTTCGGTTGACTTTTCAGGGCATGGATGGAAAGCCCAATCCCCGCGAAGTAAGCGCTAACGCAGGCAGCCCGCGCAGGATTTCCAGCCAGCACTCTTGATAAAAATGCCAGTCAAAAAACGGCCCCGGGTCTGTCTTCCTTCCCGGCGCGATATGCTCGTGGCCGCGCACATGGGACAGCCCGTAGCGCGCCGCCAGCGCCGCCGTCAACGCCGCCAGCACATGGTATTGCCGCCGCTGGAAAGGCACATCGTCCGCGCCCTCCATTTCGATACCGATGGAATAGCCGTTGCACTGCGGGCGTCCTTCGAACACGGACGCGCCCGCATGCCAGGCACGTTGATCAGTAGAAACATATTGCAACAACGCACCATCGCGCCGCACAAAAAAGTGCGCCGACACCTGCAAGCCACGCAGGTCGGCGAAAGAAGGATCGGCATTATAATCTACGCGGCCCGTAAACAAGTCGGACACATGCGGTCCGCCAAAGTGGCCGCCGGGCAAGCTGATGTTATGAATCACCAGCAGGTCGACTTGCGTACCGTCCGGGCGCGCATCGTGGTGCGGCGAGTCGTAGCGCAGCGCGCCGTCGCACCAGCCGTCTTCATCTATCGTCCATCCGCTCATCAAGTAAGGCTTCCTGTATCGTCAATTTCTGCATGCGGTAACGCAACTGGCGCACACTCAGGCCCAGCCGGCGCGCCGCCCGCGCGCGGTGATAACGCGCCTGGACCAGCGCCTGCATGATCATGTCGCGCTCGGCCTGGCGCAAATACACGTCCAGCGGCAGGACCGGCTCCACGCCAGACAACGCCATGCCGGGCAGGCACAGTTGCCGCTCCGGCAAGTCTGGCAATGCCGGCGCCGTCCGCAAGGGCATGCCGCCCGGCGCGGATGGCAAGGCCAGCCCGCCGAGTTCGATCACGCCGCCGTCGGCAAAGGCCAGTGCCCGCTCCAGCACGTTTTCCAGTTCGCGCACATTGCCGGGAAACGCATACGCGGCCAGGGCCGCCAGCACCGGCGGCGCCAGGCTCACGGCCCGGCGTGGCGACAGGCGCGCCAGGATCACCTCACATAATACCTGCAGATCGCCGCGCCGTTCGCGCAGCGGCGGCAGCGCCAGTTCGATCACGTTGAGGCGGTAAAACAGATCCTGGCGAAAGGTGCCGGCGGCCACGCCGCGCGCCAAGCCATGCTGGCTGGCGCACAGGATGCGCACGTCGACGGCTTCGTCGGCACTGCCGCCCAGCTTGCGCACGCGGCGCTCCTGCAGCACGCGCAACAGTTTCACCTGCATGGCCAGCGGCAGGTCGTCGACTTCGTCGAGCAGCAGGCTGCCGCCATGGGCCGCCTGGAACAAGCCCTGGCGCTCGTGCAGCGCGCCCGTGTAGGCGCCCGGGCGGCAGCCAAAGAATTCCGCTTCCATCAGCGCTTCGGGTATGGCGCCGCAGTTGACGGCAATAAACGGAAAGCCGGCGCGCGCGCCCTGCGCATGGATGGCGCGCGCCGCCAGTTCCTTGCCCGTGCCCGATTCGCCGCGGATGGCCACCGGCGCGCCGCAGCGGGCGATGCGGCTGATCTGCGCGCGCAGCGCCTGCATGGGCAAGGAATTACCGCTCAGTTGCGGTGCCGGCGGCATGCCGGCGGTGGTCACGGTCTGCTGGCTGGTGCGGGGACTGGACATGGGAGCGCGCCTTTCTGCAATGGCGGTGGCGAACCGCCTGCTGCAGATGCTACGCCGGACGAATGCCGGAGGTCGTTACGATACGGATGAGCAACGCGCGCGAAGCTGCGCGCTTGCCCTTACACGGTGGCGTGCGCGTGGCTGCAGTAATCGTGGCCCTTGGCCTGCACGTTTTCCGAGGCAGGATAGTAGACGCCGCAGTGAGCGCAGCACAGCATCAGCTCGGCATCGGGCAATTCCCGCGGCCGGCCCGGCGGCGCAAACGGATTCGGCTGCTGCTGCTGCTGCTGCTGCGCGCGGGCGCGCTGCTGCATGCCGCGGATCTTGCTGCGGATAGCAAACAGCACCAGGAACACCAGCGCCAGCCAGAATAAAACACGTGTCATGCGAATCCTCGGTGTAAAACCACTTCCAGTACAAAACGGCTGCCGACATAGGCCAGCAGCAAGGTGGCGAAACCGGCCAGGGTAAAACTCAGGGCCGTCTTGCCGCGCCAGCCGCGAAAGCGGCGGCCTGCCAGCAGCGAGGCGAACAGCAGCCACGACAGCATGGTAAACACGGATTTGTGATCCCAGTTGAGCGCCTTGCCAAACAGTTGCTCGGAAAACACGATGCCCGACAGCACGGTCAGGCTGAGCAAAATAAAACCGAGGCCGATCATGCGGAACAACAGCTTTTCCATCGTCAGCAGGGCGGGCAGCTGGTCCAGCGCGCTGCCGATGAAGCCGCGGCTTTCGCTGCGCGTATGCAGCCGCGATTCCTGCAGCGCCATCAGCACGGCGTGAAAGGCGGCGATCGTCAAGGTGCTGTAGGCGAGCACGGCCACGGCGATATGCCAGCCGAAGACGGCCGACTTGCCTTCCATGCTGACCTGGCTGCCAGGAAAGGCCCAGGCCAGGCCGATGGCGATGACGGCGCTGGGCATGACCATGCGGCGCAGTCCGTCCAGGCTGAAATTGCGGTTCTCTATCCAGTAGGCGCCCACCGAAACCCATAGCGCGGCCGACAGCATGGCGGAAAAACCGAAGCGCAAGGTGCCCGGCGCCATCAGGTCGAACCACAGGGTGGCGGCGTGCGCCAGCCAGGCAACGCCGGTCAGGCCGGCAATGAGCCGGGCACGGGACGAGGGAAGCACCGCGCACGCCGCGTACAACAAGGCGGCGATGAAAAAGAAATAGATCTGCATAGTTTAAGTTTACACCATAGCCGGCAAGCGCGATTCAAGCGACAGACCGGGTGGCAGGCACGACGCCGCCATCGAATGCCGCAAGCCTGCCATGATATCGCGCCTGAGGCATGACGGGGTGGCGCACCCTCAAGATTTCGGCAATCTTTCCTTCCATGGACGGTCGCCGCGCCGCGGCCACGTTGCCATCCTGATGAGCCAGTCCTATAATTGTGTCCACAGAGCAATAATCATCGACCTTTCGCCACCTGCCCCCATCGCCATGTTTTCTTTCAAAAAAATTTCCTGGACCTGCCTGCTGCTGGCCGCCTGCACTATATTAAGCGGCTGCATGAAAGATGCGCCGTCACAATCCACGTACGAAGAGTATTTCCGTACCTCGATCCAGGGCTATGACCTGTACAAGGATTACTTCGACATCGCGAAGCTGGAAAAGCTCAATGGCTGGAAAGAGAACGAGCAATATGAAATCAAGGGCTCGGCCGTGCTGCGCGCCAAGGTGGGCTACCTGGAATTGCTGGCCGACGTGGCCGACAAGCTCGAAGCGCAGGCCAAGACGGACGGTTCCGTGGGCATGACCATGGGTTTGGGCCTGATGGCGCGCGGCATGGGCGGCGAAAACAAGGTGTTCCGCGAATTCTGGACGCAGCAACAGGAAAAGAAAGCGATTCCCGCACCGCTGCTGGCGCGCCAGGCAGCGATGACGGCCGAGCGTTTCGAAAACCTGATGCAATGGTCGGACCAGCTCGTGCAAGACAATTACGGCGCCATCATCAGCCGCCAGCTCAAGAAAGGCGATGAACTGACGCGCATCTACACCTTGAGCTTCCGGCAGACGGAAAAAGGCTGGATGGGCTTTAACGCCCGCTAAGGCCATCGCGCCACAAAAAAACCTCCGCGCCATCGCTGGCACGGAGGTTTTTTAATGGTTGCTTGATTTACTTCACGTTCAGGCTCTTTTTCGCCTGCTCCAGCAAGTCCGTCTTGACCCAGTCCTTGGCCACGGGCGGCTTCGTCATGCGGCCCACGCCCGTTTTCACCATCACGTCCGTGGTGACCTGGATATGCTCGGGCGAAATGTCGTACGAATACGGCGAATTGCTGATCGCGTCGTCGAAGTCATCCTTCGTGATCTGGCCGCGGAACACGACTTCACGCACATACTTTTCCGCCGTCGCCTTGTTGTCGATAAAGGTCTTCGTCGCTTCGACGAAGCAGCGCATGAATTTTTCCGCCACGGGACGGCGTTCCTTGTAGAACTTTTCCGTCATCACCATGGTCCGCACGGGCTCGCCGATCGGCGTGTCGTACGGTTTGATGACTTCGGTGCCGAAACCCTTGTTGATCGCCTGCGACGATTGCGGCTCCGACTGCATCATGGCGTCGATATTCTTGCCCATCAGCGCCTGGTTCAGGTCGGCGTAGGCGAGGAACACCAGTTGCACATCCTTGCCCTTGGTTTCGGCATACGTCAGGCCCGCCTGCGACAGCTCGGCCAGCAGCAGCACTTCCTGGATGCCGCCGCGCGTCACGCCCACGCGCTTGCCCTTGAGGTCCTTGACGCTGGCGATCTTTTGCCCCGCGCCCGCCACCAGGCGCGCGCCGCCCTTGGCAAAGCCGGCCACGACGTAGATCGGCGCACCGCCGGCGCGGCCGGAAATGGCCGCCTCGGACGCCGTCGCGCCCACGTCCAGCTCGCCCGCGATAATCGCCTGCATCACGTCGAGGCCCTTGGCGAAGACATGCTCCTCGACCTTGATGCCGCACTTGGGCGCGATTTCCTTGATGTACGAGACGGCGCCGTAATGGGCGAATTTCAAGTTACCCAGGCGCACGACGTCCTGCGCCTGGGCGGCGCCCATGCCGAACGCCAGCACGAGGGCGGCGGCGATACTGGTCTTCAAGCTCGCTTTATTCAAGGTCAATTTCTTCTGCATCGGGTTCTCCTGTGGTGATTGGTGTGTGCCCGCACGGGCACGCGAAACACGGCTTTTTTTATTCTGAGGAGATAGTACCGTGTGTTGAGCCAGGAGCAATCATTTTTATATGCGGCCTGCCCTGGCGCTGTTGCGGCAGCGCCAGGGCAGGCGAACGCGGGAACAGCCCCTCCCGCTGCGTGACGGCCGCTACTGACCCGCCAGCGCCACTACGGGATCGAGCCCCGACGCCTTGCGCGCCGGCATGAAACCGAACACCAGCCCCGTCACCACGGCGCAGGCAAACGCGCCGGCGATGGCGGAGAGCGAAAAGATCACCGGCACATCCCATACCAGCAGCAGGCCGGCCACCGTCACGCCGACCACGATGCCGGCCACGCCGCCCACCACCGACACCAGCACGGCTTCGGTGAGGAACTGGCGCAGGATGTCGCGCCGGCGCGCGCCCGTCGCCATGCGGATGCCGATTTCACGCGTGCGCTCGCGCACCGTCATCAGCATCACGTTCATGACGCCGATGCCGCCCACCACCAGCGAGACGGCGGCGATCAGGCTGAGCATCATGGTCATGTTGTCCTGCGTCTTCGCTTCGGCGGCGATCGACGCGGCCGCGTTGCTGATGCCGTAGTCGCGGATGCGGTGGCGCTCGAACATGGTGGCGTCGACCGCCGCCTCCACCTCGGTCACGCGCTTGACGTCCGCCACCGCCATCACCGTGTAGGTAGGCTCGCGCTGGCCGAAGACGCGGATGCCGGCCGTGGAAAACGGCAGCAGCAGCACGTCGTCTTCATCTTTTTCGCCCGTCAGCGCGCCCTTCGCGCTCATCACGCCGATCACCTGGAACGGCACATTGCCGATCAGGATGCTCTGTCCCACGGGATTGGACACGTCGGGCATCAGCTTTTCGGCCAGGTGCGCGCCCAGCACGGCCACGGTGGCCATCTCGCGCTCGTCTTCCTCGGTAAAGAAGCCGCCCTTGGCCACGGGCCAGGTCTGGATCTGCGGCAGGGCCGGCCCCGTGCCGCGCACATAGGTCTGCACGTCGAGGTTGCCGTGGCGTATCACCTTGTTGCCCGTGACATTCGGCAGCACGTGGGAAATGCCCGGCACGTCCTTGAGCGCATCGAGGTCGGCCAGGGTGATGCTGCGCCCGGGGATGCGCGAGCTTTCGCCGCGCGACGCCATGTACAGCAGATTCGAGCCGAAGGCGCCTAATTGCGCCATCACCTGCTGGCGCGTGCCCAGGCCGATGGCCAGCATGACGATCACGGAAGCGACGCCGATGACGATGCCCAGCAGGGTCAATCCCGTGCGGAAGCGGTTGATCCACAGCACGCGCCAGGCGGCGCGCGCCGCGTCGAGCAATTCCGTGCCCAGCGACGCGCCCGTGTCGTGCGCGGCGCGCGACATGTCCAGCGGCGGCAGGGCCGCCGACGTGGCGGGAATGGCGATGGCGCCCGAGTCTGCGACGATTGCGCCGTCGCTGATCTCGATCACCCGGCGCGCCTGGGCCGCCACCTTGCGGTCATGCGTGATCAGGATGATGGTGTGGCCCGCGTCGGCCAGTTCGCCCAAGAGGGCCATGACTTCGGCGCCGCTGCTGCTATCTAACGCCCCCGTCGGTTCATCGGCGAGGATGATGCGCCCGCCATTCATCAGGGCGCGCGCGATCGACACGCGCTGCTGCTGCCCGCCCGACAATTGATTCGGCCGGTGGTCGAGCCGCTCGCCCAGGCCCAGGCGCTTGAGCAGCGCTTCGGAACGGGCGTGGCGGGCCGCGGCCGGCATGCCCGCGTACAGGGCCGGCACTTCCACGTTTTCGCGCGCCGATTCGGTGGCGATCAGGTGATAGCCCTGGAAGACGAAGCCGAACGCTTCGCGCCGCAGCCACGCCAGTTCATCGGGGTTCAGGCTGGCCACGTCCTGACCGGCGAAGCGGTAGCTGCCATCGCTGGGCCGGTCCAGGCACCCAAGCAAATGCATCAAGGTCGACTTGCCGGAACCGGACGCGCCGACGATGGCGACGAATTCACCGGCGCCGATAGCCAGGGTCAGGCCGCGCAGCACTTCCACGGCCGGCGCGCCGTCATGGCCGCCGTAGCGCTTGCGGATGCCCTGCAATTGAATCAGTGGCGCCGGCTGACCAGGTTCACCGGCCTGCCCCAGAGACCTGGACTCGCTCATCGCGCTCACAGCTGGAACCTGCTGCCGCCGCTGCCGGCCGGCTGTTCGCCCGTGACCAGCAATTCGCCTTCGCGCAAGCCTTGCAGCACTTCCGCGCTGAGGCGGTTGCGCACGCCCACGGTGACGGCGCGCGTATCGACCTTGCCATCCGCATCCATCACGCGGGCCGTGAACTGCCCCGGCTTGGCGCCTGCTTCCGTTGATGGTTTCAAGGCCGGCAAGGGCACGGCCAGCACATTGTTCGCCGCTGCCGTGACAAACACCACTTGCGCCGTCATCTGCGGCATCAATTCGCCATCGGCGTTATCGACGTCGAACAGCACGGTATACAAAATCACCTTGCTGGTTGACGGCGCCAGGGCCGTGCCGGCGGCGGAACCGCCGGGCACCGGCGGCGCCGGCAGCACTTGCCGCACCTTGCCGCTCCAGCGCCGCTGGTCGCCGCCCAGGGTGGTGAAGTACACGGGCATGTCCGGGCGCACGCGGCGCACGTCCGCTTCCGACACTTCCGTCCATACCGTCATGGCCGACAAATCGGCGATGCGCAGGATGTTCGGCGTCTGGTACGTGGCGTTCAGGGTTTGCCCCTCTTTCGCGTCCAGGCCCACCACCTTGCCGGCCATCGGCGCGTAAATGCGCGTATAGCCGAGGCGCGCCTCGTCCGCCTTCAGGCTGGCCTGGGTCTGGGCTATCTGCGCCTTCAGGTGGTCGATCTTGGCGCCGGCCGAGGCCAGGGTGGCTTCGGCCGTTTCCAGGTCGGCCAAGGGGGTCGAATCGAACTTGGCCATCTGTTTCTGGCGCACGTGCTGCTGGCCCGCCAGGCGGTGCTGCGCCTGCTGGTCGGCCAGCTGCGCGCGCAAGCCCGCCAGGGCGGCGCGGCCCGCGTCGACCGTGGCTTGCTGCACGCTGGGGTCGATCTCGGCCAGCAACTGGCCTTTTTCCACGGCGCTGCCGGGCTGCACGTGCAAACGCGTGATCTGGCCCGACACTTGCGCGCCCACGTCGACATAGGTTTGCGGCTGCAGGGTGCCGATGGCCGTGACGCTGGCCTCGATATTGCCGCGCTTGACGGGCGCCGTGTCGAACACGGTTTTCGGGCCGCGCGTGGCCCACAGGGCAGCGGCGCCGAACAGCGCCAGCAAGACCACGCCGCCGAGGATGCGGGCGCGGCGGGCAGGCAGGCGGGCCGCCATCAGGAAACCGCCTTCAGGAAAGTCAAAACGTCAAACAGTGTCGCCAAACGTGAAAAATACATCGGTCTATCCTTGAAAATGGCGGTGGAGATCACCGCAGGAACGTCACAAGACCTGCCAGCGCGGCGACGGCTGCCAGCAGGGAACTACGCAACAGCAAGCGGGGCGCATACGGCAGCAGCAGGGCCACCAGCAGCGCACCGGCCGAAATGAAACCCAGCCAGGCGACGACGCCGACGCTGGCGCTCCAGCCGGCCACGCAAGGCCAGATGGCCAGCGCCAGCAGGACCGCGCCCGCCAGCTGCAGCGCGCGCCGCACGTTCGGCGCCGCGTCCCTGCCCCAGACCTGGCCATGGTGGCGGTCCATCGCCAAGGAGAGGCTGGCCATGCCCGCATACGACAGGCCCAGCGCGCACAGGATGGTGTTAATCATGACTGTCCTTCCGTAGTGACGTGCAGGCTGACCGAGGGTGCGTCCTTGCTTGCCGTCTTTTTGAGCGGTTTTTCCTTGCGCTGGTGGACTTTCCACGCGCCCCAGGCGGCCAGCAGGCCGAAGGCCATGCTGGCCAGTTCCACGCCGGCGCTTTCCCAGTCGCCGCGCGCGATTTGCGCCGCCAGGTTGTCGCCCGTGCTCAGCACGTTCAGCAGCGGCAGCAGCAGGCACAGGACGGCCAGCAAGCCCAGTTGCTCGATCCACGCGCGCTTTTCCGCGCGCAGACAGGCGTGCACCAGCATCACAAACCACACGCCGAAGAAGGCGCGCACCTCCCAGCCGGCGCGCTGCTCGATGCCGACGGGGATCAAACGGTTGGCCCACAGGAAGCCCGCGCAGGCGATGGACAAGCCGGCAATCGCCGCCACGTTCAGGCATTCGATGACGCGGTAGACGCGCTGCGTGTAAGCGCCGAACTCGCCGCCCGACTTCTGGCGGCGCTTGACCATGAACATGATCGCGCCCGTGCCCATCATGGCCGTGCCGGCCAGGCCGCAGAAGAAATACAGCCAGCGCATGGGCGTGCCGCCAAAGCCCACCATGTGCAGGTTCGACATGACGGAGCGCGTCAGGCCCGCACCGCCCGTGTCGGACGCGCCGGGCAGGCGCAAGGCGGTCTGCTCGCCCGTGGCCAGCGCATAGCAAGCCCTGCCCGTGTTGGCGCTGATCCGCTCCATCGTATCCGTCTCTTCATTCCAGCCGTACATGCACACGCGCATGGAGGCGTCGTTCGGATTGTCCAGCACCACGGCGCGGATTTCCTGGCCGATCGCCTGTTCGGCGCGCAGCGCGAACGGTTCGAGCGCGGGAATGGCCAGCGGCTGGCCCGTCTTCACGGGTTTGCCCGCATCGTTCCAGTCGGCCAGAAAGGCTTTCTTGGGATTGTCCATGCCGTATTGCGCCGCCACGGGGGCCGGCACATAGTCGTCGCTGAAGAATGCCAGGCCCGTGTAGGCGATCATGAACTGGAACGGCAAGGTCAGCACGGCCACGGCGTTGTGCGCATCGAGCCATGAACGCTGGCCCTTGGCCGGGCGGAAGGTGAAGAAATCCTTGAAGATGCGCTTGTGCGTGATGACGCCGCTCACCAGCGCCACCAGCATGATCATGGTGGTGATGCCGACTATCCAGACGCCGATGCGCCCCGCGTGCAGCTCGTAGTGGAAATCGACGAAATGGTGGCCGCCGATGGTTTCGCGTTCGGTCGCCTCGCGCGCATGTTCGATAACGGCGCCCGTCAGCGGATCGAGCTCCGCCGAGCCATAGCCGCCGCTGGGCTGGAACCAGTAGGCGGACAGGCCGTGGCCCGGCCGCTGCACGGGCCAGATTTCCCACATGTCCGCCTTCGGGTGCTCCTTCGCCATGAAGTCGAGCGCCAGCTCCAGGCGGTGGTCACGGTCCGTGACCTTCGGCAGCGGCGGATCGTTCGCATGCGCCGCTTCTTCCAACGCGTGTTCGGGCGTCATCCAGTGGCCGATCGGGTCGTCGAAGACGGCCAGGGTGCCGGTCAGGAAGATGGCGAACAGCAGCCAGGAAATCCACAGGCCACTCCACGTATGCAGCCAGGCCATGGCCTGGCGCAAGCCGCCCTGCTGCGGCGTTTTCACCACTTTATCGACCTTGACGGCGTTCATGCGGCACCCCGCGACAGCAGCAGGCCGATGCCGCCGCAGGCGATGGCCGGCAGCAGCATGCCCAGCCAGGCGCGGCGCAGGTCTTGCACGGCAAAGACCCAGATCACGGCGCAGGTGTAGGTGACAAAGGCGCTCAGGGTCGCCGTCAGCACGGCTTCGGCGCGCGACAGCGGCAGCACGGCCGCCAGCAGCACGGCCACGCCGGACGTGAGCGCATAGCCGCCAAAGACGGCGGCAAGCACGCGCGAGAACAACATCATGTTGGCCGACTTCATCATCGCGGCGCTCCCTGCGGCACCAGCGTGGTCACGCCATCGCGGGCCAGGTTCAACTGCACATCCATAAGCCATGCATCCTTCATCAAGATAGGTCATTCAAAAGTGATTGTTTACAGTTTGTAGTTCAATGTCAGCATCAGGTTGCGCGGCGCCCCTGCCAGGTTGCCGAAGACATCGGAATAGATGCTCTGGTAATAGTGCTTGTCGAGCGCATTGTTGACGTTCAGGCGCAGCTCGGCGCGGCTGTCGATCTGCCAGGCCGCGTTCAGGCCCACGATCGCGTAGCGGCCCTGGCGCAGATGGTAGGTGCCGTCGCTCGACTCGGTCGCGCCCTGCCCGTACACCGACGCGCCGACGCGCCAGCCCTGCGCCGCGCCGGACAGGCGGTAGCTGGTGGCCAGCTTGAGCTGCTGGCGCGGATAGCGGCTGTTGAAATCCTTGCCGATATTGGCCGGGTCGCTGTCGCGCGTAAATTGCGCTTTTACATAGGTGTAGCCGGCCGACAGCTGCCAGTTTGGCGTCAGCGCGCCCGCCACGTCCAGCTCCACGCCTTCGCTGCGCACTTCGCCCGACGCGCGCTGGCAATAGCCCCAGGTGCTGCCGGGGCAGGGACTCGGGCCGGCCAGGTCGTCCACAGCGCGGTTTTGCTGGCGGATCTGGAACACGGCCGCGCTGGCATTGAGGGCGCCGCCGAAGTATTCGCCTTTCACGCCCGCTTCGTAGTTGGTGCCGCTGATCGGCTTCAACGGCCGCGCATTGGCGTCGGTGGACGCCTGCGGCTGGAAGATCTCGGTCCAGCTGGCGTACACGGAATGCTGCTTGTCGAGGTCATACACGACACCGGCGTACGGCGTGAATTCGCGCGCCACCGAGTAGCCGGCATCGTCCTTGTACCAGCTCACGCGCCCGCCCAGCACCAGCGACAGCGGCTCGGCCAGGCGCAGGCGCGTGCCCGCATACACGCCGCTTTGCTCGGTGATGCTGGCCGTGCGCCACTGCGCGTAGTTAATGACGGGGCGCGTCACGCTGCCCGCATCCCAGTGGAACGGGTCGAGCACGGGCGCGGCCGCGCCCCAGCTGTACGGCGCCCAGCCGCCATAGCTGTTTTTCGAGGAACGGCGGTGGCTGGCGCCGACGGTCAGCTCGTGCTCGCGGCCGAACAGGCTGTAGCCACCGCTCGCATAGGCGTCATAGCTGGTGTTGGCCAGTTCCGCGCGGTAGCTTTGCGAATTGAAGCGCAGGGTGTCGCCACGGCGGTTGATGCCGGAAAACGTCGTGTCGATCTCGGGCGTCTTGCGCGTGGCCGCCAGCTTGGCCTTCCAGCCGTTGCCGAAGCGGTGTTCGAGTTCGGCGAAGATGGTTTTATCGGTCTGGCGCCAGCCGTCGAAGTCACTGCCCAGGTAAGTGGAGCGGGGCAAATTCAAAAAGCGGCCATCGGCGGCCGTCACCACGCCCGTCGTCACGCCGTCGTTATCGGTCTTGCGGTAGTGGGCGCCCACGGTCAACGTCGTATCGGGACGCAGGTCGGCCTCGATGATGCCATACAGCTGGTGATTGCGCCCATGCAGCACGTCGACAAAATCCTTCTTGTCCTGCACCGTGACGACCATGCGCCCGCGCAGGGTCTTCGCTGCATTGAGCGCGTTGGCCGCGTCCGCTTCCAGGCGGTAGTTGCTCCAGCTGCCGACGCTGGCCGAGAACGACGCCTGCGGCGTGGCCGTCGGACGCTTGCGCACCAGGTTGATGGCCGCGCTGGGCGTACCGCTGCCCGTGGTCAGGCCCGTGGCGCCGCGCACCACCTCGATGCGGTCATAGATGGCCAGGTCGTCATTGTCGCCATTAAAAGTATTGTTCGCACCGAGGCTGGTGGGCAAGCCGTCGAGCAGGATGTTATCGACTGGAAAGCCCCGTGCGCTGAAACTGCCCGAATCGCCCGTAAAATTGCCCTTTTGCATGACCAACCCCGTGATCGACTGCACGGCGTCGTCCAGGGTCGTGATGCCCAGGTCGTCGATCTGCTGGCGCGTCAGCACGCTGACCGACTGCGGCGTTTCGCGCAGCGACAGGTTCAGCTTGGTTGCCGTATTGCTCACGCCCGTCGTATAGGAGCCGCTGCCTTCCGTCGTCGCATCGCGCCCCGCCGTGACGGACACGCCGGCCATGGTTTGTTCGGACGCGGGACTGGCTGGCGCCTGCTGGGCCAGCGCCGGGGTGCCGGCAGCCAGACACAGGGCAGTCACGGCCAGCGCCAGCGGATGCAGCTGGGGACGATGCGATACGAAATTGACAAGATGCGAAACCTGTTGCATGAAATATCCTGAAAAGTGGCGTCATGAGACGGTAAAAAACAGGCGCCCTACTCTGTAGGTGCCGCAAAAACGAAAAACGGGCAGCCGGATGGCTTAATATTTTTTATGCGGCGTGCTATGACGCCGGCTCGACGCTGACCCAGTACCGCGTGCGGCTGCGTACCTGCACCGGCAGCGAGTTGGGCAGCATGTTCAAAATGCGCTGCGTGTCGGCCAGCGGGAACACGCCCGACAGGCGCAGCCGGGCCACTGCCGGCGCGCAGTCGATCACGCCGGGGCGGTAGCGGGCCAGCTCGGCCAGGAAATCGCCCAGGGTCACGTCGTCGACGATCAGCTGCCCGCGCGACCAGGCATCGGCATACGCGCCGACGGCATGCGGCGCGCCCGACGCGTGGCGGCAAAATGCCGCGCCGCGCCCGGCCGCCAGCAGCAGGGGCGCGCCGCTGCCGTCGCGGGGACGGATTTCGACGGCGCTTTCAAACACGTCCACCGTGCTGTATTCATCTTGCTGGCGCACGGCAAAGCGCGTGCCCAGCGCGCGCACCCGGCCTTCGCGCGTGGCCACTTCCAGCGGCACGCCGCTGCCGGCGCCGTGGCCGCTGATGACGAGGATCTCGCCGGCCAGCAGCTCGACCAGGCGGCGGCTGGCGTCGAAACGCACGTTGACGGCCGATCCCGTATTCAGGCTCAGCACGGTACCGTCGCCCAGCACCACCTCGCGCCGCTCGCCCGTGGCCGTGCGGTAGTCGGCACGCAGGGCGCGCACGCCATCCCAGGCATCCGTCTGCGCGGCCAGCAAGCCGGCGCCGGCCGCCACGCCCAGCCACGCCAGCAGGCGGCGCCGCTTGCCGTTGACGGCTTTGCGCTGCGCGCCGGCCAGCGCCTGCGCGGCAGCGCCACGGTGCAAGCCGTTGAAGCGCCGCGATACCGCTTCGATATGCCGCCAGGCCCGTTCATGCTCCGGGTCGGCGGCGCGCCAGCGCTGCCAGGCGGCCTGCTGCGCTTCGCTGACCTCGCTAGACATCAGCACGGTCAGCCACTCGGCCGCCTGCTGCTGCACGTCCTCGCGGATGGCTGGCGGTGCCGCCGGTTCTGCCGCCGTGCTCATGCCGGCAGCGAAAAAAACACCTGCCGGTTGGCGCGCGTCAGGTATTGCTTGACCGAGCTGGCCGACACGTTCAGGCGCGCGGCGATCTCGGCATAGCTGAGGCCTTCGAGCTGCGCCAGCAAGAACGCCGTGCGCACGGGCGCTGGCAAGCCGTCGAGGGCCAGGTCGATCTCCTGCAAGGCTTCCAGCGCCAGCAGCCGCACTTCAGGCGCGGGCGCCACCTCGGGCGGCAGGCAAGCGAGCGCCTCCAGGTAGGCGTCTTCCAGCACTTGCCGGCGGTAGCGGTGCGCCACCAGGCGGCGCGCGACGGTGGCGAGAAAAGGCCGCGCTTCGCGGATCTGCGGCACGGTAGCGGCCGTCAGCACGCTGATGAAGGTGTCTTGCGTCAGATCGGCCGCGTCGCCCGCATTGCCCAGCTTATGCCGCAGCCAGCCCTGCAGCCAGCCGTGATGGCTGCGGTAGAGCGCGTGCAGGTCTTGTTGCTGTGCAAAATCGGCGGCCGACATGGCATCCCTTTCCGCTCAGGCGTGCGCCGCCCGAGAATGTAAATAAGAATTATTCTCATTCTAACCGCGCAATGCCTTTGATGCAATCGCGGCATTGGCAGAAATACCAACTAATTCAAAAGCCGGCCAACCGCCAGGCGCTGCAGCGCAGGACCGCCAGCCACCCGCGATAAGGTAAAATGACGGCCATCGTCCGGCTTGCGCCGCCCACTCCCAAGCTTTTCATTGCAGGTTCATCATGCTAGATAATCTCACCCAACGGCTTGCCAAAGTCGTCAAGACCATGCGCGGCGAGGCGCGCCTGACCGAAGCGAACACCGCCGACATGCTGCGCGAAGTGCGCCTGGCGCTGCTCGAAGCCGACGTCGCCCTGCCCGCCGTGCGCGAATTCATCGCCAAAGTCAAAGAAAAAGCCATGGGCGAGGATGTCATTTCCTCGCTGACGCCAGGCCAGGCCCTGGTGGGCGTGGTGCAGCGCGAACTGGCCGCCCTGATGGGCGCCGACCTGGGACCGGAAGCGTCGCAGATCAGCTTTGCGCAGCAGCCGCCCGCCATCATCCTGATGGCCGGTCTGCAGGGTGTGGGTAAAACCACCACCGTCGGCAAGCTGGCGAAGTACCTGAAGGAAGAAAAGAAGAAGAAAGTGCTGACCGTCTCGGCCGACGTGTACCGTCCCGCCGCAATCGCCCAGCTGCAATCGGTGACGTCCCAGGTCGGCGCCGACTTCTTCCCCTCCACCAGCACGGACAAGCCGGTCGATATCGCCCTGGCCGCGCTGGACTGGGCGAAAAAGCACTACCACGACGTGCTGATCATCGATACGGCGGGCCGCCTCGGTATCGACGAAGAGATGATGCGCGAAATCGCCGCCGTCCACGGCGCCGTGAAACCGGTCGAAACCCTGTTTGTCGTCGACGCCATGCTGGGCCAGGACGCCATCAACACGGCCAAGGCCTTCAACGATGCGCTGCCGCTGACGGGTATCGTGCTGACCAAGCTCGATGGCGATGCGCGCGGTGGTGCCGCCCTGTCCGTGCGCCACATCACGGGCAAACCGATCAAGTTTGCCGGCGTGTCGGAAAAACTCGACGGGCTGGAAGCGTTCGATCCGACCCGCATGGCCAACCGCATCCTCGGCATGGGCGACATCCTCGCGCTGGTCGAAGAAGCACGCAAGGGTGTCGACAGCAAGGCGGCGGCCGACCTGGCGCAAAAGATCAAGGTCGGCGGCAAGTTCGACATGAACGACTTCAAAGCGCAACTGGGGCAAATGAAGAAAATGGGCGGCATGGCCAACCTGATGGACAAGCTGCCGGCCCAGTTCCAGCAGGCGGCAGGCGGCAAGAACATGGATCAAGCCGACAAGCAGGTGCGCCGCATGTGCGGCATCATCGATTCGATGACGCCGCAGGAGCGCGCCAAGCCTGAACTGATCAAGGCCACGCGCAAGCGCCGCATCGCCGCCGGCGCCGGCGTGCAAGTACAGGAAGTGAACCGCATGCTGACGCAATTCGAGCAGATGCAGACGATGATGAAGAAATTGTCGGGCGGCGGCATGATGAAGATGATGCGCTCCATGAAGGGCATGATGCCTGGGATGAGGTAAGGCAGCAAAATCCGCTGCGCGGGGCGCTTTGCGGCCGGCGATGCTCAGCGCACCAGAGTGCGCTTGCGCTTCTCGGCCACAAATCATCCCCGCTCGCTGGGATTTTGCAGGCCTTCATGACGTCTCAGGAACGCTGTTTGAAAGCCAAAAAACACTGTTCCAAATAATGCCGGATTGCATTTTGATGTGTCCGGCATCACTGTTCCCGCCCTGCGCAGTCCCCCTCCCCGCATAGCCTGCAACCATGCCATTTACGGGCAAAAACGCCGTTCTGCGCTCCCAAGCGGTGCGCCCGGGCGACAGCATTGCCATTTCCCTGCTTTTTCCTCGTGAAAACGTGAAAAACACTTGCATACAAGGTAAATCCACACCAATATTAGCCGTGCGATTAATTGCGCAATTTCCCATGTGTTTGTTAAGGAGGCTCGAAGATGGCAACAGCCAAAAAAACCCCAGTAGCAGCGCCAGCCAAAGCAGCAGCAGCCAAGCCTGCAGCCGCCAAGAAAGCAGCACCCGCAGCCAAGGCAGCAGCTAAACCAGCAGCGGCGAAGAAAGCGGCAGCACCGGCAACACCACGCAAGCCAAACGCAGCATTCATGAAAGCGATGACGCCATCGAAAGACCTGGCCGCCGTTGTTGGCGCAGCACCACTGCCGCGCACGGAAGTGACCAAAAAGGTATGGGATTACATCAAAAAACTCGATCTGCAAGATCCGGCCAACCGCCGCATGATCAATGCGGACGACAAGCTGAAAGCCGTTTTCGGCGGCAAAGCCCAAGTCTCCATGTTTGAAATGACGAAACTGATCTCCGATCATTTGAAATAATCAGATACGCACAGGGCGTCCGCGCCGTGTGAGTGCCCCGCCGCATCACTGCGAGCGGGGCATTTTTTTGGGCAGCAAGCACGCCAGCAAAACTATTCTCCCCCAGCCGCCCGCACAGGCGATCCGGGCCAAGCGGGCCTGAAAAACGGCGAGGGCAAGGCGCAGCGACGAAGACAGTACGCCAGTACGGCGAGGAGCTGCAACGCCGCCATCGTTGTTTTCTCAGTCCCGCGTCTCCGGCCCGCTGTTCAAAAAAACGCAAACCCAGAAGAAAATTCCGGGGTCCGACCCAACCTCCTCACTTGAATTCCCAGTTCCGCCAAGCCGCCCTTACCGCATTCGGATACTCGGCCCGCCCGCGGCTGCCGTTATAGCGCCCCAGCGCCAGGTACAGATCGCCTTTTTCCATATCCAGGTACATACGCAGAATGGCGCAGCCATAGCGCAGATTCGTCTGCATGTGGAACAGCTTGCTGCGGTCATGGTCGCCGATGACGCCCGTCCAGAATGGCATCACCTGCATGTAGCCGCGCGCGCCGGCCAGCGAAACGGCATATTTGCGGTAGGCCGACTCCACCTGGATCAGGCCCAGCACCAGGGCCGGCTCCAGGCCCGCGCGGCGCGATTCATACCATACCGTTTCCAGGAATTCCGTGCGCGACTGGGCGTCCGGCAGCTTGCGCTGCAGGCGTTGCGACATCTGCGCCAGCCATTGCTGGTAGCGCTGCAGCTCGGCGGCAGTGGCAAATTTGGGCTGCGGCGGGCGTTCGTCGCGGATCGCGTGCGACAGGGCCAGGCGGACGGAGTCGGCCAGCGCCTCCTCCTTCTGGTTGCCGGCCTGCGCCAGGGGAGCGCAGGCCAGGCAGGCGGCCAGCGCGATCGCGCCAGCCGTTTTAGCTATTGAATAGCGCTTCACTGCGCCATTTTGCCCTGGATGAAAGCGACGATCTCGTCCGGTGCAACGCCGGTCGCTTCCGTATCGCGGCGGCCCTGGTATTCCAGCTTGCCTTCTTTCAGGCCGCGCTCGCCGATGACGATGCGGTGCGGCACGCCAATCAGTTCCCAGTCGGCAAACATGGCGCCTGGACGCAAGCCGCGGTCATCGACGATGACATCGACGCCGGCGCCTTGCAGGGCCGCGTACAGCTTCTCCGTCTCTTCCTTGACCAGTTCGCTGCGATCCATGCCCATCGGGCACAGCACGACTTCGAACGGCGCGATCGAGGCGGGCCAGATGATGCCCTTGTCGTCGAAGTTCTGTTCGATGGCGGCGCCCAGGATGCGCGTCACGCCGATGCCATAACACCCCATCTGCAGCGGCGCAGGCTTGCCGTTTTCATCGAGGAAGGTGGCTTTCATGCTTTCCGAGTACGCCGTGCCCAGCTGGAACACGTGGCCCACTTCGATGCCTCGCTCGATGGCGAGCGTGCCCTGGCCGTCCGGCGACGCGTCGCCGGCGACAACATTGCGCAAGTCGGCCACGATGGCAGGCTCGGCCATGTCACGGCCCCAGTTGGCGCCCGTGTAGTGGAAGCCGGCCTCATTCGCGCCGCAGACGAAGTCGCTCATGTGGGCGACCGTGCGGTCCGCCACGACGGTGACGGGGGCCTGCGTGCCGATCGGGCCCAGGTAGCCAGGGATGGTGCCGTAGACTTCCAGGATTTCCGCTTCCGTCGAGAAACGGTGACCGGCCAGGCCGGCAACCTTGCCCACCTTGATCTCGTTCAGTTCATGGTCGCCGCGCAACAGCAGCATGAAATGCTGTTTCGTGACCTTCTCGTCCTTGCCCGTCGTTTCCACCGTCAGGGCGATGGTTTTCACGGTGCGCGACAGCTCGATACCCAGCAGGGTGGCCACGGTTTCGCACTTGACGGTGTCCGGCGTGGCCGTTTTGGTCAGTGCCTGGGTGGCGGCCGGGCGCTCGCCCGCTGGCGGCAGCGCTTCGGCCGCTTCCATGTTGGCCGCGTAATCGGAGGTCGGGCAGTACACGAGCGCGTCCTCGCCCGTGTGGGCGATGACGTGGAATTCGTGCGAGCCGGAACCGCCGATGGCGCCGTTATCGGCCGCCACGGCGCGGAATTGCAGGCCGAAACGCGTGAAGATGCGCGTGTAGGCGTCGAACATGACTTTATACGACGCTTGCATGCCGGCCAGGTCGCGGTCGAACGAATACGCGTCCTTCATGGTGAATTCGCGGCCGCGCATCAGGCCGAAGCGTGGACGGCGCTCGTCGCGGAACTTGGTCTGGATGTGATAGAAGTTCAACGGCAGCTGGCGGTAGGACTTGATTTCCGTGCGCACGACGTCGGTGATGACTTCTTCCGATGTCGGCTGGATCGCGTATTCGCGGCCGTGGCGGTCTTTCACGCGCATCAGTTCGTCGCCCATCTTGGTCCAGCGGCCCGTTTCCTGCCACAGTTCGGCCGGCTGCACGAGCGGCATCAGCAGTTCGATGGCGGCGGCTTTGTTCATCTCGTCACGGATGATGGCTTCCACCTTGCGGATCACGCGCAAGCCCATCGGCATGTAGGTATAGATGCCGGAACCAAGGCGTTTGATCATGCCTGCACGCATCATCAATTGGTGGCTGACGATTTCCGCGTCAGAAGGTGCATCTTTAAGTGTGGAAATAAAAAAACGGGAGGCGCGCATAACGGTGAATTCTTTTTAAAAAGAGAGGGTTATAATCAACCTAATTTTAAAGGATTAGCTGGCTGATGCGTCCATACTTTACACAAATGCGCTCAATTGGTGCGATTCCGGCGCTTTTCGCACCCCGAAAAGGTCACCGGCTTGCGAAGTTGTGGGTAATTATGTAAAAAAGGACGCACTGTCGCAGAAAGTTTGAGGTGCATTATGCTCGACCGTGAAGGGTTTCGGCCCAACGTCGGCATCATCCTGCTAAACGCCCAGAACGAGGTGTGGTGGGGCAAGCGGGTGCGCGAGCACTCATGGCAGTTTCCGCAAGGCGGTATCAAATATGGCGAAACACCGGAACAAGCCATGTTTCGCGAACTTGAAGAGGAAATCGGACTCAGACAGGAACACGTCAAAATTGTCGGCCGCACCCGCGACTGGCTGCGCTATGAAGTGCCAGACCACTTCATCAAGCGCGAGATTCGCGGCCATTACCGTGGCCAGAAGCAGATTTGGTTTCTGCTGAGAATGTGCGCGCGCGATAACGACGTCAATCTGCGCCTGACCGACCATCCCGAGTTCGACGCCTGGCGCTGGCATGAATACTGGGTCCCGCTCGATGTCGTCATTGAATTTAAACGCGATGTGTACCAGCGCGCCTTGCAGGAGCTGTCCCGCTTCCTGACCTGGCCCGTGCATGGCAACGCACAGCAAGCGCACCGCCACACGTCGCGCTACCTGCGCCAGCCCCATGCGCCACGGGCACAGGATGGCGCGGCACCGGCCAAGCCTTGCGACGGCATCGCCGCCGAAGGGTGCACGCCGGAGCTGATTCTGCCGGGCAAGGAGTAGTCCGCCGCAATGAACGCACGCTCCCACGCAAAAGGGGCAGCCTGAACAGGCTGCCCCTTTTTTCATGCCAGCAGGAACACCCTGCCGTACCGGTAATGCCGTTCAGATAGCGCCCCTACGCGACCAGTAGAGCTGAAAAACGGATTAAAGCTCCAGTCGCCCGCACAGGTGTACCGGGCCAAGCGAGCGTCGCCGGCCCGCCATTTTTACGTTCTTACGCCTGACGCCTTGGCCCTTAAATGCGTCGGACAGCTTAACTGAACGGCATTGCTGCCGTACCGGCCAATTTAGTTGGCCGCAGGCGCCGCTGGCACGTCCAGCGTAATGGCCTTCAAGCCCAGGATATCGCTGCTGTAGTGACGGATCTTGTTGGCCAGGGCCGGGTCATCGTTCAGCTTTTGACCGTACGACGGCACCATTTCCACCATCTTCGCTTGCCATTCCGGCGTAGCCAGGCGGCTCTTGAAGGCCGTTTGCAGCACCTTGATCATGATCGGCGGCGCGGTCGAGGCGCCAGGCGAGGCACCCAGCAGGGCAACGATGCTGCCATCGGCGGCGCCGACGACTTCCGTGCCGAACTGCAGCAAGCCGCCTTTGACAGGGTCATCCTTGACGATCTGCACGCGCTGGCCCGCGTTTTGCAAGGTCCAGTCTTCCATCTTGGCGTTCGGCAAGTATTCGCGCAGGGTTTTCAGGCGGTCTTCCGGCGAGTTCATCACTTGCTCGACCAGGTACTTGGTCAGCGGAATATTGTCGTAGCCGGCTTGCAGCATCGGTTTGACGTTGCCCGTGCCGATCGAGGCCGGCAGGTCGATCCACGAACCGTTTTTCAGGAACTTGGTCGAGAAGGTGGCGAACGGGCCAAACAGCAGGGCTTTCTTGCCATCGATGATGCGCGTATCGAGATGCGGCACGGACATCGGCGGCGAACCGACGGACGCCTTGCCGTACACCTTGGCCGCATGCGCCGCCACCAGCGCTGGATTGGTGGTCACCAGCCATTGGCCGCCCACCGGCACGCCGCCGTAGCCCTTGGCTTCAGGAATGCCCGATTTTTCCAGCAACGGCAGCGAACCGCCACCGGCGCCGATGAAGACGAACTTGGCGCGCACGGTCTTTTCCTTGCCGGCGCCCAGGTCTTTCACCGTCACGTTCCACACGCCATCGGCGCCGCGCTGGATGTCTTCCACCTGGTGGCGCAGGTGCAGCACCATGCCGTGATTGTCCGTCAGGTACTTCACCAGGCCGCGCGTGAGGTTGCCGAAATTGACGTCGGTACCGATGTCCATGCGCGTCGCGGCTACTTTCTGCCCCTTGTCGCGTCCCTGCATGATGAGCGGCGCCCATTGTTCGATCTGCGCCTGATCTTCCGAGTACAGCATGCCCTTGAACAGGTTTTCCTTTTGCAGCGCGGCATAGCGCTTCTTCAAAAAGGCGATATTGTCGTCGCCCCAGACAAAAGCCATGTGCGGCACGTTGTTGATGAAGGTTTGCGGCGCACCCAGGTGCTTGTTGGCGACCTGATAAGCCCAGAATTGCTTGGAAATTTCGAATTGCTCGTTGATGGCAACGGCTTTCTTGGTCTCGATGCTGCCGTCGGCCGCTTCCGGCGTGTAGTTGAGTTCGGCAAATGCCGAGTGGCCCGTGCCTGCGTTGTTCATCGCATCCGAGCTTTCGGCGGCCACGGAATCGAGGCGCTCGACCATTTCCATCGTCAGCGAGGGATCGAGTTCCTTGAGCATGCTGCCCAGGGTGGCGCTCATGGTGCCGGCGCCGATCAGCAGCACGTCGACCGGTTTTTCGGACGAGGCCGGAGGGGTCTTGTTACATGCCGCCAGGATCAGGCACGACATCAAAAGTAATAGCGATTTACGCATACGTAACTCCGTTTATGAATACTGAAGGATGATTCTTGCGCGCCACCGTGGCGGCACCATCGCCGTGTTGAATGAAAAACAGCCAGCCATCCGGAACGCCAGGGCGGCCGGACAGGTCAAGGTCGATGGTGATAGGCATGCTGCCGCGCTCCGGGATAAGCCAGGAGCAAGATCTGGTGGCAAAGGTGCGGGCAATGGAAGCAAGCAATGGCAACAAAATCGCCATCGTGTCCAGTGCAAATATCAAGAGCGGCGATTTTATCACCGTTATTTGGCGCCGCCGGGCCGTGGCGGTAGTGGATAATACTTACTGCAGGGTATTAAATTGCGGTGACTAGCGGGTCACGAAAGCGGACGCCGGACGGCAAAAAGGGCATCCCCGATGCCCTTCGCTGATGTACGCGGTACAATGCCGGCTGCCCCTTAGCCACAGTCCTACAGCCATGTTCAACCCCTCTTCCGACGACGTGCGCCGCTTCTTTTGCGACACCTTGCGCAAGCACCGCGCCCATGAAATCCTCACGCCGATGGAAGCCATCGCGCTCGACTGGATCCTCGAACATCCCGAGTATGAAAACGAGCTCTCCGATGTCGAAGCGGCGCTGGCGCGCGATTACTCCGTCGAAGGGGGCCAGGCCAATCCCTTCCTGCACCTGTCCATGCATCTGTCGATCACGGAGCAGGTGCAGGTGGACCAGCCGCGCGGCATCCGCCCGGCCGTCCAGCAGCTGACCCAGCGCCTCGATTCGGCCCATGCGGCCCAGCACGAAGTGATGGAATGCCTGGGCCAGATGATCTGGGCTTCGCAGCGCTCGGGCTTGCCGCCCGACACGGATGCCTATATCGACTGCGTGCGCCGCCGCTAGGAACACCTGTCAAAACCTACTGCGCGTCGCGCTTTGCGGCCTGCGATGCTCACCGTACTAGTGTACGGTTGCGCTTCTTAGCCACAAATCGCTGCCGCTCGCTACGGTTTTTCCAGGTGTTACGCCAGTACTACCTCACATCGGCTTGACTGCCTCCTTCATACGCTGAGGCAATACCTGTGCCGGCCCTCTTCCCATCAATCCCAGCACCACCTGCAATGCCATGGCGACGGCGCCGACGATGAAGACCACGTCGCCGAAGGTGCGTATCCAGCGCAGGTTCTGCAGCAGCGGTTGCTGCATGAAGCCTTCGCTGCGGGCAAACCACAGGCCTTCCGTGACGCTGGCGTGGAACTGGATGATGCCAATCGGCAGCAAGCTGGTAAAGATCATCAGCGCCAGCCCCCCGTTCAAGCCCCAGAACGCCGTCTTCATCAGCGCAGGGCTGAAGCGGTAGTCGGGCCGCAGATAACGCAGTACCAGCAAGGTAAAGCCCAACGCCAGGAAACCGTACACGCCAAACAGCGCCGCATGCGCATGCACGGGAGTCGTGTTCAAGCCCTGGATGTAGTACAAGGCCACAGGCGGATTGATCATGAAGCCCAGCACACCCGCGCCCAGCATGTTCCAGAAGGCGACGGCGACAAAGCACATCAGCGGCCAGCGCAGGTTTTCCATCCACGGCGCGCGCTCCTTCAGGCGCCAGTTTTCCCACGCTTCGTGGCCCAGCACGATCAGCGGCACCACTTCCAGCGCGCTGAAGCTAGCGCCGATGGCCATCACAGGCGTGGTGGTGCCGGCAAAGTACAGGTGGTGGAAGGTGCCGGGTATGCCGCCCAGCATGAACAGCGAGGCCGAGGCCAGGCTGGCCGTCGTGGCCATGCGCACCGACACCAGGCCCAGGGTCGAGAAGATGAAGGCCAGCGCCGTCGTGGCGAACACTTCAAAGAAACCCTCCACCCACAGGTGCACCACCCACCAGCGCCAGTATTCCATCACCGACAGGTGCGTGCGTTCGCCGTAGAACAGGCCGGCACCGTAGAACAGGCCGATGGCGCCCACGGATGCCGTCAGCAGCGCCAGCAGATTCCTGTCGCCGCCCGGCTGGCGCAGGGCCGGCACGACGCCGCGCAGCATCAACACCAGCCACAGCAGGATACCGACGAATTTGCCGATTTGCCACAAGCGTCCCAGGTCCACGTATTCATAGCCCTGGTGGCCGAGCCAGAAATTCCACTCGGGCGGCATGATTTGCGCGATGGCCAGGTAGTTGCCGATGAAGGAGCCGACGACCACCAGCACCAGCGCCCAGAACAGCACGTCGACGCCCAGGCGCTGCCACTTCGGATCCTTGCCGCCATTGATCAGGGGCGCGAGGAACAGGCCGGCGGCCAGGAAGCCCGTGGCGATCCAGAACAGCGCCGCCTGGATGTGCCAGGTGCGCGTGAGCGCATACGGGAACCAGCGCGACACGTCGATGCCGTAGAACTGCTGCCCCTCCACCGTGTAGTGCGCCGTAAAGCCGCCGATGAAGACCTGGAAGATGAACAGCGCCACCACCAGGAACAGGTATTTGCCCAGTCCCCGCTGCGAAGACGTCAGCGCGAAAGTGGTGAGCGGATCGCGCGGGCCGGCGGCCGGCAGCGCTTCGTCGTGGTCACGCAGGAAGGCCCAGCCCCACACAAGGAAGCCCACGCCGGCCAGCAGCACCACCACGCTGGCGACCGACCAGACGAGGTTTTCGCCGCTGGGCTGGTTGCCGATCAGCGGTTCGTGCGGCCAGTTGTTCGTGTAGGTCACTTTCTGGCCTGGACGCTCGGTGGCGGCAGCCCACGCCGTCCAGAAGAAGAACTGCGTCATCTGCGCGCGCCGCGCGGCACTGGGCAGGGTGTTTTCCTTCATGGCGAAGTGTTCGCGGCTGGCATGCAGCGCCGGTGCGTCGGAGAACAGCTGGTCGTAATAGTGCGCCGTGTTGGCGATGGCTTGCACGCGGCGCGCCGACAGATGCAGCACTTGCGCGTCATCGGTCCGGTTGCCGCGGTATTCCAGCCTGAGCGCTTCGCGCAGCGCCGCCTGCGCGGGGCCGTCGAGCGCCGCGTAGGCCTTGCCGTGCAGTTCTTGCGCGGCCAGTTCCAGCCAGGCCGTCAGTTCGCGGTGCAGCCAGTCGGCCGTCCAGTCGGGCGCCTGGTAGGCGCCGTGGCCCCAGATGGAGCCAAGCTGCATGCCGCCCACCGATTGCCAGGCCGTCTGGCCGTCGAGGATGCCCTCGCGGTCGAACAGCTGCCGGCCGTCCTGCGCCAGCACTTGCGCGGGAATCGGCGGCGCCTGGCGGTACACTTCCGTGCCGTAGTAGCCGAGCAGCGAAAACGTCACGATCAGCACACCGATCAGGGTGAACCAGAGTTTTTTGTAGGGACCCATCGGTCTTTCCTTTGTCAGTGCACCACGGCCGGCGCAAAGCGCTCGAACAGGATATTGTTTTCAGTATGGATGTGCGCCATCAGGTCTTCGCGGAAGGTGCGCAAGCCCGTGTACAGCGCGCGCCAGGTGGTGCAGGCGCCGCCAGGTGCGGTGATATCGTTCGTCATCGCCTCCATCGCGCGCAAGGCCACGCCATGGTCGTCGTGCTCCATGCGCATCACGTTGATCGGCGCGCCGGCCCGGGGGCCCTGGCCGCGCACGATCATCGGGAACAGCACGTCTTCCTCCTTGCGCATGTGGCTTTCCAGCTCCTGCGCCATGGCCGACAGGTGTTCCGCCAGCCCGTGCGGACAGTCGGTGCGGTCGCCATGCACCTGCTCGACCTTGCGCGCCAGGCGTATCAGCTCGGGCAGCTGCTCGCGGTGCACGGCGTGGTAGCGGGCCAGGATGTGCTCCACCAGTTCCGGCGCGCCAGCATCCTGCCAGTCACGCTCGCCGCTGGTGTCCGCGCGTCCTGCCAGTACTTGCAGTTCCTTGACGATGGGGGCAGCGTCCACGCCGGCCGCTTCGGCCGCCGCGCGCAGGGTCTTGTTGCCGCCGCAGCAGAAATCCAGGCGGTGCGCATCGAACAGGCGCGTCGCGCCAGGGATGCGGCGGGCCAGCTGGCCCAGGGATTGGTCGATCATTTCCATAACAGTTCCTTGAGGATGAATAGGTAGATTTATTGCACGGCGCCCGCGTGATACACGCCCGGCACGGGGTCGCCCGTCACTTCCAGCACGCCCACGGCGCCCTTGCCGGCGCGCGACAGCGCATGGTCGACCAGCAGATAGCTGCCGGGGTGCTGGACCTTGAGTTCGACGATGGTCGCGCCGCCCGGTGCGACGAGCGTGGTTTGCACGTCGTGTTTCGGGCTGCTGATCGAGCCTTCGCTGTACACCTTGTCGAAGATCTCGCCGATGATGTGGAACGATGAAATCTTGTTCGGGCCGCCGACGCCGAAATAGATGCGCACGGTCTCGCCGACTTTGGCCTGCAATTTGTGCGTCTTGCTCAGGGCGCCCACTTCGCCGTTGAAGACGTAGTAGTCGGGCAGCTCATTGGCCATTTTTTCCAGGTTCGGCTCCTGGTGCACGGGTGCGCCGTGCGGACGGCCCGTGTACATCTCGCCCTGCATCACGTAATACTCGCGGTCGACTTTTGACAGACCGCCTTCCGGCTCGACCAGGATCATGCCGTACATGCCGGCCGCGATATGCTGCGGCACCAGCGGCGTGGCGCAGTGGTAGACGAACAGGCCCGGATTGAGCGCCTTGAAAGTCACCGTCTTTTCCTGCCCCGGCGCCACCTGCGTATGCTGTCCGCCGCCATGGCCGCCCGTCACCGCGTGCAGGTCGATCGAGTGGATCATCTTGCTGTCCCTGGCGTTGAACAGGGTCAGCTCGACCGTGTCGCCCACCTTAGCGCGCAGCATCGGGCCAGGCACTTGCCGGTTGAAGGTCCAGTAGGTAAAACTGGTGCCGTCATCGAGCTTGCCCGGCAGTTCCACCGTCTCCATGCGGTATTTCAGGGTTTGCGGCGCGCGCGCGGCGATGGCGGCCGGCACCGAGGCAGGATTGGCGGCCACGCTGACGGCCGATGGATCGGGGCCGCGCATCGGCGACGGCGCGGGCGTGTACAGTGCCAGCGCGGCGGCCTGGCCCGATTCGCTGGCAGCGCCGGCGGCGGCGGCCTTCGGCGCACCGGCTTCGGCCAGCGAGGTGCCGGCGACTTCCAGCTTGCCTTCCATGCCGATCTGCCGGTGGCCGGGAATCGAGCAGTAATAGGTGAAGGTGCCGGCGCGCGTGACCTTGAAGCGCACGCTGGTGCTGCCGCTATTGGCGCTGAACTTGCTTGATGCCACGTTCAGCTCCGGGATCAGCAGGTCGTGTTCGGCGCCTTCGCCGCTTTTCAGCACGAGTTCGACCGTGTCGCCCACGTTCGCCGCCAGCACGGGGTTGACTTGCCCCTTGGCGTCGACGAACACCATCTTGCCGTCGACGATATTCGTTTGCAGCTCATAGCGCTTGAGCGTGGGGACAGGTTTGGCGGCGGATTTGGCGGCAGTGGCGGCGGCGCTGGCCGGCAGGCTCGCCTGCGCTTGCACGGACAGGGGCATGGCCAGGACGCAAACGGCGGCGGCAATGGCGCGGAGGGAGGGAGTCGTTTTCATCAAGCTTTCCTTGGTCTTGTATGCCGGTTCGGCACTCTTACCAAGGCAAACCGCGTGCCAGGAAAAACTTGTTTTAAATCAACGATTTGAAAAATGTAGGGTCGATATGACCCTTTTGCAGTACGGTCCGTTGTACCCTACATGGTAATTATGACCACCACCGCCATCCACCTGCTGCTGCTCACCGACCTGGTCGCCGACCTGCCCGTTGCCGTGCGCCTGCAGCGCCTGGTCGGCAGCCTGCGCGCGCACTTCGGCTGCGAAGCCGTGGCCTTGCTGAAACTCGATGGCGAGCACCTGCTTCCCGTGGCGATGGCCGGCCTGGCCAGCGATGCGCTGGGGCGGCGCTTCGCCGTCGCCGACCATCCGCGCCTGGCCGCCATCCTGCAGCGGCGCGGCGTGCTGTGCTTCCATCACGACAGCTCCCTGCCCGATCCCTACGATGGCCTGATCGCCGAGCGGGCCGGCGAGCCGCTGCCCGTGCACGACTGCATGGGCATGGCGCTCGACCTGGAAGGCGAGCGCTGGGGCGTGATCACGCTCGACGCGCTGCGGGTGGGCACTTTTGACGGGCAAGCGCAGCGCGACCTGGGCGAACTGGCTTGTGCCATCGAGGCGGCCGTGCGCGTGACCCGGCTGGAAACGGAAATCCGCGCCCTGCGCCTGTCGGGCGGCGCCATGCTGGCCGATGCGCAGGCGCCGCGCGAGGAACACGACTTCGTCGGCCAGAGCGGCGCCATCACGCAGCTGCTGCACGAGCTGCAGGTGGTGGCCGATTCCGAACTGCCGGTGTTGCTGCTGGGCGAGACGGGCGTGGGCAAGGAATTGTGCGCGCACCGCCTGCACCGGCTGTCGCGCCGCGCGGGCAAGCCATTGATCCACGTCAATTGCGCGGCCTTGCCCGAATCGCTGGCCGAGAGCGAATTGTTCGGCCATGTGCGCGGCGCGTTTTCCGGCGCCGTCAGCGACCGGCCGGGGCGTTTCGAGGCGGCCGAAGGGGGCACCCTGTTCCTCGACGAAGTGGGGGAATTGCCGCTGTCCATACAGGCCAAGCTGCTGCGCACCTTGCAAAATGGCGAAATCCAGCGCCTGGGCGCGGACCGGCCGCGCAGGGTCAACGTGCGCGTGATCGCAGCCACCAACCGCAGCCTGCGCGAACATGTGCGCGACGGCTCGTTCCGCGCCGACCTGTACCACCGCTTATCCGTGTATCCGGTGCCGATTCCGCCGCTGCGCGAGCGGGGCAATGACGTGCTGCTGCTGGCCGGCGGCTTCCTGGAACTGAACCGCGCGCGCCTGGGCTTGCGCAGCCTGCGCCTGTCGGCCGCGGCGGAAAACGCGCTGTGCCACTACCGCTGGCCGGGCAATGTGCGCGAACTCGAACATGTGATCAGCCGGGCCGCGCTGAAAGCGGTGATCCGCGGCGCCGACCGCAAGGATATCGTCACGCTGGAAACGGATATGCTCGACCTCGATGCGCTGGAAGCGCCGGCCGGCGCGGACGCGCCGGCACCGGCCGCCTGCGGCATGCCGGCGGCGGCGCCGCTGTCCATGCATCAGATCGTGGAAGCGAGCCAGCGCCAGGCCATCCGGCAAGCGCTGGCCCAGCATCAGGATAACTGGGCCGCCGCCGCGCGCCACTTGGGGCTGGACGCCAGCAATCTGCACAAGCTGGCGCGCCGGGTGGGACTGAAAGCCTGAGCCGGGCTAAAGCTCAGCGGTGGGTTACCAAGGTGGTCGGCAAGCTGTGCAGGTAGGCGGCCAGGTCCTTGATGTCCTGGTTGCTCAGCGGTTTCACCTGGCCCGTCATGATGGCGTTGTTGCGGCCGTTGGCCTTGTCGCCCCGTTTATAAGCGGTCAGCGCGTGTTCCAGGTAATCCCTGTGCTGGCCCGCCAGTTTCGGGTAGGACGGGTCGATGGGCGAACCGTAATCCTTGCCGTGGCAGGTGGCGCAGCTGTATTTTTCGGCCAGGGCCTTGCCCGTGTTGATATTGCCGGCGGCGCTGGCGGACAGCGAAACGGTGGCGCAAACGAGGGCGGCGAGTAGTGTTTTCATCATCTGGCTGGTCCTCAGTTCGGCTTGGCTTGTTGCGCATAATACGCGGCGACATCGGCGATATCCTGGTCCGACAGGCTGCTGGCGATGCCCTTCATGCTGGGGTGCTTGCGGTCGCCCTTCTTGTAGGCTTGCAGGGCGTTCTCGATATATTTTGCCGGCTGGCCGCCGATCATCGGCACCTGGAACACTTCCGGGAAGGTTGCCTTGTAACCGGGGATGCCGTGGCAGCCGATACACATTTCCACCTTGGCAGGGGCTGCCTTGGCGTTTCCTACAATGTCAGCCGCTGTGACGGCATTTGCTATGCCGGCAAGCACGAGAAGTGCAAATATTTTTTTCATAGTGGCAAAGTGAACAGAGGTAATCGGAGAAACGCCAGAGCTGGTTTTTTTTGATTTTATGTGTTGACAATTAAGGTTGACAATTAATCTGCTGTTGCCGATTCTAGCCAAGATATTCTTGCAAGTCCACCTATAAAACCCGCATTGTAGGCAGGCGGGCACAGGCCGTCGGCGTGGCAGTGCGCCACAGTTCTGTTTATACTCACCATTTCCCTACTTTGGCAGACCGCTCATGCAAGCACAGCACACCCAGCAAGGCCAACGCTTCGAAGGTTCCGACAGCTATGTCGCCACCGCCGACCTGAAACTGGCCGTGAATGCGGCGCTGACACTGCAACGCCCGCTGCTGATCAAGGGCGAGCCGGGCACGGGCAAGACCATGCTGGCCGAGGAGGTCGCCGCCGCGCTGAACATGCCGCTGATGCAATGGCATATCAAATCGACCACCAAGGCACAGCAGGGCCTGTACGAATATGACGCCGTCTCGCGCCTGCGCGATTCGCAGCTGGGCGACGAACGCGTGCGCGACATCCAGAACTACATCGTCAAGGGCGTGCTGTGGCAGGCGTTCACGGCGCCCGAGCCGGTGGTGCTCTTGATCGATGAAATCGACAAGGCCGACATCGAATTCCCGAACGACCTGCTGCGCGAACTGGACCGCATGGAATTCTATGTGTACGAGACGCGCGAAATGGTCACGGCGCGCCACCGTCCGCTCGTCATCATCACCTCGAACAACGAGAAGGAATTGCCGGACGCCTTTTTGCGCCGCTGCTTCTTCCACTACATCAAGTTCCCGGACAAGGATACGATGGAGCAGATCGTCGCCGTCCACTACCCGCACCTGAAACAGGAATTGCTGGCGCAGGCGCTGCAGACCTTCTATGAAGTGCGCGACGTGCCGGGCCTGAAGAAGAAGCCGTCGACGTCGGAATTCCTCGACTGGCTCAAGCTCCTGCTGGCCGAGGACATCCCGCCTGACGCGCTGCGCAGCAAGGACAGCAAGGCCGTCGTGCCGCCGCTGCATGGCGCGCTGCTGAAAAACGAGCAGGACGTGCACCTGTTCGAGCGCCTGATGTTCATGTCGCGCACCAACCGCTAAGGAGCGCCGGTGAACGACATCAGCCCTGACGCAGTCTTCGTCCCGCTGGAACTGCACGGCATCCGCCTCGAAGCGCTGGCGCCGCACCACGCGCCGGGCCTGCGCGCGGCGGCCATGGATGGCGAGCTGTGGAATCTGCGCGTCACCTCCGTGCCCGAGCCGGAGCAGGTGGACCAGTATATTTTCAAGGGCATCGAGATGCGCCCTTCGCGCTTCGCCTTTGCCGTCATCGACGTGGCCAGCGGCGAGGTGCTTGGCACCACCAGCTACCACGACGTCGTACCCGCCATCGGGCGTCTGGAAATCGGCTACACCTGGTATGCGAAGCGCTGCCAGCGCAGCCACGTCAACACCACCTGCAAATTGCTGCTGCTGGCGCATGCCTTCGACACGCTCGGTTGCGCGCTGGTGGGCCTGCGCACCGACAATTTCAACCACGCCTCGCAGGCGGCCATCGAGCGCCTGGGCGCGAAAAAGGATGGCGTGCTGCGCCACCATGCGCTGCGCCGCGACGGCACCGTGCGCGACACGGTCATGTACAGCATCACGCGCGGCGAGTGGCCCGAGATTGCCGCCCATCTGCGCTACAAGCTGGCGCAGCGCCCCATCGCCGCGCTGTCCCGCGCGGGAGAGCGCGCGCCATGCTGATCGACTTCTTCTTCACGCTCAAGGATGCGAAGATTCCCGTCTCGATCAAGGAATTCTTGAGCCTGCTCGAGGCGCTGCAAAAGAACGTCATCGACGCCTCGATGGACGATTTCTACTATCTGGCGCGCCTGACCCTGGTCAAGGATGAAGCCCATTTCGACAAGTTCGACCGCGCGTTCGCGCAGTACTTCAAGGGTGTCAACGCGGCTTTCGACACGAACGCGGCGATACCCCTCGACTGGCTGCTCAAGCGCATGCAGCGCGAGCTGTCCGAGGAGCAGAAGGCGCAGCTGGAAAAATTCGGCTACGACAAGCTGATGGACCGCCTGAACGAGCTGCTGAAGGAGCAGAAGGAGCGCCACGAGGGCGGCAGCAAGTGGATCGGCACGGGCGGCACGTCGCCGTTCGGCAATGGCGGCACGAATCCGGAAGGCATCCGCATCGGCGGCAAGGGCGGCAACCGCACGGCCGTGAAAGTGTGGGAAGCGCGCAGCTACAAGGATTACGACGGCGAGCGCGAACTGGGCACGCGCAATATCAAGGTGGCCTTGCGCCGCCTGCGCAAGTTCGCGCGCGAAGGCGCGGAAGATGAATTGGCGCTCGACGCCACCATCGCCGCCACGGCGAATAACGCGGGCTACCTCGACATCAGGATGCGGCCCGAGCGCAAGAACCGCATCAAGGTGCTGATGCTGCTCGACGTGGGCGGCAGCATGGACGACCATATCGAGCGCACCGAGGAACTGTTCTCGGCGGCGAAGACGGAATTCAAGAACATGGAATTCTTTTACTTCCATAATTGCGTCTACGACTACCTGTGGAAGAACAATCGGCGCCGCAACGCCGAGCGTTTCCCCACCTGGGACGTGCTGCGCAAATACCCGCCCGACACCAAGCTGATTTTCGTCGGCGATGCCACCATGAGCCCCTATGAAATCCTGCAACCGGGCGGCAGTGTCGAATACAACAACGAGGAAGCGGGTTCCACCTGGCTGGCGCGCTTTACCCAGGCATTCCCGAAATTCATCTGGCTCAATCCCGAAGCGGAAGGATTATGGCAATACCGCCAGTCGATCGGCGTGATGCGGCAGTTGATGAACAACCGCATGTTCCCCCTGTCGATCGACGGGCTGGAACGGGGCATGCGTCTGCTCAGTAAATAAAAGCACGCAACAAAAAGTCCATGGCGGCAGAGGGCCGCCATGCCGTACACTGCGACACGGCACTACCGTGCGGAGCATCTCCGCTGCGGGCGGGTACCATACGCCGGTACCGGCCCTGCCCCACCCTGCTGCATCCCGTGCGCGGCCGCCATGGCCGCGACACTGTTCGATTGCGCACATCGTGCGCGCCTTCTGCTCCGGTAGAATCGGCGCATCGCTGTGTGCAAACCATGCACCATCGCTGCACCACGACCTTGCCGCGCCAGCCCCCGTGCTGCCGGCCGGTGCCAGCGCCACATCAAAGGAATGAGCATGCAAAGTCTGATCTCGATCGCCGCCGACCTGTCCTGGCCGTTCGCCATTACCCTGGCCTGGGTGGCGGGCGAATTCGGCCACCGCTGGACTGGCCTGCCGCGCATCAGTTTTTACGGCGTGATCGGCTTCGTCCTCGCACAGACGCAGGTAGGCATCCTGCCGCAGACGGACGCCGGCCCCATGCTGGTGCTGGCCGACGTGGCCTTCGGCCTGATCCTGTTCGAGGTGGGCTACCGCATCAACCTGCGCTGGCTGAAGAACAATCCGTGGATCGCCGTCACGGGCCTGGTCGAATCCCTGCTGACCTTTGCCGTCGTCTACTTCATCGGCATCGAATTCGGTTCCACCTCGATGACGGCGCTGCTGCTGGCGTCCTTGGCCATGTCCACCTCGCCGGCCACCATAATGCGCGTCATCAACGAGGAACGCAGCTCGGGCCAGGTCACGGAACGCATCGTCCACCTCACCGCCCTCAATTGCGTGCTGGCCGTCTTCACGTTCAACATCATCGTCGGCTTCTGGATGTTCCAGAGTTCCACCGACCTGATCCAGGCAAGCAGCAGCAGCGCCGCCGTGCTGGCCGCCTCCGTGGCCGCCGGCACCGTCTTCGGCATCGTGGTGCCGGCCATGCTGCGCCGCCTGGGCAACATGGCGCAGGACGCCACCGTGGCATTCGCCCTGTCGGTGATGCTGCTCGTCGCCCTGACCTACACCACCAGCCTGTCGCCGCTGCTGGCCACCCTCACCTTCGGCCTGGTGGCGCGCCACCGCAGGGTCGCCTTCAGCCAGGCGCAGCGCAATTTCGGCGCCATGGGCGAGCTGCTGACGGTGCTGCTGTTCGTGTATGCCGCCTCGACCCTGGAATGGGCCAGCGTGACGGCCGGCGCGGGCCTGGCCCTGGCCGTCGTCGGCGGACGGTTGCTGACGAAGGTCGCCGGCGTGGCCGCGTTTTCGCATGTGAGCGGCATTTCCTGGCGCAAGGGCGTGCTGACGGGCGTGGCCCTGACGCCCGTTTCCGTCTTCATCATCCTGCTGCTCGAACACGCGCGCCAGCACGGCGTGAACTTCGGCGACGAATTGAACGCCCTGGCCGCCATCACCCTGGGCCTGGAACTGGTCGGCCCCGTGCTGGTGCAGCGCGTGCTGATGCTGGCCAAAGAAACCCACGAAATAAAGGAGCGCTAAATGCCGCTGGAACCCTTTGGCCAATCGGCCGCGCTGACCTTCGGCGTCGAACTCGAACTGCAACTGGTTAACCTGTCGGACTATGACTTGACGGCCGCCAGCCCCGACCTGCTGCATCTGCTGAACAAGAAGCCGTTTCCCGGCAACGTCACGCCGGAAATCACCGAGAGCATGATCGAGATCAACTCGAGCGTGCACACGCATCACGGCCCCCTGCTGGAGCAGTTGCAGGAAATCCGCGACACCCTGATCACGGCCGGCGACAAGCTCAATATCGGCATCGCGGGCGGCGGGACGCACCCGTTCCAGCAATGGTCGTCGCAAAAGATCTTTTCCAAGCCCCGCTTCCAGGAAATCTCGGAACTGTATGGCTACCTGGCCAAGCAGTTCACCATCTTCGGCCAGCACGTGCACATCGGCTGCGCCTCGGGCGACGACGCCATGTTCTTGCTGCATTCGCTGAACCGCTACATCCCGCACTTCATCGCCCTGTCGGCGTCTTCGCCCTACGTGCAGGGGCGCGACACCCTGTTCGATTCGGCCCGTTTGAATTCCGTGTTCGCCTTTCCCATGAGCGGACGCGCACCGTTCACCCTGAGCTGGGACCAGTTCTCCAACGAGTATTTCGCCAAGATGGAGAACACCGGCATCATCAAGAGCATGAAGGACTTTTACTGGGATATCCGGCCCAAGCCGGAATTCGGCACCATCGAACTGCGCGTGTGCGACACGCCGCTGACGGTGGAACGGGCCGCCGCCCTGGCCGCCTACCTGCAGGCCCTGTGCCGCTACCTGCTCGAACGCCGCGAAGCGCCGCCCGTGGAAGACGATTACCTCGTGTATAACTACAACCGCTTCCAGGCTTGCCGCTTCGGCCTCGATGGCGCCATCACGCATCCGAAAACCTACGAAACGATGTCGCTGCGCGAAGACATCATGACCACGCTGCGCAAGATGGAACCGCACGCCGAGGCGCTGGGCAGCACGCCGGCCCTGAAACACCTGTCGGACGTGGCCAAGCAATGGAGCGACGCGCAATACCTGCGCAAGCAGCACAACGTGCAGGGCAGCGCCGAGGGCATGGTCGATTCGGCCATCCGCTGCTTCCGTGGCGAGCCCATGAACTACTGACGTTGCGCTGCCTAGTAACGTAGCAATGTGATGTTCACCGTGCGCACGAAGTTTTCACTACGCGCCGTACAGCGCCAGCGCCCAGGCTGGCGGGCGCAATTCCAGTGCCAGCGGCAGCCAGGCGGGATCGAAGCGCGCCGCCAGCAAATACACATTGGCGGCGCCCCTGGCCTCCCAATTTCCCGTAAAGCCCTTTTCGCCGGCGGCCACGCGCTTGCGGTCGAAGGGCACGGCGCTTTTCGCGAACTCTTCGTGCGTCTTTTTGCCCTGCGCATACGGCGCCAGCCAGGCCAGCGCCTCGACCAGGCGCCGCGCTTCCGGCGCGCCATACCAGTCGTCGCCATGCGCCTGCGCCATCAGGGCCGTCGTCAGCAGCGGCTCCAGGCTATAGGTGGTGTAGTGCAGGGCGTCGCGCTGCTCGAAGTCGAAGGGCACGCCGCCGACGCCGATATTGCGCGGCACGTGCGCCAGGAAGCGTTCCTTCGCCCGCGCGACCAGCAGGGCGTCGCCCGTGACATACGCGGCGGCCGTGCCGATCTTGATGCGGTGGCTGTGCCAGTTGTTGCGGGCCGTGGAGGGGCCGCCCACCTTGACGGGATCGCTCAGGTAGCCCTGCGCCAGGGTGCGGCAAAACGCCTGCACCTGCTCGCGCTCGATGCCGTTCAAGCGCTCCTGCACCAGGTCGTATCCCATCAGCAGGCTGGCCAGCTCCGTCTCGTCGACAGGGCTGAACGAGGGCTGGTAGGTGCCGCTCCAGGCCAGCAGCAGCTGGCGCGCCGCCTCGAAATGCGCCATCTCGCCCGACAGCCGCCAGGCCAGCGCCTGCAGTCTCGCCTGGCGCCAGTCTTCCTGCGCCTGCTGGCTGGTCTCGCGCCCGCCCTCTCCCTTCAGCAAGCCGCCCGTGCGCACTTCGGCCATCAGGTGCACGGGCCGCGCCGCGTCCTTGCGCGCCGCCTTGACCACCTGTCCGGCGATGGCGGGCGCCACCCGCGCCTTGAGCGTGCGGGCGCGCGCGGCGGACGTCAGCGCAAACGGCAGCGCGCCTTCATGCGGGTGCGGCGCCGCGCGCAAGCCCGCCAGTGGCAGCGCCAGCAGGCCGGCCAGCACGGTGCGCCGGCGGATCAGATGCGTACTCAAAACCGCGTCTCCCGCGCCGCGCGCAAAAAATTATCGAGGATGGGCGTGCAATCGAGCAGTTCGACGCCGCCCGCCGAATGGAATTCCGGGTGCCACTGCAAGCCCATGACGAAGCGCGCCCGCTGGTAGCGGATGGCCTCGACGATGTTGTCCCCTTGCGAATACGCTTCCACGGTGACGTCGCGCCCCAGGTCCTTGACCGACTGGTGGTGGATGGAATTGACGAGCGCCTCGCCCGTCTTCGGGAACATGCCCGCCAGGGACGAGCCTTTCGGGAAGACAATGGTATGGCGGTGGCGGTCATACAGGTCGTTGACATGGGAAGTGGCGCCTGCCACGTCCGAAGCGATGTCCTGGTACAGGGTGCCGCCAAAGCCCACGTTGATCAGTTGACAGCCGCGGCAAATACCCAGCACGGGTTTGCCCGCGTCGACGAATTCGTGCAGCAGCTCCAGTTCGTACAGGTCGCGCGCGCGGTCGCCGTTCCATTCGGGCCGCGTGGCCGCCTCGGAATACGTCTGCGGCGAGACGTCGGCGCCGCCCTGCAGCACCAGGCCGTCCAGATGGCGCGCATAGTGGCGCAGGGTGATATTGCTCGGGTGTAGCTGGCCGCTGGTATTGACCGTCGGGATCATGAACACCAGCACGTCGCGCGACATGACCCACTGGGCGATCGACTCTTCCAGGTATTGCAGGTTCTTGCTGCGCAGGCCAGTGGCGCCCGGCTCGGGATGGAAAATGCGCGCCGAGATGCCGATGCGCAGGGTGCGCCGCATGAAATCGCGGCTGGCCTTGTCGCGCATGGAACGGTAGCGCGACGAGATCACCCGCCAGGCCAGCGCCAGCGGCGTGTCGTTATCCTTCAAATAGCGGGGGGCGGCGTCGCGCGCACGGTGCTCATCATCGGGCGCCCGGCGGCCTACCCGGTCGGGCCGGGACGACGCTGGCGCCGCGGGATCGGTGGATGGCGGCTGCTGGGGATCTTTTTCGTCTGACATGGCAAGGCTGACTGAAAGCGGAGACGTTTTCAATATAAACCCCCATCTCCGAAAGCACGATTCAATTTTGTAACAAAAGCCCACGCGCGGGCCTCTGCGCAACACACTCACGCCGCCTGCATACGGCCCGTTTACGCCGCAGGCCCCGCTTTTTAGAGAATCTTTACGCCCCCGCTGCTAATCTTGAACGTACCTCAACCACCGCTGCAAAGCCACCATGGAACCCCATTCACGCCTGCAATCGCATCAAGCACTGCCCCACCGCCATCCCCGCCTGCCCACCTTTCTCATGCATATCACGGTCGACAAGTCCTGCCTGGCCGAGCTGCGCCAGCTGGTCGTCAAGACCTGCGGCGGCATGCTGTCGTTCATGCGCGTCGAAGCGGTCGATCATGCCGAGCGCATGAAAGTCTGGCTGTGCGTGACGGAACCGGCCCTGCGCTTGACCATGGATGCCGTCATGCGCCTGCTGCCGGCGGCGGAATTTGGCCGCATCAGCCAGGGGAAATCGCTATGAACCAGTACACCTGCGAACAGGCGATGTCGTCATCGCGCATCACCGCGCATTTCCAGGGCATCTGGGTGCCGATGGTCACGCCATTTTGCGACGGCGATGGCGACATCGACTTCGACGCGGCCCAGCAGCTCGCATGCGAACTGGCCGCCAGCGGCGTCGATGGCCTGGTGGTGTGCGGCACCACGGGCGAAGCGGCCATGCTGAGCGCCGCGGAACAGAGCATGCTGCTCGACAGCGTGCTCGAAGCCGTCGGTCCCCGCTTCCCCGTCGTCATGGGGATAGGCGGCAGCGATACGCGCAGCGTCGTCTCCGCCGTGCAGCGCTACAACGACCATCCGCTGGCCGGCCTGCTGGTCTCGGCGCCAGCGTATGTGCGCCCTTCGCAGGACGGCATCGTGCGCCACTTCCAGGCCATCGCCGCCGCCACCGACCAGTCCATCGTGCTGTACAACGTGCCGGCCCGCACGGGCGTCAATATCGAACCGCAGACGGCGGCGCTGCTGGCGCGCGACTCGCACTTCGTCGCCATCAAGGAAGCGGGCGGCAAGCTGCAGCAGCTGGGCGAACTGCTGCTCGACACGCGCCTGGACGTGCTGTGCGGCGACGACGCGCTGCTGCTGGCCAGCCTGTCCATGGGCGGCCACGGCGCCATGTCGGCCGCCGCCCAGGTGCGCCCCGACCTGTATGCGCAGCTGTACCACCTCGTCAGGCAGGGCCGCCACGGCGCCGCCGGCGCCCTGTTCAAGACCATGCTGCCCGTCATCCGCCTGCTGTTTGCCGAACCAAATCCCGCTCCCGTGAAGGCCGCGCTGGCCATGCAGGGCAAGGTACGCGACGCATTGCGCCTGCCGATGACGCCCATGTCTTCCGCCGGCCAGGCCGCCCTGGCCGAAGCGCTCGAACCCCTGATGCAGCTGCCCGCATGGACCGCGGGCGACAGGGAGGAAGCACGCGAAGGCTGTCTGCTGCAGCTGGTTTCTTCCGCCAACATCATGCCAGCCGTGCGCCAAGATGATCATCGCCATCACGGATGAACGCGGGGGGATGGAGAAATCCATCCTGGCCGGGCGGCTGGCCGCCTCGCGCGCGCTGGCCGGACGCAAGGTATTGCTGCTCGATGCCGATCCGCGTCAGGGCGCCATGGCGCAAGCCAGGAATATGCACGACGGCGCCATGCACGGCAGCCTGACGCGGCCGCGCCTGATGGCGCGCGCCATCAGCGCCAAGGGCTTGCAGCCGGAGCTCGAGCACCTGGTGCACTGCTACCACGACATCGTCATCGACAGCGAAGGCCGCGACTCCATGGGCAGCCGTTCGGCCCTGATCGCCGCGCGCGTGCTGGTGGTGCCGCTCGACGGCGTCGTCGACGCCGGCGCGCAGGCGGGCCTGGCGCGCCGCATCGCGCACGCGCGCAGCGTCAATCCCGGCTTGCGCGTGCTGCTGGCAAGGGACACGCAAGCGGCGCCCGCCCACGCCCTGGCCGCGCAGATTCCAGACGCCCGCGTGGTCGGCCTGGGGCAACTTTACTGCGCCGTTTTCAACCTGCCCGCTTAGAGCGCGCAAAAAAGGCGGCGCATGCGCCGCCTCCCTCACCTGTCAATTAAAACGTCTTGCTGACCGTCAGCTGCAGCGCCGTCTTGCCCATGAATTTGCCATTCACGGGCGAGGCATACGCCGCCTTGCCCGCGTTCGTGCCGATCACGGCCAGCGCGCCCGTCACGACACCGAAGTCGCGCGTGACGCCCACTTTCCAGTCCGTGTAGCTCGACGCGTCATTGTTTTTCACTTTCTGATGGCCCGCATGCAGGTTGCCGGTCCAGCCGTTCGTCAGGTCGATATTCGCGCCGATATCGAGGTAGCCGCTGTTCTTGCTGTTGACGATGCCGAACAGGTTCGAGACGGCGTGCGAATATTTGATATAGGCGGGGCCATACGACAGCTGGCCATAGACTTCCTGCGTGTCCGCGTCGGCCAGGCCGGCGACGTGCTTCAAGCCGTTGTCCGCGTACACATAGGCGAGCACGCCGACGTCATAGCCGACAGCGCCGCCCAACTGGCCGCGCTTGCCCGCATACAGATCGACTTCCACGTCGCCGCTGCCGCCCGCATCCTTGGTCCACTTGATAGTGGAAGCCCAGGCGCCCGCATACAGGCCCGTCGGGTTGTTGATGTAATCCACGCCGCCCTGCAGCGCGGGCTTCAAGCGCGTCTGCGAGATGCCCCGGTAACGGTAGTCGGATACGCCGGCCACGTTGAAACTGACTTCATTGTCGGGCTTGGCCTCGTCCGCGTGGGCCAGGCTGCCCGTCAAGGCGGTGGCGACGGCAAGTGCAAGTAGCATTTTATTCATGGTTTTTTCTTCTTCATGGGTAGTATGGGCCTTTGCCAACATGGCGCAGCTGGCCCGCCGCTGCAAAAAATAAGGTAAAGCGTCCCCCCGGCGCGCGCGGCGCCTGTTTTCAAACAGGGGAAATAACAGGTATTAGAGCGGCAGCAGCAAGCGGTAACCGACCGCCGTTTCCGTCAGCAGGTACTGCGGCTGGGCCGGATCGGCTTCCAGCTTCTGGCGCAGATGGCCCATGTAGATGCGCAGGTAATGGCCGTTTTCGCTGTTCGACGGCCCCCACACTTCGCGCAGCAGTTGCGGATTGGTGACCACCCTGCCCGCGTTCTTCACGAGTACCGACAGCAGGCGGAATTCCGTCGGCGTCATGTGCACCAGCTGCTTGTTGCGCGTCACCAGCCGATCCTTCAGGTCGACGCGCACGTCGCCGAACTGCACCACGCCATCGTCGCTGGCGGCGGGCTGGCGCTGGCGGCGCAAGGTGGCGCGCACGCGGGCCAGCAGCTCGCCCACGCCGAACGGCTTGGTCAGATAGTCGTCGGCGCCCGCATCGAGCGCGCGGATCTTGTCCTGCTCGTCGACCCGCGCCGACAGCACGATGATGGGCACGGCCGACCATTTGCGGATGTCGGCGATGAAATCGATGCCGTCGCCGTCGGGCAGGCCCAGGTCCAGCACGATCAGATCGGGCCGGCGCGTGCCCGCGTCGATCAGGCCGCGCTGCATGGTGGCCGATTCGAAAATCTGCCAGCCCTCGTCTTCCAGCGCGGCGCGCACGAAGCGGCGGATTTGCGGTTCATCCTCGACGAGCAAGGCGGTAGCGGAAGGTTCGTTCATGTTGGTTTTCCTGTTTCATGGTCGTTGGCGTCATCGAGCTCGATCTCCGGCGGCGCCGGCGGCGTGCCCAGCGGCAGGCTGAAGACGATGGCGGCGCCCTGTCCCGGCGTGTGCGGCTGCGCGTGGATAGTGCCGCCGTGCGCTTCGACGATAGCGCGGCAGATGGCCAGCCCCAGCCCGACGCCCGGCTTGTTCGATTCGCGCTCGCCGCGCGTGAATTTTTCAAAGATGGCTTCTTCGCGGCCGGGCGGCAGGCCCGGGCCATCGTCAAGCACCGTCACCTGCAGGAACTGGCCGTGCACCCCGGCCGCGACCGTGATGGTGCTGCCCGGCGGCGTGTACTTGGCCGCGTTTTCCAGCAGGTTGCACAGCACGCGCTCGATCAGCACGGCGTCGTAGCGCACCAGCGGCAGGTCCGGCGCCAGCTGCGTCAGCACGGCGTGCTGCTGCAATTGCGGGCCGCTGGCGCGCAGCGCGCTGCCCACCACTTCTTCCAGCGCCTGCCATTGCAGGTTCAGGCGCACCTGGCCGCTCTCGATGCGCGCCATGTCCAGCAGGTTCGCCACCAGGGCGCTCATGCGCACGGTTTCGGACTGCAGCGAGCGCGCCATGTCCAGCTGCGCGGGCGACAGCGCAGGCCGGGACAGAGCCAGCGATTCGGCCAGGCCCACCAGCGACGTCAAGGGCGTGCGCAAGTCGTGCGACAGGGCCGCCAGCAGCGAATTGCGCAGCCGCTCCGATTCCATCTGCAGCAGCGCGCCCTGGGCCACGTCGATGTAGTGCACGCGCTCGAGGGCGATGGCCGCCAGGGCGGCAAAGGTGTCGAGGTGCTGGCGCTGTTCCGGCACCAGCAGCCAGCGGCCACGCTGCGCGCCATCGAGCGGCAGCAGCGCCAGCACGCCGCGCGTGCGCATAGGCGCGATCAGCGGCAGGTAGAAAATGGGCGAAGCCGGCAGGGTATCGGTGCCCGTCCCCGCCGCCTGCGCATGGTCGAAGGCCCACTGCGCGATGCCGATATCGAGCGGCTCGCCGCCGTTCGGGGACTGCAAGCTGCCTTCGTCGTCGGGCAGCAGCAAAGCGGCGCGCGCGCGGAACGCCCGTTCGATGGCGCTTTTCGTGATGTCGAAAATCTGCTCCGTCTGCAGCACGCCGGACAATTCGCGCGAAAACTCGTACAGGGCGCGGGCGCGCGCTTCGCGGTGCGAGGCCACGCGCGCCTGGAAGCGCAGGCCGGCCGTCAGGTGGCCCGTGATCAGGCCCACCGCCAGCATCACGCCAAACGTGATCACATACTGGAAATCGCCCACGGCAAACGAGAAGCGCGGCGGCACGAAGATGAAGTCGAAGCTGGCCACGCCCACCAGGCTGGCCAGCGCCGCCGGCCCGCGCCCCAGGCGCACGGCCACCAGCACCACCGTCAGCAAGGACAACATGGCGATATTGGCCAGGTCCAGGTAGGGCTGCAGGGGGACCGAAGCGAGGGCCGTGGCCAGGCTGGCGCCGGCGGCCAGGATGTAGCGCCAATGGCGCGATGGCCGGCGCGGCGCATCCGCGTCGTCGTCCGCCGCGCGCCGGGGCGCCGCATCGGCAGGCGGCAAACCCACCTCGATCAAATCGATATCGGGCGCAAGGCTGGCCATGCGGGCGGCCGGCGGCGTCTGCCACAGGCGCGCCAGCGCACCGCCGCGGCCACGGCCCACGATGACTTTCGAGATATTCGCGCCGCGCGCATACTCGACCACGGCGCCGGCGATGTCGGCGGACGGCAGAATCGCCGTGCGCGCGCCCAGGTCCTGCGCCAGTTTCAGGGTTTTCAAAATGCGCTCGCGCTGGCCCGCCGGCAAGCGCTGCAAGCGCGGCGTTTCCACGTACAGCGCGTGCCATTCCGCGTTCAGCTGGCTTGCCAGGCGCGCCGTGCTGCGGATCACGTGTTCGCCCCCCGCGTGCGGTCCCACGCAGGCCAGCAGCGCGGCGCCCGTCTTCCACACGGGATTGATGGATTTTTCGACGCGGTAGGCCTGCACGTCATCCTGGATCCGGTCCGCCGTGCGGCGCAAGGCCAGTTCGCGCAGGGCGATCAAATTGCCCTTGCGGAAAAAATGCTGCGATGCCCGTTCGGCCTGCTGCGGCTGATATACCTTGCCCTGCTTCAGGCGGCGCAGCAGTTCATCGGCCGGGATATCGACCAGCACCACTTCATCGGCACGGTCGAACACCGTATCGGGCAGGGTCTCGGCCACGCGCACGCCCGTGATCCCTCCTACCACGTCGTTCAGGCTTTCCAGGTGCTGCACGTTCACGGTCGACAGCACGTCGATGCCGGCCGCCAGCAATTCCTCGACATCCTGCCAGCGCTTCGGATGACGCGATCCGGCCACGTTCGAGTGGGCCAGTTCATCCATCAGTATCAGCGGCGGCGCGCGACGCAGGGCTTCGTCGAGGTCGAACTCGTACAGGGTCTTGCCGCGGTACTCGATGGCTTTGAGCGGAAGCACGGGCAAGCCGTCGAGCTGGGCCGCCGTATCCTGGCGCCCATGCGTCTCCACCACGCCCACCAGCAAGTCCTGGCCATCGGCCAGCATTTTGCGGGCGGCCGCCAGCATCGCGTAGGTCTTGCCGACGCCGGCCGAGGCGCCGAAATAGATGCGCAGCCGGCCGCGCGCGGCTTTCTTTTCCTGCGCCTGCACTTGCGCCAGCAGGGCATCAGGGTCGGGGCGTTGGCTGTCGTTGGGGAGCATGTTGTATTTTAATTTACTTGGAGCATGTGTAGGCCGGATTAGCGCTGGCGCGTAATCCGGCAGCATTGTTGGCCTGGCTGGGGCTATGGGTGATGTCGGCTTACGCTGCGCTAAGCCGACCTACGCCGACCTGCGCCTATCTTTTTATTTTGCCATGGCGTCAAGTAGGTCGGATTAGCGCGCAAGCGCGTCATCCGACGACATCATCGGCCAAGCCGTGCACGATGCCGGCCTGCGCGCCTTTGCCAGCTTACTTGGCCATGGCATCGAGCGCCAGGTTCAGTTCCAGCACATTCACGCGCGGTTCGCCGAAAAAGCCGATATACGCGGTTTTCTGTACCTTGGCGATGGCATTTTCCACCTGCGCCAGCGGCACGGCGCGCACGCGGGCCACGCGGGGCGCCTGGTACAGGGCGCCCGCCAGGCTGATTTCCGGGTCCAGGCCGCTACTCGACGCCGTCACCAGGTCGACGGGGATCGGGTTGCGGTTGCCGGGATCGGCTGCCTGCAGGGCGGCGACGCGCGCCTTGACGGCATCGACCAGGGCCGGATTCGTCGGTCCCTGGTTCGAGCCGCCCGAACCGGCGCCGTTATTGGCCATCGGCGCGGTGGCCGACGGCCGACCCCAGAAATACTTGGGCGAAGTAAAGGACTGGCCGATCAGGGTCGAGCCGACGGGCTTGCCCCCACGCTCGACGATGCTGCCGTTGACTTCATCGTTGAAGGCCAGCTGGCCGATGCCGGCCGTGGCAAACGGATAGACGACGCCGCAGATCACGGTCAGCGCGGCAAACAGGACCAGGGCGGGACGTACGATAGTGCTCATGATGGTTCCTTTAGACTAAATGGAGGGCGGACAGCAGCATGTCGATCAGCTTGATGCCGATGAAAGGCAGGACGATGCCGCCCAGGCCGTAGATCAGCAGGTTGCGGCGCAAGAGCATGGCCGCGCCGATGGCCCGGTATTGCACGCCTTTCAGCGCCAGCGGAATCAGCACGACGATGATCAGGGCATTGAAGATCACGGCCGACATGATGGCCGAGGCGGGGCTGGCCAGCTGCATGATGTCGAGCGCCTTCAGTTGCGGGTAGGTGCCCACAAACGCGGCCGGGATGATGGCAAAGTACTTGGCGATGTCGTTCGAAATCGAGAACGTCGTCAGCGAGCCGCGCGTCATCAGCATCTGCTTGCCGATTTCAACGATTTCCAGCAGCTTGGTCGGGTTCGAGTCCAGATCGACCATATTGCCCGCCTCCTTCGCCGCCTGCGTGCCCGAATTCATGGCCACGGCCACGTCGGCCTGGGCCAGCGCGGGGGCATCGTTGGTGCCATCGCCCGTCATCGCCACCAGGCGGCCTTCGGACTGGTAGCTGCGGATGAGTTTGAGCTTGTCTTCCGGCGTCGCCTCGGCGAGGAAATCGTCCACGCCCGCTTCGGCGGCAATCGCGGCCGCCGTCAGCTTGTTGTCTCCCGTGATCATGACGGTCTTGATGCCCATGCGGCGCAATTCCGCGAAGCGTTCCTTGATGCCGCCCTTGACGATATCCTTCAGTTCCACGGCGCCCATGACCTTACCATCGTCGACCACCACCAGCGGCGTGCTGCCGCGGCGCGCGATGTCGTCAACGGCGCGTGCCACCTCGGCCGGATACGGCTGGCCCAGCGCCTCCACATACTTTTTCATGGAATCGGCCGCGCCCTTGCGCAGCTGGCGCACCTGCTGTTCGCCCGCGATATCCACGCCGCTCATGCGCGTCTGCGCCGTGAACGGTACAAACGTCGCATGCAGGCTGGCCATCTCGCGTTCGCGGATATTGAATTTCTGCTTGGCCAGCACGACGATGCTGCGCCCTTCCGGCGTTTCATCGGCCAGCGAGGCCAGCTGCGCCGCGTCGGCCAGCTGCTGCTCCGTCACGCCGGGGGCAGGCACGAAGCTTGACGCCTGGCGGTTGCCCAGGGTGATGGTGCCCGTTTTATCGAGCAGCAGCACGTCCACGTCGCCAGCCGCTTCCACGGCGCGGCCCGAGGTGGCGATCACATTGGCTTGCATCATGCGGCTCATGCCGGCTACGCCGATGGCGGACAGCAGGCCGCCGATGGTGGTCGGGATCAGGCACACGAGCAACGCGATCAGCACGGTGATGGTGACGGGGGCGCCGCTGCCGGCCGCCGCCACGGAAAACAGCGAGTACGGCAGCAGAGTCACGGTGACGATCAGGAAAACGATCGACAGGGCCACGAGCAGGATCGTCAGGGCGATCTCGTTCGGCGTCTTCTGGCGCTTGGCGCCTTCGACCATGGCGATCATGCGGTCGATGAAGGCTTCGCCCGGATTGACGGAGACGCGCACCAGCAGCCAGTCCGACAGCACGCGGGTGCCGCCCGTGACGGCGGAAAAGTCGCCGCCCGATTCACGGATGACGGGGGCCGATTCGCCCGTGATGGCGCTTTCGTCGACGGAGGCCACGCCTGCCGTCACTTCACCGTCGGCGGGAATCACGTCGCCCGCCTCCACCAGCACCGTCATGCCCTTGCGCAGGTCGGTGGCCGGCGTGGGCAGCCAGGAGGTGCCGTATTTCGGCGTCTGCATTTTCTTTGCCATCACCGTCTGCTTGAGGGCGCGCAGGGAGGCCGCCTGGGCCTTGCTGCGGCCTTCGGCCAGCGCTTCGGCGAAGTTCGCGAACAGCACGGTAAACCACAGCCACACGGCGACGGCGACAATGAAGCCGAACGGCGCCTCGCCCTGGCCATTCAGGGCCTGGATGGCCAGCAGGGTCGTGATGATGCTGCCGACATAGACGACGAACATCACGGGGCTGCGCCACTGCGTGCGGGGGTCGAGTTTTTTGAACGCATCGACGACGGCGGGGCCAATCAGTGCGGAATCGAACAAAGTCAGGCTTGTGCGTGACATGGTAGCCTCTTATTTGATGAAAAGTTGCAGGTGTTCGACGATCGGGCCCAGGGCCAGCGCGGGAACGTAATTGAGCACGCCGACGAGCACGACGACGCCGATCAGCAGGCCGATGAACATGGGGCCGTGCGTGGGCATGGTGCCGGCATTGGCCGACAGGCGCTGCTTGGCCGCCAGCGAACCGGCCACCGCCAGCACGGGCACGATCACGCCGAAGCGGCCGAACCACATGGCGATCGCCAGCATCACGTTGTAGAACGGCGTGTTGGCGGACAGGCCGGCAAACGCGCTGCCGTTGTTGTTGGCCGCCGACGTGAAGGCGTACAGGATCTCGGAGAAACCGTGCGCGCCCGGATTGGCCACGCCGATCTTGCCCGGTTCGACCATCACGGCGATCGCCGTACCCGTCAAGACGAGGGCTGGCGTAATCAGGATGGCCAGCGACACCATCTTCATTTCATAGGCCTGGATTTTCTTGCCCAGGTATTCAGGCGTGCGGCCTATCATCAGGCCGGCGATGAAGACGGCCAGGATGGCGAACATCAGCATGCCGTACAGGCCCGTGCCCACGCCGCCGAAAATCACTTCGCCGAACTGCATCAGCAGCAGCGGCACCATGCCGCCCAGGGGCATGTAGGAGTCGTGCATGGAATTGACGGCACCGCACGATGCGGCCGTCGTCACTGCCGCGAACAGGGTCGAGGAGCTGATGCCGAAGCGCGTTTCCTTGCCTTCCATATTGCCGCCCGATTGCAGGCTGCTGGCCTGCTGGTCCACGCCCAAGGCCTGCAAGGCGGGATTGGCTTGCTGCTCGGCGCTCATCACGCCGGCCGTCATGACGACGAAGATCAGGCTCATCGCGGCCAGCACGGCCCAGCCCTGGCGCAGGTCGCCCACCATGCGGCCGAAGGTGAAGCACAGGCCGGCGGGAATGATGAAGATGGCCAGCATCTGCAGGAAGTTCGACAGCACGGTCGGGTTTTCGTACGGGTGCGAGGAATTGGCATTGAAGAAGCCGCCGCCGTTCGTGCCCAGCAGCTTGATCGACTCCTGCGACGCGACGGGCCCCATGGCGATCATCTGCGTCGTCGCCACTTGCGCTTCCATCACGGGTTTGCCGGCGGCGTCCAGCACGGGCTGGCCGTCAGCCGTCGTTTTCGGCGTTTCATACGCCACGTGGTCGAGCAGGGTCACTTCCTTGTAGGCGGAAAAATTCTGGATCATGCCTTCGCCCATGAAGACCACCGACAGGGCCAGGGACAAGGGCAGCAGGATGTACAGGGTCGAGCGCACCAGGTCGACCCAGAAATTGCCGATCGATTTGCTGGAACGCGAGGCGAAGCCGCGCACCAGCGCGAAGATCACGGCGATGCCGGTGGCCGCCGAAAAGAAGTTCTGGCAGGCCATGCCCAGCATCTGGGTCAGATAGCTCATGGTCTGTTCGCCGCCGTAGCCCTGCCAGTTGGTATTGGCGACGAAGCTGACGGTGGTATTGAACGAGGAATCGGGGCTGACGGCGCCCAGGCCCTGGGGATTGAGTGGCAGGAAGCCCTGCAGGCGCTGCAGGCCGTAGACGAAGACGGCGCCCACGGTATTGAAGACGATCAGGGCGATGGCATAGCTTTTCCAGCCCATGGCCTTGTCGGCGGGAAGGCCGGACCAGCGGTACAGCAGATTTTCCAGCTTTTGCAGCCAGCCCAGACCGCGCACGGGGCCATCGCCGGCCACCTTGGCCATGTACAGGCCCAGCGGATAGCCGGCGGCCAGCAGCACGGCCAGGAAGGCCACCAACAACAGTATCGATTGCGTCGTCATCACAGTTCCTCCGCCTTCAGCAGCGCCACCAGCAAATACACGAGCAGGCCGGCCGAGACGACGGCGCCCAGCACATAAAACGCGTTCATTTGACGCTCCCTAATTTGTCGCAGGCGACGGCAAAGCCGGCCGCCAGGACGAAAAACACGGCAATCAAGCCGAGATACACGAGATCCATTCCCACCCTCATTCAGGTTTGTTTTGATAGTGAGCAGATTAGCCAAAAGGGTCTAAAAAATTCGTAAAGACTGGGAAGGCGGCTGTAAACAAGATGTAAAAAAGGCGGCTTTACCGCATAAAATCCATCACAATTGGTGCAAAACCACGCGCGCGGAGCACTGTTGTTGCCTTGGAGTAGCGCTATTGCTCGCCGGACAAGATAGAATGCGCGAGCGTCCGCACAAGGACGCCTAGCCTGCCGCACTGCCCTCCCCCAGTGACGCTGGACGGGATATACTGTATATTCATACAGTTATCGCCGCCGCTGTCATTGCGCCCGCAGTGCCCTGGCCTGGCGTTCCAACCACTGTCTTTACTTAGCTTGAACACGTATGGCCACTAAAAAACCAGCATCCGACTACAGCGAATCATCCATCCGTGTCCTGAAAGGACTGGAACCCGTCAAGCAGCGCCCGGGGATGTACACCCGCACTGAAAATCCGCTGCACATCATTCAGGAAGTGATCGACAATGCCTCCGACGAAGCGCTGGGCGGTCATTGCACGCATATCGCCGTGACGCAGAACACCGATGGCAGCATCACCGTCGAAGACAATGGCCGCGGCATTCCCGTCGGCTTGCACCCGGAAGAAGGCGTGCCGACGGTGGAAATCGTGTTTACCCGGCTGCACGCGGGCGGCAAGTTCGACAAGGGTTCGGGCGGCGCCTACGCGTTCTCGGGCGGCTTGCACGGCGTCGGCGTGTCCGTCACCAATGCACTGTCGACGCGCCTGGAAATCACCGTCTGGCGCAAGGAAAGCGACGGCAACGGCTTGCACCACATGGTGTTTGCCAACGGCGACGTGATCGAGCCCCTGAGTTCCCGCCCCGCCCCGCGCGACGGTAAAAAATCCGGCACGCGCGTCACGGCCTGGCCCGATGCAAAATACTTTGATTCGCCGAACATCTCGCAAACCGAGCTGCAACGCCTGCTGCGCTCGAAAGCCGTGCTGCTGCCGGGCGTGACAGTTACGCTCACCAACGCGAAGACGGGCGATACGCAGACCTGGCAGTACGCGGAAGGCTTGCGCGGCTACCTGACCGAAACGCTGGCGCAGGTATCGAATGGCGAAACTCTGATTCCCCTGTTCGAAGGCGCACAATACGCTGGCCCGGACTCGGAAGGCTTTGCCGAAGGCGAAGGCGCGGCCTGGGTCGTGGCGTGGACGGAAGAAGGCGCCATCGTGCGCGAATCGTATGTCAACCTGATTCCCACCTCGAATGGCGGCACGCACGAATCGGGCTTGCGCGACGGCCTGTTCGGCGCCGTGAAAAATTTCGTCGAAATGCACTCGCTGCTGCCCAAAGGCGTGAAACTGCTGCCCGAAGACGTGTTCGCGCGCGCTTCCTTCGTGCTGTCGGCCAAGGTGCTGGACCCGCAATTCCAGGGCCAGATCAAGGAACGCCTCAATTCACGCGACGCCGTGCGCCTCGTCTCGACCTTCGCCAAGCCGCCGCTGGAACTGTGGCTGAACCAGCACGTCGACTACGGCAAGAAGCTGGCCGAGCTCGTGATCAAGCAGGCGCAGTCGCGCCAGCGTTCGCTGCAAAAGGTGGAAAAGAAAAAATCCTCGGGTGTCGCCGTGTTGCCGGGCAAGCTGACGGACTGCGAATCGTCGGACATCGCGCGCAATGAACTGTTCCTCGTCGAGGGCGACTCGGCGGGCGGTTCGGCCAAGATGGGCCGCGACAAGGAATTCCAGGCGATCTTGCCCCTGCGCGGCAAGGTCCTGAACTCGTGGGAGACGGACCGCGACCGCCTGTTCGCCAATAACGAGATCCACGATATCGCGGTCGCCATCGGCGTCGATCCGCACAGCGTGGGCGACTCGCCCGACCTGTCCGGCCTGCGCTACGGCAAGATCTGCATCCTGTCCGACGCGGACGTGGACGGCTCGCACATCCAGGTACTGCTGCTGACCTTGTTCTTCAAGCACTTCCCGGTCCTGATCAACAAGGGCCACATCTGCATCGCCCGGCCGCCCTTGTACCGCGTGGACGCGCCGGCGCGCGGCAAGAAGCCGATGCAGAAAATCTATGCGCTCGACGACGGCGAGCTGCTGGCCATCGAGGACAAGCTGCGCAAGGAAGGCGTGAAACAGGGCGCCTGGTCGATCTCGCGCTTCAAGGGCCTGGGCGAGATGAACGCGGAACAGCTGTGGGAAACGACGATGAACCCGGACACGCGCCGTTTGCTGCCCGTGACGCTCGGCGAAGTCGACCACATGGATTCGGCCTCGCGCTTCAATATGTTGATGGGCAAGGGCGAAGCGGCCGGACGCCGCGCCTGGATCGAGGAACACGGCAATGAGGCGGAGGCGGATATCTGATGATTATCGGCATTGACCTGGGCACCACCAACAGCCTGGTCGCCCTCTGGCGCGACGGCAAGGCTTCCATCATCCCGAACGCGCTGGGCGAACACCTGACGCCATCGTGCGTGAGCATCGATGACGACGGCACCGTGCTGGTGGGCCGCGCCGCGCGCGAACGGCTGCAGACGCACCCGCAGCTGACGGCGGCCGTCTTCAAGCGCTACATGGGCAGCGAAAAGAAGATCACCCTCGGCACGCAGCAATTCCGTCCGGAAGAACTGTCGTCGATGGTGCTGCGCGCGCTGAAGGAAGATGCGGAAGCCTTCCTCGGCCACAAGGTCGAAGAGGCCATCATCACCGTGCCCGCGTATTTCAGCGATGCGCAGCGCAAGGCTACGCGCATCGCCGGCCAGCTGGCCGGCTTGCGCGTGGAGCGCCTGCTGAATGAACCGACGGCCGCCGCGCTGGCCTACGGCATCCGCGACAAGGAACAGGAAAGCAAATTCCTCGTCTTCGACCTGGGCGGCGGCACCTTCGACGTGTCGATCCTGGAATTGTTCGAAGGCGTGATGGAAGTGCGCGCCTCGGCCGGCGACAATTTCCTCGGCGGCGAAGACTTCGTCACCGTCCTGGTTGACGCCTTTTTGGAAGGCAGCGGCCTGCGCGACGCCATCGGCAGCCGCCTGCTCGACCCACGCCAGCAGCAGCTGCTGCGCGATGAGGCCGAACGCGCCAAGCGCCTGCTGTCGGACCAGCCGTCCGTGCGCATGGCCACGCGCTACCAGGACAAGGAATACAGCTGGGAGATCAACGAAGACAAGCTGGCGCAATTGTGCGAGCCCCTGCTGGCGCGCCTGCGCCTGCCGGTCGAGCGCGCGCTGCGCGACGCCACCATCCGTGCCGCCGAACTCGATGAAGTGGTACTGGCCGGCGGCGCCACGCGCATGCCGCTGGTACGCAAACTCGTCTCGCGCATGTTCGGCCGCTTCCCCGCCATCCACCTGGATCCGGACGAAGCCGTGGCGCTGGGCGCCGCCGTGCAGGCGGGCCTGAAAATGCGCGACGCGGCCCTCGACGAAGTCGTCATGACGGATGTGGCGCCATATTCGCTGGGCATTGCGACCTCGCGCCAGATCGGCCCGAACCAGTATGAAGGCGGCCATTACCTGCCCATCATCGAGCGCAATTCCGTGGTGCCCGTCTCGCGCACGGAAAGCATCACCACCATCCACGACAACCAGAAGGAAATCAACTTGGCGATCTTCCAGGGCGAATCACGCCTGGTGGCCGACAACGTCTTCCTTGGCAAGATTAACTTTCCGATTCCCGTCAAAAAAGCGGGCGAGATCAGCATCGACGTGCGCTTCACCTATGATATCAGCGGCGTGCTGGAAGCAGAAGTGACGGTGCTGGCCACGCAGGAACGCCACAAGATGATCATCAGCGACAATGCGGGCGTGATGACGCCGGAACAGATCGAACAGCGTTTCCTTGAACTGGCCGACCTGAAGATCCACCCGCGCGAGCAGCTGGAAAACCGTACCCTGGTCACGCGCGCCGACCGCCTGTACGAACAGTCGCTGGGCGACGTGCGCAACTACATCGCCGCGCATACGGCCAATTTCCAGGCCGCGCTGGAGACGCAGAACCCGTCCACCATCCGGCAAGCGCGTACGGCGTTCGCGGAGGTGCTCAAGGAAATAGAAAGTGACAGTTTCCTGTGACGGGTAGCGAGACGCTGGATATCTGGCAAGTCCTGGGCATCGCCGAGACGGGCGATGAACGGGACATCAAGCGCGCCTATGCGCGCCAGTTAAAGCTGAACCGTCCTGAAGACGGTGCGGCCGCCTTCCAGCGCCTGCGCGATGCCTATGACCATGCGCTGCGCATCGTCGCGCATAGCCAGGAACGACAGGCGCCTGCCGCATCCACCGCTGCGGCCACAGCGCCCGCGCCCACTCCAGCCCCGCTGGCAGCTGGCAAGATCGATTTCGGCAAAGCACCACCGGCGGCATCGCCTGCCATGACAGCCGATCCGCGGAAAGAAGCGCAGATCCTGTGGCAGGAATGGCTGGCCTCCGGCAACGGCATCAAGCTGTCGACGCTGGAAAAGCGCGAAGCGATGACCCACCTCGCCGTGCGCGAGGAATTTGAACGCCTGGCCCTGCGCTACTGCGCCACGGCCGCCTGCCATGACGCCGTCCGTGCTCGCTTCATCGAGCACTATCAGTGGGACCAGCGGCTGCCGCAATTGCACAAAATGGATGCGGAAGCGGCGCGCAGCCTGGTCGGGCGCCAGAATGCGACGGCTTCGCTGGCCTATTTGCGCCGCAGCGGAGAGTACGACGCATGCCTCGATCTGCTGATGGCCGCACCGCCGGCATCCGCATCCAGACTGCACGATGTGCGCTTGACGCGGACCCTGCTGGCACTCATCGAGGACTTGCGCGCGCATCATGGCGACCTGCTGGCCTACAAGATCGATCCCGCGTCGATCACCTGGTGGGAGAGCAAGGCGCGCGCCAAAAAATACTTCGGAAGTACCGCCATACTTTCCGCGGTGACCGGCATGGCCCTCTACGGACTAGCGCTGTTCATGCATGAGCGCTGGGGTTTCTTCGGCATCGACTCCTTTCATGCGATTTTCTTCGTGCTGTCACAGCTGCTGTCCTTCTCGGCCTACGCCGCGTTCGCCTTTTACCGCCCTGTTGCACTGCCCGGGCGGATGGCGCAGTCCAGGCAGCAGCACTTCGGTGTCTATCTGCAGTACCGACATCGGCACCTGTGGCAATTCGGCTGGGTGTATGCCTATGCCGGGCTGTCGCTGCTGCTGTTTGTCAGCCATCCATCGCCGACGCTGGTCTCCGGCGCCACGCTCCTGCTTGCCGTCTGCGCGCTAGTGGCCGTATTTGCTTCCTCGGCCCACTTCAAGCTGCGCGCCTATCTGCTCTTGCTGCCGATTGCCTCGCTGCTGGCCTGGATGATGCGGGCAACCGCCTTCGACGCCTTTCCTGCCGGCGCCTGTTTTGCTTTCAGCCTGTGCCTGCTGATACTGCTGGCGCGCAGCGGCGCGCAACTGTATCCGGCCCTGGGCTTGCCAAAGGCGTGGCAGCACCGCTTGCGCATCACCTGGCTGCTGGGTGGCACCATGCTGTTTTTTGTCGCGGCGACGGGCGTGCTGCCGGCCGGCCTGGCCCCGGTGCTGGCCTGGCTGTGGTGCCTGGCCGGAGTACCGCTGTATACATTCACGATGCCCGACATTTCCCGCCACCTGGTATGGCCAGCCCTGCTGCTGGCCAAGATCACGCTGGTATCGAGCACGTCCTTTTTTGCCAATTTGCCCGATGCCCGCCTGATACTGCCGCAAGCCCTGCTGCCACTCATCGCCATGCTAATCCTGGCCAATCTGTTCTATGAAAACCAGCAAGAAAACGTCCATGCCTGAACGCGCGCCCATGCCCAAGCAAGCCACTACACCCGACCTGTCCCGTAACGGGAGCGACGTCTGATGGACGGCGGCATGCATGGCGCTGAGCGCAGCCTTTGGGACATCCTCGGCACGGCGCCGACGGGTGACGAGCGCGCCATCAAGCGCGCCTACGCGAAACGCCTGAAGGTAACGCGGCCCGAGGACGACCCGGCCGCCTTCCAGCAACTGCGCGACGCCTATGAATATGCGCTGCGCCATGCACCGCGCTTTGCCGCGGAGCTGGCGCAGATGCACGCCACACCAGCGGCTGAACTGGCGGAGCCGGATCCGGCGGATCTCTCTGCGGCGCCCGCGTCCGGCTGGCAAACAGACGCCGGCCTGGCGGCAGCCGTGCCACTGCAGGAGCAAGCGCCGGCCGACGAAGCGCCCGCGGAAGCACAGCCTGAACTGTGGGGCGTGATCGCCGACGCAGGACAGGAACATCAGGAAGCGCCTGCGGAGCTGTGGGGCGTCCCCGACGAAGCAGCGCGGGAACGCGCACGGCCGCCGGAACAATGGGGCGTGGTCGCCATCGATCCCGTCCAGGAAGGCGCCAGCCTGTGGCAGGCATTCCTGGAGCAGTCGCGACGCCGCGACGCGGCCACGCTGCTGGCCGGCTTCCTCGAGCGCGAGGAATTGCTCAACCTCGACGTGCGCGAGGAATTCGATCTGTGCGCGCTGCGCTATTGCGCCAGCGCCGGCTATGAGCTGTCGTTGCGCAACGCCCTGTTCGAGCAACTGGGCTGGGAATTTGATTTTTCCTACCTGGCGCGCCGCCATGGCGACCTGGTGCGCGCTGCCGTGCAGCGCTACCGGGCCGACCGCTCGTTCGCCCATTTCAACGACAACCGCGACAGCTATCCCGGCCTGGACTGCATCCTGTCGCAGCAGCCACCGTCGGCCTATGCGCGCCAGATGCTGGACAAAAAATTCAACCTGCAGCTGCGCGAGCTGCTGCAGACGATACGCTGGCATCACGCCGAAATGCTGGCCTACAAACTCGACATCGACCTGTTCGAACAATGGGAACAGGCGGTTTTTTCGCGCCGCTATTTCAAGCAGACGGCCTTCGCCTCGGCGGGTCTAGGCTTCGTGCTGCACCTCATCCTGTCCAGCCTGTTCAAGGTCGCCGACGTCAGCCTAGGCGACATGGGCGCGTATGCCAGCCTGCTGGGATGCCAGGCGCTGGCCTTTGCCCTGCTGGCCATGCACGCGCTGCGCTGGCCCGCGCCCCTGTTCGCGCGCCTGCACGCGCTGCAGGAAGCATTGCTGGAATGCCTGCCCGTGCTGCGGCAGCGTCACGGGCTGCTGCATCTGGCCTGGATCGTGCCCTACGTGCTGCTGGCGCTATCGCTGTTCCTGCCCGAACGGGGCGAGGCGCTGCGCATCGCCACCTCGGTGGGCTTGTGCGCCTCGGCGCTGCTGGCCTATGCCATGAACCGCCAACTGCTCAACGGCGTGCTGCTCGCCGCTGCGCTGGGCCTGGCGCTGGTCGCCGCCATGTTCATGAACGGCACAGGCTCCGCGGCACTCGTCATCGCCAATGGCATGCCCATGATGTTTTGCCTGTTACTGCTGACCTTGCGCAGCGCCGGCGGCCTGTATGAGGAATGCGGCTTGCCCGCGGCGCGTTTGCCGCGCCTGCGCGTGGCATGGCTGGTCGGCTGCGCCGCCCTGCTGCTGCCCCTGTATCTGCAGCTGCTGCCAGCCGTGCCGCTCGGCGCCGCGCTGTATGCCTGGTCGTGCGCCGGCCTGCTGATCTCGCCCAGCGATTTGCGCTGGCGGACGGTCTGGCCGCTGGTGCTGGTGCCGTCCCTAGGCAGCTTTTTGCTGGCGGGCCAGGCCGCGCCCGTGCGCGCCATGTCGATGATGCATAACGGCGTCGAACTGGCCCTGATCGTGCTGTATTTCACCCTACGCTGCATCTATCTGCGCTACGGCGCCGCCTTATCCCGACCCGGGCTGTCATAATCAGCTCCATGAATTCAACCGCAACCACTTAACACCGAAACAAGCGCCATGTCCACACAAACCAATTTATTTGACGATGCCCAGCCTGAGCCGATCGAGCCGGATGAACCGGTATTCGACGGCGAAGCGCTGACCCTGTCCACCTTTGCCGAGCGAGCCTATCTCGATTACGCCATCTCCGTCGTCAAGGGCCGCGCCCTGCCCGACGTATGCGATGGCCAGAAGCCGGTGCAGCGCCGCATCCTGTATGCGATGAACGAGCTGGGCTTGAATGCCACGGCGAAGCCGCGCAAATCGGCGGCCGTGGTCGGCGACGTGCTCGGTAAGCTGCATCCGCACGGCGACCAGTCCGTGTACGACGCGCTGGTGCGCATGGCGCAGGATTTTTCCTTGCGCTACCCGCTGATCGATGGCCAGGGCAACTTCGGCTCGCGCGACGGCGACGGCGCGGCGGCCATGCGTTACACGGAAGCGCGTTTGACGCCGATCGCCAGGCTGCTGATGGATGAAATCGGCATGGGCACGGTGGACTTCCAGCCCAACTACGACGGTTCGACGGAAGAACCGAAGCTGCTGCCGGCGCGCCTGCCGATGGTGCTGCTCAATGGCGCCTCCGGCATCGCCGTGGGCCTGGCGACGGAAATCCCGTCGCACAACCTGGCCGAAGTGGCGAAAGCAGCCGTCGCCATGATCCGCGATCCGAAGATCACGCACGCCGAACTGATGGCCATCATGCCCGGCCCCGACTTCCCCGGCGGCGGCCAGATCATCACCCCGCCATCGCAAATCCAGGACATGTATGCGGGCGGGCGCGGCAGCATGAAAGTGCGCGCGCGCTGGAAGATCGAGGAACTGGCGCGCGGCCAGTGGCAAGCCGTCGTGACGGAACTGCCGCCGGGCACCTCGTCGCAGAAGGTGCTGGAAGAAATCGAAGAGCTGACGAATCCGAAGATCAAGCTGGGCAAGAAGGCGCTGTCGCCGGACCAGGTGGCCCTGAAGGCACTGATCCTCAACTCGCTCGACACCATCCGCGACGAATCGGGCCGCGCCGCGCCCGTGCGCCTGGTATTCGAACCGAAGTCGAAAAACCAGGATCAGACGGAATTCATGCTGATGCTGCTGGCGCATACGTCGCTGGAATCGTCGACCTCGATCAACCTGGTGATGATAGGCGGCGATGGCCGTCCACGCCAGAAAGGCCTGGGCGACATCCTGCGCGAATGGATCGACTTCCGCTTCGAGACCGTCACGCGCCGCACCGGCTACAAGCTGGGCAAGGTCAAGGACCGCATCCATATCCTGGAAGGACGCGAAGCGATCCTGCTCAATATCGACAAGGTGATCCAGATCATCCGCAATTCGGATGAACCGAAGGCGGCCCTGATCGAGGCGTTCAAGCTGTCCGAACGCCAGGCCGACGATATCCTGGAAATCCGCTTGCGCCAGCTGGCGCGCCTGGAAACGATCAAGATCCAGCAGGAACTGGCCGAGCTGCGCAAGGAAGAAAAATCGCTGCAAGACCTGCTCGACAACCCGGGTTCGATGAAGCGCGCCATCATCCGCGAGATCGAAGCGGACGCCAAGCAGTTCGGCGACGCGCGCCGCACCCTGATCGAGGAAGCGCAGAAAGCCGTCGCGGAGCAAAAAGTGGTCGACGAACCGGTCACCGTCATCATCTCGGAAAAAGGCTGGGTGCGCGCACGCACGGGCATCGGCCACGATGCGGCGCAGTTCACCTTCAAGGCGGGCGACAGCCTGCATGGCGCCTTCGAGTGCCGCACGGTCGACACCCTGCTGGGCTTTGGCAACAACGGCAAGATCTACTCGGTGCCTGTCTCGGCGCTGCCCAACGCGCGCGGCGACGGCGTGCCGATCACCACCTTGTGCGACCTGAGCGGCGGCACGCCGGGCAATGCCGTGCGCATCCTGCACTACTTTGCGGGCAATGGCGCCACCAATTTGCTGCTGGCCTCAAACGCCGGTTACGGCTTCATCGCCAAGGCGGGCGACATGACGAGCCGTCTGAAAGGCGGCAAGGCCTTCATCACCCTGGACGATGGCGACGTGCCACTGGAACCGAAAGTCATCCCCGAAGCGGCCAGCGCCCTGGCCTGTTTGACGGAAGGCGCGCGCCTGCTGGTGTTCGGCCTCGATGAAATGAAAACCCTGTCCAAGGGCGGCACGGGCGTGAAACTGATCGACCTCGATGCCAAGGACAAGCTGCTGGCCGTGCAGCCGATCACGCAGCGCGGCGTGGTCGTCTCGGGCATCGGCCGGGCCTCGAAACCGCAGGAGGCATCGCTGGGCGCCACGGCCCTGGCCGAGCACTTCGGCAAGCGCGCCAAGAAGGGCAAGGCGCTGGCGGCCAAGCTGAAACCGGTGTCCATGGCAGCCATCGGCTGACCGCCATCAAGCAAGACAAAAAGACAGGTTCGCCTGTCTTTTTTTTCGCCCATCGCCGCGTGGCGGCAACGGGAAAACCCGTCTTACAGATAATTTTGCAGATATGTCCCATGTTCCCGTTATCCCTGCAGGCATGCCGCCGGCGTGCCGCCCCATACAGGAGAACAGCGATGACAAACAACGTTTCAGGCAGGTGGCCATGCAGCGCCTGACGCCGGCCGAACGGCTGGTGGCGGCCATGGCGATAGAGGGCTTGCCGTATAAAAGCATCGCCAGGGAACTGGGCAAGTCGCCGGCCACCGTGCGCAACCAGCTGCATGCGATCTACCAGAAGCTGGGCGTGGGCAACCGCACGGCGCTCGCCAGCAAGCTCCGGGGTCATCCCTGATGCCGCGCCAGGCGCAGCACCTCGGGCGTGGCTTCAACGATATCGATCACGTCCTGCTTCCCTGCGGCGTCCCCCAGGGCATAGCGCCCCATGCCCAGCGGCACCAGCCGGACAGGTGGTCCGGCGCGGGGACGGTCATCGGGACCGGGCGCCATGCTCGTCCATGTCGCGTCTCCCGGCGACATGGCACCAGCCGGCGCGCCAAACTCCAGCACCTTGCGCCCCTTGCGGCTGGGAGGAAAGGCGAAGGTGGCCGTGGGCCGGTACACCTCGATACCATCGGCATCCTCCTCGAAGGAATGGGTCCAGCTGCCGCTGGGCAAAGCCGTTGTCATACCGTGCATGCCGCCTCCCGTTTAACGCATTGACGTCAGAAACACGATACCACGCCGCCCAGGCTTTCATAGCCGCTCACCGAGGGCGACCAGGCCGTGCCGTTCCACGCCTTGTGGAACAGCGCGCCATTCGTCCCCGTGACAAACACGTCGAGGCGGTTCGGCGCCCAGGCCGTGGCGCGCGGACGCGAGGTGCATACGCCGCCCAGGCTTTCAAAGCCCGTCAGCGACGGCGTCCAGGCGCTGCCGTTCCACGCCTTGTGGTACAGCGCGCTATCGGTGCCGATGACGAACAGGTCGAGCCGGTTGGGCGCCCACGATACGGCTTCCACTTCGCCCACGCAGATGCCGCCCAGGCGTTCGAAGCCATCGTTGGACGGCCCCCATTTGGCGCCATCCCACCACTTGTGGTACAGGGCGCCATCGGTGCCCGTAACAAAAACGTCGAGGCGGTTCGGTCCCCAGGCCACCGCCTTCGGCGACGAAGTGCAAATGCCGCCCAGGCGCTCGTAGCCCGTCAGCGACGGTCCCCAGGCCGTGCCGTTCCACCACTTGTGGTACAGGGCCCGGTCCGTGCCGATGACGAAGACGTCGAGGCGGTTCGGCCCCCACGCCACGGCTTCCGGCTGGCCCAGGCAGATGCCGCCCATGGCTTCGTAGCCCGTCAGCGAAGGCCCCCAGGCGGACCCGTTCCACCACTTGTGATACAGGCCGCGGTCCGTGCCGACGACAAACACGTCGAGGCGGTCCGGTCCCCAGGCCACGGCGCGCGGGTCGCCCACGCACAAGCCGCCCATCGCTTCATAGCCGGTCAGCGACGGTCCCCAGGCCGTGCCGTTCCACCATTTATGGAACAAGCCGCTATCGGTGCCCGTGACGAATACGTCGAGCCGGTTCGGCGCCCACGACACCACCTGCGGGGCACTGGTACAGATGCCGCCCTGCCCTTCATAGCCGGTGACGGACGGCGCCCAGGCCGTGCCGTTCCAGGCCTTGTGGTACAGCGCGCGGTCGGTGCCCAGCACGAAGACGTCGAGGCGGTTCGCGCCCCAGGCCACGACGGGGGAGGAGCTCTGGCGCGGCGTGGCGCCCGTGCCGCCCGTTCCCGTGCCGATGCTGGCGCGCGGACCGTCGAGGCAGGCCTGCATACGCGCCACCTGGCCCGCCGTGAACATGAACATGGCGGGATCGTCGACATAATCCATGTAGTTCATGAACATGTCGCCATTCGGCCCGTTACTGCAGGAAATGTGCGGGAACGAAGGTTGCCCAGTGTTCGGGCCGCCTTGGTTCGGCGTATCGGCCACGTTGTCCGTGCCCGAGCAGCCGGTGCCGTCGTCGCCCCAGATATGGTTCAGGTTCAGCCAGTGGCCGATTTCGTGCGTGGCCGTGCGCCCCAGGTGGAACGGCGGCGCCGCCGTGCCCGTCGTGCCGAAGGCCGATTGCAGGATCACCACGCCGTCGGTGGCGGCCGGGCCGCCGGGAAACTGCGCGTAGCCGAGCAGGCCGCCGCCCAGCTGGCAGACCCAGATATTCAGGTAGGTGTCGGCCGGCCAGGCATTCATGCCGCCCGTCGCCTGCGATTTGACGGCATCGTCGGCGCCAAACGAGGCCACCGTCGTCTGGCGCCGCTCGATGCCGCTGGTGGCCGCGCCGTTCGGATCGGTCGTGGCCAGCGCGAATTCCACGCGCGCATCGGCCGTCAGCGGCAAAAATGGCGCCGGCGTGCTGTTCACATCCGGATTGACGCGCCGGAAATCACGGTTCAGCACATCGATCTGGCTGGCGATCTGCGCATCCGAAATATTCTGCGCGGCCGTATTCCACACCACGTGCACGACCACCGGTATCTGCGTCACGCCGGAACGTGCCGCAATGCTGCCGTCGCCCTCGTAGAGACCGGCCAGGTTTTCAATATCGGCGCGCACGCTCGCATACGATGGATCTTCCGTCAGCAGGCGGCGATGCACGTCCATCGTGGCGCAGGTGCGCACCTGCGGCGTGCCGCCGCCCTGGCCGCCACCGTCGCCGCCCATGCCGCCTGCGCCGCCCCCGCCATCGCGGTCGCCCCCCATGCCGCCGCCATCGCCCACGTGCATGCAACTGGCGCCGGCCATGCCCTGCGATGCCTGCTGCATGCCGCCGCCCGGCATGCTCCCCGCGCTGCCAGCTGCGACATGGGTGGCGGCCTGGTCTGCGTAAGACATGCCCAGGCGCGGCCCCGGCATGGCGCCGGCACCGGCCGCATCGGTGTCGGCATGCACGTCGCCCTCGACCGGCATGGACTGCATGGCCGGCGCGCCTTCCGCCGAACCGGTGGCCGGTGATTTTTTCGTTTTAGCGGTGCTCATGATGTCTCCTTCGTCTGTTGGCCAGTTCACTATGGCACGGCGAAAAGAGGAGCATTTGCGCCAGATCAAGACTGGCAAGCGGTGCCCGGGAAAAGTGGCAGACGAAAAAAAAGACAGCCGAAGCTGTCTTTTTGGCTTGCAGGCCGTGGCCCGCAAACGGGGAATTACTTGGCGGCGGCGGCCTTGACTTCAGCGTCGGCCTTGGCCTTGGCTTCTTCCGTCTTGGTGGCGGCGAGGGCTTTGTCGGCGTTCGCTTCGACTTTTTCCTTGGCGACCTTGGCATCGGCTTTTACGGCAGCCTTGGTGGCTTTCGCATCGGCCTTGGCGGCAGCCTTGTCAGCCTTGGCTTGCGCCTTCATCTTGTCTTCCGCATCGGCATCGACCACTTTGTCGTGAGCCTTGGCCTTGGTTTTATTGGCCTTGTGCTGGGCGTCGGCTTTCTTTTCGTCTGCCTTCATTTCGGCCTTGGCGACGTTGGCGTCAGCCTTCGCATCGACTTTGGCTTCCTTGTTGGCAGCCTTGTTGATGTCATGTTGCGCAGATGCCTGGGCGCTGGCAACGGCTGGGGTGGCTGGCGCCGTTTGCGCGATGGCAGCGGTGGCAAACAGGGTAGCGATCAGGGCGGCGAGTAATTTGTTCATGATGAGTCCTTTCAATATGGTTTAATTTTATTCTTACTAAAGGCGGGCAAAATGTTCAAAATTTGCCAGGCATCGCGCTGTTTCTGAGGTAGCGCAATGGCATGACTTCATAGTAAAGAGAATAGGCAAACCACACAGTGCGTTAGCGCACTCAACGAGAAATATGTGCAAATCGGCAAATTTCGCGTCGAGCAGCGCATGGGCTTACATGCTGACGGCCAAGGCCGCGTGGCGCGCCGCCACCCACTCCTCGTTGGCCGGCTCCACGCCCACCACGATGCGGCTGGCATCGCTGGAAATACGGCTGGCGTTGCGCGCATTGGCCTCGCCATCGAGCACGGGGCCGATAAAACCCAGTTCGGCGCAGATACGCTGGCGCAGCTCGGCGCTGTGCTCGCCGATACCGGCCGTAAACACCAGCATGTCCAGTCCACCGAGCACGGCCGTCAGGGCGCCGATCTCGCGCACGATGCGGCGGATATATAAAGCCAGCGCGGCGCGGATGCGCTCGCCCGTGGCATCCTGCCGGTCCTGCTGCGCCAGCAAGACCGGCGGATCGGCCGACACGCCCGACACGCCCAGCAAGCCCGACTCGTGGTACAGCACATGCGCCACTTTTTCCAGCGACAGCTTTTCGATTTCCATCAGGTAGATCACGGCGCCCGGATCGAGCGCACCGCAGCGCGTGCCCATCATCAGGCCGTCGAGCGCGGAAAATCCCATGGTCGTGGCCACGCTGCGCAAATTGTCCATGGCGCACAGGCTGGCGCCGCTGCCCAGGTGGGCGACGATGACCTTGCCGCGCGCGGCAGCACCAAAACGCCGCTCCAGCACCAGCGACTGGTATTCGTAGGACAGACCGTGGAAACCATAGCGGCGCAAGCCCCGCTCCCACGCATCGTAAGGCAGGGCCAGCATCTGCTCGACCTGCGGCACCGTGTGGTGGAAGGCCGTGTCGAAGCACGCCACCTGGGCGATGTCGGGGCGCGACTCGAGCAGCACCTCGATCGCCTCCAGGGCAAACGGCTGGTGCAGGGGCGCCAGCGGCACATAGCTTTTCAGGTCGGCCAGCACGGCAAAATCGATGCGCACGGGAGCGAAATACTTGCTGCCGCCATGCACCACGCGGTGCGCCACGGCGCGCAAGGGACGCCCGGCCAGCTGCGCCACGACTTGCGCGCGGATGTATTCGAGGGCAGCGTGATGGGGCTGCACCGGGTCCAGCTGCAGGGCCAGCGCCGGCAGGCCGCCGGCGCGGTAGGTGGCGTTTTCGCGGCCGATGCCTTCGACCTTGCCGCTCCATTGCGCCTGCTGCGGCAGCACGCCGTCCGCCTGCTCGAACAGGGCGAACTTGATGCTCGACGAGCCGCAATTGAGCACCAGGATCAGGGTGCCGTCGGCGTGGGTGATTGGCGCGTTCATGGCGGCGTGCTCCGGTAGTGATTGGCCAGCATCACGGCGATGGCGCACGAGGCGATGCGGCTGGCGCGCGAATCGGCGCGGCTGGTGAGGATGACGGGGATCTTCGCGCCCAGCACGATGCCGGCGCTGTCCGCGTCGCCCATGTATTCAAGCTGCTTGGCCAGCATGTTGCCGCTTTCCAGGTCGGGCACCAGCAGGATGTCGGCGCGGCCCGCCACTTCCGAGACGATGCCCTTGACGGTGGCGGCGGCGATCGAGACGGCATTGTCGAAGGCCAGCGGGCCGTCGAGGATCGCGCCGGTAATTTGTCCCCGGTCGGCCATCTTGCACAGGGCGGCAGCGTCCAGGGTGGCCGGCATGTCCGCGTTCACCGTTTCCACGGCGGCCAGGATGGCCACGCGCGGCTGGGCCACGCCGATCACGTGCGCCAGGTCGATGGCGTTGCGCACGATGTCGGCCTTCATGGCCAGGTTGGGCGCGATATTGATGGCCGCATCCGTGATGATGAAGGGGCGCGGATAGGCGGGCGTCTGCATCAGGAAGCAGTGGCTGATGCGGCGCTTGGTGCGCAGGCCGGCGCTGGCCGATAGCACGGCCGACATCAGTTCGTCCGTGTGCAGGCTGCCCTTCATCAAGGCTTCCACTTCTCCCTTGCCGGCCAGCTCGGCGCCGCGCGCGGCGGCCGCATGGCTATGTTCGACGTCCTCGATGACGATGCCGGCCAGGCTCAGGCCCGCCTCCAACGCCACCGCTTCCAGGCGCGCGCGCGGCGCCACCAGCACGGGCGTGATCAGGCCGGCCGCATGCGCGTCCAGCGCGCCCGACAGGCTCAGTGCATCGCAGGGGTGGATCACGGCGACCCGGATCGGCCCCAGGGTGCGCGCGTGTTCGAGCAGGCGCCGCGTGCCGTCGCCGTTATGCAGGCGCACTTCGGGCAGGGTGGCGCGCGCCCGCTCGATCTGCTCGGCGGGCGCGATCACCTGCGCCTCGCCGTCGAGCACCACGGCGCCATGCTGGTTGACGCAGCGGCAAGCCAGGGTCACGTGGCGGCTGCGCGGCTCGCGCGCCGTGACGGTGACGCTGATGGCCAAGGTATCGCCCACGCGCACCGGTTGCAAAAAGCGCAGGGTCTGGCCCGTGTAGACCGTGCCGGCGCCGGGCAGGCGCGTGCCCAGCACGGCGGAAATGAGGGAGGCGCCCCACATGCCGTGCGCGATCACGCCCTGGTAGCGGGTCGCGGCGGCAAATTCCGTATCGAGGTGCTGCGGGTTATCGTCGCCCGACATCACGGCGAACAGGGCGATATCGTCCATGCTCAGGGTGCGCGTGATGCTGGCGGTGTCGCCGATGGCGATCTGGTCGAAGGTGCGGTTACGTACGATATTCAGATCGTCGTCTTGGGTAGTAGTCATCGTGGTCTTCTAGGCAGAGGTAATGTGTTTGGCCGGTTTGGCTTTGGGTCCGGCATGGGATGCGCGCACGTCCGGCGGCAGCGCCTTCGCCTGCGCCTTGATCGCGCGGTCGAAGACGTCCAGCATCTGCTGCAGGCTCGCTTCCTCGTCCGGCGTCGGCGCCTCGGGCACTTGCAGCACCTGCTGCAGCCATTCGGCCAGCGCGCCGATGTCGTCCGGGTCGGCGCGCGACAGCAAGACGGGCAAGGCGGCGATGGCGGCGTCGAAATCATGCAGCATCAGGCGCGCCTGCTGGCGCACGATGCCGCGGAATTCTTCCATGCCGACCTCCTGCCGGTATTGCGGCTTGATCAATTTGAGGGCCAGGTTGACCCTGCGCTCGTCGGCGATCATGCGGAAGCGGTAGATGTAGAACAGCGCGCGCACGGCCGCTTCCACCAGGCCGCCGCGCTGCATGTCCTCGTCCATCTTGCGCGTTTCGCAGCGCACGTATTCGCAATGCTCGGGCGAGATGCCCGGATGCGGGCGCGGCGGCGTGGCATCGCCGATGGACTGTCCCGTCAGCGCCTGCACCAGGGGCGAGCCGTACACCAGGTCGAAGGTGGTTTCCTGCAGCATGTCGCGCCAGTCGCGCCAGCCGTTCAAGCCGGCCGTGATGGCGCCGGAAACGGCTTCCTGCATGGCCAGCAGCGGGTTGTCGGTCGATACCGGCTGGCGGTGCGCGCGCACCTTCTCCGCCTCCCTGGCCACCAGCCTGGCCAGCGGATTGTGATCGGTCCAGCGCTCGTACGACACGCGCAGCGGATGCGCAAGCTGCAGGAAGCGCGCGGTCTGCGGCGTGACCATGGCGCGCACCCACGGCTGCGCGAACGTGCGGTACAAGGCCAGGTTCACCTCGGATACGCGCGCGGCGGCGGCGAACTTGCGGTCGTTTTCCACGCTGGGCTGCACGATGGCGCGCACGTCCTCGATGCCGCGGTGCTCGACCTGCAGCACATAATCTCCGCTGGCCAGATCGGCGTTCGGCGTGTCGGGCGTCTTGTCGACGATCCGCGCTTCATAGATACCGGCCGGCAGCAGGTTGATCAGGTCGATATTGCTGGCGAATTTCTGGTGTTCCTTGTGTCCCACCTTGGCCGAGACGAAGATGCCCAGGTGGCCGATGCTGTCGTGCACGGCGTACACGATGGTCTGGTCGTGCATCAGCACATCCTTGTCATCGCGGTACAGGTCCGTGATCCAGCCCAGCGCCTGCGGCGGCGGCGTAATGTTGTCGCCATTCGAGCAGAACACGACGATGGGCGAACGGATATTGCGCAAGTCCAGGCGCACGCCGTCGGCGGTGATCAATTCGGCCGTGGCCAGGCGGTTGCCGATGAACAGATTATCGACGATGTACTGCATCTCGACGTCATTGAGGAAGACGTGGCCGCCCCAGTATTTTTCAAATTCCAGGTAGCGGGGCGCTTCCGTATCGATGTTCGCGTACAGGTTGTACTGCTTGCTCCACAGGGTATTGGCCGGGTTGAGCTTTTCGAAATTCTGCACCAGACTGGCGCCGTCGAAGCGGCCGTTGCCCAGGTCGCCGGCCAGCGCCGTGGCCCAGCTGCCGCCCATCAGGCCGCCCGCGTAGCGCATCGGATTGCGGCCATGCCAGCCGGCCCAGTAAGACACGGGCGCGCCGGCCACGATGATGGGGCCGAACAGCTCCGGGCGCATGGCCGCCGTCATGAGGATTTGCCAGCCAGCCTGGCAATTGCCGATGACGACGGGCTTGCCCTCGCTCTGCGGATGCAAGGCGATGACTTTTTCCAGGAAGGCCGCCTCCGCGTGCATCACGTCTTCCACCGTCTGTCCCGGCACGGGATCGGGCAGGAAGCCGATGAAGTAGCACGGATGGCCGGCGCGCAGGGCCACGCCGATCTCGCTCTCGGCCTTGAAGCCGCCGATGCCGGGACCGTGTCCCGCGCGCGGATCGACGACGACAAAAGGGCGCTTCGATGGATCAGGCTCGGGCGCATCGGGTGTCAGTATCCGCGCCAGGCCGTAGTTGACGGGGCGCGCCAGCTCCAGGCCCGACATCACCAGTTCGGCGGGGAAGTCCAGCACGTTCGGCACTTCCTCGGCCAGGTGCTCCTGGTACTGGTTGCCGCGCCGGCGCATCACGTCCGCGTACAGCACGATGCGCTGCCACGAGTCGCGCGCATAGTCGCCCAGCACACCCAGCGACGGCAAGCCGCCGGTGGAGAAAAATGGTGCAGCTTCGATCTTCATGGCTATCCTTTTCATGCAAAAAACGCCGGACCATTCCGGCGCGGGGGCTACGCCATCTGGCTGATGGTCCTGCGAAAGCGCGCCAGCGCGAAGGCAAACAGGCCCGTGCCGATGGCCAGCAGGGCCAGGAACGGTTTCCATACCACGTCGATGCCGGCGCCCCGGTACAGAATCGCCTGGCTCAATTCGACGAAATGCGTGGTGGGGGCGATCAGCATGATGTTCTGCACCAGCTGCGGCATGCTCTCGCGCGGCGTACTGCCGCCCGACAGCATCTGCAGCGGCAGCAGCACAAGGATCAAGAGCATGCCGAACTGCGGCATGCTGCGTGCCACGGTGGCGAGGAAAATGCCCATCGACGTGGTGGCGAACAGGTGCAGGGCCGCGCCGCACAGGAACAGCGCGATCGAGCCTTCGATCGGCACGTGCAGCATGCCGCGCACCACCAGGTTCAGCGACAGGGCGGCGGCCAGCAGCACCACCAGGCCCATCGACCAGACCTTGCCCAGCATGATCTCGGCCGGCGTCACGGGCATCACCAGCAAATGCTCGATGGTGCCGTGTTCGCGCTCGCGGATCAGGGCCGCGCCGGTGAGGATGATCGACAGCATCGTCACCTGGTTGATGAGCTCCATCAGCGAGCCAAACCACGCCTGGCTCAGCGAGGGATTGAAGCGCGCGCGCATCACCAACTCCACGGGCGAGACGGTCGTGCCACGGTAGCGTTTGGCGAATTCGGCTATTTCGCCGGCGACGATCTGCTGGATGTAGCCGCTGCCGCTGAAGGCCTGGCTCATGCGCGTGGCGTCCACGTTCAGCTGCAATTCCGCCTGGCGCCCGCCCAGCACGTCAGCCTGCAGCTTGGGCGGGATCGTCAGCACGAAGGTGTACCGGCCCGCATCGAGGCCCGCATCGACCTGGCTCTGGTTGATCATGGCCGGCGGCGTGAACTGGGGCGGGAAGAAGGCCGAGGCGATGCGCGCGGACAGCGGCGAGCCATCCTCGTCGACGATGGCGATCGAGGCCATGTGCAGGGTTTCCGGCTTGGCCGTGGCAGCCACGTAGATGGCCAAAGTGAACGTGTAGAGAATCAGGATCAGCATCATCGGGTCGCGGATCAGGCTCCAGATTTCCTTCACGCCCAGGCGGTAGATGTTTTCAAGGTGGCGCATATCAGCTCTCCTGTTTCTTCAGCAGCGCCACCGTCACGCCGAGGATCACAGGTATGGCGACGAGCAATGGCCAGAACGAGGCGTGCAGGTCGCCGAAGCCCAGCGCCTTGTTGAACACGCCCCGGCTGATATTGAGCATGTGCGTGGCCGGGTACATCAGGCCGATCGCCTTGCCCACGCCTTCCATCGACGAGACGGGGTTGAGCAGGCCGGAAAACTGGATCGCCGGGATCATGGTGCCGATCATGGTCACGAACAGGGCCGCGATCTGGCTGCGCGTAAAGGTCGAGGCGAACAGACCGATGCCCGTGGCGCAGATATTGAAGAGGAAGGTGGCGCCGATCAGGGTCGGCAGGCTGCCCTTGATCGGCACGCCGAAGGCGGTGACCGCCAGCAGGGCCATGAGGATGAAGTTGAACATGGCCAGCACGACGTACGGCACCTGCTTGCCGAGCAAGAATTCCAGGCGCGTGACGGGCGTCACGTACAGGTTGATGATGGAACCGAGTTCCTTTTCGCGCACCACGGACAGCGCCGCCAGCATGGCCGGCAGCATCAGCAGCAGCAAGGGAATCACGGCCGGCACCATGGCGGGCAGGCTTTTCACATCCGGGTTGTAGCGGTAGCGCGTCTGGATGGCGACGGGATTGCGCATCGTGATACCGTAGCGGTGCAAGGCCTGGTCGGCCAGCCACAGCTGATGCATGCCCTGCACGTAGCCCTGCACGGTTTCGGCGCGCATCGGCATGGCGCCGTCGATCCACGCGCCCACCTGCGCCGGCGCGCCGCGCTGCACGTCGCGCGCGAAGCCCGGTGGAATCTCGATGGCCAGCGACAGTTCGCCGCTGCGCATGCGCTTGTCGATATCGGCATAATCGCGCAGTGGCGGGCGCTCGACGAAGTAGCGCGAGCCGGCCAGGTTGTTCGTGTAATTCTGGCTCAGGGTGGTCTGGTCGTGGTCGAGCACCGCGTAGCTCAAGTCTTCGACGTCCAGGCTGATGCCGAAGCCGATGACGAACAGCAGCAGCACGGAGCCGCCCAGCGCCAGGGTCAGGCGCACGGGGTCGCGGCGCAACTCCAGCGTCTCGCGCCACATATAGCTGAGCATGCGGCTCAGGCTGAAACGGCTGCGCCGGTGTTGCTGTTGCGGTGCGGCCGCTTCCGCCTTCCGCACGGGCGCTTCCGCGTCGCTATCCTGCGCCGCCGCCGTGCCGCCGCCCGCCTCTTCCAGGTAGGCGATGAACGCCGCTTCCAGCGATGGCGCGCCCTTCTTGCGCACCAGCTCAGCCGGCGCATCGCTGACCAGCACTTTACCGGCATGCATCAGCGAGATGCGGTCGCAGCGCTCGGCCTCGTTCATGAAGTGGGTCGAGATGAAGATGGTGACGCGGTCGCGCCGCGCCAGTTCGATCATCAGGCGCCAGAAATTGTCGCGCGCGATCGGGTCGACGCCGGACGTCGGTTCGTCGAGGATCAGCATTTCCGGCTTGTGCACCATGGCCACGGCCAGCGACAGGCGCTGGCGTATGCCCAGCGGCAGGCTGTCGGGCAAGTCGTCCATCACGGCGCGCAAGTCGAAGCGCTGCGCCATTTCGTCGATCCTGGCCGGGATCTCGTTTTCCGGCACGTGGAACAGGCGCGCGTGCAGCACCAGGTTCTGGCGCACCGTCAATTCGCTGTACAGGGAAAACGCCTGCGACATGTAGCCGACCCTGCGGCGCGTGTCGATATCGCTGGAATCGACCTCCTTGCCGAACAGCCAGGCCTTGCCTTCGGTGGCCGGCAGCAGGCCCGTGAGCATCTTCATGGTGGTCGACTTGCCGCAGCCGTTCGAGCCCAGGAAGCCGAAGATTTCGCCGCGGCCGATGCGGAAATTCACATGGTCGACGGCCGTGAAATCGCCGAAGCGCATGGTCAGGTCTTTGGCCTCGATGGCGACGTCCTGCGCGCTGGCGGCGTCCAGCGGGCTGATCACGACGGGCTGGTGGCCCGCGCGCTTGGCTTCGGGCAGCAGCTTGATGAAGGCCGCTTCCAGGTTGCCGCTTTCTGTGCGCGCCAGCAGTTCGGCCGGCGTGCCCGTGTCGAGTACCTTGCCGTCATCCATGGCGACGAGCCAGTCGAAACGCTGCGCCTCGTCCATGTAGGCGGTGGCCACCATCACGCTCATTTGCGGACGCTGCTGGCGGATGCCGGCGATCAGGTCCCAGAACTGGGCGCGCGCCAGCGGATCGACGCCGGTGGTCGGCTCATCGAGAATGAGCAGGTCGGGATCGTGGATCAGGGCGCAGCACAGGCCCAGCTTCTGCTTCATGCCGCCCGACAGCTTGCCCGCCGGGCGCGCCAGAAACGGCTGCAAGCCCGTGCTGCGGGTCAGCTGGTCGATGCGGCGGCGGCGCTCGGCCGCGTCATGGCCGAACAGGCGCGCGAAAAACTGCAGGTTTTCCTCGACCGACAGGGTCGGATACAGATTCTTGCCCAGTCCTTGCGGCATGTAGGCGATGCGCGGGCAGACATCGTCGCGGTGGCGCGCGTCCTGCATGTCGCCGCCCAGCGCCATCACGCTGCCCTGCTGCACGGCGCGCGCGCCGGCCACCAGCGACAGCAAGCTCGATTTGCCCACGCCATCGGGGCCGATCAGCCCCACCATGCGGCCGGCCGGCACGTCGAGGTCGACGCCGTCGAGCGCCACCGTCTTGCCGTAATGCTGGCTGACGCCCTTGATGCTGACGACAAAGGAAGTCACGTCCAGGCTCACTGCGGAACCTTCGCCGTCAGTTCAGCGGGCCATGGCTGCTTCGCATCAAGGCGCACCCAGGCCACGCCGGGCAAACCCACCTTGACCAGGGCCAGGTGCTTTTGCAACAGCTCGCGGCTGATCTGCGCCTTCACGCGGAACATCAGTTTTTGGCGCTCGCTGGCCGTTTCCACCGTCTTCGGCGTGAACTGCGCGCTGGCGGCGACGAAGGAAATCGTCGCCGGAATCACGTAATTGGGCGCCGCGTCGAGGATGAGGCGCACTTCGCCGCCCATCGCCACCTTGCCCGCCGCCGTCTCGGGCAGGAAGAAGGTCATGTAGACGTCCGACAGGTCGACCAGGTTGAGCACCTTGCCGCCGCCGGCCAGCACTTCGCCCTGCTGCGCCACCAGGTATTGCACGCGGCCGTCGCGCGGTGCCGTCAGCTGGCCATCGGCCAGGTCGGAATCGATGCGCGCGGTGGTCGCCTCGGCGGCGGCGACGGCGGAACGCGAGCCGACCACCTGCGCTTTTGCCGCATCGATGGCCGCCTGCGCCGCCGTCACCTGCGCCTTGGCCGCATTCAGGGCGGCGGCGACGCTGCGCACGCGGGCGCGGTCGTCGTCGAGTTCCTGCACCGAGGAAGCGCCTTCCTTCGACAGGGTTTCGGAACGGGCCAGGCGGCGCTTGGCCGCATCGAGTTCGCTTTCACGCTGCGCCACCATGGCCAGCGCGGCCGCCTTGTCGCTTTCGCGCACGGCCACCTGCGCCTGCGCGCCGACCACGGCGTCAAGCGCCTGCTGCTGGCGCGCCCGCGCCTCGTCGCGCTGGGCCGTCAGCGAGTCGACCTGCATGGTGGCCAGCGGCTGGCCCGCCTTGACGAAGTCGCCCTCGCGCACGAGGATCTCCTTGACCCGGCCTGCCAGCTTGGTGGCGACATCGACTTCCGTCGCTTCGATGCGCCCATTGCCGCTGACAAAACCTTCGCCAGGGCCCGTGGGGCGCATTTTTTGCCAGGCCACGTAGCCCAGCACGAGAACGGCCACGACGAGCGCCGCGGGAATGAGTTTTTTCTTCAGTTGTGGAGTCATGGTGTCGGGGCGATCAAATTAGTGGGTGGAAGCGGCGGCGGGTGCGGGTGCGCCGCCGCCCAGGGCGGCGTACAGGCTGACCTGGCTGGACAGCAGCGCGCGGCGCGTCTGCACCAGCTGCTGCTCGACCGTCAGCAGGTCGCGCTGCGCATCGAGCACTTCCAGGTAGGGCGCGGCGCCATTGTCGTAGCGCAGCTTGGCCAGGCGCGCGCGTTCGCTCTGCGCGGCCAGGGTCGTCTTGCCGATGTCGACCTGCAGCGCCAGCCAGCGCCGGTTCGACAGCGCGTCGGCCACTTCGCGGAAGGCGCCCTGCACGCTTTTTTCATAATTGGCCACGGCCACGTCGCGGCGTACCTCGGCCAGGTCCATATTGGCGCGGATGCGGCCCGCGTCAAAGATCGGCAGCACCAGGCGCGGCGCGAAATTCCAGGCGCCGCTGCCCGAGTCGAACAGGCCGCTCAACTCCGCGCTGGCCGTGCCATAACCCGCCGTCAGCGAAATCGTCGGGAAGAAGGCGGCGCGCGCGGCGCCGATATTGGCTTGCGCGGCGCGCAGCTGGTGCTCGGCGGCGATCAGGTCGGGACGCTGCGTGAGCAAGGCCGAAGGCAGGCCCGCATGCAGCGGCTGCAGCACGCTGGCGTCGTCGAAGCGGCGCACCTCACCAGCGACCGGCGCCAGGTCGACGGGGCCGCCCACCAGCTGGGCCAGCGCATGCGCCTGCACGGCGCGCGCCTGCTCCAGCTGGGCCGACAGCGACAGGGCCTGGCTGAGCAGGGTTTCCACTTGCGTCAGATCCAGCTTGGAAATCGCCCCCACCTCGAAGCGGCGCGTAAAGATACGCAGCGATTCGGCGCGGCTGTCGACGGTGGCGCGCGCCAGTTCCACGCGCTCGTCGAGTTCGCGCAAGCCGAGGTAGCCATTCGCCACCTGCGCCACCAGGGCCACGCCGACGGCGCGGCGCGCCTCGTCGCTGGCCAGCAGGGTTTGCAGCGCGCTGTCCTTCAGGCTGCGCACCCGGCCCCAGAAATCGAGTTCCCAGGCGCTCACGTTCAAGCCCGCCTGGTACTGCGCGCTCGTCATGGCGCGGCCCGTCGGACTCAGGTCGGCCGGCACGCGCGCGCGGCTGCCGGAGGCGCCCAGCGCGATGGTGGGGAACTGCTCCGCGCGCTGGATGCCATACGCGGCGCGCGCCTCTTCCACGCGCAGGGCGGCGATACGGATGTCGCGGTTGCCGGCCAGCGCCTGCGCGATCAGCGCCTGCAGGCGCGCATCGGCAAAGTAGGCTTGCCAGGCGACGTCGGGCGCCTGCGCGCCGGCCGGATCGGTTTCCGGATACTGCGCCGCCACGGGCAGCGGCGGCGGCGCATACGGCGGCGCCAGCGAGGCGCAGCCGGCCAGGGCCAGCGTGGTGGCCAGCGCGGCCATCCTGGCGCGGTTGGGCAAAGTAGAAACAGCCATGGTCATCGTCTTCCAGTCAATTCAGAATGTTGTAGCCGCCATCGACGTACAGGGTGCCGCCCGTGATGGCGCGCGCGCCGTCGCCGGCGAGGAAGGCGCACAGCGCGCCCACGTCCTCGATGGTGGCCAGGCGGCGCATGGGAGAGCGCTCGATGGCGTCGGCCATCAGGCGGTCGAAATGGGCGATGCCGGAAGCGGCCCGCGTCTCCAGTGGCCCCGGCGAGATGGCGTTGACGCGAATGCCTTGCGGCCCCAGTTCGGCCGCCAGGTAGCGCACGGACGATTCCAGCGCCGCCTTCACGGGACCCATCAGGCCATAGTCGGCGATGACCTCCTCCGCGCCTAAATAACTCATGGTCATCAGGCTGCCGCCGTCCCGCATCAGCGGTTCGGCCAGCCTGGCCATGCGCAGGAAGGAGTGGCAGGAGACGTCCATCGCCTGGGCAAAGCCGTCGGCCGAACTGTCCGTCACGCGGCCATGCAAATCCTGTTTCGGCGCATACGCGATGGAATGGACGAGGAAATCGAGCCGCCCCCACTGCCGTTCGATCTGCGCGAACAGCGCTTCGAGCTGGCCCGGCACGGACACGTCGAGCGGCGCCATGATGGCCGCCTGCACCTGCAGCGCCAGCGGCTCCACGTGCGGCCTGGCCTTGTCATTGAGCCAGGTCACGGCCAGTTCGGCACCGGCCGCGCGCAGGGCGCTGGCGCAGCCCCAGGCGATGCTTTGCGCATTGGCGATGCCCACCACCAGCCCCCGCTTGCCCTGCAGGGGCAAGTGCGGGCGCAAGTCGGCCGTCATGCCGGGACCGGACGCAGAGCGGGCCACGGCGTGGCCGCATGCACGCAGCGCACCGCGCCGGCATGCATGGCGGCGGCGCTCATGGCCAGGGTCACGCCGCCGGCGCGCGCATACGGCAAGGCAATCGGTGTATGGGGGTGTAAGGTATTGCACGCGTCAGGCGCGAGGGTCTGCATCTTCATGAATCTGGCTTCCGTCACTGAAATTCGAGGCCGGCACCAGTGCATTCTCGGGGAACTGGTACAGGGCGAAAATTACTCTACAGCATTTAGATACGTGATTCGCGATGAGTCCGGTCCGCATGCTTATCGTTTTGAGCTAGGTCAACTATAAGTGCGATTGCGGCAATGCAGCATTGATGTAAGTCAAATTTTACCGCAATATTATCTAAATGAAATATTTTTCAGGCAAGCGTGCGCCGATGCTAATTTGGCAATATTTTAGGGCTGGCGCGAAGAAAAAGGGCGCATGCCGGCAACCATGGCAATGACCTGGAAAACCAGCGGCGCCGCGCAGTGACGGAAGGCAAACGGCAGGGAGAGGCAGGAAGGGGGCCATGCTATTGCGTTGCAACATGGCCCACCATGCATTACAGGACAGGCATGAACGGCATTATTTTCCCGCGGCCGGGGCGGGACGCGAGTACAGATCGATGATGGTGCTGATGCCATCCTGGCATACGGAGCAGAAAGTCTCGCTGCGGTCGAACATGATGCATTGCATCTCTGGCCGGTAGTAGCCGGACGATTCGTAGTTCGCGCCTTCGAAGGCACCCACCGCATGGCGCTGCGGCGCCTTCGAGAACAGCTGCTGCGTGTATGCCAGGTCGGCCTTGAACAAGGCGCTCATTTCGCTTTCCGGGCGGTTGGCAGCGCGCAGGGCGGCGCGCTGCTTCTGGTACTCGCGCGCATGGCTGTCATAGGCTTCCTTCGGCCATGGCGTCGGCAGCGGCGTGCCGGCCTTGACGTGGCTCTTCCATTTCAGCTTGGCAGGATCGCGCAGCGCCGTGGCGTTCGGCTCCCACGGCTCCTGCCGTTCGCCATTCGACTGGTAGGCCACGGGCGAAGTGTAGTACTCGTCGGCCAGGCCGGCGAAATGGTGGCCGAATTCATGCACGAACAGGTAATTGGCCCAGTCGTTGTTCGCTGCCGCCGTGCTGAACTGGCCGAAGATGCCGCCGCCGCCGTAGGTATCGTTATTGACGAGGATTTCGATGAATTCGTACGGCGCGTATTGCGCCAGGTCGCGCAGCGCGCGGTTGTCCGTCGTCAGCACATAACGCTCGCTGCCGAAGATGTCGTAGCGCGTGCCCAGCGGCGAGGCGTGGTGCACGCCCGTCGATGGGCGCGACACGCCCGATTCCTGCGTCGGCGCGGCCATGGCCCACACATTGAAGTCTTTGGCCCGCTCGCGAAATGGCGAGACGGTAAACAGGTGCTCGGCCAATTTGCGCGCCGTCGCTTCGAACTTGCCCATTTCGGCGGCCGTGTAGCCATCGCCCATGATCAGCAGGTCGACCTTCTCGGACGAGGGGCCTTCGACACGGATCGGGATCGGCTTGACGGGCGCCGGCGGCTGCTTGCGGATCACGTCCTGCGCGGCCGGATCGACGTCGGTGCTCCACACGATGGAAAACAGGCCGCGCTCGTCGCGCTTGAGGATGCGCACGCGCACGGGGTGCTCGGGCTGCGGGAAGCGCACGGACTCCTGGAAGGCGCGCGTGGTGGTTTTCGCTTCGTCGGTGCTGGCCCACTCGCCGAAGATGGTGGAAAAGCCGCGCGAGTACAGCACCTTGCCCGACTTGATGTCGACCACTTCCAGCATATTGTTGCCGCGGTTGCTGTCGTCGATGGGGCGCGCCAGGTTACCCGGCCATGGCAGGGGCTCGACCAGCACGCGCTCGACCGCATAATGCTCGCCCAGCGCATTGCCGCTGTGCTGGTAATCGAGGCGCATGGTGGCCGGCAGCGGGGCATTATCGGCCTGCGCGGCGGGGACGATGCCGGCGGCCAGCGCCAGCGCGCACAGAAGGGATCGGATCGGGGTCTGCTGCATCTCATTCCTAACACGGTAGAAAAACGGGTAAAAGAAGCGGTTTTCCGAACAAACAGCGGCGCCAGCGGCGGGCATGGAAAAATCCGGTGCGGCACATTGTAGCGACAGGAATAGTCACTGCAAAGCATCCATTTCCCCCACCAGCTTGACCGCGCCACGCAATCCCTTTATATTAGACTGACTAGTCGATTAAATAAAAGGACAGCCAACCACCATGCGCACCATCGATCCCGGCAAACACGCGGCGCGACGCGACGCCATTCTCGCGGCCGCGCGCCACTGCTTCGCGCGCAAAGGCTTTCACCAGACCAGCACCGCTGCCATCTGCGCGCAGGCGGGCATGAGTCCTGGCAACCTGTTTCACTATTTCCCCACCAAGCAAGCCATCATCGCCGCCATCGTCGACCAGGAAGGCAGCGAGACGGCCGCCTATTTCGCCGGCGTGCAAGGCAGCGCCGATGCGTACGGCGCCCTGCTCGAGTTCATGGACCTGGTGCTGGCATTGGCGGCCGACGGGGACTTTGCGGGACTGGCGCTGGATATTGCCGCCGAGGCGATGCGCGACACGGACATAGCGGCCAGGGTGGCGCGCAACGACGCCAGCCTGCGCGGCGGCCTGCAAACCTTGCTGGCAGAGGCGGCCGCACAGGGCCAGATCGACGCCGCGCTGGACCCCGCGCAAACGGCCGGCTGGATCGCCGCGCTGATCGACGGCATCTTCAACCGGGTCGCCGTCGATCCCGGTTACGCGCCGCTGGCGCAGCGCGCCAGCCTGCACCTGCTGCTGGCGCGCTTCCTGCGCCCTGCCCTGGCATGAGCGCCGCCGTGCAAACCCGACCCACGCGCATCGCCGATGTCGACGCCCTGCGCGGCTGCGCCCTGTTCGGCATTTTGGTGGTCAATATCGGCGCCTTCGCCACGCCGTGGTTCGGCCTGGGCCTGACCGATCCCGCCTTTCACGGCGGCGTCGACCGCGCCACGCATTTCCTCGTCGCGCTGCTGTTCGAGACCAAGTTCTACCTGCTGTTTTCCTTCCTGTTCGGCTACAGCTTCACCTTGCAGATGCAGGCGGCCGCGCGCGCCGAGGCGCCGTTCGTGCCACGCATGCTGCGCCGGCAGGCGGGCCTGTGGCTGATCGGCGCCCTGCATGCCGTGCTGCTGTTTCATGGCGACATACTGACCACCTACGCCGTGCTGGGCATCGTGCTGCTGGCGCTGCACCGCTGCGGCGAACGCCAGGCGCTGTCCCTGGCGTTCACTCTCGTCGCCGTCTGCGCGGCCTTCTGGGCAGGCATGGCCTGGCTGCAAAGCCTGCAACCGGCGGGCGACGCGGCGGACAACGCCGTGGCGATGGCGCAAAAGGCGGCAACGGCGCTGGCCGCCTACCGCGCCACGCCGGCCGCCGTCGTCCATCAGCACTTGCGCGAACTGAGCGACATCTGGATCGTCCTGCTGCTGGTGCAGGCGCCGTGCGCGCTGGCCATGTTCCTGTGCGGCCTGGCCGCAGGCAAGCGCGAGATGCTGCTGCACGCGGCCGACTATCTGCCGCTGCGCCGCCGCCTGCTGCGGGCCGGCGCGCTGGCGGGATTGCCCGGCGCCGTTTTCTATGCCTGGACCTCCGTGTATGGCGACAGCCAGGCATGGCAGGTGGCGGGATTGGCCGTGGGCCTGGCGAGCGCGCCGCTGCTGGCCGGCGCCTACCTGGCATTGGCGCTGGCCCTGTTCGAGCGGCTGCGCGATGGCACGCTGTTTGCGCTGCTGGCCGACACGGGCCGCATGGCCCTGTCGAACTACCTGCTGCAATCGAGCGTCTGCGCCTGGCTGTTCCTCGCATATGGCATGCGGCTGATGGGCGGCGTCTCGCCGCTGGGCGCCCTGGCGCTGGCCGTCATTATCTTCAGCCTGCAGCTGCCCCTGAGCCGCTGGTGGCTGCGCGGCCACGCCTATGGCCCCGTCGAGTGGCTGCTGCGGGCCCTGACGATCGCCGCGTGGCCGCGCTGGCGGCGCTAGCGCGCCGCTTACTTGTAGCGGTACAGCGGCTGGCGCAGCTGGATGGGGCGGATGTCGAGGCGCAGCTTGAGCACCGAATACGCTTCCGCCTCGGTCGAGCTGTAGCCGACGCTGTTGACCGTTTTACTGAAGCGGAATTCGAAGCCCAGGTCCGGATACGGGTCGCGCGGGTTGCCGAAGGCGATGCCGATGGCTTCCTGCTGCGCGTTGTCGATCAGATTGCCCATCAGGTCCAGCACGGCGTTGTTACCGAGGATATCGTTGGTAAACACGGGTTCGCGCATATCGGGTTGGTTCGGATCGAGCTTGTTGTCGGCCTTGTCCGGCGAGGGCGTAAACACGCGCGTGACGAGGTTGAACTTGTCGCCCCGGTCCAGGTAACTGATGGCCGCATTGCTGATATTGAAATTTTTCACGCCGCGGTCGCTGATGGCGCCCGACAGGTCGATCAGCAGTGCGCCGCTGTAGCCGATGACTTCCACGTCGCGCATGGCGTCGACCACCATGGCGCTGTTTTCATCGATGCCGAGTCCCAGGTGATAGCCTTTTTTCAGCATCACGGGAATCATGCGCGCAAAACGCCCGCGCACCAGCAGATGCTGGTCGACGAAGACATCGCTGCCGATGAAGCCCAGGCCCGGCGCGATCTCGCGGCCATCCGTGACGCCCATCTTGAGCATGTCGAGCACGGGCTTGGCGTCATAGAACATGGTGGTGCTCATGATGGCGGCGCCGGCGCTGGAACCGGCGATCACGCCGCCGTTGCGGTAGACCGACCAGATGGCTTCCAGCGCGGCCGTGCGGCTGCCGTCCGGGCGCAGCAAGGCTTGCGTGATGCGTCCCTGGTCGCCGCCGGCAAAATAGATGCCGGTGGCCGACTTGATCTGCGTGACGATGGCAGGATCTTCGGCCGCCTTGCGGTAATCGCGGTTGGCCAGCTTGACGGCCAGCGGCACGAAAAAGGCGTCCGCGCCATATTGATTGAGCTTCCTGATGATGCTTTCACCGGACTTTTCCGGGTTCATCGCGGCCGAGGCCAGCACGGCGATGCGCGCGCCCGGACCGCCCGACAACTTGACGATGCGCTGCCAGACTTCGGCATTGTCGGCGCGCAGGCCGCCGCCGATGATGACGAGCGTGCCCTGCGGCGCGCTGCCGATGGCGCTGCCGCCGGGCGCCGCCACGGCATGGAAGCTGCACAATGCCAGCGCGAACAGCAGCACGGCGCAAAAGGTATGGTACCGGCCTGAGAATGATTTCATGATGCCTTTCGAATACAAGGAAAGGGGCGCGCACTTGTTGATACCGGCACGCGCCCTTGCTGCCAAAACTGCTGCCTGCCACCCAACTGCATCGAACTACGATACTACTTGCCGCATATGACAGCGTTATTGCGGTATCTCCAGTTTTTTTACTTGAAGCTGTAATTGGCGCTGGCGTAGAAGCGCCGGCCGCGCGGGTCAGCGTAGCTGGGGTCATAGCCGGACAGGAAGAAAAATGCCTGGTTCGAGTATGGCGGACTGGTATTGAACAGATTCTGTATACCGGCGCGCAGCTTGAACTGCTGGCTGACCGCATACGCGCCCGACATGTCCCACAAGGTGTAGGCCTTCACGCGGTTCGGCTTGACCACGCTGCCGTCGTCGGTATTGATGGCCGAGTTCTGGTCATCATAGCCGCTCGAATACGTGTTCGACAGGCTGGCCGAATACGGGCCATTGTCCCAGTCGAGGGTGATCGTATGGCGCCAGCGCTGCACCACGCCGTCCGTGACGAACTTGTTCAGATTGCTGATGAAGGCATCGCCAGGGCTGGTCTGGATCTTCGAATCGAGCACATAGGTGCCGCTCAGATGTCCGCCAAAGCGTCCCCACGCCGTTTTCACGCCATGCAGGTCGGCCGTGATATCGATGCCCGAGGCTTTTTGCGCACCGCGGTTTTCCTTGCGCAGCTCGATGTAGCGGATCTCATTGTCTTCGTCGCGGTGGACGAGGTTGCCATACTTGGACAGGTTGGACAGGATGATGTCGTCGCCGATTTCGCTGATCAGGTCCGTGCGCCTGATATTCCAGTAATCGAGGCTGAAGGTCCAGTGCTGGCTCGGTTCGAGTACCAGGCCGGCCGTGAACTGGCGGCTGCGCTCCGGCTTCAGTTTGTCGTTGCTGTAGCGGCGCGTACGCCAGTTGTCGGCGCAGACGGAGTAGTCGTTGTTCTCGGCTTCGCAGTACACGGGATCAGGCAGGGTCGCCGTCTGGCTGTAGACAGTGGGCCGATGCAGGTCCGACATCGACGGCGCGCGGAAGCCCTTGCCGGCCGAGGCGCGCAACAGCACCTCCTTGCTGGGCATGTAGGTCAGGCCGATCTTCGGGCTGAGGGCGCCGCCCACTTGCTGGTAATGGTCATAGCGGCCGGACAGCTGCGCCTGCCATTGCTTGCTAAACGGCAATAGCAATTCACTATAGATGGCCTGCACGCTGCGGCTGTCGCTGGTGGCCACGCCGCCTTCGGGCGCGTCATCGTTGGTGATGTTACCGCTCATTAGCAACGCGGATGGCCGGAAATCCGTGCGCTCGCGCCGCACTTCGCCGCCCACCGCCAACGCCATGTCGCCGCCGCCCATGGCCATCAAGGCACGCGACATCTTGAAATCGAGCGCATCCATGACGCCGCGCGCGTGCCGCACTTCGTCGTTGACCTGGATGCTCTCGAGCAGCGCCTTGCCCGCCGCACTGGAGGGGCCGAAGGGATTGATGGTGCCATCCGTGATGCCCTTTTGTAGCTGGTCGGCCAGGAGGTAGCCGTGCGTGTCCTTGTCCCTGACCACATTGACGCTGTGATTCAAGCCCACGTCGTAATCCCAGCCGCCGACGGTGCCGGTGGCGCCCACCACATAACGCTGGCTTTCGCTGGTCAATTCGCTGGTGCGCATGCCTGCTTCGTTGAGGCGGATGCGCAGGGCCAGCGTGCCAGTCAACCCGGCAGCGTTCAGCTGCGGCACCATGCTGGCGTCGATTTCGCCATCCGGCCGCGCTGTCGATCCCACGTAATAGCTGCGCGAGCGGCTCAACGCCACCTCCGCATACAATTGGTGATCGTTGTTCAATTTGAGGACGCCGCGCGTGAGCAGGTTCTGCTTGTCCGTTTTGGGATACAGCTCGGTGTCGCCCATGTAGTTATAGGTACACGCATCGACGCCGCCCGTACCCGCAGGCAGGTACACATTGGCCGGTCCGCTGCAGCCTGGAATCGACAGGTTGATCAGGCGATTCGTGATCGGCTGGCCATTGAGCAGGAAGCCCTGCTCCTGCAGGTAGTCGCGCTGGTCGCTGGAGAGGCGGATATTGGCCGGACTGGTGTAGCTGGACAGCAAATGGCCGAGGCGTTGCGGCACATGCAGGTGCGGAATGAACTTGCGCTGCGACGTGCTCAGACGGTCGGTTTTTTGCAGGTCGACCACGGCAAAGATATTGTAGCCATCGGCCGCCAGGTCGCCCGTGCCGGCGGTGATGCTGGCCGTGCGCTTGCCGGCGCCGCCTTCGTCGGTGCGGCTGCCGTAGACGTTCAGCTCCACGCCCTGGTAATCCTTGCGCGTAATAAAATTGATGACGCCGCCGATGGCGTCCGTGCCGTACAGGGCCGAGGCGCCGTCGAGCAGCACTTCCACGCGCTGCAGGGCGGCGGCGGGAATGTTGTTCAGGTCCACGCCCGCATCGTCGCCGGGCGAGGCAAAGTTGGCCATGCGCCGGCCATTGAGCAGCACCAGGGTCGATGACGTGCCCACGCCGCGCAAGTTGGCGCTGTTGAAGCCGCGCTGGTCGCCGCCCACGTTGATGCTGACGCCGTCCGTCAGGCCGCCCACGTTGGCCGAGACGCGCCCCATCAGCTCGGCCGCCGTCGTCACGCCCGCCTTTTCGATCTCGGCCCGCGTGATAACCTGCACGGGCAGCGCCGTCTCCGACTCCAGCCGCTTGATGGCCGACCCCGTGATTTCCACGCGCGGCATTTTTTTCGGCGCCGGCTCCACGTCCGGCCCCTGCTCCTGCGCCTGCGCGCCGCCGGCCAGCATGCCCAGCGCCGCCGACACGCTCAGGGCCCCCAGCGCCAGCCGCACGCCTTGCGCCAGCACCGACTCGCGTGGCAAGGAGCCGCCGTCCTGTTTTTTCATCTGCATTGTCATTCTCCCCGGATGTTGATGCCTGATTTTTATAATGATTTTGGGACTGCCTTGCGCTGCCTTGACGCTGTTTTCCGCGCGCCCTGCACGCCATGTTCGCCGCCATACAGATAGGCGGAGATGACTTCGCTCAAGCGGGCCGCTTTTTCTACGTTCTTCCTGTTCGATACCATCAGCGCCACGGCCAGTGCCTCGATCATGGCCAGCGCCGTGCTGGCGCTGCTGGGCAGGACGGGATGCGTGCTTTGCGCATACAGCGCGTGGTCGGCCAGTTCGGCCAGGGGCGACGCGGGCGAGTCGGTGAGCGCCACGATGCAGGCGCCGCGGTCGCGCGCAAAGCTGGCCAGGCCGATGCAGTCGCGCGTGTAGCGGGGGAACGAGATCACCACGAGCACGTCCTGCGCCGTCAGGTTGACCAGGTGACCGGCCGCCACTTCCGAGCCGCCGATGCCCACCACTTCCACCACGTGCGGGCAAAACGGCTGCAGATGCTGCACCAGCATGCCCGCCAAGTTGGCCGACAAGCCGAAACCCATCACGTACACGACCTTGGCGCGCGTCAGGCGGCGCACCACGGCCAGCATGGCGGGCGGCGACAGGGCATCGGACGTGGCGGCGATGTTCGCGGCCGCATATTCCAGGCTTTCCGTGATGGGCGAGGTGGCGCGCGCGCGCCGTTCTATCGTGCGGCGCAGTTTGTCGACCGGCTGCAGCAGCGATTGCAGGGTTTCGGCCATGGCGCCGCGCATGGCCGAGTAATTCTTCTGACCGATATCGCGCGCGAAGCGGCTGATGGTGGCCGTCGACACCTGGCAGCTGTCGGCCAGTTCCTCGATGCCCAGCGCCGTCACGCGCATCTGGTTGCGCAGCAGGTAATCGGCGATCTGCCGCTGCGAAGCCGAGCCGCCGACCAGCACGTGCATCAGCGCCTGCCCCAGCGGCGATTGCGCGAAGGCGGCATCGGGCGACGCCAGCGTGGTGGCAAGTGGCGTGGGGGCGCTGCTTCTGGCAGGACTGGCGGATGCTCTCATATCACTGGCGGCCTGTATTCTTGGGCACGGCGACTCACTGGAAGAAGGGGAAATCGGGTCGCTGGAACTTACTGTACTCATATCAAAAAGAAAACTCAACAAATATTTGTAAAAGGATTTTCATTGATTTACTTCGTGAAAATATTGCTACATAATCGACCGGAATCCATCAACCATGCACCTTTTCGGGGCGCCCACCATGCAAGTACAACAGCATTCCATCTCCACCGCGCACGCCAGCATGTCATGCCAATTGAGCAGCTTCCACTTCGGCACAGCGGCCGCCACCAGCCGCAGCGGCAAGAAGGTCTACATCCAGGCGGCGCTGCATGCGGACGAGGTACCGGGCATGCTGGTGTCGCAATTCTTGCGCCGCGAACTGCTGGCGCTCGAGGCGGCAGGCAAGGTGCACGGCGAAATCATCCTGGTGCCGGCCGCCAACCCGATCGGCCTAGCGCAAGCCATCCATGGCGCGCCGTTCGGCCGCTTCGACCTGACCACCGGCATCAACTTCAACCGCGCCTACCGCCACGTGGCCGATGAATTGAAAACCACGCTCGATGGCCAGCTGGGACAGGATGCGCAAGCCAACGTGGCGCTGATACGCGAGCATGCGCGCGCCGCCGTCGCCGCCTGGCGGCCGGGCACGGATGCGGAGACGCTGAAGAAAACCCTGCTGGGCATGGCCATCGACGCCGACATCGTGCTCGACCTGCATTGCGATAACGAAGCGGCCCTGCATATCTATACAGGCACGCCGCTGGCGGCGCGGATCGCGCCCCTGTTCGCGCTCCTGGGCGCGCGCGCCGTGCTGCTGGAACTGGCGGCCGGCGAAGAGCCGTTCGACGAAGCCTGCAGCCGGTTGTGGTGGGATCTCGACGCGCACTTCGGCGGCCGCTATCCGATTCCCGCCGCATGCCTGTCGACCACCGTCGAACTGCGCGGCGAAGTGGAAGTGAGCTATGCCCTGGCCGAACGCGACGCCACCGCCCTGCTGCGCTTTCTCGCCATCGAGGGCGTGCTGGAGATAGCCGGCGCCGGCGACGGCCTGCCCGCGCCGCAATGCGCGCCGACGCCGCTGGCCGGCGTGGAACCGATCCTCGCGCCGCATCACGGCGTGCTGGTCTACCTGCGCGAGATGGGCGACGTGCTGGCCGCCGGCGACGCGGTGGCCGACCTGATCGATCCCGTCAGCGGCGAGACGACGACCTTGCGCTGCACCGTCGCCGGGGTCTTTTTTGCGCGCAGCGCCCACCGCCACGTCCTGCGCGGCATGAACGTCGGCAAGGTCGCAGGCAGCATCGCCTACCGCGGCGGCAGCCTGCTGAGCCAATAAGTGACACTCATGAGAAAATTCAAGCTCCCGAATACCTTCGTCCTGCTGTGCGCCATCCTGGCCATGATCGCCATGGCCACCTGGCTGGTGCCGGGCGGGAAATTCGACACCCAGCTGGTCAACGGCAAGCAGCTGATCATCCCCGGCACGTTTCATTACGTCGACAACAAGCCGCAGGGCCTGGCCGCCCTGATGATGGCGCCCATCAAGGGCTTCGTCGACGCCAGCCTGATCATCGGCTTCGTGCTGATCGTCGGCGGCGCCTTCGCCGTGCTGCAAAAAACGGAAGCCTTCGATTCGCTGATCAAGGCCATCGCCAAGGCGCATACCAGCTCGCGCTTCGTGCGCGCCGCCATCATCCCCGTCTTCTTCACCATGTTCTCGCTGGGCGGCGCCACTTTCGGCATGAACGAGGAAGCGATTCCCTTCATCCTGATCTTCGTGCCGCTGGCGCTGGCGCTTGGCTACGACACCATCACGGGCGTGTCGATACCCTTCATCGGCTCGCAGGTGGGCTTTTCCGCCGCCTTTTTAAATCCGTTCAACGTCGGCATCGCGCAGGGCATCGCGGGCGTGCCGATCTTTTCCGGCATCGGCTACCGCCTGATCGTGTGGGCCGTCGCCACGGCGGTCAGCATCGTGTTTTTGATGTGGTACGCGGCGCGCATCAAGCGCCATCCGGAAAAAAGCCCGACCTACCTGCTCGATATCGAAAAACGCAGCGAACATTCGATGGACCTGGACAGCTTTGCCGGCATGACGCGCACGCACCGCGCCGTGCTGTGGATCTTCATGGCGACCCTGCTGACGATGGTCGTCGGCGTCGTCAAGTACGACTGGTTCATCGATGAAATCGCCGCCCTGTTTCTGGTGATGGCCATCATCGTCGGCCTGGTCGGTCGGCTCGACATGGACAGCCTGGTCGCATCCTTCGTCCAGGGTGCGCGCGACATGGTCAGCGTGGCGCTGGTCATCGCGCTGGCGCGCGGCACCATGATCCTGGCGCGCGACGCGCAGATCATCGACACCATGCTGCATGCATTGACGCCCCTGGTGGCCTCGTCGAGTCCCGTCTTCGCCGCGCAAAAAATGTTCTTCATGCAGTCGGTGATCAACTTCTTCATCCACTCGGGCAGCGGCCAGGCGGCGCTGACCATGCCCATCATGGCGCCGCTGGCCGACCTGGTGGGCGTGACGCGCCAGACGGCCATCCTGGCCTTCCAGTTCGGCGAATTCACCACGCCGATGATCCCCACGTCCGGCATCACCGTCGGCGTTCTGGCGCTGGCGCGCGTGCCCTGGATTACCTGGGCCAAGTGGATGATCCCGCTGCAGCTGATCTACCTGGTGCTGGCGCTGCTGCTCTTGATTCCGCCGTGTCTCATGCACTGGCAGTGAGCGCTGGCCTGGCTGCCCAGGCAGTCAACGCTGGTAGATATCCGGCACATACCGCTCCATCAGCGTCTCCGGCCTGAGCGGCGCCGTAAAGCCGTAGCGCGCATACAATTCATGCGCCGTGCTGGTGGCCAGCATGAAGCGGCGCAAGCCCTGCAAGCCGGGATGCGCCGTCACGGCCTCCATCAGGCGCCGGCTGTAGCCACGGCCGCGGTATTCTTCCAGCACATACACGTCGACCAGATAGGCAAACGTGGCGTAGTCGGTGACCACGCGGGCGAACGCCACCTGACGGCCGTCCAGCGTGCCGCCAAAGCAGAGCGAATGGTCGATCGCGCGCTGTACGGTAGCCAGCGGGATGCCGATGGCCCATGTCGATTGCGTGCTGAGAAAATGGTGAATGGCTGGAACGTCGAGTTCCGCCTTGTCGGTGCTGATCATCAGGTGTGACATCGCGCTGGCCCTGCTATCGTTGAAAAACACGATCATCGGCCTTTTTGCTGCGGCTGTCACCAGGGCTCGATAGAAGCGGGGGCGCCGCCCGTTCTGCCTGTCCGTGATGCGGTGTTGCTGTTTGCTGCCGATGCTTCTTGTACTGCCGGCAATGCCATCGCCGCGCTTACAGGGCGGCTTTTTCTGCGGCGCTCAAGCGCTTGGCGCTGACGTACACGGTGTGCATGGTGGCTTGATCGGCGCTGGCGGCGATGGGGGCCGGCGCGGCGCGGAACTTCGGCACGGCGGCGGTAGCCAGGCTGGTGGCGGCGGCGACGGCGATGATGGCAACGAAGATGGCTTCCATGTTTTTAGCGATGTTCATGATGGTGTCCTTTGGGTGGCTGCTTGTGTGTTGCGATGATTGAACTGTAGGCCGAGCCTCCCTGAACTGCCATCGGATTGCGACCAAACGCACGATACGCGGGACAGAATACAAAAAGCCCGGATGAAACGCACAACAGGCCATCGCCGTGGCATTTGAGGCTGGCCAGCCCCGTTCCTGGCCATTTCAGCGCCCTGCAAGCCCCTAAAAGCCCTACCGCCGGCCAACCTTGTTTATAATCGCCCTACACTAAAGGACTTCTTTCATGACTGATCAATTCTCCAAAAAGGGCGAAGCCTGGTCGGCCCGGTTTTCCGAACCGGTCTCGGACCTCGTCAAGCGCTACACAGCTTCTGTATTTTTTGACAAGCGCCTGGCGCTGTTCGACATCGAAGGTTCGCTGGCCCATGCGGAAATGCTGCATGCGCAAGCCATCATCAGCCCGGCCGACTACGCGGAAATTCAGCGCGGCATGGCGCAAATCTCGCAGGAAATCGCCGCCGGCCAGTTCGAATGGCTGCTGGACCTGGAAGACGTCCACCTGAATATCGAAAAACGCCTGACCGAACTGGTAGGCGATGCGGGCAAGCGCTTGCACACGGGCCGTTCGCGCAACGACCAGGTGGCAACCGACATCCGCCTGTATGTGCGTTCCGCCATCGACGACATCACCGCCCTGCTGGCGACGTTGCGCGGCGCGCTGACGGACCTGGCCGAGCAGCATGCCGACACCATCATGCCGGGCTTTACCCACATGCAGGTGGCCCAGCCGATCACCTTCGGCCACCACATGCTGGCGTACGTCGAAATGTTCGGCCGCGACGCCGAGCGCATGATGGATACCCGCAAGCGCGTCAACCGCCTGCCGCTGGGCGCCGCCGCCCTGGCCGGCACCACCTTCCCCATTGACCGCCTGCGCGTGGCCAAGACCCTGGGCTTCGACGACGTGTGCCACAACTCGCTCGACGCCGTGTCGGACCGCGACTTCGCCATCGAATTTTGCGCCGCCTCCGCCGTGCTGATGATGCACGTGTCGCGCATGGCCGAAGAGCTGGTGATCTGGATGAGCCCACGCATCGGCTTCATCGACATCGCCGACCGCTTCTGCACCGGTTCGTCGATCATGCCGCAAAAGAAAAACCCGGACGTGCCGGAACTGGCACGCGGCAAGACGGGCCGCGTGTATGGCCACCTGATCGGCCTCTTGACCCTGATGAAAGGCCAGCCGCTGGCCTACAACAAGGACAACCAGGAAGACAAGGAACCGCTGTTCGACACCGTCGATACCGTCATCGACACACTGCGCATCTTCGCCGACATGGCCGGCGGCATCACGGTCAAACCGGAAGCCATGCGCGCGGCCGCCCTGCAAGGTTACGCCACGGCGACCGACCTGGCCGACTACCTGGTCAAGAAAGGCTTGCCGTTCCGCGACGCCCATGAAGCGGTGGCCCTGGCCGTACGCGCCTGCGTCGACGCCGGTTGCGACCTGGCCGACCTGTCGCTGGAGCAGTTGCGCGCGTTTTCGCCGCTGACCGGTGAAGACGTATTCGAGGTGCTGACCTTGGAAGGCTCCGTTGCCGCACGCGACCACGTGGGCGGCACCGCGCCACGCCAGGTACGCGAAGCGATCGCCCGCGTGCGTACGCAGCTGGAAAAATAAAACCGGTTCTTGCCGGCAAACGCCCCGCTGCAGCGATGCAGCGGGGCGTTTTTCATGGCTATGTCACCATCAGATGTGGGAACACTCCCAGCGTTGCCTTCAATAATGTTTCCGGCGAGCGGATACGCCCGGCGTCGAGTATCCAGCGCCAGCCCAGGTAATTCGGCAGGTAACGGGACGCCACGCCGTGAAAGGGCCCTAGCCATGCCCGCAGGCGGCTGTGATATGCGTTGACGTTCTGTACATGCGCGGCACCCTGCACGCGGATGCCTGCGCGCAAATTGACGGCCTGGTGGCTGATCCCCGCTTCCTTGGCAAAGGCGCGATAGGCGGCATGGCCGTCGGTGACCAGCAAAATGTCCTTGTCGATGAAGCGTGGCAGGCAGGCATGCAGCTGCGCTGT